>NZ_JAEINV010000004.1 GCF_016342705.1 Lutibacter sp. | reverse complement strand
AAACCTGTGAAGATATCTTCACAGGTTTTCATTAATTTTTTTAATAATCGTCAACCTATTTTAGGACGACTCAAAAGTTTGGATAATACTTAAATTACTCTAACACTTACTGCGTTTAAACCTTTTTTACCTTCTTTTAAATCAAATTCTACTGCATCACCTTCTCTGATTTCGTCTATTAAACCTGAAATGTGAACGAAGTATTCTGTTTTTGATCCGTCTTCTGTTACAAACCCAAAACCTTTAGATTCGTTAAAGAACTTTACTGTACCTTTTTTCATTGTTAAAAAATAAATTAAAGCACAAAGGTATAATTATTTCAATGCAAAATACAAAAAGTAGTAACTTTTATTAAAAGTTACCTTTAAATAAATGCTAGAAATCAACTATTAATCTAATAATTCTGTTAATTTTTTAAAAACTTGTTTAGGATTTTTATTTAAGTATAACACATCATAAACAGCATCAATTATTGGAGTTTTTGCTTTGTTTTTTTCGTTTAACAAATACGCGCTTTTTGCAGCGTAGTAACCTTCGGCTATCATACTCATTTCCATCATAGCACTTTTTACGGTGTATCCTTTTCCAATCATATTTCCAAACATTCTATTTCTACTAAACACTGAATAACCTGTAACCAATAAATCTCCTAAATAGGCTGAATTGTTAATGTTACGTTTCATTTTGTGAACTTTTTTTATAAAACGTTTCATTTCCCGAATAGAATTAGACATTAAAACCGATTGAAAATTATCTCCATAACCCAATCCGTGCGCCATTCCTGCGGCAATTGCATAAATATTTTTTAGCATTGCGGCATATTCAGTTCCAATTATATCGTCAGAAATTTTTGTGTTTATATAATTACTAGCTAAAAACTTACTCATTATTTTAGCCTTTTTAGCATCTTGACACGCTATGGTTAGATATGATAAACGCTCCATGGCAACTTCTTCTGCGTGACACGGACCTGTTATTACACCAATATTTTCAAACGGAATGTTGTAATTTTTGTGGAAATGTTCACCAACAATTAATCCACTTTCAGGAACAATTCCTTTAATGGCTGAAAACACAATTTTTGAAGAAAAATCAACTGTAATTTTATCTAATTCTGCTTTTAAAAAAGCGGAAGGAATTGCAAATATTAAAATATCCGCATACTCAACCAGTTCATTAATATCACTAGATAAGTTCAGTTTTTTAACTGAAAATTCTGCTGAACTTAAATAATTTGGGTTGTGTTCATTTTCTTTTATATATTCTAATGTAGCTTCTTTTCTAATATACCAACCAACTTGGTCTAGGTTTTCACACAACATTTTAACAATAGCCGTTGCCCAACTTCCACTACCAAAAACTGCAACTTTTGGGTTATTACTCATAAATAAGGTTTTAAAATTCAAAAGTAAAAAATCTAAATTAAATGTATCTTAAAATTATGATAACATATCCTTCAAATATTTTTATTGAATTCAATAGTAACTTTTGTACTTTTATGCTTTTATAAAAAACACCTTTTATTCAATTTTGAGTACACTTAAAAGATTTTTTAAAGACACCATAATTTACGGAATTGCAGCCGTTTTACCAAGAGTTATCAACTTTTTGCTTGTGCGTGTTCATACAGATGCTTTACCAACTAATAACTACGCCGAGAATACCAATTTTTATATTTGGATTGCTTTATTTACCGTGTTACTAACATTTGGTATGGAAACTGCTTTTTTTAGATTTTATAAAGCCGAAGAAAAAAAAGACGCCATAATTTCAACTTCATTTATAAGTGTTTTTAGTGCTTCTATTGTATTTTTAGCAAGTGCTTTTATTTTTTCAAACGAGTTTATTCGGTTATTTGATTTTTCAAACAACGTTTTACAGTTTAAGTTATTTATAGGAATTTTAGTGATAGATACTATTTCTGTGGTTCCTTTTGCTTATTTACGTGCAGCAAATAGGCCGATACGATACGCTATTATAAAGTTATTAAATGTTGGAATTATTGTATTCATTAACCTTGTGTTTTTGCGTTTTATTCCAGATTTTATTACTGAAGGAAAATCGGTTCCAGCATTTTTAGTTTCTATGTATAACAGTACCGATATTGTTAATTTTATTTTTATTGCAAATATTGTAGGTAGCGCAGTTTCTTTACTTTTATTACTTCCTTATTTAGTTAAATTTAAATGGAGTTTTAACACTATTCTGTTTAAAAAAATGTTCAAATATGCCTGGCCAATTGCAGTTGCAGGAATTGCTTATACAATTAATGAAAATCTAGATAAATACTTAATTGGGCAATTAATAGATAAAAGCACTATGGGAATTTATAGTGCGTGTTATAAGTTGGCTATTTTTATGAATTTATACATTATGGCTTTTAGGTTAGGTGCAGAACCTTTCTTTTTTAACTATGCGGATAAAGCAAACGCTAAAGAAACCTATGCCAGAATTATGAACTATTTTATAATTGTTGGTTCGTTAGTTTTTGTTGGAATTGTAGCTTTTATTGATGTTATTAAACTGTTATTTATAAAAAATTCTGACTATTGGGATGCTATTGCAATTGTTCCAATTGTATTATTAGCAAATCTGTTTTTAGGAATTTATCATAATATTGCAGTTTGGTATAAATTAACCGATAAAACACGTTACGGCATGTATTTTTCCATTTTTGGTGCAATCATTACCATAATTTTAAATATAGTTCTAATTCCAAAAATTGGATTTATAGCATCGGCTTGGGCAACTTTAGCAGCATATGGAAGTATGATGGTTATCTCCTATTTTTATGGATTAAAATACTACAATGTACCATATAATTTAAAAAAGTCTGGTTCATATTTAATTGCTTCTATAGTAATTTCATATATTTCATTTGTTTATTTTAGAGATAATTATTTAGTGTCATTTTCCTCAGTAATAATATTTAGTTTACTGATTTTTAAGAATGAAAAAAAAGAAATATTAAGCATTATTAAAAAAAATAAGAAGTAATTATGATTCACGAAAAGTTTAATACAACAACTAATATTTTGGAAACAATTTATTCTGAAAGTGTTACTTTAACTGATGTTGTAAATTACATTATTGCAACAAAAAATAATAAACAGTATCCAAGAATTTTAAAAATTATTTCCGATACTAGAAATGCTGTATTTAATTTTTCTATTGAAGATTTAAATTATATTGTGGTAGAAAAAAATAACACTTTAAAAAAATACAAAAGCCTTATCAGTGCAATAATTGTTGATAATCCACACAATACAGTTTTAACAGTTTTATATAAAGAATTAGCTAAAACCAATAATTATAAATTCGAAATATTTGCAACCAAAAGCGCTGCAATTAGTTGGTTAAATACTCAAAAAACATGAAATATTTTTTACCTTTTTTCATCACTTTTATTACTGTTTTTGTATGTTTTTCACAAGAAAATAATTCTACAGCTTCTTCTAATGTTTCAATCATTGAAAAAGAATTTTTAATTCCTGAATTAAATACAATTAGTCACAAAATTTGGGTGTATTTACCGCCAAATTATCATTCTTCATCTAAAAACTTTCCTGTAATTTATATGCATGATGCTCAAAATTTATTTGATGCAAAAACCTCGTATGCTGGTGAATGGAACGTTGATGAAACTTTAAATGAAATTTATAAAAAAACCAACAAAGGATTTATTGTGGTAGGAATTGAAAATGGTGGTGAAGAGCGCATTAACGAATACACACCTTGGGAACACCAAAAATATGGTGGCGGAAAAGGTGATATTTATATCAATTTTATTGTAAATACTTTAAAACCTTATATTGATAAAAATTACAGAACAAAACCACAACAAAAATATACAGGTTTAATTGGAAGTTCTTTAGGTGGATTAATATCTTATTACGGAGGGTTAAAATATCCAAACGTTTTTGGTAAAATAGGTGCTTTATCAACCTCGTTTTGGTTTTCTGATGAAGTAATTAAGTTTACTGAAGAATATGGAAAAGTTAACAATCAAAAACTATATTTATTAGTGGGTGGAAAAGAAGGAGAAAATATGGATTCGGACACTCAAAAAATGGAAAAATTATTACTAAAAACAGGATTTAAACAACGAAATTTAAGAACTAAAATTAATCCAGAAGGAAAACATAATGAAGCTTTTTGGAGTAGTGAATTTAAAGGAGTAGTTTCCTGGCTTTACAACATAAAATAAATTAAAAAATGACAATTCAAATCATCAACACATCTAAACACGAATTACCAAATTACGAAACCATTGCTTCTGCAGGAATGGATTTACGCGCAAATATAGATGCTGCTATCACTTTAAAACCGTTAGAAAGAGCTATTATAAAAACAGGATTATTTATTGCTTTGCCGGTTGGTACAGAAGCACAAGTACGTCCACGTAGCGGACTCGCAGCAAAAAAAGGAATTACAGTTTTAAACGCTCCTGGAACTGTTGATGCAGATTATAGAGGTGAAATTGGCGTGATTTTAGTGAATTTATCTAATGAAGAATTCATTATAAATGATGGTGAACGCATTGCACAATTAGTAATTGCAAAACACGAGCGTGCAGAATGGCAACAAGTTGAAGTTTTAAGTGAAACCGAACGTGGTGCAGGCGGATTTGGATCTACCGGAGTTTAATTTTTACATAAACTTAATAGATTTCTACTTAATCAGAAATCTATTAAATTAAACTGCACTATTTTTTTAATTCTAAAAATTTATAAATAGCAGACATATCATCTCTTCCCATTCCGTTTTGGTTAGCGCTGGCATAAAGTTCTTTTGCAAGATTTGCCAAATATAATGGTTGATTGATTTCATACGCAGTTATAGCAGCTAAGTGTAAATCTTTATGCATCCATTCTAACGGAAACTGTACATCATAATTATTGCTTTTAATTGCTTGCGCCTTTGATTTTGTAAACGGAGCCGAAACTATTAAATTAGGAACTGTATCTAATAAGAAATCTTTAGAAATTCCCATTTTTTCACCCAATAATATGGCTTCTGAAAAAACAAGCATAGATTGAGCTAGCATCATATTTACCAACATTTTAAACGATGCTCCTTTACCAATTTCACCTATGTGCAACACTTTGTTTCCCATCATATTTAAATATGGCTGAATCTCATTTAGTGCCTTTTCTTCTCCACCAACAAGGAAAATTAATTCAGCATTTTCTGCAGGAATTTTTGAACCTGAAACTGGCGTGTCTAAAAATCTAATATTATATTTATTTGCTTCTTCAAAAGCACTAATACTAAATGACGGATTTACAGTAGTACAATCTGCCCAAATGGCGTTTTTTTTCATTGATTTAAGCGCGCCTTTCGCACCAAAAAAGACTTCTTCAACAACTTGAGGTGTAGATAACATACTAAAAACAACGTCAGCATCTTTTACAGCATTTTCAATCGAATCTGCAATGGTTACAGTTGAATTTCCAAAAGTTTCAAAATTCTTTGGAGTTCTATTATAAACGGTTAAGTTTAAGTTGTTTTTTGCTAAATTCGAAGCCATATTGCCTCCCATAATTCCTAATCCAATAAAAGCTATTTTCATTTGTTTTGGTTGTATTTATTTAATAAAATATAAGCACTTTAAGTTGTAACTATTTAATTAGTTTTAAGCAAATTTCCGAATTTATTTTTAACTTTTCAAAATGTTCAAAAAAGATGATTTTTCCATTTAAATCAGCCTCAATTAAATAATGATTTCCTTTAAAATAAGAAGTTATAACCGTCGATTTTAGTAGAGAATCTTCAACTAATTGTATTTGATTAGGGTATAATAAAATCGATTTTTTAGATCTTGATTTTGGATTTATGACACTGTTAGAAATTTCATTTACTTCATTAAAAAAAGAACCAATATATTCACTTGTTAATTTATTATATAAAGCTTCTGGTGTATTTTTAGCAATTAATTTGCCATCTCTAATTACCAAAATTTCGTCCGCAAAAGAAAGCGCATCGGTGGCATCATGAGTTGCCACAATGCATAAAACATTTTTAGATTTTAAATAGCGAAATAAATCTCTTCGTAGTTTATTTTTTCTGAAATTATCTATATGGCTAAACGGTTCGTCAAGCAATAAAACTTCGGGTTCTTTGGCTATCACTTTTGCCAAAGCTACACGCTGTTTTTGTCCACCACTAAGGTTTTTAACCTTCGTTTTTAAAAAGTCGCTCATATCAACAACTTCTAACAATTCTTTAATGCGTTTTAATTTATTTGGATCTAAACTTGAAATGTTTTTACCAATATTTTCTTCAACAGTTATATACGGCATTAAATCGAAATCCTGCGGTAAATATTTCATAAAATCCTCGCCTGGAATTAAGCGAAAATTAGGACCTAAAAGCTTTTTATCATTCCAATAAACTACTCCTTTTTCTATATGAAGTAAGCCATAAATAATCTCTAACAACGTACTTTTTCCACAACCGCTTTCGCCAATAACAGCAATATAATCACCTTTATTTGCGGAAAAACTTATGTTTTTTAATACTTCTTTTGAAGTATAGCCAAATGATATGTTTTCTACTTTTAACACTTATTTATTCGAAACCTATATGAAATAAAGCATCACCCTGATTTACAACTGGTGAATGATTTGAGTTTAAAATATAGCCTTCTTGAGAGTTTTTAAAACTACTTTCAAAATCTCCAAAAGGATCAGAAATACTTCCTAATTTAATCCCTCTTTCCACTTTTTGACCAGCACTTACAGAAGATCTAAACATTCCAGAATGTTTGGCTCTTATCCATTTTGAGCTTGTAATTACAACAGATTTTTCATGAGAAATTTGTGAAGAAAAATTACGTACGCCAATGTGATGCATTACATTAATTGCACCTTGAATTCCAGATTTTGTAACATTTTTATCTAAATTCAACGATTTTCCACCTTCAAATAACAATACTTTTTTACCTAATTTAGTAATAGATTTTCTAAAGGTTCTTTCCGGACTTTTACTATAAACAATATACGGAGATGCAAAAATTTTAGCGAGTTTTAATGTTTCCTCACAGCCTTCATCAATTCTAATTTGAGAATAATTAAAACGCTGTGCGCCACCTGTATGATAGTCTATACAAAAATCTATGTGAGGAATCACTTCCTTCATTAAATGATAGGCAAATCTACTTGCTAAAGAACCTGTATTTGAACCAGGAAAAACACGATTTAAATCTCTTCCATCAGGAAAAGCACGTGTTTGATTTATGAATCCAAAAACATTCAACAAAGGAATACAAATAACTGTTCCGCTTTCTGGCTTGTTTAATCCTTTTGCTACAATTTGTCTAACAATTTCTACACCATTAGTTTCATCGCCGTGAATACCTCCAATTAACAAAATACAAGGACCTTCTTTTTTACCGCGTTCAACAATAATAGGCACTTCAATTTTTGAGCGCGTATTTAACCTAGCAAAATCCATTTTAATCTGTACAGATTCTCCAAGCCCAATTTTTCTGTTGAGTATTTTCATAGGAATTCAAATTTTTAGTCTACATCAACATGTCTTTCAATATAGTGAATTATTTTACCTGCAATATCAACACCTGTAGCAGATTCAATACCTTCTAAACCTGGCGAAGAATTTACTTCTAAAATAAGTGGACCACGGGCCGATTGTAATAAGTCTACACCTGCAACACCTAGTCCCATAACACGAGCAGCTTTTAAAGCCGCATTTTTTTCATCAATAGATAATTTTATAATTTCTGCTGAACCTCCTCTATGTAAGTTAGATCTGAACTCTCCTTCTTTCCCTTGTCTTTTCATGGCTCCAACAACTTCTCCATCAACAACAAAAACACGAATATCTGCTCCTTTTGCTTCTTTAATAAATTCTTGTGCAATTACACGTGCTTTCAATCCGTTAAATGCTTCTAAAACAGATTCAGCTGCATTATCAGTTTCAGCTAAAACAACTCCTAAGCCTTGTGTGCCTTCTAATAATTTAATAACTAAAGGTGTTCCTCCAACACTGTCAATTACATCTCTAATGTTTTTAGAATAATTAGTGAAAACTGTTTTTGGAAGGCCTAATCCAGCCCTAGATAATACTTGCAAACTTCTTAGTTTATCTCTTGATCTCATTAATGCTTGAGATTCAACAGCGGTAAAAACTTTCATCATTTCAAATTGGCGTACAACGGCGGTTCCGTAAAAAGTAACCGAAGCACCAATTCTTGGTATTACAGCATCAACATTTGTTAGTAATTCGTGTTTATACCTAATGGCTGGCTTCTTTCTTTCAATAATAATGTCGCATTTTGAATGATCTACAACAATTATTTCATGGTTTCTTTGTTTCCCAGCTTCTACTAGTCTAGTGGTTGAATATAATTTAGGGTTTCTTGATAAAATAACAATTTTCATCTTTAGGTAATGTTATATTTTAATTTTTTTTTAAATGATAAATTTTTCTTTGCGGTATCAACAATAAATTTTTTTGATAAAAATTTTCTTCCTAACAACACGGGATATTTCATTGAACCTCTTTCTGTTAAAGTTAATTCAATTTCTTCAATTTTATTGAATATGAGTATTTCTGTTTTAATGGTAAATCTGGTTTCAACTATTCCATTAGAACTTTTCACTTTTTTTTGGGTAAAATCTTTAAATATGAAATACTTTTTGTGATATTTTTCATGTTTAGGATCTAAAAATTGACATTTTAAAGTATTGTCAACCACTTCAATACTATGGCTATGAAAACTTGATGTGTATGCTCCTGTATCTACTTTTATATCAATTCCTTCTAAATCTAGTTTAGGGAAGTCTACAATATCAGTTCTTCCAAGTAATAATCTAACGGGTTTTATATCCAAAATAACATATAATTTTCGTCAAAAATAACCTTTTAAATGGTATTCAAAAGGATTTGCGCAAATAAGTTGAGAATTTTATAATTACTTTATTTATAAGAAGTTAACTTTCATAAAAAAAGGAAATAGTTCGTTCGCTATTTCCTTTTAAATTATTTTAAGATTTTTTTACTTTTATTGCGCTTTAATAGCTTCTTTAATTTTTCCTTCTAATTCTTCGGCCAATTCTGGATTGTCTTTTATTAATGCTTTTACAGCATCTCTCCCTTGTCCTAATTTTGTTTCGCCATAACTAAACCAAGAACCGCTTTTTTTAACAATTCCAAACTCAACACCTAAATCTAAAACTTCACCAACTTTAGAAATACCTTCACCATACATAATGTCAAATTCCGCAGTCATAAATGGTGGAGCTACTTTGTTTTTAACAACTTTAACTTTAGTACTGTTTCCTATTACTTTTTCACCATCTTTAATTTGTGTTCTTCTTCTGATATCTAAACGAACAGATGCGTAAAATTTAAGTGCATTACCACCAGTTGTAGTTTCTGGATTTCCAAACATAACGCCAATTTTATCACGTAACTGGTTGATAAATATAACTGTACAATTTGTTTTATGAATGGTTCCTGTTAATTTTCTTAAGGCCTGCGACATTAAACGAGCGTGTAATCCCATTTTAGAATCACCCATTTCTCCTTCAATTTCACTTTTTGGAGTTAATGCTGCTACAGAGTCAATTACCACAATATCAATGGCTCCAGAGCTAATTAAATTATCTGCAATTTCTAAAGCTTGCTCACCATAATCTGGTTGAGAAATAATTAAATTATCAACGTCTATTCCCAAATTTGCAGCATAAAAACGGTCAAAAGCGTGTTCTGCATCAATAAAAGCTGCAATTCCACCAGCCTTTTGTGCTTCTGCAATAGCGTGTAATGTTAATGTTGTTTTACCCGAAGATTCTGGTCCGTAAATTTCAATTACTCTTCCTCTCGGATAACCTCCAACACCTAAAGCAATATCTAATCCTAATGAACCTGTAGAAATGGCTTCTATGTCAGATATGGCCACATCGCCCATTTTCATTACCGTTCCTTTCCCGTATGTTTTATCTAATTTATCTAATGTAAGTTGTAACGATTTTAATTTTGCTGCTTTTTCTTTATCTTCTGCCATAATCTTTATAAAATGAATTAATTTATTGGTTGCTAAAATATAAAAAAGTATTGAGTATATTTAGCGTTTGCATATAAATCTATCAACCGTTCTTAATATGAAAAAAATATGTTTAATTTTTGTGATTATAACTATCAATACTTCCAATTTAACTGCTCAAAATAATGTTTTAACTGCTTTTTTACTAAAGTGGGAAAATTCTAAAAACTATTTAGTTGAGCTTGCTGAGGCTATGCCTGAAGATTTATACAACTATAAACCAACAGAACGGCAAATGAGTTTTCAAGAACAATTGATTCATATAAAAGGAAATATGGATTGGTTAAGTTCTACATATTTTAAGGGTGAAAAATTAGAAAAAACAGCGGCAAAATCAAAGGAAGAAATCATAAACCAATTAACTGCTTCTTTTGATAATGTTGCTGAAATTATTAAAAATGTACCTTTAGAAGAATTATCAACGGAAGTTGAGTTTTTTGCTGGACCAAAAAGTAAATTACAAATCTTAAATTTGTTGCAAGATCACGTAACACATCATCGTGGTCAATTAATCGTTTATTTAAATTTAAACACTATAGAACCTCCAAAATATAGAGGTTGGTAATTCTAAAATAGTAACTTAAGAAAAAATCATCATTATCAGAAAATATTACTTACAACGATACAAAACCTTCAATCTCCGTATTATTTGAAACAGAAACTACGAAAGAAATTAGAGTTTTAATGCAAAAAAATCAGGTAATGAAAGAGCATAAAACATCTTTCCCAATTACTGTTGAAATTTTTGAAGGCGCTATAGATTTTGGCGTAAATGGCACTATTTACAATTTAGTAAAAGGAGATTTAGTGTCGCTTAAAGCAAGTGTTCCGCATGATTTAGTTGCAAAAGTGGATAGTATTGTGCGTTTAACACTATCTAAATTAGATACTGTGGAAAGAGTAATTAAAGTATCTGAAAAATAAAATCTAGATTTTTATAATTGATTTACTCTTGTGCACCAACATATACCCAATGGTTATTTTCAATAGAAAAACTTGAGTTTTCGTGAATCACATTAATTGATCCATTTTCCATAAAAAAGGCTTTAAACTCAACAGTTCCTTCAGCATCAGTTGTGGTACCTTTTGTGGTTTTTAAAACTTCTAATTTTAACCATTTTACAGATTTTGTCCATTTTTCAATATCTCTTTTCTCTTTTTTTGAAGGTCTTGTTTTACTATGGTGACTTTTTTGTAAATAATCAATATTTGCCAGTACAAATGCGCTATACCTAGAGCGCATTAATGCTTGAGCGGAAAGAACTGATTCAATATTTTGATGTGCTTTTTGACAACAATCACTATATGTTGCATCTATATTACAAGGACATTGCATACGCTATTATTTAATTTAGTAATTCATTTTGATCTGTAATTCTAAAACAGCGTTCTGTACCTAAATATAGTGGATTTCCGTGTTTTTCTGACCAAAAACCATCTAAAATTACATCGGAAATACATTGATAAACAACCACTCCTTTATAGGTGTAATTATCTTCAGATTGATAACAAAAGTTGATTACTAAAATGTTGTTTTTAAAAAACCCAGTTCCAATTTGTTCTTGTTCATTATTTATGAACCATTTAGCAATTATTCTTTTGTTGCTATCAATAGATAAAGTGAGTGTTCCTTTATAGGTATTTTCAGTTGCGTCTTGGTTACTACCAATAATTTTATAAGTGCCTACCAAATTTTCTATGGTCATTTATATAGCTGTTTTAAAAATCTATTTTCAAAATATAATAGTTCCAAATCCTTACAAATATAATGTTTTGAGCTATTTGTTAAAAAAACAAAAACCAAACAACTGTCATTAAATTGCACATTTGTTTGGTTTTAATTATTTGAGCTTTGTATGTTTAATTACGGATTTGTAGACCATAAAGAAGCGTTTGCCATCATAGCGCGTCTTGGTAATTGTAAACCAGCGACAATTAATTGAGCAAAATCTTCTGGTTGTAATACTTTTTCTTCATTTCCATCCGTAATTCCTAATTCCAACGCCATATCGGTAGCAATGGTGCTTGGTGTTAAAGTATTTACCCTAATATTGTTTTTACGCACTTCTTTCATTAAAGATTGCGACAACCCAATAACTGCAAATTTTGAAGCAGAATAAGCCGAAGTACTTGCATTTCCATTCAATCCTGCTGTGGAAGAAACATTGATAATATCACCTTCATTTTTTTCAATTAAATACGGAAGCACTTCTTTTGTGACGTAATACATTCCTAAAATATTGGTTTTAATAATGTTTTCCCAAAGTGTTGCATCCATTTCATTTAAAGTACCAAAAGCGGCAATACCAGCATTGTTCACTAATATATCTACAGTTCCTAAATTTGAAATAATATTTTTTATTCCAACTTTAACCTCATCATAATTTCCTACATCAAAAACTTCATACGCGGCATTTACACCAAGCACTTTTAATTCAGCAACGGTCTCTTTTAAACTTTTTTCATTTCTACCAGTAATTGCCACATCAATTCCTAGTTTAGCAAATTCAATTGCTGTCGCTTTTCCAAGTCCTCTACTTCCACCTGTAATAATGGCTTTTTTACCTTTTACTTCCATTTTCTTTTATTTTATGTTGAAGTGAAAATTTCACTTTTAATTATATTTTTCTTAAATAATTACTTATTGTTTTAATCATTCAAAAGTAGGTAATTCTATTTTCAAAATAGTACTTATCAATTTGTTAATTAAGTGCTATTTGTATTGTTCTTTAATGCCGTTTTATTAAACTATTTACATAATGGGTTTATTAATTAAATAAAATATGTAATTTTTTACACTTTCAACGAAACTTTTATATAGTTATAAGCTTTACTTATTGTTATTAAATACATGTTTTCTACATCTTAATGCGTATACTATAAATCGTTCCAATTATTAAAAAATCCATTGTATAACAAAAACAACTTCCTAATTTTGTTGTGATTTAAGGTTTATAATTAATTCTAGGTTTAAAATAACTATTTAATAATTATTAAATTAAACAAACCAATAAGTACCTTAAAAACATATTTACAAAATATTTAAATCATTGGTAATGATTTAATTAATTTAAAATTATTATGAAAATTATTAAAAAAGCACAATCCGGGTCATTTGAATCGAGTGATATCATTGTTTTAATTGAACCTGTTGTTGAAAAATCAGGTAGAAATATAGAAATTGACTCCTCTGTAATGTTAGAATTTGGAGATGCTATTGCAAAACTTATTTTAGATAAATTAGATGAATATAACATTACCGATATTCATTTAATAGTAAAAGATAAAGGAGCTCTAGAACCTACAATTAATGCTCGGTTAGAAACTGCCATTATGAGAGCCTGTGATTTACAAAAAGGAACACTATAATAATTACATATTTATAAAATAATATTTGTTGTGAAAAAAAATAGAAGAACAATGCTGTATATTCCTGGTAATAATCCAGCAATGCTGCAACAAGGTGGCATATACGGTGCCGATAGTATTTTATTGGATTTAGAAGATGCCGTAGCTTTAAATCAAAAAGATGCTGCTCGTATTTTAGTGAGAAATGTGCTAAAATCCATCAATTTTTACAATACAGAAGTATGTGTAAGAATTAACCATTTAGACACACCATTTGGTTTGGAAGATTTAGAAGAAATAGCACCACTTCAACCAGATGCAATTCGTTATCCAAAAACCGAAACAGTAGAAGAATTAGCAAAACTCATCCAAATTATTGAAGCTATTGAAGATAAACACAATCTACCACATGATAAAATGACAATTCATGCTATGATTGAAACAGCTCTTGGAGTACAAAATGTTTTTGAAATTGCTAAATTTTCAAAACGAGTGGATGCTATCACAATTGGAGGACAAGATTTAACTGCTGATATGAATATTAAAAGCACTAAAGAAGGTTCTGGAATAGATTTGGCTAGAAAAATGATTGTAATGGCAGCAAAAGCAAATAAAATTGACGCCATTGATACTGTTTTTGTTGATATTAATGATGAAGATGGGTTACGTATAGATACCGAATACGCAAAACAAATTGGATTTTCAGGTAAAGCTGTTATTAATCCTAGACAAATTGATATTATTCATGATGTTTATATGCCAACTGAAGAAGAAATTAGAAAAGCATATAGAATTGTATTGGAATTTAAGAAAAATAAAAAGGAAGGAATCGGTGCTTTTGCCATTGATGGTAAAATGATTGATGCACCAATAATGACGCGCGCAACGCAAGTTCTTGAATTAGCTAATATTGATTTTAATTCAATTTAAATAAAAAAACGAATGAAAAATATAATAGGTCGAGAAGTTCCAGAGTATATTGAAGGAATAGGAAAAACAGATATGTTTATTGGTGCTTGGGAAAAACTTAAAAAAGGATGGATGGATGAACCAACTATTCCACCTCCAAATAAAGCAAAAACACCTCATCTAAGCAAAATATGTGAAACCTTAGAAGAGGCTATTAAAAAAACTTCACCTAAAGATGGAATGACCGTTTCTTTTCATCATCATCTTAGAAATGGGGATAATATTTTGGTAAGATCTATTGAAATATTAGCCAATATGGGTATTAAAAATATTACGTTGGCTTCTTCTTCATTAAATGAAGTTCATAACCCAATTCTCAAATACTTGAAAGATGGTACTATTACCAAAATATGGTCATCTGGAATTCGAGGAGATATTGGAAAAGCAGTTTCAGAAGGGGTGTTAGATATTCCTGTAATCATCCATTCACACGGAGGTAGAGTACGCGCCATACATACAGGGAAAATAAATTTAGATTTAGCAATAGTTGCTGCTTCTGCAGCCGATGAAGAAGGAAATGCAACAGGATCACATGGAAAATCGGCATTTGGTTCGTTAGGTTACGCAAGTATTGATATGAGATACGCTAAACAAGTAATTGTAATTACTGATACTATGGTAGAATATCCTTGTATACCTATTTCAATTACACAAAATTTTGTTGATTATGTAGTGAAAGTTGACTCTATTGGTGATGCTTCAAAAATTGCAACTGGAAGTACGCGTATTACTAAATCTCCCATGGATTTAAGAATTGCAAAAATAGCGGCAGACGTTATAGAACATTCAGGTTTATTTGTACCCGGATTTTCATTTCAAGTAGGAGCCGGTGGTGCTTCATTAGCGGTGGCTAAGTTTATTCGTGAGAAAATGATAAAATCTAAAATAAAAGGAAGTTTTATTTTAGGAGGTGTAACATCATACGTTGTTGATATGTTGAATGAAGGATTGTTTAATGCTATTTTTGATGTACAATCATTTGATGCTGCAGTTTCTAGTTCTCTTATGGAAAATAGCAATCATATTGAAATACCAGCAGCATTATATGCAAACCCATACAATTGTGGCTGTATGACCAATAAATTAGATATTGTTGTTTTGGGAGCATTAGAAATTGATTTAGATTTTAATGTAAATGTTATAACTGGTTCTGACGGCACTATTAGAGGCGCTTCTGGTGGCCATAGCGATACGGCCTCTGGAGCAAACTTAACAATAGTTGTTTGCCCGTCGTTCCGTGGACGTTTGCCTATTGTAAAAAAATATATTCATACCGTTGTAACACCTGGAGAAACAGTTGATGTATTAGTGACTGAAAGAGGAATATGTGTAAATCCTATAAAACCAGAATTAGAAGAAAACCTAAAAAAGGCAGGACTTAACGTACGTAAAATACAAGATTTACAAGAAGAAGTAGAAGCTATTGTAGGAAAAGTAAAAGAAGTTGAATACACCGATAAAATTGTGGGTATTGTTGAATATCGCGACGGAACCATCATTGATGTGATTCGTCAGGTAAAAAAATAATGGATAAAAAAAAAGAAATTTTAGATAGCGTACTTGATGCTCGTGAAAACCGAGCATTGTTGCGTTATCAATTTGTGGAAAATAACCTGTGTACTTTAAGTTTATCTTTAAATATACCCGGATATCCAAAAAGCAATCCGTTTATAACATCATTTTTTAATGAAGTTTTAAATGAATTAAAACCGTTTTTAATAGCTAACAGAATTGTTGTTCAAAACAATAAAAAAATTGTTTTAACTCATAAAGCAGGCGATTTTTTTATTGTTCCTTTTTCTAATTCTTCGATTGATATTATTAAAATTAAAGCGTTAACCGAAACTTTTGAAGAAACACACCTTTTAGGAAGGATTATTGATATTGATATTTTTAATGAACAAGGGTTGCCTATTAGTTCAGGTAAAAAGAAACCTTGTTATTTTTGTGGTGAATATTCAGCCATTTCTTGTATGAGAAATAAACGACATACATATGATGAGCTTAGAAAAAAAATAAACAGTGAAATATCCAATTATTTAGAATTTAAAAATAAAGAATTAACTATAAATAAATTAACTTCTTTTGCTACAAAGGCAATTTTGTATGAAATTTCATTAAGTCCAAAACCTGGTTTAGTTAGCTTTCACGATAGTGGTTCTCATGCTGATATGAATTTTTTTACATTTTTAAATTCATCAGCTTCATTAACTCCTTTTTTAAAAGAATTTTGTTTACTGGGTTATAACTATTCAGGAAAATATGAAGAAGTATTAGGTCAAATTCGGCATATAGGTTTGCGGGCAGAAAAAGCTATGTTTGAGGCAACTCATACTATTAATACACATAAAGGAATTATATTTCTATTTGGTGTTTCATTATTTTCAATTTCAAAATTAGTGTCAGAAAAGGAGGGTTATAATGATGCTGAATTTAGAGCAATGGTCATGAAAATTTGTAAAAATATGGTAGCTAATGAGTTAGTAAATACAACTAACAAGGCAATAACCAATGGTGAAAAAGTATATGTAAAATACGGAATTATGGGCGCTGGTGTTCGTGGTGAAGTTGAGCAAGGATTTCCTAGTGTATTTCATAAATCTCAAGCATATTTTGAAGAAAATTTGACTTCTTTTTCATATACAAATCAACATGAAATTCAACACATATTACAAACCGGTTTGTTACAAATTATGGCCGTAAATAACGACAGTAATATATTACATAGAAGTAATTTAGAAACATTAATACACATTCAAACGCTAGCAAAAAAAGCTATTGATAGTAAGATTGCATTTACTCAATTAAACGAATATTGCTTAGCAAAAAATATATCACCTGGTGGTTCTGCTGATTTATTATCAGTAGCACTTTTATTACATTTTGTAAAAAATGAAAAACTATGACTTTTGAAGATACAGATTTTAGACAAGAATTATTAGATTTAAAAAATCCGTTAGATATAAAATTATTGAAGACATTTTTAAACTCTTTAGGTTTTGACTATAAACCTGAAGATGTGGAAATTACAATGATAATTTATAACCTTAATAATGAAATAGTTGGTACAGGATCATTAAATGGTAATACTTTAAAATATGTAATTGTAGCTCCTGAATTTAGAGATTCTACAGCATTTCCATTAATAGTTACTTATTTAGCAGACAAGGCATTAGAGAAACACAAACAATGTTTTGTTTATACTAAGCCAGACACAGCAAAACTTTTTCAAGCATTAGGCTATTCATTAATAGCAACTGCTGAGCCTTTATTTTCTGTTTTAGAATTTGGTTACAAAACCATAAAAGATTATCAACATCATTTAAAAAAACAAAAAGTTAAAACAACCACTACTAATATTGCGTCCATTGTTGTTAATTGCAATCCTTTTACAATTGGACATCGTTACTTAATTGAAAAAGCTTCAGAAGAAAATGAACTTGTTTATCTTTTTGTTGTAAGTGAAAATTTATCTGCATTTCCATTTGAAATACGTTGGAAATTAATAGAAGAGGGTATTGCACACCTTAAAAATGTTAAAATGTTAGCTACTGGTCCGTATATAGTTTCTGGAGCTATTTTCCCTAACTATTTTTTAAAACACGAATCTTGGAGCCTTATTTCAGAAAAACAAGCGGAAATAGATGTGAATATATTTGTTGAATATATTGCGCCAGTATTAAATATTAAAAAAAGATATATTGGTTGTGAGGCTTATTGTGAAACCACAGCTGCCTATAATACGGCAATGCATAAAATTTTACCCAAACACAATATTGAAGTGATTGAATGTGAAAGAATTTCAGCAAATAAGGATTTTTGTAAAAATGATTATATAAGTGCGTCAAAAATAAGAGATGCTATTAAAAAAGACACATTAAAAGATGTTTTAACTTCATTACCAGAATGCACTAAAAACTTCTTATTATCTGAAGATTCTGCAGAAATTAGATTAAAAATAAAACAAAGAAATGGTAGGCATTAAGTAATTATAACAATTCATTAATTTTAGCATATTGAAGAAGAATGATGGTTTTTGCATCACAAATTTCACCTGTAGAAATCATTTCTAAAGCTTTAGAAAATAGTAATTCCATGACTTCAATTTCTTCGGTTTCTTCTTCTAAACCTCCACCTTCATTCATCTTCATTTCATTATTATATTCAGCAATAAAATAATGTATTTTTTCTGTGACAGCTCCTGGAGTTGAATATATTTCAAATATTTTTTTAGGATTGTTAATTTTATAACCTGTTTCTTCTTCGGCTTCTTTTTTTATGCATGTTAATGCATCATCAGCATCTAACAAACCAGCGCAAACTTCAATCATCATGCCGTCTTCATTTTCATTTAAATAACTTGGCATCCTAAATTGTTTTGTAAGAATAACTGTTTTTTTTGTTGGATTGTATAATAAAATTGCAGCACCGTCACCTCTATCGTAACTTTCACGAGATTGATTTTGCCATTTACCATCTTTTGTTTGGTATTGAAAATTAACTTTATCTAATTTGTACCAATTACTTGAAAGATTTTCAACACTGTTAATTTTAACTTTAGGGTTTTGCATAATTTATTTTTTAATCATTGGAATATGAGGAATATTATCTTCTAAATATTCTTCACCAACTTGTTCAAAATTAAGTGATTCGTAGAATTTTTTTAAATATTTTTGAGCTGAAATTTTAATAATAGTTTCATTAAAATACTCTTTTACAGCTTTAATAGAATGTTGCATTATTACAAAACCATATCCAAATTTTCGTTGATTTTGTGCTACAACCACTCTACCAATACTAGCTTCGTTAAAATAATCACCAGATTTAAATATACGTGTGTATGCTATTATTTTTTTATTTTTATAACCTAAAACGTGAAGTGCTTTTTGATCTTTATAATCAATATCTTGATACACGCAATCTTGTTCAACTACAAAAACTTCACTTCGTAATTGTAATATTGCATATAATTCTGAGGAAGAAATTTCAGAAAATTTTTTAACGCTAACATCTAACATTTTAATCTTGTTTTATCAAATCTTTTAAATCATCTCTTCTAAATTCAGGTTGAAAATTACAATGTGTGATATGAAATTTATCTAACAACATTTCTTCAACTTGCTCGCAAATAACATCAAAATCAGACAGTTTTATATCTTCTCTAAATTCTAAATGTGCTTCAATATGACAATCGTGATCATTTAATTGCCAAATATGAACATGATGTATATTTTTAATTCCTTTAAAAATTAAAACTTCACTTACCACTTCATCAATTTTAATATGTTTTGGGGCAAAAAGCATTAATATTTTTAAGGAGGTAATTAAAATACTCCAACTCATATAAATTAAATATGCAGATATTATAAGTGTTAACAATGCGTCTATCCAATAAATATGATAAAATTTCATTAATAAACCACCAATTAAAACCGCTACTGAAGTTAACATATCTGTTAATAAATGAAGATATGCCGCCTTCATATTTAGGTTATTTTTAGCGTCGTTTTTTAATAATAAAACGCTAAAACCATTTACTGCTATTCCTAAAATTGCCAGCCAAATAACTAAATCGCTTTTTATTTCATGTTGTGTTTCAAAAAGCCGTTTAATTGCTTCAAAAGCTAAAAAAACTGCCATAAAAATTAAGGAAGCTGCATTTACAAATGCGGCAATAATTTCGGCACGTTTATATCCAAAAGTATATTTTTTTGTTTGCTTTTTTTTACGTGTTAATAAGTTAGCTATATAACTAATTATTAGTGAAATAACATCTGAGAAATTATGAACTGCATCTGAAATTAAAGCTAAACTACCAGATATAATTCCACCAATAAGTTGTGCAACCGTAATAACTGTATTTAAAACTATGGATAGTAATAAATTTTTACCTGATAACGTTGGGTGATGATGTGCGTGGTTGTAACCCATTTTTAAAAAATTAACAACATTTAGTTGGAATTTTATCTATTCTATTTTGGTGTCTTCCACCTTCAAATTTGGTAGTTAAAAATATATCTACAAAACCAATAGCTTGTTGTAACGATACAAAACGTGCAGGAATTGCTAACACATTTGCATTATTATGTAAACGTATTAACTCAACAATTTCATTATTCCAAACCAAACCAGCTCTAATTCCTTGGTGTTTATTTGCTGTCATTTGTGCACCGTTTCCGCTTCCACAAATAATAATTCCATACGTAGCTTCTCCGCTTTCAACAGCGTTTGCAACCGGATGAATGGCATCAGCATAATCCATACTTTCATTTGTATTGGTTCCAAAGTTTAAAACTTTTATACCTTTATTTTCTAAATGTTTAATTATTTTAAATTTGTAGTCTGTACCGGCGTGATCATTACCAATTGCAATTGTCATCATATTGTTTTGTTAATAAGTTATACTGCAAAAATACAAATTCACGGTTATTAACAGTAAAAAAAGACATTGTTAATAGTAATTTATAATTAGTTGATTAACAATAACATTAAATACTATTGAATTGTCAATAAGTTTATACTTAAAAAAGAAAACTTTTTTTTGTTAATTGAAAAGAAAAGATTAATGCAAAAACCTCCATCAATTCACCAAATTTATTTGTTAGATTTTTACAATAAGTTGTTAACATAAATTTAACGGTTTATAAACATTGTAAACTTGTTTTTTTATACAATTAACTGGTTAATTGCAATTTTTTAGTAGTTGTTAATAAACTATTTAATTTTATTGATTAATAAGTATTTAAATAATTATAAGTTGTTAGTAACATGTTATTATTGATAAATCAAAATTTAAAATTAACTACTTATACTACATATTAACAAGCTATAATAACAAAAAATATTTTTTAAAATTTTTAAAATTTCTTTTATAATTATATTATATGTTAATAAAGTTAATAACTAAAACTTGAGATGCGTTATTAGTTGTATTTGGAATAACAGAAATAGTTTCTATTTCATCTTCTGAAGTAAAATAATTATTTATACTTTTAATAGATATATAAATACCAATTAAAAATATAATAAGAAATAGTAACGTAATTTTATATAACCTTTTCATTGCTAAGCTGTTCTATATACTATAGACGAAACAATTTAATAAACGTTACACTTTTTTTAAGAAAATTTTAACTTTTAGTTAAGCAACTATAAATTGTATTGCTTTTGGAAGTATGGAAACAGTAAAATTTCCAGAGCCTATAATTTCTCCATCTGCTTGAATATAAGTTTCTTGTGTATCTAATACAGTAATTTTTATTGTAGCACTTTTATAATTTTTAACACAGTTTAATGTTGTAATGTTACCGTTAAATAAACCTCGTAAATTTCTTAAAAGTGTTAAAAGAGTTATATTATCAACAAAGGTAATATCAAATAAACCATCGGTAGCGTTTGAATTTTGAGTTAATTGCATTCCTCCACCAGAGTATTTACAAATACCAATTAACAACATTAAGGTTTTACCTTTTAAAATAGTATTATTAAATGTTACCTCTAAATTACTTTTTTTATAACTGGTTAAACTAACAATAGCGCCAGTAAAATAAGCTAGAAAACCTAAATTTTTATATTTATGAACCTTGTTAACAACGTAACCATCAAAACCAATTCCAGCTAAATTATTAAAATAAACTTCTTTACTACTATCTGTAATTTGTAATTTTCCAATGTCTTGAATAATTGTTTTTTCTGCTTTTATAATTTTAATAGCTTCTTTAAAATCTTTTGAAATATTATATGTTTTTACCCAATCATTTCCTGTTCCTATTGGAATAATACCAATTTTAATATCCTTAATATTTAATGGATTTAACCCTAAAACTGCATTTACAAAATTATGAATGGTTCCATCTCCACCAACACAAATAAACTTAGTAAAACCTTGTTTTATAGCATTTTGAACTAATTTTATAGAATGTCTTTCATATTCAGTAAAAACAAAATCAAATTCAAAATTTTGATGATTTAATTCCGAAAAAATAGCTGGCCATTTCTTTTTTGAAGCGCCATTTCCTGAAGTTGGATTTATAACTATAAACCATTTTGTACTCATTATAAAGTAATTTAATAAGTGTACCAAAATACAAATACAAATTTATATAACGTATAATTAACTTACTTGAAGTGTAATTATTTGTACTTTTGAGTAATATTAAAAAGAAATACATGTCGACAAGAAAAAAAATCTATAAAAAGAAAGGAAACGTAATTAAAGATTTAACAAAAAAAATATTAAAAATATTAAATCAATCTCCTTCAAATAGTTACAATTACAAACAATTATCTTCAAAATTAGAAATTACAGATGCGTCTGGTAGAAATCAAATTATACAAAAATTAGAAGAATTAAAAGGTCAGAAAAAAGTAGAAGAAGCGGAAAGAGGTAAATTTAAAATTGCGCCAGCTTCAAAATACTATATTGGAATTTTAGATGTTACAACCAACGGAAATGCTTATTTTATTTGCGAAGAATTAGAAAAAGATATTTACATTCCTGCCCGTAATTTAAACAGAGGTTTAGATAAAGACACGGTTAAAATTTATAAATATAATCGCAAAAATAGTAGTAAAGAAGAAGGTGATGTTGTTGAAATTATTAAACGTGCAAAAACAGAATTTGTAGGTGTTTTACAACTCAATAAAAACTTTGGTTTTGTTGTTCCTGATGATTCTAAAATGTATTCAGATATTTTTGTAGCAAAAAATAAATTAAAAGATGCAGAAAATGGTGTAAAAGTATTGGTTAAAATGACAGATTGGCCAGATAATTCTAAAAATCCATTTGGTGAAGTTTTAGAAATTTTAGGAATGCCAGGTGATCACGAAACTGAAATACATTCCATTCTTTTAGAATATGGATTACCATTTAAATTTCAAGAAAAAGTTGAAGCTGAAGCTGATTTAATTCCGTTAGAAATTTCAAAAACAGAAATTGAAAATAGGAGAGATATGCGTAAAGATTTAACCTTTACTATTGATCCGAAGGATGCAAAAGATTTTGATGATGCATTGTCTTTTGAAGTATTAGAAAATGGAAATTATGAAATTGGAATTCATATTGCCGATGTTTCACATTATTTACAAGAAAAAACAATTTTAGATGATGAAGCTTACAGTAGAGCAACATCAGTGTATTTAGTAGATAGAGTAGTGCCAATGCTTCCAGAAGTATTATCAAATGGTGTATGTTCATTACGTCCTAACGAAGAAAAATTAACCTTTTCTGCTGTTTTTGAAATGAATGAAAAAGGCCATGTTTTAAATGAATGGTTTGGTAGAACGGTTACTTATTCTGATCAACGTTTTGCTTATGAAGAAGCACAAGAAATTATTGAAACTAAAGCAAATATTATTTCAGAAGAAATTTCAATAACTGGAGAATCTTACACGGTACAACCAGCCATTGTTGAAGCAGTGTTAAAATTAGATAAACTTGCTAAAATTCTTCGTAAAAAGCGTTTACAGCAAGGAGCCATTACTTTTGATAGAGTAGAAGTTAAATTTAATTTAAATGAAAAATCAGAGCCAATAGGTGTGTTTTTTAAAGAATCTAAAGACGCCAACAAACTAATTGAAGAATTTATGTTGTTAGCAAACCGTAAAGTGGCAGAATTTGTTGGTAGTAAAAAAGGAGTTCCTACTAAAAATACATTTATTTATCGTGTGCATGATGAACCGGATGAAGATAAATTAATGTCGCTGCAAACTATTGTAAGTAAATTTGGTTATAAAAATAAAATTGATCTTAAAAATAAGCAAACAACCTCTTCATCATTAAATCAATTATTACAAGATGTTCACGGAACTGGTGAAGCTAATATGATTGAAACTTTAGCGGTTAGATCTATGAGTAAAGCAGTTTATACAACCGATAATATTGGTCATTATGGTTTAGCTTTTGATTATTATAGTCATTTTACATCACCAATTCGTAGATATCCTGATGTTATGACGCATAGATTGTTACAACATTATTTAGATGGTGGAAAATCTCCAAAACCTGAAGGTTATGAAGAAAAATGTAAACATTCTTCTGATATGGAACAATTAGCTTCTAAAGCAGAACGTGATTCTATAAAATATATGCAGGTGAAATATATGGAAGATCATAAAGATCAAGAGTTTGAAGGTGTTATTTCTGGAGTTACTGAATGGGGAATTTATGTAGAAATTATTGAAAATAAATGTGAAGGAATGGTTAGAATTCGTGAAATAAAAGATGATTATTATTTATACGATGAAAAACAATATGCACTTGTTGGACAATCAACAAAAAATTTATACCAATTAGGTGATCACGTTTTAATAAAAGTAAAACATACAGATTTAGAACGTAAACACTTAGATTTTAATTTATTAGAAAAAATTAGTAAATAATTAACTTTAAAGGCATAATTATTGCTTTTAAAAATAGTTATTACTTAAAAACTACTATAAAATGAAAAATTTAACCGTATTACTATTTTTTTTAAGTGCAACTTTATTTGCACAAGAACCAATAACAACTAATTTAGGAAATTTTAGTGAATTAAAAGTATTTAATGGTTTAACTGTTAAATTGGTAAAATCTAATACTTCAAAAATTGAAATTTCTGGATCACAAGCAAATGATGTTTCAATTAAAAATGCTAATGGAGTTTTAAAAGTTAGATTAAAATTTCCAGAAAGTTTTATTGCAGAAAATGTAAAAATTGTTTTGTATTACAACAATAGCATTGCAACTTTAGATGCTAATGAAGGTGCTCATATTATTTCAAATGAAAAAATAAACCAACAACATTTAGAAGTGAAAGTACAAGAAGGTGCTAAAATTGATTTAGATGTTAATATAAAATATTTAGTTGTTAAAACAGTTTCAGGAGGAATTATTACTTTAAATGGAAGTACTGATAATCAAACTATTGATGCAAATACTGGTGGTATTTATTATGGATTTGATTTACAAAGTAAGCAAACAACAGTAATATCTGCTGCGGGTTCAACTGCTGAAGTTAATACTTCAGAAATTTTAGATGCTAAAGCTCAATTTGGAGGAACCATTTTATATAAAGGTTCACCTGAGGTTTTAAAATCTAAAACTATAGTTAAAGGAACTATAAAATCTATGAATTAATTTTTTTATTAGGTAATTTCATTTAAATGTGTTTAAAATTATCTAATAAAGCTAATTTTTCTTAAAGAAAACATAAATAAATGCAAGATTTATAAAAGTTACTTTTAGTTTTGAATTAATTACTATCTTTGTACTTTAAAATTTAAAAATATGAACGCAATTTATATATTTTTAGGGGTTATTGGGGCTCCACAAGTAATACTTATTGTAGTATTAATATTAGTATTATTTGGTGGAAAAAAAATTCCTGAATTAATGAAAGGACTTGGTAGCGGAATTAAGGAATTTAAAAAAGCTTCTCAAGAGGATGAAAATGATTCAGAAAAAAAAATTGACGACAAAAAATAGTTATTACAATTAAATTTAAACAAAAAAACCTGTGAATTTCACAGGTTTTTTTTGTATTAAAAATGTATTTATTAAATTTTAACCGCAGTACCAGAAGCAGTTACCATTAACATTCCACCATTTTTACCAACAGTTTCATAGTCTAAATCTATTCCAATTACTGCTGTTGCTCCAAGTTTTAAAGCTTCTGCTTCCATTTCTCTTAAAGCAGTGTCTTTAGCTTCTCTTAAAACCTTTTCATATGAACCAGATCTTCCACCAACAATATCTCTAATACCTGCAAAAAAATCTTTAAAAATATTAGCACCAATAATGGTTTCTCCAGTTACAATTCCTAAATAACTTTTAACAGGATGCGTTTCAATAGTATTTGTTGTAGTTAATATCATTATTCTTTAAGTTTTTTAGGAATGGTTTTATTAGCTTCAGTTAAGGTATTTGCTGCTACTAAACTAGTAACCATATCATTTAACATTCCGCTGGCTGCAGTTGGGTCGTTTGGTAATAAAATTAAATTAGATCTTGTGTCAGAACCAATACTTTGTAAAGTATCATAATGTTGTGTAATAATAATTAATGCAGAAGCTTCTTGGCTGTTAATTCCTGCTCTGTTTAAAACCACTACACTTTCTTCTAAACCACGTGCAATTTCTCTACGTTGGTCTGCAATACCTTTACCTTGTAAACGTTTGCTTTCAGCTTCGGCCTTTGCACGTTCAACAATTAAAATACGTTGTGCGTCTCCTTCGTGTTGCGCAGCTATTTTTTCTCTATCAGCCGCATTAATACGGTTCATAGCTATTTTCACTTTTTCATCTGGATCAATATCAGTTACTAACGCTTTAATAATGTCGTAACCGTAGTCTAACATTGCTTGTTTTAAATCACGTTGAATGGCTAATGCAATTTCTTCTTTCTTTTCAAAAACATCATCTAAAATCATTTTAGGAACTTCTGCACGTACAACATCAAAAATAAAGGCTGTAATTTGCTCATGCGGATTTTGAAGTTTGTAAAAAGCGTCATAAACGTGGTCTGGTCTTATTAAAAACTGAACAGATATTTTTAAATGCACAAAAACATCATCTTTCGTTTTTGTTTCAACAATTACATCTAACTGTTGTACACGTAAACTTACACGCCCGGAAACTTTATCAATAATAGGAATTTTAAGTTGTAAACCTGGCGTTCTGGTACTTTGAAATTTACCAAATCGCTCTATAATAGCAATTGTTTGTTGTTTTACAGTAAATAAGCCAGAAGCAATAAGCACTACAACAATAAAAATAAAAATATACGTTCCAATCATTTTTCAAAAATTTTAAGGTTAATAATTAAGTATTAAAGGTACAATGTTTTTATAAGTTTTATAATAACAATTTACAACTATATGTATGTCAAAACTTATATTAGTTACAATTTTTCATTAAAAAGCTAAGTTATTTTAGTTTATAATTAGTATAAATTACAAAAGCTAAATTTTTTTTATAAATAATTAGTTAAATTTAATGAGTTTAAATACTTGTATTAAAATGAAGAAAATTGTAAAGTTTAAATTAAACAATGAAGTTATAACTGTTGAAGTTTTTGGAGACGAAACCTTACTTACAGTTATAAGAACCTACTTAGATAAAACAGGTACAAAATATGGATGTGGTATTGGACAATGTGGTGCGTGTACAGTTTTAATTAATAATGAAGCCACTAGATCGTGTATGATTTTAGTGGAAGATGTTGATAATAAGGAAATTATTACCATTGAAGGTATGCAGTTGCCAAACGGAGAATTACATCCAATTCAAAAAGCTTTTGTTGAAATTGATGCGCTTCAATGTGGTTTTTGCACACCTGGAATGATACTAAATGCTTATGGTTTATTATTAAAAAATCCAGCACCAACAAGAGAAGAAGTTTTAATTGGTATGGAAGAAAATTTATGTAGATGTGGTTCTTATAACAGAATTATTGACGCTATTTTAAATGCAGCAAAAGAATTAAACGAAAAAGTAAAAATATGAGACCTGATAAAATTAACGAATTATATTTTAGCGATGTTAATGAACCTGTATTTTACGACAGACGTAAATTTTTGAAGACATTAGGGAAGGGAATTATAGTTATTTTTTCTTTAAGTGAATTGTCCTTATTACAAGGTTGGAGCCAAACTTCTAATAGTGGAAATGAATTAGATTTTAATGCATACATCCATATAAAAGAAGATGGTAGAGTTAATTGCTATACGGGTAAAATTGAAATGGGACAAGGTATTATTACTTCCTTAGCGCAAGTTGTTGCTGAAGAATTAGAAGTCTCTATACAAATGGTTGATATGATTATGGGCGATACAGAATTATGTCCGTATGATGCTGGAACTTGGGGATCTTTAACTACCAGATTTGCGGACCCAGTAATTAGAGCCGCTGCTGCCGAAGCTCGTCAAATTTTATTGAAATTAGCTTCAGAAAAATTACAAGAACCAATTGAAAATTTAGTTGCTAATAATGGAGTTATTTATGTTCAACATAGCGAAACAATTCAAATAACATATGCTGAACTTACCAAAGGAAAAAAAATTGTTGAAACCCTAAAAAATAAACCTACAATTAAAAAATCGGCAGATTTTGAAATAATTGGAAAGCCAATAATTAGTACCGATGCTATTGCAAAAGTTACCGGTAAAGCACAATATTCTGGAGATATAAAATTACCTGGAATGGTGTATGCTACAGTTGTTAGACCAGATGTTTTTGGTTCTAAAAAAATAAGTGTAAACGCTGCTGAACTTTCAATCTTTGAAGGGGTTGAGTTGGTTGAAGAGGGAGATTTGGTTGCAGTTTTACATTCTAATCCTGAAGTTGCTAACAAAGCAGCAAGAAAAGTAAAAGTAGTTTGGGATGCTCCAAAAGCTGAGGCTACCGACAAAACAATTTTTGAACATTTAAATAACACTATTACAGATAGTAAACTATTTGAAGAAGAAGGTGATTTAGAAGCTGGAAAAAAAGCCTCAAAAACTATTGTAGAAGCTGAGTATTATGATGGTTATAAAGCACATGCACCAATGGAAACACATTCGGCTACGTGTTATTTTGAAGGTGATAAATTAATTATGTGGGCATCTACACAAACACCATTTGGTTTGCGTGAGCAATTATCAAAAGAATTGAATATGGCTTTAGAAAAAGTGCATATTAAACAAATATTTTTAGGTGGTGGATTTGGTGGTAAAATTTACAATCAGCAAGCAATAGAAGCTGCAATTATTGCAAAATCTTGTCATAAACCTGTGCAATTGGTTTGGAGTAGAAGAGAGGAGTTTATGTATGATAATTTTAGGCCAGCAGCTTTAATGAAAGCTAAAGCTGGAGTTGATGAAAACGGAAAACTTCAACTGTGGGAATTTGATATTTATTGTGCTGGAACCAGAGGAACTAAACTTTTTTATGAGGTTCCAAATAACAAAACCAGCGTGTTTAACGAAAAAAATGTAAGTGGAAATAGCCATACAAATAAATCAAATAGTATAAGTGTGCATCCTTTTAAAACGGGTGCTTGGAGAGCTCCAGGAAATAATTCAACAACATTTGCACGTGAATCACATTTGGACGTAACTGCTTTTAAATTAGGTATTGATCCATTAGAATTTAGATTGAACAACCTTAAAAATAAGGATATGATTGCCACTTTAAATTTAGCAGCAGAAACATTTAATTGGAAAAGAGCTAAAAAAGAAGGTCATGGTTATGGAATTGCTTTAGGTGAAGATGCAGGAACTTGTGTTGCTATTATTGCTCAAGTTCATGTAGATAAATCTACAGGAATAGTAACACCTATTCATATAGTTTGTGCTCAGGATATGGGACAAGTTGTAAATCCACATGGCGCAACTGTACAAACTGAAGGTGGTGTTACCATGGGATTAGGCTACGCTTTATATGAAGATATTGAGTTTACTGGCGGAAAATTAAAAGCTAAAAATTTTAATAATTATACTATAACTAAATTTTCAGTAACACCAACAATTACTTGTGCATTTATAGATAAAATGGATTCCAAACCACAAGGAGGTGGTGAACCCGCTATAATTTGTGTTGGTGGAGCCATTGCAAACGCTGTATTTGATGCTTGTGGAGCAAGAGTACACCAAATGCCAGTTACACCAGAACGTATCTTGAAAGAAATTAATAAAGTGATAGATTAGAAGTTAATACATTTCTTAAAAATTCACTATTTTAACTTATTTGTAAATAGTGTTAATTGGTTTGTGTAAAGCTTAATAAAAATTTAGTTTTGCTGAAAATAATTTAGTCAAAATATTATTTCATAATAAAAAAATAAGAAAAAATTAAAATAGTATATGAATTCTATATTTAAGAAAACAGAGGATTCTGAAATAATTTTAACGGAGTTAATGTTGCCTTCTCACTCCAATTTTAGTGGAAAAATTCATGGTGGTTTTATATTATCATTAATGGATAAAGCTGCTTTTGCTTCGGCATCAAAGTTTTCTGGGCAATATTGTGTTACTGCTTCTGTAAATCGTGTAGATTTTTTAAATGCTATTGAAGTAGGAGAGTTGGTAACAATGCGCGCTAAGGTCAATTACGTGGGACATTCATCTATGGTGGTAGGAATACGTGTAGAATCTCAAAATATTCGTACAGGAGTTATTAAACACTGTAATTCATCATATTTCTCAATGGTTGCTAGAGATGAAACAGGAAAAGGCATTCAGGTTCCTGGTTTAATTATTTCAAACTTAAATGATATGCGTAGATTTTTACGTTCCATTAAACATATAAAAATGAGAAATGAACGTAAAATGGAGTTTAGTAAAAGCACTTTTGAGCCTGAAAAATATATGGATGCCTTAAAAGAGTATAACGTAAAAATGGAAATATAAAAAAAGGAGCAAATAGCTCCTTTTTTTATTTTAAAAAGTATATTTTTCATCAACCTGAACTTGATTCAGAATGACGTATTTTAGCACTTTTTAGGCTTTATTTTTCTTTTAAAAAGTAGCAATTGCTTTTCTAATTCTGTTAATGGTTTCTTCTTTTCCAATCATTTCAGCAATGTCGAATAGGTGAGGACCTTTCATAGCGCCCACCAAACTCAATCTAAAAGGTTGCATTACTTTTCCAAAACCAATTTCTTGTGAAGTAATCCATTCTTTAACAATGTTTTCAATGTTTAATGAAGAATAATCTTCAATAGATTCTAACGATGAAATAAGCGTTAACATTAGTGAAGCAGTATCTTCTTTCCAGTTTTTTGAAGCTGCTTTTTCATCATAAACAGTTGGAGCTTGAAAAAAGTAATCGCTCAAATCCCAAAAATCATTTACAAAAGTTGCACGTTCTTTAATAGCTGAAACTACCTTAGTAATGTAATTTTTATCTTTTGAAATTCCTTTTTCTTTTAAAACTTCAGTAAATAATTCTGCTAATTCTTCATCAGATTTTAGCATCATATATTGCTGATTGAACCAGTTTGTTTTATCTGGACTAAATTTAGCGCCACTTTTACTAACTCGTGATAAATCAAAGACTTGTGAAAGTTCTTCAAGCGTAAAAATTTCTTGTTCAGTTCCAGGATTCCAACCTAATAAAGCCAACATATTTATAAAGGCATCAGCAAAATAGCCATCTTCTCTATAACCTCTTGAAATATCGCCAGTTTCATCATTTACATATTCTAACGGAAACACTGGAAAACCTAATTTATCACCATCGCGTTTACTTAGTTTTCCTTTTCCTACAGGTTTTAAAATCAATGGTAAATGTGCAAATTCTGGAGCTTTCCAACCAAAAGCTTCATACAAAGCAATGTGTAAAGGCACAGATGGCAACCATTCTTCACCACGAATAACGTGTGTAATTTCCATTAAATGATCGTCAACTATATTAGCTAAATGGTAGGTTGGCATTCCATCACTTTTAAACAAAATTTTATCATCTAAAATTTCTCTTTTAAAAGTTACTTCACCTCTAATTAAATCTGTTGAAGTAATGGTTTCTTTTTCTCCTTCAACTTCTGGTTCGTACATTTTAAAGCGAACTACATATTTTTCACCCGCAGCAATTTTTTGTTCAACTTCTTCTTTACTTAAAGAGATAGAGTTGGTTAATTTTGCTCTGTTGTGCCAGTTGTAAATAAAGGTTTTTCCTTTTTTTTCGTGATCTTCTCTGTGAAAATCTAATTCTTCTGCAGTATCAAAAGCATAGTAAGCTTTGCCTTTAGCTATTAATTCTTCAGCGTATTTCTTATAAATTTCTTTACGTTCTGATTGACGATATGGACCAAATTTTTCGTTTTTATTTGGACCTTCATCAAAAGGAATGTTACACCAATTTAATGCATCAATTATATATTGTTCCGCATTGGCAACGTATCTGGTTTGGTCGGTATCTTCTATTCTTAAAATAAAAGTTCCCTTATGTTTTTTTGCAAATAAGTAATTAAATAAGGCAGTTCTAACACCACCAATATGTAATGGTCCTGTTGGACTAGGAGCAAAACGCACTCTTACATTCGTCATTTTTATCAAGTTTTAGAGTGCAAAGATAATTTATCAGTAGAAATAGGCATATTATATTGCAAAAAAAAGGTTGCTGAATAGCAACCTTTTAAAATCTGCCCAATAAATAGATTTTAAGTACCCTTCAAAATTAATTAAAGAATTTGTTAAAATAAGTGGAAGGGGACGTTTCCAGTTAATCAATTATATAGCTATTCTTTTCTCAATTTTTATTATTGGAGTCGATTCTTTTAAAACATTATTTAATAAGTAAAAGTTTAAACTTACTATAATAATAATGAAAAAACAAAGAGCAATAAATTTAAGGCTTTTTGAGTTGCGGATCTTATTAAACAGCATAATTAAAGAATTTCGATATATCAAAAGTACTTCTTATAGTTATAAATTTGTTAGGGGAAAACCTTGTTTTATTAGGGGAAAAACCCCCTAAAATTATTTATGTAAAAACTAAATTGAAAAAGTTTAACTTTATGCACCTAATTAAAATAATTAAAATATGAGTAAAATTAACTTTAAAGAAGCGCAAGAATTAAATCAAAATTTTGTAAAAACTAGAACGAAAGCAATTGATGGTGCTATAGGTAAAAAAGATGCTATTTCTAGCTGGTTTTCTTTAGCTGAATTGAAAGAATATATTGCTTATGTAGAAGAGCAAGGTAAACTTAAAAATATTGATGTAAATGGTTTACGAGTTTATTTTGGAGCCTATTCTAGTTCTGAAAATGATGTTTCTAAAAAAGATTTATCAACCGTATTTTTTGTGCCAACGCAAGCTAAAATTAAATCTGAAGAAGATGGTGGCGGCGATAATTCTGATATTACTGATATTGATGGATTGAATCGAGGAATTCTTGGTTTTCCACCGTCTGCAACATACCCACAATAGTTTGGAGTATTTTTTTCTTGTTTTTCCAATACTTTATATAACTGTAATTTGTTTTGGAATAAGTAATTACAATAAAATTAAAGATAGTTTGTATTTAAAACTATTTTTAGTCTTTATCACCTATTCTTTAATTACTGAAATTTTAGGATATATTTTTGGCGTTATTTTAAAAAAAAATAGTTTTTTCATTTATAACACTTGGAATTTTATAAATAACTATTTCTTTTTCTTTTTCTTTCTTGGAATACTAGGTAATGGGTTAAAAAAGCAGTTGTTAAAATTCTTAATTTTGAGTTATACCGTTGTAAGTATTATTGATCTGTTATTTTTTACAAGTTTTGTTGAAAACAGTATGAATGTTAATATTATAATTGGAAGTATTATAATTGTAATTGCTGTTTTAATGTATTTAACCAATTTATTAGAAAATGATACTATTTTATATTTTAAAAACTCTATGTTTTTTTGGATAAGTTTAGGTGTATTGTTATTTAATATTGGCTTTGTTCCTGTTTTTGTAGTTGCGGAATTTATTGAATATAAAGGAGCTTATAGATATATATCATTTGCATTAAATATATTAATGAACTTAATATTTATTATAGGCTTTATAGTAAGTAAAAAGGAATATAATTTTCAGAATATCAAAAAAATAATTTAGAAATTGTTTTATGGTTCAAATTAGTTTAATTGAAAATTAACGATAAAAAATGGTACCGACTTATATTATAACAATAATTTACGCGATTACTTTTTTAATTGGAATTATCAATTTAAAAAAGGTTTTAAATAATAATTCTATCTACTTTTTTGTCATAGTTTTATTAGGTTTTTTGGTAGAATTACAAGGAACTTTATCTCAATATGTTTTTGAGCACAACTCCAGAATTGGTTATAATTTGTATAAAATAGCAAGTTTACTACTGTATTTTTTGTTTTTTTATAAATACATCATTAATCGGTTTAAGAAAAAATTAGTGGCTTCAATTGCTGCTATTTTTATTGTTTTCAGCGTATATCATTATCTATTTATTCATCAAACTATATTGGTGTTTAATATGTCGGTTTCACTAATGGGGGCGTTTTGCTTAATTGCAATTATATTAGTTTATTTGGCCGATGTGCTTAATAGTACTAAAATTTTAAAACTTCAGTTTGTTTTACCTTTTTGGGTAGCCATTGGAAATATGTTCTTTTTTATTGGTTATTTACCTGTTTTTGCTCTGGCTAAAAAATTGGGTTTTTATTACATGTATGGTTTAATAGTTTTAACTTTAAATATTATTATGAACTGTATTTTTATTATGGGTTTTCTAAAGTCAAAAAAAGAATTTAATGAATAATTTACAAGAGATTGATATTCTTATTGTTATAACTACTATAATAGTTTTAATATTGTGTTTTACAGTGGTAATTTTCTTTCTATATTTTCAGAAAAAAAAGATTGCCTTTATACTATCTGAAAGAGAAACTAGGCAGCGGTTTGAAGAAGAAATTACCAAATCTAAAATGGAAATTCAAGAGCAAGCGTTGCAAAACATAAGTTGGGAAATACACGATAATGTAGGACAATTATTATCGGTTGCAAAAATGCAATTAAATATTATTCAATATACACTACCTGAAAATCAACAATTTAGTATTCAAGAAACTGGAGATATTATTGGTAAAAGTTTACAAGAGCTTAGAGGTTTGGCTAAGTCTTTAAATCCAGAAACCATTAAAAATAATGGATTAATAGATTCTTTAACACTTGAAATTGAACGATTTAATCGTTTAAAAGTTATTGACGCATCATTAAATATTGTGAATGATCAGTATAATTTATCCAATGAAAAAGAAATTATTTTGTTCCGAATTTTACAAGAATTTTGTAATAATTCATTAAAATATTCACAAGCTAAAAACTTATATATTACAGTAACTTTTAAACTAGACATATTGGAAATTACTGCTGAAGATAATGGAATTGGTTTTGATGTTAATGATGTTGAAAATCATTCGGGAATTGGTTTATTAAATATGAAGAGTAGAGGAAAGCTAATTGGCGCCGAAATAAACCTAGAATCAACTATAAATAAAGGAACTAAATTGTACATTAGTTGTTTGAAATAAAAATTGAAAATGAATAAAATTGATATTATTATTGTAGATGATCATATGCTTTTTTCACAAGCGTTACATGGTTTAATCTCTAACTATGATGAGTTTAATGTAATTAAGGTTTTAAACCACGGAAAGGAGTTAGTTAATTATTTTTCAGAAGAAAATAAACATCCTCACATTGTATTAATGGATATTAAAATGCCACAAATGAATGGTATTGAAGCTACACAATGGTTAAAAGATAATCATCCTACAATTAAAGTTTTAGCTTTATCTATGGAATGTGATGAGGTTACAATTTTACAAATGTTACGCGCCGGAGCAAAAGGATATTTATTAAAAGATATTCATCCAAAAATTTTACATCATGCATTGTTAGAAGTCCATGCAAACGGATTTTATTATACTGAAAACGTGACAAATACCTTGTTAAATTCAGTAGGAATTTTAAATAGTAAATCTTCAGTAACACTTAAAGAACGGGAGCTAGAATTTTTAAAACTAACATGTTCCGAAAGAACTTATAAGGAAATTGCTGATGTTATGTGTTTAAGCCCTAAAACTGTTGAAAATTACAGAGAGGCACTTTTTGAAAAATTGAACGCAAAAACCAGAATTGGTTTGGTGTTGTACGCTATAAAAGAAAAAATAGTTATACTGTAATCTAATTTTGGTTATTTTTAGCGTTAAATAGGTAAAAATAACAATTTGAGCAATTTTAAAAACATACAAGCAAAACTACAACATTTTATAAGAAAGTTTTATGTAAATGAACTTATAAAAGGATTGTTTTTGTTTTTTACAATTGGTTTGTTATACTTAATTTTTACGCTTTTTATTGAATATTTTTTATGGCTGAAACCTGTAGCCAGAACCTTTTTATTTTATCTTTTTATTGGTGTTGAACTCGGACTTTTAGTTGTTTACATACTTTTTCCAATTTTTAAATTATTCGGATTAAAAAAAGGAATTACAGAGTTTGAAGCTTCCAATATTATTGGTAAATATTTTCCTGAAGTTAGTGATAAGTTGTTGAATATGTTGCAGTTAAAGCAAATTCAAGAAAATTCAGAATTAATTGAAGCAAGTATTGAACAAAAATCATTGGAGTTAAAACCCATTCCATTTGTACGGGCTGTAGATTTCAAAAAAAATAAAAAATATATTAAATATGCTAGTATTCCAATTGTTGTATGGGTGTTGGTGTATATCACTGGAAATATCAATGTTTTTAGCGATAGTTTTACGCGTGTTGTAAAGCACAATACACAGTTTGAACCACCTGAACCGTTTACCTTTATAGTATTAAATAAAACAATGAATGTTATTGAAGGACATCTATTTGTGTTAAATGTTGAAACTGTTGGAAATAGTGTTCCGGAAGACGCTAAAATTAATTTTTCAGATGAAAACTATTATTTGGAACATAATGGTTTGGGTGTATTTCAATATACTTTTTCCAACGTAAAATCTACCATTAATTTTACTATGGAAGCCAATGGAGTGGTTTCGAAAGAATACAAAATTAATGTGATTGCTACACCGGTTATTTCTAATTTAATAATGGTGATGAAATATCCAGCTTATACAGGAAAAAAAAGTGAATTGATTCAAAATACGGGAAATGCAGTTGTTCCACAAGGAACTAAAATTTCGTGGCAAATAGAAACGCATCAAACAGAAAATATTTCGTTAAATAGGTTTAATGAAAAACCTGTAAATTTCATCAACAAATCTAAAGATTATTTTTTATTAGAGCATGAAGTTTTGAAGTCCTTTCAATATACCATTGCAACTTCTAATAAACAACTTAAAAATCACGAGTTTTTAAATTTCACCATTGATGTCGTTTCAGATGAGAACCCGAAAATTATGGTAAAGTCTGATATTGATTCTATTAGCCGTGGTCCAGTTCAGTTTATTGGGCAATTAAGTGATGATTACGGAGTAAGTAAATTACAGTTGGTGTATTATGATAAAAATAGTTCAAATGTGGTTAAAACGCATTTAATTTCTATTGAAAAATCTTCTTTAACTGACTTTTATTACGTTTTTCCAGAAGGAATTTCTATTGATGAGGGTGTAGAATATGAAATGTATTTTGAAGTGTTTGATAACGATGCTGTAAATGGAAGTAAAAAATCTAAGAGTAAAATCTTCAATTTTTATAATAAAACTTCAAATGAAATAAAAGAGGAATTGTTAAAAGAACAAAAAGAAACAATTAATACTATTTCTAAAGATTTAGATAAATCAAAAAAGGAGAACGACGATTTAGAAAAGTTTCAAAATGAATTACAAAAAAAGGCGGATATAAATTGGAACGACACCAAAAAATTGCAAGAATTTATTAAACGTCAAAATCAATATGAAAAAATATTTCAAGAGCAAAGAAAACAACTTGAAAAGAATTTGAACGAGCAGCCAGAAATTGAAAGTTTAGATGACAAAAAAGAAGAATTAAAAAAACGTATTGAAGAGGCGAAAGATTTGGCGAAACAAGAAAAAATGTTGGACGAGTTGAAAGTTCTTACCGAAAAATTACAAAAAGAAAATTTGGTCGATAAATTAAAAGAATTGACTAAAAAGAATAAACAGAAGGAACAAAGTTTAGAACGTATTTTGGAATTAGCAAAACGGTTTTATGTAGAACAAAAAGCAAACCAGATTAAAGATAAATTATCTAAATTAGGTGAAGAACAAGAGCAATTAGCTAAAGAAAAATTTCAAGAAAATACTTCTGAAAAACAACAAAAAATTAAAGAGGAATTTGACGCGATAAAAAAAGATTTTAATGAAATGGATAAACAAAACATGGATTTGAAACGCCCCATGAAATTTCCAGATAACAGTGAACAAAAGAAGGAGATTGATAAAAATTTAGAGAATGCTTCAAAGGATTTAGAGAACAAAGATGCTGAAAGTGCAAAGAAAAATCAGAAAGGTGCATCTAAAAAAATGAAAGAAATGAGTAAAACTATGGAGAAATCTATGGAAGCCTCAGAGGGAGAATCTATTGATGAGGATATTGATGATTTACGTAAAATTGTTGAAAATTTAATTGAGTTTTCTTTTCAGCAAGAGGCGTTATTAAATAAATTTTCTGGAATAAATAGTAATCATCCTGAATTTCCAAAAAACCTAAAAGAACAGCAAAAGTTAAAAGTATATTTTGAACATATTGATGATAGTTTATATGTGCTGTCTTTACGTGTTTTTAGTATGGGTTCTGCAATTCAGAAGGAAGTTTCTGATGCCCATTTTAATATGGATGAATCATTACAGAATTTTTCTGAAAATTTAATGGAACAGGGTGTTTCTAATCAACAATTTGTAATTACTGCAGCTAATAATTTATCCAATTCTTTAAGTAATTTATTAGAAAGTTTAATGAATGCATCACCAAGTTTTGGTAAAGGAAAAGGAGAATCACAAGAATTTAGCTTACCCGATATTATTCAGAAGCAAGGAGAATTGAAAGATAAAATTAAAGAGGGTTTAAAGAAGGGAAAAGAAAAGGGAAGCGGTTCGGAAGATGGCAAAGAAAAAGGTGAAAAGACAGGTGATGGAGATGAACAATCTAATAATGAATTGTATGAAATTTATAAACAGCAATCTTTACTAAAAGAAGCTTTAAAAGATATTTTGGAAAACAATAAGAGTGGTAATTCTCCAAATGATTTTGTGAAGGAAATGGAAGAATTGGAAAAGACATTATTAGAAAAGGGTTTTAGTGAAGATGTTTTGAAAAAAATGCAACAGTTAAGTTATGAATTGTTAAAATTAGAAAAAGCAAAAAAAGAGCAAGGTGAAGATCAAGACCGTAAATCTGAAACAAATATTCAGAACTTTGAAAACCGAGCAATTGATAAATTAAAGCTCCAAAATCTGTATTTTAATTATAACGAAATATTAAACAGACAATCATTACCTTTGCGCTCGATTTATAAAAAGAAAGTTCAAGAATATTTTAAAACAGAAGATCAATAAAATGATTGAATTTAATTATGAAACTGATTTCGAATTAAGTAATGAAAGCAGTGTTGAAAAATGGATTTCTAGTACAATTGAAAACTATGGTTTTGAAGAAGGTGAAATAAATTACATTTTTTGTGATGATGAATATTTGCTAAAATTGAATGTAGAATTTCTGGAGCACGACACCTTAACCGATATAATTAGTTTTGATTATACTTTAGGGAAGCTAATTAGTGGTGATATTTTTATTTCTATTGAAAGGGTGCGTGAAAACGCATTAAAATTCAATGAAACTATTGATAATGAGTTAAATAGGGTGATAATTCACGGTATTTTGCATTATTTAGGTTTTAAAGATAAATTACCGCGTGATAAAGAAGTTATGAGAGGGGAAGAAAATAAATGTTTGGCTGAATTTGATAAATTTTAGTGTTCCACGTGGAACATATTTTTCATTTTGAAGTTAAAAAAATACTAACGTTCCACGTGGAACATTATTTTTCAAAATATGTTTAATACAGAATATGATGTAATTGTAGTTGGTGGTGGCCATGCTGGAAGTGAAGCTGCAGCTGCAAGTGCAAATATGGGAGTCAAAACTTTATTGATTACAATGAGTTTGCAGAATATTGCTCAAATGAGTTGTAATCCTGCAATGGGTGGAATAGCAAAAGGACAAATTGTTCGTGAGATTGATGCGCTTGGTGGTTATAGTGGAATTGTAACGGATGAAACTGCTATTCAGTTTAAAATGTTGAATAAATCTAAAGGTCCTGCAATGTGGAGTCCAAGAGCTCAGAGTGATCGTATGCGTTTTGCTGAAACTTGGAGAAATATGTTAGAGCAAACTGAAAATCTGGATTTCTTTCAAGATATGGTAAATGGTTTAGTGTTTGATGGCGGTAATATTGTTGGAGTCAAAACTACACTCGGGATTGAGATAAAAGCGAAAGCTGTTATAATCACAGCTGGTACTTTCTTAAATGGTTTAATTCATATAGGTGATAAAACTTTTGGTGGAGGTAGGGCTGGTGAAAGAGCATCAACTGGTATTACAGAAGATTTAGTGAAAGTTGGTTTTGAAGCTGGAAGGATGAAGACTGGAACACCGCCTAGAGTTGACGGTAGAAGTTTAGATTATTCTAAAATGATTGAACAACCAGGTGATGATAACCCTGAAAAATTTTCGTATTCAATTTCAACAAAACCGCTCGCTAAACAACGGTCTTGTTATATGAGTTATACTTCTCAAGAAGTGCATGATTTGTTAAGAACAGGTTTTGATAGATCTCCAATGTTTAATGGTAGAATACAAAGTATTGGGCCAAGATATTGTCCGTCAATAGAAGATAAAATCGATCGTTTTGCAACGAAAGATAGGCATCAAATATTTGTAGAGCCAGAAGGTTGGAATACTGTAGAGGTTTATGTGAATGGTTTTTCAACTTCGTTACCGGAAGATGTACAAGATAAAGCTTTGCGAAAAGTGGCTGGTTTTGAAAATGTAAAATTCTTTAGATATGGTTATGCTATTGAGTACGATTTTTTTCCACCTACACAATTAACACATTCACTAGAAACAAAATTGATTAAAGGGTTGTATTTTGCTGGTCAAATTAACGGAACTACAGGTTATGAAGAAGCGGCAGCTCAAGGTTTAATGGCTGGAATAAATGCGGCTTTAAAAATTCAAAATCGTGATCCTTTTATCTTAAAAAGAAATGATGCTTATATAGGAGTTTTAATTGATGATTTAATAACTAAAGGAACAGAAGAGCCTTATAGAATGTTTACATCTAGAGCTGAATATAGAACTTTGTTACGTCAAGATAATGCTGATTTGCGTTTAACGCCACTTGGTTTTGAATTAGGTTTAGCTTCAAAAGCGCGAATGGATAGAGTGTTAATTAAGCAGGAAAAAACTGATTTGTTTGTAAAGTTTTTGCAAGATACAAGTGTAAGGCCAGAAGAGATAAATCCAATTTTAGCAGAAAATGAAACTGCTTTAATTGATCAATCTATGAAGCTTTTTAAGATTGCTGCACGGCCACAATTAAACTTTACGGATCTTCAAAAGTTAGAAAGTGTTCAGTTGTTTATTGAAGAGAATGATATGGATTTGGAGATTATTGAACAGACTGAAATTCATGTGAAATACTCTGGTTATATAGATAAGGAAAAGAATCAGGCTGATAAATTAAACCGTTTAGAAAATGTGATTATTCCTGATAATTTTGATTTTAAAAAGGTGAAATCTTTATCAATTGAAGCATGCCAAAAGTTAACTAGAATTCAGCCAAAAACTATTTCACAAGCAAGTAGAATAAGCGGAGTTTCTCCGAGTGATGTTTCTGTATTGTTAGTGTATATGGGTAGATAATTTTTTGATGTTCCACGTGGAACACTTAAAAAAGAATTAACATAAAAGGTTTTAACGTGTAATTTTAAAATGAAAAAGTGGTTATTGATTTCGGTTTTATCGGTTGTTTTAAATTGTTTTCAAAGCTGTATTCCTTTAAAAACGGTGACTGCAATTGATAATTATAAAATAGAAAATGGGAAGCCAACTTCTATAAAAAAGGAGAAACAATTAACTAAATATATTTTTAGTAATAACAATTCTTTTAAAAAATCAATCTCATTTTTAGAAACTAAATATGATGTTTTTATACATAAAAATAAGGTGTATATAACTCATAAATTATTTTCAGATATTGATACTAATTTTAATTTGGAGTTAAAATTTACGGAAGATAAAAGTAAGTATCTTTCACTTTTTAATTTATTTTATAAAGATAGGAGAGATTCATTTGATCCAGGTTATAATAAAGAATTGGATGAGCCAATGCAAGATGGATCTATCTATCATTTTATTGAAATTACAGTTTCTGATGATTCGTATTACGATTATTTAAGCGTAGATTCTTCTTTGAAAAATAGACTGATTAGTTATCTTCAAAATTTAAAACAACAACATAATTTTTATATTCAACCTTAATTCTTCAATTTGAAAACTGATAAAAAACCCTATTTAATTTGTTTAGATTATACTGTTTCACATAAAAAATTTGAATTACAGTACAACGCAACTTTTGATATGTTAGAGACCATTCCAAAACCTCCAATGGAAGAATTGGATTCTTATTATGAAAGTTCCGAATACATTTCTCATACCGATTCAAAAAAATCGATTATTGATAAAGTGTATCAAATTGTAAAAAAATACACATTAAATAAAAAATTAAAGTTGATAAATTCTTTTAATACGGAAACCAAAAATTTGTTAGATGTTGGTTGCGGCACTGGAGATTTTTTAGCGACTTGTAATTCGAATGGATGGAATGTAGTAGGAGTAGAACCAAATCAAAGCGCGAAGAATTTAGCGCGTCAAAAAATAAGTAGTTCTTCTAAAATTCATCAAAATATTTTTGAAATTAAATTGGAACGGTTTGATGTTATTACGCTTTGGCATGTATTAGAGCATGTTCCAGATTTAGAAGAATATATTTCACAACTTCAAAAATTATTAAAACCGAATGGCGTTTTAGTAGTAGCGGTTCCAAATTACAAAAGTTTTGATGCTATACATTATAAACAGTTTTGGGCGGCGTATGATGTGCCTCGTCATTTATGGCATTTTTCAAAAAAATCTATTCAACTACTTTTTTCTAAACACAAAATGCGTGTATCAAAAATTCTTCCAATGAAGTTTGATGCTTTTTATGTGTCCTTGTTAAGTGAAAAATATAAAACTGGGAAAAGTAATTTTTTAACTGCTTTTTTTGTTGGAATGCAATCAAATTTAAAAGCAATGAATAAAATGAACTATTCTTCCCTGATTTATGTGATAAAAAGCGATAAAAAATCATTTTAAAGCGATTTAAGACCCTTTTTTACACTAAACCAAGGTTTGCCTATAGAAAACTATTTAAAAGCGGTTAATTTAAGGTATTGAATCTGTTTTTGATAACTTATTATTATAATGTATATATATTCAATAAATAAAATCAATAATAAAAATAAATCTTATAAATTTCGTTTTTGTTCATATATTCGCAGCAATTTTAAATAGCTAATAAAAATATAATAAAAATGAAAAAATTACTAGTAATAGCTTTTGCAGTTGTTTTAGCATCTTGTAACCAAACCAAAGTTGCCTATGTTGATGTAGAAGTTTTAATGAAAGATTATGAAGGTACAAAATCTTTAGAATCTAAAATGAAAGAAAAGCAAGAAGCAAAAGCAAAAGAATTGGACAGTTTAACAGCTCCTTTTCAAGCTAAAGTTCAAAATTATTACAAAGCTGCACAAACTATGTCTCCTCAAAAAAGAGCAGAAGCTGAAGGAGCCTTGCAACAAGAACAACAATTTTTACAAGCACAACAACAACAAGCTTCTCAAGAATTGCAAAAAGAAACTCAAGAAAGTTACGAAGCAATTACTAAAGTGGTAGATAGTTTAGTTGGTACGTATGCAAAATCTAATGGTTATAATATGATTTTTGGTACTTCAGGAAAAGGTACTGTAATGTATGGGGATGAGAAATTAGATATTACAAAACAAGTTTTGGAAGTTCTTAATAAAGAGTATTCTAAATAACAAATTTGCAAATTCGTAAAAAGCCCATTTAAAATATTTTTGAATGGGCTTTTTATTTTAGTTCGTTTTTGAACCAGTAAACTGCTGTTCTTTAATTTTAAACAGAATATTAAAGGTGGTTAAACTTCCATATATTCTGGTAATATATTGCTGTAAATCAACCTTTTCTTGATCGTCTAATTTACTTGAATTTATTTTTTGTTCCATGACTCTTATTCTATCGCGGACCATTACAATTTTATGGAAAAATGTGTCAATAGGAATTTCTTTACTTTGTAAATTAGTATCTTCTGGCTCTATAATTAATTTTCCACCTTTCCATTTATCCGCAATTGGCACAATTTCAGAAATATCTGACCATTGTTGAAGCATCTTTTTTAATGTATATTCAACATCGTGAAAACTAATTGTATCTACTTCATTTTCAACACTTTCAATAATTTCAAAAGCGCTATCTAAGTCTATAGTTTCTAATCCATTTTCAATAAATGTTACCCAATAATGTTTAGAGCTTACGTTTGTAATTACGCCAATTCCATATTCGGCGTGTTTTATTCTTGAACCTATTCCTAAAAGTTTCATAATCAATATATTAAGTTAATAAAAAAATACCAATACAATTTAAAATAAAGTACACTGTAATATTCATTGCTCCGGGATAATCTTTCGCAATACGTTGTCCTGTTAAAAAAAATAAGAGTGTTAGTGCGGAAAGTTCTAAACCTACTTTTGCAATAATTTGTGAGTCTTCAAAAGTTAAAAAATAGATTCCAATCACTAATAGAATGAAAGTTACCATTTCAAAAATTACGATATTTATTAATAAAGGAGTCATTATTTTCTCAAGGATAGTTCCTTTAAAATGATTGGTGTAATAGACAACAGTTCCTTTCCAATCTGCTAATTTTTCAGTCACTGAAAATAAGTATGTAATTATAAAAAATAATAGAATTAAAAGTTCAGCAGCATGTTGATTGAAAATGGACATAGTTGTTTTATGAGGCTTCTTTTGTATGTAATAATCGCGTTAATTTTATGGATAAATCTAATAAAATTATTTTAGCATTTCCGTTTCTTTCAATGTGGTAAATAGCATCGTTTAATTCTGTATTAATATCTAAAATATTACCACTATGTATAAAAGGAGCAAAGTTTTCTAATTTAAAACCAGTTGTTTTAGGTTCTAAAAAAACTAACTCATCGGCACTGTAATTTAGTAACAAAGCTTGTCTGAAAAATTGTAAACAATAATTTAAAAAACGTTTTTGAGTTTCTCTTCCAGATTTTGCGATAGTTTCGCTCCAGTTAATTAAATCTTGAATAACGGCGGCGTTTCCTTTCGCCTTAAAAGCAGCTCTAATCCAAGTAATAAACCATTGTTCAAACTGCTCATCAGAATTGTCATTATGAAATAAATGCAACGCTTTGTTAAAATTACCATCAGCTTGTTGTGCAATTTGAGCTGCAATTGGCGGATCGGCATCCTCGCGCTCAATTAAACCTTTTGCAATTTCAGCTTCAGGTAATAATGGAAAATGTAATATTTGGCAACGTGATTTAATGGTAGTTATAATTTGTTCATCATCTTCAGCAACCAATAAAAAAACTGTTTTTTCTGGTGGTTCTTCTAATAATTTTAATAATTTATTAGCGGCCGATGTATTCATTTTTTCAGCCATCCAAATAATCATAACTTTATATCCGCCTTCGTAACTTTTTAATTTTAAAGATTTTACAATTTCTTCGGCTTCATCAACACCAATCTGACCTTGTTTATTTTCAATACCAATAGATTGTAACCATTCAAATAAATTTCCATAAGGATTTGTTTTAATAAAAGTACGCCAATCTTCTAAAAATAAATTACTTACAGGGTGCGTTTTTACAACATCGTTTGTTGCTACGGGAAACGCAAAATGCAAATCGGGATGCATTAATTTGGCGCATTTTAATTCAGCAGCTTCTTTGTCGGAGCTTAAGTGACTTAAAATATATTGAGCATATGCAATTGCCATTGGCAAAACGCCTGAACCTTCTTTACCCACAAATAATTGGGCATGAGAAATTCTACCATTATTAGTAGATTTTATTAAATGGTTTTTTAAATGTTCTTGACCTAAAATTTCAGAAAACTTCATTAAAGCGAAAGTAAAACAATTTTTTAATTTTTAAATTGTTTCAGTTTGAATTATTTAACCTGAAATCGCTTTCGTAAAAAACTAAACGCTTTCCTATATTTTCACTTATATTTGTAATATTAATTAAATACAATTATGAAAACAATAAATGACATAAACTTTAAAGGGAAAAAGGCGTTAATTCGCGTAGATTTTAATGTTCCTTTAGATGAAAATTTTAATGTAACAGATACCACCAGAATTGAGGCTGCTAAACCTACAATTATTAAGATTTTAGAAGACGGTGGAGCGGTAATTTTAATGTCGCATTTAGGTCGCCCAAAAGGTGCTGAAGACAAATATTCTCTAAAACATATTGTAGATAAAGTTTCTGAAATTATAGGTATTGAAGTAAAATTTGCTTCAGACTGTGTTGGAGAAATTGCTGAAAATGCAACTGGAAATTTAAAAATGGGTGAAGTTTTATTACTAGAAAACTTACGATTTTATAAAGAAGAAGAAGCTGGTGATGAAGTATTTTCTCAAAAATTAGCAAAGCTTGGCGATGTGTATGTAAATGATGCTTTTGGTACAGCTCACAGAGCGCATGCATCCACAACAATTGTAGCTAAATTCTTTCCAGAAGCAAAATGTTTTGGAGCGTTATTAGCCCAAGAAATTATTAGCCTAAAAAAAATATTAGAAGAAGGAGAAAAGCCTGTATTAGCTGTTTTAGGAGGCTCTAAAGTTTCTTCAAAAATTACAATTATTGAAAATATTTTAGATAAAGTAGACCATTTAATTATTGGTGGAGGAATGAGTTTTACTTTTGTGAAAGCACTTGGCGGAAAAATAGGGAACTCAATTTGTGAAGATGACAAACAAGAGTTGGCTTTAGATATTTTAAAACAAGCTAAAGCAAAAGGAGTTACAATTCATATTCCTGTGGATGTTATTGCTGCTGATGATTTTAGCAACGATGCAAATACACAAGTTTGTGACATAGACAATATACCTGATGGATGGGAAGGTGTTGATGCTGGTCCAAAATCTAGAGAAATGTTTGACGAAGTAGTAAACCAATGCAAAACTATACTTTGGAATGGTCCGTTAGGTGTTTTTGAAATGGAATCTTTTGCTGGAGGAACAATTGCACTTGGTAATTCAATAGCAAATGCAACAAAAAATGGCACTTTTTCACTTGTAGGCGGTGGAGATTCTGTTGCTGCAGTTAAACAATTTGGTTTTGAAGAAAAAGTAAGTTATGTTTCTACTGGTGGAGGAGCAATGTTAGAAAGTTTAGAAGGTAAAGTTTTACCAGGAATTGAAGCAATCTTAAAATAAGAAAAACGTTATTCTGAACTTGCTTCAGAATCTCATCATATAAAAAAACCATTTTCTATGCATTTAGAAAATGGTTTTTTGTTTTAAAAATTTCCTTTTCAACCAATTCAAATTCTTACTTTTGATTTTCAAAAAAATTACGCATTCAAATTCGTCAATAAATAAACAAAAATGATTTATAACAACATACCAAATACGACTATAAAAGTTAGTAAAATTTGTCTTGGAACCATGACCTTCGGGGAACAAAACTCAGAACAAGAAGGCCATGAACAATTGAATTACGCAGTTGAACAAGGTGTAAATTTTATTGATACGGCTGAGGCATATTCCGTTCCAGGAAGAAAGGAAACGCAAGGAAGTACGGAAAAAATTATTGGTACTTGGTTAAAAAAACAGCAACGAGAAAAATTGGTTTTAGCAACTAAAATTGCAGGTCCAAGTGATTATTTTAGTTACATAAGGGAACATATGGAGTTTTCAAAACCTATTATTTTAGAGGCTTTAAATAATAGTTTAAAGCGCTTACAAACTGATTATGTTGATGTTTATCAATTACATTGGCCAGAAAGAAATACCAATTTTTTTGGAAAAAGAAATTACAAACACAATCCAAATGAAGCTTGGGAAGATAATTTTAAAGAAGTTATTGAAACGTTAGATGAGTTAGTGAAAGAAGGTAAAATTCGTCATTACGGAGTTTCTAATGAAACTTCATGGGGATTAATGCGTCAATTATCTGAAAGTAATAACAATAATTTAACGCGTTGTAAAACTATACAAAATCCATATTCATTATTAAACAGATTATTTGAAGTTAATTTAGCCGAAGTTGCAATGCGGGAAAAGGTTGGATTATTAGCATATTCGCCACTAGCATTTGGAACACTTTCAGGAAAATATTTAAATGGTCAACTACCAGAAAATTCTCGTATAAAATTATTCCCACAATATAGCAGATATAGTAATAATCAGGCGCAATTTTTAACTCAAAAATATCAAGCTTTAGCTCAAGAATTAGGAATTAGTTTAACACAGCTTTCTTTGGCATTTGTGAATCAACGAGAATTTTTAACTTCAAATATTATTGGAGCAACAACAATGCAGCAATTAAAGGAGAATATAAGTAGTATTCACGTGGAACTTTCAGAAGAAATTTTGGAAAAAATAGATCAAATTCAAGAATTACAACCAAATCCGGCACCATAAATTTTTCAGTTTTTTATAGAAATTATGATTTTTATCATAGTTTAAAGTTAAAAAATGCATAAAATTTGCATAATGAATAAAGATAGTGGATAAAGTTATCCGAATCTCTTTTTATGAAAATTTTTTAACAATATGAAAAGACTTTTAAAAATATTAATTCCACCCAAAGAATGGCTTGTACCTGTTATTATTTTAGTTGGAGCTATGACAGGTCTTACGTTATATGCACTAATTGAATCAAAGGCTGTTTCGTATTTATCAGACGATCCAAAAACTTGTGCCAATTGCCATGTAATGACACCTCAATATACAACTTGGCAAAATAGTTCTCATAGAGAATGGGCTAGCTGTAATGATTGTCATGTGCCACAAGATAATTTTTTCAAAAAATACCTTTTTAAAGCAAAAGATGGTATATACCATGCATCTGTATTTACTTCACGAACAGAACCTGAAGTGATTAGAATGAAAGAAGCTGGCGTTGAAGTTGTACAAGCTAATTGTATTCGTTGTCATGAAAATCAAGTAACCGATGCCGCTTTAAGCGCTATGGTTGAAGATCATAAAGAATTAAGAACTACACGTAAATGTTGGGAATGTCATCAAGAAGTTCCGCACGGAAGTGTACACAGTTTATCTTCGGTAAAATATTATGGAAAAATACCAGAAGAACATCAAGAAACCGTACCAGATTGGTTAGCTAAATATTTAAAAGAATCAGATAATAAAAAAGATAAAAAAGATGAGTAATACAAGAAAACCGTGGAAAAACTGGGTGCTGTTTTTAGCATCGTTAGTAATAGTGTTTTTGTTAGGACTTTTAGTGTCTTCAATAACAACTCGTAAAATGGAGGCGAAGTTTGCATATACTCCACTTGCAAAAATTAATAAATTAGAACCTAGAAATGAAGTTTGGGGAGAAAATTTCCCACGTGAATTTCAATCATATTATCAAACTGCTGATACAACGTTCCGTTCAAAATACAATGGAAACGCAATGATTGATATGTTAGATGTTGACCCTCGTTTAGTGGTACTTTGGGCCGGATATGGTTTTTCTAAAGATTACAATCAAGGTCGTGGGCACGTGTATGCTATTGATGATGTTACAAATACATTGCGTACAGGCGGACCAACAGGACCAGATGATGGGCCAATGCCGTCAACTTGTTGGACTTGTAAATCTCCAGATGTTCCACGTTTAATGAACGAAATTGGTGTAAATGCATATTACAGCGGAAAATGGGCTAGTAAAGGAGAACAAATTGTAAACCCAATTGGGTGTGCAAACTGTCATGATGAAAAATCTATGAAGTTAACCATTACTCAACCAGCTTTAATTGAAGCTTTCCAACGTCAAGGAAAAGATATAACAAAAGCATCTCATAATGAAATGCGTTCTTTGGTTTGTGCGCAATGTCATGTAGAATATTACTTCAATAAAGATTTACCAGATAGTAAAGGTATTCCATACTTAGTTTTTCCATGGGATGAAGGTCAAACAGTGGAGGATATGGAAAAATATTACGACAAAGTTGGTCACGTAGATTGGGTACATTCAATTAGTAAAGCACCAATGTTAAAAGCACAACATCCAGGATATGAAGTTTATAAAATGGGTATTCACGGAAAAAGAGGAGTTTCTTGTGCAGATTGTCATATGCCCTACAAAACAGAAGGTGGTCAAAAGTTTACCGATCACCATATTCAATCTCCTTTAAACAATGTGGCTAATTCTTGTCAAGTGTGCCATAGAGAGGAAAAGGATGAGTTAATTAAAAACGTATTTGATAATCAAGATAAAATTATTGAAAACAGAGATCAATTAGAAGTATTATTGGTTAGAGCCCACGTTGAAGCTGGAAAAGCTTGGGAATTAGGAGCAACAGAAGCACAAATGAAAGATATTTTAAACGGAATTCGTTTAGGTCAATGGCGTTGGGATTACGTTGCAGCATCACATGGTGGTTCTTTTCATGCACCAGTTGAGTTAGGTAGAGTACTAGGAAAAGGGATTGATATTACGCAAGAAACTAGAATTAAATTAGCTAAATTGTTAATGGAATTAGGTTTTAAAGGTGAAGTTCCTTATCCAGCAATTGAAACAAAAGCCGCGGCTCAAAAGTTCATAGGTTTAGATATGGAAAAATTAAAAGCTGAAAAAGCTACTTTCAAAAAAGAGTTGTTACCAAAATGGAAAGCAGCTGCAAAAGAAAGAGAAGCTAAATATTAATAGAGATTATAGATATTATATTTAAGAAGTGAGTATTGAGAAAAGTAAATCTCAATACTCACTTTTTATTTCTATTAAAAATCAAATTGTATATTCGCTTTTTAATAATATCGTTTTATACACCTTAAAAATGTCAGACGTAGCTATTAAACTGTTAACTCAGTATTGTATGTGATTCTGAAACTGTTTAAGGAGGATGAATATAAAATGTTTTCGGGCAATTAAATAAACTAATAAAAAATATAGGATTCAACTACTAACTACTAATTTAATGAGTGAAAATAATTTTAAAATTCAACGTTATCTTTGGGAAAATCCTTGGGGATATGCTGAATCTTTCTTTATAGGAATTGGATTAATAGTAACAGGCTTTTTTTTAGAAGTTTTTGTTGCTTCAGATACTTCATTTACAATATCTTATCCATTTAATGTATATTTTTTAATTGGGTATGTTATATTATTATTTGTGCTGTACAGGTGGTTTTCTACAACACAATTAATTCGTTGGCTTACCAAAGTTCCAGCTTCAATTTCAAGCATTACATTAGTTACGGTTCTTGTAATGATAATGGGTATTATTCCTCAAATTCCTTCAGAAAATAATATCATAAACAATTTAGGCTTAAATCACATTACTAGTAATTGGGCTTTTTTATTAATAATTTTTCAATTTTTAACTTGTTTAGGCTTAATTTCAATTAAAAGAATCTTGCAATTCAAATGGTCAAATTTCGGATTTATTTTAAATCACACAGGTCTATTTTTAGCACTTATTGCTGGAATCTTAGGAACTGGAGATTTACAACGATTGTCTGTAAATGTGTACGAAAATAAACCAAGTTTTATTGCAACTGACGCTAATAGAAATGAAGTTGAATTACCTTTTGCATTTTATTTAAAAGACTTTTTAATTGATGAATACAATCCAAAATTAGCTTTAGTAGATAATAAAACAGGAAGTATTGCACATAATGATGGTAAAAATTTATACTTGGTTGAAAAAGGCGAAACGTACTATTTCAATAATTTTGAAGTTAAAATCGATGATTTTCTTCCAAATGCCATTCGCTTTGGAATGCGCTATGAAGCTGTAAACGAAATAGGTTCGCCTCCTGCCGCAAAAATTTCAGTAAAAAATATTGAAAACGATTCCATTCAAACTGCTTGGATTAGTAGCGGAAGTTTCCGATACCCATACGAATCTTTAAAAATTAGTGAAGACTATTCTGTAGTAATGACCATTCCTGAAGTAAAGAAATTCAGCTCAGATATTGATATTTTAACTAAACAAGGAGAACGCATTAGTACCATTTTAGAAGTTAACAAACCGTTTAAGTACGATGGTTGGAAAATTTACCAACTTAGTTACGATGATAAAATGGGTAAATGGAGCGATTTAAGCGTTATAGAGCTCGTTAAAGACCCTTGGCTACCTCTTATCTATATTGGAATTTTTATGATGATTGCAGGCGCTATTTATATGTTTTGGATGGGAAATAAAATAACTAAAAATCAAGAATAATGACGTGGATAGACTTTCCTTTATATAGTTCAATAATTGTAGCCTTTTGGCTTATCGGATTAGTGTTTTTAGTTGTTTCCTATAAAAAAAATTCACTTTTTAAGTTTGCTACTTCAGCATTTTTAATTGGTTGGGTAGTTATGATGCTGTTTGTGGTAAAATTATGGTTAGAACTAGATAGACCACCAATGAGAACTTTAGGCGAAACCAGACTTTGGTACGCTACCTTTTTACCGCTTATAGGTTTTGTAACTTATATTCGTTGGAAATATAAATGGTTTTTAGCCTACAGTTTTATAATGGCAAGCATGTTTTTGGCTATTAATTATTTAAATCCAGAAACCTACTCAAAAACCTTAATGCCAGCTTTACAAAGCCCGTGGTTTATTCCTCATGTGTTGGTGTATTTATTTTCGTACGCAGTATTGGCTGCTTCAAGTGTAGTTGCTATTAAAGGTCGGTATGATAGTTATAAAGGCAATTTCAACATAGAAACTTTAAAATTAGCCGATAACTTAGTATACATTGGGTTTGCTTTTTTAACTTTAGGTTTGCTGTTTGGCGCACTTTGGGCCAAAGAAGCTTGGGGTCATTATTGGACTTGGGATCCAAAAGAAGTTTGGGCATTTTTAACTTGGATGGGTTATTTAATATACATTCATTACAGATATTTTCACGCACACAATAGCAAACAAGCTTTAACTATTTTAGCGTTGGCATTTGTTGTGTTGTTGGTATGTTGGTTTGGCGTAAATTATTTGCCAGTTGCAAATACAAGTGTGCATACGTATACGCAATATTAATTTTTTTGGATTAAAACATATAATTAAAATCAATAAAAGCCGAAAGAATTACATAATTCTTTCGGCTTTTATTCACTAAACATTTTATATTTAGTTATTTAATATCCTAATTTTGCTCGTACTCTTTTTAAAACATTACCAGCCACTAATTTTGCCTTTTCTGCTCCAATAGCTAAAGCTTTATCAACTTCGTGTAAGTTTTCCATATAATAATTATAGCGAGTTCTTTCTTCGGCAAATTTTGTAATTAGCAATTCATAAAAAGCTTGTTTGGCAGTTCCGTATCCGTAATTTCCAGCTTCATAATTTGCTTTCATTTCAGCTGTTTGATCAGGAGAAGCAATTAATTTGTATAAAGCAAATAAGTTACACGTTTCAGTATCTTTAGGTTCTTCTAACGGAGTTGAATCCGTTTGAATTTTCATAATTTGTTTACGCAATTGTTTGTCGGGTAAAAATATATTGATAATATTTCCACTTGATTTACTCATTTTTCCACCGTCTGTTCCTGGAACCCACATAGTTCCATCTTGAATTTTAGCATCTGGCGGAACCAAAGTGTCTCCCATTTGATGATTAAATCTATTGGCTACATCTCGTGTAATTTCCAAATGCTGTAACTGATCTTTTCCAACAGGAACAATTTCGGCATCATACAATAAAATATCCGCAGCCATCAATATTGGATAGCTAAATAATCCGGCATTTACATCTTCTAATCTATCAGCTTTATCTTTAAAACTATGCGCTAAAGTCAATCGTTGAAATGGAAAAAAACAGCTTAAATACCAAGAAAGTTCAGTCACTTGTGGAATATCACTTTGTCTGTAAAAAACGGTTTTATTAACATCTAACCCAAAAGCAAGCCAAGTTGCGGCGGTGCTATATGTATTTTGACGCAATTCTTCACCATTTTTAATTTGTGTAAGTGAATGCATATCCGCAATAAATAAAAACGACTCATTTTTTGGATCGTTTGCCATTTTAATTGCAGGAATTATAGCCCCTAATAAGTTTCCTAAATGTGGTGTTCCTGTACTTTGTACACCGGTTAAAATTCTCGACATTTTTTCAAAATTTAAGTGGCAAAAATACATATTTTAAAAAGAAAATTAGAATAGAATTTAAATATGTATTTTTGATACTTATGAAAATTTTAAAATACATATTTTATATTTTTTGGCGTTGCTGGTTTTATGGCTGGGTATTATTTACTATAATTCCAATTTTTCCGGTATTATTAATAGTTACGTCTTCAGATAAATTGTATCCAGCTTTTTTTAAAATTGCGCAGGCTTGGGCAAATACTATTTTATTTGTAATGGGTTTTAAAGTAGATTTATTTGAAGAAGAAATAGTTGACAACACTAAAAGTTATATGTTTTGCCCAAATCATACTTCTATGATTGATATTATGGTTATGCTTTCTGTTGCCAGAAATCCTTTTGTATTTGTTGGGAAAAAAGAGTTAACTAGAATTCCTGTTTTTGGTTTTTTCTACAAACGAACGTGTATTATTGTTGATAGAGGTAATTCTAAAAGCAGATTAGCAGTTTTTGAAGCCGCTAGAAAAAGATTGAGCAATGGATTGGATGTTTGTATTTTTCCTGAAGGTTTAGTTCCTGAAGATGAAAGCGTGGTTTTAAGTGAATTTAAAAATGGAGCTTTTCGCTTGGCAATTGAACATAAAATACCCATTGTTCCAATGACTTTTTACGATTGTAAAAAACGATTTTCGTATACCTTTTTTAGTGGAAAACCAGGGAAATTACGAGTGAAAGTTCATAGGTTTTTAAGTACAAATGAGTTGACACTAAAAAATAGTGACGCATTAAAGAAGCAAACATATAATTTAATATACAATGAACTCGTTAATGATTTAAAAATATAGATTAATTTTCAATTATTCTCATAACACTATGCAAAGAAAAAACGTTAAATATTACGATAAAAAAGAAGAAAAACTGAATGTTTTATCGCACGGAATAGGGTTGGTTTTAAGTATTATTGCATTGGTTTTATTGGTTGTTTATGCCAGTTTAGAAGGAAACTCATGGCATATTGTTAGCTTTAGTATTTACGGCGCAAGTTTAATTGTATTGTACGCTGCATCAACATTATATCATTACGTGCAAAGTCCAAAATTACGATACAGATTAAATATTTTTGACCATGCATCTATTTATATTTTAATTGCAGGAACGTACACACCATTTACTTTAGTTGTTTTAAATGGCTGGGTTGGCTGGACTATTTTTGGTGTTTCGTGGGGTTTGGCCTTAACTGGAGTAATTTTAAAGTTATTTTTTATTGGTAAATATGATAAAATTTCAACAATAGCCTATGTTTTAATGGGTTGGTTAATTATTTTTGCAATTAAACCGTTAGTACATAATTTACCTCTTGATGGTTTACTTTGGTTATTGGCTGGCGGTATTTTTTACACAGTTGGTGCGGTTTTATACAGCATAAAAAGTATTAAATACAATCATGCTATTTTTCATATTTTTGTATTGTTAGGCAGTTTTAGCCATTTTATGGCAGTATTTTTTTATGTGTTACCTATAAAAAAGTAGTGTTTTAAATCTTTTTTTGGTTTAATTTTTTTGTAACTTCATTCAAAATTTGCTAAACCTTTAAATTCATTTCAAAATGAAAGTGAAATTCCTATTTTTAACACTTTTAGTAAGTGCTATTGTGTTTTCGTGTAAAAAAGATTCAAACCAAGAACCAAACAACATTTTTAAATTTAGAGAGTATATTAGCTACACAACTTCTGGGTTGGTTTCTATTGCCGAACCGATAAAAATTGATTTGGTTAAAGAAGTTGATTCTTGGGAGCCAAACATGGAACTTTCCCAAAAAATAATAAGCATTTCACCGGAAATTGATGGGAAATTAATAGCGCTAAATAAAAGAAGTTTACTGTTTCAACCTTCAAAAAATTTGGATGCCAATACAGAATATACAGTAACAATTTTACTTCATAAAATTTATAATAATATTCCTTCAGAATTTAAAACTTTCACTTTTAAATTTAAAACTATTGAGCAAAATTTTAGTGTAAACACTTCAAATTTTCAGTCGTACGATAGGGAATGGAAATATATTGAAGGGATTGTTAGAACCACAGATGTCTTAACCTTAGAAAATGCAAAAACAATACTTTCTGCTTCACAAAAAAATAAAAAGCTTAAAATTAAATGGAATGAATCCGATTCTTTAAGTACACAATTTCAGTTTATTATAGATAGCGTTCAACGCTTTGTGGATGATTCTGAAGTTATGATTTCTTGGACAGGTAAAAAAATGAATGTAGATAATGAAGGAGAAAGTTCCTTTAAAATTCCAGGCAAAAACAATTTCAGTATTATAAATGTGGAGGTTATTCAATCTCCTGAACAGTATTTGAAAATTAATTTCTCTGACCCAATTAAAAAGCAGCAAAATTTTGATGGATTAGTTGAAATTCAAAATGTAAAAAATGTGACTTTTGCTATGGATGGAAATATTTTAAAAGTATTTCCAAGCAACAGAGTTGCAGGTAATGTACGGGTAGATGTTTTTCAAGGAATTTCAAGTACAGATGGCTATAAACTAAAAAATAATTTTTCTGAAATTATTGCTTTTGAACAGTTAAAACCACAAGTTAGATTAATTTCTAGCGGCGTAATTTTACCAAACTCTAACGATTTAAAATTTAATTTTGAAGCTGTTAATTTAAAAGCTGTTGATGTAAGAATTATCAAAATTTTTGAAAATAACATTTTGCAATTTCTGCAAACAGATAATTTAGGAAGCAATGATAGTTACGATATTGTAAGAGTAGGTAGAAGAATTGCTAAAAAAACAATCAATCTTCAAAAAAGTGAGTTGGATGATAATGGTAAATGGAAAGCGTATTCTGTTGATTTATCAACACTTATAAAGGCCGATCCTGGCGCAATTTATAGAGTAGAATTAAGCATAAAACAGGCGTATTCTTTGTATAAATGTGATGGAATTGAGATTGCTTCAGAAGAAAATAATAGCGACGAATATTATGAAGAAGATTTTTATGCTGACGATCAAAACACCGCAGAAATCTCTGAAGATGAAGAGGAAAGAGAAGAACAATATTGGGATAATTTAATTTACAGTTATAACGATGATTATTACAATTGGCGCGACAGAGAAAATCCTTGTAAAAAAGCGTATTATTCGAATAGCGATAATGTAGTTTCAGCAAACATTTTAGCTTCAAACATTGGTGTTATTGCTAAAAAAGGAGAAAATAATTCATACTTTTTTATAGTAACAGATATTTTAACAACCAATCCAATTGGAGGCGCAAAAGTTACTTTGTACAATTATCAGCAACAAGAAATTGCGCAACTAGTGACAGATAATAGTGGCTTTACCGGGGTTGACGCCGACGTAATTGCCAGTTTCGCTATAGTTTCAAACGGAAAAAATAAAACCTACTTAAAATTAGACGATGGAAACGCACTTTCATTAAGCAATTTTAATATTTCTGGTAAAAAACTGCAAAAAGGGTTAAAAGGATTTTTATATGGAGAACGCGGCGTTTGGAGACCTGGAGATTCAATTTATTTAACCTTTGTTTTAAATGACAATGCAAATCCGCTTCCAAAAAATCATCCTATAAAATTACAAGTAACCGATGCGCGTGGAAAACTAGCCTTTAGTGAAGTTACTTCAAGTAGTGAAAATGGTTTTTATAAATTTATGGTACCAACTTCTGACACCGATCCAACTGGAAATTGGAACGGAACAGTTTCTGTTGGAGGTGCTAAATTTTACAAACAATTAAAGGTTGAAACTGTTAAACCTAATAGGCTAAAAATTAATATTGATTTTACCGATGAGGTGCTAAAAAGCAACAATCCAATGAATGGAAAATTAGCGGTAAAATGGCTACACGGAACACCTGCAAAAAACTTAAAGGCAGAAGTAAATGCTAAATTCACCAATAATTACAATGCTTTTTCTGATAAGTTGCCAGATTATATTTTTAACGATCCAACACGCGAATTTTCTTCGGAAGAAATGAAAATTTTTGAAGGAAGTTTAAATGAAAATGGTACAGCAACCATCAATAAAAAAATAAATTTAGAAAACAAAGCTCCCGGAATGTTAAACGTTGCTTTTTTATCAAAAGCATACGAAAACGGCGGCGATTTTTCTATTGATGTTATTTCAAAAAAGTATGCTCCTTACACATCTTTTGTTGGGTTAAAATTACCAAAACCAAAAGCGTATAATTCTTATGATACCGATGAAAATGTTACATTTAATGTTGCTACAATTACCGAAAGCGGAAAGCCAATCGCTAAAAATAATTTAGATATTGAAGTGTATAAAGTAGAATGGCGCTGGTGGTGGAGCGCTTCACCAGATAATTTATCAACGTACGATGGAAGTAGTTTTCATAAGCCATATAAAAAATTAAAAGTTGCTACAAATTCATCGGGAAAAGGAGCATTCAAATTAAATATTCCAGATAACGATGGTGGAAGATATTTAATTCGTGTAATTGATAAAAATGGAGGACATGCAACTGGAGCCACTGTTTATTTTTATAAAAACTGGTGGAAACGTCCTTCTAATGATCCTGAAGGTTCTAATATGTTGGTTTTTTCTTCGGATAAAGACAGCTATAATGTTGGTGAAACCGCGGTAATTACTTTTCCATCAGGTACAAACGGAAACGCTTTAATTAGTATTGAAAACGGAACGGAAGTTTTACAAAAGGTATGGCAAAAAACACAAAAAGGAGAAACAAAGGTAGAAATTCCAATTACCAAAGAAATGGCACCGAATGTGTTTGTAAATATTACGTTATTACAACCACATGCATCAACAGCTAACGATTTTCCGTTGCGTTTGTATGGTGTTATTCCTTTATTGGTTGAAGATGCAAATACACGTTTAGAGCCAATTATTACCATGCCAAAAGTGTTAAAACCTGAAGAAAAATTTACCTTAAAATTAAAAGAAAAATCAGGTAAAAAAATTACTTATACAATTGCAGTTGTTGAAGAAGGTTTGTTAGATTTAACACGCTATAAAACACCTGATATTTGGAATGCTTTTTACACGCGTGAAGCTTTGGGTGTAAAAACATGGGATATTTTTGATGATGTAATTGGAGCTTACGGTGGAAAAATTGGGCAAGTTTTTGGTATTGGAGGCGATGGTGAAGCTGCGCCAGCCAAAAACAACAAAGCTAATAGGTTTAAACCTGTAGTGCGTTATATTGGTCCGTTTACCTTGGAAAAAGGGAAAACAGCCAGTCATATCATTCAATTGCCAAAATACATTGGTTCTGTTAGAACTATGGTAATTGCAGCTGATAACAAAACCGGCGCTTATGGAAATGCAGAATTTACATCACCTGTTAGAAAACCATTAATGGTGTTGGCTTCGCTTCCTCGTAAATTAAGTCCGGGCGAAAAAGTAACCTTACCAGTTACGGTTTTTGCGTTGGAAAATAAGGTTAAAAATGTTCAAATTAGTTTAAAATTATCTAACGGAATTAAAGTAGTTGGCGCTTCATCAAAAAGCATTTCATTTGCAAATCCCGATGAAAAAATGGTGAACTTTGAATTAGATGTTTCAAATGTAAAAGGCATTGGAACTATTGAAGTTATTGCAGAAGGAAACGGAGAAAGATCGACATATAAAGTTGAAATTGATGTGGTAAATCCAAATCCAGTTTCCTCAAAATCAACAAATGTTGAATTGTCACCAAACGCAACTCAAACTATTAATTTTGCAACATTTGGAGTAAAAGGAAGTAATTATGCAACTATTGAATTTTCTACCTTACCTCCAATGGATTTTTCTGGTAGAATGCAGTATTTAATTCAATATCCACACGGTTGTGTAGAACAAACAACGTCAAGTGTTTTTCCACAGTTATTTTTAAGCGATATTCTTGATATAACTTATCAACAAAAACAAGAAATATCAAAAAACATAAAAGAGGCTATTGAGCGTTTAGGAAATTTTCAAACACCTTCAGGTGGATTAAGTTATTGGTTAGGACAAAATTTCGCAAATGATTGGGGAACAAGTTATGCAGGTCATTTTATGATAGAAGCTTCAAAAAAAGGGTATGTGTTGCCGCTAACATTTATATCAAATTGGTTAAAATATCAAAAACAAGCAGCCAGAGATTGGCGTTCAGGAAGTAATTATTCCGATTTATCCCAAGCATACAGGTTGTATACGTTGGCATTGGCTGGTTATCCCGATTTATCATCTATGAACCGTTTACGAGAATATAGTGGTTTATCTAACGATGCAAAATGGCGTTTGGCAGCTGCGTATGCTTTAGCCGGACAAAAAGAAGCGGCGGTAAAAATTTCAAGAACAGCTAATTTAAATTTTGAAGGAAATAATAATGATTATTACACCTATGGTTCTATAGATAGAAATAGAGCAATGGCCATGGAAACCATGTTGTTAACGGGTAATTCAACTTCAAAAGAATTGGCTAAATATATTGCAAAACGTTTATCATCAAATAGTTGGATGAGTACACAAACAACTGCTTATTGCTTGCTTTCAATGGCTAAAATGGTTGAAATGAATGGGGGGAAGTCCATAAAATTGCAATACACGGTGAATGCGAATAAAGCAGAAAGTATCGATTCTAAATTTGCAATTGCGCAACGTGGATTACTAATTAAAGAGGGTAAAAACACCGTTTCAATAGTGAATAAGGATGCTAATTTGGTTTTTGTAAATATTATAACCAGCGGAATTTTACCTTTAGGTGAAGAAATTGTTGAAAAACGAGGTTTGGGAGTGAATGTTGTATATAAAAATACAGAAGGAAAATATATTGATGTTTCTAAATTAGCTCAGGGAACAGAATTTGAAGCGCAAGTCACTATTAGTAATTTGAAACAAGAACAAGTTCAGAATATTGCCCTTACAGAAATATTTCCATCGGGTTGGGAAATTGTAAATACCAGATTTACTGATTTTGGAAGCACAACCGCTGGCAGTGCTAATTATACAGATATTAAAGATGATCGCGTTCATTTTTATTTCGATTTAAAACGAAACGAAACAAAAACTTTTAAAGTGTTGTTAAATGCATCGTATTTAGGAGCTTATTATTTATACGGATTGCAAGCCGAAGCCATGTACGATAATGATTATTTTACACGAACAAAAGGTCAATGGATTGAGGTTTTGAAACCGTAATTTTTTAATGAATTTAATTAAAAAACATAAAATTAAATTAATAATGGCCGTTATATTGTTAACGGCTTATTATTTTATGTTGCCCAAAAAGTTGTTTAAAAACCCAACTTCCACCGTTATTGAAAGTGTTGAAGGTAATTTATTGGGGGCTCAAATAGCCAAAGATGGTCAATGGCGTTTTCCACAAAATGATAGTGTTCCATATAAATTTAAACAATGTATTATTCAGTTTGAAGATGGTTACTTTTATAAACATCCAGGCTTTAATCCAGTATCAATATTTAAAGCTGTTTATCAAAATTTTCAATCGAAGCGGGTAAAAAGAGGCGGAAGTACATTAACGCAACAAGTAATTCGGTTAGCACGTAAAAACCAAAAGCGTACCTATTTTGAAAAATTGATAGAACTAATTTTAGCTACACGTTTAGAAGTTGGCTATTCCAAAGAAGCTATTTTAGCAATGTATGCTTCAAATGCTCCTTTTGGGAGTAATGTTGTGGGTTTAGATGCTGCTTCTTGGCGTTATTTTGGAAATGTACCCGATAATTTATCGTGGGCAGAAAGTGCTACTTTAGCAGTGCTCCCAAACGCTCCAAGTTTAATTTATCCGGGTAAAAACCAAGAACGATTGAAACAAAAACGCAATCGTTTATTAAAAAAATTACAAGAAAAAGGTATTATAGATAAATTAACGTATGATTTGGCGATTGAAGAAGAATTACCGCAGAAAGTAGTAGCTATTCCACAAATTGCACCGCATTTATTGCAAAACGCTTCGTTAAATTATCACGGAAAACGGGTGAGGACATCTGTAAAATATAACTTTCAACAAACAGTAAATCAGATTGTTAAAAATAATTATTTAGATTTAAGTCAAAATCAGATTCATAATATAGCGGTGTTGGTTTTAGATGTTAAAACACGCAAAGTGTTGGCGTATGTTGGAAATGCTCCTACCACAAAAAATCATCAAAAAGATGTTGATATTGTAACAAAAGCTAGAAGTACAGGAAGTATTTTAAAACCATTTTTATTTTCGGCAATGCTAGATGCTGGCGATATTTTACCAAATACACTGGTTGCGGATATTCCTACTCAAATAGGGAGTTACAATCCGCAAAACTTCAACAAGGAATTTGATGGAGCTGTTCCTGCAAGCGTTGCTCTGGGAAGATCGTTAAATGTTCCTGCGGTTAGAATGTTGCAAAGTTTTGGATTGGAAAGATTTCATGAGTATTTACAAAAAATGAAGTTGAAGGATGTGAAATATGGCGCAAATCATTACGGATTATCTTTAATTTTAGGTGGGGCTGAAAGCAATTTATGGGATTTATGTAAAAGCTATGGCGCAATGGCTTCAACCATAAATCATTTTGAAGAAACCAATGGAAATTATTATAAAAATGAATTTTTAGAACCGTCTTATTTAGCGGATTTTGAACCAGACTTAGGGGAAATTTCAACAGAAAAAACAATTTTTAATGCAGGCGCTATTTATTTAACTTTTGAAGCTTTAAATGAAGTAAACAGACCAGAGGGAGAGGATAATTGGGATTTCTTTGATTCCGCTAATAAAATTGCGTGGAAAACGGGTACAAGTTTTGGTTATAGAGATGCTTGGGCTGTTGGAACCACAAAAGATTATGTAGTAGGTGTTTGGGTTGGAAATGCTGATGGAGAAGGAAGACCAGGGTTGGTTGGAATAGTTGCTGCAGCTCCTATTTTATTTGATGTTTTTAATACCTTACCACAGAGTAATTGGTTTTCAAAACCATTTGATGAGTTGGTAGAAGTTGAGGTTTGTAGTAAAAGTGGTTATAGAGCTAGTGAATTTTGCGAAGAAAAGAAATTGACTTTTGTGCAACAATCAGGCTTAAAAACGGCTCCTTGTCCATATCATAAATTAGTTCATTTAGATAAAAATGAAAAATTTCAAGTAAATACATCGTGTGAAACACTAACCAATATAGTGCATAAAAATTGGTTTGTGCTGCCACCTTTACAAGCATATTACTATAAAAAAAGGAATCCTTTTTATAAAAATTTACCAAACTTTAGAAGTGATTGTTACGGTGAAAACACTTCAAATATGGAGTTTTTAGTTCCAAAAGATAATAGTACGTTTTATTTAACAAAAGATTTTAAGGAATCACAAAATGGGTTGGTTTTAAAAATTATTCATTCCAATCCTAAATCACTAATATATTGGTATTTAAATGATGAATTTATAGCTAAAACCGAAAACATTCATGAAATAAATATTACTCCAAAGCAAGGAACCTATGTTATAACAGCAGTTGATAATACAGGGAATGAAATTAAAAGTCGAATTAAAATAAATATTTAACTATTTGAACATATATTCAAAAGTTGTATCTTGCAACCAAAAGAAGCTAACTTCAACCCATAAATTATGTTACAAATTTTACTTGTAGATGACGAAAAAGATGCCTTAGAAGCTCTTGAATGGAAATTAAATAATTACGTTGAAAATATTGAGGTTACCACTTGTAATTCGCCCATTAAAGCAATTGATATTATTAATGAAGAAAAACCAGATGTGGTTTTTTTAGATATTCAAATGCCTGAAATGGATGGTTTTACAATGTTAGAGCATTTGGAAAACAGAGATTTTAATTTAATTTTCACCACTGCTCATGATGAGTTTGCTTTAAAAGCAATTAAAGTTTCAGCAATTGATTATTTATTAAAACCAGTTGATAAAGACGAATTGTTAGCGTCAATGGGAAAAATAATAAAATCTCAAAAAGGTGATTTATTGGAGAATAAATTACAACTTTTATTGAGTAATTTAAATGAAAATACTGACAAAATAAATATTTCAGCAGACGGTAAGGTATATTTGTTAGAAAAGGATGATGTTGTAATGTTGAAATCAGATAAAAGTTATACGACTATCTACCTTAAATCGGAACAAGAAATTGTAGTGTCAAAAACGTTAAAAGAAGTTGAGAAAAAATTTGCTTTCACTCAATTTTTTAGAGTTCATAATTCTTATTTAATTAATTTAAATCATGTGAAGGAATATCTAAAAGGACTAGGAGGCGAGTTGATAATGACAAATGGTTTAACAGCGAGTATTAGTAGAAACAGAAAAGCTGAATTATTTAAAAAATTATATCTGGATTAAGAATGCTTTTAGATTTTCATTCTGAAATATTTTCGTGGATAAGAGGAGGTTTATTCGTTTTATTCGTGTATCATCTATTGATTTTTTTTCAGAATAAAAGTAAGCTGTATTTATACTACAGTTTGTATTTATTAGCCCTATCTGTTTACTTCATAAAACATGTTGTTTCTGCGGAATACTCAGGAATATTTTTATACACAAACTTTGCAGTTCAATTTTTAGCCTACGCTGCATATATAGCCTTTGCTAGAGATTTATTGGATAGTAGAACGCATTTAATAAAATGGGATAGATATTTTGAATTTGCAATAAAAATACTGTTGATGTTGGCGGCATTATTTGTATTAATTCAATTGATTTTTGATTACAATTTTCAAATTAAAGCGTTTTCTATTGTAGCGCCCATTGTATCAATTTTCACCATAATTTCTTATTATATAATTCTTACTAGAATAAAAGATGCTTCTGCATTTTATTTTGTGTTAGGATCATTTATATACGTTTTTTTAGCTAACATTAGCTTTTTAGAATTATTTATTGGACCTGACTTTTTTTTAAATTTAGGAGTACAGCCAATGTTCTTTATTTATTTGGGAGCTATTTTACAGTGTATTATTTTTTCTGTAATTATTGGGTTTATTATTAAAAGAATTGAGCAAAAAAGCAAAAATGCAGAAGTGCGACTAGCAGTGAAATTAAAAGAAATGGAGGAACTTAAAATGACAGCTTTACAAAGTCAAATGAATCCACATTTTTTATTTAATTCATTAAATTCAATAAATAATTTTGTTATAAAAAACGAAGTTGAAAAGGCGTCTGACTATATTACAAAATTCTCTAAACTTATTAGGGTTATTTTAAATAGTTCATCTAGCCCAACTTCAAAACTATCCGAGGAACTTGATATTTTGGCATTGTATGTGAAAATGGAACAAATGCGTGTGAGTGGAGGATTCGATTATGTAGTAAATATTGATAAAAACGTAAATTTAGATAAGATAAAAGTACCTCCATTATTTTTACAACCTTTTATAGAAAATTCTATTTGGCATGGAATCATGAAAATAGAAGGCCATAAGTTTATTGAGCTTAAAATTAAATTGGAAGGAGAAAGTGTTTTGTGTTTGGTAATGGATAATGGAATAGGTATTAATATAGCAAAAGAGCAATCTCATATGTCTCATAAGCGTAAATTTTTCGGTATTGAAGCTACAGAAAATAGGATACGTATGTTATATCAAAATAAAAACGTAAAAATTGAAACAAAAGACATTGGTGATGGGTTTAAAACAGGTACTCAAGTTTTAATTCAATTCCCTTATATTTCAGTTTAAAATACCATTTATTTAGTAAATCTTACCATTTGCATATTTTTTAATTCGTTTTGTATATTTTGTTGAAAAAAAAGAATATTCGTGAGTATATTTGTTATGTATTATTGTCAAGAGGGGTTTTGGCACTATACATTTAAAACATTAAATAAGTCTTTGGGGTTGATTTATTTATTCCTTGAACATTGTAAGTACGTATTACAATGTTCAAGGTTTTTTTTTGCATTTTACTTTACTTTAATTAAATGCTATGAAATAAATAAATATATTTGAATTATTTATGAAAAAATTCACTCAAATACTATTTTTATTTACAATTTTCCAAGCATGGAGTCAAGTGGACTTTTCTAATTCTTGGGAAGATTATTATTCTTATAATAATGTGAAAGATTTTGTGAAAATTGATAATGAAATTTTCGCCATTTCTGATAATGCTTTTTTTACCTACAATCTTTTAGATGGGAATGTGAAAAAAATGTCTTCTATTAACGGCTTGTCTGGGGAATCAACATCAAGTTTTTGCTATAGTAAAAAGTTTAAAAAAACAGTCATTGGTTATGAAAATGGATTAATTGAAATAATTGACTCTAATGGTACAATAAACGTTGCTAAAGACATTGTTAATTTTAATTATTCAGGAAACAAGAAGATTAATGATATTTTTGAATTTGAAAATAAAATATACATTGCAACATCATTTGCAATAATTGTGTATGATTTAGAAAAGTTACAGTTTGGAGATACCTATTTTATTGGAAATCAATCTTCAGAACTATACATTAATCAAATTAAAATCTTTGAAAATAAAATTTATGCAGCCACTGAAAATGGTATTTATATAGCGGATTTAACAAATCCAAACTTAATAGATTTTAATAACTGGGCACACTATTTTTCAGGTAATTTTAGCGCTATAGAGGTTTTTAATAATAAAATGTACGCAGCAAATAATAGGACATTATATAGTATTGAAAACAATGCATTAGTAAATGTTAAAGCATATTCTCAGGCTATAATTAAATTAAGAGCTACTTCGGATTATTTAACAATATCAACAGCTAAAGTTGTATATGTAAATAACATAGACAATGTGGAGCAATTAAAATATACGTCATCTTCCTCAAATCCATATTATTTTAATGTAAATACGGCTTTTTATGAAGATGAATCACTTTTAATTGGAACCATGGAGTATGGCATACTTAAAAGCCATAAAAATGATTTAGAAGATTTTCAAGAAATTCACCCAAATGGGCCTTATACCAATTATCCATTTTCAATTGCAGTTAAAAATAGTGATTTATGGATAGTTTATGGGAGTTATGATCAATCCTATACACCTTTAGGGAAAAGATATGGCGTAAGTCACTTTAACTCCAGTAAATGGGTAAACATTCCATATAATAAATTAAATTTAAGTGATTTAGTACATGTTACATTTGATCCATTAGCTGAAAATAAAGTGTATATAAGTTCTTGGGGCGGTGGAATGCTTGTGCTTGAAAATAATGAAGTAGTAACTCATTGGAACCATTTAAACAGTGGCTTGGAAAAATTGGTGTACTCAAATCCAAACTATGTGAGTATTAGAATAAATGGATCTGCATTTGATTCTCAAGGAAATTTATGGATAGCAAATGCTTGGGTTGATAAACGTGTAAAAAAGTATTCATTAGATGGAACTTGGTCTAGTTTTGATATGAGTGCTGTAATAACTAATAATGCTTTTGGTTTGAACGAGTTAATAGTTGATAATTTAAATACTGTATGGATTGGATCTAGAAGAAATGGCATTTTAGTTTTTAATGAAAATGGAAATAGAAAAAAAGCTTTAACGAGTGAACAGTTTAAAGGATTGTTACCAGATTTAAACGTTAGAACATTACAAATGGATAAAAGTAATAGGCTATGGATTGGTACTTTGGGCGGTTTAGTTGTGCTTTACAATGCAAGTAATGTTTTTGATAGTAATTCTATAGAAGCAGAACCGGTAATATTTTCAGAAAACGGAATACCAAAAAAATTATTGGGAGAGGAAGTTGTAAATTCAATAGCCATTGATGGTGCTGATAATAAATGGTTTGGTACGGCTACAGGAGGCGTTTTACAAACAAATCCAAACGGTACAGTTACTTTAAAAAGTTTTAATAAAGATAATTCACCATTACCTTCAAATAATATTTTAAAAATAGCCATTGACAATAATTCAGGGAAAGTGTATTTTGCTACAGACAAAGGAATTGTTGCTTATAAAAGTAACGTAGCTTCTTATGGAGAAAGCTTAACGGAAGTATATGCATTTCCAAATCCATCAACAAAAAGCAATAACTTTATTACAATAGATGGTAGAAAAGGGGCTCATTTACCGAATAAAACAAATGTAAAAATTTTAGATACAGCAGGGAACTTAGTCTATGAGACAAATGTGAAAGAAGGACAGGAGTTGTATGGTGGTAAAGTTGTGTGGGATAAAACAAATTTAGGAGGGAAGAAAGTGGCCTCTGGAATTTATATTGTATTAGTATCTTCTAGTGATGGCACAGAAACAGCCATAACTAAAATTGCAATTATCAATTAGAAATGATTGAAGCAACCAAAGCCATAGTAATTAACACTATAAAATACGGAGATACAAGCTTAATTGCAACCTGTTATACCGAAAAATGCGGTATAAAAACGTATATGTTAAAGGGAATTTTAACATCTAAAAAAGGAAAAATCAGATCAGCTTATTTTCAACCTTTAAATCAGCTAATTTTAACTGCAAATCATAATAATAAGGGTGCTTTAAATTCCATTAGAGATATTGAAATCATTAATTTTTATAGCTATTTGCATACCGATATTAAAAAACAGTCGATTGCATTATTTTTATCAGAAATTTTATATTATTCAATACGAGAAGAAGAGCAAAACAGCACGTTATTTTCCTATTTAGAAACGTCTTTTTTATGGCTAGATACCCATGAAGATATTTCTAATTTTCATTTGCTCTTTTTATTGAATTTAACCAAATATTTAGGGTTTTATCCAGAAAAACAGCAATTTAATAGCTTGTATTTTGATTTATTAGAAGGGTGTTTTACAAATTCAAGAACTTCTAATACTGTGGAAGGTGAAAATTTAGTTCAATTTAAGAAGCTCTTTGGTATTAATTTTGATGCGTTGCATATGGTTGATTTTAATGCAACAAATAGACAATCAATTTTAACAATTTTAATTCAATATTTTGAATTGCATTTAAGTGGTTTTAAAAAACCGAAGTCTTTAAATGTATTAAAGTCTGTATTTAACTAATTATGAGAGTATTATTTTTACTTTTAATTTTTTCAATTTCTACCTACGCACAACAAGTTAAGGTTGTAGATAGAAGTTCAAACTTTCCAATTCAAGGAGTTACCATTTATAACGATTCAAATAATACGGTTGTTTCAACCAATAAAAATGGAATTGCGGATTTATCCGATTTTAAAGACGTTGATATTATTTCATTCAATCATTTATCGTATTATGAATTTGAAATTTTAAAGCGCGAATTATCAGTTATTGAGTTTGTTGTTTATTTAAATAAGCGATCAGAACAATTAGATGAAATTATTCTATCGGCATCAAAAGGGGAAGAAAAAAGAAGTAGAGTAGCCGAGCAATTTACAATAGCATCGCTACAAGAAATTAAAAAAATTGCGCCACAAACATCGGCTGATTTATTGGCGAATTTACCAGGGATTAGAGTTCAAAAAACCCAATCGGGTGGAGGAAGTCCGGTTTTAAGAGGAATGGAAGCTAATAGAGTTTTATTGGTAGTTGACGGCGTTAGAATGAATAATGCAATTTATAGAACAGGTCATTTGCAAAATTCTATTACAGTATCACCAAACGTTATAGAAAGAACTGAAGTTATTTTTGGACCATCCTCAGTTATTTATGGGTCTGACGCATTAGGTGGGGTCATACATTATTTTACAAAAACGCCAAAAGTTAGTGATATAGAGGAGGTAAATGGCGCGGTATATTCCAGATTTAGTTCCGTTAATAATGAAATTACCAATGAAGCTAATGTAGAAATTAGAAGAAAAAAATGGGCTTCTTACACCAGTGTTTCTTATAGTGAATTTGGAGAAACAAAAATGGGAAAAAACCGAACTCATGGCTTTGAAGATTGGGGAAAAGTAGTTGAATATTCAAATAATACAAACACTTTTTACAATGCAAACTCCGTAATAAATTCAAAGGAATATGTACAAAAAAACACGGATTATAATCAAACTGATATTTTGCAGAAAGTGGTAATACCTTTAAACACAAAAAATGATTTGGTGTTTAATTTTCAGTATTCAACGTCATCAAACATTAATAATTTTGAAGATTTAGCAGAATATTCAAATGGGAAATTAAAAAATGCAGAATCGTACTACGGACCACAAAAAAGATTTCTTTTTTCAACCCAATTAAAGTTAAATTCAAATAAAAAATGGTTAGAGAGTGGAGTTATTACAGCAGCATATCAAGATGTGGAAGAATCTAGAATTCAAAGAAAATTTTTCAGCTTAGATAGAACTTATAGAATTGAAAATGTTGATGTATTTAGTTTAAATGGCGACTTTTTTGTGCCACTTACTTCCGCAAAAAACAGAATTTTATCGTACGGTTTTGAAGGAACTCATAATGATGTAGGTTCTAACGCTTACGGTAGAACTTTAGAAGTTTATGGAGATAAAGTGGTTGGTTTTTCAAATAACTTTGTGGTACAATCAAGATATCCAGATGGAGGTGGAACAAGTACAAGTGTGGCAACCTATGTAAATTACAGACAAGATATTAATAAAAAATCCACCTTAAATACAGGTATTAGATATGTAAATACCAACTTAACCGCTAAATGGATAGATAATACGTTTATAACGCTTCCAGACTCAGATATCTCTTTAAATACTTCGGCAGTAACCGCCACCATTGGTTATGCTTTTAAACCCAAAAATGATTGGCAGTTAAATGGTGTGGTTTCTTCAGGATTTAGAGCACCAAATTTAGATGATATTGGCAAAGTTAGAGAGAAATCTGGTAATGTAACAGTGCCAAATACGAGTTTAGAGCCAGAATATGTCTATAATTTTGAAACCAGTGTTTTAAAATATTTCAAAGAAAAAACATTTCAAACGGGCTTAAATGTTTATTACACCTTATTATCAAATTATATTACGAGAGATTATTATACATTAAATAATAGCCAAACTATTGTGTATGATGGAGAAGTTGGAAACGTTGTGGCAAATGTAAATAAAGACAATGCTTATATTATTGGAGGCACTTTTAGCTTAAAAGGAAGCATTAATGAACAATGGTTTACAAGAGGTTCAGTAACATACACCAAAGGAATGGCTTATGATACAAAAGAGCCGCTTTCTTCCATACCGCCTATATTTGGCTTATTTGAAATTGGTTTTGAAAAAGAGCGCTTTCAAGCGAATGTAAATTTCAAATTCAATCAAAAAAAGAAATTAGAAGATTATAATTTAATTGAAGGTATTGATAGTGTGGAACAAGTGCCATTTATTACTGAAACCAATCAGTATTATGGTTCCCCTAGCTGGAATACCATAAATTTTAATTCTAATTACAAAATTAATAATAGTATTACTTGCTTTGTTAATGTAGACAATATTTTGGATGTACATTACAAAGAATTCGCATCATCCATAAGCGCACCCGGTAGAAATTTATCTCTTTCTTTGTTGTTGAGTATTTAGTAGTTTTATGAGCATTAACTATAAACTAAAAAATAAAGTTTATTAACTATTTTCTCAAGAATTAAATTTAGTATCTTATTATTATTTAGATGGTAATTTTACCATTTACTATATAAAACAAGTTATACATAGTATTTATCCACCTGTTTATTAAAAAAATAAACCGCTTTAAATTAGGAAGTTACATTTTATATTACTACTTTAGTCAGTCCAAAACCCCAACACCATGAAATTTAAAATGATTTTCATTAAAACATAGTTTATATATTAAATTATTGTTAATAACTAGTTCTTTAACTATGTATGAGTTTGAATAAAAAAGAACTCCTACTATAGAGTCAATTTTAATTTAAATAGGAAACATAAAATTCTTCAAAAAGCATTTTATTTAAATTTTCGAAATAACATAGCACCCGTATGTTTATGAAAAAAATTACTACTTTATTTGCATTGTTTATATTATTTTTTACGAATGTTTTTTCGCAAACTACAATTATTCATCAAGCAGACTTTGAATCAAGTGTAGATGGTTGGTTAGATGGGGGTGCAAATGCTTTTCGTTCAAATTCTAATGCTTATAGCGGCACATACGATTTATGTATTGGAGGTAATACAACTTCTTCAAACTGGATAAGCCCGTCATTCGCACTTTCTGCATATGATAAAGTAGATTTCAAGTTTTTCTTTTATGCCAGTGGGTTCGATAATTATGAAGAATTCTATATTGAATATAGAAATATTTCCACAGCTTCTTGGAAAATTATAGCAACTTTTAGAAAAGGAGATATTACATTTACTACAAAAACTGGTGATTTTGGCAATAACTATTTTTTAGCGAAAACAGTTACTCTATTTAAAACAACAAATACTTTTCCAATAACTTCAACTGCTCAATTTAGAGTTAGAAGCAATTCTAGTGATAATAATGAATATATATATTTTGATAAAGTTACTATTTCAGGGACAACTTATAAAACTCCAATAAAAGGCCCTGGAGGAATAACTACCAATTTAGATTTATGGTTAAGAGCTGATAAGCTAGATGGGCTTAACGTGGCATTAGATGGAAGTAATGTAAGCAAGTGGGTTGATATAGGTAAAGGTAATGATGCAGAGGTTGTTGTCCCTGGTGAAGAACCAGTATATCGAAATAGTTTGGCAAGAAATTTAAACTTTAACCCTGTAATTGATTTTGAAAATGATAATAACACTTCGGCTCCGGACATGTCTTATATTAATACAAGAGATGAATTGAAAGGAACAGGAGGTTTTAATAGTAATGACATTTTTATGGTGGTAATACCAGATCCATCAATTACTACCACTATGATTCCGATGGACACTTTTACTAGTACAGACCCTGCAGAAACAACTTATTCTGAAGATGTAACTGGAGTTGGTTATGGAGGATATACAGCTCGTTTTGTTAATGAATATTTTACTTATTGTATAGGTACCACACAGCAAAAAAACCCATCTCCTCCTGAACCTTGGCTTAACAGCGGTTATGGGCGTGCAGACACGAGTGGTTCAACCAATTACAATCAAATAGGCATTATTAATGTTCAACAAAATGCTTCTAATACAAACATGGAAATTTATCTAAACTCAAATATTGTAGGCACAACTACTAGTGATTTAAGCAATTATAAGATGATTAATAACACAAGATATTGGTTAGGTAGAAGTCAGTATTGGAATGGGAGTTTCGATGGAAGAATTGCCGAAGTAATTACATATTCTGTGCGTAAAAATGATGTAACAGAACGAAAAAAAATAGAAAGCTATTTAGCGATTAAGTATGGTATTACTCTAGGTGTAAACGGGACAAGTAAAAATTATGTTGATAGTAATGGGAATGTTATTTGGGACACAACAGCAAACGCTGGATTTAATTATGATATTGCTGGAATAGGTAGAGATGATAATTCGTCATTAAATCAAAAACAATCTAAAAGTGTAAATACAGGTAGTTTAATAACCATTGGATTAGGAGAAGTGGTTAGTACAAATAGTCAAAATGTTAGTAATAACAAATTAAGTTTTACAACAGATAGAGATTTCTTAGTTTGGGGAAACAATAATGGTAACTTTAACACAGCATCTGAAGCTTCCAGAAGTATTAGTTTAAGTGGTGTTACCACTACATTTACACCCGTTTCTAGGAAATGGAAAATTATGGAAAGTAAAAACGATGTGCCAGAGGTAGTGGTGTCAATACCAACAGCAAGTTTAGCAAGTAATATTCCTTTAATAGCAAACGAAGAATATATGTTAGTGGTTTCTGATAACGCAAGTTTTGGAAATGCTAATATTATTGATGTTGTTCCCTTTACGGTTAATGGTTTAACTTCTGAAGTTTGGTATGATTTTGATGGTACTATTGCATTAGGAACAGCAAAATATTTTACCATTGCAAAGGCTACTAGGGTAGTTCAAAAGCGTAGGGTAGATTTTGGAGCAGGCGAATTTCTTTTGGGAGATAGTAGTTTAGAATTAACAACTAATTTTACCGTTTCGGCTTGGGTGCAAAATAATGGAGTTGGAGGAAGTTTTATTTCAAAAGGAACCGGATTTAATTTTAAAATAAATGGCAGCAATCAAGTTGTGGTAGATTGGAATGGAAGTACACAGCTAACATCAACAAACACTATTACCAATAAGTGGCATCATATAGCGCTAAGTTTTAGTGCTGGAACAGCAATGTTGTATTTGGATGGTGTTTTGGATAAAACGGTAACTGGCCTAAGCAACCCAGCAAGTAGCGCGTATAAATTTTCAATCGGCGCTTTATATACCAATAAAAACAGTATTGCATCGTTTAATGGAACTGTAGACGAAGTCCGTATTTGGCATGCCGCTTTAAGCGTGACGGAAATAAGATATATTATGAATCAAGAAATTGAAGTATTTACAACCAAAGTAAATGGTAAAATTCTCCCACAAACAATTACTAAGAATGATATTAAGCTTAGAGATTGGTCTGATTTAGAGGCGTATTACGATATGAATTCCTATTATGGTACTACTGTTGAAGATAATTCATTAAATAAATATTGGGCGCGTATTAAATATTTAACAAAAGATAAACAACTAGTGGAAGCTCAAACAGCACCATTGCCTTATGAATCTGCTACAAATGGAAACTGGGATACCGCGGGAACATGGCTGAATAATACAGTGCAATACCTACCAAATTCAATAATTTATGGAACGCCAGTAGATTGGAATATTGTAGCAACTAATAACAACGTGAATACAACTCGTGGAGTTACTGTTTTAGGATTGCTGAATAATACCAACGAATTATCAATTAATGCCAATAATCACTTAACAATATCACATTATTTATTATTAAACGGCGTCATAGATTTAGATGGAGAGTCACAATTAGTACAAGGTGAAGATAGTGATTTAGATGCTTCAAGTACGGGTTATATAGAAAGGGATCAGCAAGGAGTTGGAAATAGGTACCGTTATAATGATTGGTCATCTCCAGTAATTAGAACTAACACGGCTGCAGGAACACCTTTTACCATTGCCAATGTGTTAAAAGATGGTACAATACCAAGTGCTCCAGGACCAATAGTATTTAACAATACTAGTTATGATGGCGCTACTTCTCCTATGACTTTAAGCACCTATTGGATGTATAAATATGCTAATTCTCCCGATAATGATTATAGTTCATGGCAACAAATTAGAAGCACTGGTAATTTATACCCAGGAGAAGGATTTTTAATGAAAGGAACCGGAAATCCGGGTGCGCCAGATCAAAATTATGTATTTGTTGGAAAACCAAACAATGGAGATATTACATTAGCGGTTTCTGGCACTTATGATTATTTAATAGGGAATCCATATCCATGTGCCATAGACAGTAGAAAGTTTATTATAGACAATGGTCCAACTGGAACATCATCTATTACAGGAGCAATTTATTATTGGGAACATTATGGTGGTGATACACACAATTTAAAAGATTATCAGGCAGGTTACGGAACCTATAGTTTGGGTGGAGGTGTTCAGGCCACAGCACACCCAGCTGTAAGTGCTTCGGGAAGTGCTGTTAAAATGCCAGAACAGTATTTGCCTGTTGCACAAGGGTTCTTTGTACAAGGAGATCCAGATGGAGGAACCATTATTTTTAAAAACAGCCAAAGAGTATTTGAAACTGAAGCAGGGGGAAGTTCAGTATTTATGAAAGGTGAAAATGCGAAGTCTACAGCCTTAAATAAAACAACTGCGGATCTTAGACCAAAATACAGGATTGGTTTTGACGCGCCTAAAATTGATCATAGGCAATTGTTGCTTACAATTGATGAAGTTGCAACTGACGGGTATGATTGGGGCTATGATGCAGAAATATATGAAATTTTTGAAGATGATATGTATTGGATGATTGAAAATAAAAAATATGTAATACAGGCTACTAATTTAGTTGAAATAAATAAAGAAATACCTATTGGAGTGGTCACTACTGAAGGAGGGTTAATAACTATTAAAGTAGATGCATTAGAAAATATAGAAGACAATTTAGGAGTGTTTTTAAAAGATAGGGATACAAATCAAATATATGATATTACAAACACCACCTATCAAACAAATTTACCAGCAGGAGAGTATCATACTAAATTTTCAGTTACTTTTAAAACAAACAATGCGCTTTCTGTTCATAATGAATCATTAAATAAGGATTTTGTAGTCTATTTTAATAAGGACGATAAAACCGTAATAGTAAAGAATAAAAAGTTACTTAAAATTACTGAAATTAGTTTGTTTAGTATTTTAGGACAAAACATTAAAAGTTTTAAAACAACTGGTATTTTACAAGAGGCTGCCTACCCGGTAAATGTTTCAGATGGTATATATGTTCTTAAAGTAGAAACGGAGGATGGTTTTTTCATTAAAAAGCTATTTTTAAATTAAAATTAATCCACGTAAACAAAATAAAGAGGCCAATTGCCTCTTTTTTTTGTTAAAAAGTACCACTCAAACAAGTTTTAGAGGGTGATTTTAGCTGATGTTTGTCACAAAAAGCAAATAAATGGTACGTTTTTATCAATAAATGGTAAATATTTATGTTTTTTGTTTTTTTGTAAGCTTTTTCTTTGTAAATTTATCCTATAATTAAAAAACCTCTTACTAGCCATGAATTTAATACTTATAAAAATTATTTCTCCACCGGAATAAATAAGTTTAACACCAGATTTGATTTTAACTCACTTTAAGTGAATAACCCTTGTTGTTTTTACAGCATGTATGACTATATAATTTAGTTTTTAATAACATATAAAACCCCATGTTATGAAAAAAGCAGTACTTTTTACCTTAGCAATAATAATCACCTCTTTATCTTTCTCACAAATGAAAGATACACGCCAAAAATTTAGAATTGGCTTTGACGGTGACAAAATAGATTACAGACAAATATTACTAACGATTGATAAAAACGCAACCGATGATGTGGATTGGGGCTATGATGGTGAAATGTATCAAGTTTTTGAAGATGATATGTTTTGGGTGATAAAAGATAAAAAATATGTGATTCAAGCAACCAATCTAATACATATAGATAAAGAAATTCCGTTAGGAATCATTTCTTCAGGAGGTGAAATAGCTATAAAAGTAGATGCATTAGAAAACCCTTGCGAAACTATGGTAGTTTATTTAAAAGATAAGGAATTGAATGAAGTGTATGAAATTCAAAATGAAACCTATAAAATAACATTACCAGCAGGAGAATATACCAATAGATTTGCAATTACGTTTAAAGAATATAAAAAGGAAATAGAACAGCCAATTTTTGTAATAAAAGATTTAGATATTTATTACGACGGTTTAAACTCAAGAATTATATTAAACAACCCTAATGAAGTAACATTGGCAAGTGTAAATATGTACAATTCCATTGGGCAACACATTAAAAGTTGGGATAACAATAGCCATGCAAACTACATAGATATTCCTGTAAATGTAAAACCAGGTGTTTATTTTTTACAATCTATTACAGATATAGGGAAATCTACTAAAAAAATAGTCGTAAACTAAAATAAGTAATTTGTTTTAAAAACAAATCCAATAGTACGTAAAAAGGCGCAATTTATTGATTGGGTTATGCAAAATTAGTTTTTTTAAAAAAAAGACGGTAGTTTTGTGTAACCCAATATATTATATTATACTATGCGTACTTTTAAACCCCAATTTAAACAGCTACTGTTTAGCCTCTGTGTTTTTATTTCTTTAAACACATTTTCACAAACAACAATTGCAAGCCAAAATTTTGATACTCCAGGTTTATCCTATGTAGGTTCAGATGCAGGTGTTATTATTGATGCCGGTTCCGGTGTAAGCGGTTCAAATTCGTTATGGTTCGGTAATTCTTCAAGTTCAAATATAATTTTTGATAACGTAAATATCTCATCTTATACTAATGTAGCAGTATCTATTTCTTTTGCTTCTATAAATGCAAACAATGGTAAGGATTTATTTTTAGATATTTCTTATGATAATGGAGTTAATTGGCAACCTGAGGTTAAGTTAATTGAAGGAGAAAATGGTAGTGGAGGTGAGGATTGGCCTTGGGGAACACCGGACAACGATCCTTTAGGTGTTGTTGTAACAACAAACCCTTATATTTATAATGTTCCAAATGGAAATAATCAAGTTAAGATTAGAGTAAGAGCGTCAAGTGCAGATAACAGATATTTTTATATTGACAATATTTTAGTTCAAGGTACATCTACATCTACATGCACTGCTACAGGTACTATATTATTAGAGCGTTATGATGGAATAACAGGGACATCAATAGCAAATTTGCTTGCAGCGCCTAATTACCCAAATAGCCCAACCACAAATTCATTACCAACATCTTTTGAAGCTCCAACGAATATAGCAAATGACTATGGTGTAAGAATTAGAGGTACAATTTGTGCTCCAGAAACAGGCACATATTACTTTTGGGTGGCTGGAGACGATAATGTGGTATTAAATCTTTCTACTGATAATACGGAGGCAAATAAAACACAAATTGCTTATCATAATAATTGGACCAACAGTAGAGAATGGAATAAATATACAACTCAAAAATCTTTAGGTATAACACTCATTGCTGGACAATCATATTATATCGAAGCCTTAATGAAAGAAGGTGCTGGAGGTGATAACTTAGCAGTTGGTTGGCGAAAACCTAGTAATGGAGACGCGGCTTCACCTTTTGAGGTGATACCAGGCACTTATTTGTCACCACCAAAAACCACGTACTGTGATCCAACTTATTCTTCCGGCACAGGATTTGGAGATTATATAGATATTGTAACATTAGGAACTTTAATCAAAACCAGTGGAGCATCTTCTAGTCCGTATTATTCTTTTTTTAATTCGGAAACCATCCCAGATTTAACACAAGGTTCTACGGCTTCAATTTCTATAACTTTTGGTTCAGATGGGAACCAATATGCTGCTGTTTGGATAGATTTTAACCAAGATGGAAATTTCGATGCTTCAGAAGGGTTTCTTGCTTCTGGTAGTACAGGATCAAATGGAACAACTACAATAAATATTACTGTTCCTGCTGCGGCCTTAACTGGAAATACTAGAATGAGAGTTAGAGGTGGTGATGATTCGGCTTTAGGTACCAATCAAGCTTGTGGTGCTTCCAATAGTAGTTATGGAGAAACCGAAGATTATATTGTAAATATTGTAGCTCCAGCACTTATGCCTGAAATTAATATACAAGGAAATGGGGCAAATATAGTAGATGGAAGTGCATCACCAACAACTGCTAATCATACTGATTTTGGAAATGTAAATACATCTGGAGGTACATTAGTACGCACTTTTACCATTCAAAACTCAGGATTAGGGGTTTTAAATTTAAGTGGAACACCACGTGTTGCTATTTCAGGAGCCAATGCCGGTGATTTTACAGTAACAGTTTTACCAAGTGCTACAGTAGTAGGTTCTGGTGGTAGTACTACGTTTCAAATTACTTTTGATCCTAGTGCCGATGGCATAAGAAATGCCACAGTGACTATTGTAAATAATGACTCCAATGAAAATCCATACGATTTTAGCATTAGAGGTACAGGAATAACATCTTGTACAAATCCGGCAGCACCTACATTAGTATTACCAAGTGGAGCAACTTCAATTTGTAACGGTAATAGTTTAAATTTAAATGCTACATCCGCTGGAAATACTATTTATTGGTATACGCAAGCTACTGGTGGTTCAAGTATTGGAAGCTCAGTAAGTGGCGCTAATTTTTCAGTATCACCAACTAGCAATACAACATATTACGCAGAGGCACGCACTATTGCAGGAGGTTGTATAAGTGCAACCCGAACTGCAACGGCATTAATTACGGTGAACAACCCACCCACAGCAACCATAAATTATTCAGGCACTCCTTTTTGTAAATCAGTAAGTACAGCACAAGGAGTAACATTAACGGGCACAGGTTCATATACCGGAGGAACGTATAGTGCGTCGCCATCTGGATTATCAATTAATTCAGGTACAGGCGTTATTACACCAAGTACAAGTACGGCTGGTACGTATACAGTAACGTATACTATTGCTGCTTCAGGCGGTTGTTCAGCAGTTATTGCAACAAGATCGGTTACTATTACGTCAGTTCCGGTAGCAACTTTCAGTTATACAGGAACGCCATATTGTTCTAATGCGGCAAACCCATCACCTACATTTAGTGGAGGAGGAACGGCAGGAACATTTTCATCTACAGCAGGTCTTAATTTTGTAAGCACTTCAACAGGGCAAATAAATTTAGCAACAAGTACGCCAGGAACCTATACAGTTACAAATACCATTACAGCCTCAGGAGGTTGTAGTTTAGTAAGTGCCACTTCAAACATAACTATCAATGCAGCACCCACAGCTGCCATAAATTATTCAAGTACTTCCTATTGTAAATCAGTGAGTACGACACAAGGAGTAACATTAACGGGCACAGGTTCATATACCGGAGGAACGTATAGTGCGTCGCCATCTGGATTATCAATTAATTCAGGTACAGGCGTTATTACACCAAGTACAAGTACGGCTGGTACGTATACAGTAACGTATACTATTGCTGCTTCAGGCGGTTGTTCAGCAGTTATTGCAACAAGATCGGTTACTATTACGTCAGTTCCGGTAGCAACTTTCAGTTATACAGGAACGCCATATTGTTCTAATGCGGCAAACCCATCACCTACATTTAGTGGAGGAGGAACGGCAGGAACATTTTCATCTACAGCAGGTCTTAATTTTGTAAGCACTTCAACAGGGCAAATAAATTTAGCAACAAGTACGCCAGGAACCTATACAGTTACAAATACCATTACAGCCTCAGGAGGTTGTAGTTTGGTAAGCGCAACCTCAAGTGTAACAATTACTCAATCACCAACCATCACAGGCACAACACCTGCTTCAAGACCAGATGCAGGATCACTTACATTAGGAGCAACAGCTTCTTCTGGTACTATTTCTTGGTATGCAAATTTAACTGGGGGTTCACCATTGGCAACAGGCACTAGTTTTATAACACCTGGGATTATTTCCACAACAACATATTATGTGGAGGCAAGTAATGGTTCTTGTGTTTCAACACCAAGAGTTCCAGTAGTTGCAACAATAGATTATGCTGAAATTACAGTATTAGGAAATGGAAATATAATTTATGATGAAGATATTACCCCAATTACAACAGATTATACAAATTTAGGGTCTAGCGGAATTGGAGCTGGTTTAACAAGAACATATACTATTCAAAATTCGGGAACAATAAATTTAACTGTTGGGACAATTACAATTTCTGGTGTTCATGCATCTGAATTTGTTGTAACTGCTGCTCCAGCAGCTTCCGTAGCTCCTTCAGGAAGTACTACTTTTAGCATAACCTTTACACCAACTGCTTTAGGTACTAGAAATGCCAATGTTTCTTTTGTTACCAATGATCCAGATGAAAACCCTTTTAATTTTGATATTGCTGGTACGGGAACAACAGGATTAGTGCCTGAGATTAATCTTAAAGGGCTAGGTGGTAATAACATTAATGATGGAGAAGCGGGGACCTCAACTGCAGCTGGAACTGATTTTGGAAATGTTACATTACCAGGAACGGTAGTTAGAACTTTTACCATACAAAATACAGGAACTGGTCCTTTATTATTAACAGGTGTTCCTATTGTTACAATTACTGGAAGTAGTTATTTTACTGTTACAGCACAACCAAGCAGCAATACTATTGCAGCTGGAAATAGTTTAACATTTCAAATTACATTCAACCCTGCCGTTACAGGTACTGCATTAGGTATTGTTAATATTTATAATAATGACTCTAATGAAAGTATTTATGATTTTGCTATTAAAGGATCGGCTGGAGTTTCAGGTAGAGAAATTGATATACAAGGAAATGAAGTTTCAATTATAGATGGAGACACTACACCAAGCATTTTAGATCAAACAGATTTTGGCGTAACTGATGCGACTACGCCAATATCAATGGTTTATACAGTGCATAATTTTGGAGATAGCTCATTAACTATAAATTCAGTTGTTTCAATAACAGGCGCTAATAGTTCTTTGTTTTCTGCAACACCTTTAAATTCGTCCCTAGCGGCCGGAGGCGTTGACTGGTTCGTGATTACTTTTACACCTACAGCCGCTACAGGCGTTAAAACGGCAACTATTACAGTAACAAGTAATGATGCTGATGAAGGAACCTATGATTTTGTTATTAGAGCTGAGGTACAAAATATTCCAGTGCTTACTGTTGCTCCGGGAGGTGTTACATCTAATCTGAAATTTTGGTTAAAAGCAGATAGTAATATTGGTAGTGTAAGTGATAATAACACAATTTATACGTGGTATGATCAAACCTTTGGAAGTACTAAAAATGCGATATCTAAATTTTCTAAAGAGCCGAAATTTCGCAATAATGCTACCAACAATGTAAACTTCAATCCTGTAGTGTATTTTAATGGAAACAATTACATGTCTGGAGGACAAGGTTTTAATGATATTGATATGTTTGTTGTTGTAAAACCAACAAATAATGTAAACTATACATCAAACGCAATGGATATTTATTGTGGTGATGATATTTCACTAAATGGAAGTAGTCAAGATGTTACAGGTTTTGAAATGGGAAATACTTCAGCTAGACATACCAATGAATTAATGGCGTACAACCAAGGAGCTGGTACAGGAACAGTAGGTTTTGGAGTTGCAGAAATTAGTACCACTAAATTTTATACGGGTGTAAATATTTTTAACCCACGGAGAAATGCCACATATCCAACAGTAAAAATGGATATTTTAAATAATGGAAATACGCTTACCACTTCGGCAGTTAGTAATAGTGCTTATAAAAACATTGTTAACTCAAGATATTGGTTAGGTAGAAGTGAGTATTGGGATGCAAGTTATGATGGGGATATTTTAGAAATTATCAATTACAATGTTAGAAATTCTGATGCTGATAAACGAAAAATTGAAACCTATTTAGCAATAAAATATGGTATTACTTTAGGGAATAATGGAACAAGCGTAGATTATGTGAACTCAGCAGGAACTATTATTTATGGTGCAGGGGCTAGTTTTAATTATAATATTGCAGGAATTGGAAGAGATGATAAATCGCAATTGAATCAAAAACAATCAAAAACTGAAAATACTGTAAATGATATTACAATTGGATTGGGTGATATTTATAGCACGAATTCTAGTAATCCAAATATGTTTACAAATGATAAAGACTTTTTGGTTTGGGGTCATAATAATAATACGTTAAGCGCCCAAACACCTATTATTGTAAATTTAAGTGCTGGAATATCTGGATTATCTACGCCTGTTGATTTTACCCCAATAGGTAGAGTTTGGAGAGTTGTTGAATCTGGGGGAAATGTTCCTGCCGTGAAGGTTTCTATTCCTTCAATTTTGTTAACAGCTACTTTAAATCCACCGGGAGATTTTCTTATGTTTATTTCCGATAGTCCTATATTTAGTCCAAGTGCTGAATATAGAATAATGTCTACAAATGGTTCAAATTTAGAAACTAATTTTGATTTTAATGGAACTAAATATATCACATTTGGATATGCTCCAGAAAGAACATATTCGCGTTCTATTTTCTTTAACGGATCTACCGATTATTTAGATGCAGGGAATAAATTAAATTTAAATAGTGCTTTTACAATTTCTGCATGGATTAAAAAAGCTGCGAATGATAATTCAATAGTTTCGAAACGAAATAGTTCATTTGCCAACGGTGGATATGATTTCAAAATTAATGCAACAGGCCGTCTTGAAATGATTTGGAAAAATGGAACTACACAAACTATTACTTCATCGGTTATTATACCAAACAATATTTGGCATCAAGTTGCTGTGGTTTATAATGGTGTTGAGGCAAAATTATATATTGATGGAGTTGAAGATGTTACGCAAACCAAAAACTTAACGGCTCCTATTTCTAATACGGAATCCTTTTTAATAGCAGCAGCAGACGGATTAGCAACAACGTCCTTTTTTCAAGGAAATATTGATGAAGTTAGAATTTGGAATGTTGCATTAACACAAGAGCAATTGCGTTTTATAATGAATCAAGAAATTCAAAGGGATGGAACAAAAGTATCAGGTTCTTATTTTAAGAATTTAAGTATTACCCCATCAAAAAATGATATTAATTCTGTTGATTGGACAAATTTAAAAGGGTATTATCCAATGAGTACCTATACATTTACAAACTGTAAGGATGCTTCAGATAATGGAAATACCGCTGCAATTAAAAATTTAGTTACTGTTGATTTTCAAACAGCACCGCTACCATATATTTCAGCAGCTAGTACAAGTTGGAATTTAAATTCAACTTGGCAAAATGGGTCTGCGCAAACAATACCTGGCGAAGCTTCCATTATTGCAGCCACTTTTGATAGAAATGGAGATACTTTTATAAATAGCAACGATAATTACACCATTGATTGGAACATTGTTCAAATTAGTAATAATGTTACTTTAGAGAATTCAAGTTTACCATCGGCTAATTTTGGAAATAGAACGGTACTTGGTTTGTTTGTAGATGCTACAAAACAATTAGAAGTTACGGGTACAAATCCAACTAGTACGGACTCATACTCAGGTACTGGAAATGGGATTACCGTAAGTCATTATTTAAATTTAAATGGAAAAATTGACTTGCAAGGGGAATCCCAATTAATCCAATCAACAGATAGTGATTTAGTGGCAGGAACCAATGGTGTATTAGAACGTGATCAACAAGGAGTAGGAAACAAGTACAGATATAACGATTGGTCTTCACCAGTTATTAAAACAGGAGCAACAGTAGGTTCAACTTTTACAGTTGCAGACGTGTTAAGAGATGGAACTAATCCAAATGCATTTCCTCTACCTAACATTTCATTTGTTGGTGGTTACGATGGAGCAATAGGATTTCCATTAAAAATAGCAGAGTACTGGATTTATAAATATGCCAATGATAGTCATAACAATTATAGTAAATGGGACCAAATTAAAAGTACTGGAGCTTTAATTGCTGGAGAAGGATTTTTAATGAAAGGTACTGGAATATCAGGCTCTTCAGATCAGAATTATGCTTTTGTTGGGAAGCCAAATAACGGTGATGTTACCTTAACAGTGAATGATAATAATGATTATTTAATAGGGAATCCTTATCCATCAGCAATTGATGCAGAGGCATTTATTTTAGATAATCCTAATATAGAAGGAGGGACTATTTATTTTTGGGAACATTATGGTGGAAATGATCATATATTAAAAAATTATCAAGCAGGGTATGCAACTTTTAACTTATCTGGAGGTACAAAAGCAACCAGTTATTTTGTAGGGAATGGTGGCAACTCTTCAAAAAAACCAGGGCGATATATTGCTGTGGGTCAAGGATTTTTTGTTCAAGGAAATGCTATTGTTGGCGCAAAAACAATCAATTTTAAAAATAAACAACGAATTTTTGTTAAAGAAAATATTGTTGATGCAGACACCATTTCTGTTTTTATGAAATCCTCGAATCTAATAGCAAAAAAGACAACAAATGCTGTAAAAGTTGCAAGTGCATTAAAGGATAAACGATTAAAAATTTGGTTAGACTTTGAAACGCCAAAAATTGATTCAAGGCAATTGTTATTGACATTTGATGAAAGAGCTACGGAACAGGTAGATTGGGGATTTGACGGGCCAATTTATGGTGAGCAGCAAGATGATTTATTTTGGATGATAGCTAATAAAAAATTCACAATTCAAGGGATGAACCCACAAACCAATTTAAAAGATATTCCACTGGGTTTAAAATTGAGTACTACAGGAACCGTAAAAATAAAAATTGATAAAATTGATAATGATATAGCTGATATGCAACTATTTTTAAAAGATAGTTTGTTGCAAAAAACATATAATTTAAAAGAGAGTCCGTTTGAGCAAGAATTAGAAGCAGGTGAATATAATGATAGATTTTACTTAGTGTTTAAACCTATACCTCAAGTAATTGAAGAAGATCCAGATGAGATTATTGAAGTTGTTTTGGGTGGTCATATATTTATGAATAATGAAATTTCTGAATTGCAAATTAAAAGTGATGCTGAAACCAAAATTTCTGAAATTAAACTAGTTAATTATATTGGTCAAACTATTAAAACTTGGAATCAAAAGTTTGAAGATGATAACATTTCCTTACCGGTGAAATTGGTTACAGGTGTGTATATTGTGCAAATTAAAACTCAGAAAGGAACGATTAATAAAAAGATAATTATAAATTAAATTCATGAATTTCAATAAATTAAAATCAAAAATAGTATTCATTGTTATTTTTTTAAATTCTTTTGTTCTTTTTTCTCAAAATGAAAATCTAGATCATACGCATAGTAAAAAAATAAGAATCAATAACCCTACATCGGCTGTTTTGTTAAAAGTACAAGAGGCAGGTATAGATTTAAGATGTGGTGCTTTTTTTGAAGATAATACCTTGTTTATGGAGCTTAATTCATCTGAAATTGAAAGTTTAAACAAAGCAAAAGTCCAGTATATAATAGAAATTGAAGATCTCGCAAAATTTACTTCTGAAAGAGTTGCGATTGATTTACCTATTGCCAAAGCACAATTAGAAGTTGAAAAGAATAAAAAAAAATTAGGTATAAAATCAACAAATAATGAGAAAAGCTCGGCATCAATAACAAGTGTTATAGTGGATAACTATCTACAATATGCGGGGCTTAATGAAGTTGATTGGATGACACCTACTAATTTTAATTTAGGAAGTATGGGTGGCTGTTTAACGTTTAGTGAAATGAAGGCTGAGTTAGATCAAATGTATACTTATTCTCAAACCAATGGACTTAACATAGTATCTCAAAAAGCAAATGCATCCTCATCTGGGCAGAAAACTTGGGGAAATCCATCTGGAACTATCACCAATCCACAGAATAATGGACCCGCAACTTATACAGGTCAAGGTAATACTCGATGGGATCCAGAAACCATATGGTATGTAAGGATAACTGGAAATCAAAGTGGTACTCCAGAAAATACAAAACCGCAAATGTTATTTACATCTATGATCCATTCTAGAGAAGTAAGTGCTTTAATGAATAACATTTACTTTATGTGGTATCTTATTGAAAACTACAATACCAATCCAGCCATAAAAGAGTTAGTGGATAACAATGAATTATATTTTGTTCCTGTTGTAAATCCTGATGGTTTAAGATGGAATGAACATATAGATTCAGTGGCAGATGGATTAGTTGATGATGGTGGTGGGATGCAACGCAAAAACTTAAGACCTCTTACAGGTGGAACCGGAAACACTTCTGTTGATAGAGGGGTTGATTTAAATAGAAATTTTGATTACTTCTGGGGCTATAACAATATTGGTTCTTCAGGAACTCAAACCGCATCAAATTATAGAGGTCCAAGTAGAGCCTCTGAACCAGAGACGCAAATAATGGTTAATTTTATTTTAAATCGAAATTTTAAAACTTCAGTTTGGAATCACTCATACGCCAATTCAGTTCCACATCCTTATGGTGGTATTCCTACCAAAAAATCAGGACGAGAAGACGAATTTTATAGATGGCATGAAGAAATGACAAGGTATAACAGGTATTTGTACGGAGCTACTATATTTTATGAATCTAATGGATTACCAGATGATTGGATGGCAGGTAGTTATGATAATGGTATTGATCCTCCTGTTGCTGACCTTAATGGTTCTTTTGGCTCTGGACAAGGAATATTAGGAACTACACCAGAACATGGGAGTTCAGGTTTTTGGCCTGCTCCATCATTAATTGTTCCTATAGCTAAACAGTCTATGAGAATTTCTTTCGGAACTGCTTATTATGGTGGAAAATATGCAAAACTACATGACTTAACGCAAAGTAATATTACAAGCATAACATCTGGCTTAAATTTTGGAATTGAACGTATTGGCCAAACAGGGAGTGACTTTACAGTAACTGTAACACCAATATCTTCTAATATCAATAGCATTTCATCACCAGCTACTGAAATAGGAATGAATGTTTTAGAACAGAGAACAGTTACAGCTACTTTAGAGTTAAACCCTGCCATTACTGCGAATGAAAAAATAGAATATAATGTGAAGTTATCAAATGATAATGGTATTATTTATGAAGCTAATTTTGAAAAATATTACCAACCTACTGTATTATTTAACCATATTCCAGACACCAATGGTTTAACTGGCTGGACTCAATCTGGTGGTTGGATAAATAGTACTGCTGATGCATATTCTAATACGAATTCCTTAAGTACTGGAACATATTCTAATAATGCAACTAAGACACTAACAACAACAAATAGTTATGATTTTTCTAATTCAACTGAAGTTTTGGTTCAGTTTTATTCAAAATGGGATATTGAAAGAAATTATGATTTTGTTGAGGTCTTAGGTTCTCCTGACGGTGGTACTAATTGGATATCTCTAAAAGGAAAATATACCAAACCAGAAGCAACAAGCGCTACTACAAGTCATGATAATAAAAGCGCTACATATGCAAATTTTCAAGCTAATAGTAAAGGTCAAATATATGATGGTGATAGAATGGATAATTGGGTGATGGAAGAAATAGTTATTGATGATACATATTCTACACTACTTAATTCGAGCACTGCGAAAATTAGGTTTAATTTTAGAACAGACGCTTTAAATGTATCTGAAAATTACTCAACAACATCTGATGGTTTCTTTATTGATGATTTTAAAATTATAAAAGTCGTAGAGCCTTGTGTTTTAAGTGTTCCTACTAATGTTTCAGTGATTGCTATAACTGCAGATTCTGCAACAGCCAGTTGGGATAATATTCCATCAGCTACTTATGATTTAAGATATAGAGTTTTTGGCGCATCAAGCTGGATAGATGTAAATAGTTTAGTTAGTGCTAATTATAATTTTAATAGTTTAAGTGTATCTACACAATATGAAGTTCAAGTGAGAGCTAAATGTGCAACTAATAGTTCTAGTTATAGTTCTTCTTTAACATTTACAACTTTAGCAGCGAATTATTGTCCTTCGCAAGGAAACTCAATTGCTTTTGAATATATAAGTAACGTGCAATTAAATAGTGTAAATAATAATTCTCAATCAACAACAAGTTTAGGGTATTCTGATTACACCAGTTCTGTTATTTTTCCTAATTTAGATTTGAATTCTATAAATAATACAATATCAGTAACTAAATATTGGCCAAATGGTATATATAGCGAAGCGGTTGTTGTATGGATTGATTATAATAAAAACGGAACTTTCGAATCTTCAGAAATCGTTTTAAATACAGCATCAAATACGAATACACCTGTTTCAAATACTTTTACAGTTCCTGGGACAGCAACGTTAGGGAATACAAGAATGAGAGTTAGTATGAAATATAATGCAGCTCCATCTTCTTGTGAAATTTTTGCAGAAGGCGAAGTAGAAGATTATACGGTAAATATTATAGATTCTACCCTAGGCATTGAAGATGAAATCTTAAGTACGTTTTCTATCTACCCAAATCCAGTTTCAACAGGTGAGATTACTATTAAAATGCCAAATGAGATACATGATTTTGATATTACAGTTTCCAATGTATTAGGGCAAAAAGTATATGCTAAAAAGGTGCAAAATAACTTTGATAATACGGAATTGGTAAACACTACTAATTTTATGTCGGGGATTTACTTTATAACAGTGAGCACGCAGCTAGGGAAGGCAACAAAAAAGTTAATAATTAATTAAAATTTAACAACACCATAAAAACAAAACGCCCCTATTCATCTTTTGATGAATAGGGGCGTTTTATAAAATCAATTTTCAATTTATTGTCACTTCGAGCGCAGTCGAGAAGTCGTCACACACAATAGGCTAAAGATAAGCATCATCATTTCCTCCTTCATAATCATGATAATTATAGAAGTAGTTTGTATTGTAACTCAGTAGTTGCGCAACTAATTTCAAAAGGTGCACAACTAATTTAAAAAGTTGCACAACTAATTTAAAAAGGTGTACAACTAATTTTAAAAGTTGCGCAACTATTGCATATTTGATTAGTAAGTTTAAAATGAGGCTTTTAGAATTTCAACTATAAATTCCATTTTTTTCGTTGATAATTTAACGTAATTTAAGATGAAACTTGATTGTTTGATGATTAACTTTTCTATAATTAGCTTTTTTAATTTAAACTGCTTATTTTTGCCCGGTCCCAATAAATTGATTATATGTGTAGTAGGTTTACCATATTGAATAGAGTGCTGCTGTTAATTTTTAGTAAAATAATAGAACTTAACACTATGATTTTATTTAAAAAATACATCGGTTTCTTTATTTTATGTTTAGTTACCTCAACTATATTTTCTCAACAATATAGATATATACGCGTACAAAAATCAGGGACTAATACTACAAACTATATAAATTTAGCTGAAATACAAGTAATTGATATTGATGGTGTTACCAATAGGTCTTTAGCTGGTACAGCTACGTTAAGTACAACCTATCCAGGAGGTGATGCAAGTAAAGGAAATGATAATAACACAAATGGAAATTGGAGTGCTGGTTCTATACTTCATTCTAATGGAACAAACACGAATGATTGGTGGGAAATAGATTTAGGAGCTTTGTATACATTAAGTCATATAAATATATATAACAGAACAGATTGCTGCTCGGATCGTTTAAGTAATATGTATGTAATGGCTTCAGATACACCTTTTAATACTTCTGGGAATAATACAGCAAACCTTACAGCTGCATTGGCAAATTCCGATTTTACATATCAATTTGGTGCAATTACAAATAGCACAATGCAAGTTGTAACTTTCCCTACTTATTGCACTTCTTATGGAAATACAACATATGATACAGGTATAACATTAGTTTCTTTTAATTCAATAAATAATGCTACTGGGCCTTCAAAGTTGAATGGGTATGAAGATTTTACAGGCTTATCTACCAATGTAATACTGGGGTCATCACATAATTTAACAGTTAATGTTAATACTGATGGAAATTATTGGGTTAGGGTTTATGCTTGGATAGATTGGAATCAAGATGGTATTTTTACAAATTCAGAGCGTTATGACCTTGGAAGAGTTAGAAACGTTACAAATGGAGCAACAAATAATTCACCTTTGTCAATAACTATTCCTAACACGGCTATGTTAGGTGTTACAAGAATGCGTGTATCAGCTAAATATGATAGTTATGCTGGAAGTTGTGAAACTAATTTTGACGGAGAAGTTGAAGATTATTCTATAAATGTGACTCCAGTGACACCAACAATCACTACTGGCTCCATTTCCACAACTACTTATTGCTCTGGGTCATCAGTAAATGTTCCATTTACCATATCAGGAACATATAATTCTGGTAATGTTTTTACTGCGCAACTATCAAATGCATCGGGTAGTTTTACTTCGCCTGTAAATATTGGGACACTAACTTCAATTGCTGCAGGAACTATTTCAGGAACTATTACTATTGGTACTTTAACAGGAACAGGCTATAGAGTACGAGTAATAAGCAATAATCCATCAATTATTGGAACTAATAATGGTGTAAACATAACTATAAATTCTACACCAACAGCGCCGGTAATTGGCACAATTACACAACCTACTTGTACGGTTGCAACTGGGAGCGTAGTTTTAAATAGTCTTCCTTCAGGTAATTGGTTGTTAACAAGAACCCCAGGTAATATTATAACCCCAGGTAATGGAGCTAGCACAACTATTTCAGGTCTTGTTCCTAATACCTATAATTATACTGTTAACAATTTGGTGGCAGGTTTAACCGGACAGTATTTTAATAATATGACGTTTACTGGTTCTCCTGCTTTAGTTAGAACTGATGCAACAGTTAATTTTAACTGGGGTACCGGAAATCCAGGTAGTCCAATAAATAATAATAATTTTTCTGTAAGGTGGTCAGGATTTATTCAACCATTATATACTGAAACATATACCTTTAGAACAAATAGTGATGATGGCATTAGACTTTGGGTTAATGGAGTACAAATTATTAATAACTGGACAGATCACGGACCAACAATAAATACAGGCACAATAAATCTAACTGCTGATGTAAAGTACACTATTGTTTTAGAATTTTATGAAAATGGAGGAGGAGCAGTTGCTGAACTTTCATGGAGTAGTCCAAGTCAGGCACAACAAATAATTCCATCATCACAATTATTTTCAAGTGGTTCATGCACCTCACCTATTTCTGCCAATGTTGTTATTAATGGTGCACCAACTTCAACCACTTGGACAGGATCAACCAATAATAACTGGAACACAGCAACAAACTGGAGTTGTGGAACTGTTCCAACAATGAGTACCGATGTTATTATACCATCTTCGCTCGCTTCAGGAAATTATCCAATTATTTATAGTGGAGATCCTTATGGAAAAGCCAATAATATTGAAATTCAAAATAATAGTGCGACTACGCTAGAAATTAGAGATAATTATATACAAATTGCAGGAACTTTACTATTAAATGGTGTCATGGATTTAGTTGGAGAAGGGCAATTATTGCAAACAGCAACTAGCACAGTAGATGATGCAAGTACTGGATATATAGAAAGAGATCAACAAGGACAAGGAAATAAATATCGTTATAACGATTGGTCTTCCCCAGTAATTAAAACTGGAACTACAAACGGCACAGCATTTAAAGTACCTGATGTTTTAAGAGATGGAACAGACCCAAGTAATCCTATAACAATTGACTTTGTTGGAGGGTATGATGGTGCTTTAGGAACACCAATAAAAATTGCACATTACTGGATGTATAAATATGCAAATTCAACGAGTGGTGATTATAATGCTTGGCAGCAAATCAGAAATACGGGAACCTTAAAACCTGGTGAAGGGTTTTTAATGAAAGGAACAGGTGCGCCAGGTTCACCGGATCAAAATTATGTGTTTGTTGGGAAACCAAATAATGGGATAATTGGTTTAACAGTAGCTGGAAATTATGATTATTTAGTTGGAAATCCATATCCTTCAGCAATAGATGGTTTTCAATTTTTATTAGATAACAGTCCTTCAGGAACTGGAGCTATTGGTGGTGGCGGTGCAATTTATTTCTGGGAGCATTATGGAGGTAATTCTCACAATTTAAGAGATTATCAAGCAGGGTATGCCACATTAACACTCAGTGGTGGAGTACCTGCAACAGCAGGAGCGCTTGCAGGAGTTAGTTCAAGTGGTACGCCAGTAAAAACACCAGGAAGGTATATTCCTATTGGACAAAGCTTTTTTGTTGTTGGAGATGCTGATGGAGGAACTATTGAATTTAACAACGGGCAAAGAGTATTTGTAACGGAAACAAATGCTACTTATTCCATTTTTATGAAAGGTGTGGCGCAAAAGACTACGAAAGAAAGTAATGTGCTTGTTAGTGATACGAGACCAAAGTTTAGATTAGGTTTTAGTGGCGCTAAAATTGATCATCGTCAAATTTTATTTACTGTTGATGAGCATACAACCGATGGAGTTGATTGGGGGTACGAAGCTGAAATTTATGAACTATTTGAAGATGATATGTTCTGGACAATTGATGATAAAAAATATGTAATACAAGCCTCCAATAGCGTTGATATCAATAAAGAAATTCCATTAGGAATTACTTCAAGTGGAGGTTCAATTGCCATTAATATGGATGCGTTGGAAAATGTAGATGATAGCACAGATCTTTTTATAAAAGATAGCCTTACGGGTGTTTTACATCCTATAAAAAGTCAATCATTTGAAATTGATTTACCAAAAGGCACGTATTTAAATAGATTTTCATTTGTGTTTAAAACGCCAATAGCCCTAGAGCCTGAAGAACCTGCAGAAGAAATTTTAAGTGATGGAATTCAGGTATTTATGGATAATTCCATAAAGGAGTTACAAATTAGAAAATCTACAGCTGAAGAAATTGAAACCGTTATTTTATACAATAGTTTGGGACAAATGTCTGGTTACTGGAAAAAGGATTTTTCCGGAGATTCATTTTCTTTACCAGTAAAAGCCGCATCGGGAATTTATTTTGTTCAGATAGATACAAAGAGTGGTAAAATAAGCAAAAAAGTACTTGTAGAATAATACGAGAAGTGGCTGTTTAAAAAGAATCATTTTCGTCAACCTGAACTTGTTTCAGGTTCTCATAATTATTGATGATAATATGGTGAGATTCTGAAACAAGTTCAAAATGACGGTCTTCAACTCTTTTTAAACAGCCGCTTTTTTATTTTAAACAATCCCTATTTAAAAGCTGGAATTCCTGTAATATCAAACCCAGTGATTAATAAATGAATATCGTGCGTACCTTCATAAGTCACCACACTTTCTAAATTCATCATATGACGCATTATGGAGTATTCTCCAGTAATTCCCATAGCACCTAATACCTGACGTGCTTCTCTCGCTATTTTTAAAGCCATATCCACATTATTTCTTTTCGCCATAGATATTTGAGCAGTGGTGGCTCTTCCTTCATTTTTAAGGACGCCTAATCGCCACGTTAATAATTGCGCTTTGGTAATTTCAGTAATCATTTCAGCCAATTTTTTTTGCTGCAATTGTGTTCCTGCAATAGGTTTATCAAATTGTATTCTTTCTTTTGAATAACGTAAAGCGGTATCATAACAATCCATAGCAGCACCAATTGCCCCCCAAGCAATGCCATAACGTGCAGAATCTAAACAACCAAGTGGCGCTCCTAAACCATCTTTGTTAGGTAAAATATTTTCTTTTGGAATTTTAACGTTATCAAAAATTAATTCGCCAGTAGCAGAAGCTCTTAAGCTCCATTTGTTATGCGTTTCAGGCGTTGTAAATCCTTCCATTCCGCGTTCCACAATCAACCCTTTTATTCTTCCTGCTTCATTTTTTGCCCAAACAACAGCAATATCTGCAAACGGTGCATTTGAAATCCACATTTTAGCGCCATTTAATACATAATGATCGCCCATATCTTTAATCTTTGTTTCCATGCCACCTGGATTAGATCCGTGGTTTGGTTCTGTTAAACCAAAGCAACCCAATAATTCACCGCTGGCTAATTTTGGTAAATATTTTTGTTTTTGAGCTTCATCACCATATTTCCAAATAGGATACATCACTAATGAAGATTGGACAGAAGCTGTGGAACGAACGCCAGAATCTCCACGTTCAATTTCTTGCATAATGAGTCCATAAGAAATTTGATCTAATCCTGCACCACCATATTCTTCAGGAATATAGGGCCCGAAGGCACCAATTTCTGCCAATCCAGAAATAATGGATGTTGGAAATTTTGCGTGTTGTGCGGCTTCTTCAATAATTGGAGAAACGGCTCTTTTTACCCATTCGCGTGCTGCATCGCGCACTAAAAGATGTTCTTCAGATAATAAATCATCTAAATGATAATAGTCTGGTGCTTGAAATAAATCTTGTGACATTACTATTTTAATTTTGGTTTCACACAAATTTACTAATTTAAAGTCTTTAAGAATTTGATTTTTTAAAATCTTTTATTCCTTACATTTGTGATAATGAGATATACCTTAGGAAAAGATGAAAAACTGAAAGGCAGAAAACTAATTGAGCTATTGTTTTCTGAAGGAAAACGTGTAAAATCGTTTCCTATTCAATTGATTTATATTAAAAATAATAGAGAAACAGCGGCGGCCATAAAAGCCGGGTTTTCAGTTCCAAAAAGAAATATTAAGCTAGCCGTAAATAGAAATAGAATTAAAAGAATGTTGCGGGAAGTGTATAGATTAAACAAATATAAATTTTTAGATAATTTAAAAGAACCGTACGTTTTTATGTTTATTTATATGGCAAAAGAAGAGCTTAATTATACCGAATTAGAACAAACGTTTCATAAAGTGTGCGATAAGTTTTTAACTAAAATTAAGGAAGATGAGCAGGCTTAAAAAATGGATAATAGGTGTTTTTGTAGTGGTTTCAATTTCAATTTCCGTGGGTTTTCAGTCAGGATTTTTTGAAATTGCCAAGCAAATTGATATTTATACCACAGTATTTAAAGAGTTAAATATGCTGTATATAGATGAGGTGAATCCGGCAGAATTAACCCACAAGTCTATCAATCATATGCTGCAAAGTTTAGATCCGTATACCGTTTATTTTGACGAACAAGGAATTGAAGATGCACGAATAGCCGCCACAGGAGAATATGGAGGTATTGGTACATTGGTAGATTTTAAAGAGCATACATTGTTGGTGAAAGAACTGTTAAAAGATTCTCCAGCGGAAAGCGCTGGGATAAAACCAGGTGATAAAATTTTAAAAATTGATGCTATTTTAGTGAAGGATTTTGATGAAAAAGGTGCATCAACCTTATTAAATGGCTTGCCAAACACAAAGGTTACCTTGTTGTTAGAACGTCAAAACAAAACTTTTGAAGTAACCGTTACCAGAAAAAAAGTGGATGTAAGTCCGGTTCCATATTATACCATGTTAAATGATGAAGTGGGGTATATTTCTTTTATTCAATTTACAGAAAGTGCTGCTGCAGAAGTTAAAAAAGCATTTCTTGATTTAAAAGATCAAGGAATGAAAAAATTAATAATAGATGTGCGAAGCAATCCGGGAGGCTTGTTGAATGAAGCCGTTAAAATTACGAATTTCTTTATTCCAAAAGATAAAGTGGTAGTCACTACCAAAGGTAAAATTGAAAAATTCAGCGAAACGTTTAAAACAAAAGAAGAACCGCTAGATTTAGAAATGCCAATTTCAATTTTAATTGATGGTAAATCTGCATCGGCTTCAGAAATTTTAGCAGGTTCTTTACAAGATTACGATAGAGCAATAATTGTTGGAGAGCGTTCTTTTGGTAAAGGCTTGGTGCAACAGTACAGAGAACTTTCGTATGGTACACAAATGAAATTAACCATTTCTAAATATTACACCCCAAGCGGAAGATGTATTCAAGAGTTGGATTATACAAACAGAGACGACCAAGGGAATGTTCCAAAATTTTCAGATAAAGGAAGAGAACAGTATAAAACATCCATAGGTAGAATTGTATATGGTGGTGGTGGTATTTTACCCGATGTTAATTTTAAAAAACCAGCAACCACAAAAACTACGGAAACACTGTTAAAATCCGATGCGCTGTTTAATTATGTAACTACTTATTTTTATGCGCATAAAACTATTGAGGAGCCTTCAAAATTTAATGTGTCAGCCAATGAATATGCTAATTTAAGAGTTTATTTAGCTACAAATCAACAGTTTTTTGAAACTGAAACCGAGGCGGAATTTAAAAAGGCCAATAAGAAAGCATTGTCAGAAAATTTACAAGGAAGTTTGTCTAAATCATATGCAGAAGTTTTAGCAACTATTCAGGCTGAAAAATTAAAAGAGTTAGATAAAAACAAAGAAGAAATTATTGAAAAATTAACGGAGGAAATAGTAAAACGCTATTATTTTGTTGAAGGAGTGTATCAGCAAAAAGCACAATTTGATCCCGTAATTTCTAAAGCGGTAGGATTATTAAATAGTTCAGAATATCAAAAAATATTAAAAAAATAACAGGTTTCTAAAAATTAGTAAATAAGCAATTCAACAGATAAATTGTATCTTTACATCCCAAAAAATAAATTTATGCAACAATCAAAAATAAAAGGCAGAACCCGAGCACAGGAATCCTCAAGCGCTATTGAACGTTTATATATTTCAATGCGTCATTTATTTAGCAGAGGTTTTTACAAACCAATGGGTATTTCAGGTGATGCGCTGCGACAAGCATTGTTATTATTGCGTCCTGAAATTTATGGATCTATTGCAGAAGAAAAATTAGAATTAAACGGGTTAATATATGTGCTAGAAAGGTTGCCAATTGGTATTGAAGAATGCCGTTTTATTAACCTAACAGCAGATGAAGGCTATTCAAATTCACATTTTAAACCAATTATTCCGCCAAAAAGAAGAAGAAATTGCTATAGAATAGATAAAGATCAAATGAATATTGAAGTTACCAGAGGAAGATCTGAAATTTATGATATTTTAACGCATCTTACTTTTTTGTTTATTGAATCTCATAAAATTGCTGAAAAAGTACTTATTGAAGAAGAAGCGGACACTGTTAGAGAATGGAAAAAGTTAGAAGAAGTAGTGCTTCATAATAAAAAACTATCTAGAAACGAGTGTGACATTTTAGTAGCGCACGTTGCGGGTATTATTGGTAGAACATTTGAAGAAACTCAGAAAGTCCATAATATTTTAGGTGAAAAAAATAATCCAGATCGTTTTTTCCAAATTATTTATTGGTTAGGCTCTTTAGCTATTAGTGAAATTGTTGACAATTCTAAAAGAGCTATTTCATTTAGTCCAATTTTACGTGAGCGAATTGGACACCATATTTATGGAGAAATTTGGGCAAACAATATTAAGGAAGTTTTAATTGAAAAAAAATTAGAAGAACGTCCAATTCATATAATTAGTGCAAATATGCACAGCGTTATGAACTCTATTTATGCACCTGTTGTGCTTCCAAAACAAATTACCGATAACAATCCTATTTCTTTATATGTACTATTAAGCAAAGAAGAAAATGAAGATTTACGAAAACAGGTGACTGAATATGCGTTAAAAAACGGAATGACATTTATTCCAGATACTTCAGGAACTAACATTGATGTTCAAATTATTGATACTGAAAAAATAGATATTTCAAAAACGCAATACGTTATTGAAAATAGCTTAGAACATAAAGAAAAGCCTGTAATTATTGTGATGGATTACGCCTTTGGTGAGCAAGCTTATGAAACTATGGACGAATTGTTAAAGCCTTTTAAATGTAAAGGAGGTAAAAAGTACCATTTAAATGTTGATTCTATTTCTATCATGGGAAAAGCAGGAATTTTAGAAGGAGGAAAAGGTGATATTATGATTCCAACATCGCATATTTTTGAAGGAACAGCAGATAATTATCCATTTAAAAATCAGTTAAAGAAAAAAATGTTTGAAGGTTGTGGTGTTGATGTGTATGCAGGTTCTATGGTGACTGTTTTAGGAACATCGCTTCAAAATAAGGATATTTTAAAGTTCTTTTATGATTCTACCTGGAGTGTAACAGGTTTAGAAATGGAAGGTGCGCATTACCAAAAAGCCATTCAGGCAGCTTCAAAAATTAGAGGAAATATTTCAAGCAAAGTGAAAGTGAGGTATGCATATTACGCATCGGATAATCCATTAGAAACCGGAAGCACATTAGCCTCAGGAGGTTTAGGCACAACAGGAGTATTGCCAACATATGTGATTACTCAAAAAATATTGGAACAAATATTTTAATTGATAGATTGAACAAAAAAAGGTACATAATTCCCAAAAGAGTTTTTGATAGTATTTTTTCTAGCATCATTATAATCACAGTTTTAAGTTGGTTAACACCGCTTGTAGCTATCATTATTTTTTTTGAAACGGGCGAAAGAGCTTTTTTTACACAACAGAGAGTAGGTAAAAATGGGAGCGCTTTTAACATTTTTAAGTTTAAAAGTATGCGTGGTAAATCACCCGTAAATGATCCTCTTTTATCAAAAGATGAAGCAGCTAGAATAACTAAATTTGGGTATTTTCTAAGAAAATATAGAATAGATGAATTCCCACAGTTTTTTAATGTTTTAAGAGGTGATATGAGCGTTGTTGGCCCAAGACCGGAACGGCAATTATTTTTAGATGAAATTATAGCACATGTACCAAAATATAAAGAAATTCAAAAATTAAAACCGGGAATTACATCCATAGGTCAAGTAAAATATGGATATGCAGATAATTTAGATCAAATGTTAAAACGTGCTCGATACGATTTAATTTATTTAGACAATTTATCTTTATTCACCGATTTTAAAGTAATTTTAAGCACTATAAAAGTAGTCCTTGAAGGAAAAGGACGATAAATTAAAGAAACAACATGAACGTATTAATTATTGGATCAGGAGGAAGAGAGCATGCATTTGCTTGGAAAATTGCACAAAGTAATTTATTAACCAAATTATTTATTGCCCCTGGAAATGCAGGAACTAAAGATGTTGGAACAAACTTAGATATAGATCCAACAAATTTTGAAGTAGTAAAAAAGCACGTTTTAGAAAATAACATTAAACTAGTAGTAGTGGGGCCGGAAGATCCATTAGTGAAAGGGATTCACGATTTCTTTTTAAATGACCCTGAATTAAAAAGCATTGCCGTAATTGGACCTCAAAAATACGCTGCACAATTAGAAGGAAGTAAAGAGTTTGCCAAAGAATTTATGGTACGTCATAACATTCCAACGGCAGCTTATGAAAGTTTTACTGCTGAAAATTTAGAAGCGGGTTATTCATTTTTAGAAACCTTAAAACCACCATATGTTTTAAAAGCCGATGGTTTGGCGGCAGGAAAAGGTGTTTTAATTTTACACGATTTACAAGAAGCTAAAGATGAATTGAAAGAAATGTTAGCCAATAAAAAGTTTGGTGCAGCAAGTTCTAAAGTAGTTATTGAAGAATTTTTAGATGGAATTGAGTTAAGCTGTTTTATTTTAACCGATGGAAAAAGCTATGTAAACTTACCAAATGCCAAAGATTACAAACGTATTGGAGAAGGAGATAAAGGGTTAAATACAGGAGGAATGGGAGCAGTATCTCCAGTACCTTTTGCAAATGATGCGTTCATGAAAAAAATTGAAGACCGCGTTATAAAACCAACAGTTGATGGTTTGATGAAAGATAATATTCCATACAAAGGTTTTATTTTCTTTGGAATTATAAAAGTGGATAACGAACCAAAAGTGATTGAATACAATTGCAGAATGGGCGATCCAGAAACTGAAGTAGTAATTCCAAGAGTTAAAAGTGATTTTTTGGAATTGTTAATTGCAGCCGGAAACAATGAATTGCACACAAAAACTATTGAATTAAAAGAAGAAAGTGCTTGTACCGTTGTGTTAGTTTCTGGTGGATATCCTGAGGCTTATGAAAAAGGAAAAGAAATTCACGGGATGAATGATATTGAAAATTCTATTGTTTTTCACGCAGGAACAACTACAAATAATGAAGCTGTTGTTTCAAATGGCGGAAGAGTTTTAGCCGTAACGTCTTATGGTGAAGACTTTAAAAAAGCTTTAAATCAATCGTACGAAAGCATTGATAAAATTTGCTTTGAAAAAATGAATTTTAGAAAAGATATTGGTTTTGACCTTTAAAAAAAAATTCTTGTTGCTCCGTTAAATTGGGGTTTAGGACACGCAACTCGTTGTATTCCTATTATAAAAGCCTTAATTGAAGCTAATTTTGAACCAATTTTAGCAAGTGATGGCAATGCATTGTTATTGCTTCAAAAAGAATTTCCATTATTAAAAAGTTACACACTTCCAAGTTATCATATTAAGTACACAAAAAGCAGTAAATATTTAAAATTGAAGCTGCTTTTAAGTGTGCCTGCTATTTTAAATGCCTTTAAAAAGGAACAAAAAGTAGTTGCTGAAATTATGAAGGAAGAACAAATTTCTGGCATCATTTCCGATAACAGATTTGGGGTGTATCATTCTAATATTCCAACTGTTTATATTTCGCATCAGTTAACTGTGCTTTCTGGAACAACCACTTTTATCACCTCAAAAATTCATCAAAAATTCATCAAAAAATTTACGGAATGTTGGGTGCCTGATAGTGAAAGTGAACAAAACCTTTCCGGTAAATTAGGACATTTAAGTAGAAGCTCTCTAAACATTAAATACATTGGAGCGCTCAGCCGATTTAAAAAGCAGGAAACAGCTTTAAAATACCATTTAATGGTGTTGCTTTCGGGTCCCGAACCGCAAAGAACGTTGTTGGAAAATAAATTATTGTTTGAATTAAAACAATTTAAAGGAACCGTTTTATTTGTTCGGGGTGTTATTTCCGAAGAACAATTAATAAATGCTCCTCAAAATTTTAAAATAGTGAATTATTTTTTATCAAATGACTTAGAAATTGCTTTAAACCAAAGCAAAGTTATTATTTCAAGATCGGGCTATTCAACAATGATGGATTTATCGGCAGTAGGGAAAAAAGCTTTTTTTATTCCAACTCCTGGGCAATTTGAACAAGAATATTTGGCAGAAATTTGCGAGGAAAAAGGTATTGCTCCGTTTTCAAATCAAAATGATTTTAGACTTGATCACTTAAAAAAAACAGCTTCATTTACAGGATTTCAAGCATCAGCAACAACACTAGATTTCAGGCTTTTCCAACTTTTCCATGGTAAATGAAAACTCAGAACCTTTCCCAAATTCACTTTTCAAGGTAATTTTTTCGTTATGCGCTTCAATAATATGTTTTACAATTGAAAGTCCTAAGCCAGAACCTCCTTGTTCGCGTGATCGACTTTGGTCAACTCTATAAAAACGTTCAAACAAACGTGCTTGATGTTCTTTTTTAATACCTTCACCATTGTCAGCAATTTTTATTGAAATCTTTCCTTTTTTATGTTGTGTGACAGTAACTACTGTGGTTCCGTCAATTTTTCCGTACTTAATAGAGTTTACTAACAAGTTGGTAAGCACTTGCTCAATGCGTTCAACATCGCCAATAACCATGATAGGAAATTTATAGGGTTTGTTAAAAATAAGCGAGATATTTCTCTTTTTCGCTTTCATTTCTAACAATTCAAAAACATCTTGTATTAAGTTAATAATGTTAAATGGTTGTTTATTTAAATTTAAATCGGCAGCTTCTAATTTTGAAATTAAATCGAGATCTTTTACAATAGCAATTAACCGTTCTACCCCTTTATTGGCTCTGTTTAAATATTTAGGACCTATTTTTTTATCGTTCATAGCGCCATCTGCTAGAGTTAACAAATATCCCTGAACGGTAAAAAGAGGCGTTTTTAATTCGTGAGAAATATTTCCTAAAAATTCTCTTCGATAACTTTCTCTTAAGTTTAATTTTTTAATTTGCTGTTGCTTGTTTTCGGCAAATTTTTCAACTTCACGAGAAAGCGTTGCTAAATCTGAAGTAATGGAGGTTTTATTAAAATCCGACTTATCTAAAATTGAAACGCTATCGTATATTTTTTTAATACGTTGATATATGAATTTCTCTAAGCGGAATTGTGTAATTATAAATGTAAAGCTAAAAACTATGACAATAAATAGCAACATATAAGTGAAGCTAAATACAGTATCTAAAACAAAGTACACCGATAAAAAGAGGGTAATCGTTGTAATTAAAGTAATGTATAACGATGTAAAAAAAGCAAAAGAATATGTTTTTTTAATCTTCATCTATTACAAATTTATAGCCAACGCCTTTGACGGTTTTAAAGTTATTGTCTCCTATTTTTTCACGTAATTTTCTAATATGAACATCTATAGTTCTGCCTCCAACCACCACTTCATTGCCCCAAACGCTATCTAAAATATCTTCACGTTTAAAAACTTTGCCAGGTTTTGAAGCCAATAATGAAAATAACTCAAATTCTTTACGTGGTAAAGATAGTTTTTCTCCGTCTTTAATAATTACGTATTCTTCTCTGTCTATAATAATTTCACCAACACTAACCTGATCAGAAGAAGTTATTGCTTCAAATTCTGTAACGCGGCGTAATAATGCTTTAATTTTACTCACCAAAACTTTTGGTTTTATTGGTTTTGTAATGTAATCATCTGCGCCAACATCAAACCCTGCAACTTGCGAATAATCTTCTCCACGCGCCGTAAAAAAGGTGATTAGAACGTTTTCCAACTCTTTGGTTGCTCTAATTTTTTCACAAGCTTCAATGCCATCCATTTCAGGCATCATAATGTCTAAAATAATTAAATGAGGTATCTCTTTTTTAGCAACTTTTATAGCTTCAATACCATTTTTCGCAGTGAAAATTTTGTAGCCTTCACTTTTTAAATTGTAGCCAACAATTTCTAAAATATCTGGTTCATCGTCCACCAATAAAATTTTAATCTCTGAGTTTTTCATCGTATGAATAAATAATTACTTTCAAAAGTAATCATAAAATGTTATTTCAGTGCAAATTGAAATGAAGTTATTAAAAGTATAACAATTGCATAACATTAAAGATACGGTTTGTTAATATTTTTAAGCGGTTTGTTAAATTATGTAAAATTTTTCCCGAAGATTTTTTTAATAAATCCCATTTTTAATTATTTTTGGGTAATTGCTTAAAATATAATCTATGAAAAAGAATTACTTATTATGCATGGCATGCGCCATGTCTTCCTTTTTTTATGCACAAACTATTTTTATTAATGAAATCCATTATGCTAATGCAGGAGCAGACGTAAATGAAGGTATAGAAATTGCAGGCCCTGCAGGAACGGATTTATCCGGTTATGAGGTTAGATTATATAACAGTAGTGGAGATTATTATGAGTCAATTTTAAATCTTTACGGAATAATTCCAAATCAGCAAAACAATTTAGGAACACTTTGGTTTGATAAAGCAGGCATACAAAATGGGCCTTCAGATGGTTTCGTATTAATAGATGCTAGTGGAAACTTAGTGCAATTTTTAAGTTATCAGGGTACAGTTTTAGCAGAGGAAGGAGTTGCTAATGGTTTGACTTCAGTTGATATTGGCGTTTCAGAAAGTGACGCAACTACTCCAGATAATTATTCACTGCAACTTATTGGAACTGGAAAGACATATTTAGATTTTACGTGGTCAGGTCCAATTGCAGCTACCCCAGGGTTGCCTAACACCAGCCAGACATTGCCAATTGTTGAAAATACCATAGAGAATTTTAAAATGTACCCAAACCCTGTGGTAAATGGAGAATTTTCAATATCTTCCAACAGTAAATTGGATGCTAATGTTGAGATTAACACGTTGTTAGGAGAACAAGTGTATAAGAAAAATGTAAAAGCCACTGAAAACATTAAAATTTCCAACTTAAAAAATGGAGTGTATATTTTGAAAGTAGAGCAAGAAGGTAAACGTGCCATAAAAAAAATAATCATCCAGTAATTATTGCTGTAATTGAAAAGCTATGAATTTAAAATTAGATTTTGAAAACATTTTATTTTTAGATATTGAAACAGTTCCAGAGGAAAAGGATTTTTCAAATTTATCAGAAGATGTTCAGGAGTTATTTGCCTTAAAAACACAATACCAACGAAAAGAAGATTTTTCAGCGGAAGAATTTTACGAACGCGCTGGCATTTGGGCTGAATTTGGAAAAATTGTATGTATTTCTGTAGGTTATTTTACCAATTTTAAATCGGAAAACAGAAATTTTAGAGTCACTTCTTTTTTTGGAGATGAAGTGCAGCTTTTAAAAGATTTTAAGAGTTTACTTGAAAAACATTTTAATAAACCACCACACGTATTATGCGCACATAACGGAAAAGAATTTGATTTCCCTTTTATTGCGCGCCGTATGATTATTCATCAAATTGCTTTACCAGAAAAGTTAAATTTATTTGGTAAAAAACCATGGGAAATTCCTCATTTAGACACCATGGAATTATGGAAGTTTGGCGATTATAAACATTTTACATCGCTAAAACTATTAACATCTATTTTAGGCATTCCTTCCCCAAAAGATGATATTTCAGGAAGTGAAGTTGCTTCGGTGTATTATGAACAAAATAACATTCAACGCATTGTAACTTATTGCGAAAAAGATACCATTGCCATTGCTCAATTATTATTGCGTTTTAACAATGAACCTTTAATAAATGACAAGAGCATTGTACATGTTTAAAAATTTTTGAGACCTAAAACTAATCTTCTAATTTAGATGATAGTTCAAACCAGCGCTCTTCTTTTTGATCAATTTGAATGCTTATTTCCTGAAGTTTAATAGATAATTCATTTATTTGATCTCCAGAAAGCGTAGTATCTAAGAATTTTGTTTCAATAGCGCTTTTTTGTTGATTTAATTTTTTAATAACATCTTCAATAGCGTCATATTCTGTTTTTTCTTTGTACGATAATTTTGCTTTTGTTGTTGATTTTTCTCGTGATTCGGTATTTTTTTCAACAATTTCTATGGCTTCTTCTTTCGGTTTAGAATCTTCATAAGTTCTAAAATCGGAATAATTTCCAGGAAAATCTTCTACTTCAGCATCGCCTCTAAAAATAAATAAATGATCTACAATTTTATCCATAAAATAACGGTCGTGAGATACTACTAATAAACATCCAGGAAAATCTAATAAAAAGTTTTCCAACACATTAAGTGTCATAATATCTAAATCGTTTGTTGGCTCATCTAAAATTAAAAAATTAGGATTTTGTATTAAAACAGTACATAAATACAAGCGTTTACGTTCGCCACCACTTAATTTTTCAACAAAATCATATTGTCTTTTTCTACTAAATAAAAAGCGCTCTAATAATTGGGCTGCCGATATTTTTCTACCTTTTGTAAGCGGAATATACTCCCCAAATTCTTTAATAACTTCAATAACTTTTTGTCCAGGTTTAATAACAATTCCATCTTGGGTATAGTAGCCAAATTTTATGGTATCTCCAATAATAACTTTACCAGCATCAACAGGGATTTGCTGGGTTATAATATTTAAAAAACTTGATTTGCCAGTTCCATTTTTACCAATAATTCCAATGCGTTCTCCACGTAAAAAATTGTAATCAAACTTATTTAATATTTGTAAATCTCCAAAAGATTTTGAGATGTTGTGCAATTCTAAAATTTTAGAACCCATGCGTTCCATATCTATTTCTAGTTGAACAACATGGTCATTTCTGCGTTGCGAAGCCGCTTCTTTAATTACATAAAAATCATCAATTCTACTTTTAGATTTTGTGGTTCTGGCTTTTGGTTGTCTACGCATCCATTCCAACTCTTTTTTAAATAAGTTTTTAGCTTTATCAACCGTCGCTTGCTCTATTTCAATACGCTCTTCTTTTTTTTGTAAATAATTGGAGTAATTTCCTTTGTACGTATAAAACCCGCCATTATCTAATTCCACAATTTCATTACAAACACGTTCTAAAAAGTAACGGTCATGCGTTACCATAAAAAGTGTAATTTTTTCTTTTTCAAAATAACTTTCTAACCATTCAATCATTTCTAAATCTAAATGGTTTGTCGGTTCATCTAAAATCAGTAAATCGGGTTTGTGAATTAAAATAATAGCTAAAGCCAAACGTTTGCGTTGTCCACCAGAGAGCGCACCTACTTTTTGCGATAAGTCGTCTAATTTTAATTTAAAAAGAATTTGTTTGTATTGGGTTTCAAAATCCCAGGCATTTAAACGTTCCATTTTTTCAAAAGCTTTTTGATAGGCTTTTTCATCTTCAGGATTGTTCAGTGCGTGTTCATATTCCTCAATAACTTTTAAAGTTTCGTTATCCGAGTCAAAAATGGTTTCTTCAACAGTTAAAGCATCATTTAAAACATCTTCTTGCGATAAATATTCAATTTTCAGTCCTTTTCTACTCACTACTTGTCCCGTATCAGAACTTTCTAAACCGGCAATAATATTCAATAATGTAGATTTTCCAGTCCCATTTTTAGCAATAAAAGCTATTTTTTGATCTTTATTAATACCAAATGAAATATTGCTAAATAGCTCTAGTTCACCAAATGATTTTGATATATTTTCAATAGATAAGTAATTCATTCAAGGATTATTTTAGCGCAAAACTACACAAAATAAATACGAATATTACAATTAAAATATTTTGGGCGTTTCCCTTTGGGTCGGGCTTTCATTACTCACTTTTTAAAAATTTTACTAAAATTTTTAAAAGAGTTCAAACAAACCATTCAATCCCTAACGCATTTTAATTACAAATTACTACTTTTAAAAACAAATTTTAGTAAAAAAGTAACTTATGCTTTCAGTAAAAAATCTATCAATTTCCTTTAAGTCAAACGGACAATATAATAGTGTTGTTAACAATGTTTCATTTGAGTTAGGCCATCAACAAATTTTGGGAATTGTAGGAGAATCTGGGAGTGGAAAATCGGTGACTTCATTGGCGATTTTAGGGTTACTTTCAAAAAACGCAAAAGTTGAAGGAACCATTCTTTTTAATGATACTAATCTTGCTAAAATTTCAGAAAAAGAGTTTCAAAAAATACGAGGCAATCAAATTTCTATGATTTTTCAAGAGCCTATGAGTTCATTAAATCCTAGTTTAACTTGTGGTTTTCAGGTGATAGAAATGTTGCTTCAACATAAAAAAATAGCCAAAAAAGCCGCAAAAGAGCAGGTTATTGAATTATTTAATAAAGTAAAATTGCCACGACCAGAAGCCATTTTTAATCAATATCCACATCAAATTTCTGGAGGACAAAAGCAACGAGTTATGATTGCAATGGCCATTGCTTGTAAACCAAAAATTTTAATTGCAGACGAGCCAACAACAGCGTTGGATGTGACAGTTCAAAAAGAAATTATTGAATTATTGAAGGAATTGCAAGTGGAAACTAACATGAGTATTATTTTTATAACACACGATTTATCGTTGGTTTCTGAAATTGCAAACACGGTATTGGTGATGTACAATGGCGAAATTGTGGAGCAAGGTTTGGTGGAACAAGTGTTTAAAAATCCAATGCACAATTACACAAAAGCGCTCATTAATTCCAAACCAAATTTAAATGAACGTTTAAAAAAATTGCCTACCGTTAAAGATTTTATTGAAAATAAGGTTCAAAAAGAGGTGTACACAACAGAAGAACGAAATAGTTTTCATGAAAAAATATACGCCAAAAAACCAATGTTGGAGGTAAAAGAGTTGGCTACGTATTTTAACGTATCTAACAGTTACTTTTTTAAAAATGACAATTGTGTAAAAGCGGTTGATGAGGTTTCATTTCAATTATTTGAAGGGGAAACATTAGGGTTGGTTGGAGAATCTGGCTGTGGAAAGACTACCTTAGGAAGAACTATTTTACAATTAGAAAAGGCCACAAAAGGCACTATTTTTTATCATGGAAAAGAAGTGACGCATCTTTCTAAACAAGCGTTAAAAGACTTTAGAAAAGAAGTTCAAATTATATTTCAAGACCCATTTTCTTCATTAAATCCAAGAATTCCAGTAGGTCAGGCAATAATTGAACCTATGAAAGTTCACGGAATTTTTAATTCTTTTGAAGAACGAAAAAACTATGTTTTTGAAATTTTAGAGCGTGTAGGATTGCCACCCGAACATTTTTATAGATATCCCCACGAGTTTTCTGGCGGTCAACGGCAACGAATTGGAATTGCACGTACCATTGCTTTAAAGCCAAAATTAATTATTTGTGATGAATCGGTTTCTGCATTAGATGTTTCTGTGCAAGCGCAAGTGCTTAATTTATTGAATGAATTAAAGCAAGATTTTGGGTTTACCTATATTTTTATTTCGCACGATTTGGCGGTTGTAAAATATATGTCCGATCAATTGGTAGTTATGAATAAAGGAAAAATAGAAGAAATGGGAGATTCAGATCTCATTTACAAAGCACCAAAAACCGCCTATGCTCAAAAATTAATTGATGCAATTCCTAAAGGAATTTAGTATCAATAATTGTATATTGCGCCCCATATGAAAAGCAATTTTATACATAAAATAGTAAGCGTTGGAATTTTAATAATTTCACTGTTTTCATATGCGCAACAACCAACAGTGAATCTTGCTGAACAAAAAAATTTAGAATTTCAACAACAATTTTTTGAAGCTTTAAAGCAAAAATCTATCAATAATTTTAGTAAAGCCATTGAGAGTTTAGAGAAGTGTAAGCAATTAGACACTGCAAACGTAGCTGTTGATTTTGAACTTTCTAAAAACTATTTACTGATAAAAAAATATTTTGAAGCAGCAATTTTTATTGATAAAGCTTTACAAAAGGAACCTGATAATAAATATTTACTACTTCATAAAGTAGCCATTTGTAAGGAAGAACAAAATTTTGAAAAGGCCATAGCATTGCAGAAAGAGTTGGTAAAAAAGTATCCAAATTTAAATGATGAATTGGTGTTGTTATTTATTCAAAATCAGGATTTTAATGAAGCTGAAAGTTTAATTACTGAAATTGAAAACAACGGATTAAAGTCTATAAAAACAATTGGTTATAAAGCGTATTTATTGAGTAGAAAAAAAACGAATACAATTGCTGAACAACAAAACACAATCAAAAATGTTACTGTTGAAAGTTTAAGAATAGCATATGAAAAATCAAAAGAATATGCTGATTTAAAGCAATTATTATTGACTGAAATGGCGCAGCAACTTTTTGAAAATGTGTATGAAGACAGTAAAAATGGATTGGAATTATATCCGGCGCAACCATTTTTATATGTTACAAATGCAACTGCGTTGAATACACTTGAAAAATATAATGAAGCAATTACCGTTCTTACTATTGGCATTGATTTTGTAGTAGATGACACAAAAATGGAAATAGATTTTTACCAACAGCTGTCACTGGCATATTTGGGTATTGGAAATAAGGTAGAAGCTGAAAAGTTTAAGAAAAAGGCGGCGCAATTAAGAAATTAACTGTATGAAATATTTTAAAATAATAGTTATTTTATTACTGGTATTTACTTCTTGTAGGTCCAGTAAAAATGTTGTTGATGGGGCTGCCATAGAAGCTATTTCAACAAAAAAAATCATTAATAATCATTATAGTAACAACTTTAATCAAAAAACAATTGATGCGAAGTTAAATGCAAAATATAGCGATAAAAAAACGGCTGTATCAATTACTATAAAATTGCGCATTGAAAAAGATAAAACTATTTGGATGAGCGCTACAAAATTAGGTTTTCCATTAGCAAAAGTAATAATAACACCAAAAAGAGTTAGTTATTATGAAAAATTGCAAGGAACCTATTTTGATGGAGATTTTTCATTATTAAGCAAATTTTTAGGAACTGAATTGGATTTTGAAAAAGTGCAAAATATTTTGTTAGGTCAAGCTATTTTAAATCTAAAAAAAGGAGATTATAATTCAAAGATAGAGGATAGATTGTATGAAATTTATCCTAAAAAAGAAAATGAGTTATTTGGTATTTTGTTTTTTATGAATCCTGATAATTTTAAGTTAAACCGACAAGAAATTAAAAATGAAGAAAAGAAGCAATTATTGTCAGTTTCCTATTCGGGTTATAAAAAAATAAAAGGAGAACAATTCCCTGAAAATATTGATATAAGAGCTATTGATCATACCAATATTACCACAATTAATATTACCTATAATTCAGTGGAGTTTAATGAAAAACTAACCTTTCCGTTTGAAATTCCTAATGGATATAAAGAAATTATTTTAAAATAATGCAGTTTAAAATCTATTTTCCGTTACTTTTTATAGCGCTATTTTTTAGTGTAAATAGTCAGTCTCAAAATTCTAAAAGGCAACAATTAGAATCACGTAGAACTCAAATTCAAAAAGATATTATTTACATAAATGCCTTACTTTCTAATACAAAAAAGAAAGAGTCTAACTTATTGAGTGATGTAAAGGATTTAAAACATAAAATTAAAGCTAGAGAAGAATTAATTTCAGTTATTTCTAGTGAATCTAAAGAGCTTAACAATGAAATTTATGTAAATCAATTAGAAATAAATAAAAATAAACGCGATTTAGAAGCGTTAAAAAAGGATTATGCGGATATGATTTTTAAATCGTACCAAAGCAAATCTCAAAACAGTAGAATTATGTTTTTATTATCTTCTGAAAACTTTTTTCAAGCGTATAAAAGGTTTCAATATATGAAACAATACACGTCGTTTAGAAAAAAGCAAGGGGAAGAAATTCTTATAAAAACAACAAAATTACAAGCTTTAACAGATACTTTAAAAATTAAGAAAGATCAAAAAACAGCGTTGTTAAATGAAAAGAAAAAGGAGCAAACTGTTATTGAAAAAGAGAAAAAGGAACAAGAAAATTTATTAAGTCAGGTTAAAAAGAAAGAAGGAGATTATAAAAAACAAATTCAAAAATTTCAAAAAGAAGAAGAACGAATTGATGCGCAAATTGATAAGTTAATTAGAGATGCTATTGCTGCATCCAATAGAAAAGCTGGAGAAACAACATCTTCAACAACAACTACCGCAGGAACTTCTTCAAAAGCAACCTTTACTTTAACTGCCGAAGCGAAGGAATTGGCGTCAAAATTTACATCAAATAAAGGAAGTTTACCTTGGCCAGTTGAAAAAGGATTTGTCTCAACATATTATGGTAAACAGCCGCATCCAATAGTTTCAAGTGCAACTATTCAAAGTAATGGTGTTAGAATTACCACAGAAGCAGGGAGCAAAGCCAGAGCGGTTTTTGAAGGAACTGTATTGGCAATTCAAGTGATGTCTGGGAATCAAAAAGCGGTTTTAATTCAACATGGTAATTACATTACGGTGTACAAAAATTTAGAAAATGTTTATGTACACACAGGAGATAAAGTGAGTACTAAACAGGAAATTGGCAACATTTTCACTGACAGAATTACTGGTAAAACAATTTTAGGATTTATATTATCTAAAAATACAGATACTGAAAACCCAGCAACGTGGATTTATAAAATGTAGGTTAACTATTAAAAAGGGCTTTTAACTCAGTAGCTTCTTGCGGTTTCATTTTTCCTGAAAGAATTAAACTTAATTGTTTTCTTCTTAAAGCTCCTTCATAACGTTGCTTTTCCAATTCCGATTCTGGATTAATTTGAGGAATAGCAACAGGAGTTCCCGTATTATCTACTGCAACAAAGGTGTAAATACCTTCATTTACTTTGGTGCGAATTTGAGATTCTCTATCTTCAATCCATACATCAACATAAACCTCCATAGATGATTTAAATGCTCGGCTAACCTTAGCTTCAATAGTTACAACACTTCCCACAGGAATAGCTTTGTTAAAGGCTACGTGGTTAACAGAAGCTGTAACTACAATTCTATGAGAATGGCGTCTGGCAGCAATACTGCAAGCTCTATCCATTCTGGCTAATAATTCACCTCCAAATAAATTGCCAAGCGGATTTGTTTCGCCAGGTAATACAATGTCAGTTAAAATTGTTAACGATTCAGAAGGAGTTTTTACCATAAGTTGATTTTTTGGCAAAGGTATGCTTATTTTGGGTAAAAAAGAAAATACGCTAAATGGGAAATTCTAGAATTCTTGGACTAATAACCAAGCATCTTTAGATTCGGTATTATGAATAGCTCTTAACTTGTTAATTGCTTCGTTTTCATCGTTTAAACTTTCAAAAGCAACTTGTGTTAAATTCCATTTATTAACACCTAAGATTCTGGCATTAAATCCTTTATCTTTAAGTTCTTGCAATTTTTTCTCAGCGTTTTCAGATTCTCTAAAAGCACCCGCAATAATGTGGTAATTATAAGTTTCTTTCGCTACATTTAAAGTAATTGCAGGGAGCGGATTACTAATTACAAAAGTAGCTTCTTGAATAGATTTTTCAACTTTTTGTTGTTGAAGTTGAGATTCCGCAACTAAATTATTGTATTCAACTTTTTGATATTCGTTCCAGCCAACAGTACCAAGCGCAAATAAAATAGCTGCAGTTGCTGCGTATTTAATAAAAGCGGGTGTTTTTCTTTTGTTTTCTTCAGTATGTAATACTGGTGCAATGGTTTCTAACTGTTTAACCTTTTCTTTATAAGCAATTCTGCTAACAGCCGGTGAAACGTAAGAATTTAATCCAAATGAAGAAGTAAGATAATTTACAGAAGTAGATGGTTCAAAAATAAGTTTTCCTTCTTTATTTAAAGAAAGAGCGCCTATGTTTTCTAATTCAATTTCTTCATTTTGTAACTGTAATTTCCAGTTTTTTACTTCAGAATTTATAAATTCTACAGCATTAGAAAAAGAAATACCTTTAGCATTTGCAATATAATTAGCTAATAATCCATCATTGTTTTGCAAATGAGTATTAAATGTTAATTGCTTTGAAGGGGCATAAAATGTATGCGTAAAATGATTCACTTTTGCCGAAACTTCATTGGTTACAAAACCTCCAAAATTTGGAACAATTACACATTCGTATCTGTATAATAAATCGCTGATGTATGTTGCTAATTTCATTAAAACAAATATAGCCAAAACCGTAGTAAATTTTAAAAGTTATCATCTTTTTTATTAACAAATTTTTTATATATTGAAATTCAAATTGTTAAAATATGCTAGAAGAAGAATTGTTATATGTTTTGGCGCTGCAGCGCGCAAAAGGTATTGGAGATATTAATGCGAAAAAGCTTATTTCTTACTGCGGAAGCGCAAAAAACGTGTTAAAAGAGAAAAGAAAAAATTTAGAAAAGATTAATGGAATTGGATCGTTTACCATACAAAATTTGTTTGATCCTGCTTGTTTAATTGAAGCAGAAAAGGAATTAAAATATATTCAGTCAAATACTATTGAAGCCCTTTATTTTGAGGATGTGAACTATCCTTCCAAATTAAAACATTGTATAGATGGACCAATTTTACTTTTTAAAGAAGGAAATTTTAATTTAGAAAATAAACCATTAATCAGTATTGTTGGAACGCGCAATATTACAAGCTATGGAAGAGATTTTTGCGAGAAATTTATTTCAGATTTAAAGGAATACAATCCGATAATTGTGAGTGGATTTGCGTATGGTGTGGATATTTGTGCACATAAAGCAGCTATTAAAAATAATTTGACAACTGTGGGTGTTTTGGCGCATGGGTTTGAAGAAATTTATCCTAAATCTCATAAGAAATATATTACTGAAGTGCACAAAAACGGTGGTTTTTTTACCGACTTTTGGCATAATGACGTCCCTCAACGTGAAAATTTTTTAAAACGAAACCGCATTGTTGCAGGTATTTCTGAAGCTACCATTATAATTGAATCTGCAGACAAAGGAGGTTCTTTAGTTACTGCAGATATTGCGAACTCGTATAGTAGAGATGTTTTTGCAGTTCCCGGAAGAGTAACTGATAATTTTAGTAAAGGTTGTAACGATTTAATTAAAAGAAATAAAGCGGCCATTTTAACTAGTGCAACTGATTTGGTTGAAATGCTGAATTGGAATTTGGTTAAAAGTGAACCCAAAGTAATTCAAAAACAATTGTTTGTAGAATTAAATGAAGATGAACAGTTGATTTATGATTTTTTGGTGGATGAAGGGAAACAATTATTAGATATTATTTCACTTACATGTCAGTTACCAATACATATTACCACCACTATTTTATTTAACTTAGAAATGAAAGGCGTTGTAAAGCCTTTGCCAGGAAAACAATTTGAAGCCATTTAAAGAATAAATAAAACTACAATTAAAAGTTAATAAAAGGATTTCGTAAAGAAATTATGATTCATTTTTTAAAAGCATTTTATATGGTTACTTTTGAAACTTAATAAAAATGAAATGATTACAATACCAAAAAATGCTAAAGGACTAATTTTTGATTTAGATGGAACAGTTGCAAATACCATGCAAAACCATTTTGAGGCTTGGCGGGCTGCTGTTTCACCTTTTGATATTGATTTTAGTGGTGAATTGTTTTTGAAATTGACTGGAATGCCTAAAGCGGCAACTATTATTAAATTGAATGAACTATTTGGTACAGAAATGAACCCAATAGAAGTTGGAAAAGTAAAAGCAGAGGTTTATAAAAAATTGGTAGGTGAAACCAAGGAAATTAGCGTTGTAACAGATGTTGTCAGAAAATTTTATGGCATATTGCCAATGTCTATTGGCACAGGAAGTACACAGATTGGAGCGAGAAGAACGTTGTCTATTTTAGGGATGGAGCATTATTTTAACCCAATTATTACGGCTGATGATGTTCTGAGTTTTAAACCACATCCTGAAACTTTTTTAAAATGTGCCGAACTTATGAAAGTAAATCCTAAAGATTGTGTTGTTTTTGAAGATGGAATTTTAGGAATGCAAGCTGCCGAAGAAGCAGGAATGATGGTGATAGATATTAACAATTATTATAAAATGGAATTTAAAATTTAGTTTTTAATCCCTGTTCCCATTCATCTAAAAATTCATTTATTTCTTCAATAAATTCATCTGGTTTTTTAGTTCTATTTATTGTGCAGTGTATTAAAATTTGTTCTCTTTCTGGAGGAAATCCTGTTGTAATAGTCCAGGAAAGTGCATTGGGGCAATCCAACAAAGTAAAACGAATGCCACCTTTAATTTTATCGTAACTAATTAAAAATTCGCCCCATAAAGTTAATCCTAAAAAATTAGGATTAGAATCTTCAATAAACTGCATAGTCACAGTGTAATCTTCTAAACTACTTGGTTTAATTGTATCTTGAAGTTGTTTTTCAGTTACTTGTTTATTTATAATTCTAAAAAATTCCATAATTATTTATTTTTATTGGACTGAATACTTTCTATAATAACTGTTGTTAAAATAAGCGCACCTCCTAAAAAGGTTGTAAATGTTGGTATTTCAGATAAAAATAACATACCAAACAGAATTCCATAAATAGGACTCATACTACTCATAATACTTACGGCACTAATTTTAAAGTTTTTAAAACTATTTACAAAAAGCGTATGACCTATGGCGGTTGTTACAAATGCCAAGGTTAAAATTCGTATCCAATTATTAGTATTAGCATAGTTTAAATTGCTTTCAAATAATACTGGGAATAGCATTAAAATAACTACAATCATTTGATAAAACATGACTTTTGAAGCATTAAAATGTGATACATTTCGTTTTGTAAGAATGTTTCTCAAAGAATAGAAAACGGCTGAAATTATCCCCATAAAAACGCCTTTTGTATCACTGTTTTCAAAGTTTAAATCTGGAGTTAAAAAGTAAATTCCGACTAACACTAACCCACTTAAAAATAATTGATTTTTACTCAATTTTGTTTTAAAAAATACTGGTTCAAGCAATGCCGTAATTACAGGATATGTAAATAATGATAACATTCCAATAGCCACATTAGATAAATGCAACGCATAGAAATACGTAATCCAATGTGCGCCTAAAAGCAAACCAGTTAAAAATAATGAGAAGGCATCTTTTCTGTTCGCTATTTTTAAATCGTACTTTTTATACCAACAAAAAAGTCCGATTAAAATGGCTGCAAATAAGCAACGCCACCAAATGGTTATTTCTGGCGCAAAAGAAATAGAACGGCCTAAAACACCTGATGTACTTACAAAAACTACTGCAATATTGAGTTCTAAAATGTTTTTTAAATGCGAATTTTTCAATACTTATATTTTTTGAAGTGTTTCCAGCGCTTTTTTAACCGATGTAATTTTAATAAAAGTTAGTAACAATCTAAGTCCAGCTTTTGTGTCTTTTTCTTTCATAACACAACTTTGTCCATTTTGTTGAACATATTGCAACACTTTTGTGAATGTTGATGTTTGGTAAAATGAACTTTGTTGATCTGAAATAAAGTAACACAACATTCTATTTTGCTTTAAAATTAACTTTTCAATACCCAAATGTTTGGCAATCCATTTTATTCTAACACTATCTAATAAATCAACAACAGGGTTTGGTAATTCTCCAAATCTATCAATTAATTCTAATTCAAATTTTTGTAATTCTTCTTCTTTTTTAAGTTCGCCTAATTTATTGTACAAGCTTAATCTTTCGGTAATTACATTTACGTAATTGTCTGGAAATAAAATTTCGAAATCAGAATCTATTTGAATTTCTTTTACATATTCTTTTGGCTTGTCAGATTGGTCTTTATATAAATCTTTAAACTCGTTTTCTTTTAATTCTTCAATAGTTTCATTTAATATTTTTTGATACGTTTCAAACCCAATGTCATTTATAAAACCACTTTGTTCACCGCCTAATAAATCTCCAGCACCACGAATCTCTAGATCTTTCATAGCAATGTTAATTCCACTTCCTAAATCTGTAAATAATTCAATGGCATTTATACGTTTTCTGGCTTCATCGGTCATCATATGATGTGGTGGCGTAATAAAATAACAGAATGCTTTTTTATTGGAACGTCCAACTCTTCCGCGCATTTGATGTAAATCCGACAGGCCAAAATTATTAGCATTATTTATAAAAATAGTATTTGCATTTGGCACATCTAATCCACTTTCAACAATAGTTGTGGAAACCAATACATCAAATTCATTATTAATAAAAGCTAACATTAAATTTTCTAACTTTTTTCCATCCATCTGTCCGTGACCAATACCAATTTTTGCATCAGGAACTAGGCGTTGTAATAAACCTGCAACTTCTTTAATATTTTCTATTCTGTTATGAATAAAGAACGCTTGTCCGCCTCGTTGAATTTCATATCTAATTGCATCGCGAATTACTTCTTCATTAAAGCGAATTACATTACTTTCAATAGGTACACGGTTTGGCGGTGGCGTATTGATAACGGATAAATCGCGTGCTGCCATTAAGCTAAATTGCAACGTTCTTGGAATTGGCGTTGCGGTTAATGTAAGCGTATCAATATTTTCTTTAATTGTTTTTAGTTTGTCTTTAACAGCAACTCCAAATTTTTGTTCTTCATCAACAATTAAAAGCCCTAAATCTTTATATTTTATGGCGGAATTTGTTAGTTGATGCGTTCCAATAACAATATCTACAGAACCATTTGCAAGCCCTTCTAAAACGCCTTTACGTTGGTTGGCAGTTCTAAATCGGTTTAAATATTCTACAGTTACAGGAAAATCTTTTAACCGTTGACTAAAAGTTTTAAAATGCTGAAAAGCTAAAATGGTGGTAGGAACTAAAATGGCCACTTGTTTTCCATTGTCAACAGCTTTAAATGCGGCTCTAACAGCAATTTCTGTTTTTCCAAAACCAACATCACCACAAACCAAACGATCCATTGGTTGTTCACTTTCCATATCATTTTTTACATCTTGTGTGGCAGATGATTGATCTGGTGTATCTTCATATAAAAAACTCGCTTCCAATTCGTGTTGTAAATAACTATCTTGATGGTATTGAAATCCTTTTTGAATTTTTCGTTTTGCATATAATTCAATTAAATTAAATGCAATATGGCGAATGCGTGTTTTAGTTTTTTGCTTTAATTTTTCCCAAGCACCTGAACCTAATTTGTATAATTTTGGAGGAGCGCCATCTTTTCCATTATATTTTGAAATTTTATGAAGCGAATGAATGCTGATGTATAAAATATCTCTATCGCCATAAATTAATTTAATAGCTTCTTGCTTTTTGCCTTCAACCTCAATTTTTTGAAGTCCACCAAATTTTCCAATTCCGTGATCAATATGCGTTACGTAATCACCAATTTCAAGATTTGTTAACTCTTTTAATGAAATGGTTTGTTTTTTAGCGTAGCCATTTTTTAAACGGAATTTATGATACCGTTCAAAAATTTGATGATCGGTATAACAAATTAAGTTGTTTTCAATATCAATAAAACCTTGGAATAGTGGAAAAACGATGGTTTTATATTCAATTTCTTTATCAACATCTTCAAAAATATCATGAAAACGATCGGCTTGTTTTTGAGAATCGCAAAACAGATAATTTGTAAATCCGTTTTCAGTATTTTTATGAAAGTTTTCAATTAACAAATCAAACTGTTTGTTAAAAGAAGGTTGCGGTTTTGTGTTGAATTGGATAACGCCGTTTAAAGCCTGATTTGGAACTCTTTTGTTTGAAGCTTCTTCCAATTCATTTTGCCTAGAGTTTATTATTTCAGCAACTGTAAAATTGTTTAATTGGTTTTTAATTAATGCGCCATTACAAAATAATTCGTCAGGTTTTCCGTGGTTTATAGCGGTTGATAATTTATTAAATTCTTCTTCAGCTTTGCTGAAAAGGCTGTCTAATTTATTAAATATTAGCTCATTATCTTTAATAAAAACAACTGTTTTGTTGGAGATATAGTTTAAAAAACTTTCACGTTTTTCGTCTAATGCTTTATTTTCAACATTAGGCATGATGCTTATTTTCGATAATTTTTCGGTAGAAAGTTGCGTTTCAACATCAAAAGTTCGAATACTATCTACTTCATCACCAAAAAATTCTATTCGGTAAGGTTCGTCGTGTGAAAATGAAAAAACATCAATAATTCCACCTCTTACAGAAAATTCTCCGGGTTCACTAACAAAATCTACACGTTCAAAATGATATTCAAACAACACTTCGTTTACAAAATCTAAACTTAAACTGTCGTTTACAGCAATTTTTAATGTATTTCTATTCAGTTCAGCTTTTGTTACCACTTGTTCAAATAAAGCATCGGCATAGGTAACAATTACTGCTGGTTTTTTTCTTGAATTTAATCGGTTTAACACTTCGGAGCGCAATAAAATATTGGCGTTATCTACTTCTTCAATTTGATAAGGTCTGCGGTAAGATCCTGGATAAAAAAATACGTCTTTATCATTTATCAGTTGTTCCAAATCGTTTAAATAATAGGCGGCTTCCTCTTTATCATTTAATAAAAATAATACGGGCTTGTCTATAATTTTAAAACTTTCTGAAATAATAAAAGACAATGACGACCCAACCAAATTCGATATTTGAAATTGGTGATTATCTTTTTGAAGTGCTTGAGTTATTTGTTTTTTGGCAACAAATTTCTCGTATATATTTATAATGTTTTGCTTACTCAATTGTTGCAAATTTTGCCAAAGGTAGCATTTTATAAAAAATAAGAAGAAATTCCTTAAAATTTCTTAACTTTAGATGAGAATTTTAAAATGTATAAGTTATGTCAATTTCAGATTTATACCCTACCGGACTTCATGAACAAAACTTGGCTCATTTTGCTTCATTAGTTAGAATTGCGCTTCGCGACGATAAAATTAATTCGAAAGAACGCTTATTATTAGAGCGACTTTCTATTAGATTAGATATTTCAACCGCCGATTTTAATGATATTTTAAAAAATCCTTTAAAATACCCAATGGTTTCTCCTGTGAGCTATGAGGATCGTTTGGAGCATTTATTCGACCTCGCAAAAATGATGTTTTTAGATAGAAATCCAACTATTGATAAAACATCTATGATGGGCAGAATTGCAGTAGAATTAGGGTTTCCTGCAGAAAATGTTCGAAATATTGTGAAAAATGCAACTAGCTTTTTTTTAAAGGAACCAGAATTAGAAGATTTTAAAAAAATAATAAAAAAATCAAACCCAATTAGTCACTAAAAATTATTTTTAAGTTTTTAAAATAGTGTATATTTTATTGGTTTAATTATATTTGCCCATAAAAAAAGCATTAAAATGGCATTATCTGATTATAATTTAAGCGGCGAACAAAAAAGAAATTTAGCGCATTTTGCGAGTATTGTTAGGCTTGCACAGGCTGATGGAATTATTTCTGAAGGTGAAGAGAAATTGCTAAAGCGTCTAGCTAATAGATTTCATATTTTAGAGGAAAAGTACAACGATATTTTAAATTCCCCAGAAGATTACCCAATGCATGCACCTCATAATTACAATGAGCGAATTGAGCATTTGTATGATTTAGCTAAAATGGTTTTTGCTGATGGTGAAGCGAAAGGAGAAGAAGCTCAAGTTTTACGTAAAATTTGTATTGGTTTAGGTTTTCCTTTAGATAATGTTGAAAAAGTTACAGATGAAGCCATTCATTTGATATTGAATAACAATGATTTAGATGATTTTACAAAATCAATAAAGCAGGTTAATAAAATTTAAAAATTGCTATTTATAACCAAAAAACCTTAATAACATACTGTATTCACGTATTTTACGTTAGATAATATTAGGTTATAACAAAACCCCGCATACAATGAAGTGTTTATCGTTTAATAAATTTATTTTTTTTCTATTCCTAAATATATTAATAGGACATACTCTTTATTCACAAGACGAGTATAATAAATGGGTTGTTGGTATTGGTATTAATGCGGTGGATTATTTTCCTATAGATAACACCCAACATAATGTGAATACAGGGAATCCAGACGGATTTTTTAATGAAATCACAAATGCCAAAGATCATTGGAATATTGGTGGTCCAAAAATTAATGTAACTAGATTTTTAAAAAATAAATTTTCTTTTGATGGGAGTCTTTCTTTAAATAAAATATCAAAGTTAGGTGAAATCAAAGTAGATAATATTACCTACATTGCTATAGATGGTAATATACAATATAGTATATTACATAGTGAAAGCGTTTTTAATCCTTTTGTTTTTGCAGGTGGAGGTTATACGTTTGCTGATAGAAGTGGGGGAACATTTAATAGTGGTATTGGAGCAAATTTATGGTTAAGTCCAAAATTTGGATTAAACGCACAGTGGGCTTATAAATACAATTCACCAGATTTTGCATTATTGCCACACTTTTATTACTCACTTTCTGTGGTTGTGAAAGTTGGTGCCACAGGCAGAGGAGTTAAAAGATTTATGTGGAGGAACGGCCCAAGTTATTTTTAAAGCAATTAATTTATTAAATTGCATCATAATTTCTATGAATGCAACAATCATCAAACTTTCAAGTTTATAATGCTTCTGCGGGTAGCGGAAAAACATTTACATTGGTTAAAGAATATTTGAAAATTCTTTTAGCTAGTTCAAATCCGTTTAAATTTCAACAAATTTTAGCAGTAACTTTTACCAATAAAGCAGCTGGTGAAATGAAAGAACGTGTAATTGAAGCACTGCATTCTTTTTCAAAAGAAGAAAAAGGAAATATGCTTCAGGTAATTTGTGATGAAACCAATTTAACTGAAGCTGTTGTTTTTAACAAATCGCAAATTATTTTAAACGCTATTCTTCAAAATTATTCAGCCTTTAGCATTACAACCATTGATAGTTTTACCTATAAACTAATAAGAACTTTTGCATTCGATTTAAAACTTCCATTAAATTTTGAAGTTGAAATGGATGCTGAAACGCTTTTAAATGAAGCGGTTGATTTAGTGATTTCAAAAATTGGAGAAAATACCGAGTTAACAGACTTACTTGTAAATTATTCCATTCAAAAATTAGATGATGATAAAGCTTGGGATATTTCTAACGAATTAAAAGATTTTGCAAAATTAATTTTAAATGAAAATCACGCTAAACATTTAAAAACACTGCGTACAATTTCTATTGATGACTTTAAAAGCTTAAAAGAAAATCTTCAAAAGGAAAATAAATTTATTGAAAAGCAATTTAAGGAAATTGGTGAGGCTGGAGTACATTTAATTAACACTACAGGAATAGATTTTAAAGATTTTTATTACAGTCAACTTCCAAAGCATTTTACAACGTTAGCAGAAAACTCCAAGAAAGCACAATTTTTTGATCAAAACACCTTAAAAAGAAATATTGATGATCAGCTTTTTTATTCAAAATCTAAATCCGATTCGGTTAAAAATGCCATTGAATCAATCTTAACAGAATTATTAAACTTATATACCAAATCTGAAGTCTTTTTTCAACAAAAAACCTTAAACGATTTAGTGTTAAATAGCCTTGTTCCATTGGCGGTTCTGAATTATATAAACAGTGCATTACAAGAAATAAAAGCTGATAATAACATTCTGCTAAATGCTGAATTTAATGCGTTAATAAGTGAAACCATTAAAAATGAACCTGCTCCCTTTATTTATGAACGAATTGGCGAAAAATACAGGTATTATTTTATTGATGAAATGCAGGACACATCGGAATTACAATGGCAAAATATTATTCCATTAATTCACAATGCAATTACTTCAGAAAATGAATTGGGAGAACATGGAAAGTTATTGTTAGTTGGCGATGCAAAACAGTCCATTTACAGATGGCGTGGAGGGAAAGCAGAACAATTTATAGCAATTTCTTCAGATGGAAATAGCACTGATAACAATCCTTTTTTTATTGAAAAATCATTATCTAATTTAGAAACTAATTATAGAAGTTACAGTGAAATTATAAACTTTAACAACTTGTTTTTTAAACATATTTCTGGGTTTTTAGCAAATACAAGTTATAGCAGTTTGTATTTTGATGGAAATAGTCAGAAAACAAATCAAAATAATGGCGGATTTGTTCAAATTTCATTTGTAGATAAAGAACAAGAAGAAGAGGAGGATGATGCATCGTTAATGTATCCAAAAAAAGTGTTGGATATAATTCAAAATTTAGACGCTTCGTTTGAGAAAAATGATGTTTGTGTTTTAGTAAGAACAAGAAAACAAGGCGTTCAGGTTGCGAATTTTTTATCAGAAAATAAGATTGAAATAATTTCATCAGAAACACTTTTAATTAATAATAGCGAGAAAGTTCAGTTTATTATCAATTTGTTAAATGTTATTCAAAATCCTTTAAATAAGGAGTTTAAAGCTAAAGTTTTATACTTTTTGTACGATTTTTTAAAAATATCAGTTCCTAAACATCAATTTATTTCAAATTTGGTAAATCTTCCTCAGTTCGAGTTTTTTGAGGAGTTAAAAAGTTATAATGTAGCATTTAATTTACTTGAATTTATTCAAAGTCCTTTTTATGAAAGTGTTGAATATATAATTAGAGGATTTGGTTTAACTAAAGAATCTGATTCTAATTTACAGTTTTTTTTAGATGCAGTTTTTGAATTTCAACAAAAAAGCGATACATCAATTCAAGGATTTTTAGAGTATTGGAATTTAAAGAAAGACAAACTAAGTATTGTAGCTCCAGAAGCTAAAAATGCCGTGAGAATTATGACCATTCATAAGGCTAAAGGATTGGAATTTCCAGTTGTTATTTTTCCATATAATTTAAATATTTACAACCAAATAAAACCCAAAGCTTGGTATAATTATTCACAATCAGATACTATTAAAAATGTGTTGATTGATTATGGAAAAAAACTAAATTATGTTGGAGAGCAAGGCGTTTCTATATTCAATCAGCAACGAGAAGAGTTAGAGTTAGATAATTTTAATATTTTATATGTGGCGTTAACAAGAGCCGTTGAACAATTGTATATTATTTCTGAAAAAGTAATTACTGTAAAAAAGGACGAAAATTTAAATTTCACCTCTGGTTTACTCATCAATTTTTTAAAGCAACAAAATTTATGGGATGATTCTAAAATTGAATTTAATTTTGGAGATCCTAAAAGAATTCATTGCGTTGAGAAAACGGAAAGTACATCTACATGTCAAACAAGTTTTATATCAAATTCTTGGAAAAATCATAATATTTCTATTGTAACAAGTTCATCATTATTGTGGGATACGGAGCAAGGAAAATCAATTTCATATGGAAATTTAATCCATGAAATTTTATCAAAAATAAAAACAGCTACTGATTTAGATGAAGTTATTAATCAATATGTTTTTAACGGAATAATTTCAAATGAAAAAATAATAGAAATTACTGAAATCTTACAGACGGTAATAAGTCATCCGAAATTATCGGTGTATTTCAATCAAAATAACCAAGTATATTTAGAGCAGCAACTAATTACAAAAGATAAACATATAGTAATTCCAGATAGAATTGTTACTATTGATGGAGTTACAACAATTATTGATTATAAAACAGGAAAATCAGACACTAAATACCACACTCAAATAAATAATTACGCGCAAGTTTTAGAAGAATTAAACTTTAAAATTGATAAAAAATTATTGGTATATATTAATGATGAAATTATTGTGGAAGAAGTTTAAAATAACATAAATTTGTGTAAAATAACCAAATTATGTACGGAAAAATTCAACAACACTTACAAAAAGAATTACAAGAAATAAAGGATGCCGGTTTGTATAAATCGGAAAGAATTATAACGAGTTCTCAAGACGCAGTCATTAAAATTAGCACAGGAGAAGAAGTTATCAATTTTTGCGCAAATAATTATTTGGGATTATCCAATAATCCAGAAGTTATTCAAGCAGCAAAAGAAGCCTTAGATTCTCACGGGTATGGAATGTCTTCAGTTCGTTTTATTTGTGGAACGCAAGATATTCACAAACAATTAGAACAAACAATTGCAAATTTCTATCAAACAGAAGACACTATTTTATATGCAGCAGCTTTTGATGCAAATGGAGGTGTTTTTGAACCTTTATTTTCAGATGAAGACGCCATTATTTCCGACTCTTTAAATCATGCATCTATTATAGATGGTGTTAGATTATGTAAAGCAGCGCGTTATAGATATGATAATAATGACATGGCTTCATTAGAAGAACAACTAATTGAAGCATCAAAAAAAGAACATCGTTTTAAAATTATTGTAACAGATGGTGTGTTTTCTATGGATGGGGTTGTTGCTAGTTTAGATAAAATTTGTGATTTAGCAGATAAGTATGATGCTTTAGTTATGGTAGATGAATGCCATGCAGCTGGATTTATTGGTAAAACCGGAAGAGGAACGCTGGAACTTAGAAATGTAATTGGTAGAGTTGATATTATCACAGGGACTTTAGGTAAAGCACTTGGAGGCGCAATGGGAGGTTATACAACTGGAAAAAAAGAGATTATTGAGCTATTACGCCAAAGGTCTCGCCCTTATTTATTTTCAAACTCACTAGCTCCGGCTATTGTGGGTGCTTCGTTAAAAGTATTTGAAATGATATCTAGAGATACATCCTTAAGAGATAAACTAGAAGAAAATACGAATTATTTTAAAGAAAAAATGATAGCAGCTGGTTTTGATATTGTTAGAGGAGACTCAGCTATTGTGCCCGTAATGTTGTATGATGCTAAATTAGCTCAAGAAATGGCAAGTCAATTATTGGAAGAAGGCATTTATGTAATAGGTTTCTTTTTTCCAGTTGTTCCAAAAGGAAAGGCCAGAATAAGGGTTCAATTGTCTGCAGCTCACACTAAAGAACATTTGGACAAAGCAATAAAAGCCTTTATTAAAATAGGAAAAAAGTTGAAAATTGTCTAGATTTATTCTAATATTGTACAGTATTTAAGAATATTTTGTAAATTTGCTAAAATTTAAGATACTGCGTAAGCTTATTTCAGGTTAAAAATAAAAAGAACATTTAATTTAATTTATTGAAAATGAAACACTTAAAAATTGCCTTACTGGCTTTGTTAATGATTGCATCCTTTAGCAATACTAACGCTCAGGACAAAGAAAACCCTTGGATGTTAACTTTTGGAACTAATTCTATTGATATTAGTACAAATTCTGATGCGAAGTCAGGATATTTCGGGTCATTTGATTATGATGGAAACAATTTAAACATACTTCCTTGGTTAAGTAAAATTTCTGCATCTAGATATTTAGATAAAGGATTTAGTTTAGAATTAGCTGGATCATATAATAAAGTTGATAGACCTTGGGGATCTGGGGCTGATGTAACTTTTGCAGCGGTTGATTTAAACGTAAAATATGATTTAAACAATGCTTTAGGCCAAACAGGTTGGTTTGATCCTTTCTTATATGTTGGTGTAGGAGAAAACTGGGTTGGATCAAAAGATGGTATAAGTGTAAATGTTGGTGGAGGTTTTAATGCTTGGATTTCTGACAATGTTGGGATTAACTTCACTTCAGGTTATAAAAAAGTAAATACACCTACTGATTTTAAAATGTTTCAACATTCAATTGGTTTAACTTGGAAATTCGGAAACTCTGATACAGATGGTGACGGAATTAGAGATAAAGATGATGATTGTCCAGGTGTTTTTGGTTTAGCTGAATTTAATGGTTGCCCTGATACAGATGCTGATAATGATGGTGTTATGGATTGTTGTGATAAATGTCCAGACGTTGCTGGTTTAGCTGAATTCCATGGTTGTCCTGATACAGATGCTGATGGTGTTCCTGATATGAAAGATAAATGTCCAACTGTTGCAGGTTTAAAAGAAATGCATGGTTGTCCAGATGCTGACGGAGATGGTGTTACAGATAAAGATGATGCTTGTCCAAATGTACCAGGTCCTAAAACAAATGCAGGTTGTCCTTTTAAAGACACTGATGGAGATGGTGTAATTGATTTAATTGATAACTGTGTTGAAGTTCCAGGTCCTGCTGCTAATCACGGTTGTCCAGAAATATTTAAAGATGAAACTACAGTAAACGCGGCTGCAAAAGGTGTTAATTTTGATACAGGAAAGTCTGAAATTAGAAAAGATGTTGCAGTTATTTTAGATCAAGTTGCTACTGTTTTAAATCAAAATGAAAACTTAAAGTTTAACTTTGCTGTAAATGGTCATACTGACAATACAGGTTCTGCTGCTAAAAACATGAGTTTATCTACTGCTAGAGCAAATTCAGTGAAAGCTTATTTAGTTAGTAAAGGAGTTAGCGCAGACAGATTATCTACAAAAGGATTTGGTCAAACAGCACCTATTGATACAAATGCAACTAAAGAAGGTAGATTTAACAATAGAAGAGTTGAGATAAAAGAAATTAAATAATTAATTTTTTATATATAACATAAAAGCTGTCTCATCCTTGAGACAGCTTTTTATTTTATAATTTTTAATCATTTTAGGCTATCTTTATAAAATAGTTGAATTACAAATAAATTACAAACAATGAAACAATTTAAATTAATTTTAATAGGTTTATTACTAGTTGTTGGGACTAGTAGTTTGAGTGCTCAAGATAAAAATAATACAATAGCAATTGGAATAGGATCTAATGCGGTTGATTTTTATCCAACAAACGCAGGTCTTGCGGGTCACGGAACCTGGTTTAGTGAATATTTTAATACGGGTGATCACTATAATGTTTTGCCTGCTATTTCAAGAATAACAGCAAGTAAATATTTAGCAGATGGATTTAGTGTTGAAGCGGCTGGATCTCTAAATAAAATTTCAAAAGTTGGAGATAATAATGTTTCTGACCTTTCTTATTTTGGATTAGATGGTGCGGTAAAATATGATCTTAATGAAGTGATTGGTGAAACATCTTTTGTAGACCCTTACGCATTAGTTGGAGGAGGTTATACTTGGATGGATAATTACGGAACTGGTACTTTTAACGGAGGTATAGGTATAAACTTTTGGTTCAACCAAAATATAGGTTTAAACTTAGAATCTAAATACAAACATACATTTGAAAGTGCTATTGTTCAACATTTTCAACATTCATTTGGTGTAGTTATCAAATTTGGTGGAAATGATAAAGACGGAGACGGTGTTTATGATACATATGATGCGTGTCCAGAAGTTTTTGGTTTAAGTGAATATAATGGATGTCCAGACTCTGATAATGATGGCATTATTGATTCTAAAGATGATTGTCCAAATGTTGCAGGGATTCCTGCTTTAAACGGTTGTCCTGATACTGATGGTGATGGTATAGCGGATAAAGATGATGCTTGTCCTACTGAGAAAGGAACAAAAGCTAACAATGGTTGTCCTGATACTGATGGTGATGGCGTTGTTGATAAAAATGATGCATGTCCAAATGTTGCAGGTCCAATAGAAAATAAAGGTTGTCCTTGGCCAGATACTGACGGAGACGGTGTTTTAGATAAGGATGATGATTGTATTAATGTTGCTGGACCCGCATCAAACAAAGGATGTCCAGAAATTACTAAAACAGAGGTTGCTAAATTAGAAGAATTGTTTAAAACAGTTTATTTTGATACTGGAAAATCTACATTTAAAAAGGAAACTTTTGCCAAATTGGATGAGGCTGCAGTTATTATGTCAAAATTTAGCACAGCTAAATTTACAATTGAAGGTCATACAGATAGTGTAGGAGGTGATGCTAGAAATTTAGAACTATCTCAAAGTAGAGCTACTGCTGTAAAAGATTATTTAGTAAGTAAGGGAGTTTCTTCAAGTAATTTAGATGCTAAAGGATATGGAGAAAAAAATCCAATTGCTACAAATATGAATAGAGCTGGAAGAGCTCAAAATAGAAGAGTTGATGTTAAATTAGTGAACTAATTAATAAAACTTAAAATAACTTTAAAAAGCCACTCTATTAGAGTGGCTTTTTTTATTTTTATAATCTTAAAGAAGTCATATGAATTCGTTTATTTCAAAAGTTGTAAAAGATGTGTTTAGTAAACATACCAAGAGTAGTACTATTATCTTTATTTTACCTAGTCAAAGATCTTGTGTGTTTTTAAAAGAAGAATTAATTTCTCAAGCTACTTCAGTTCAAGTATTGCCAAAAATTATCAGTATTGAAAATTTTATTCAAGAATTAGCAGACATACAACTTATAGATAATATTCAACTTATTTTTGAATTTTATTCCATCTATAAAAAAAAGATGCCAGCTGAAAATGTTGATACATTTGAAACATTTTCACAATGGGCAACTATAGCTTTACATGATTTTAACGATTTAGATAGTTATCTGGTAGATACCAATGCTTTTTTTGAAAACCTAAGAGATGTAAATAGACTTAATGAATGGTTTGAAAATAAAAAACCTAGTGAATTAGCCATTAATTATTTTCAATTTTTTGAATACTTAAACATATTATATACAACATTCTATAAAGATTTAAGAAAAAATAAGGTCGGCTATCAGGGACTTATTTATAGAGAGGCCACAAAAAACTTAGAATTTTTTATGCAAAACCAAGGTGATAGCAATTTTGTGTTTGTTGGTTTTAATGCACTAAATAAAGCTGAAGAGACAATTTTTCAGGAGTTATTAAATAATAATTTAGCAACCATTTATTGGGATACCAGTACGGCTATTTTAGATAATTTAAATGAGGCTGGAGCCTTTTTAAGACGTTATAGAAATGAATGGCCTTACTATAAAAAAAATCCATTTTTATGGGTAGAAAATCCTGAAACTTCTGCTAAAAATATCCGAATTATTGGAGCCCCTAAAAATAATACCCAAATAAAATATGTAGGTGAATTATTTTCGGGATTTCAAAAATTTAATGAAACAGCTCTGGTGTTGGCGGATGAAAATTTATTACCAATTACTTTAAACTCGTTACCAAATAATGTTGAAAATATAAATATAACTATGGGGTATCCTTTAAAAGATATTCCATTTGCAAGTTTGTTTGAAAAACTATTTAAACTACATTTAAATCAACAAAAATTTTCCGACACTAGCAAAGGCCAATTTTATTTTAAAGACCTGTTAAAAGTGTTTAATGATCCTTTTTTGAACCAATTGAATGGGGAAGTACTCCAAAAATTAATTTCAAAAATTAAGTTGCAGAATTCAATATTTTTATCATTAACAGAGTTGAAACATTTTTTAACAACTTTGGAATGTGAGGATATGCAATTAATATTTTCTCTAGTAAACTTTTCTTCTGATGTAAATGCCTTTATTAAAAAATGTATAGATCTAATAACCGAAATAAAAACGTTTGTAGTAGGAGTTGAAAAAGAGTATTTATTTAGATTTTACAGTATATTTCAGCAATTAGAGACTTTAAATAACAAATACAAACATATAGATAATTTAAAAACGCTAAATTTATTTTTTCATCAGTTATTGCAAAATGAAAAATTGTCATTTCAAGGAGAGCCATTAAAAGGGTTACAATTAATGGGGATGTTGGAAACAAGAGCGTTAGACTTTGAAACGGTTATAATCACATCCGTAAACGAAGGCGTATTACCTGGTGGTAAAAATGAAATTTCATTTATTCCGTATGATGTAAAAAAATATTTTGGCTTGCCAACGTACCAAGAAAAAGATGCCATTTTCTCGTATCATTTTCAAAGATTGTTACAACGGGCTACAAATGTGTATTTATTATATAATACAGAATCTGATGGATACGGTTCTGGCGAAAAAAGTAGGTTTTTAACAAAATTGGAAATTGGGAATAGTGTTATAGAAAAAATAGTAATTAGTCCAAAAGTTCAAAAAGTTGAACATGTTTTACTAGAAATACCTAAAACTCCTGAAATTATAGAAAGCCTGAAAGCAGTTTTTGCAAAGGGAATTTCACCTTCTGCTATTGCAAATTACATTTACAATCCTATTAAATTTTATGAACAAAAAATTCTTAAAATAAGCGACGATAATGAAGTTGAAGAAACTATTGCCGTAAACACCATGGGGACTGTAATTCATGAGGTATTGGAAAGTTTGTATAAACCTTTTGTTAATCAATACATTACAAAAAATGATATAAAAGAAATGTTTGAAAAAATTGAAACGTTATTGGTTTTTAATTTTGAAGAATATTACACAAAAGGAAATATAAAAACAGGAAAAAATAAACTTATTTTTGAAGTTTGTAAAAATCATATTGAGAGATTTTTAAAACAAGAAATGGATATTTTAAATCAGAATAAACAACTTAAAATTATTTCATTAGAAAAGAATCTTGAAACTTTTATTGAAATTGAAGGTGTGGATTTTCCAATAAAAATAAAAGGAATTGTTGATAGAATTGATGAATTGGATGGTGTTACCAGAATAATAGATTACAAAACCGGAAAAGTTGAGGCGAAAGATTTGAAAATATCTGATTTTTCGCTGTTAAAAGAAGATTACAAATATACCAAAGCACTTCAGGTATTATTGTATGCTTATATATTTACTAAGGACGAAAATTATAACAATTCAAAACCTTTAGAAGCCGGTATTATTTCATTTAAAAACTTAAACTCAGGGTTTTTAAAAATGAATTTTTCAGAAAAAAGAGGCGCAAATGAAAACAGTATTCAACCAGAAAATTTAGACTTATTTTTAGACACGATAAAAGAAATTATTGTAGAAATATTAAATCCAGACATTCCGTTTAAACAAAACGAGAATTTACCTTTTTAAATCATAAAAATGAAATCAATAATAAACACAGTTGTAAAAAGTAAGCTCCATAAAAAACCAATAGTAACCGATGTTTATTTCAATCAAAACAACACAAAAAAAGCAGTAGTTATTTTTTGTCATGGCTACAAAGGATATAAAGACTGGGGCGCGTGGAATTTAACAGCCCCAAAGTTTGTGGAAAGCAATTTGTTTTTCGTTAAATTTAATTTTTCTCATAACGGTGGAACGGTTGAAAACGCAATTGATTTTCCAGATTTAAATGCTTTTGGAGAAAATAATTTTACCATAGAATTAAATGATTTAGAAGATGTCATAAATTGGATTTGTACCAACGAAAGTTTTGAAAATGAAATTGATGTTAAAAATATTATTTTAATTGGACATTCTCGTGGAGGTGGAATTGTATCCATAAAAGCTTCAGAAAACAGTAAAATTTCCAAAGTAATTACGTGGTCTTCTGTGTCAGATTTTGGAACGCGTTTTCCTACAGGAAATCTTTTAGAAACGTGGCGAAAAGATGGAATATCATACGTTGAAAACTCCAGAACCAAGCAAAAAATGCCACATTACTTTGAGTTTTACACAAATTTTAAAGAAAATGAAGCGAGGTTAACTATTAAAAATGCAATTTCTAAATTAACCATTCCACATTTAATTATTCACGGATCAAATGACGATGTTGTGTTGCCAAACGAAGCTGAAAATTTACATTCTTGGAATCCTAACAGTGAACTTTTATTAATAAAAGATATGAATCATTCGTTAGGTAATATACAACCTTGGAATAGTAAAATTATGCCAAATTATTTAGAGAAAGTTGTTGCTAAAACCATTGAATTTATTTTGAGAAAATGATTAAAAAAGCATCCATAAAAGATTTAAATCAAATGTATTCACTTACAAAAAGTTGTGCACAACACTTAAATGAAAAGGGAATTTTTCAATGGAATGAACATTATCCTTCCTTAGAAGTTTTAAAGAATGATATTGAATTGCAACAACTTTATAAGCTTGAAATTGACAACACAATTATTGGAATTATAGCGCTTACCGAAATTGAAGATGTTGAATATAAAAGTGTACAATGGTTAACTAACAATTCAAACAATTTATATATTCATAGGTTGGCAGTGCATCCAAAATTTCAAAGTAAAGGTTATGCGCAACAGTTAATGGATTTTGCAGAAAATTACGCTAGTGAAAACAACTATAATTCCGTGCGATTAGATACGTTTAGTCAGAATTCAAGAAATATAAAATTCTATCAAAACCGAAATTATAAACAGTTAGAATCTATATATTTCCCCAAACAAAGTGCATTTCCTTTTTATTGTTTTGAACTTGTTTTAAATGCATAAAAAAACGAACATATCTTTTAAATCTATTAATAAATTAGCCATTCCAGCCATTATTTCTGGAATCGCAGAACCGTTACTCTCAATTACTGATACTGCTATTGTTGGAAATATTCAAGATCACCCAACGGAAGCTTTGGCAGCTGTTGGTATTGCGGGTTCTTTTATATCTGCAATGGTTTGGATTTTGGCGCAAACACGTTCTGCTATTTCTGCAACTGTTGGGAAATATTTAGGCGCTAAAAAACTACATGAAATAGATACTTTGCCAGCTCAAATTATTGGAATTAATATTGTATTAAGTGTGTTTATTTGTTTGGTCTCACTTTTTTTTGTAACAGAAATATTTCAACTATATAATGCGGAAGGGCTCATTTTAAACTTCGCTGTGGAATATTTTAAAATTAGAGCTATTGGATTTCCATTAACCTTATTTGTTTTTTCTGTTTTTGGTGTTTTTGGAGGGCTTCAAAATACATTTTGGCCAATGGTAATAAGTATTATAGGCGCTGTTTTAAATATTGGTTTAGATTTTTTATTAGTGTTTGGTGTTGAAGGTTTTTTAGAACCAATGAATATTGTTGGCGCTGCGTGGGCAAGTGTTATTTCACAATTTATTATGGCAATTTTAGCCTTAGTTTTATTACTTAAAAAAACACCTTTTAAGTTAAAAATATCGTTTCCTTTTAATAAAGAAATTGGAAAGTTACTGTCTATCAGTTTTAATTTAGCAATACGTGCTGCAGCTTTAAATGTAGCGTTGTATTTGGCAAATTCATTCGCTACAAAATATGGTAACAATTATATTGCGGCACAAACTATAGCCTTTCAAATATGGTTATTTTTTGCTTTTTTTATTGACGGGTATGCAAGCGTTGGAAATATTGTATCTGGAAAATTATTAGGAGAACAGAACTATAAAAAACTATGGAAATTGAGTTTGAAACTAAGTAAATATTCCGTTGGAGTTGCTTGTATTTTAGCATTAATATGTGGTTTGTTTTACTTTCAAATAGGAGAATTATTTTCACAAGATGAAGTTGTTTTAACATCCTTCTATAGTATTTTTTGGATTGTTTTAATTATGCAGCCCATAAATGCAATTGCTTTTGTTTATGATGGAATTTTTAAAGGGTTGGCTGAAGCTGCAACATTAAGAAACTTATTAATTTTTGCTACTTTTTTCGGGTTTTTACCCGTGTTATTAATTGGAGATTATTTTAATTTAAAATTATATGCCATTTGGATTGCTTTTGCAGTTTGGATGTTGATAAGATCTAGTGTGTTGGTGGTGAAATTTAGAACAAAATATTTGATTAAAAACCCGTAACTTTGGCAATTATGAGCAACGGAAGTTTATACACACATATTCAAAATAATATTGCAACGGTTGAATTTTTTCATCCAGCAAGTAATTCGTTTCCAAGTGAATTATTACAACGTTTAGCAACCGCTTTTACTGAGCTAAGTATAAATAAAGAAGTTCATGTAATAATTTTGAAAAGTGAAAAAGAAGGTGCCTTTTGCGCAGGAGCTTCGTTTGATGAATTGGTGGCAATTTCAAATTTTGAAGATGGAAAACAATTTTTTTTAGGTTTTGCCAATGTGATTAATGCCATGCGTTTGTGTTCAAAACTAATAATTGGTCGTATTCAAGGTAAAGCAGTTGGTGGCGGCGTTGGTTTAGCTGCGGCTTGTGATTATTGTTTAGCTACAGAACAAGCGTCTGTGAAATTATCTGAATTAACCATAGGTATTGGTCCGTTTGTCATTGAGCCAGTTGTTGAGCGTAAAATGGGAGTTGCAGCTTTAAGTGAGTTAACATTAGATGCGACTAGTTGGAAAACGGCTTATTGGGCAAAGGAAAAAGGATTGTTTGCTACTGTTTTTCAAACGATTGATGAATTGGATAAAGAGGTTGAAAATTTAGCAAATAATTTGGCAAGTTATAATCCAAATGCTTTAGTTGAAATGAAAAAAGTACTTTGGAAAAACACTGAAAACTGGGAACAGTTATTAAATGAGAGAGCCGAAATAAGTGGGAAACTAGTGTTGTCTGAATTTACCAAAAAGGCACTTCAAAAATTTAAAAAATAAGAAATGTTAGGAAGTTTTATTGCGCTTTTGCAAGAAGTATCTATTGAAGAGAAGCTTAAAAACGCTCCAGATGGTGGTTATGAAATAGGTATTATAATTGGTACATATTTACCATTTGTACTTTTGGCAGGCATTGCATATTTTGTGTATTATAAGGCAAAAAACCGAAAAGATTTAGAAGATTAAATTAATAACTCAAATTAGAAATGAGTAAAATAAGAATAACAAAACAATTCGATTTTGAAACGGGTCATGCATTGTATGGCTATGATGGTAAATGTAAAAATGTTCACGGGCATAGTTATAAACTGTCGGTTACTGTAATTGGTAAGCCAATAAAAGATGCATCAAATGTAAAATTAGGAATGGTGATAGATTTTGGCGATCTTAAAAAAATAGTGGCTTCAGAAATTGTAAATAAATTTGATCACGCTACTGTTTTTAATAAAAATACGCCACATATTGAGTTGGCGGCTGAATTAGAAAAAAGAGGACACAGCGTTATTTTAGTAGATTATCAGCCAACAAGTGAAATGATGTTGATAGATTTTGCTCAAAAAATTAAAAGCAGATTACCAGAAAATATTGAGTTACATTCATTAAAATTAAGAGAAACTGGTACTTCCCATGCGGAATGGTATGCAAGTGATCAAAATTAGCTAGAATTTTTATTCTGAAGGTGTGTCGAATTTATTTTTAGAACTTAGTTTTAGAAGTGAATCTGAAAACTAAGATTCAATACAACTAATTAAATTGTATGGATACAAGATTATTTACCGTTAAAGGCATTCATAGTATTATTTAAGCCTGCCGTTCCAAAAGATTTGATAATCTCACACCCTTTATCTAAACGTTCAGGAAGCGCTTTGTTTTCTTCAGAATCCCATTCGCCTAAAACGTAATCTACTTGTTTTCCTTTAGAAAAGTCTGCGCCAACACCAAATCTAAATCTAGCATATTGCTGGGTGTTTAAAACCGCATTTATATCTTTTAAACCATTGTGACCGCCATCACTTCCTTTAGCTTTTACTCTAATTGAGCCAAATTCTAAATTTAAATCATCACAAATAACCAATAAATTTTCAATAGAAATTTTCTCCTTTGTTAACCAATATTTTACTGATTTTCCGCTTAAATTCATGTATGTTGAAGGCTTCAATAAAATAAAAGTTCTTCCTTTAAATCTGAATTTAGCTATATCGCCTAACTTTTCTGTTTCAAAAGTTATGTTTTCTTTTGATGCCAATTCGTCTAAAACTTTAAATCCAATATTGTGTCTGGTATTTGCGTATTTTTCACCAATATTTCCTAAGCCAGCAATTAAAAATGTTTTCATATTATTTTCAGGTGGTGTTTCTTTTTTAAAACCAAAAATAATTTTCGCCAATTTTTTTAAAATCATTTAGCAAAAGTAATAAAAAAGAATGCTTTTTTTAAAAAGAAAAAGCGCTGCAATTGCAACGCTTTTATAATGTTTATTAGATTTAGACTTATTCAGCAGAAGTTTCTTCAGCAGCTCCATCTTCAGCAGCTCCTTCTTCACCTTCTTCATCTTCATCATCAGTTAATACAGCACTACGTGCAGTTCTAACCTGAACAACTACTGTATTTTCTGGGTGTAAAATTGAGAATTTATCATTTTTTAAAGCTGTAACATATAATTTATGTCCAATTCTTAATTTAGAAATGTCAGCATTAATAAAATCAGGTAAATCAGCAGGTAAAGCTCTTACGCTTAATTTACGCATTGCAAAACGAAGCGATCCACCATTTAAAACTCCTGGTGAAACACCCACTAATCTTACAGGAATATTCATTGTTACTAACTTATCATCAAATAATTGATAAAAGTCCACATGTAAGATTTTGTCACTTACTGGGTGAAACTGAATGTCTTGTAAAATTGCATTGTAAGTTTTTCCTTCTAACTCAATCGTTGCTGTATAAACGTTCGCTGTATACACTAATGGTTTGAATGAAACTTCATCGGCTGAAAAGTGTAATGGCTTGTCCCCTCCGTATAATACGCAAGGTACCTTTCCAGCATTACGTAAGGCTTTAGTAGCTACTTTACCCACGCTTTCTCTTTGAGATCCTTTGATTGTAATTGATTGCATTTATTTATATTTAATTATTATTTACATTAAAAATTGTCCACTGATGGATCTGTTGTCTTGTACTTTATGCATAACATCAGCGAATAAAGGGGCGCAAGATACAACTTTTATTTTAGAACACGCTCTTTTTAAAGGAATTGTATCAGAAACTATTAATTCTAATAATTGAGATTTTTCAATTCTGTCATAGGCTTGCCCAGAAAGTATAGGGTGCGTACAAACTGCTCTTACGCTTAAAGCTCCTTTTTCCATCATTAAATCGGCTGCTTTGGTAAGTGTTCCTCCTGTGTCAATCATATCATCTACTAATATTACGTTTCTACCTGCAACATCACCAATTAATTCCATGGTGTCAATTACATTGGCTTTTAGGCGTTGTTTATAGCAAATTACTACTTCACTTTCTAAATATTTTGAATAGGCATATGCTCTTTTAGAACCACCCATATCAGGAGAAGCAATTGTGATATTTTCTAAATTTAAACTTCTTACATAGGGTAAAAAGATGGTAGATGCGTATAAATGATCCACTGGTTTTTCAAAAAAGCCTTGAATTTGATCTGCATGTAAATCCATAGTCATAATTCTAGTAGCGCCTGCCGCTTGTAATAAATTGGCAACTAATTTTGCGCCGATTGCAACACGTGGCTGATCTTTTCTATCTTGGCGGGCCCAGCCAAAATAAGGAATTACTGCGGTAATATGTCTAGCTGAAGCTCTTTTAGCTGCGTCTAATATTAACAGCATTTCCATTAAATTGTCTGAATTTGGGAAAGTTGATCCAACAATAAAAATACGTCTTCCTCTTACCGAGTCAACTAGGGCTGGTTGAAATTCGCCATCACTAAAATTAGAGATAACTACATTTCCTAACGTTAAGCCATAGTGTTTAGCTATTTCCAACGCTAATTCTTTACTTTGCCTACAGGCAAAAATTTTAGGTTCTAATTGACAGTTTTCCATTTTGTTGTTGTGTTGTTGTTTGTAGTGCAAATTTAAAATTATTTACATAGCATTTAAGTAACTTAATGAAAAATTTATGCTTTAGATGAAAAAAATTTATAAATTTGCAATCCAATTAAAAATGCCCCGATGGCGGAATTGGTAGACGCGCTGGATTCAAAATCCAGTTCTTTCGGGAGTGTGGGTTCGATTCCCACTCGGGGTACATGTTAAACCTGGTAGATGAAGTTCTATCAGGTTTTTTTCTACCACTTTATATTGGTTGTGTGAATTGTAATTTTAGTAACAAAGAATATTTTTAAAGTGTTTTAATAGCCATTATTTTTTCTTCAAAAGTATCTTTACAATTAGACTTACTTTTAATTTTTGTTTTATAAGTATAAATTGTTGAGATAGAAAGTTCTAAAAAATCAGCAACTTGACTACTGTCTTGAATACCTAACCTATAAAGAGCAAAAATTCTAAGTTCAGTATTTAAAAGTTCAGTTTTAAAAATATCTGCTCTTTCGTTTTCCGGAAAAAGAGCGTAATATTCTTCTTTAAATGAAGGAAAAAGCTTCAAAAAAACTTCATCAAATTGATGAAAAAGATGCTCCCTTGCCTTTTTTACACTATATCTTTTTAAAATAGGAATCACTTCATCTGGTCTTTTAGCAATAATTTTTTGAAGTGTGCTTTTTTGAAGAGTATCAATTTTATGAATAAAGTCTGAAGTAACTTTTAAAAAATAAGTAATATACTCTTGTTTTATAATATCGGCTTCTTTAAGATTTGTGTTTAGCTCTTGTAACTTAGCGTTTGTTTCAACCAAATTTTTTCTAGAAATGTTTCTACTTTTTAGTTGCTTTACAATGATTATTGAAAAAATAAATACAACTAATGCTAATATAATCAGTAAGAAAACAATTTTTTTCAACATGTTTTTTTGTCCTTCAATTTTATGAAGTTGCGCTTTTTCAATAATAGGTAAAATGGTAGAAATTTCAATTTTTCGATGACGTGCATTATAAAAAGTAGCATCTTCCATCGCCAAGGAAATGTACTTATTAGCTTTATCTAAATCGCCTAATTTGTACAATTCACTTGCCAAATTTCTTAAAGCAACTGTTTCTTTTGTTGCATTTTCTAAGTCAGAGATTGCAGAAAGCGTTAAATATTCAATATTTTTTTCATTAAAACCTTGTACTGAATAAATATAAGCAAGACTTGAAGTCGCAATTCCGTAATAATCGGGTTGTAAATCAAGATTGTTTAACCAATAAGTATAGGCTTGCTCAGCTGCATTCCAATCTTGAATTCTCAATTTTTTCAACCCTTCAGTATTATAATAATCATTAGTATTTGGCTCAACGTTTTCAAGTGCTAAATCCAAATTTTCATTCCCTTTATGAACATAATTTATGGTATATCTAAAATCTCTGGTGTAATCTGCTAAATCATAAAAAGCTCTTGCTGTTACGGCATAATATTGAAATTTAATATTTTTTGGTAATGAATTAACTGGAATGCTCGAAAGTGTATCAATAGCTTCTTTAAATAGTCCAGATGAAAGAAGTACAAAACCCTCATTAATTTTTGCTCTAGAAAGTTTTACCGAATCTTTTAAAAAAATTGCTTTTTCCTTCGCTAAATCTATATAATAATAAGCGGTGTCGTATTGAAAAGATTTGTATTCATTAAATAAGAGCATATAAGATTCATATAACTCATGATTGTTGCCGCCATAAATATTTTTTTCTAAATTTAATTTTAGAATGGCAATTTTTTCATACTTTTTTTTCAGATAAAAATTTTTATTTGTAATCGTTTTTTCAAGTCTTTGAAGCAATGTTATAGAATCGGAAGCAGCAACATTAATACTTAAATTCACAAAAATTAACAGAAAGATATATCGCATTTATATTTTATAATTATAACAAGATTTTAAAGGTAGCTATTATTTATAAATGTTTCAATTTTGAATGTATAAAAATCAAAATTACACTTTTATTATAAGGAATTATGTTAAAATATAGCATAGTGTATTTTTATAATAATATAAGTTTTTTAAACTTAAATTATTATAAAAAATAGAAAATTACTCAATTTACACATAAAATCCATATGGATTTTTTTTAAAATAGTCTAGATTTTTATTTTGCTTAAATTCTAGTAAAAAGCTAATATAAAGCATTTTAATTTTAATATAATATCTTTTTTATCTAGATTTTTAATTCACTTTTTTTCTCAGCTCCTCTTTGTGTCTAATTTTGAGAGAATAATTAACCAAATTAATTAATTCAAATCAAATATGTATGCAAAACCAAACAAATTATTATTAAAGTGAATTCTAAAACTAATTAACAACAATCCTTAATTTGAAAAAACATGAATATAAAATTTAAGAATAATGGATTAAGATATTCACTATTCAAAACACATTTTAAAATGAAACATTTATTGCTAATTATTTTAGTCCTAATATTAAATGTTCAAAATAATTTATATGCAAATAGTAGCTCCAATGAATTAACTATTTCAATAAATAATAAAGATCAAGAAAAAACTATCAATGGAATTGTAACTGATGAAAATGGGTTGCCTTTGCCTGGAGCATCAATAATTGAAAAGGGAACTTTAAATGGTGTAGTAACCGATTTTAATGGAAATTTTAGTATAAAAGTTGCCAACCAAAATGCTATTATTGAAATAAGTTTTATAGGTTATAAAACACAATTAGTAAAAGCAAGTGTAGCTTCCTTTAAAATTCAATTATTACCAGACACTACAACTTTAGATGAAATTGTACTTATTGGTTATGGATCTGCAAACAGAAAAGACGTAACTGGATCGGTAGTTTCTATTTCAGAAAAAAACATGAATGAAGGTGCTGTAACAAGTCCTCTTCAGTTAATTTCAGGAAAAGCAGCGGGTGTTAATATTACACAAACAGGTAGCGAGCCTGGATCATCACCAAGCGTTAGAATTCGTGGAATTTCATCGTTAATTGGAGGAAACGATCCTTTAGTTGTTGTGGATGGAATTCAAGGAAATATGGATTTATTAAACCAAATTCCACCAAGTGAAATTATTTCGATTGATATTTTAAAAGATGCATCGGCAACAGCTGTTTATGGATCTAGAGGTGCTCCAGGTGTAATTATTGTGAGTACTAAAAAAAATAAAGTAGGCAGATCAACTGTTGAATACATTGCAAGTTCAGCAATTGATTTTATTCCAAAAAAATTGGATATGTTAAATGCTAATCAGTGGTGGGAACAAGCGCAATTAGTTGGTGTTCCAGCTTCTGCAAATCACGGTTCAAATACCGATTGGTATAATATTTTAACTAGAAGCGGTTTAACACAAAATCATACATTAGCTTTTGGAGGTGGAACAGATAAGTTTAGCTATAGAGCTTCTATAAGTGCTATTTTGCAAGACGGTGTTGTAATAAATTCTAATAATAAAAAATATATTGGTAGAATTCAAGCTACGCAATCTGCTTTGGATGATAAATTAAAATTAACATTCAACCTTAATAGTGGAATTACAGAAACAAAAAGTAGTGTTCAAAGTATTGGAAGGGCAGCATTTACATCAAATTTAATTTCTAATGCGTATGTAATGCGTCCAACAGATCCAGTTTTTAATTCAGATGGAAGTTATTATACAGATCCAAATGTTTTTCAATATCTAAATCCTTATGCTGTTTCACAAACAGTCACGAATGAAGGACAATATGATAATTTGTTTGGAAGTTTAAAAGCAGATTTAGAATTAACAAAAGGTTTGACAGTAGGTTGGTTTGGAAGCTGGAGAAAAACAAATAATACCAATGGTTTTTATTTGCCAGCAGTTTCAACAAGTTCATATGCAATTGATCAAAATGGATATGCAAATATTAACACAAATAAGCAAAATGAAAAACTAACAAATGTTAGCCTTACCTATAAAGAAATTTTTGGAGACCACAGCATTAATGCATTAGTGTTATACGAATGGCAAAATCAAACCTATCAAGGGAATTATGCACAAGCTAGAGGTTTTTTAAATGATATTGCAACATACAATGCATTACAACTTGGAGACTTGTCTAAAGTGGTTCCTGGAGATTTATCTTCTTATAAAAACGATAGAACTTTAGTGTCATTTCTAGGTCGTGTAAATTATTCGTTTCTAAATAAATATTTAGTAACTGCTAGTTTAAGACGTGATGGTTCTTCAGTATTTGGAGCAAACAATAAATGGGGTAGTTTTCCATCGGCCTCAGTTGCTTGGCAAATTGACCAAGAGCCTTTCATGAAAAACCAAAAAATATTTAATCATTTGAAATTACGTGGTGGTTATGGTGAAACAGGAAACCAACAAGGGTTGTACCCGCAAAATTCAATTTCTTTAGTGGGCGGAGCTGGTGTAACTTATTTTGGAGGATCACAAATTACCAACTTTAATGTAACTCAAAATGCCAATGAAGATTTACGTTGGGAAACTAAAAAACAAACAAATGTTGGAGTTGATTTTGCCCTTTTAGACAATAAATTAAAAGGATCTATAGATGTTTACACTTCTACAACGGATGATTTATTGTTTGATTATACAGTCCCTCAACCACCATTTCCTTATGGAACAATTAAAGCAAATGTAGGAAGTATTTTAAATGAAGGAATTGAAATAGGATTAGGATATGATCTAATAAAATCGGATAATACAACTTTAACGCTTGCTGGAAACGTATCCTTTATTAGAAATGAAGTGTTAAATTTAAGTGGAAGTATTAATGGAGTTCCTTTAAATACCGATTATGTTTCTTGGGGTCCAAATTCTTATTTAATTGAAGGGCAACCAATAGGTACTTTTAATATTTTACATCATACAGGAAAAGACGGTGTTAATTCTGAAACAGTTTTGGACGTTGATGATAATGGAATTATAGACCAAGGAAATGAAAGTCCTGATAGATTGATAAATGGCTCAGCGCTACCTACATACACCTTTGCTTTTAATCCAACTTTTCAGCATAAAAATTTAGATGTTTCTATGTTATGGAGAGGTTCAGGAGGAAACAAAATATACAATAGTATACGATCTACATTAAGTTATCTTGAAAATATAGGGAAATCAAATGTTTTAGAAAGTGCAGTGCCTTTAGGCTTATTTAACTCAAAATACGGATCAGATTTATGGCTTGAAGATGGCTCTTTTATCCGATTAGAAAACGTAACTGTCGGTTATAATTTTAACTTGGAAAATGTAAAATATATTGAATCTGTTCGTCTTTCATTTACTGGAAACAATCTATTATTAATTACAGATTATTCTGGAATAGATCCAGAACTTAATTTAAGTGGCGGAAATGGTTTTGGTGGAGATAATGGAATTTATCCACGAACCAGAAGTTTCTCTTTAGGGTTAAATGTTAAATTTAAATAGTAAAAGAAAATGAAAATCAAAAATATATTAATAATAGGAAGTTTAAGTTTCTTATTACTTTTAGGATGTACCAATATTGATGAGCACGTATATGATAAATATTCAGCAGATGAATTTTATGGCTCAGCAGAAGGTGCAGATGTAGCACTAGCTAGTGTATATGCTCAAATTGGTGGAAACTGGGGAGGTGTAGGTTATGCTGGAGCAGATAATGGATGGTACGATATGAACGCTATGTGTGCAGATGAACAAGTAATTCCACATAGAAATACAGGGGATTGGCAATTAGATTTTGCACGTTTATATAAACACGAATGGTTACCAACAGATTATATCATAGGAAATACATGGAATTGGTTGTACAAATCAATTTACAATGCCAATTTAGCGGTAGATCAATTGGTAAGTTCAAATGCTGAAGTTTCAAAAATTGCAGAAGCTAAAGTTTTAAGAGCCTTTTTCTACTACTTACTAATGGATGATTATGGAAATGTTCCTTTTTATACAGAAAATAATATTACTGTAGATAAAATTCCACAAGCAAACAGAGCAGAAATTTATCAATTTGTATTGAGTGAATTAACCGAAAATGTTGAAAATCTTTCAGCATCAAAAGGAGGAAATTACTATGGAAGATTCAATAAATGGGCTGGGTATACTTTATTAGCAAAAGTTTATTTAAATGCTGAAGTTTATACTGGTACAGCAAAATGGCAAGAAGCTTTAGAAGCTTGTAATAAAGTTAGTGAAGGTGGTTTTAGCCTGCACTCAGGAGCAGTTGATGCCAACAATCCATTAGGTTATAAATACTATGAATTATTTGGAGATGTATTACCAGAAGATGAAACCATTCTAGCCATGTTTGCATCTGCAAATGTAGTATCTCGTAATATTTTTACAGTACGTAGTTTAAATGGTCCTCACGCACAAGAATTATTTGGTTTTAGCGGTTGGAATGGAACAATTGTTCCTTCAGATTTTTTCTTAAAGTATGATGATAATGACATTCGTAAAAAACAATTTTTAATTGGTGAACAACCTGGTGGAACAACTTATACCTTGGAAGTGTCTTCACTGGACAATCCAGGCGCAGCACCTCAAGCAGGTGTTCGTAATATGAAGTTTTATCCTGTAACTCCAATGGATGGGGGTGGAGCTTCTAACGACTTTCCTATTTATAGATATGCTGATGTATTATTAATGAAGGCAGAATGTAATGTAAGACTAAATAAAGCGGGAGATGCAAAACCATTTTTAGATGAAGTTAGGCAACGTGCTGGATTGGATCGTTTAGCTGGAAACCCAACCTTAAACGATATTTACAATGAAAGAGGTTTTGAGTTAAATTGGGAAGGACACAGAAGACAGGATATGATACGATTTGACAAATTCTTATTACCAAATAATTTTAGAGGTAATTCAGAAAACTATAGAAAATTATTTCCAATTCCAACATCAGCTTTAGATGCAAATCCTGGATTGGTACAAAACCCTGGTTATTAAAATTAAACAATATGAAAAAATATATAAATAAAATCGTACTACTTTTTGCTGTTTTAATTTTAGGAACAGCGTGTGAGGAGGATGCTATACTTACGGTATTAGAGGTTGTTAATTTTGATGCAACTGCAGAAATTTTCCCATCAAGTGTGATAGTAACTGAAGAAAATGAAAATGAATCTTTAGCTACTGCTTCTTGGTCTTCTGTTGTGTATCCTATTGAAGCGCCTGTAAGTTATAAAGTTCAATTTGATATTCCTGCAGATACTGTTGGAGATAATGCTTGGAAAAATGCTATTAGTAAAGCCGCAGGGGTTGATGTTTTAAGCAAATCATTTTCAGGAGTTGAGTTGAATGAAATTGCACTTAACTTAGGACTTCAACCAGATGTTGAAGGAACGTTAGTGATTCGTGTGGAGTCTTATATGGACCGCGCAGCCTATTCTAAAGCAACAGTGTTAAAAATTACTCCTTATGAAAAAAACATCATTTTTGGGGAAATATTTGTGCCTGGTGCTTATCAAGATTGGAATGTAGATAATGCCGCTACATTAACAACCATAGATAATGGAATTTATCAAGGTTATATTACATTTCCTAGCAATAAAGGTTTAGGATTTAAAATTAATCCTGAAAGAAATTGGGCAACATTTTATGGAGCAAATGGCGATGGTAAAATTGAAGAAAAGAATGATATGGATCTTTCCGTTCCGGAACCAGGAACGTACCTCATAACTGCCAATTTAAACAATCTTACGTGGTCATATCAATTAAGTTCTTTTGGTCTTATTGGTACAGCAACTCCAGGTGGTTGGGATAGTGATACTAATATGATTTATGATTACCAAAATAAGCTTTGGATTTCTAATTTAAATCTTCAATCTGGGGCTTTAAAATTTAGATTAAATGATTCTTGGGATATTAATTATGGTTCTCAAAATAGTACAGATGGAATTGCTTACTTAGGTGATCAAGGAGCTCATACTATTTCAGAAGCGGCAACTTTTGAAGTTACTTTTAAAATTAATGAAGATCCTGCAACAGCAAATTATTCAGTAACTAAAATTAGTTATGGAATTATTGGAGATGCAACAGAAGGTGGATGGGATACTAGTACGCCTATGACTTTTGATAATGACACAAATGAATGGAAAGTTACTGCCGATTTAAAACCAGGAGCTGTAAAATTTAGATTGAATAATGAATGGACCGTTAATTACGGAGCACGAAATAATGATGATGGCATTGTTTATTTAGATGACCCAGGAGCCCATAATATTGCTGAATCTGGAACTTATGAAATAACGTTTAAATTAGTTCCAAACAACAAAGAAACCGCAACTTACATAGTTCAAAAACTATAATAACTAAATTAAAAATTGAGATTGCTTAAAATTTTTATAAGCAATCTCAATAATAAACATATATAAAATGAAGAAATTTTTAAGTATATTTTTAACATTCTTTTTTACAACCTTTTTACTTTCTTGTCAGAATACTGATGATCAAATACCAGAGTTACAAGAAGAACCAGATATTGTTACTGATTATACTCAATATGGGGTGCCATTTTCTAATGTTCCAGACCCTCAAGATGCTGTAATTTATCAAATAAATTTAAGAGCGTTTAGTTCTGAAGGAACTTTAAAAGGAGCACAAAAAAGATTAGATTCTATAAAAAACCTAGGTGCTAATGTAATTTATTTAATGCCTGTTTTTCCAAACGGACAGATAAAATCTGCCGGTGGTTTGGGTTCGCCCTACGCTGTAGCAGATTATAAAAAAGTGAGTACAGAATTTGGTACATTAGAGCATTTAAGAGATTTTGTTGAAGAAGCTCATAACAGAGATTTAACAGTAATTTTAGATTGGGTTGCAAACCATACTGCTTGGGATAACCCTTGGATTACAGCACATAAAGATTGGTATCAACAAGATGCAAGTGGAAATATTATCATTCCGCCTAACACTAATTATCAAGATGTTGCACAGTTAAACTATAATAATCCCGAGTTACGTGCAGCAATGATTGATGCTATGTCTTATTGGGTTTATAATGCAAACATTGATGGTTTTCGTTGTGATTATGCAGATTTTGTACCTCAAGATTTTTGGAAAAAAGCAAATGAAGCAATTAGAAAAATAAAAAATCAACCTATGCTATTGTTTGCGGAAGGTTCAAATAACACTAATTTTTCTATGGGCTTTGATTATATTTTTGGATTTGGATTTTTTGGGACGTTAAAAGATGTTTTAGGAAATAACCGTTCGGCAACTTCTATTCAAGATAAAAATAATGATGAATATATAAATGTATCGGATAATTCAAAACGAGTTATTAGATATACTTCAAATCATGATATAAATAGTTTTGATGGAACTCCTTATCAGTTATTTGGAGGAAAAGAAGGATCTATGGCTGCATTTGTTGTAGCGGCTTATATGAAATCTGTTCCAATGATCTACAACGGACAGGAAGTTGGTTATAATACACGTATTAATTTCTTTAACAAAGAACCTATTAATTGGAATGTTTCAGATTATGAATTGTTAAAAGAATATAAACAAATTATCAATTTCAGAAACCAAAGCAACGCAATTAGAAGAGGAAGACTTACTGGGTTTAGCAGCAATGATGTGTGTGCTTTTACAATGGAAATTAATCAAGAAAAAGTGTTGGTAATTTCAAATTTAAGAAACAAAACAATTAAATATACAAGTTCATCTGCACTAACATCTATCATTTGGAATAACGCATTTACAAATGCAACTGTTCAACTTGAAACTGAACTTACGTTAGCGCCTTATCAATATTTAGTATTAAAAAATTAGAAGATTCATCTATTTTGAGTGGTAATAGCCTTGGTTTTATTAATTTGAAATTGAGGTTATTATTTAAGTTTTTTCAATTATGAAAAATAAATTCAACATTAAAACTGCATTTAGCAACGCCAAATTAAATCATATAATGAACTTTAAAATACAAGCCTTATCCATACTTACATTTTTTGTAATTATTTTAAACTCATGTACAAATGTTGATGAAATTTTAACTATTTCATCTCCTAATAATAAAAATCAACTTACTTTTAGTTTAAGTGCATCTGGAGAACCACAATATGAACTAACTTCAAGTAAAAAATCAATTATTACAACTTCAAAAATGGGCTTTGAATTTGTTGAAAATCAGAAAATGACAAATGGATTTAAAATCATAAATTCTGAAATTGACTCAGTAAATACAACTTGGGAACAGCCTTGGGGAGAATTTAAAACTATTAAAGATCAACACACAAAACTGACGGTTCATTTACAAGAAACGTCAGGCGATAAAAGATTGGTTGATATCATTTTTAAGGTATTTAATGATGGATTAGGATTTAGATATTATTTTCCAGAACAACCAAATTTAAACGAAGTAAAAATTTCCAATGAATTAACGGAATTTACGTTTCCTGAAGAACACAGTGTTTGGTGGATTCCAGTACATTCTGATAATAGTTATTATGAAAGTTTATACAGAAAATCTCCAATAAGCAAAACAGAGACTATAAATACGCCTGCAACTTTTGAAACAAAAGATGGAATGTATTTAGCAATTCACGAAGCTAATTTAACTGATTTTGCTTCTATGACTTTGAGATATACAGAAAAAAATAAATTTCAAAGTGAATTAGTTCCTTGGGCTGATGGTGTAAAAGTGTACACAAAAACACCTTTTGAAACGCCTTGGAGAACAATTATTATTGCGGAAAATCCAGGAGAGTTAGTAACCTCAACTTTAATGTTAAATTTAAATGAACCATCTAAAATTGAAGATTTATCGTGGATAGAACCTTCAAAATATATTGGTATTTGGTGGGGAATGCATTTAGAAAAATACACTTGGGGATCTGGAGAAAAGCACGGTGCAACTACCAAAAACACAAAAGAATACATAGATTTTGCTGCTGAAAATGGCTTTAATGGTGTTTTAGTTGAAGGTTGGAATGTTGGTTGGGACGGAGATTGGACAGCTGATGGTACTTCATTCAGTTTTACACAACCATATCCAGATTTTGATATTGAGGAAATTAGTAGTTATGCAGCTAAAAAAGGCGTAAGATTAATTGGCCATCATGAAACTGCTGGCGCTGCAAGTCATTATGAAAATCAATTGGAAGCAGCTTTTGAATTATATAATAAAATGGGCGTAAATGCAGTAAAAACAGGTTATGTAAATAAATATTTAGACAAAAAAGAATGGCATGATAGTCAATTCGGTGTGCGTCATTACCGAAAAGTAATTGAAACCGCTGCAAAATATCATATTATGATTGATAATCATGAACCTGTAAAAGGGACAGGTTTACAACGTACCTACCCGAATTTAATGACACAAGAAGGTGCTAGAGGGCAAGAATACAATGCTTGGTCTAACGATGGAGGAAATCCACCAGAACACACTACCATATTACCTTTTACACGTATGCTTTCAGGCCCAATGGATTTTACTCCTGGGAACTTTGGATTTGATTATAAATCTGTTCAAGGAGCTAAAGTGCAAACCACACTTGCAAAACAATTGGCATTATATGCGGTGCTTTTTAGCCCTTTGCAAATGGCATCAGATTTACCAGAAAATTATGTTGGAAAACCAGCTTTTAAATTTGTAAAAGAAGTGCCATCTATTTGGTCAGAAACAAAAGTTTTGGATGCGAAAATAGGTGAATATGTTGTGATTGCACGTAAAGATTGGGAAGCAAAAAATTGGTATTTGGGAGCAATTACAAATAGTGAAAAACGAGAAATAAAAGTATCTTTTTCTTTTTTGGATTCAACTAAAAAATATACTGCAGAAATTTATACAGATGGAAAAGAAGCAAACTATAAAAGCAATCCTTATCCTATTGATATTTCAAAGCAAAATATAGATAGTGAGTCAATAATAACACTGATTCTTGCTCCAGGTGGTGGAACAGCGATTAAAGTTAGTTTGGTTGAATAATTAAATAAAATTTTATTTTTTTAAAAATTAACAATTTCATTTATTTTAAGTTGATAATAGCCTTGGTTTATGGTTTGAATCAAGGTTATTGTTTTTAATTTATTTTCATTCAGAACTTGTTTTGGAAAGGTTATATTTTTCTGATATTAAAATATTAATGGTACTAATATGGTACTGAAAATCTCTAAAATACACATTAACAGTATGATAATAGCGTTAAAAATTCCCACTCGGGGTACTTAAAACAAAGCCTGATAATTATTTTATTATCAGGCTTTGTTAATTTATAAAAGAGAAATTTCTAGAACTGTATAAACATAGTTTCAGCTAAAAACGTATGTGACCTTTTAGTCTTTTTGATTAGTCATTTGTTTCAATAGTTAAATTCTCTAAAAATAAGGTGAGACTTTCTGATGATGGCAAGTTCAGTTTTTTACGAATTCTATATCGAGCAGTTTCAACACCTCTATTGGAAATATTTAAAATATGTGAAATCTCTTTATTTGTTAAATTCATTTTAATTAGAGCACACAATCTTAATTCGCGTTGAGAGAATGTTGCATCGATTTGTTTTAAATCCATAAAAAAATTGTTGTGAACCCTTTCAAAATTAACATCAAATATTTCTAAATATTTGTCTCCTATACTGTTCTGATTTAACTTTTTAAATATTTGTACAATCTTATTTTTTGACTCATTATTCTTAACAATATCTTTCAGTTGCTTTAGATCATTACTTAATTCTATAAAAGCTTCTTTTCTTTTGCTTAACAATAAAGTATAATTTGCCAATTCTTTACTTTTATCAATTAAATCCATCTCTAAATGGTTATTATCATCTTTAATTTTCTTTTTTTCAATTGATAATTTAAGTTGTTCTAATTCTAGCCTAATTAACTTTTGGTCTTTTAAAGTTTCTAATTTAGTTTTTCTTTTTTCACCTTCAATTTTTTTTAAAATGAGTTGATAAAGTAAAAAAGTAATAATACAAAACAGTGATATGTATAAAAAATAAGCAAGTTTGGTTTGATACCAGGTAGGTAGTATTGTGAAAGCATAAGACACCTCTTTTCCCTCAACTCCAGTGTTACTTCTGCTTTTTACTTTAAATACATATTGACCATGACTTAATTTTGTATATTCTTTAAAGGGGTTTGAAGACCATGAAGACCAGTTTTCATCTGACCCTTCTAGAAAATAGCGATACTGGACATTAGTATAAGGTGCAATTTTGGGAGCACTAAATTCAAATCTTAAAATATCAGAATTATTAGGTATTTTTATGTTATTATCAGATTGTAAAGAAGCTGAATTTTTATTTATCCCCTTTGTATAAGTTATGCTGCTAAAAGATGTAAAGGTATTTTGGCTATTGTAATTATTAATATCATACAAAAACATGCCGTCTTTTGTACCAAAAAATATAAAGTTATTATAAGGTAAAATACATTCCATTCCTTCATTAAATGTCCCTTTTAAATTTAAAAAAGGTGTTTTTATGATTTTTTTTTCGTTATTATTCAAAAAATATCCAGCTTCATCATCTTGTACAAACCAAGTTTTTTCCATTGTAAATAGTAACTTCCTTGTGTTTTTTGAAGGGGCTAAAATTGAATTTAACGTTGGTTCAGGTATAAAAGTTTTGGTGTTCCTATTAAATGTATAAATACCATTATTTGTAGTGAAAACAATTTGTCCTTTATAATTTACTACGTTGATATTGAAAGGCGATTTAAAACCATTATTTGTAGTAAAGTGCTCAACGGATTCTACGCGTGTATTTTCTGAATTGATGACTAATCTATAAACGCCTTTGTAGCCATGACACACCCAATAAGTATTTGGTTCATCGGCGGCGAGAATATCTCTAGTAGATTCGTCAAACCCATCAATTTGATGTTTTAACACCCAATTTGATTGTTCTTTTTTTAATAAAAATAAGCCATTGTAGCTTGATGCTAGAAAAGTATTTTTTTCTCCCTTAATTGGTGTTATTTTCCAAAAACCGGTTCTGTTATCTATTCGTTTTATAATATTATCTTTTAAAACAAAAAGCCCATCATTATGACCTATTATAATTTCTTCCCCTACTTTTTTTAATGACCAAACTTGGCCCGGTAAATCTTCAATTTTATTAACTTTATAATTAAAATTGTCAAATTTATTTAAGTAATAAACGCCCTCATTTGTTGCTAAATAAATGGTTTCATTATCAATTAAAATATCATAAACTGAAGCGTAATCAAAAATGTTAGCGTATTGTGAATTGAAATCTAAACATGAAATGCCATTGTTTTGAAGTACCCAAATATTATTTGATTTTAGTTTATAAAAATTAAGAATTGCAGTGTTTTTAACTTTAGAAAAAGTGATGTTAGTTGTGGTAAATTCTCCATTGTTTTTTAACTCAATTATTTTTGAACTTAACGTTCCTAAAAGTAAGGTAGAATCATTTTTTTGTATTCCACAATTTATGGGATCAATATGCCCTTTTTCAAATAGTTCATTTTTTTTAAGGATTGTTTTGGAATTTAAATCAGCTAAATACACATAACCTTCTCGGGTAATAAAAAAAATTTCTTTCTTGTTTAAAGGTAAAGAGGCTATTAAAGTGTTGCTTTTAATGTCTTTAGTATAAAAGGCATTGGTTAGTTTGTCTCCATTTTTATTTAATAAATAAATTCCATTATTTTCATCTTGAACAATTAATTGACCGTTCACTATTTCAGAATACGTAAAAGCTTGATTTGCTTTTATGTGAGTAACAGCTTTACCAGTAATAACAATTAATTCTTTAAAGGTTCTGTAAACTATTTTACCATTGAAAGAATGTATTTTCCAAGTGTTTTCAAAATTAACAGTGTCTAAATGAAGTGAATCCATTAAGGACTTATAATAGTAATTTCCAAATTCATCCTTTATTAAATTTCCAATTTCATTATAGCCACCTACCCAAATAACTCCCTTTTCATCCATCAATAAACTTCTAACAGAAGATTTGTTAGGTAAAAAGACGTTTTTCCAATATTCACCATCATAAATTAATATTCCAGCATTATTCCCAAAAATTAATAGACCATCATGGTCTTCAATCATCGTCCAAAATTGTGAATCAGATTTGAAATCATTTTTATCAAAACTAATGGTTTCGGTAACGGATGATTTAACTTTTTTTAAAAAAGCAGTATCAATTTGAGCCTGAACAATAAAAGATAGTGAAACTAAGAAAGCAAAAGAATATTTACGAATCATAAATAAGATACTTTATTATATATAATGATTTCAAATGTAACATAAAAAATCAATTTAAATCGCTATTAACTAAGTAATAAACAAAAATGATGTATGGTTGACGTAACCAAATCATTTGCAAGGTGTAATTAAAGCGTAGGCAATAAATATGGAGCCGATTTTTTAAAATATAGATTTACACTATTCGATTATTAACCAAAATTTAACGTATTAATTATTATGAAATTTAAATTACAAACAGAAAAATTAAGATTGATTTTCTTTCTTTTTTTATGCTTTAGTTTTTTAATGGTTTCAGCACAAAATAAAAAAATTGTGTCGGGTACTATTATATCTTCTGAAGACAATTTTGCTTTGCCAGGTGCTTCCATAATTGAAAAAGGAACAAAAAACGGAACTTCAACCGATTTTGATGGAAAATTTTCATTAGAAGTATCGGAAAATGCAAAAACAATCGTAGTCTCTTTTATGGGATTTATAACACAAGAGATTGCAATTACCAATGGACCACTAAATATTACCATGCAAATGAGTAGTGCAGCGCTTGATGAAGTTGTGGTTGTTGGTTATGGAACTCAAAAGAAAAGTGTTGTAACAGGTGCTATTTCTGCAGTGAAAGCTAAAGATATTGAAAATATACCTAATGGACGTGTTGAACAAGCTTTACAAGGTAGAGTTTCTGGGGTAACTATTGCTGCTAATGCTGGGCAACCAGGATCTTCTTCAACTATTAGAGTACGTGGTATTACCACTTTTACCGAAGCTGGTAATGATCCTCTTTGGGTTGTTGACGGTGTAATTGTTGATAATGGAGGTATTGGTTTTGTAAATCAATCAGACATAGAATCAATGGAAGTTCTTAAAGATGCTGCATCATTAGCAATTTATGGTGCTAGAGCAGCTGGAGGCGTTATATTAATAACTACTAAAAAGGGAAAACAAGGAAAACTTAATGTAGGCTACACAGGCTTTACAGGTATTTCAAAAGCAGCAAGAACATTAAGTTTATTAAACGCAACTGAGTATGCTGTAATAATGAATGAGCAATCCGTAAATGGTGGTGGAGAAATAATTTATGCAAACCCAAGTTCTTTTGGAAAAGGGACTGATTGGCAAAATGCAATATTTGCAGATGATGCGCAAAGATCTTCACACGAAATAAGTTTGAGTGGAGGAAATGATGTTTCTAATTTCTATGCGTCATTTGGTATTCAAATGCAAGATGGTATTGTAACTCCGGAAATTTCTAGTTTAAATAAAAAAAGTATGCGTTTAAATTCAACGCACAAAATATCTAAACTTTTTACTGCAGGTCAAACATTAGGGTATTCTCACCAAAAAACGTTGAATATTGGAAATACCAATGCGGAACAAGGAGGACCTTTAAGTTCAGCCTTACATTTAGATCCAATTACACCATTAGTAGAAACGGATCCTGTAAAAGCAAATGGAATACCTTATTTAGGAAATGCAGTTATGACGGATGAAAACGGTAATCCTTATGGAATTTCATCAATTGTTCAGAATAATATGACAAACCCATTGGCGTATGTAAGTACAAGGTTAGGAAATTACAATTGGTCGGATGATTTTGTTGGAAATGCATACCTGGAAATAGCACCGATGGAGGGTTTAAAAATTAGATCAACTTTAGGAGCTAAATTAAGTTATTGGGGTTTTGAAGGATTTACACCAATGTACTATTTGAATGGTAATAATATAAATGATGAAAACAGTATTAATAGAACTATGAACAAAAATTTTGGATGGAATAATGAAAACATAATTTCATACACCAAACAAATTGAAGATCATAATTTCACAGTATTAGTAGGTCAAGGAGTTTATGTTGACAATAACTCATATGGTTCTAGCACAACTTATAGAGGTCTTCCAACCAGTGATTATAGATTGGCTTCATTTAGGTATAATGTGGCTGAAAGCGATAAATTTGGTAGTTCATATTCAAATGATTTGCACAAACTCACATCTTTGTTTACAAGAGTAAACTATGATTATAAAGAAAAATATTTATTTACTGGAGTTATAAGAAGAGATGGTTCTTCAAGATTTGGATCAAACAATAAATATGGAGTTTTCCCTTCTTTTTCGGGAGGATGGGTTGCGTCAAAAGAAGATTTTTGGAAAGAAAACTCAATTGTAAATACACTTAAAGTAAGAGGAGGTTATGGTGTAACAGGTAATGATGCTATTGGTGACTTCGGTTATTTAGCATTGGTTTCTGGTGGAAGTAACTATCCTTTAGGTACAGACGGAAATGTTCAAATTGGAACAAGTCCTAACGCTCCATCTAATCCAGATTTAAAATGGGAAGAAACAACCCAAACAAATATTGGTATTGACGCCAAATTATTTCATGCATTAGATTTAACGTTAGAATTTTATAAGAAAAAAACAACAGGAATTTTACAAAGTGTTGAAATACCAGGTTTTGTTGGAGCATCTGGTCTTCCTTTAGGAAACGTTGCAGATATGGAAAACCGTGGTGTTGAACTTGAATTAGGGTTTAATAAACAATTTGGTGAGTTAAATTTTAGAGCTAGTGGTAACGTTTCTTATTTAGAAAATGAAGTTACATATTTAGGTCAAGGGAAAACATTTATTTCTGGTGGTGTAGGTTTCCAATCTATGGGAACATTAACCAGAACAGAAATTGGAATGGCTAGAAATACTTTTTATGGAATTAAAACTGCAGGAATTTTCCAAAATCAAGCAGAAATAGATTCTTATGTAAATAGTGCAGGTATTGTAATTCAACCAAATGCTAAACCAGGTGATTTCCGTTGGGTAGATACTGATGATAATGGTAAAATAGAAGATACCGATAAACAATACTTAGGAAGTCCAATTCCAAAATACACCTTTGGTTTTAATTTAAATATGGATTACAAAAGTTTTGATGTAAGTATGTCATTTCAAGGAGTTGCGGGGAATAAGATTTTCCAAGGCTTAAGAAGAATTGATTTAGGTTCTGCGCCAAACTATCAAACAAAAGCTTTAGACCGATGGGTTGGTGAGGGCACATCAAATACGTATCCAAGATTAACCACGGCAGATACGAACCTAAATTTCTCTAGATTTTCAGATTTTTATTTAGAAGATGGTGATTATTTACGACTTAAAGTTATTCAACTAGGGTATTCTTTACCTTCAGCTACAATAAGTAAAATTGGGGCTCAAAAACTACGATTATTTGTAACTGCAGAAAATTTATTAACCTTCACAAAATATACAGGATATGATCCAGAAATTGGTGGAAGTACTTTTGGAATAGATAGAGGATATTACCCTCAAGCTAAGTCTTTTATGTTTGGAGCTAACATTCAATTTTAATCTTAAGAATTATGAAAACAAAAAATATTAAAAATATAGTTATTACTTGTGTAAGCACAGTTTTACTGCTTTCATGTAGTAAAGATTATTTAGAAATTACACCTAAGGGAACTTCTTTAGAAGAAACATATTACCAAAATGCTGATGAAGCATATTCTGCGCTTATTGCAGCGTATGATATTATGAGTTTCAATTCATCAAGTTGGGACAATATGATTTCTTTTATGAATGCTGGGTCAGACGATAATTATGGGGCATCCGTACCAGGCGATGCTATTTCACTTTTTTCATACCACCAGCTAACTCCAACAAATATGCCAAGAGCTTTTTGGAGTAATCATTATCAAGGAATTTTTAGAGCAAATACGTTGCTTCAAAAGTTGCCGAATGTTCCAATGGATGAAAATTTAAAATTAAGATTTGAAGGGGAATGCAAAGCAATGCGGGCCTATTATCATTTTAATTTAGTTAGAATGTTTGGAAATATTCCATTAATGACAAAAACTATTTCTCCTATTGAAGCTCAAACATATCCTCAATCAACAAAAGAAGTTGTATATGCGCAAATTGAAAAAGATTTATTAGAAGCAATTGCTCTTTTACCTACTTCAATAAATACTACAACAGAAGGAGGTAGATGGACTAAAGGCGCTGCAATAGCTATGCTTGGAAAAGTATATTTATATGACAATAAATTATCTGAAGCTGCAGAACAGTTAGCAGAAGTAAATGGTACGCCAGGAGGAACAAGTCAGTTTGGGTATCGTTTGTTAGATAACTTTAAAGATCTTTGGGTTCATAAAAATAAATTTAATACAGAAAGTATTCTTGAAGATGTGCACACGGAAGCTGGTAGAGCAGATTGGTCTGGACTTGGTTTTGGTACAGAAGGTAATATTTTAAGTATTATGGTGGGTATTAGAGATTATACAAGAACAGAAGGGTCTACTGCACCAGACTATTTTTCTGGTTGGGGAGTGAATACAGTTACTCAAAATTTGCACGATGTTTTAAAAGATGATCCTCGTTTTGACGCTACAATTATAGATGTAAAGGCATTAATTGCAGATGGGCAAGTTGTTGGTTATTCTTCTGTAAATGAAGCATCAACAAATACAGGTTATTTTATGGCCAAATTTGTGCCTTTAAAATCTGATGCAACAACGCTAGGAGGTGATCCAACGTTAAATTTTTATCAAGACACATACATTATTAGGTTGGCAGACACTTATTTAATGGAAGCTGAAGCTTTAGGTGGAAGTGGAGCAAGGGCCCAAGCATTATTAGATGCTGTTAGAGCTAGAGTTGGATTGCCTTCAACTCCAGTAAGTTTAGATGCAATTGCTTTAGAAAGAAGAAAAGAACTAGCTTGTGAAGGACATCGTTGGTTTGATTTGGTTAGAACAGGAAAAGCAACAACAGTATTGGCTTCTAGAGGTTTTGTAGCTGGAAAAAATGAAGTTTTACCTATTCCTGTTAAGGAATTAGAAAACTCAGTAATTGTTCAAAATCCAGGTTATTAATAATTTAAATCTAAAAAAATGAAAAAAATAAAATTAGTAACAAGTTTATTGTTTTTTGCTGTATTATCATTTGGAGTATTTACTGCATGTCAGCCAGATGATGTTGAAATAGGAAATGGAATTGCAGGAGAAGAATTAGATGCAACTTTTAGTGTGACTCCTGTGGAAGGTGCAGTAAATAAATATATGGTAAAATCTTTGGCCACAAACTATATGACCTCTAAATGGAATATTGGAAATGGCGACCCAACTTTTGTTGGGAAAATGGAAGAAGAGATTTATTTTCCAGATGCTGGAACGTATGCAGTAAAACATTATGCGGTTGGTATTGGAGGTGAATCTTTTGTGGCAGAAAAAAACGTTGTAGTAACTACCTCTGATCCTGCCGCTAATTTAATTCAAGGAGGACTTTTTGCAACTGCTGAAGATCACGCAAAATGGACCGTATTAAAAATAAGCAATGGTGATTTTTGGAAATTTAATACTGGAAGTGTAAGTATTACTACTGGTGGAGGTTGGTCGCAGCAAGCTATTTATCAAGCTGTTCAAGTAGAAGCGGGTCAAAGATATAAGATAGATATGAATGTAGCTTCTACCCAAGGATTAGCAGACACTTGGTTTGAAGTGTACGCCTCTACAACAGTTCCTGTTCAAGGCGCGGATTATGCTACGGGAGCAGTTGTTAGGTCTATTAATACTTGGGCTGGTTGTGGTTTAGCTCCTTTTGATGGCTTAATTAGCACTGTTGGATGCGACAGAAATGAGGGTCTTATTACATTTCCTTCAAGTGGTACTGTTTACTTAGTTATAAAATGTGGTAGTGGTGGAACTCCTACAATTACTATAAAAGATGTTCAATTTAGAAAAAAATAAGCACTTAAAATCAGCTCATAGTACCTTGTGTTATGAGCTGTTTTTTAAAAATTAAAATAATCATTTATCCTATTAAAATTGATTAATTAAGTTGAGTTAATACTGCTGATTTCTTTTAGAAATTTAAGAAACAGCAGTTTTTAAAATTAATAACAATTTACTTTTCTGATAAAACTCATATGAGATTTAACATAAATATTTGGCATTTACGAATATCTAGATACTCAAAATAAAAACATTTAGATTTTTTATGGTAAATAAAATAGAATATATAGTTTTAAATAACTATTCGCTGATTATTGAAACATATATTGGAAATTTTAATTTGGACGAATTAATTGAATTTAAAAAGAAAGTAGGGAATGATAAAAATTATAACCCAATTTTTAATGTAATTCATGATTTTAGAAAAGCAAAATTTATTTTTGGCATAGAAGAAATATCTAAGAATATCATTTTAATTTCTAAAAAGAACAAACTCTTGGCTAATCAAAAATTAGTAATGTTAACTAATACTCCAAATCAAGTTGTTACATGTTTGGGTTTTGAGTTACTAAAAGATGAATTTAAATTACCTGTTCAGGTCAAAGTTTGTAGTACGCTTGAAACTTGTTTTAATTTTATAGAGCTTCCAGATAAGGAATATGAATTTATTGAATCATTCTTTAATTCGATAAAAGATTAATTTAATATTGGCGCTCAAATAATTTTCTTGAGAAATGAACTAAGCTTTGTAACTTATTAATTCAATTAAATTAAAACATTTGCTAATAACTCATAAAATTTATGCTTGCTTTTAAAATAAATAACGAACATATATAAATACTCTATTAACGATTTGGCACGTCCGAAAATCTCCAATTTTTAAGTCGTACAAATCTTAAAAATCGAGAGTACTTAATTACAATAGTATAAAATATAATTCAAAAAATTAATCATATATATAATATCAAATTAACTCTTTTTTATAAAAATGAAATATTTACTAACTTTATTAGTGCTTTTTTTTAGTTGCACTATCAATTCTCAAGTTTCATTAGCAAGCATATTTGGTGACAATATGGTATTACAACGGAATGCGGATATTCCTGTTTGGGGTTGGGCAAAAGCGAATGAAAAAATTGAAGTGCGTTTTAATAAGCAAAGTAAAAAAACAAAAACAAACGCAAATGGTAAATGGATGGTTACTTTAAATCCTGAAGTAGCTGGTGGTCCTTTTGAGTTAGTTGTAATTGGAAAAAACACCATAAAATTAAACAATATATTAGTTGGCGAAGTTTGGTTATGTAGTGGGCAATCTAATATGGAATGGATTGTTGGGCAATCTGAGAATGCAGAAGTTGAAATAAAAAACGCAGCTTCTTATTCAAAAATTAGACATATAAAAATTCCAAAAGAAATATGTTCTTTACCCAATGCTAATTTCAATAACACATCTTGGGATGTGTGCAATTCCGAAACTATAACTGATTTTACGGGTGTTGGTTATTTTTTTGCGAAACAATTATATGATTCGTTACAAATTCCTATTGGATTAATAAACGCATCTTGGGGTGGTTCAAATATTGAAACTTGGATAAGTCGTGAAGGTTTTGAAAGCAGTTATGAATTTAAAAATTTAATCTCAACCTATCCAAAAACCAATTTAGATTCTCTATTGAATGTAAAAATTTCAGAAACTCAAAAGAGAATAGAAAAATTTCAAAATGAGCCTTTTTCTGACGCTAAAGTTGAAACATATAAAGAGTTAAATATAGATGATTCTTCTTGGTTACAAATGAATGAACCAGAAGTTTGGGAATCTCAAGAATTGGGAGAGTTTGATGGCGTTATTTGGCTTAGAAAACATATTACATTAAAAAAAGAAGATTTAAGAAAGGATGTAATTTTAAATATCCCAGCAGTAGATGATGATGATACTACATATGTAAACGGCGTAAAAGTTGGTGAAACAAAAGGGTGGGATCAGAAAAGAACATATTTTATTAATGCCAATATATTAAAAGAAGGAGATAATGTAATTTCGATTAGAGTTGTTGATAGTTCAGGAAGCGGCGGCCTTTATGGCGATGCTAAAAACTTTACATTAACTATTGGTGAAAAAGAATTTCCCTTAAGTGGAATTTGGAAATATAAAATTGAATCTATTTACAATGCGGTTAATTTTAATGATTATCCTTCATTATGTTATAACGCTATGATTAACCCAATAATTCCTTTTGGAATTCAAGGTGTTCTTTGGTATCAAGGTGAAACAAATGCAAGTCGTGCGTATCAATATAGAACAACATTTCCTTTATTAATAAATGACTGGAGGCAAAAATGGAATGGTAGGTTATTTCCTTTTTATTATGTTCAATTGGCAACGTTTAATTCAAAAGGAGATAGTAATACTGGTTGTGATTGGGCAGAATTGCGAGAAGCGCAAACCAAAACCTTACAATTACCAAATACTGGGATGGTGGTAACAACGGATGTTGGTAACCCAAAGGATATTCATCCTAGGAATAAACATATAGTAGGAAAAAGACTAGCGTCAATTGCTTTAAATAATTTATATAATATTAAAATGGTACATTCGGGGCCTACATATAAATCTATGGAAATAAACGATGATAAAATTATAGTTTATTTTAATGATATTGGAGGAGGTTTAACAACAACAGATGAACAAGGCAATATTTATGGGTTTGAAGCAGCAGGAGAAGATCAGGTTTTTAATAATGTGAACGCAACTATTGTTGATAATAAAATACTAATTTCAATTACTGGGATTAAATCACCATTGCATATCAGATATAGTTGGATGGGTGATGCATCAAAAAGCAACTTATTTAATAAAGAAGGTTTTCCCGCTATACCTTTTAGAACAGATGATTGGAAAACTATTACAGCAGATGTTAAATATAAATTTTAAAGTTAATTAAATTGTATTGAATGATGATTTCATTTAATAACTTAAAAAGCCTAACAACAATTAATTGTTGTTAGGCTTTTTTTTTATTGGTGGTTGTTTATTATTTTTATTTGCAATCCTATGTTTGCAATGCCATTATTTTCTTTTAGTAAAGGAGATTTATCGCTTGGAATAAATAATTTTTTATCTTCCCATTTAGGGTTCTTGAATTCTACATTTGTTGAAATTGCTCCATTAGCAATTTTTAAGCTTCCGTTATCATACACTAAACAATTTGTAATGGTTTGAGTTGGGCTGCTTAAACTTACTAGATTTTTAACTTGATAACTCCCTTCAAAAACAGAATTTACAATACTTACATTGTCTATATTTTTGTTTTTAATGGCATATCCTTTTTCATCATTATAGATTTTACTGAAAATGCAATTGGTTACTTTTAAATTACCTCCTTCAACTGCAGAACCGCTTTTGTAATAATTAATCGCAAATTCATCTATATTTTTAAAAACAGTATTATGAACCAATAAATTTTTTGCATTGTATTTTCCTAGAGGATCTTTTTCATAGGATAAATTTAAGCCTCTATACGCATCAGAAATAATGGAGTTTTTTATGCTAATTGTATCGGCAATAGTACCAACATAGGCTTTAAAAACACTTCCTCCATTTTTGTTGGTAAAGTTTATTAATTGGCAATTATCAATAGTTAAGTTATAAATTTCTGATTCATTTTCATCAGGTGAAACTACCGCGTATTTTACAACATCCTTAGCGTCTCCATTTAACGTAATGTTTTTCATTGTAAAACTAGCTCCTTGTGTAACTCTAAAAAAGTAGGAAATAGGTTTTTCTAAATTTTCATTTGCTTTTATTTCTACTCCACTACCTTCAATTTTACCAATAATTGAGATGTTCCCATTAATTTTCATTGATTTATCAACCAAATAAACACCCGGATTTAAAAGTAAAACATCACCAGAACTTACTTTTTTTAATGCTTTTGAAAGTGTTTCAACACCAGGGTCAACTTCAAATGTTTGTGTTTTTTGAACAATAGTTGGTTTTTCAATAAGTGGTTTCCACGTTGGGCCAGCCACTGTTTTAATAGCTTCAGGAATTATTTTGTTTCCTAAATTAAATGCGCCGGCAACAAAGTTAGTTCTTGTAGAATTCGTGATATCTACAACTGGACTTGTTGCTATTTTTATGGCAGTTTTTAAAATTTCATTATTTACTGAAGGCATTGGTAAGGAGCCTAACATTTCCCATTCTACAAGTGCTTTTGTGAAGTAATTAGCGTCTATTTCTACGTCAGCATCTACAAAATTTGAAGTAAAGGTAATTCCGTTTATAACATCATGGGCATTGTAAATTTTTCCACCATTAGTGTTGGTTATTAAGTTATTTGCAAACACTGAATTTATTGGAGCTAGTGTTTTTTCATTGTCTTTTCCTGCTCCAAATTGAACTGCATTACAATTAATTAAAGTATTATTTTGAATAGTAGCATTTTTTACTTGAAAGTAACGGTTTAAAGGAGAGTTTGGCACTCCATTCATAACTACAATTGGAGCACGATAATCATCACCAGAAATACCAATTAAAAGGTTGTTTTGTACGGTATGTCCTTCACCAATAATTCTAATACCACCAACTCTCGGGTTGTTATTTCCTACAAAAACATTGTTTTCTACCAAAGCTCTATTACCGTGACGTAAGGTTAAAGTACCTTCACTTTCTAAAAACAAGTTGTTTCTGTATATGTTATCAAATGATTTATTTGAAATTATTTCAATTTCACCGTTGCAATGTTTAAATATGTTGAATTCAACGGTAGTTTTTGATGATTTCATGGAGTTTTCACTAGTTCCAATTCTAATGGTTTCTCCACCATTTACACCAAGCTCAGGTCGTTCCCCAAAAAAATTGTGATCAATTAAGTGTTTATTTTCAATATGTTCTTCTCCTTTTAACCAAACTACCAATGTTGTACCTCCATTTGTTTTGCCAGTAAAATTATTATGGTCAACTCTATTGTTTTGTCCCCACATGTCAACCCAATGGCTTTCTATAGATTTATCGGTTGGATTGTAATTTGAAATAGTACAATTAGTTAATCTACAATTGTAGGCAAAAGTTTTAGAATCTTTTTTAAAGGAAATCACTTCTTTATCAGTTGGTATTCCATCTTTAAACCACAAACCATTGACTACCATGTATTTACCAGAAATGGTGAGTTTAGAGTTTCCTGTAATTATAACTTCTCCATCTTTTTCAGCGGTTATTGTTATTGGAGCTTCTTTAGTTCCAATACCATGTACGTTTAGCTTTACATCTTTCCAAATGCCATTTTTTAATATAATAGTAGATCCTGGAATAGCTTTTTTAATTGCAGTATTAAATTCATCAATAGTGCCAACACTTGTTAGAGTCTGTGTTTGTGCAAATAACGCAACTTGTACTTGTATAAATATTAAAAATAAACAGGAAAATTTGAGTTTCATAGATTGAATATTAATTGGTTAACCAGTTTGGTTTTCCAAAGATATTTAAAAATTTTAATCTAAAAAAATTATGGAATAAAATAAGGTTTAATATACCTCAAAAACAATCTTTAATGTAGCCATATAAAATAATGAAAAATATAATAAAATGCAAATAAATTATTAAAAATAATATATTAAAGAATGTTACATAAATCACTTTAGCTGTTAATGTGTTGATATATAATAGGTTATATTAATAAATTTTTTTCGAAACCAATTGTAAAATAGTGCATCTTTGTTACATCTGCGAAAACGATTTCGCAGGCTGTTTATAAGGGTATAAAAGCCTTATAAAAGTGTTTATTAGAAGATTATTAATTCAAACGTTTAAAGAATGAAAACAAAGTTTAAAGGGATTTTAACACTCATTCTTGTGTTATTAGTGCAAGTTGCATTTGCGCAAGAAAAAACAATTTCAGGGACTGTATCAGATGGTAGTGGACCATTGCCTGGAGTTACTGTATTAATTAAGGGTACAGCTAAAGGTACTCAAACTGATTTTGATGGTAAATATCAAATTAGTACTAAAAAAGGAGATGTAATTGTATTTTCTTTTATTGGTATGAAAACGACTAGCGTAACTGTTGGTGATTCAAATTTAATAAATGTATCTATGCAAGAAGATGCTAATTTATTAGAAGAAGTGATAGTAGTAGCCTACGGTACTGCTAAAAAAAGTGACTATACTGGTGCTGCAACTCAAATTAATAGCGATGATATTGGGAATAGAGCTTTGGCTAACGTTACAAGTGCTTTGGAAGGAGCATCTGCTGGTGTAAGTGTTACTGCTGCAAGTGGTCAGCCTGGTGAAGGACAAGATATCCGTATTAGAGGATTTGGTTCAGTGGGTGCATCCAGTTCTCCTTTATATGTTGTTGATGGAATGATTTACTATGGTGATATTAGTGCTATTAACTCTAATGATATTGAAAGTTTAACAGTTTTAAAAGATGCTTCTTCAACATCTCTTTATGGTAATAAAGCAGCGAATGGAGTTGTTATGATTACAACAAAAAAAGGAAGAAGTGCTGAAGGTCAGTTTTCTTTAAATGTTTCTTCAAGTATTGTAGATCGTTCTATTAAAGAATATGACAGATTAAATGCGGATCAATATTACCCAGCAATGTGGGAATCTTTAAGAAACAGTATTGCGGTACCTGGGGTAGCAACAGATGCTGCTGTTACAGCAGCAAACCAAACTGCTTCTAACACAATTTACAATCAACTATTAAATAACCCTTACAATGTTGCTAATGATCAAATTGTTGGAGTAGATGGGAAATTAAATCCAAGCGCTCAGTTATTATATCCAGATGATTTAGATTGGTCTGATGCAATTACTAGATTAGGAAATCGTCAAAATTATGATTTAAGCTACCAAGGAGGAACTGAAAAAAGCGATTTTTATGCTTCTTTAGGATATTTAAATGAAGAAGGTTATATTAAAAATTCAGATTTCGAAAGAATTTCAGGGCGTATCAATTTAAATTATCAAGCAAATAAATGGTTGAAAACAGGTTTAAACATTGGAGCTACAACTTCAACAGGAAACCAATCTCAAGCAACAGATACACAATCAAGTTCATTTGTAAACCCAATTCGTTTTACCAGAGGTATTGGTCCAATATATAATATATATCAACACGATGCTAGTGGAGCCTATATTTTAGATGATAATGGTGATAGAATTTACGATTTATTAGCAACTCGTCCAAGTGGTGCAAGTGGTGGTAGACATATTGTTGCTGAAATTGATTGGAATGATGATATAGATGAAAAAACTTCTCTTTCTGGAAAAACTTATTTTGATATTAAATTAATGGAAGGGCTTGTTTTTACAACGAACGTTAGTTTTGATCAACGTAATATATACAATACTACTTTTTGGAATAAAACAGTTGGTGATGGTGCACCTGGAGGTTTAGCTGCACGTACTTACAATAGAAGAACTTCAGTTGGTTTTAACCAATTACTAAATTATTCTAAGTCTATAGGTAATCATAATTTCAGTGCTTTAGTAGCTCATGAATCTTTAGATTTAAGAATTAATGTGTTAGACGGTACAAAAAGAGGTATTATTGCTGATGGAAATACGGAATTAATAAACTTTGTTACAACAACAGATTTACGTTCTTATGAAGATAATTTAAATGATGAAAGTTATTTTGGTCGATTAAATTATGATTTTAACGGAAAATATTTTTTAAGTTCTTCTTTTAGAACAGATGGAAGTTCAAAGTTTTCAAAAGACACACGTTGGGGTCAATTCTGGTCTTTAGGAGGTGCTTGGAGATTAGACAAAGAGTCGTTTATGGGTAATCAAAAATGGATTGACTTAATGAAATTAAGAGCTTCTTATGGAGAGTTAGGAAATAATTCAGGAATTAGTTTCTATGCTTACCAAGGGTTATATAATTTAGATTATAATAACCAAGCAGAATCAGGGTATATTTTAGGAACTTTAGAAGCTCCAAATTTACAATGGGAAACAAGCGCTAGTTATGATATTGCTGTAGAGTTTGGTTTATTTGAAAAGTTAAACGGAACTATTGAATATTTTAAACGTGAATCTGCTAACTTGTTATTTGATGTTCCATTACCACTATCAAGCGGAAGTGAAAGTATTCCTCAAAACATTGGAACAATGTATAATAAAGGAATTGAAGTAAGTTTAGATTTTGATGTTTTAAGAAATGATAATTTCAAATGGAATATTGGTTTAAATGCTTCAACCATTGATAATAAATTCACAAAACTTCCTCAAGAAGAAATTGTTACTGGATCAAAAAAATATATGGTTGGTAAATCTATTTATGATTATTGGTTAAAAGATTGGCATGGTGTAGATCCTACAGATGGAGCTGCGTTATATGTAGCAAACGAAGATGCAGTTACTGCAAATGGGGCTGATATAAGAACTATTGATGGAAACGTATTAACAACAAACCAAGCAAATGCGGAATATCATTATGCGGGGTCTGCAATACCTGATTTAACAGGTTCTATTTCAAATTCAATTTCATACAAAAACTTTAATTTAGGATTTTTATTCACATATCAAATTGGAGGTGAAACGTTAGATTATAATTACCAGGCAATTATGAGTGCGGGTACATATGGAACTGCCTTAAGCAAAGATATTTTAGACCGTTGGCAACAACCAGGGGATATTACAAATATTCCAAGATTAGATGCTTCACAAACTACAAATTTTAATGCAACTTCAGATAGATGGTTGGTAGACGCTTCATATTTAAATTTAAAGCAAATAAGTTTATCTTACGGATTGCCAAAAGAGGTGTTAACTAATTTAGGTATTTCAACTGCACAACTTTATGTGAGTTCTGAAAACGTATTTTCTTTAAATGCAAGAAAAGGAATGAATATTCAACAAGAGTTTAATGGAACAACTTCCAATATTTATACGCCTTCGAGAATTGTTTCACTAGGATTAAATGTTAAATTTTAAATAAAATAAAATGAAAAAAATATTAATTATTTTCATCGGAATACTGGCGGTAAATGTGCTTTTTACTGCTTGTGAAAAGGATTTTTTAGATACGTATCCAACAGACCAAGTATCTTCAAATGCAGTATTGTTAAGTACAGATAATGCTATGACAGCTTTAAATGGTATTCACAGATCACTTTATGTTAGATATGTTAGCCAAGGAAGAGGTGGTATTGGTGCTTATTTTATACATATTGATGAGGCAGGTGAAGACCATGTGCATAATGCAAATAACTGGTCAACTAACTTAAGATGGCAAACTAACTCAGATCCATCAGACGCTTATAATAGATCAAACTGGTTAATGTTTTACGGTTGGATAGCAAATGCAAATGTTTTAATTAATGGAGTTGATGGCGCTGAAGGAGATCAAGCAGACAAGGACATTATTAAAGGTCAAGCTTTAATTTATAGAGCTTATTGTCATTTCCACTTAGTTCAATCATACGGAGGACGTTATAAAAAAGGAGAAGTTAACAGTCAGTTAGGTGTGCCAATTAAGTTAGACAACTCAACAGATCCAATTGCTAGAAACACTGTAGAAGAGGTATATGCACAAATTAATGATGATATTGATGATGCCATAACTTTATTACAAGGATATGCACGTATAAACAAATCTCATATCAATCAAAATGTTGCAAAAGGATTAAAAGCCAGAGTTGCATTAGTTCAAGGAGATTGGGTAAATGCTGCAAAATATTCTGCTGAAGCAAGAGTTGGATTTACATTAATGGATGCTGCAACATATGCGCAAGGTTTCCAAATTAATTCAGAATCTAATCCTGAATTTATGTGGGCAAGTCAAATAATTGCAGACCAAACAGATACATTTGGTAATTATGGAGCTTATATTTCAAGAAACTTTAGTTCATCTGCAATTAGAGCAAATCCTAGATCTATAAATAATCTTTTATACGATAAAATCTCTGCAACTGATGTTCGTAAAACATTATGGGATCCAACAGGTAAACATTTAAATTTACCAGCAGGAGTTTCTTTATTATCTACACATAAAAAATTCCCTTATACCAATCAAAAGTTTATTGCTGTTGATAATGGAGATAGTAGAGTAGATGTTCCGTTAATGCGTGCAGCTGAAATGTATTTAATTGAAGCAGAAGCATTGGCTAGAAACAATCAAGATGTTTTAGCAGCTCAGGCTTTATTTGCGATGGCTAAAACAAGAGATGCAGCATACGTTTTATCAACAAAAACAGGTACTGCTTTAATTGATGAAATTATGATTCAACGTCGTGTTGAATTATGGGGAGAAGGTTTTAGATGGTATGATTTAAAACGTTTAGATTTACCTTTAGATAGAACAGGATCTAATCATACTGCAGCAATCACTAATAATATTTTGCAAGTTGCAGCAGGTGATAACAGATGGAATTTCCCAATTCCTCAAGATGAAATGGATTCCAACAATTTAATGGTTCAAAATCCAATATAATTGGAGTTTTAAACTAAAAATAAAAAGCCTATTCATTAATTTGAATAGGCTTTTCTTATGTATAGATACTTCTATATGATATTGGATGAAAACTAATTTTAAATCTTTATAAATATTTTCTTTTTGTATAAAACATAGGTAATAAACCAAAAGAAAATAATATGAGTGATAGCAAATAATAAAGATCCATTCATATTTCCAGCAATTGGAACAAATACTTTTTGAAATAAAAAACCATAACCAGACAGTATTTCACCAGTATTTGTAGGTATTTCAATGAAATAAATAATTGAAGATACATATAAACCAGAAAACATATAAATAGCTAATGGATTTGTACCAAAATGAATAAATGGAGTTGCCCATTTTTTATAATGATGAGCGTCAATAATCCACAATAAAAAAGCTAAGAAAGCCATTGCTAAACCACCAGTATATAAAACGTATGTGCTAGTCCATAAAGGTTTGTTAATAGGGAAAATAAAACTCCAAATAAAACCTACAAATAAGGTTAAAGCACCAATTAATAGCAATTTTTTTATAGCTTTCATGGTGTTTTCAGAAAGGTCTATAAATCTTCCTGAAAAATAACCTAATAACAAGGTTGCTACTGCAGGTATAGATGATAACAATCCTTCGGGATCAAAAGGCATTCCAAAACCGTTGTATATATGGTTTTCACCAAATAATAAGATATCAACTTTACGAACTATATTGGTAGATAAATCAAAAGGAGCATTAGATGCACCAAAAAATAACAATCCCCAATAGCCAATTAAAATACTACCAAAAATAAGCAGTAATTGTTTGTAATTGAAATGCATACATAAAAGAGCGCCAATTAAATAAGCAATTGCAATGCGTTGCAAAACACCTAAATAGCGTAAATTTTCAAAATCAAAATTTGGAAAAGCATTCAAAAAAACACCCAATAAAAACATGATAGAAAACCTTTTCAATACTTTGTAAAGCGACTTCTTAGTAATTCCTTTATCAAACTTTTTAAATGAAAACCACATAGATACACCTACAATAAATAAGAAAAAAGGAAAAACCAGATCGGTTGGTGTGCAACCATTCCAAGTTGAATGTAACAAAGGTGGATATACGTAACTCCAACTTCCTGGAGTGTTTACCATAATCATTAATGCAATGGTTAAACCGCGCATTACATCAAGCGCCATTAGTCTTTGAGTAGCCATAAATAAAAATTTAAATTATTTTTTTAATCCTAATTTATGCCCTGAAATAGCATAGTATAAAATAATAACATAACAAGGCAATAAAATCCAATATCCCGATGTTGCAGATTGTGCAGAAGCTGCAGCTTCACTTAAACCCTGTGAAAGCAATTCCATTTTATTACTATCTACAAAACGTCCATATAAAGGTGGAATAATTGCTCCTCCTGATATAGCCATAATTAATAAAGCCGATGCTGTTTTGGTGAATTTTCCTAAACCTTTTAATGTTAACGGCCAAACTGCTGGCCAAACCAATGCATTTGCAACACCCAAAGCTGCTACAAATAAAATAGACACAAAGCCTGTAGTAAATACAATACAAAAAGTTAAAATAATTCCTAAAACAGCACTTAATTTTAATGCGAGTGCTTGGTTAATATATTTAGGAATTAAAAATACGCCCAACCCATAAGTAGCAACCATAGCCATTAAGGTAAATGTTGTAAAATATTTTGCCTCAGCTGCTGATATGCCTAAGGAAATTCCATATGCAATAATAGTATCTCCTGCAATTACTTCAGCGCCAACATATACAAATAATGTTAAAACTCCCAACCATAAATGAGGAAATTGAAAAATATTTGTTTTGGTTGTTTTACCATTAGTTTCTTCTTCAATTTCTTCTGCTTCAACGTGTGGTAATGGAGCTTTTCTAATTAAAATGGCTAATACAAAAAGAACAGCAGCCATAATAATATAGGGCATTACAACACTGTCAGCCATGGTATCTAATAATTGTGTTTTTTCTGAAGCGTCAACCAGGCTTAATTTTTCTTTTATTTCATCGATACCTGATAATAAAATTGCTCCAAAAATAAGTGATCCTAAAGCTCCTGCAACTTTATTAGCAATTCCCATAATTGCAATACGTTTTGCGGCACTATCTATAGGACCTAAAATTGTAATATATGGGTTTGAAGCAGTTTGTAATAACGTCATTCCCATTCCTTGAATAAAAATCCCGGTTAAAAACACCCAATAAGTTCTTGCTTCTGCGGCTGGTATAAAAACCAAGGCGCCTAACGCCATAACAAACAAACCTAAACTCATTCCTTTTCTATAGCCAATTTTATTTAAAATATAAGAAGCGGGAAGTGCCATAACGACAAATGAGATATAAGAGGCAGATGCCACTAAAAAAGATTGCGCAGAGGTTAATTCATTAATAGTTTTCATAAATGGGATTAAGGCTCCATTTATCCAGGTTACAAATCCGAAAATAAAAAATAATCCTGCAATTATTAAAATTGGAATTAACGTATTTTTATTAGAGTTAAGTTGTGTAGATGATGACATTGTTATTTTATGTTTGGTTAAAAAAATATTTTTCTAAGATACCATTAAAAATAAGTATTAGAAATTATTTTCTCTATTCAACATAAAAACATAGCTGAACTTAACTTAATGAAACATTAACGGTTTTTTTCTGATAAACTAATCGATAAAATCTGTACTATTAAATATTTTTTGCTTTGCTTGCACAAGATAATTTCTGCCGATTGGGATTCTTTTTTTATTAATTTCAATGGAGTTTCCTTCTACGGAAGAAATTTTATTAATGGCAATAGTAAAGGACCTATGAATTCTTAAAAAATTATCACTGGGTAATTCTTCCGAAATACTAGTCATAGATTTATGAACAAGATAATTTTCTGCAATGGTAAAAACTTTGATATAATCTTTTAAACTTTCAATATATAAAATGTCATTCAGTTTAATTTTCATCATTTTTTTATCAACTTTCAAAAAAATAAAAGGCTCTTCTTTTATAACAATGTCAAATTGTTTTTCTTTTTCTAGGTTTATTCTTGCTTGAATTTTATTAATAGCTTTTAAAAACCTTCCAAAGGGAATAGGTTTTACTAAATAATCTAGCACATCTAAATCAAAACTTTCAACGGCAAATTCTCTATAAGCTGTTGTAATTACAATGTGTGGTTTATTTGTAAGTGTTCTTAAAAATTCTAAACCACTCATTTTTGGCATATTTATATCTAAAAAAATGACATCAATTTCATTGGTTTCTATGGTTTGTAAAGCTGCAATGGGTGTATTAAATGTAGCTAGTAAATCTATATTCTGAAATTCATCTAAATGCCTTTTAATAACCTCAATTGCTAAAGGTTCATCATCAATAATAATACATTTTATTTTCATTGAATAGGTATTTTTAATTTCACAAAATAGTGTTGCTTTTTTACAAAGGTCTTTAATTTAAAGTTATTATTAAACAATAATTGCAATCTTCTTTTTACATTTTTTATTCCAATACCATGTTTTTGGTTGGTTTCGTTTAAATGTACAAAAGTATTTTTAACACAAAATTTAAGCCACTTATTTGTTTGAATTTCAAACTTAATTTGCACATCAATAGCTTCATTTTCATGCGCACCATGCTTAAAACAATTTTCTATAAAAGGTAAAAAGAGTAAAGGTGGTATTTTAACATCTTCTATGTTGCCAGAAATAGTTATTTCAGCATTCACAATATCTCCATATCTTAATTTTTCAAGTTCTAAATAATTTTGAATATAGTTAATTTCGTCGTGTAAACTTATAAGAGGTTCTTTTACATCATACAAAACATATTGCATAATGTCGGACAATTTTAAAACAACATCTGGAGCTATATCTGATTTTTTAAGAGTTAATGCATATAAGTTGTTTAATGTATTAAAAAAGAAATGTGGTTGAATTTGCGATTTCAAAAAATCAAGTTCAGTACTTAATTGTATTTTTTGTAAATCTTCAGCGCGTCTTTTTTCATAAATCCAATCAAACGTTAATTTTATGGCAGAAGCCAAAGCTACCACATACAATTCTCCCAAAATTACGGCAATAATATGGTTAAATGTAAATGCTTGTTGCATGCCATCCGCTTCTGGCCAAATATTTTTTGTTACTAATAAAAAATTTAAACCGGTTCTTATACAATATAATAAGAATAAAGAAACTAAAAGAAAGAGAATATAGCGTTTAAATTTTCTGGTTAAAATGAATTTTGGTATTAAATAATAAATATTAAAATACACAATTACAATATGCAAAGGAAATTCTACTAAGTTAGATTTTAAAGAATACCAATAATCATCAAAATAACTGCCCCATCTAACTACATTAAATAAGAAGTAACCAAACCAAAAAAACAAATGGTATTGTAATGGTATTTTGTTGCTTGAATTTTCAAGCCATTCTAGTTTTAAAAAGCTCAAATATTTAAAGTTTTAATATTAAATTTTGTGAAAAATTATAGGTTTTTTTTAGGATAACAAAACAATTTGCAATAAAAATATAAATTAAGAATAAAACGTTTTCGTTAATATTAAAAAACCTGCTTTCCGTTCTTTTTTTTCCGTTGTTTATAGAAATAATTTTTTATAATCTTTTGATAATTCTAGGTTTAGACTTTAATTATTTAACCATTTAATTATACTTATGAAAAAATTATTACCACTATTAATGTTAGTTTTTTCACTTGCGTTTACTCAACAAATTAGTGCGCAGTTAAAAACTATTTCTGGTACAGTTACTGCTGAATCAGATGGTGCTCCATTGCCTGGAGTAAATGTTGTTATACAAGGAACAACAAAAGGAAGTCAAACAGATTTTGATGGAAAATATAGTATAGAAGCTTCAAAAGGCGATGTACTTGTTTTTTCTTTTATTGGAATGAAAACTAAATCTGTAAATATTACAGATGCTACTACTTTAAATATTGTTTTAGCAGATGATGCATTAAGTTTAAACGAAGTAATTGTTACCGCTTTAGGAATGAAAAAAGAAAAGAAAGCGTTAACATATTCTGCTCAAGAAGTAAAAGGAGATGATTTAACAAAAGTAAAACAAACAAACCCAATTAATAGTTTATCGGGTAAATCAGCTGGTTTAACTATTACTAAAAGTTCATCAGGTGTTGGTGGAGCTTCAAAAGTTGTGCTAAGAGGAAATTCTTCAACAACAAATAATGATCCATTGTATGTTATTGATGGTGTTCCAATGTTAAACAGTGGAAACGGACAAAATGGAGAAGAACCTGGAACTAGTATTTTTGGAGGTCAAATTGGAAATAGAGATGGTGGAGATGCATTGTCATTATTAAATCCAGATGATATTGAGAGTATGTCGGTTTTAAAAGGAGCTTCCGCAGCAGCTTTATACGGAAGTCAAGGAGCAAATGGCGTAATTTTAATTACAACTAAAAGCGGAAAAGATGGAAAAGTTCAGGTAAACTTTAGTTCAAGTATTACTGTTGATGATGTAGTTTCTTTACCAGAGTTACAAACAGAATACCAATCAAATTCAGTTGGGCAACCAATTGCCGAAAATGGTAATGTAACAGATCCTAAATCTTGGGGCGCTAAAAAAAGCGGACTAACAAATAGCGTTAATGATTTCTTTAAAACAGGAAATACCGCTATTCAATCTATTTCTTTAACAGCGGGTAATGAAAAAGCACAGACTTTTTTCTCATACGCAAATACAACTGCCGCAGGTGTAATGCCAAATAATAGCATGGTGAGAAATAATTTAAACTTGCGTGAAACAGCTAATTTTTTAAATAATAAAATTCAAGTTTCAGCAAATATTAATGTGTCAGATCAAAGAATTTGGAACCGTTCAACCAATGGATTATACTCAAATCCTTTAACTGGTTTATATTTAAATCCGGTTGGAATTGACTTAAATACTTACAAAAATAAATTTGAATATTTTAATACTTCAACAAATATGATGGATCAATACGCCACTTCATTTGATGAAAATATTCAACAAAATCCATATTGGTTAGTTAACCGTAATCCAAGTAAGGATATTGCTCAAAGAGTTTTAGCGAACGTAAGTGTAAAATACCAAGTTACAGAAGACTTGTCTTTCCAATCTAGAGGAAGTTTTGATAAAACATTTTTTACTTTTGATAAAAGAATGTATGCTGGTAGCGATTTAACTTTTGTACCAACAACGGGTAGATATATTTTAGAAAAAACTGAAAACACGCAACAATATATAGATTTAATTGCAAGCTACAGCAAAGATATTTCTGAAGATTTTACTTTTTCTGGAGTGTTGGGCACAAGTTTAACTAAGTATTCAGTGGGTGATCAATTATTATTAGATTCTGGCACAGGAAGAGGGCTAACGTATCCAAATGTATTTACAATTGGAAACTTTGCGAGTACAAATGATATCAAACAATCGGTATCAAATAAAGAAGTACAATCTATTTTTGGATCTGCTAATTTTGGATATAAAAACAAATTATTTTTAGATATTACAGGAAGAAGTGACTGGTCTTCAACATTAGTAAACACAGATACTAATTCATTCTTTTATCCTTCAGTTGGAGCAACAGGTGTATTGTCTGAAATGTTTAAAATGCCAGAAAATATTTCATTTGCAAAAATTAGAGCATCTTATGCGGTTGTTGGTAAAGATATTCCAGCATATGCAACAATTCCTTTAAACTCAATCCCGGTTGGGCAAGGAAATTTCACAAAGCCATTATTTGGCGTAAAAGAAGGTGAAACATTAAAACCTGAAGAACAAAAATCATTTGAAATTGGTACTGAATGGCGTTTTTTCCACAACAGATTAGGAATTGATTTTACTTACTACAATTCAAAAACTACCGATCAAATATTTTTTATTGCAGCAGAACCAAACGTAAACGGTTATGTACAAAATATTGTTAATGCAGGTGAAATTTCAAACAGCGGAATAGAGCTTGTGTTAAATGCAAAACCAATAGTGGGCGATATTTTTAATTGGAATACAACGTTAAATTTTGCAACTAATAAAAACAAAGTAGTTTCTGTACACCCTTCCCTACAAAACGGAGAAGCAATTTTAACTGCTCCAGGTGTTAATGGTTATGGATATTCATTAATTGAAGGCGAAGATTTTGGTAGTATAAGAGGTCGTTCAGTTAAAAGAAATGCAGAAGGTTTGCCAATTGTAACGGATGATGCTGGAAGTTTAACATTAGAAACTACTGATTTTGAGACTATTGCACACGCACAACCAGATTTTACTTTTGGGTGGAGCAACACATTTGATTATAAAAATTTCTCATTGAATCTTTTAATTGATGCAAAATTTGGTGGTGAAGTAGTTAGTGTTACAGAATCTGTAAACGATTTTTATGGTGTTTCTCAAGCATCTGCAAACGCAAGAAATACAAACGGAGGAATGATAAATGTTGTTGATACTAGTGGCGCAGCTAAACAAATGTCGGCGCAAGATTATTATTTAAAAACAGGAGGAAGAGCAGGTTTATTAGGTGAATATGTGTATGATGCCACTAATGTTAGTTTAAGAGAAATTTCATTAGGATACAACTTAAAATTCGAAAAGAGTTTTGTTGAAAACTTGAGATTATCAGTAATAGCAAACAATTTATTCTTTATTTATAAAGATGCTCCGTTCGACCCGAATATCGCTTCAAGTACAGGAATAGGATTACAAGGTGTTGATATTTATGGTCAGCCATCTACAAGAAGTATAGGATTAAACATTAACGTAAATTTCTAAAAAAATGAATAAACTTATAAAATATACACTAATAGCAATTGTAGCTGTTAGTTTACTAAACTGTACAGGTGATTTTGAAGACATCAATACAGATCCAAATGGAATTTCAAACCAAAGTTTGACCCAAATGAACAATCATATTGGAGGCTCGTTTACTCCAATGTTTTTAAATGTTTTTAATGTAACTCCAGCTTGGAATTATCAATTACAGCAAGGGTTAATTGGTGACGTGTATTCAGGATATATGACACCGCCAACTCCATTTGCTGGAAATGTGAATAACATGACCTATTCTTTGGTGGATGGATGGAATGGTTTCCCTTGGGGAGATGCCTATGGAAGCGTAATGCCATTTGCGTTAGATGTTAAAAATGCAGTAGCCGTTGGTGGAGATGAGTCTGGTGTAAAGTTTGTGCATTTGGCAACTATTATTAGAGTTTCAGCAATGCATAGAGTTTCAGATATTTATGGGCCAATTCGTTATACAAAATTTGATGATTATACCACAACTGGAGAATATGATTCTCAAGAGGTAGCATATGAGGCATTTTTTAATGAATTAGGTGCTGCAATTGATGGTTTAGAAGCTTTTGAAGGTGATGCGCAGTTTATTCCTTTTGATATGTCTACGTTAGGTGGGGATATTTCGAAATGGAGAAAATATGCAAATTCATTACGATTAAGATTAGCAATGAGAATTGTTAAAAAGAATCCTGCTTTAGCAAAAGCACAAGGTGAACTTTCATTAGCTAGTAGTGCAGGTTTATTAGAAACAATGGATATGAAAATTAACACTGGTTTTTCTCATCCAATTGCTACCATTAGTGGATCTTGGGGAGATATTAGAATGAGTGCTGAAATGGAATCCATATTAAAAGGATTTAAGGATAAAAGAATTGAAAAATACTTTAACCCAGCAGAAGATCCTGCTTTAGCCGGTGCTTATAAAGGAATTAGAATGGGAATTGCTATTGAAGCAAAAGGGCAATACGTGGGCCATTCTTCTATAGGAAGTGTAATTGATGGTGAAACAATTCAATGGATGACTGCATCAGAAATTTGGTTTTTACGTGCAGAGGCTGCTTTAAGAGGTTGGTCAAATGCTGGTGATGCAAAAAGTAATTATGAAGCAGGAATAAGAGCTTCTTTTTCACAACATAGCGTTGCAGGTGTGGATGCTTATTTGTTAGACAATACTAGCACACCGGCAGATTTTGTAGATGCTTTAAACCCAGTTAATAATATTGCATATGCAGGAGATCTTAAAATAGCTTTTAATACTAGCGGAACGAATGAAGCAAAATTAGAACAAATAATTACACAAAAATGGATTGCAATATTTCCTGATGGGCAAGAGGCTTGGAGCGAGTTTAGACGAACTGGGTATCCTAGAATTTTCCCGGTTGTAATAAATAATAGTGGTGGTACTATTGATACAAATATTCAAATTAGAAGAGTAAATTTTGTTCAAAATGAAAAAAATACCAACAATGTAAATGTTGCAAAAGCAATCACCTTTTTAAATGGTCCAGACAACGGAGGAACAAGACTTTGGTGGGATGTGCCAGGAAGTAATTTCTAAAGTGTTTTTTTATATTGAGATTTGATTAATTGAAAGCAAACGGAATTCACTTTTTTTCGTTTGCTTTTTATAGGTAAATAGTAGCTATTTGTCGAAAAAATAAAGATTTAAAAAAGGCATTTCATAAATTTACAATACAATACTCTGTTCTATTATGGATAAAAATTTAACTATGACTACAACTAAAATTAAATACCAGCCGGCAGGCCAATTTGAAGATACTAGATTTGAGAAAATTCACAACATTGTTTTTTCAAGTTCTATTGAAGCATCTATTTGTGTTGCTCAAGAAATAGCACAATTAATTAGAACAAAAGAAAAGGAAAATAAACATTGCATATTAGGCCTAGCAACGGGTTCTTCTCCAATTAAAGTATATGAAGAATTGGTTAGAATGCATAAAGAAGAAGGGCTTAGTTTTTCAAATGTTATTACTTTTAATTTGGATGAATATTATCCTATGGATAAAAATAGTGTGCATAGTTACTACTATTTTATGCATCAACATTTATTCAATCATGTTGATATAGATTCTAAAAACATTAACATTCCATGCGGAAAAGTTTCCCCAGAAGATTTACACCAATATTGTATAGATTACGATTTAAAAATTAAGGAACTTGGAGGTCTAGACTTTCAATTATTAGGAATTGGTAGAACTGGACATATTGGATTTAACGAGCCAGGATCACATTATAATTCGGGCACAAGAAGTATTACATTAGATCATTTGACCAGAGTAGATGCTGCACCTTCTTTTTTAGGAATTGATAACGTTCCAAAAAAAGCAATTACAATGGGTATTGGAACTGTAAGAAAAGCTAAAAGAATTGTTTTATTAGCTTGGGGACACAACAAAGCATCTGTAATTAAAGATACTATAGAAGGTGAAATCACCTCTGAAGTTCCGGCAACATATCTTCAGGAGCATGATAATACAACCTTTATTTTAAATGATGAAGCAGCGCAAGATTTAACGCGTTTAAATACACCTTGGTTAGTTGGACCTTGTATTTGGACAGAAGAGTTGACGAGTAAAGCTATTATTTGGTTATGTAAATTAACTAAAAAGTCTATTTTGAAGTTAACAGATAAAGATTATAATAATAATGGAATGTCAAGCCTTCTATCTCAAGAAGGTTCAGCGTATGATATAAACATTAAAATGTTTAATAAATTACAACACACAATAACCGGATGGCCAGGCGGAAAACCAAACGCGGATGATTCATCAAGGCCAGAACGCGCAAACCCAATTAAAAAAAGAGTGCTTATATTTAGTCCGCACCCAGATGATGATGTAATTTCAATGGGCGGAACGTTTGATAGATTGGTTGATCAAGGGCACGAAGTACACGTTGCTTACCAAACATCAGGAAATATTGCAGTTTCAGATTATGAAGCATTAAAGTATGCTGAAGTGGTGAAAGATGTAAACTCCGGTAGTATAAATATTGATGTAATTATTGATAAATTAAAATCAAAAAGCGATGCTATTGAAGATGCCATTGAAGTTAGAAATTTAAAAGGATTAATTAGAAAGAGAGAATCACTAGCCGCAACAAGATTTGTTGGTGTTCCCGATGAAAATGTTCATTTTTTAAATCTCCCATTTTATGAAACAGGAACAGTAAAGAAGAAACCTATTGGGAAAGAAGATGTAGATATTGTCACAAATTTAATCGCTTCCATTCAACCACATCAAATTTATGCAGCAGGTGATTTAGCAGATCCGCACGGAACACATAAAGTTTGTTTAGATGCTATTTTTGCAGCCTTAGAAATTTTGAAACCAGAAAAGTATATGGATGATTGTTGGGTTTGGTTGTACAGAGGAGCTTGGCACGAGTGGGATATTCACCAAATTGATATGGCAGTTCCAATGAGTCCAGATCAAGTACTGAGAAAAAGAAAAGCAATTTTCTTTCATCAATCTCAAAAAGATGGCGTGATGTTTCAAGGAAATGATACTCGAGAGTTTTGGGTGCGTGCTGAGGAAAGAAATAATGAAACCGCACAAAAATATCATCAATTAGGGTTGGCAGATTATGCCGCTTTAGAAGCTTTTAAAAGATACTATTATTAAAAAATTATTATGAAAAAAATACTTTTCTTCTTTATATCGTTGTATGCAATTGCTGGTTGGAGTCAATCAAAGGAATTAAACATAATGCCTTGGCCTCAAGAAATAGTTTTAGGTAATTCCAATATTGAAATCTCTCCAAAATTCACAGTAGTTGTTCATCAAGAAATAACCAAAAGAATTGATATTGCTACCACTAAATTTATTCAAAGGTTAAGTGGTAGAACAGGTATTTTTTTTGAAAATGGATTTGCTTTTAATGCAAATAAAATAAAAAATGCAACACTTGAAATTGCATATAAAAGAATCGGAAAACTAGAAATTAATGAAGATGAATCGTATCAGTTACACGTTTCACCTACAAAAATTAGTATTGAGGCAACTACTGATATTGGGGTAATTTACGCCTTAGAAACATTGCTTCAATTGGTTGAAAATAATGAAACAGCCTATTTTTTTCCTGAAGTTACAATTCATGATTTTCCAAGATTTACATGGCGTGGTTTAATGATAGATGTTGCGCGTCACTTTCATCCAGTTGATGTTTTAAAGCGAAATTTAGACGTCATGGCGTCGGTTAAAATGAATGTATTCCATTGGCATTTAACTGATGATCAAGGATTTAGGATTGAATCTAAAACACATCCTAAACTACATCAATTAGGTTCAGACGGATTGTATTATACGCAAGAACAAATTAAAGAAGTTGTACAATATGCTTCGGATAGAGGAATTCGTGTGGTTCCTGAAGTTGATGTTCCTGGACATGCAACAGCAATTTTAACTGCATATCCTGAAATTGGAAGTAAAGATACTACGTATTCAATTGAAAGGTTTTCTGGGATATTTGATCCAACATTAGATCCAACAAACGAGAGAACCTATGAAATTTTAGGTGATTTATTTGGAGAAATGGCGGCACTATTCCCAGATCAATATTTTCATATAGGAGGTGATGAAAATGAAGGAAAACACTGGGATGAAAACCTAAAAATTCAAGAATTTAAGAAGAAACACGCTATAGATTCCAATCACAATTTGCAAACCTTTATGAATATTCGTTTAGAAGAAATTTTAGCAAAACACGGAAAATTAGTAATGGGTTGGGAAGAAATTATGACCGATAAAATGCCAACTTCGGCTTTAATTCATTCTTGGAAAGGAGTTAATGAAGGTGTTGAAGGTGGAAGTTCATTATTTAATGCGGCTAAAAAAGGCTATAAAACAGTGCTTTCAAATGGTTTTTATATAGATTTAATGCAGCCTGCTAGTGATCATTATATTGTAAATCCTCTACCAAAAAACAATAATTTAACAGTTGAAGAAAGTGCTCGTATTTTGGGGGGTGAAGCAACCATGTGGAGTGAGTTGACAACTAGTTTAACTTTAGATTCTAGAATTTGGCCAAGAACAGCGGCTATTGCTGAACGCTTTTGGTCTTCTGAAGAAATTATTGATGTAGCTGATATGTACAAAAGATTGGAAACTGTAAGTTTTAGGTTGGAAGAACTAGGAATAACACATATTAAAAACAGAGATGTAATTTTAAGAAATATTACTAACAATCAAAATATTGCAGCACTTTTAGATTTAACTAAAATATGCGAACCGTTAAAAATATATACTAGAAATAGTGGAGGAACGGAATATAAAACTTTTTCACCTTTTACATTATTTGCAGACGCTTGTTCAGCAGATGCAAGTGAGGGCATTATTTTTAATAAGTTTGTAGAAAATTATACTGCAACAAAAAATGAAAATAGTAAAAAGGAAATTATAACTTATTTAAAAAAGTGGTCTAACAATTACAATCAGTTTTTATTGCTAGAAAAAAAGAGTCCAATTTTGAATGAGATTGCTCCGTTATCTAAAAATGTAGCCGAAATTTCAACAACACTTTTATCAATAATAAATTCAAAAAAAATAAAGGCAGAAGATGTTAATAATGGAAAAGAGTTGTTGTTAAAACTTCAAAAACCAGTTGTTGATGTAGAGTTAATTATTTTGGAAGATTTAAATAAACTATTCATTTTCATAATTAATGAAAAAGGAGGGAAAAATTCATTTAAAAATTAGTCATTCATCAAAAAAAAGTAAAATAGTATGTTGTTAATTGCTGATAGTGGCTCAACAAAATGCGATTGGGTATTGTTTGAAAATAAAGATGCAGCTCCAATTAAAATTAGAACGGAAGGGTTAAATCCATCTATCCTAAAAAAGGAAGCCATTGAAAAAATAATTTTAGAAAATAGCGAACTTCTAAAATATAGAGAATCTATAAATTTCATATATTTTTATGGCGCTGGTTGCAATTCTGTAGATACTATACAAGTAATGGAAAGTATTTTTCATTCCTATTTTAAAAATGCGAAAGTAGTTCTAAAAGAAGATACAATGGCGGCGGTAAAAGCTTCTACAAATACAGCTGCCGTAGTTTGTATTTTAGGAACTGGCTCAAATTGTTGTTTTTTTGATGGAAATCAAATTTATCAAAAAGTTCCGGCAATGGGTTATATGTTAATGGACGAAGCAAGTGGAAATTATTTTGGGAAAGAACTGTTAAAATGTTATTATTATAACGAAATGCCACAAGAACTAAAAGTTTCGTTTGAAAATAGGTATGATTTAAATGAGAACACCGTAATTAAGCAACTATACCAATCGGAAACTCCAAATAAATATTTAGCGGAATTTGCAATTTTTTTATTTAAAAATAAAGAAAATGAAGTGATGCAGAAAATTATAAAAGATGGAATTAGTAAATTTATAGATCATCAAATTTTACAATACAAGGCAGAGCTTAAATCAGTTCCGTTATATTTTGTTGGCTCTATAGCATTTTATGCGCAAGATTTTATGAATGAGGCTTTAAAAAAGCGAGGTTTAAGAGCTTCGAGATATATAAAAAGACCGATAGAAAATTTAATCAGTAAAATTAAAGAAGAAACCTTTTAAAAATACATTAAGAAAAATTTAACATATTGAAGTGGGGTAAACCACTGAATTAAACGACTGAATGATAATTATTGTTTAATTTTGATGTTCTTATAGAAGAATCACCCTTTAATATGAAAAAATTAGTTTTATTTCTTTCACTATTCATAGTTTCAATTGGCTTTTCTCAAATTCATGATCCAGTAAAATGGGACACATCTGTTGAAAAAATTTCAGAAACTGAATATGATTTAATAATAAATGCGAGTATTGAAAAAAACTGGCATTTATATTCCCAAAATGTACCGGAAGACGGGCCAATCCCAACATCATTTTCTTTTGAAACTACTAAGGATTTTGAAATAATTGGAAAAACCTCAGAAGAAGAAGGTCATACAGTAAATGATCCTGTTTTTGAAATGAAAATTAAATATTTTGAAAACAAAGCAACCTTTAAACAACGCATAAAAACACTTTCAAAAATCGCATTTTCAATTAAAGGAACTGTGGAATTTATGGTGTGTGATGATGCCAATTGTTTACCACCAACAGATATAGATTTAACGTTTGCAATACCAGTTTCTAACGGAATTAATTTTTCTGCCAATCCAGTGGATGTAAATGAAAGTGCTGACCAAGTTGCAGAAATCACAGAAACCGCCAAAGTTGTTGAAGCTAAATCACCAAAATCTAAAGACAAAAGTTTGTTAAAAATATTTCTGATAGCTTTCTTTTCTGGTTTTGCTGCATTGTTAACACCTTGCGTTTTTCCAATGATTCCTATGACAGTTAGTTTTTTTACGAAACAAAGTAAAAGCAGAGCCGCAGGAATTAGAAACGCTATTATTTATGGAGCTTCTATTGTAATTATTTATGTAGTTTTAGGATTATTGGTAAGTGCCATTTTTGGAGCAGATGCTTTAAACGCTCTATCTACCAATGTATGGTTTAATATTATTTTCTTTTTACTATTAGTAATTTTTGCAATATCGTTTTTAGGTGCTTTTGAAATTGTATTACCAAGCAGTTGGGGAACAAAAGTTGATGCACAAGCGGATAGAGGAGGAATCATAGGAATTTTCTTTATGGCGTTGGCATTAGCAATTGTTTCGTTTTCATGTACAGGTCCAATTGTAGGAACCTTATTAGTGGAAGCCGCAGCAGGAGGAAATCAAATTGGGCCAATTATTGGAATGTTAGGTTTTTCACTGGCATTAGCAATTCCATTTGCATTGTTTGCAGCATTTCCAGGATGGTTACATTCATTGCCAAAATCTGGTGGTTGGTTAAATACAGTAAAAGTTGTATTAGGATTTTTAGAATTAGCGTTAGCATTTAAATTTTTATCAAACGCCGATTTAGTATTGCAATTACATTGGTTAGAACGTGAAGTATTTTTAGCCATTTGGATTGCAATTTTTGGAGTATTGGCGTTGTATTTATTTGGAAAAATTCAATTACCACATGATTCACCAAGTTCGCATATTTCAGTTGGTAGATTAAGTTTAGGATTACTATCGTTAACCTTTACAATTTATATGATTCCTGGATTATGGGGAGCGCCATTAAATTTAATTAGCGCATTTCCACCAGCACAACATTATAGCGAATCACCTTACGGAGTTGGATTTGTCAAAACCGGAAGTTTTTCAGAAAACAGCCATTCAGAAATACCTGAAGGCGCTCATTTAATGCCGCCCCATAATATTGTAGCTTTTAACGATTATGATAAAGGTTTGGCTTATGCAAAACAAGTAAATAAACCTATTATGTTAGATTTTACAGGTCACGCTTGTGTAAATTGCCGTAAAATGGAGCAAAATGTTTGGGTAAAAGATGAAATTTTACCAATTTTAAAAAATGATGTAGTTTTAATCTCATTATATGTTGATGATAAAAGACCATTACCAGCAGGTGAAGAAATTGAGTCTAAATTACGTCCTGGTAAAAAATTGAAATATATTGGACAAAAATGGAGTGAATTTCAAACCATAAAGTATGGCGCAAATGCACAACCTTTTTATGTGTTAATAAATACAAACGAAGAAAAATTAAACGAACCTGTTGCGTATACTCCAGATGTTACGGAATATCACAATTGGTTAAAAACTGGAATATCAAATTTTAAATAATTAATAATAATGAAAAAACTAATTTATTTTTTAAGTATTGTTTTACTTGTAGCGTCTTGTAAAGAAGAAGCGCCGAAAGACTATGTAACGCTATCAGGTAAAATTATGAATCAAAACTCCGACTCTTTAGTAGTTAGATCAAGAGAATACAGCAAAACCATTAAAGTAAATACTGATGGTACTTTTTCTGACACATTAAAAGTGGCTACTGGAATTTATAACTTTTTTGATGGCGCAGAAAGCGCTTCAATTTATTTAAAAAACGGCTTTGAACTAGTTGTGTCATTAGATACAAAGCAATTTGATGAAACTATTAGCTTTACAGGTGAAGGTGCTGAGGTAAACAATTATTTAGCCGCCAGAGCATTAATGCAAGAAGGTGTTTTTGAAAACGATTCATTATTCTCGTTAGAAAAGCCAGCATTCGATTTGAAAATGGGTGAAATTAAAGAAGGTTTTAATACACTTTTAACGAATACTCAAAATTTAGACTCTATATTTATTGCAGATGAAATGAAAGGAATTGATGGTTTTACGCAATACATATCCTCAACTTATGAAGAAAAGCAATATTTAAGCACTGTTTTAGCAAAAGGAAATGCATCACCAAAATTTACTGATTACGAAAATTTTAAAGGTGGAAAAACTTCGTTAGATGATTTAAAAGGAAAATATGTATATGTGGATGTTTGGGCAACGTGGTGTGGACCTTGTAAAAGAGAAATTCCATTTTTAAAGGAAGTTGAAAAAGCGTATCACGGGAAAAACATTGAGTTTGTAAGTATTTCAATTGATCAGGCTAAAGATCACGAAGCTTGGACAAAAATGGTTGCTGATTTAGAATTAGGCGGCGTTCAATTATTTGCAGATAACGATTGGAAATCTCAATTTGTAACAGATTATAAAATTAACGGAATTCCTCGTTTTATTTTAATTGATCCACAAGGAATTATTGTAACACCAGATGCACCAAGACCTTCATCAGACGATTTAAAAGCATTGTTTGATGAATTAAAAATATAATAAAAAGCATTGATTTTTATTCTTAAAAGACACACTCTAATTGTAGTATAGTTAGAGTGTCTCTTTTCATTTAGTTTTAATTATGAGTATACCGTCAAAGAAATCTTTAAAAGAAAATTCTTCACATTTAGAGAGTGTTATTTCTGAATTAGAGATTTATTTTCAACAGTTTAGAAAAAATATAGTTGGTGTGCATCAAAAGTTTCAATCGCCTTATGGTGAAAAAGAAATTATATATACAGACTGGACTGCAAGTGGTCGTTTTTATCGACCTATTGAAGAAAAAATAATAAATGATTTTGGTCCATTTATTGCAAATACACACACCGAAACTTCCATTACGGGTTCTGCAATGACAATGGCTTATCACAAGGCTAGAAGTATAATTAAACAGCACGTAAACGCTGGAATAGATGATGTTTTAATAACAGATGGAACTGGAATGACAGGAGTTGTAAATAAATTCCAGCGGATTTTAGGATTAAAAGTTTCTGAAAATTTAAAAAATTATACAACCATCCCAGATGAACTTCGGCCAATAGTGTTTATTTCACATATGGAACATCATTCAAACCAAACTTCTTGGTTAGAAACCATTGCAAATGTAGAGATTATTCCTTGTCAAGAATCTGGATTAATTTGTTTTGATAGTTTTGAAAAATTATTACTGAAATATAAAGACCGACCAATCAAAATTGCCTCTGTTACAGCCTGTTCAAACGTAACAGGTATTAGAACAGATTATTATAAAATTGCAAAAATAATTCATCAAAACGGTGGATTGTGTTTTGTGGATTTTGCTTGTTCTGCGCCCTATGTTCATGTAGATATGCATCCTTCAGATGAAGAATCCTATTTAGATGCTATTTTCTTTTCGCCACATAAATTTTTAGGAGGTCCGGGCACTTCAGGAGTGTTGGTTTTTAATAAAAAATTGTACAAAAATTTAATTCCGGATAATCCAGGAGGAGGCACTGTAAATTACACAAATCCTTGGGGAGATCACGATTATGTAGACGATATTGAAACGCGTGAAGATGGCGGAACACCTGGCTTTTTGCAAACCATTAAAATTGCCCTTGCTATTCAGTTAAAGGAAAAAATGGGTGTTGAAAATATTATAAAAAGAGAACACGAAATAAATACTATTGTTTTTGATAAGTTGAGTAAAATTCCAAACCTAGTTATTTTAGCGGAGCAACATACCGATAGATTGGGTATTTTTTCTTTTTACATTAAAAATGTTCACTTTAATTTAGTGGTTAAATTATTGAATGACAAATTTGGTATACAAACACGTGGAGGTTGTTCTTGTGCGGGAACTTATGGGCATTTTTTGTTGCATGTAGATCAGCTAACTTCAAAAGGAATAGAAAAACAAATATTAGAAGGTTGTATGGTAGAGCGACCAGGATGGATTCGCATGTCTATTCATCCAACAATTACAAATAAAGATGTATTGTATGTTTGTGAAAGTATAAAGCAAGTTGCTGAAAATCAAGAGGAGTGGGCTAAGGACTATACATACAATGCCGCTAAAAATGAATACATACATAATACTGCAAACCCTATTGAGGTTCAATTAGTAAATAATTGGTTTGAAAATTAAGTTTCAACTGCCATTGTTTTATATTTGAATCACTTAAAATTGACGATTTAATGGATAATTTTATATTTTTTCTGAAGGCTGGTCTTTTTCATGTGTTGGATTGGAAAGCCTATGACCATATTCTTTTTTTAATTGCCTTAGCGGTTGTTTACGATTTTAAAAACTGGAAAAAAATATTGTGGTTAATTACGCTATTTACCATAGGACATTCACTTACATTAATTTTAGCGGCGTATAAAGTTGTAAATGTAAGCACGCAATGGATAGAGTTTTTAATTCCATTAACTATAATAATTACAGCTTTGGTAAATATTTTTTATGGGAAAAATACCGCCAAACAAACCAAAACAAATACCAATTTAATTTTTGCGTTATTTTTTGGGTTAATTCACGGATTGGGTTTTTCAGGATATTTTAAAATGTTAATAGGCAGTTCAAACAGTAAATTTATTTCATTGTTAGAATTTGCTTTGGGAATTGAATTGGCACAAATAATAATTGTTTTAGCCATTTTAAGTTTAGGATTTTTGGTTCAAAAGATTTTTAGGTACTCTAAAAAGGAATGGATTTTAATAGTGTCATCTTTTGTAATAGGAATAACTTTACCAATGTTAATTGGTGCAATCTTTTGGTAAATATTTAACGTCAAAGTATAAAGAAACTTAGTAATTTAGAAGTTTTTATAATAGATATGAATAAGAAACAATTAAAATACGATCAGGCTTATATGAGAATGGCTTTGGAGTGGGCAAAATTATCGCACTGTGAACGCAAGCAAGTAGGAGCATTAATTGTTAAAGAGCGAATGATAATTTCTGATGGTTTTAACGGAACCCCAACTGGTTTTGAAAATTGTTGTGAGGAAAATGAAGGAAATACAAAATGGTACGTATTACACGCAGAGGCAAATGCCATACTAAAAGTTGCAAGTTCTACACAATCTTGCAAAAATTCTACGTTATATATTACATTATCTCCTTGTAAAGAATGCAGTAAATTAATTCATCAATCGGGTATTAAAAGGGTTGTTTATGCTGAGAAATATAAAGACACCATAGGACTTGAATTTTTAGAAAAAGCAGGAGTTGAATTGACACATCTTAAAGATTTAAAATGAGTAAAAGAAAAGCATATTATCCGTTGTTTATAGGGATTGCTGTTGCAGTTGGTATTTTAATAGGAAGTACATTAAACTTTAAAAATAGATCGGTTTTATTTAGCTCAAACTCTAATGAAGCTAAAATAAAAAAGCTTATAAATTACATTCAGTATGATTATGTAGATAAAGTAAATACCGATAGTTTATTAGATAATGCAATCACTAATATGCTGGTGAAGCTTGACCCTCATTCCGTATATATTCCAAAAGAAGATTTAGGGAGAGTTACTGAAAGCATGGAAGGTAAATTTGTTGGAATTGGCGTTTCGTTTTTAATGTATAATGATACCGTTGCTGTAACCAGTGTAATTAAAGGTGGACCCAGTGAAAGAGCAGGTTTAAAAGCAGGTGATAGAATTATTGTTGCGGGTAAAGATTCATTGTTTGGAAAAAGTATTCAAAAGTTAGCTGGTGTTTCAGATGAAGAGAAACAATCTTTTTTAGGAAGTAGAAAAATAAGTGACGCTGTAATGAAATCGTTAAAAGGAGAGCCTGAAACCTCGGTTAATGTTACGGTTTATAGAAGATCTGAAAATAAAAACTTCAAATTCAATATAAAAAGAGGGGAAGTTCCAATTAAAAGCGTGTCATCTTATTATATGATTAATAATGAATTGGGATATATAAATATTGATAGATTTGCAAGAACTACCTACGATGAGTTTAAGGAAGGATTGGATGATCTTATTTCCAAAGGAATGAAATCGTTAGTTTTAGATTTAAGAGGTAATCCAGGAGGTTTTATGGATATTGCGAATAGTATTATTGATGAATTTTTAGAAGACGGAAAACTAATTGTTTTCACAAAAAATAAAAATGGGGAAGTAGATAAGGCTTTTGCAACAAAAAAAGGTGATTTTGAAAACGGAAAATTATATGTTTTAATCGATCAAAATTCAGCTTCAGCAAGTGAAATTGTTGCAGGTGCATTACAAGATAATGATAAAGGTGTAATTGTTGGAAGAAGATCCTTTGGAAAAGGGTTGGTGCAACAAGAAATGGATTTGGGTGATGGTTCTGCCGTTCGGTTAACCACATCTAGATATTACACACCAACAGGAAGATCCATTCAAAAACCATATAATCATAAAGAAACAAATTCTTATGATAATGAATATTTAGAAAGAATTCATAATGGTGAATTATTATCAAAAGATAGTATTAAGGTTGATGATGCTTTAAAATATACAACGCCAAAAGGTAAAATTGTTTACGGCGGTGGCGGAATTATTCCAGACGTATTTGTTTCTATTGATACTGTAAATACTTTTAGTAACAGGCTTTATGGTGGTTTAAATGATTTTGTGTTTAAATATGTTGATGATCACAGAGCAAAAATGAATAAATGGAAGTTGAATGATTTTGTTGAAAATTTTGATAAAAATGATGTAATTCTCAATCAATATATAAAACAATTAGATTTAAATAGCCCACTTTCAACAACAACAAGAGATAATTTAAAAGTATATTTCAAGGCTTTTATGGCTCGCAATTTATTTGATGAAACAGGCTACTTTATAGTAACTCAAAAAAAGGATAGAATGATTTTAAAAGTTCTTGAATTGGAATCTAAAAAATAAATTTGGAAGTAAACAAAAAAATATATTTCGCCTCAGATCAACATTTTGGCGCTCCAACAATAGCGCAAAGTAAAATTCGTGAGCAAAAGTTTGTAAATTGGTTAGATAGTATTAAAAATGATGCTGAACACATTTTTCTACTAGGTGATTTATTTGATTTTTGGTTTGAATACAAAAAAGCCGTGCCAAAAGGATTCGTAAGAGTACTGGGTAAATTGGCAGAATTAAGTGATAGCGGTATAAAAATTCATTTTTTTGTAGGTAATCATGACTTATGGATGGAGGATTATTTTAAAACAGAATTAAATATTCCAACCTACTATAAACCAACCGAATTTGTATTTAATAACAAAACTTTTTTAATTGGTCATGGCGATGGTTTAGGACCTGGAGATAAGGGTTACAAGCGTATGAAAAAGGTTTTCACAAACTCATTTTCAAAATGGCTGTATAGATGGTTGCATCCTGATATTGGAATAAGATTAGCCCAGTATTTATCGGTTAAAAATAAATTAATTTCTGGCGAGGAAGATGTGAAATTTTTGGGTGAAGAAAATGAATGGTTGGTGCAATATTGCAAACAAAAATTACAAGAAAAACACTTCGATTTCTTTCTTTTTGGACATCGACATTTACCAATGGAAATCAATCTTTCAAAAAATTCAAAATATATAAATACAGGAGACTGGATTACGCATTTTACGTATGCTGTTTTTACAGACAATCAGTTGATGTTAAAATCTTATTAAACCTAGCCTTTTCAGCTATTTTTTAACCAATTTTTAACAAGAAATTAAAAAAAAAATCGGCTATTTGCACCGTGTTATAAAGCATGTTAAATTCACGCGTTTAAAAACAATAAATATGATTCAAGAAAATAATAGTTCCGTAGATATAAGAGCTATCAATGAAAAAATTGAAAAAGAAAGCGCCTTTGTTGATTTGTTAATTATGGAAATGAACAAAGTAATTGTTGGTCAGAAACATATGATTGAACGATTATTAATAGGTTTGTTAGGTAATGGACATATTTTATTAGAAGGTGTGCCTGGATTGGCAAAAACACTTGCCATAAATACATTAGCAAAAGCTGTTCAGGGAGATTTTAGTAGAATTCAGTTTACGCCAGATTTATTGCCAGCAGATGTTATTGGTACTATGATTTATAGCGTAAAAGACAATGATTTTACTATTAAAAAAGGTCCAATTTTCGCAAACTTTGTGTTGGCAGATGAGATTAACCGTGCACCAGCAAAAGTGCAATCTGCTTTACTGGAAGCTATGCAAGAGCGTCAAATTACTATTGGAGACACTACTTTTAAATTAGATGTGCCTTTTTTAGTAATGGCCACTCAAAACCCAATAGAGCAAGAAGGAACCTATCCTTTACCAGAAGCGCAAGTAGACCGTTTTATGTTAAAAACGGTGATTGATTATCCTAAAATGGATGAAGAGCAATTAATTATGCGTCAAAATTTAAATGATGGTTTTGCAAATGTAAATGCTGTTGCTTCATTAGAGCAAATTAACAGAGCTCGTCAGGCGGTGAAAGAAGTGTATATGGATGAGAAAATTGAAAAATATATTTTAGATATTATTTTTGCAACTCGTTATCCAGAAAAATATAACTTATCAGATTTAAAAGGATTAATAAGTTTTGGAGCTTCACCACGTGGAAGTATTAACTTAGCAATGGCATCAAAATGCTATGCATTTATTAGAAGAAGAGGATATGTAATTCCAGAAGATGTAAGAGCCGTTGTACACGATGTATTACGTCATAGAATTGGTGTTACTTATGAAGCTGAAGCAGAAAATATTACTTCTGAAGATATTATTAATAAAATTGTTAACGAAGTAGAAGTACCATAGAGAGTTTCATGGTTTATGGGTTGAATGGTTTAAAGGACTTTTCAACTTTCAAACTTTTTAACTTTCAAACTTTAAACAATGGATACTAAAGAAATACTTAAAAAAGTTCGAAAAATAGAGATTAAGACACGTCGTTTGTCTGATCATATATTTTCAGGTGAATATCACAGTTCATTTAAAGGGCGTGGTATGACTTTTTCTGAAGTTAGACAGTACCAATATGGTGATGATGTGAGAGCGATTGACTGGAATGTTACTGCACGTTATAACGAACCATTTGTAAAAGTTTTTGAAGAAGAACGAGAATTAACAATGATGTTGATGGTGGATGTGAGTGGCTCAGAATTTTTTGGAACTACACTACAATTTAAAAGAGATACCATTACAGAAATTGCTGCAACCTTAGCTTTTTCAGCAATTCAAAATAACGATAAAGTAGGTTTATTACTTTTTTCAGATGAAGCAGAATTATTTATTCCACCAAAAAAAGGAAAAAGTCACGTACTTAGAATAATTAGAGAATTAATAGAATTTCAACCAAAAAGCACCAAAACAAGTATTAACGGAGCGTTGAAATTTTTATCGAGTGTCATGAAGAAAAAAGCCATTGTTTTTGTACTTTCTGATTTTATGGATGATCATTACGAGCATACATTAAAAATTGTTGGTAGAAAACACGATGTAACTGGTATTAGAGTTTTTGATAAACACGATGTAGAAATGCCAAATGTAGGTTTGGTACCAATGTTAGATGCCGAAACAGGAAAAACAATGTTAGTGAATACTGCTTCAAAAAGTGTGAGAAATGGTTATGCGGAGCATTATTTAAAATCTGTAGATTATTTCGAAAAATCTTTTAACCATAGTGGCGCAGGAACTATTAGCTCTAGAATTGATGAGAGTTATGTAAAAAAATTATTGGGTTATTTTAAACAAAAAGGAACAAGATAATAAATGAAATTGATTGGGTTGAACGCATTTAAAATGAAAAAACTTTTTTTATTTAGCATATTTTTTATAGGATTATTGAGCTATTCTCAAGAAAATCCTGTGTCAATTTCAGTTGATAAAACTTCCATTAAAATTGGAGAACAAATTCAATTTAAAATTGCAGTTAAAGGCAATAGCAATATTGTTTTTCCAACGATAAAATTAGATAGTTTAGGAAAAGTAGAACTTGTAGAAGCTTTACCAACAGACACTTTAAAAAGCCAACTTGAAAAAAAGTATTTATTAACTAGTTTTGATAGCGGGGTATATATTATTCCAAGACAACAAATTTTAATTAATAATTCAAAATATTTAACAGACTCTTTGTTGATTAATGTTGCAACCGTACAAGTTGATACGCTTAAGCAAAAAATGTTTGAAATTAAATCCATTAAAAGTGAACCAAAAACTTTTGATGATTACAAGCATTTATTGTGGTGGTTGCTTTTATTAGTAGCATTAATTGGAGTTGCATTGTATTTTATTTTCAGAAAGAAAAAAGAGAAAGAAATTGTTGTGTATGTAGCACCAATTCAAGAAGCGTTTAAACGTTTAAAAGAATTAGATGAAAAACAGTTATTGCAACAAAATAAAGTTAAAATTTATTATTCAGAATTAACAGATATTGTTAGAACTTATATAGAAAAGGACATTAATATTCCAGCGTTAGAATCTACCACAAATGAGTTAATTGAAACAATTAATGATTTTAATGAATCTAGTAATATAGGTATTTCTAAAGAAACAATTCAACAGTTAAAAAGAGTATTGCAAAGTGCCGATTTAGTGAAATTCGCCAAATCTAACCCAATTGTTGAAGAAATTAAAGAGGATAGAAATACGGTTGAATTAATTTTAAAAGACACACAAGTTGCGGTTCATAAAAACGATCCTGTGGAAGTTGAAAGCAACATAGATACTGCGATTCAATCAATAGAAAAGCTAGTTAAGAAAAAGAAAAATAATGTAGTAAAGTACATTTTAATAATTGTTGCAGTTCTTATTTTAATTCTAAGTGTACTGGGCTATTTTGGCTATAAATATGTAAAACAAAATGTGATTGGATCTACAACATCTGAAATGATAGATAGCCAATGGTACACAGCTAGTTATGGTTTTCCTGAAGTTACAATAGAAACTCCAGAATTATTAAAATTAGAATCGGTTCACTTGCCAGAAAGCGTAATGTCGGTTGTTGGAGATTATACAATTCATACCTTTGGTAGTTTAATTAGTGATTTTTATATTGCTGTTAATTCAACAAATTTTCTAAGAGAAATGGGAAATATAGATTTGGATGCAGGCGTAAAGGGATCATTAAAAGAAATGGAACAAAGTATGGGTACAATTTTTTCAAATTATGAAGAAGAATCAATTACAAATAACGGATTGGAAGGAAAAAAAGTAACTGTAAATTATCAAAGAAAAAGTTTATTAACGTCTGAATTAACAGATTATAAATTAACAATGTTATTTTTTGCTGATACTAAAAGTATGAGACAAGTAATAGTTTCAAATTTAAAAAATGAAACTAATGCTAATAAAATAAGTGAACGAATTATCAATTCTGTGCGTATAAAACCATAACCAATGTTAAGAAATTTTGAATTTTTACATCCGCAGTTTTTATGGTTATTACTATTAATACCATTGTTAGCTGTTTGGTATTTTTTAATTAGAAAAAATGATAGTACAAGTTTATTGGTGTCAAGCACCAAAGGTTTTCAAGCTAAAACGTCTATTGTTGCCAAGCTAAAACCAATATTGGCAATTTTAAGAATATTGGCAATTGCGCTGTTAATTATTGCTTTGGCTAGACCAAGAATAGTTTCAGTGAGTCAGCATACTAAAACTAATAAAGGAATTGATATTGTAATGGCAATAGATGTTTCTGCAAGTATGTTAGCGCGAGATTTAAAACCAAATAGACTAGAAGCACTAAAAAAAGTAGCAGCACAATTTGTAAATCAACGTCCAAATGATAGAATTGGAATTGTAGTATATGCGGGTGAAAGTTTTACACAAACACCAATTACAAGTGATAAAAGAATTGTTCAAAAAACAATTTCAGAACTAAATTGGGGAGAGCTAGATGGCGGAACAGCGATAGGAATGGGATTGGGTTCTGCTGTAAACAGATTAAAAGATAGCAAAGCTAAAAGCAAAGTAATTATTTTATTAACAGATGGTGTAAACAATACAGGTTTTGTTGATCCTAAAACGGCTACAGAATTAGCGATTGGACTTGGAATTAAAGTATACACCATTGGATTAGGAACAAACGGAATGGCTTCTTTTCCTTATGCAAAAGATCCAAGAACGGGTCAGTTATTATTTAGAAATTCACCCGTTGAAATTGATGAAGCTTTATTAAAATATATTGCTAAAGAAACCGGGGGAAAATATTTTAGAGCTACTGATAACACAAAGTTAAAAGCTATTTATAATGAAATAAATAAGCTAGAAAAAACAGAAATTGAAGAGTTTAAATATTATAATTATCAAGAAGATTATAGAATTTTAGTACTATTAGCAGGTCTGCTAATTTTTATTGAAATGTTATTAAAACACACAATTTTTAAAAGTTTTATTTAAATTTAGTTGATAGGTGTTTTAGTTGAAAAGTGTAAAAGTTATGGAGTATGAATTTTCATTTGAAAAATTAGAAGTTTGGAAGTGTTCTGTTGATTTATCAAAAACAATATATCAATTAACAACTAATTTTCCAGAAAATGAAAAGTATGGATTGGTAAGTCAGTTAAGAAGAGCATCAGTTTCAATTGCATCTAATTTAGCTGAAGGAACTTCAAGACAAACTAATAAGGATAAAGCTCATTTTACAACTTTGGCTTTTAGCTCATTAATGGAAGTTTTAAATCAAGTAATTATATCAAAAGAATTAAATTTTATTTCAGAAGAAAATTATGTCAAAGTAAGGGTAGAAATAGGTAAAATATCGAGAATGTTAAATGCTTTACGAAAAGCGCAAATAAACCATTCAACTATTAAACCATTAAACTAATAAGAAATGTATCAATTAGAAGAACCAACATATTTTATATATTTAGCAAGTATTCCAGTAATATTTGTGTTGTTTTTGTTGGTGTTGTGGTGGAAAAAAAGAAAACAAAAACAATTTGCAGACAGTGGTTTAATGGAAAAATTAAGTCCACAAATGTCTACCTTCAAATCTTTCTTAAAAATTGGAGTAATTTGCGTTGCTTTAGCATTTTTGGTTATAGCATTGGTTAATCCAAAAATGGGAACAAAGCTGGAAACTATAAAGCGACAAGGAGTTGATATTGTTTTTGCTTTAGACGTTTCTAAAAGTATGTTAGCAGAAGATATTGCGCCAAGTAGATTGGAAAAAGCCAAGCAAATAATTACTAAAATTATAGATAATTTAGGAAGTGATAGAGTTGGAGTTATTATTTATGCGGGAAATTCCTATCCATTATTACCAATAACAACTGACCACGCTGCAGCAAAAATGTTTTTACAAAATGCTGATCCAGATATGGTGTCAAGCCAAGGAACTGCTATTAACGAAGCCATTAACAGAGGAATTACGTATTTTGATATGAAAGAAAGAACCAATAGATTTTTATTTATTGTTTCTGATGGTGAAGATCACGAAGAAAATGTTGCTTACGCGGCTGAAGATGCTACCAAAGCAGGAATTAAAATTTTCACTATTGGTATTGGAACAGAAAAAGGTGGTCCAATTCCAATTAAAGAAAATGGAAATGTTATAAGTTATAAAAAAGACAATAAAGGAGAAGTTGTTATTACGCAATTAAAGCCAGAGGTTTTAAGTGAAATTGCTTCGGAAGGAAACGGAAAATACATTGATGGAAATAGAACTCAAGAAACTATTAAAACCATTGAAGATTTATTGTTAAAAGCCGAAAAAAACGAATTTGAAACTAAACAATTTTCAGATTATAAAGACCAATTTCAGTGGTTTATAGGTTTTGGCTTATTATTCCTTTTAATAGATGTATTATTGCTAGAGAAGAAAACGAAATGGATTCAAAAATTAAATTTATTCAATGAAAAGAAATAGTTTAATCATAGTATTTTTAACGTTTACAACAATGTTATTTGCCCAACAGCCTAATCAAGAACAATTAGAGCGCGAAGCAAGAACTGAGGTAAGGGAAGGAAATAAACTGTACAATCAATTAAAATTTTCCGATGCAGAAGTTGCTTATAAAAAAGCACTTTCTAAAAACCCAAATTATGGTAAAGCGGCATATAATTTAGGAAACACCATTTATCAACAAGGAAGAAGTAAAGAAGCGATTGCAAATTATGAATTGTCAGCAAAAGCAACTAAAGATAAAATGAGTAAAGCGGAGATTTTTCATAATATGGGAAATTCTTTTATGAAAGAAAAACAATATGCACAAGCAGTTGAAGCTTATAAAAACTCTATGAGAAATAATTCAAAAGACGATGAAACTCGCTATAACTTAGCATTGGCTCAAAAACTTTTGAAAGACCAACAAGATAAAGATAATAAGGATAATAAAGACGATAAGAATAAAGATAATAAAGATAAAGACGGCGGCGATAAAGATAAAAATCAAGATAAAAAAGACGATAAAGATAAAGGAAAGGACAAAAAAGATGATAAAGGCGATGAAAAGAAGGATGATAAACAAGATCCTGAGAAAAAAGAGCAACCACAACCGCGTCCAAATCAATTATCGCCAGAGCAAATGAAACAATTGTTGGATGCTATGAATAATGAAGAAAATAAAACACAACAAAAGATGAATGAGCAAAAATCAAAAGGTAGAAAAATTAAACAAGAAAAAGACTGGTAATTTATAACAATAACCAATTTTTGAACCAATGAAATTAATGAAGTTTTACATACTAGGTTTTTTAGTACTTACATCACAAGTATTTTTTGCTCAAATTGAGTTTGAAACATCTGTGAGCAAAAATACTTTAGGCGTAAATCAACGTTTTAGAGTAGAATTTTCTGTAAACAAACAAGGTGCAGATAATTTTAGACCGCCATCTTTTAATAATTTTAAAGTGGTAGGTGGCCCAAGTTCATCTGTAAATCAATCGTGGATTAACGGTAAAGCAAGTTTTTCACAATCGTATATTTATATTGTAGAGCCTAAAAGTGAAGGGGAATTTATTATTGAACCTGCAACTATTGAATATGAAGGAGAAACCATTAAATCTAATCCTGTAAAAATTACCGTTTCTAAAGCGGTAGAAATTCCAAAAGATCCAAATAATCCAGAGTATGTAGCACAACAAAACATCCATTTGGTAGCGGAAGTTTCAAATTTAAGCCCGTATGTAGGTGAGGGAATTTATGTGGTGTACAAACTTTTTGTTAGTGAAAACATAAGCGTAAATGATTGGAGAGTTACGGAATCTCCACAATATAACGGATTTTGGAATCAAGATATTGAGGTGAGTGAAATCAATGTGCAAAAAGGAAAATATAATGGAGAAGATTATAGATATATAGTACTTAAAAAAGCCGTTTTAATTCCACAAAGAGCCGGAGAATTAATTATTGAACCAATGATAATGGACTTTTCTGTAGGAATTCCTACAGGAAGAGGCGACTTTTTTGGGAATATGATTACCAGAAACATTAACTATTCAACTGCTTCAGCTATAAGAAATGTAAAAGTAAAAGAGTTGCCAGAAGCTGGGAAACCAATTGATTTTACGGGTGCAGTTGGTGAATTTGATTTTAAAGTTGTAGCAGATAAAAATCAGCTAAAAGCAAATGACGCAGCTCAAATAATAGTAGAAGTTACAGGTAGAGGAAATTTAAAATTATTCGAAATCCCTAAAATAACCACACCAACAGAATTGGAAGTGTACACCCCAGAACATAAAGAAGAAGTTTCAACATCTTTAAATGGTTTAAGAGGAAGTATTTCAGATATTTACACGGTGGTACCGCAATATAAAGGAAAGTATAAAATTCCTGAGGTTAGTTTTTCCTATTTTAACACTACTGAAAAGAAGTATAAAACCATTCAGGTAGACGCTATTATTATGGAAGTGCTAGAAGGTAAAGATTTGCCTTCAACAGTAGATTCAACTTCAACTATAAAGCAAAAAGTGGTTGCTAATAACAACAACTTTAGGTATATTGATTTAGATACGGAATTTAAACCAATTAAAGAGCCAGAATTTTTACATTCAACAGCATTTTATTTATTGTTATTGTTACCATTTTTAGCCATACCAATTGCCATTTTTATAGGTAAAAAACGTGCAGAACGTGCTGGAGATATTTTTGGAAATAAAATTAGAGTAGCGGACAGATTGGCTAAAAAATATCTATCACAAGCTAAAAAACAATTGGGTAAAAAAGAAGCGTTTTATATTGCGTTAGAGAAGGCATTACATAATTTCTTAAAGGCAAAATTACAAATAGAAACCTCTGATATTTCAAAAGAAAAAATTTCAGAAATATTAAAAAATAAAGGTATTGAAGAAGTTACCATAAAAGATTTTATGGATGTTTTAAATGATTGTGATTTTGCGCGATATACGCCAACAACAAATGTAATGATGGAACAGGAGTTTGAAAAAGCAAAAGAGGTGATTACTAAAATTGATAAACATTTGTAATATGAAAAAATTAGTGATTTGTTTTGTAGTACTTTTTAGTGTGTTGTCGTATTCACAAACGCCAGAAAAGTTGTTTTCTAAAGCGAATACTTTTTATAAAAACGGTAACTATTCCAAAGCAATTGAAGGGTATTTGTCTATTGAAAAGCAAGGATTTCAATCGGATGAGTTGTTTTATAATTTAGGAAATTCGTATTACAAATTAAATAAAGTGGCGCCATCTATTTATTACTATGAAAAGGCGTTAAAAATAAACCCTGCAAATGAAGATGCTATTTCTAATTTAGCTTTTGCGAAAAGAATGACGATTGATGTTATTGAAGAGTTACCTAAATCTTTTTTACAACGATTTTCCGCCAATGTAATTCAAAAATTCTCTTTTGATACTTGGGCAATTATTGCTGTAACTGCTTCATTTATTGCAGCTTTGTTGTTTTTATTCTATTATTTTTCATCTGAAACAAAAGTTAAATTATTGTTTTTTAATACGTCTATTTTAGTAGGTTTTATGATGGTACTCAGTGCGTTTTTTGCATTTAAAAATTACGACATTGTTAAAAACACTAAAACAGCCATTATTTTTAAGGATAAAGTAGATGTTAAAAATGCGCCTACAAATACTAGTGAAGATGTTTTTGAGTTACACGAAGGTACTAAAGTTCAAATTTTAGATGAACTTGATAATTGGAGAAAAATTAAATTAGCTGACGGAAAAATTGGGTGGACAACAGCCAATAAGTTGAAAGAAATTTAATTAAAAAGTGTTTCTATTTTAGCTTTTAAATGCTTTCCGTGTAGGTTTGTTGCAACTATTTTTCCGGTTTCATCAATTAAAAAATTGGTTGGTAATGCTGCTATGCCGTATTCAATGGAAATAGGTGTTTTAAACCCTTCTACAGTGGAAACATTTGGCCAAATTCGCTGGTCTTTCTCAAGCGCTTTTAGCCAGCTTTCGGTTTTAGAGTCTAATGAAATTCCATAAATTTCAAATCCTTTCTTGTTGTAATTTGCATACAATTCATTTAACAAACTACTTTCAGCTCTGCACGGTGGACACCAACTTGCCCAAAAATCTATTAACGTGTATTTTTTACGAAGGCTATCAAGCTCAATAATTGTTCCAGCAGCATTTGGCATTTTAATGTTTGAAATTACACGTCCAACACTTGTTTTTTCTAACAGTTGAACGCGTTTTTTTAATTTAGTAGTAATTGCTATGGTTGGATATTTTTCTTCAAAACTGGCAGTTAATTCTTTATAAAACAATAAATTTTCTTCACCATTCCAACGAATTGATGTTGGGTAAATAGCAATTGAAGTTCCCATTTTTTCTTTAATAAAAGCGGTTAGTTCATTTATATGCTTTTTATAGTTTTCAACTTCAAGCTCTCTTAATTCAGTAATTTCTTGTTCACTAGCTGTTTTTTGCACTTCTTTAATTTGGGTTCTAACGGAATTCACCAATCGGTTTAACGATTTTTTTCTAAAATCTTCATACGCATTTAGTAAATCGGTATCAACAGAACCTTTTACGGTAATAGCTTCAATATTTTTACCATTTAAAACGATATGCTGTCCTTTATCAATGGCTAATAAAACAGTTTTTTCAGTATCAAAAGTTAAGTTATATAGGGCAGGTTCCAAAAAATAAACCGAATTAAACTCCCCTTTTTTATTAATTTTTAAAGTGTCAATAACAGTGGTAGTATTGTTTTGAAAATCATCTACTATGGAAAGGACCACATAATTTTCTTTTAAATTTAAAACTTTCCCCGAAATACTAAACGATGCTTCATTTTTATCTGCACAACTGCTTAAAATTATAAAAAATAACACAAAAATTAACTGTAAAAATGTACGCATACTTTTAAATTGATTTTAAACTTTGACGCTAGTTTTTGTAAAAACTAACATTAATTAGTAGAAGTATTTATAATTTCATCTTCTTTATCTTCTCCAACTTTTAAAAAGTTAGGGAAAATAGCCGGAGCTAACATTTTAATTGGTTTAAATAAAATAGCATTTTCTTGTTCTTCTTCTGAAACAAAAGGAATGGTGTTATTTAGTTTTGAAAAAACAATGAGTACAATACTTAAAATTAATCCAATTTTTAAACTGCCAAAAAAGCCTCCAAGAATTTTATTTAGTAAACCTAACGAAGCAAAATCAGCTATTTTGGTAAATAGTTTTCCAATTAAAGTAATTGTTAAAACAATAATGGCAAAAGTGATAGAAAACGAAATTATTGTTACAAATTTTTCATCCCAAGAAACGCTGTTTGCTAAATAATTCCCTACAAAATAGGAGAAGTGAATTGCGCCGTAAATACCAGCAATTAATGCTACTAAACTGGCAACTTCAACAAACAAACCTTTAAATAATCCTCTTATAAAACCAAAGAGTAAAAGTGCCGAAATTATGATGTCAAAAGTATTCATTTCGTTGTTTTTGTAAATATACATGAATCGATTTGTATATTTGCCATCAAACTAAAAAATTCAAATGTCTAGAGATCAAAAATTAAAAGAAGAATACGATGCTATTCTCGATATTTTAGCGGCCAAATTTGGCGATGGAGAAAAATTAAATGTAGATGCTATTATTTATTTAATTGGCGTACAAGAGTTAGGGCAAGGCGCAAGGACGTTTCAAAAAGATGACAAAGTGAATTTAATGCATATTGCTATTTGCCGCTTGTTAGAACCTTTCGGATATTACGAATTTGATTTTTTTGATGCCGATGGTTGGCCACATTATAAAGTTTTAGAAGAATTACCTCCATTAAAAACGGGTGAACAAACTGTACTTATAAAAGAAGCAATTGTGCTCTATTTTAAAGCACAGGAACTTATTTAGGTAACAGCCATTTTTCGAATCATTTTTGCTAAAATTTTAGGAAAAAAGCGTTTTAAATAAATGGCAGATTTTTCTCTGAAACCTGCTATGTACACTTCATTTTTTTCTTTGGAAACGGCTATCAATAATTTTTTTGAAAAATACTCTGGAGATAAACCATTATTAGTAGCAATATCCATTTTGTTTTGTGCAGCTCCACTTCCTGTTAAAGCATTTATAGAAATATTGGTTCTCACATAACCAGGACACGCTAACGTTACTTTTATGTTATGTTGGTGGGTTTCGGCGCGTAAGCTATCAAAAAAGCCGTGTAATGCGTGTTTTGAAGCTGAATATGATGAACGTACTGGTGTTGCAACTTTGCCAACAACACTGGTAATAACAACAAATTGCCCTGAATTTTGATTTATAAAATGTGGTAAAAGTGCTTTGGATAAGGCAATGGTTCCAAAATAATTAACATCCATTATTCTTTTATCTACCTCAATAGCAGTATCTATAGCTTTTGAACGTTGACTAATGCCGCCATTGTTAAATAATATATCTATTTTTCCAAAAAGTGAAATGGCCGCTGCAACTTTTAAAGGTAAACTTTGGTATGCTTCTAAATCGAGTGGAATAATTTTTACTTCAGAGGATGAATGACATTCATTTTTAACTTTTTCTAATTCCGTTTCATTTCTGGAAGATAAAATTAGTTTCGTGTTTAATTTTGAGAGCTCAATTGCTAACGCTTTTCCAATTCCAGAAGAAGCACCAGTTATCCAAATTACTTTATTTGTAAAATTCATGCAAAGTTGTTTTATTCAAAAACATAAAAATAGTTACATTTGGATTGATTATTGATAATTTCAACAAAAAAAACACAATGTTCAAAAAAATTCTTTTCAGTTTATTTTTTATATCATACATAGCCCAAAGTCAACATGTTGTTAAAGGAACAATGACAGGAGACAATAATTACGAATGGGTTATTTTGTATCAGTTAAAAGGTTTAAGTCAAAACTATATTGCAAATGTAGACGTTGTTTCGGGTGTATTTAAAATAACAATACCGGAAAATACTCCTAAAGGTATGTATAGAATATCTTATGATTTACAAAACAATGGATATGTAGATTTTATTCATAATAATGAATCTGTAGACATGGAATTTGATCCAAAAAATCAGCTTGAAACCTTGCATTTTATAACTTCAGAGGAAAATAAGTTATTTGCTAATTATGTAAATGAAGTAGAGCTAATCCGTCAAAATTTAGATTCCATTCAATTAACCTTTTTTAAATCTGTTGAAGAAGAACAAAAAGAAGGGTTAAAAGAACTATATAATTTAACTTTTAAAAATTATACAAATTTACAAACCAATTATGAAGCTAATTCAGTGGGTAAATTAGCGCATCATTTTATAAAAGCTAATAAAAAATATTATGCACCGCAAATTATAAATGCTCCACAAGAATATTTAAATAGTGAAAAAGTACATTTTTTTGATTTTATAGATTTTAATGATAATGAACTTAGAAATTCAGTTTTAATAAATCAAAAAGTAATAGACTATGTTTTTTATTTAAGTCAGTCTGATGATGCACAAGTTCAAACAGCTTTGTATAAAAATGCTGTAGTTGAAGTGATGCAAAAAATTGGTGATAATAATTCTTTAGCAAGTGAAGTTTGTGCTACGTTAATGTTTGCTTTTACACAAATTCAGAATGTTACTTTGGTAGATTTCACGTTAGAATCTATTTATAAAAAGTTACCAAAAGAATATGTTGATGCTGCAGTTGTATTGGAAGTTGAGAGTAAAATTAAATTAGCTATTGGTAAAGTAGCACCAGATTTTTCTTGGAATGTAAAAGGAAAGCAACAAAAATTATCTAGTATTTCTAATGCAAATACTTACATGTTGGTTTTTTGGAGTACCACTTGCTCTCATTGCTTACTTGAAGTGCCAGAGTTATATGAGTATACTAAAAACACTAAAAACCTTCAGGTAATTGCTGTTTCTTTAGAAAATGACGAATTAGGTTTTAAAGTTTATTCGGAGAAATTTACAAAATGGACCAATGTTTTAGGACTTGAAAAATGGCAAAATAACATTGCGCAACAATACAATATTACATCTACACCAACGTATTTTATTTTAGATGCTTCAAAAAAGATTATTGCAAAACCAGCACATCTTCAAGATGTAAAAGCTTTTTTGTTGGAGCATAGTTCGCCTAAATAAATAAACAAAGAGGCTGTTTTAAAAATTACTCATTAAACAGCCTCTTTTATTAAGTTAGTTTCTAAATTTTAATGACTGCATTGATGTCCGTGACCATGCTCATGTTCATGGTGTAAACAACTTTCGCCACTATCAATTAATTTATCTTCAATAAAATTAGTAACTATATCATTTATAGTTCCTGAGCAGCCTCTAACAACATCAATATTACATTTATTAAGCACATTAATTGCGCCAGCGCCAATACCACCTGCCAACATAAGAGTAACACCGTGTTCAGCTAAAACACTGGCAATGTTAGACTTGCATCCGCAACCTTGCTCTGCAGTTAAAGATTTTACAGCTACTATTTTTTTTTCGAAAACTGAATAAATTTCATAATGATCACAATGTCCAAAGTGATCTTCTAATTGATTATTAATATCAACTGGTATTGCTATTTTTTTCATTTTAAAATTATTTTTAGCGATTTATTATTTGTTTAAATTTACTAATTCATTTGGGTGACAATCTTCAGAATTCTCACAATCCGATTGGTTTTTATCAGCTTCAATGAGTTTATGGCATTTTCTACATCGGTACCAATCTTGACTTAATTCATAATTTCCGCCTTCAATTACAATTGCTTTGCCTTCAACAAATGCTTTGGCAATAATTTTTAATGCTTTGTTGTAAATTCTAGTAAGTGTAGGTCTAGAAATATTCATTAAAATAGAGGCTTCTTTTTGATCAAGATTTTCATAATTTACTAACCGTATGCTTTCGTATTCTTCAAAAGTTAATTTAACAGCTTCAACCTTACAGCGTGGAATCCCAAACGGTTTAAAACCCTTCATTAAAGGTGGTTGGGAGATGGTTCTGTTTTTTTCTGGTCGTGGCATTTATTGGGTTTTAAATAATTGTTTTTAATTTCAGGTACAAATATAATGAACGTAGGTTCATAAAACAATATTTATTATTTATATTTGCGGAAATATTTTTTAAATGTCAAATACTATTGAAAATTCAGGAACAAGTCAGTTTAAAGTCATTTTTCCAACTACTTTAAATAATCACGAAACGTTGTTTGGTGGAGAAGCTTTAAAATGGATGGATGAGGTTGCATATATTACGGCGGTTCGTTTTACTCGAAATAAAATGGTTACTGTATCTACAGATAAAATTAAATTTTTAAAACCTGTAAAATCTGGGACAATTGTTGAAGTTGTTGGAAAAATAGTAAATGTGGGTACTGTTAAAATAGATGTTTTGGTGGATATTTATATGGAAGAAATGTATGATGATTGTAGACAAAAAGTAATTACTGGGCAGTTTACGTTTGCGGCGCTTAATAATGAAAATAAGCCAATTGCAATTGCTGCTATATTGCAAAAAAATTAAAAATAGAAAAAGGCATCTTTTAAGTGTTTAATATCAAATTTCTCTTGATTTTTTAAAATGGCAATTATATCAAATCGAACTTCAACATCTAAATTTTTAGAGATTACATATTCATTAATGGCTTCCACCAATAGTTTAATTTTCTTTTGGTTTACAAAATCTTGTGGGTCTCCAAAATAATCGGAAGAACGTGTTTTTACTTCCACAACAGCTAGCACACCTTTTTTAAGGGCAATAATATCAACTTCCGCTTTTTTAAAACGCCAATTTTTTTCTACTATTTTGTAGTTGTTTTTTTGAAGAAAATCTACTGCAATTTCTTCTCCTTTATTACCTAGGTCGTTGTGCGTTGCCATTTTTTATTCGCTAAATTTTACCACTGAAAATTCTTTGGTAACATATAAATCAATAGTTCTTCCTAAAATTAAAGCGTTATTCTCAACATCGTGTCCAGCAGGAAAATCAAATAAAATTGGAAAATTATATTCTTTAGTGATGGCTAAAATCAAGTCTTCAATACTTTGTCCCCAAGGAGTGGTATTTTTTCTAATTTTAGTCATTCCACCAACAATTAACCCTTTGCAATTATCAAAATATCCGGCGCGTTTTAACGCATATAGCATTCTATCTATCTGGTAGTGATATTCACCAATTTCTTCCATAAATAAAATTTTATTTTCTGTATTTATAGATGATTTAGAGCCTAATAAACTTTGTAAAATAGATAAATTACCACCCACAAGTTGTCCTTTTACATGGCCCATTTTGTTGTAGTTAGATTCTTTTACAGTATAGTTAAGTGGTTCTCCGAATAAGGCTTTTTTAAACGATTCGATAGAAGGTTTGTTTTTTTCTTCATTAAAATCCATACTTGTTCCTAAAATTGCGTGTATGGTTTCAAACCCTAAATTATGAAGATGGCTATGCAACACTGTAATGTCTGAATAACCGATAATCCATTTCGGATTTTCTTTAAAATTGCTAAAATCAACATCGTCAATAATTCTAACGGTACCATAACCGCCTCTGGCACACCAAATTGCTTTTACGTTTTTATTGTCTAGTGCTTCTTGAAAATCACTCAAACGCTCTTCATCTTTACCTGCAAAATGATTTGCTTGGTTAAACGTATTTTTTCCAATAATTACGTGTAAACCCCAACTTTCAGCCAATGCTTTAGCTTTTAAAATAGGAGATTTATCTTTAATAATTCCCGCAGTTGCTACAATAGCTATGGTATCTCCAATTTTTAAATACGGAGGTTTTATAAGTGTTTTGGTCATTTGTTGAAGCGCTTGTTGTGGGTTTGTTGCATACATAAAAGAATGACAATACATACTTAAAAGCATTACTGTGCAAAGCCATAATTTATTTTTGTTGAACATTCCCATGGTTTTTAGTAAAAATACTATAAATAAGCAAATTGTCAAATATATAAATTACAATGAATTTATTACAAAACAGCGCTTAAACAACTATTAAAATCAACAATAATGCCTATTTTTGTGCTTTCTTAAATAAATTTTGATGAACAATTCAAAAAGATATACAATTACAGCGGCATTGCCTTATACTAATGGCCCAGTGCATATTGGTCATTTAGCAGGAGTTTACGTGCCTGCAGATATTTATGCACGTTATTTACGCAACATTGGAAATGATGTTTTATATATATGCGGATCGGATGAACACGGTGTGCCAATTACCATAAAAGCAAAGAAAGAAGGTGTTTCACCACAAGATGTGGTTGATAAATACCATGCGATTATAAAAAAATCATTTTCCGATTTCGGTATTTCTTTTGATAATTATTCTAGAACTTCAGCTGAAATTCATCATAAAACGGCTTCTGAATTTTTTAAGAAATTATATAATGAAGGTAAATTTATTGAAGAAACTACGGAACAATTGTATGATGAAGAGGCAAATCAATTTTTAGCAGATAGATTTGTTGTTGGAACGTGCCCAAAATGTGGAAATGAAGAAAGTTACGGAGATCAGTGTGAAAAATGTGGAACAAGTCATAATGCAACAGATTTAATCAATCCTAAATCTGCCATTACCGGAAATGTTCCAACCATGAAAGTTACCAAACACTGGTATTTACCGTTAGATAAATACGAAACTTGGTTGCGAGAATGGATTGTTGAAGGTCATAAAAACGATTGGAAAACAAATGTATTGGGACAGGTTAAATCTTGGTTAGATGATGGTTTAAAACCACGTGCAGTAACGCGTGATTTAGATTGGGGAATTCCTGTGCCTGTTGAAGGAGCTGAAGGAAAAGTATTGTATGTTTGGTTTGATGCGCCAATTGGCTATATTTCATCAACCAAAGAATGGGCAGCTAGGGAAGGAAAAGACTGGGAGCCTTATTGGAAAGATAAAGACACCAAGCTAATTCACTTTATTGGTAAAGATAATATTGTGTTTCATTGTATTATTTTTCCAGCAATGTTAAAAGCTGAAGGAAGCTATATTTTACCGGAAAATGTACCGGCAAATGAGTTTTTAAATTTAGAAGGAAATAAAATTTCAACGTCTAAAAACTGGGCAGTTTGGTTACACGAATATTTAATTGATTTTCCTGAAAAGCAAGATGTATTGCGTTATGCTTTAACAGCAAATGCACCAGAAACAAAAGACAACGATTTTACTTGGAAAGATTTTCAAGCTAGAAATAATAATGAGTTGGTGGCAATTTTCGGAAATTTCATTAATAGAGTAGTGGTGTTAACCAACAAATATTACGAAGGAGTTATACCTGAACCTAATGAATTTAGCGCTATTGACGATGAAACGTTAGAGCAATTACAAAAATTTCCAGCCATTATTGCAAGTTCAATTGAGCGTTACCGTTTTAGAGAAGCCTCTCAAGAAATGTTGAATTTAGCGCGTTTAGGAAACAAGTATTTAGCAGACGAGGAGCCTTGGAAAGCAATAAAAACAGCTCCAGAACGTGTTAAAACCGTTATGTATGTTGCATTACAAATTGCTGCAGGTTTGGCGGAGGTTTGCGAACCTTTTTTACCATTTACATCAACAAAATTAAAAGGAATTTTAAATATTTCGGAGAGTGTTGCTTGGAAATCAATTGCTGAAACTACTGAATTAATTAAGGCTGGTCATAAAATTGGACAAGCAGAATTACTATTCGCTAAAATTGAAGATGAAGAAATTCAGGCGCAATTAGATAAGTTAGAAGCTACAAAAGCAGCTAATGAAGCTGAAAATAAAACGGTAGAACCACAAAAAGAAACCATTCAGTTTGATGATTTCACAAAGTTAGACATGCGTGTTGGAACTATTTTAGAAGCTGTAAAAGTTCCAAAAACTAAAAAATTACTACAATTAAAAGTAGACGTTGGGTTAGATGTTAGAACCATAGTTTCTGGTATTGCAGAATCTTTTTCACCAGAAGAAATTATTGGTCAAAAAGTTACTGTTTTGGTAAACTTAGCGCCACGTGTTTTAAAAGGAATTGAGAGTCAGGGAATGATTTTAATGACGGATACTCCTGACGGAAAATTGGCTTTTATTGAACCAGAAAATGATTCCGTTGCTAATGGTGAGCAAGTGAGTTAAACAATTAATCTATAAATATTTTAAAAAGCCATATTGAGAAATATGGCTTTTTCATTATTAAAATCAGGTTAAATTCATTTAATTTGAAAAACTTTTATTTATGCAGCTTAAAACCACTCCTTTATCAAATTATATATCATTAGTGTTCATGTCAATATTTACGGCATTAGCGGTAATTAATAATCAAATAAGTGTTTTTTATTTAATTTATTTATTTTGGTTTGATGAGTTTTTAAGAACTGTTTCTAGTTTTATATGTTATTTTTTTAAAAGAAAAAAACTTAAGCTACCACAAGCGTATTTTGCGGCGGCAAAAAGTAAAATGTTCTTATTATTTTTGTACGTTGTTTTTATCTTCATTTTTTTTGGACTCATATTAGATTGGAAAAACACAAACCTAATTTTTATAAATTTTGAAGTTTTGATGTTTAAAAATTCATTATTTAATTTTACAATAATTACCTTTTTAGTTAGAGAAATGATACTGTATTTTAAAAATGAATTTCATACTATTAATAAAAATAGTATGTTATCTAGAGAAATTATTATTTTACATATTTCTATAATTATTGGAATGTTTATTTGGGGATTTCTTCCCAAAGATTTTTATGAAAATTCCAATTCTAATTTATTATCAGGTCTTATTGTTGCTCCTTTTTTATTGTTAAAATTGTTTTTTGAAATTCTCTTGGTAAAATCAAACAACACCAATGAAATGGATAGCAAAATATAACATTTCGCTTAAATTTAGGCTGAAACCCTGAATAATTTTGTTAAGACTATGCACGATATGTAATAGTGCGTTTAGTAATATTTACAAGGTTCCATGAATTATTTTTTTTCTCTAATGTTTTGCGCTCTATCCAATTGTTGTTATCATCCAAGGTGTATTCAAAACGCTGCACTTCTACACCGTTTTCTGTTATAGCTTCTAATAAATTATGCTCATTGTATTTAAAACGTGTTTTTTTTGTGGTTTCATTATTTTTATAGTCGTTTCCAAAGTTTGTTATCCACTCTTTGTCGTATATTTCTTCTAAGGAATGATCAAAAGCTAAATTAGCACCTAAGAAAATATTTTTCACGGATCTGTTTTCATCATTTCCGTTTATGGAGGAAAATTTAGTCTGTTTTTCAATAGTTCCGGTTGGCGTGAAAATAGTTTCGGTTGTTCTACTCCAATCATCGTCATATACATATTTAATATCAAATTGACTTATAAGCGCGTTATTAGAATAACGTTCTACTTTTATGTTTTCAATGGTATATCCGTCTGGACTATAGTGGTAGATGTAACTTTCTATAGGTGTATTATTTTCTAGATTAGTAACTTCTATAAAATTTAATAAGTTGCTGTCAGGTTCCATGTAGTTTATTGTAACGGTATAATTTACTTTGCTTAAAGTAAAATCGTGAAAGGAAATGGAATTGAGTTGTTGTGTATAATTCCAATCCATATAGGTTTCTAAAACGGGTGTTTCTATTCCATTTTTAATGGTGTAATTTGTAGTTGTAATGCTTTTTAATTGGTCATAATTTTCAACATCAATAGTATACTTCCAATCGTCAGGATGGTATTTAAATGATTGTGCAAAAAGAGTTCCACTAAATAATAGAATAATTGTTAAATATTTAATTTTCATAGTTTATAAGTTATTTTGTTTTAAATGCTATTCAGTTTAAAAAAACCATACTAAAAAGTTAGGGCTTAATTTTAAGGACTTCAAGTTTTATTTTTTAGCTTAATAAGATGTTTTGAGCTCGCCATTTTCCCAATAACCTTTATTTAGTAGGTCACCACTTTTGTTAAAGTAAGCTCCATTACCTTGTCGTTGTCCGTTAACAAATGTTCCGTGGTAGGTAGTTTCGATACTTCCGTAAAATTCTTCGCCTTCCCCGTTTCTAATTCCATTGTAATATTCCCCTGTATAACCATTTCCATTTGCCCAAAGATAACCACCAACATAGTTTTTTTCACCATTTTTAAAAAATCCAGTATACATGTCATTATTCGAATATTTTAAACTGCCAAAACCATTATTACAATCTCCAAGGCAATTGTCTTTTAATATTTTGTTAATATAATTTGGCGTTAACATATTTTGTATTTGCTTTCCTTTTTCGTAATACCCTGCCTGAGTTACAATACCATTATTACTATAGTATCCATAACCATGCTGCAATCCTTCTTTCCATAATCCTATATAATTTAGACCTGTTTTCACCCATTTATAATATCCATAGCCATCTCTTAAACCATTTTTAAATGTTCCTTCATAATATGCACTTGCATCATTGTATACTTCTATTCCGTAGCCATTAGGTTGTGAATTTTTAAAAAACCCTGTAATTGTAGATGTGTCTTTAGTTTTTAAAATTCCATACCCATCAATGCAATTACCAGATATACAGGTTTCTGTGGGGAATGAATTTGTTATAGGGATATTTGTATTGTTAGAAGTTGTGTTTGAATAGATGCTATAATCTTTTACTAATTTATCATCAATAAATTCACCATACGTTTCTTTATTTGTTTGTGTATTTATTTTCAAAGCTTTGCCTGTGAGTTTACCCTGTAGTATTTCTCCAAAATAGGTCGAATTTCCTTGTACATATTTAGCGGTACCATTGGTTTGCCCATTGGCATCAAATTGACCGGTTTATTCAGCAAAAACCTTGTCAAACTTTATCCACATATGTTTTCCTACTTTGGCGGATTTTCCATTGATAAAGAATCCTGTATACGAATCTCCTCCAGAATATTTTATACTCCCAAAACCATTATTACAGTCGCCTAAACAGTTGCTGGTTGAATATTTTTTGTTTTTATAATCTATTAAAAGATCTGTGGTTAGCTTTCCATTTGTATAGATTCCTGCTTGAGTAATCTCATTTTTGTTAACTAAATAGCCATATCCATGTATTTTATCATTTTTCCATTCTCCGTAATATTGTGTGTTTATAGATTTCCAAATATAGATGCCATAGCCTTCTCTTTTTCCATCAATATAGTTTCCTGTATAGGTATCTCCTGTAGTATATGTTTGGCTACCAAACCCATTAACTTTTTCATTTGTAAAAAATCCTTCAATAATATCACCGTTTATTGCCTTATATTTGCCATATCCATTTGTACAATTACCAGAAATACAATTTTTGTTTGTTGCAATGGAATTGGTAATTTCTTGGTTTTCATTTTCAACTACTTTATCAAGCGTTGCATCGTAAAATCTTCCTGCATAAATTTTATCTATTTCTAGTTTGCAGTAATCTGGCAAAACGTAGGTAGGTTTGCCTTCTTGGTTGATAACTATACCGCAGTCTCCTATTTTTTTAGTATTATTTAAGGAAACGTTTTTAACTAGTTGGCCTTTAAAAACGAGTACTACACCATCTGTGGTTTTATCATGATAATAATATAAAGGTGCTTTATTTTCGGGAAGTAAAATTCCAGAAGTAAAAGTTTTCCCTTTAGCATCTTTAAAGAAAAATGTTTGTTCTTGTTTTGTTTTGGTATTTTTTGTGTAAACGAATAAGTGATTTATGTTGAAGGAGGCTGCCTTTTCTTCTGAATTTTTTAAAACATTTTCACAGTTATTAAATATAATAATTTCTTCCTTTGAATTAATATAAGAAAGTACTTCATTGTTTTTTGATATAAGTTCAAATTTAATGGTTGTTCCTTCTGGTAATGTTTTATCGTAGGCGTTTTTTGCTATGTAATAATTTTTGGTTAAATCGTCATAAAACAACATATCCAATGTAGATTCAAGTTGAGAATTTGACTTTGTATAGAAATACCCGCCATTTTTTTGAATTTGAGGAATTATAGAGCCATTATATGCTTTTTTTATAAATACTGTATAGTTTTTTGGATTGTTGGCTTCAGAATAATAAATTATAGTATAATTGAACGTATCTGTTAATGTTCCACCATTTATATGTTTATCTTCAATACTATTCCCATAGGAATCTAGTTTTGATGCTATTTTTAATGGAATAGCATCATATTGATCATTGGATAGTATGAGTCTTCCATTTATATAATGTTTTTCTGTATGATATGGTTTTTCATCAGTTTTAGTAACCTCTGCAAATACCTGAACGGTATTTCCAATTTTTTTATAGGTGTATGTTGTTGTTTCTTTTAAAATTTGAGAACTGTATATTTCCTCTTTAATAACTCTATTTTGTGCATCGTAAACATATTTTTTATTATCAATTTTAAGAGGTGAATTATAGGCTTCAGGTTTTGTTTCAATAACGGAAATTAGTAAGCCTTTATCATTGTAGGAATAGTCAATAGTAGAATAATTAGTGCTTCTCAGAGTTATCAATCCGTTATCGCTTACTTTTAATTCATTTGAATACGCATCGCCAATTAATTTACCATTTTTGTAGGTATACGTATTTTCTCCAGTGTAGTCTGATTTTCTTATAAGAAAACCCTCTTTGTTAAAATACAATCTGGAATCGTAATTATATACGTCGCCTTTTAAATTAAAATGGGCTAACTTGTAGGGTAAGGCAACTGGATTTTCTGGCGCATTTTCCATATCTACGTTTTGAGCAAATAGCTGTATGGAAATTACAAGGGCTAAAATTGCAAAAATATTTTTCATAAGTAATTTTTGTTAGTATCAAATATAAGTACCAACTTTTTATACCACTATAGGGCATTTGCCGTATTTTTTGTGAATTGTATGTTTTAAGATGTAGTAAGTAATTATATTTGTTTTCTAATTTTAGTATTCTATGACGCCTTTAATTCAATATATTTTATCACAAACTCAATTACCGCAAGCAGCCATAAAAAACACCATTCAACTTTTAAATGAAGATTGTACCATTCCTTTTATATCACGTTATAGAAAAGAACGTACAGGAAATTTAGATGAAGTTCAAATAGGTGATATTGTAAAATTTAAAGCGCAATTTGAAGAGTTAGAAAAACGGAAAACAACTATTTTAAAAGCATTAGAAGAGCAAGAGGTTTTAACCGAAGAATTAAAGCATAAGATAGAAGCTACAACTAGCTTAATAGTGTTAGAAGATATTTACTTACCATTTAAGAAAAAGCGCAACACAAAGGCTGAAATAGCGCGTAAAAATGGATTAGAACCGTTGGCGAAGATTATAATGAGTCAGCGTGCTACAGATATTGAATCTATTGCAGTAAAATATGTAAATAATGAAGTTGAAACAGAAGAAGCTGCGCTGGAAGGTGCACGTTTTATAATTGCGGAATGGGTAAATGAACGTACCGATGTTAGAAACAACATTCGTTATCAATTAGAAAAATTCGCAAATATTACCACCAAAGTTGTAAAAGGAAAAGAAGACGAAGAAAAGGCGCAAAAATTTAGAGATTATTTTGATTGGTCAGAACGTTTAAGTCGTTGTCCTTCGCATCGATTATTAGCTATTTTAAGAGCAGAAAAAGAGGGTTTTGTTCGTGTCAAAATTGAAATTGATGATGAAAAGGCTATTGATAAAATTGAAGATCGAATATTAAATTCTAACAATGCTTGTACGCAACAACTAAAATTAGCAATTCAAGATTCCTATAAGCGCTTATTATTTCCGGCTTTATCTAATGAAACTTTAAATAGTTCAAAAGGAAAAGCCGATGAAAGTGCCATTCAGGTTTTTGCTAAAAATTTACAGCAATTGCTATTAGGCGCACCTTTGGGTGAAAAAAATATTTTAGCCATTGATCCTGGGTTTAGAACTGGTTGTAAAATTGTTTGTTTAAATGCACAAGGTGGTTTAGAGTATAACGAAACTATTTATCCGCACGCTCCAAAAAACGATTCAATAGGAGCAATGAAAAAAATTAATAGTTTGGTGGATGCTTACAAAATTGAAGCGATTGCCATTGGAAATGGAACTGCATCTAGAGAAACGGAACAATTAATTCGTAAAATGCGTTTTAATAAAGATGTGCAGGTTTTTGTGGTGAGTGAAGCAGGAGCCAGTATTTATTCAGCCTCTAAAATTGCGAGAGATGAATTTCCAAATTATGATGTTACAGTTCGTGGTTCTGTTTCTATTGGACGGAGGTTAGCTGATCCCTTAGCTGAATTGGTGAAAATTGATGCAAAATCTATTGGCGTTGGTCAATATCAGCACGATGTGGATCAACATAAATTAAAAAACTCTTTAGATGCGGTGGTAGAGAGTTGTGTAAACACCGTTGGTGTAAATGTGAATACAGCTAGTATATCTTTGCTTAGTTACGTTTCTGGAATCGGTCCAAAATTGGCTGAAAACATGGTAGCTTATAGAGATAAAAATGGTTCTTTTACTTCTAGAAATGATATTAAAAAAGTGCCGAGATTAGGAGATAAAGCTTTTGAACAAGGCGCTGGATTTTTACGAATTAAAAACGGAAAAAATCCGTTGGATAATTCTGCTGTGCACCCAGAAAGTTATGCTGTTGTCACTAAAATAGCAAAGGACCTAAAATTGAATGTTTCTGATTTAATTGGGAATAAATTGCAACTTCAAAAAATTGATCTTCAAAAATACGTTACAGAAACTGTAGGTGTGTTAACATTAAAAGATATTGTTAAAGAATTAGAAAAACCCGGTTTAGATCCGCGTCAAACTGCGAAAGTTTTTACGTTTAACCAAAATATTAGAACTATAAATGATTTACACGAAGGACAATTATTACCTGGAATTGTAAATAATATCACCAATTTTGGTTGTTTTGTAGATATTGGCATTAAAGAAAGTGGTTTGGTACACGTGTCAAATTTATCTGATACATTTGTAAGTGATGTTAATTCCATAGTAAGTTTACATCAACAAGTTATTGTAAAAGTTTTAGAAATAGACATTGCTAGAAAACGTATACAACTTTCTATGAATTATAAATAGCGTGTTTTGGTATGCTGATGGACTGTAAATAAGGGATATTCAGGTTGGTGGGTTTGTGAACCTTTAATGTGTTCAAGCTTACAAGAGTGGTATTTTGGTGGAAAACAATAACAATGGCGCAATTACGAAGCAATGTTATGAATTAGCTAAGTAGTTATGAAATATTGCTAAGGAGTTTGGTAAAATAGCTAAGCAGTTTTAGAATATTGCTAAGCAGTTTTATAAATTAGCTAAGGAGTTTTTAACGATACTATTTAAGTACCAATAATTTATAGAACATTTAAATTTTATTGGAATAGGATCGCTATCTTTTTAAATAGTTTCTAGTGGAGCAGAAGATTTGAATGAACTTCAAAAAATGTAGACCTTTAATAAAGTACGAGTAATTTAACTAATTTTAAGGCATAAAAAAAGAGGCTATTTAAAATAGCCTCTCTTTAATAGTTTCTTATAATAATCTACAAGTTAGAATTTAAACCCAAGTTTGAAAGAAAATTGAGCAAAGAAAGAAACAGTATTATTTTCAGATTCAAGGTTCATTAACCCTGGACCTGGTGTTTTTACACTAACAGCATAAGTGTATGATACTGGTTTAATATCAAAGCCAAGAAATACATCTTTAGCAATATAATAATCAACACCAGCAACAGCTTGTACACCAAATGCGGTAATATCTGCGTGACGAGCACCTAAGTCAGTAATAGTAACATTTCCTAAGTTATCAACAGTTATTGTTGGATCATACAAAGATTGTCTTGCATAATCAAATGGTAAAGCAAATCCTAAGTAAGGAAATAATCTATCATTTTTTGTTTTAAATAACCATTGTCCACCAATAGTAGCTGTAACGTCAATTTCTTCAGAAGAATCAACGGCAGCATATGCTGGTACACTTGAGTTTGGTACTCCAGGAATTGCTAATACAGCAGGAGTATTACGCATAATTGCACCACCACTAAGGGTAAGAGCGAATCTGTTTCCAACGTAATATCTACCTTCTGCTCCTATCATATTTGTAATACTATTGCTGTTAGCACTTACGGTATTATCGTAAGGTGACGTTCCATCAACAGTACTTGGATAAGAATTAGGTACAACTAAACCACCATTTAGATATGCTCCTCGTCCAAAAACCATAGCGGCTGTAAAATCTCCTTTTTGTGGTGCGAAAGTACTCACAGCGCAACAAGCATCCTTACAAACGTGGTCTGAATCTTTATCTTGAGCATTAACGCTTGTTAGCGATAAGGCAAAAATAAAGCATAAAATTAAATATTTTTTCATATGTTTTAGTTCTTTAAGAGTTCTTATTTTGTTTAATAAAGGGCTGCTGTTGTGCAGCCCTTTTTTTAGTTTCCTAAAGAATTTATTAGCTTGCTAAAGCAGCATCCATTAATGCTTTGTATTTAGCAGCAATTGCCATAGCATTTGCGTGTCTTGCAGTTAAAGTAGCAATTTTAGCTTCTAAGTAAGCAATGTAAGCAACATCAGCATTAGCATCAGCTTGTGCAGTAGCTAAAGCTTGTTCAGCAACTTCGATGTCGTAAATAGCATCAGTTAAATCATCTTGTAAGTCAGACAACATAGTAGCTAAATCATCTACTGATCCGTAAGCGCTAATTAAGTCATCATTTAAGTCTAATTGGTTGTTTAAAGCAGTTTCTTGTTGCTCCATAGCCCAATAAGCTTGCCATTCAGCAATAATTTCAGCGTGTAAGTCAGCATATAATGAACTTAAGAATCCAGTGTTAGCAACATACTCATCGTATTCAGCTTGTAAACCATCAACTACAGCTTGTTTAGCATCAATAATAGGTTGGATAGCAGCAATTTCTGTTGTCCAATCAGCGATATCATCGTTAGCTTCATCAATCCATCCTTGGATATCTTCTTCAGTTGTAGCTTCAAAAGCAGCTAAGTCATCTTCAGCATCTACTAAATCAGCTTCAGCATCAGTTAATGCATTGTCTGCATCAGCTACAGCTTCAATAGCATCGTCATTAACAATTACAGCAGCATCTACAGCGTCTTGTGCAGCGTCAACTACACCCTCAGCAGCGGCAACTAGTGCTAATTGATTTTCATATAAATCTTTTTGGTGATCATAAACTAACTGAGCAGCATCTAAATCATCTCCAAAGTTATCAACGTCATCTTGAGCATCAGCAACAGCAGTTTCTAATGGTGCAATAGCATCAATTGCAAGAGTTAACACATCTGCAGCAAGTTCTAAACGGTCAGCTTTAGTTCCAGCAGGAACGTCATCACCACCTACATTGTAGAAAGAATCATACCCTAAAGTTGGAGCATCAGCAGCATAAGCAGCATAAGTTGTATAGTTTCCTGTTTCATCAGTACCACCATTATTAGTTAAGGATAATGCAGACATTGTAGATGCAGTATCATCATAATTTCTGTAAGAATCAGTTGCAGTTACAGCATCAGCGTGTAAACCAACAGCTCCATTTGTACCACCTGTCCATACAAATCCAGTTGGGTCAGCTTCAAAAGCAGCTTTTTTAGCATCGTAATCAGCTTGAGCAGCAGCTAAATCAGCTTCTGCAGCAGTTAAATCACCCTCAGCACTTGCTAAAGCAGCAGTAACACCTGGTAAACCAGCTGCGTAAAGAGCAGTTTCGTCAGCTAAATCTTGAATAGCATCTTGGTATGAGGTATTTAAACCAGTTAATTCAAGGTTTAAAGCATCTAAAGCATCTTGCGCTTCAGTTAAAGCAGTGTTAGCATCAGCTAATACATCATCAGAAGCCCATTTTGCTTCGTTTGCAGCTTCTAAAGCGTCTTCAGCAGCAGTTACAGCAGCCTCAGCGTCAGCAACAGCAGTTTCAAAGCCAGCTAAAGCAGCAGGATAATCAGCTAATTGAGTTTCCCATAAAGCGATATTGTCATTAGCAGACTCAATCCAATCTTCACGATCAGTTTTGTCAGCTTGAGCATCTTCTAAATCGTTTAAAGCTTCCATATATCTGTCAACAACTTCATTTCTAACGCCGTTTTCATCATAGATAGCCATGATTTTGTTGTATTGCTCTTGCATAGAAATAGCTAAAGCATCTAATTGTGCTTGTAAATCAGCACTAGTAGCTTCTAAAGCAGCAACCATAGCTTCTGGAGTAGAAGGGTTAGCAATGTAAGCTTCCATATCAGCTATTGCAGCTTCAATACTTGCTTTGTTTGCTTCAGCATTAGTAACAGCGCCTTCCATTTGAGCTAAATAATAAGCTTGAGAAACATAGTTACTACCATCCCAAGTTTGGAACAAGTTAGCAGCAGCTAATTGAGTTTCAACAGATAATTTATCAGATAAAATGCTATTAGCAGTATTCATTGCACTTGCATAAGCATATGCATACTGAGTAGCTAATTGAGCACCAGCTGATTCTAATTGAGCCATTAAATTTGCCATTTGAATGTCAAAATTAGCTTGAGCAATTGCAGCAGCATTTTCAGTTGCAGCAACGTTAGCAGTTGTTTGAGCAACTAAAGACAATAATTGTTGTTCGTGAACTAAAGCATTGTATGCTGTTTGTTCTAATTGGTTAGCAGTACCTGCATCAATAGATGCTGCGTTTGCTAATGCTACTTGAGCTTGCGCTTCTAAGTAAGCAGCTTGCGCTTGTTCTGCTTGTGCTTGAGCAGCTAATAAAGATGCTTCAGCATTTTGTACTGCAGTTTGCGCAGCAATTAAATCGGCTTGAGCTTCGTAAATAGCTTCTACAATTGGAGAGACTTCATTGTCTATACAAGACGTAAAGCTCACACTGAATAGGGTAGTCATCATCAGAACTACCGACAATTTTTTTAAATGTTTCATTTTGTAACTTTTTAATTAATATTCTTTAAAATTTAAATAGGTTAATAAACTTGTGTTATTACAATTAGGGAACAAAACTACACATATAATTTTTATTATGCAATATTTGAATTAGTAAAACTCCTTAATTTTTACTGCTAAAATAGTAATATTTTCTATTATTATAATATAAAACATTAAAAAATAATTAGTTAGGATTAAAATTCTTTGCTTTAATGTTCCGGTTAATATTGTTATTTAAGTGAAATTTGGGTAGTATTTTATTGTTTGTTTACGAAATATTTATGTTTAATTGCATTATTATTATGTTATTCTCACTGTTTTCCTTTTTATTATTGTCAGATTTTCAATTTTTTTTCAAATTTATGTTAAAAAAATAATTTTTTTTTCAAGAGGCTTATAGTTTTTTTTTTTACCTAAAAAAGAGGAATTTACTTAATTTTAAGCTACATATGTTATATAAGAAAAGAGCACCGTTATGTGCTCTTTTCATTTTTTCACAGCAATTTTTAGTTTATTTGTTTCCTAAAAGTAATAATTCATTCGCTATAATTTCTGTAATGTATTTTTTTACACCGTTTACATCATCATAACTTCGGGTTGTTAATTTACCTTCTATGGCAATCTCTCTTCCTTTTTCTAAATGTTGTATTGCTATTTCTGCAGTTTTGTTCCAGGCAACCACATTGTGCCATTGCGTTTCTGTTACTTTTTCGCCTTGTGCGTTTTTATAGGTTTCATTTGTAGCGATTGAAAATTTTGCTAATTTTTTTCCAGATTCTAAAGTAATTAGTTCTGGTTTGTTTCCTAAGTTTCCAATTAATTGTACTTTGTTTCTTAACGTATTCATAAGATAAGGTTTTTAATAGGCTGAATATCATCCGTTCAATTCAACAATGCAAATATGGGGTGAATAAATACTGATATTCGGTTGTTATATGTTTACTTTCGTATGTAAATGTTTGTAGTCGTTTGTAAACGGATAATTTTTTGTATATTTGAGTAACTACATACTAAATGAGATACTTATGATTGTTAATTTTAGACAGGAAACCTGGACTCCTTATTTTAATGAAAAATGGAGAGAGGAAGATGAGTTAATGATTTCTGATTACGGAAGAGTTCAGCGAAGAAAAGTAGGTGAGGAAACTTGGAGTTTATCTAAAACATCATTAATTGGCGGGTATGATTCCTTTTGGATTCGAAAAAAGGGAAGTAAAAATACGTCCTCCAGTTATATTCATAGAGTGGTTGCAGAAATTTATTGCAAAAAACGTTCAGATCAAAATTTTGTGATTCATTTAGATTTTGATAAGTTGAATAATAGGGCCAAAAATTTACAATGGGTAAACAGAATCGAATTAAATGAACATAATAAAAAGAATCCGGTTCATGAAAAAAAGCTAGGAAAACGCACCTATTCTAAATTAACCGAAGGTAGAGTTAGAATGATAAAAAAGAAAATATTAGATCCCAACCGAAAAACTAGAATGCGTTTAATAGCCAAGCAATTTGGAATTTCGGAAATGCAATTGTACAGAATAAAATCTGGCGAAAATTGGGGAAATGTAAACATTGATGATTAAAAAAAAAGAACTAAAAAAAGCTATGAAAAAAAAGTGCTTAGAATGTGGTGAACCTTTAAATGGAAGGGTTGACAAAAAATTTTGTTCAGATTATTGTAGAAATTCTTATAATAACAAAGTAAACAAAGAGAGTAAAAATTTAATTAGAAATGTAAATAACCGCCTTCGGAAAAATCATAAATTACTGAGTGAGTTAAATATTTCAGGAAAAACTAAAGTCACCAGAACTAAATTATTAGATGGTAATTTTGATTTTAGTTATTTTACAGCTATTTACACCACAAAAACAGGAAACACCTATTATTATATTTACGATCAAGGGTATTTACCGTTGGAAAACGATTATTATTTATTGATAAAAAGCGAATAATTAGCACTTAATTTTATAAAGAATGCTTTCAAAAAAATACATTCAGTTGTTTTCTATCGTAATTATAGTGGCAACCGTTTATTATAGTTTTTATGCTCAAACGCCTTCCAAAAATTATACATCAACTGTTGAAACGGAGTTTTCAACAGAAAATGCATTGGTTCTTTTAAAAGAAATTTCTAAAAAACCGCATTATACAGGTTCAACAGAACACGTTGTGGTTAGAAATTATATAGTTTCAGCATTAGAAAAATTAGGCTTACAGGTTCAAATTCAAGAACAAGTAGCCGTTAACAAAAAATGGAGAGCCGCCACAAATACTCGAAATATTTTAGCACGGATTAATGGAAGTGAAAAAGGGAAAGCATTGTTGTTATTATCACATTATGATTCTAATCCACATTCATCTTTAGGCGCCAGTGATGCAGGAAGTGGCGTAGTGGTTATTTTAGAAGGAATTCGCGCTTTTTTAGCTAAAAATGAAGTTCCTAAAAACGATATTATTATTTGTATTACCGATGCGGAAGAATTAGGTTTGTTAGGTGCCAATGCTTTTGTAAATCATCATCCGTGGGCAAAAGATGTAGGTGTTGTTTTAAATTTTGAAGCCAGAGGAAGTGGTGGGCCAAGTTATTTATTGTTGGAAACGAATGGCGGAAATAAAAAGTTGGTGGAAGCTTTTAAAAACGCCAATACTGCTTTTCCAGTCGGGAATTCATTTATGTACAGCATTTATAAAATGTTGCCAAATGATACCGATTTAACTGTTTTTAGAGAAGATGGAAATATTGAAGGATTTAATTTTGCCTTTATCGGCGATCATTTTGACTATCATACAGCCCAAGATTCTTTTGAACGAATGGATTTACAATCTTTAAATCACCAAGCTTCATATTTAATTGCAGGGTTAAATTATTTTGCGAATATCGATTTAACACAATTAAAAGCACATGAAGATGATGTGTATTTTAATTTTCCATATTTTGGATTGGTTTTTTATCCATTTTCTTGGGTAATGCCCATATTTATCGGCTGCTTAATCGTGTTTTTTGCATTGCTATTTGTTGGTTTTCAAAAGAAAAAACTGACATTATCTGGTGTAATTAAAGGATTTATTCCTTTTAAACTGTCATTATTTACAAGTGGACTCCTTGCTTTTTTTGGATGGAAATTATTACTAAAAATATATCCGAAATATCAAGATATTTTACAAGGATTCACCTACAACGGATCTTATTACATTGTCTTTTTTGTGGCGCTCAGCATCGCTATTTTCTTTTGGTTTTATAAACGTTTTTTTAAAAAAGAAAAAACTCAAGATTTATTAATAGCTCCACTAACTTTTTGGATTTTAATAAACGGAGGTATTGTTTTTTATTTACAAGGAGCAGGATTTTTTAGTATTCCAGTAATTTTAACTTTAATTGTTTTAGCTGTTTATATTTTTTCGGCAAACACTAAAAATAACACCTTGTTTTTTACTTTTTTAACCATTCCAATATTGTTTATTTTTTCACCTTTTATAGTTATGTTTCCAGTTGGTTTGGGATTGAAAATGTTGGTGATAAGTTCGGCATTTACAATATTAATTTTAGGATTGTTACTTCCAATTTTTCAATCGTATAGAAATAATAAAAATATAGGTAATTTATTTTTGTTAATTGCTGGAATGGCATTTATTTCAGCATCCATAAATTCATCATATAGTACTGAAAGGAAATTGCCCAATAGTATGTTGTACGTGTTAGACGCTGCTAAAAATGAAGCTTTTTGGGCAAGCTATAATTCAAAAACTGATGAATTTACTGAACAATTTTTAGGGAAAAACCCAACAATTGGAAGTTATGATGCGAACACCTCGGCTAGTAAGTATAAAACCAATATTCAATTACATTCAAAAGCGCCAATTATAAATTTACAAAAACCTTCCATTAACATTGTTACTGATACTTTAATTGGAAACAATAGAAAAATAGTTTTGCAAATTTCAAGCAATAGAAATGCAAACAAAGTGGAATTACTTACAAAAACTCCAATTCAGTTTAAAGCATTTAAAGTAAATAATGAAGCTTTAAAAATAGATGCGACTTCTAAATTGGCTTTTGAAGTTAAAAATGGAACTATTATGAGCTACTTTTTAACTCAAGAACATGAACTAATTGAACTGGAGTTTTTGGTAGCGAAACAACAAAAGTTTGATATGGATGTATTAGAAATTAAATTTGATTTATTGTCAAATCCGTTTATTAAAATGAAACAACGAAGTGAAGTGATGATGCCAATGCCTTTTGTTTTAAATGATGCCACTGTGATAAAAACCAACATAACATTTTAACTATGAAAAGATTATTTTTAATTGTACTTCTTGTTATTACAACAATTTCTTGTCGAAAAATTCAAAAACCTATACTAGAAGAAGTTTCTGCAGTTATTATAAAGGATACTATTTATGAAAAACCGCAATTCACTGAAAAAAGCGCCGCTTATTTGTATCATTTTGCCTATGAATGTATAGATCAAGAATATCCAAATAAATTGGGTCAAGTTTTAGGCGATAGCACCTATTTAAAAGAACCAGCTGAATTACATCCAGCATTTTATGGTTGTTTTGACTGGCATTCTTCCGTACACGGACATTGGGCATTGCTAAATATTATAAAGGAATTACCAAATTTTAAGGGACGAGATTCCATTTTAAAAAAACTTCAAAAAAATATAACGAAAGAAAATGTTTTAAAGGAAGTGATGTATTTTGATGATGTTCATAATAACACGTTTGAACGAACGTACGGATGGGCTTGGTTATTAAAAATATCTGAAACTTTACAAGATTGGGATACTCCAGAAGCCAAAAATCTTCATAAAAATTTACAGCCATTGGTTACTTTAATTGAAAACAAGTACATAGAATTTTTACCTAAATTAAAATATCCAATTCGTGTTGGAGAGCATCCAAACACCGCATTTGGAATGTCTTTTGCCTTAGATTATGCCAAAAAATATTCACCTAAATTAGAAGCTTTAATTATTGAAAAGGCAAAAGAATATTATTTAAATGATAAAGGCTGTCCAATAACTTGGGAGCCTGGCGGATTTGATTTTTTGTCGCCTTGTTTGCAAGAAGCTTCACTTATGTTGAAAGTATTACCGAAGGAAGAATTTATTACTTGGTTAGATGCTTTTTTGCCCGATTTTAGAAACAATCCAGCATCTTATTTAGAAGTTGCGGAAGTCACCGACAGGTCAGATGGTAAATTAGCCCATTTAGATGGTTTAAACTTTAGCCGAGCTTGGTGTTTATATGAAATGGGTAGCGCTTTAAATAATGATAAAATGTTAAATTTAGCAAATAAGCATTTTAATTATAGTTACAAAAAAATGGACTCTGGCGAATATGCCGGAGCCCATTGGTTAGCTTCGTTTGCTTTATATGCTATACTAAAAAGTAATTAACCTTTTCCGTATTCAGTAATACGCATTGTGTTTGCCATACCTCTTGCTTTAACAGGCATTGAGGTAATGTTAATGGCGTAATCACCTTCTTTTAAATAACCGCGTTCGTGCGCTAAATTATTAATATCTTCAATGGTTTGGTCTGTACTTACAAATTTATTGTAATAAATACCTTTTACACCCCATAATAAATTTAACATGGCTAATATTCTTCTGTTTGAAGAGAATACTAATATATTTGATGTCGGTCTCCAAGATGAAATATGAAATGCCGTAAAACCAGAATCTGTTAACGTTGTAATTACTTCAGCACCAATATTTTTTGCCATTAAAGCGGCTTGGTGACAAATGGTTTTTGAAATAAAACGATCATTAATACATTGCACATATTCTTGTGGAGGCGTAATAAGTGGAGAATTTTCTACGCTTTCAATAATTCTTCTCATTTGTTTAATAACTTCAACAGGATATTTTCCCATAGCAGTTTCCCCTGAAAGCATTACCGCATCAGCACCGTCCATAATTGAGTTTGCCACATCATTTACCTCTGCTCTAGTAGGAACTTGATTATCAATCATAGTTTCCATCATTTGTGTAGCAATAATGATTGGAATATGCGCTTTTTTAGCCTTCAGTACTAATTTCTTTTGCAATAAAGGCACAGTTTCCATTGGTACTTCTACACCTAAATCACCACGTGCACACATTAAAGCATCACAATATGGTGTTAATTTATCAATATTTTTTATAGCCTCTGGTTTTTCAATTTTAGCTACAATTGGAATTCTGTATGAAGAGTTTTTAGCAATTAAATCTCTTAATAACATTAAATCTTCTGGAGTTCTAACAAAAGATAGTGCAATCCAGTCTACTTCTATTTTAATTGCAAACAATGCATCTTTTACATCTTTTTCTGTTAAAGCTGGAACTGAAATATTGGTATTTGGTAAGTTAACTCCCTTCTTAGATTTTAACGGACCACCACGTAAAACCTTGGTAGTTACTTCCGTATTTCTGTCGGTAGCAGTAACTTCAAAAAGTAATTTACCATCATCTACTAAAATGTGTTCACCAACTTGAACGTCATTTGGGAAATTTTGATAAGTCATGTAGGCTTTTTCTGAAGTACCTTCGCATTTTTCTGTTGTAAATGTAAAGGTATCACCAGGATGAAGCATTACGTTTTCTGCCATAACACCTACTCGAAGTTTAGGGCCTTGTAAATCTGCTAAAACAGCTACATTGTAATTCTTTTCTTTGTTAACAGTTCTAATTATATTTACGCGTTTTTCAACTTCTGCATAATCTGCATGTGAAAAGTTAATTCTAAAAACATTTACGCCACAATCCATCATTGTTTCAATAATTTCTCTTGTATCAGTTGCTGGTCCAAGGGTTGCAACAATCTTTGTGCGTTTTCTATTTAGTGCCATAGTTAAAATATTAGGTGATCTTTTGATTTTAATGTTGTTAGCTCTACTGAGTAGGAGGTTATTATTTGACTGATTGATTTTAAATTTCCAATAATTTCTTGAATGTAATTTTCATGGTCTCCCCCTTCAATTTTCAAAAAGAAGTCTATCTTCTTTTTTTCAGGAATTAAATATGAAGTTGAAGTATAATTACCTCCAAATAAGCCTCCGGTTTCAGTATTATTTACATATTGAATATGTTTGTTGTTTATTAAATAGTAATTCATAAAATTAGCTTCATCTTTATATTCAAATAATGGAAATTCAGCATCAGAATCTTTAAAGTCAAGGGGGTGTTTAAACCTGTTAAATTTAGTTTTTAAGTGCTTGTTAATTAAATAAGCCAACCGGTAATCTTCTTCGGTTGAATGAATTCCAATTAGTGAATAATCATCTTCAAAATCACATGATAATAGTTGCATATAAAGAATGAATATAAATTGCTACAAAAGTACTATTGTTTAATTGTAGTAACTAATTAATTTACGAAATCGTATTCGATTTGTAGAAATTAATTATTAGATAACTTTTTTTGAAATGCAAAATAGGCTCTTTTAGAAGCTGTTTCTTCTGCCTTTTTCTTTGAAGTAGCCCTACCTTTAGCAATTAAATTGCCATCTAAAAAAAGTTTTACGCTAAAATGTTTTATGGTGTCGTTACCTGTGTCATCGTATACATCAAACAGGAATTCTTTTTTTTGTTTTTGACACCATTCAATAAATAAACTCTTATAACTGGTTATTTTCCCTTCTAATTTTGGAACGTCTACATAAGGTGCGATCACTCTTTTATCAATAAATTTATTGCAAAATTTATATCCTCTATCTAAATAAATAGCTCCTACAAGTGCTTCAAAAATATTTCCGTGAATGTTTTCTCCAAATTTAGATCTTGCAATATTGCTTTTCACAAACCGTAGTAAATCTAAGTCTCTCCCCAGCTCATTTAAATGTTCTCTACTAACAATTTTTGAGCGCATTTGGGTTAAATACCCTTCATCACCCGAAGGAACTTCATTAAATAAATAAGCAGCTATTACGGCGCTTAACATGGCGTCTCCTAAAAACTCTAGACGCTCATAATTTAAAGGATTTCCAGTTTCCTCATCAAATTCTTTTATAGATCTATGGGTAAATGCTTTTTTATAATAGGAAATATTTTTAGGAGTGAAGCCTATTATTTTTTTAATATCAGTATAAAACACCTCATCTTCTTTAGAGCGAGTTTTAATAATTTTTCGAATGAAATTCATTCAGTTGTGTTAATCTAGTTTTTTAAACAGTACACAAGCATTGTGTCCACCAAAGCCAAAAGTATTACTCATGGCAACATTTACAGTACGTTTTTGTGCTTTGTTAAACGTAAAGTTTAATTTACTGTCAATTTGGTCATCATCAGTAAAATGATTTATAGTAGGAGGTACAATACCGGTTTTAATAGCTAAAATTGAAGCTATTGCTTCAACAGCTCCAGCTGCACCTAATAAGTGACCTGTCATTGACTTGGTTGAATTTATGTTTAGCTTATAAGCATGTTCACCAAAAACTTCTAAAATTGCTTTACTTTCAGCAATATCTCCTAAAGGAGTTGAAGTTCCGTGCATATTTATAGCGTCAACATCTTCTGGTTTTAAACCAGCATCTTTTAAGCAGTTTAACATTACATTTCTAGCACCTAATCCTTCAGGATGTGGAGCTGTAATGTGATATGCATCTGCGGATAATCCGCCCCCAGCAATTTCAGCATAAATTTTAGCGCCTCTTGCTTTGGCGTGCTCATACTCTTCTAAAATTAGCGCTCCTGCTCCTTCGCCTGATACAAAACCATCTCTGTCTTTATCGAATGGTCTAGATGCGGTTTCAGGATCTTCATTTCTTGTAGAAAGTGCCTGTAAAGCATTAAAACCTCCAATTCCAGCAATGGTAATAGTTGCTTCAGAACCACCAGACACCATGACATCTGCATATCCTAATCGGATATAATTCATAGCGTCAATAATAGCGTTTGATGAGGATGCACATGCAGATACCGTTGCAAAATTAGGTCCTCTAAATCCATATTTAATAGAAATTTGACCTGGTGCAATATCTGCAATCATTTTTGGAATAAAGAAAGGGTTAAATCTAGGAGTGCCGTCACCGGAAGCAAAGTTTAAAACTTCATTTTGAAAAGTTTCTAAACCGCCAATACCTGCGCCCCAAATTACACCAACTCTATCTTTATCAATATTTTCAATATCTAAGTTTGAGTCTAAAATGGCTTCATCAGATGCAACCATTGCATACTGAGTGAATCTATCCATTTTTCGAGCTTCTTTTCTATCAATAAATTGTGTGACATCAAAATTTTTGAGTTCACATGCAAAACGAGTTTTGAACTTGGATGCATCGAAATAAGTTATTGGAGCGGCCCCGCTAACTCCGTTAATGAGTCCATTCCAATATTGTTCAACGTTATTTCCAATTGGTGTTAATGCCCCAAGTCCAGTTACTACAACTCGTCTAATTTCCATATAAAATTTACTTTTTTGCGTCTTCTATATAGCTAATTGCTTGACCTACAGTTCCAATATTCTCTGCTTGATCGTCTGGAATTTGAATATCAAATTCTTTTTCGAATTCCATGATTAATTCAACAGTATCAAGTGAATCTGCTCCTAAATCATTAGTAAAGCTAGCTTCTGTTGTTACTTCATTCTCGTCAACGCCTAATTTATCAACGATAATGGCTTTTACTCTTGATGCAATGTCTGACATAATTCTTTAATTTTTAAATTTAATTACTCGGCAAAAATATAAAACTTTATTTAAATCAAAATCTTTTAATTGCAAAAGATGATATATTTAGAATAAAAATAGATAAAGTTTTTGTATTTTAAGGGAATAAGTTACTAATTATTTGTTTTATTTGTGCTACAACATTCTATTAAATTTATGACTCGTATAGTTATTCTCGCCTCCGGTTCTGGTTCTAATGCTGAAAATATAATTAAGTATTTTAAAAATAGCAATTTAATTTCTGTTGATTATATTTTGTGTAACAAGAAGGATGCCAAAGTTTTTGAACGCGCTAAAAGATTGAAAGTTAATAGTTTATACTTTGATAGGGAGATGTTAAATAATTCCGATTTTGTTTTGAATTTTCTAAAGATGAATGCAGATTATATTATTTTAGCAGGATTTTTATGGAAAGTTCCTTCAAAAATTATTGAAGCTTTTCCAAATAAAATTATAAATATTCATCCAGCTTTGTTGCCAAAATATGGTGGAAAAGGAATGTACGGAATGCATGTGCATAATGCAGTGGTTTCTAATAAAGAAATGGAAACTGGTATCACAATTCACTATGTAAATGACAATTATGATGAAGGAGCCATCATTTTTCAAGAAAGTTTTAACGTAGTATCGTCGTATTCTGCGGAAGACGTTGCGGAAAGAATTCATACTTTAGAGTATAAACATTTTCCAAAAATTATAGAAAAAGTTATTTTAGAGCACTAAATATTTTATGGCTAAAAAAAAGTTTTATGTAGTTTGGGAAGGACACAAAAAAGGTGTTTTTACTTCTTGGAATGTTTGTAAAAAACAAATAGAGAATTTTAAAGGTGCGCAATACAAAGCATTTGTTTCTAAAGATGAAGCTGAAAAGGCTTTTAAAGGTAGGTATGAAGATTATAAAGGAAAGGAGACTAAAAAAGTGATGCTTTCCTCTGAAGAATTAAAAAAATATGGAAAGCCTGTTTTTCCATCACTTTCTGTAGATGCCGCATGCGCTGGAAATCCTGGTAGAATGGAGTATCGTGGAGTTGTTTCTGAAACTAAAAGACAATTATTTATTCAAGGACCTTTTGAAAAGGGAACCAATAATATTGGAGAATTTTTAGCGTTGGTACACGGTTTAGGTTATTTAAAACAAAAAGAGTTAAGTTATCCTATTTATTCCGATTCTAAAATTGCGATAAAATGGGTGCAAACTGGGCAGTGTAGAACAAATTTACCGATATCTTCTGAAAATCAGCAATTATTTGATTTGGTGAAACGCGCTGAAAAATGGTTGAAAGAAAATAAATATACTACCCAAATTTTAAAATGGGAAACCAAAGCTTGGGGTGAAATTCCTGCAGATTTTGGTAGAAAATAAAGTTATTCTACGAATTCTTCTAATTTATTAAATAATTCTCTTATTGGGATTGGAAGATTGTTATGGTCTATTTTAATCAGTTGTTCTTTATCATTAATATATGTTGTAAAAACACCTTCAATTGCCTTGTCAACCGCTAAATCAGCTATTGAAATATTGCTTTTAATCTCATCAAAATTTAAATTGGACACTAATTTTTCAATTTCTGATAGTTGTTGATTGTTAAGAACACTATTTTTAATAATACCGTTATTGTTAATTTCTAAAGTATCTTTATGTATGTTTATTTTATATAGAAAACCTCTTGTTTGCGCCTTGTACGATAGCGAGAATTGCTTAATAGTTTCTTGATTTTGACAAGAAGAAGATATGGTGATAAAAACTAGCATTATATGCAGTAACGATTTCATTTAGTTAAAATTTGAAACTTAAAAATACAAAAAAGGAGCTTTTAAAGCTCCTTTTTAATAGTATTATTCAATATTTTTTATTGTACAAAACTCTCTCTTGCGCCTCCAGTCGCAAATATTGCTCTCATTCTATCATTTTGACCTAAACTGAACATATACATGCAATCATCATATACGTAATCCATGTAATTCATAGTCATATCAGCAGATTGGCAGTTTACAGTAGGATATGAAGGACAACCATAGTTTGGTCCGTCAGAACTTGGGGTATCAGCAACAAAATCATCTTGTTTGCATCTACCATCTCCCCAAATATGACGTAAGTTTAGCCAGTGGCCAATTTCATGAGTTGCAGTTCTTCCGTGGCCATATACATCACCAGCAGCATTTTCCCCAAAATAATCTGAACCAATTACAACACCGTCAGTTGCAATTGTTCCTCCAGGGAATTGTGCATAGCCTAATATTCCACCACCAATTTCACACACCCAAAGGTTTAAGTAATTTGTTGGGTCCGTTGCGTCAATACCGCCTTGACTTGCATATTTCATAGCGTCATTTGTTCCCCAAGTAGTTTTTGTTGAAGTTTTTCTATTTACTCCAGCAAGTGTAAAAGTTATGTTAGCATTAGCTACAAGACTTGCAAATTCTGCTGGAACACTGCTTGTGTTTGAATTGTTGTTGTTGAAATCTGCATTTAAAATAGCAATTTGAGAATTTATATGGGCTGTTGTAACAGGATGAGCAGAATCTTCTAAAATATTAACAATAACTGGGATAGTAATTGTTCCTGTATATGGAGTTGGAGTAGTTCCTCCACCACCACCAGGGTTAGTAGGTTTGCCTTTAAAGGAGATTACGGTTCTTGAATGTTTTTCAATATTGTACATTCTTTTTTCCAATCCTGGATTGTTTTTTAACTGCTCATTTAAAACTTTCATAGAATAGCACTTGTCTCCAGCTGAATTTTCTGTTCCTCTAGATGATAAATCATCATCTGTGTACACATAAAAGTCGCTCATGTCAACTTTTGCAAGTTCTTGTGTTGGAACATTTTCTTCAGAATTGTCTTGACAAGCAACAATTGCCAATGCTAGGATGGCAAAGGATAGAATAATTTTTCTCATTTTTTTGGTTTGATTTTAGTTAATATTAGGACGAAATCTTTAATTTAAAGATTGTCGAATATATTAAAAAAATGTTAACAACCAAATAAGTGTGTAATAAAATATTAAATAAGTTATATAAAACGCAATAAAATAAAGCTAATTAGAGATAAATCAAAAAACGTGAAATAATTAACTCAGCATCATTTTTGCCTTAGTTAAGGCTGAAATTAGGGAATCAATTTCTTCAAAAGTATTGTAAAAAGAAAACGAAGCTCTAATAGTACCTGGAATTTTATAAAAATCCATGATGGGTTGTGCGCAATGGTGACCAGTTCTAACCGCAATTCCTAATTTATCAATAATAGAACCAATATCAAAAGGATGAATGTTACCAATATTAAATGAAATTACTGCAGTTTTGTTTTTGGAAGTGCCATAAATTTTTAAATCTTCTATTTCTAATAAACGTTTTGTTGCGTATTCCAACAATTTGTGTTCATAAGCTGCAATGTTGTCAAATCCGATGGAATTCATATAATCTAATGCAGTTCCAAAGGCAATTCCTCCACAAATATTTGGCGTTCCAGCCTCAAATTTATGAGGTAAATCTGCATACGTAGTTTTTTCAAAAGTAACTTTTTTAATCATTTCTCCACCGCCTTGATAAGGAGGGAGTTTATTCAACCACTCTTCTTTTCCGTATAAAACACCAACACCTGTGGGCCCACATAATTTATGTGCAGATGCCACATAAAAATCAACATTTAACGCTTGAACGTTTGGCTTAATATGTGGACAACTTTGTGCGCCATCAATTAAAACAGCGGCACCAATATTATGAGCTTTTTCAATAATTTCTTCAATAGGATTAATGGTTCCCAAAGCATTGGAAACGTGATTTACAAAAACTAATTTGGTTTTGTTTGATAATAAGTTGTCGTATTCACTCATCACCAATTCGCCTTCTAAATTCATGGGAATTACTTTTAAAATAGCGCCAGTTCGCTCGCATAACATTTGCCAAGGAACTATATTTGAGTGATGTTCAAGTGCGGAAACAATAATTTCATCACCTTTATTTAAAAGCGAAGTAAAACCAGTAGCAACAATATTAATACTATGTGTTGTACCGGCTGTTAAAATAATTTCGTAGCTATTTTTTGCATTAAAATGTTGTTGAACTTTTAACCGAGCTGCTTCATAAGCATCGGTAGCTTTTTGACTTAAAGTATGAACACCTCTATGAATATTTGAGTTTATTGTGCTATAATAGTTTACAATGCTATCAATTACCACTTGTGGTTTTTGACTTGTTGCTGCATTATCAAAATAAACTAATGGTTTTCCGTTTACTTTTTCTTTTAAAATCGGAAAATCGGCTCTTACTTTATCAATATCTATCATTTTTCTTTTTTAGAATGATTCTAAATACAAAATTACAAAATTGAAATAAACTACGTTGACTTTTTATAACTAATTACCGCCAAACCATTCATAATAATTGCATACGCCAATGTTTTTGTAAATTGAGGAATAATATCAGTAAAGGTTGATCCTTTTAACATTACCATACGCATGACTTCAACAAAATATTTAATTGGGTTGAATTCTGTTATATATTGTGCCCAAACTGGCATACTTTCAATAGGTGTAAAAAGACCGCTCATTAAAATAAAAATTACCGTAAAAAACCAAGAAATAAACATAGCTTGTTGTTGTGTATCGGTAAAGTTGGAGATGAAAAAACCAATTCCTAAAATTACTAATAAGTATATGGAAGTAAATGAATATAGCAGAAAAATACTACCAACTATTGGCACATTAAACAGCAGTTTTGCAATGATAAGTCCAATTGTTAAAAGTCCAAATCCAATTATCCAAAAGGGGAATAATTTTCCAATGATAAACTGATGTTTTTTTATAGGCGTTACATTTATTTGCTCTAAAGTTCCAATTTCTTTTTCGCGAACAATGTTCATTCCAGATAAGAAAAGCGTAATCATAGTAACTAACAGAACCAAAATCCCAGGCACCATAAAAGTTTTATAATTCAAGGTTTCATTATACCAAAAAGAAGGAATACTTGTAATGTTAACAGGTTTATTTATTTGGTTGGAAGGTTGCACTAATGTTGTTTGTGCATTTTTGTTAAAATCTTTGATGATTTGATTGATATACACATTTTCTACTCCAGCTGCAGCGCCATCAATAGCATTGATTATTACAGATAAATCTGTGGTTTGTTCTTTAACTAAATTTCGTTCAAAGTTTTCAGGAATTTCTAAAATTACATCAACTTCGCCATTTAACATGGCGGCGGTTGCTAATTTATTGGAAGGAAAATCAGTTAAAACATTAAAATACGTGGACGCATCAAATTTTTGAATTAATTCTCTTGAAAAGGAAGTTTTATCATTATCAATATAGGAGAATTTAATATTTTTTATTTCAAAAGTAGCCGCGTTAGAAAGTATGACTAATTGTATGATTGGTAATACAAAAATAATAGGCAACATTCCTTTATTTCTAAAGATTTGTTTGAACTCTTTTTGTATGATAAATAGAATTGTATTCATTATTCTAATCGTATTTTATATTTTTTAACACTTAAACCTATAAAAAGCAAGGTCATACCCACTAAAATTAATGTCGATTTCCAAATAAATTGAATTCCAACACCCTTTAACATAATTCCTTTTAAAATGATGATAAACCATTTTGCAGGTACAATATTGCTAATTATTTGAAGCGGAAGCGGCATACTTGAAACCGGAAAAATAAAGCCCGATAATAATATTGTTGGCAACATTAAAGCCATTAATGAAATCATCATAGCAGTTTGTTGAGATGCTGAAACCGTTGAAATTAAGATTCCTAAGGATAATGAAGTTATGATAAATAAAACACTTTCTGCGGCTAGTAAAAAGTAACTTCCCTGAACAGGCATATTAAAAACAAAAATACCCAGTAATACAATTACAATGGCATTTATAATTGATAAGAAAATATACGGAACAACTTTACCAATAATTACTTGAAATGGTTTTAAAGGCGAAACCAACAAAATTTCCATAGTGCCTAATTCTTTTTCTCGAGTGATAGATATGGAAGTCATCATTGCAGAAACCAACATTAAAATAATGGTCATAACTCCTGGTACAAACATAAAAACACTTTTAAGTTCAGGGTTAAAAACCATTCGGGTTTTTGGTATTATTTGATACGGAGTTTTTACAGCTACATTAATTTGTTGTTGATAATTTTGTAAAATGGCACTAACATAATTACTAATTGTATTTGCTGTATTTGGATCTGTTGCATCTGCAATTACTTGAACTGTAGCGTTGTTTTCCTTGCCTAAATTTTTACTAAAATCTTTTTCGAAAATAAGTACCGCTTTTACATGTCCTTTTTTAAAGGCGGTTTCAATTTCTGTTTCGTTTAAAATAGATGCTGCAATTGTAAAATACTTTGAAGATGCTATTTTATGAATGATTTCCTTTGTTGTTTCATCTTTTGAATGATCTAAAATGGCAATATTTACGTTGTTAATTTCATTAGTAATTGCAAATCCAAACAACATAATTTGAGCAATTGGCATACCGAAAAGGATAAACAATGAGCGTTTATCTCTAAAAATATGGTAAAACTCTTTTTTAATAAATCCTATAAATCGTTTCATAAGCTTTTTCTAATATGCCATCCATTGAGTTTTTAAATTCGTCATTCTGAATTTATTTCAGAATCTCATCATGCTGATTATCAATCAATATGTGAACCTGAAACAAGTTCAGGTTGATGTAATATTTACTTTTGGATATGTTATTTTTTTATTTTCATTATTAGTTATTTTAACCTCTGGCTAGTTTTAAAAAGACCTCGTTCATATTTTCTACTTTAAACTGTTCTTTTAATTTTTTTGGAGTGTTTAACGCTTCAATTTTACCGTTTACCATGATGGAAACCCGATCGCAATATTCCGCTTCGTCCATATAATGTGTAGTTACAAAAATGGTGGTTCCTTCGTGTGCGGTTTTATAAATCATTTCCCAAAATTGACGGCGTGTTATTGGATCTACACCACCTGTTGGTTCATCTAAAAAAACAATTTTTGGGTTGTGTAACAATGCAACTGAGAAGGATATTTTTTGTTTCCACCCTAATGGTAGTGAGCCAACCAATTCATTTACAATTTCTTGCAGCCCTAATTCTTCAACTAATTGACATCTTTTTTCTTCAATTTTTTTACGCGTTAAACCATAAATTCCACCAAAAAAAGTGATGTTTTCTTTTACAGTTAAATCATCATACAAGGCAAATTTTTGACTCATATAGCCAATATTTTTTTTGATATCGTTTGGGTTTTTATACACGTCAAAACCTGCTACTTGTGCATTTCCGGAAGTTGGATTTGAAATTCCGATTAGCATTTTCATAGCGGTAGTTTTTCCCGCGCCGTTTGCACCTAAAAATCCAAAAATCTCTCCTTTTTTAACTTCAAAAGAAATATTATTTACAGCCGTAAAGTCACCAAACATTTTGGTTAAATTATCAACTATTATTACGGTATCTTCTTTCATTTTTAATGCTTTTAGTCAGTTCGAGTTGAGGCTTTAGCCGAAGTATCGAGAACTTTTCAATATAATTTTTTGCAAAAATCACTCGAAGTGACGTATTATTTATTTAGCCAATTCCATAAAAGTATCTTCAATGGTTGCTGCCGTTTTACTTATTTGTATGTTTTGTAACTGCTGTTTTTCTAAGTAAAGTTTTAAATCTGTTGGATTAAAATCATTTCTTTTATCAGAATAATGGACAAATTCACCAAACGGATATACGCTATAGTTGTGTTCGTAATTTTTTAAACTATTAATCAATTGGTACATATTGTTGGCGCTTACATTATAAATGTTTTTTGGATAATGTTTTACAATGTGTTGTGGTGTATCAATTTCTAAAATTTTACCATCCTGAATTAGCGCAATTCTGTCGCACAAGGCTGCTTCATCCATATACGGCGTAGAAACTAACATGGTAATTCCTTTGGTTTGTAAACGTTTTAACATTTCCCAAAATTCTTTTCGCGAAACTGGGTCAACACCTGTAGTAGGTTCATCTAAAAACAACACTTTTGGTTTGTGAATTAAAGCACAACATAAGGCTAATTTTTGTTTCATTCCGCCAGATAATTTTCCTGCTCTACGGTTTTTAAAAGGCTCAATTTGAACATAAATATCTTTTATTAAATCGTAGTTTTCTTCTATGGTTGTCCCGAAAATAGTTGCGAAAAACTCCAAATTTTCTTCCACGGTTAAATCTTGATACAACGAGAATTTCCCTGGCATATAACCAACATTATTTCTAATTTTTTTATAATCATCAATGGCATCAAAATTGGCGACAGTTGCAGTTCCGCTATCCGCAAAAAGAAGCGTGGTTAAAATTCTAAAAAGTGTTGTTTTTCCTGCGCCATCTGGACCAATTAAACCAAATAGTTCCCCTTCTTTTACTTCAAAAGAAATATTTTTTAAAGCGGTTTTATCTTTAAAAGTTTTGCTGATATTTTGTACAGAAATACTCATTTTTTAACGGTGTTATAATTTAAAGCAATAAGAGCAATTATACTCCAGACACTTACTCTAAAAACCATGGCATTAATGCTTTCTGAAGCTACATTTTCATTTAAAAAATTGAGATAAATAAGTAGCAGCACATGAGATGTTAGAACAAAAGCAATAACTTTTTTAGTAAATATATGTTTTGTCCAAATTAAATATGCTGCAACAATTGATATAAACCCAAAAATTACATTATAAATAACTAACCAATTAAGCACTGTATAGTTTTTTGTATCAATGCCTAACAATACTTTTGAGCCTGCAATTACGGACATAATTCCAATGGAAAAGGCAAGTAGGGATGCTATTTTATGTAAATGTTTCATGGAAATATTTATTAATTTTTTTATGGAAAAATTTCGTCATTCTAAACTTAATTCAGAATCTCACAATTTCTTTCCTAATCTTGATGAGAACCTGAATCAAGTTCAGGTAGACGTAGTTTAGAAAATTATTCTGAAATCCACATTTCAGCAGGCATGCCAATTTTTAAACTTCCGTCGTTTTGCACATCTATTTTTACTGCGTACACAAGGTTTACTCGCTCTTCTTTTGTTTGAATTATTTTAGGAGTAAATTCTGCTTCTGAGGAAATCCAAGAAATAGTTCCTTCATAATTTTTTAAATCCTTATTACTGTCAATCTTTACAGTTACTTTTTGTCCAATTTTAATGGAAGCTAATTGTTTTTCACTGATATAAACCTTTAATTGCATGGTGTTTAAATCCGCAATTTTATATAGCGGTTTTCCAAAAGAAGTAATTTCATTTGCCTCGGCATATTTTACCAAAACCGTTCCATCAATTGGATTGGTAATTAAACTTTTTTGCAGTTGATCTTCTAATTGACTTATTTGAACATCAATACTTTTTAGTTCATTTACAACTGGCGCATTTTGAATTTCAACACTTCTAATTTGTTGATTTATTACATCAATTTGCCCGTTAATAGCATCTAATTGTTGTTGTGTTCCGGCATTTTCTTTTATCAGATTTTGAATTCTGGTTTGAGAAATCTTAGCAGTTTTTAATTGCGCGTTTAACACACTAATTTGAGATAAAACGCCACTTGATTTTGATGAAATAATATTTTTTGAAACCATTAATTGTGCTTTCTTAAGTGCTAATGGAATGGTGTCAATAACACCAACAATTTTGCCTTTTGCAATAGTTTGTCCTTCTTCCACAGAAAATTGATTTAGTTTCCCGTTATTTTCTGCAGAAACTGTAATTTCAACAGCTTCAAAATTACCGTAACCATCTGCTTTATTGTTGTTGTTACAAGAAATTAATGCAATTGTAAGAAAGGCTGTTCCTGCTATTTTATTTATAATTTTCATAATTAATTTCCTTTAGTTGTATTGTAATTTGTTTGCGCTAGTAATAATTGAATTTTATGTGTACTTAAGTTATTTTCTGCTTCATATAAATTGGTTAATTCAGTTATATAAGCAGATGCAGTGATGACACCATTTTTTAATTGCGATTCGGCAGTTTTTAAAATGTTTTTTTGTAAAGCTATTATGGAATTGTCATTAGGTATAAACGCTGAAATTTTTTCGATTTCGCTTTTGTTTTGGTCTAATTCAATGTTTGTGTTTAGTTTAAAAACAGCTTCCTCTGTATCAATAATTTCTTTATTTATTTTTAAAGATTCGCGTTGTTTTTTGTTGGCGTTCCAATCAAAAACGTTCCAGTTTAATTTAACACCAACCATATAAAATGTTTGAAATGAGTTATCCAATGCGTTTAATCCTGGGTTTCCGTAACCCCCAGTTGCAAAACTCAGTATTTTTGGAGCATTTTGTTTAGAAAGTACGGTTTCGTTAGTGTCAATTTGTTCTTTTTTTAGTTGAAACAAAGCTAGTTCTGGTCTGTTAATTTCGTTATTTTCCGCAGTAATTGTTTCTGGATTTTCTAACGTTTTATTTGATGAAATTTCTATTCCTACTAATTTAGAAAGTGTTTCAAATAAACTTTTTTTATTGGCTTCAATTTCAATAAATTGTTGATTAATTTTTAACAATTCGGATTCCAAAACACTGTCTGATGAAGGTAGTATTGCACCGTATTTTATACCAGCTTTTACTTCTTTTAATTTAGCTTCTAACAATTCTTTTTTAGAGGTTATTAATTGCTTTTTTTCTTGTTGAAATAAAATGGAAAAATACAGTTGATTTACCTGTTTTTTTAGCTGATATAAATTTACTTCTACCTGTTTCAAATTAGTTTTTAAAGCAGCTGTTTTTGCTTCGCTAGATGCTTTTACTAATCCGCCAGCATAAATTAATTGATTTACAGAAATTGTTGCTTTGTACTGATCTTTATTTGGCGGTTCAATGGTAGAATTTGGAATTATTATTGGAATTTGTGTTACATCCGATTGATAGGTTGCTTGTGCTGCGAATTCTAATTTCGGTAAATTTTCGGTATTAATAACTTCTAAATCTAGTTGGTTTTGTTTTTCCAGCAATTCTGTTTGTTGTGTTAACGGATAATTTTTATTTAGTAACTTGTATAAATCTGTTAACTGTAATTTATCTTGAGCAATTGCGGAAAGCGAAAAGAGAAGAATTATAAATGTGATTGTTTTTTTCATTTTTTTATGAGTTTTATTTTGTCATTCCTGTGAAAACAGGAATCTATACTATATAACTGGAATAGGGTCATACCAATCCTTTGAAAGATCTAACCATTTTTTATTTTCTTTTTCAATTAATTCAATTTTCCAATCTCGTTTCCATTTTTTAATATTTTTTTCTCTGGTAATTGCGTCTTTTACAAATTGAAAAGTTTCAAAATAAACCAATTTATGAACGCCATATTTTTCCGTAAAACCTTTTTTTATTCGTGTTTTATGTTCATTAATTCTGCGTTGTAAATCGTTCGTCATTCCAACATACAATGTCCCTCTAATTTTACTTGATAAGATATAGACATAATATTGGTGTTTTGTTTTCATTTTTTTGTTCGTTTTGGATTCCTGCCTGCGCAGGAATGACAAATCCTGTAAAGGCTGGAATCTATGTTAAACTTTTATAGCGTTAATTATAAATTCAGCGACTTCAGTTTTTCTGTGTTCTAACATTAAATTATACTCATCATTATTTAAATTTAAAAATCCTTTAAACAATGGTGCGGCAATAAAAGGGAAAATATTTAATGATAAAATATTAATGAATAATTGATCAGCTTTTATTGGTTTTATAGTTCCTTTTAAAACTTCTTCTGAAATTTGATTTTTAAACTTTTCAATATTCGGAAACTTATTTTCAGCTAAAATATGGATGGCGAATTCTGGGTTTTTATTTAATTCTTGAATTATAAAATTTGGCAAATACGGATGTTTTATAATAAAGGAAATGTAGTTGTTTGAAAAATTTTTAATTTTATCAAAAATGCTAGAATCATCATTTAATATTTTATTCATTTGTGGTGCTAATAGTGAGAAAGCGCTTTTAAAAACGGCTTCAAAAAGCAATTGTTTACTTCTGTAGTAATAGTGTAACAACGCTTTATTTATACCAGCTTCATCAGCAATTTCTTGCATACGTGCACCATCCATTCCTTTTTGTTGAAAAATAGTTTTAGCTGCATTTAATATAGATGTTTCAGTGGTAGTGTCTTTTGTTTTTTTCATTATATTAACTAAATAGTTTAACCAAATGGTTAACAAAAGTAAATTCTTTTTTTGAACTGACAAAATAAATGTTACTTTTAACAAATTATAAATAAATATTCTAATGAAAAAAATTGTTAAATTTGGAGTAATTCCAATACTTATTATCCTAATTGCAGTGGTAGTTTTTAATTATCCTCGTTTAAATATTATTACTGGTTTTGCGGCAAAAAGTGTGTGTTCTTGCACTTTTGAAGCTAATAGAGATTTGGAATCTATTGAAGCTGGAGATAATGATATAAGCCCTGTGAATTTGGCTAAAAACGAAATTAATTTTGAAGAAAAATCGGTTATTTCAACGGTATTTGGGCTTAAAAAAAGAAAAGCCATATATAAAAGCGGTATAGGTTGTGTATTGGTTCCGGAAGATTACAAACAAACTAACTCATTCCAACCAAAAAGAATTAGCATTGAATCCAATTTACCATATCCATATGGAAATCTTCCTCAAAAAGATACTTTATTTAACAACATTAATTATAAATTATTAGATTTTGCTGTTGAAAAAGCGTTTGATTGTAAGGGTGAAGTTGAAAAAAGAACAAGAGCTGTTTTGGTAATTTATAAAGATCAAATTATTGCTGAAAAATATGCAGATGGATTTACCAAAGAAACAAAATTATTGGGTTGGTCTATGACCAAAAGTATTACAAGTGCCGTTTTGGGTGTTCTAGAAAAACAAGGTAAAATTCATGTAAATCAAACAAATTTATTTCCAGAATGGGAACAAGATGAACGCTCTAAAATTTCCTTAAATAATTTATTACAAATGAATAGCGGCTTGGAATGGTTGGAAGATTACAACAAAATATCCGACGTAACAAAAATGTTGTTTTTAGATAAGGATATGACCAAAACACAGCTAAATAAACAGCTTGTTGGCAAACCAAATAATAGTTGGAATTATTCATCTGGAACCACCAATTTACTCTCAGGTTTTATTAGAAATCAATTTAAAACACATCAAGAATATTTAGATTTTTGGTATGCAGCATTCATTGACAAAATTGGAATGAATAGTATGGTAATAGAAACCGATGTTTCAGGAAATTATATAGGTTCTAGTTATGGTTGGGCAACAGCAAGAGATTGGGCAAAGTTTGGCTTATTGTACATACACAATGGTAATTGGAACGGCGAACAAATTCTAAACAAATCTTGGGTAAACTATACAAAAACAACAACCAATACTTCAAAAGGTGAATATGGAGCGCAATTTTGGTTAAATGCGGGCGGTGTATACCCAAATGTTCCAAAAGATTTATACTCGTGTAATGGCTTCCAAGGGCAATATGTGTTTATTATTCCTTCAAAAGATATAATAATTGTGCGCTTTGGATTATCAGATGATAATCACAAGTTTAATATTGACGAATTTTTAAGTGATTTATTAGGAGCAATTAAAAATGAATAATGTTTTTAAATAATTTAAAAAGCAAATTAGTACTGTTACCCTGAGTTTAAAAGGGCGATTTTTTTAAAAAGTTTGATTTATATAATAGTATTTTTTACTAAGTCATTGAAAAACAATACAGTATTTTAAAAGGTCTATATATTTAAATTTTGTTAATGTTTTAATTGAAATTAAACAAAAACAGTATTGTAGTGTTGTTATATTATTGTTGTAATTTTCAATAAAAACTCCCTTTTATAGTATTATTCAAATCAAATATTTAATAATTCCTGCAGTTTTTTAAAGACTTTATTAATTTTTCTGACAAATATCACGCCTTTATTTAAAAAGGATTTTTACTTTTGATTGAAGTCTCACCTTGCCTAATTCTATTTATGAGCTTATTAGGGCGTGTACTTGACAATAAAAATCTTTTTTATGAAAAAAAATTACCTTCTATCGTTCCTTCTAATTGTAATAATTAATTTAAGTTCTTCAACTTTATTTGGCCAAACAGCATCATTTACAGCTACTCTTGATGGAAACTGTTCTCCTATTAACGTAAGTTTTACAGATACTTCAACAGGAGGTGCAACTGTAACTTCATGGTTATGGGATTTTGGGAATTCAAATACTTCTACAGTTCAAAATCCATCAGCAAATTACCCAAAGCCAGGTATATATACAGTTACACTTACTATTAATGGAGGAGGAAGTGCCGAGTTGATATCAACACAAACAATAGAGGTGTATCCTTCACCAGCTCCAATAATACCATCAATAGTTGGTTGTGGAAATTATACGGGTGATTTAACTATTAGTGCAACGCCTATTGTAGTTGCGCCTTTTATAATTGGCTCGTCAACTGTTGGGGGGATAACAGGAGGTAGCGTAACTTCATATACATTTAATTTTTTAGGGGCCTTGCCTACAGTAGGTCCCCAAGCCTCTCCAACAATTAGCTTAACAAATGTGCCAGTTGGTAGTTACGATTTATTATTAACCGTTGCTGATGTTAATGGATGTTCAACCACCATATTTAAGCAAGCGGCTATAATTGTAAACCCAATACCAACTGCTAACTTTACTTTTGTGAAAGAGAGTGTTTGCGGTCCAGGAAACGTTACATTTTCTGGAGCTTCTGCAATTAGTTCTGGAAGTGTTATAGATTATTTATGGGAAATAGATGGAACTCCAGTTTCTACAGACCAGAATTTCACCTATAATTTTACGGCATTTGGCGATTATGATGTTACATTTAAAGCTATATCAGATAATTTATGTGAATCAATTCCGGTTACTAAAACTGTTTCTTTTAATGCTGGAAGCACTCCTGATTTTGGGTTTTCGGGTAACTGTTTGGATATACCTGTTGCTTTTACAGATGCTTCAAGTGCTGACGCAGTAAGTTGGGTGTGGGATTTTGGAAATGGAAATACTTCTACCTCTCAAAATCCTTCTAATGCCTATACTTCACCAGGTGATTATAACGTGACATTAACAACAACGTTTTCTGATGGTTGTGTATTATCTACAACAAAACCCATAACAATTATTGGAGCAACTCCTTCTTTTACATATACGGCAACCAACGCATGTGCACCAGATTATACAATTAATTTTACAAATACTTCAACAGTATCTGGCACAACAATAACGGGTTATGCTTGGGATTTTAATAATGATAGTATAACCGATTCAACTATTGAAACCCCTTCTTATAACTTTGGTGCCGCTGGATTTTTCCCTGTTAGTTTAGAAGTAACTACTGCTGATGGATGTACCAATACGTTAAATTCAAGTGTAAGTATAACACCGACAGTGGTGGATTTTTCAGCAGTGAATACAACAGGCTGCGCAACACTTGCTACTTCTTTTTCAACTATTTATAACAATGCTTCAGATCCTATAACCTCTTATAGTTGGGATTTTGGAGATGGAAATTCTTCTAACTTACCTGCACCAACGCATAACTATACTGTTGCAGGAGATTATACAGTAACTTTAAATGTAACTACTACTAATGGATGTACTTTAACAAGTACTAAACCAGCATATGTTTTGGTGGGAGACAAACAACCTATTACCTTTGTTTCTGACCTGCCGAACTATTGTTTTGAAAATAATTCTGTAGAGCTTACTGCTACCATAACAAATTTAACAACTGAGGTGTTATGGGATTATGGTGATGGAGATACGTCAACAGAATATGTTACTAATGCCACTGTAAATAGTGTGAGCCATAGTTATAGCGATCCGGGTGTTTATAACATTTCTGCAACTACTATTTATAATGGATGTGAGTCTGATGCGTATCAGATAACTGTAACAATTCTAGAACCAAGGGCAATTTTTGTAGCAGATTCTTATTCTGAATGTTCTGTACCAACCAATACAATTACATTCACTAATAATAGTATTATTGATAATATTACTCCTGTATATGCGTGGGATTTTGGTGATGGAACTACTTCAGCCTTAAAAAATCCAACCCATATTTATGCTGCTACAGGAGATTATACAGTTACACTTACAGTTACGGATAGCGGGTCAGCGGCTTGTTCAGACACTACTACAAGCACTATTTATGTAACAACTTTTGACCCTGTTTTTACGGTTTCTGATACAAATCCTATTTGTGCAGGTAGTACTTTTACTTTTACAAATCAATTGGCTACAAATTCATCTGCCAATTTTAGTGCAGCAAGTTATGCATGGGATTTTGGAGATGGAGGAACATCAACAGCTGCAAACCCAACATATACGTACCCAACACCAGGTATTTATACGGCAAGCTTAACAGTGACAGAAGAGCACGGCTGCGTGAAAACATATACATACCCAGCTGATATTGTGGTAAATGGACCAATAATTTTGGATTTTACTACTAATGTATCAGAAATTTGTCCAGGTGGTGACGTTACATTTACTCCAACTGTTACAAAAAGAGGAGGTCTTCCATCTGATCCGTCTACCTCATACACCTATGAATGGGATTTTGAAAATGATGGTACGATAGATTCAACTATCGAAACCCCTACAAATATTTTTGCTGCTGTTGGTGATTATACGGTTACACTTACCGTTACAGATAATTTGGGGTGTTCTGCTACCGAAAGCAAAACAGCGAGTGTGCGTGTTCCTGCTTTAACTGCAGGTATAGCAACCACCAGAAATATTTATTGTTTAGGTAATGTTACTTTCACAAGTTCTTCAACACTTAGTTTTGGAACTATTGATCTTTATGAATGGGACCTAGATAATGATGGTTCTTATGAAATATCTGGGCCTTCTTCAAGTCAAACAATAGATTTTAGTTCGCAAGGAACAGGAATTAAAACCGTGGGGTTGAGAGTTACAAATAATTTAGGTTGTTCAGATACAACTACTAAAAGTATCACAATTGTTGATGATGCAGTTGATATTATTATAGCAAATGTAAATTTGGGTTGTGCACCAAGTCAAGGAGCATTTTCAACTACAGACCCAACAGGAGCGGTTTCTTCGTATCTCTGGAATTTTGGAGATGGAACTACTTCAAATCAACAAAACCCGTTTCATTATTATTTAAAACCAGGAACTTATACCGTAACATTAACTGAAACCTTAACTGGGGGCTGTACCAAAAGTGATACAATACTCGTTTATGTTGATGGTCCAATAGGGGTATTCACCTATGATGATACTCCTGGTTGCGCACCGCATGAAGTAACATTTCTTGTTGAAAACCTTGAGGGAGCGGATGCTTTAATTTGGGATTTTGGTGATGGTACTACCGAATCTTCTCCTATTGCTAATGGAGTTACTTCAGCAACAACAACACATACCTATACAAGTTATGGTAGTAGATTGCCTATTTTAATTTTACATAGTACAACATGTGGTAATTACTCATATCTTTATGGAATTAACCGAAGGATAAATACAACTGAAAAACCTATTCCAGAATTTTCTTTTACTACAAAAAGTGCTAATGAGAATTGTCAAGGTTCGAATATTCAATTTACCGACCTTTCCACTAGAGTAGACCCTCGTTATCCAATTTCTTCCTGGCAATGGGATTTTGAAACTGATGGCACCATAGACTCAACGGAAAAAAACCCCACACATGCTTATTTAACTGAAGGTATTTATACAGCTACTTTATATGTTGGAAATGGAATTGTTCCAGGAGGTTGTGATGCTACTATTTCAAAAATAATTACCGTGAATCCATTACCTGATGCAGCTATTACACCTTCATCACAAACAATTTGTAATGGCACTAGTACTAATGATATGATTCTTACAATCAATAATAGTATTGTAAGTACCTTTGTGTGGAGTAGAGATGAACCAGCAGGTATTACATCTGGGACGGCAATTTCTGGAGTGGGAACTACAATTACAGGAGGCGTGTTTAACAACTCAACGCCAAATCCAATAACAGTTACGTATACAATTACTCCTACCGGTCCTGCACCTACATTTTGTGAAGGAGATCCCGTTACTGCAACAATAGTTGTAAATCCAACATCATTGGTAAGCAGTGCACCTACCCAAACAATTTGTAATAATACAAATTTAAATTATGATATTGAATCATTAACAGCAGGCACAACTTTTACTTGGGTTGCAGCATTAACGAGCGGCTCAGTTACAGGGTTTAATTCAGATGCTACAGGAACAAATACATATATAAATGATGTATTAGTAAATTCAGGAATTACACCAGGAGTTGTTACTTATACTATAACACCAACCGGACCAGCACCAACCAATTGCCCAGGGACACCTTTTGATTTGGTAGTTACTGTAAATCCAACACCAGATGCTATTGCATCATCATCCACTGAGGTTATTTGTAGTGGAGCAACACCATCAATTTCTTTTAGTACAAATATAACAGGCACTACTGTTAACTATTCATGGACAGCAGCATTACAAAGTGGTACAGTTACAGGTTTTTCAACTGGAAGTGGAAGTACTCTTAATCAACCGCTAGTTAACAATGGACCTATCCAAGGCGTTGTTAGGTACACCATTACACCATCAATAGGTGGTTGTGACGGAGCAGCAATTACCGTAGATATTACAGTAAATCCAGCTGAACAGGTAGATAGTATTTCAAATCAAGTAGTATGTAATTTAGATAATTCTACCTTTATAGCTTTTTCAACTACAAATACAGATGGAACAACTACCTATAATTGGGCGAATACCAATACAAGTATAGGATTACCAGCATCAGGGAGTGGAGCTATTAATTTTGTGAGTGATAATGCAACAAATGCTGGAAATGCTCCAATTTCAGGAACCATTACAGTTACACCTACTTATACCAATGGCGGTGTAAGTTGTACAGGGAATCCAAAAACTTTTACAATTACAGTAAACCCAACAGGTAAGGTAAATGCACCAGGAAATAAAATTTTCTGTAATAGCACACTTTCAACCGTGAACTTTACGACCCCAAATACGGGTGGTACAGTTACGTATGCTTGGACGAATACCAATACAGCTATTGGATTAGGCGGATCGGGTACAGGTAATTTATCTTTTACAACTACAAACACAACAACAGCTCCAATTTCAGGAGATGTCACAGTAACACCAACCTTTACCAATGGTGGTGTAAGTTGCCAAGGGAATTCAGAAACTTTTACAATCACTGTAAACCCAACAGGTCAAGTAAATGATCCTGCAGACCAAGTAGTATGTAATTCAGCTACTACTACATTAATAACTTTTGCAACAACGAATACAGGAGGAACTACTACATATAGTTGGGTAAATAACAGAACATCCATAGGTTTAGCAGGTTCTGGAAGTGGTGGAACAATTCCATCTTTTACAGCAGTAAATACAGGAACAGCTCCGGTGACTGCAACAATTACGGTAACACCTACTTATACCAATTCCAGTGGTGGAGGAAGTTGTACAGGAACACCAGAAACTTTTACAATCAGGGTGAATCCAACACCAAAGGTAAATAGTGCAGCAGCCAAAACTATTTGTGACAATACAAGTGTGGGATATAACATTACTTCAGCAACTGCGAGTACTACATTTACATGGACAGTTTCACAAACCACAGCACCAACAGGTGGCTCCATTACAGGTTTTAGTAATGCATCAGGCGCAAGTATAAATCAAGTATTACAAAATACAGGAACTACGCCAGGAGCTGTTACCTATACCATTACACCAACAGGACCTGCAACAACTAATTGTCCTGGGACACCTTTTAATTTGGTAGTTACCGTAAATCCAGATCCAGTTCCGGCTGCCACAGTAGCAGAAACTACATTTTGTAGTGGAGGAACTACTGATATAGTGTTAAGTTCAACCGCTCCAAGTGTTACTTATTATTATGCTGCACCTACACTTTCAGGAGGGGCCGGAAGTATTACGGGGTTCTCATCAAGGACTTCACCAGGGAATACTGCTAAAATAACAGATAAGTTAATCAATACAACTGCCACTATTCAAACAGCAACGTATACCGTATATGCAATTTATAATGGATGTGTATCAAGTACACCAGCGGTAGTTGTAATCACTGTAGATCCAATTCCAGTGCTTACTGATAATTTAACACAAGAATTATGTATAGATAATTCAAATACAGCAGTTGCAAATCTTACATTAACCACAACTCCATCAATGACGGGTGCTTTATTTACGTATTCGGCACCGACTCTTACGGGCGGAATGACTGGTGGTTCAGCAAGAACAGTAGCCACATCAGATCCAATTACAGACACATTTGTAAACACAACAAATACAGCTCAAACAGCTACCTATATAGTTACGCCAATCGCGCCTGCAGGTTTAGGAGGTTGTGATACAGGTATTGCTAAAAATGTTATAATTAAAGTATACCCACGTTCAAGAATTACTAGTGCCCTTACAGCTGTTGTTTGTAGTAATAGTTTATATACGTATACAGCTACTAGTAATGTAGCTAATTCAACTTTTACATGGTCAAGGGCGTTAGTTGCAGGAATAAGTAATGTTGTAGGATCAGGAACTTCAGCGTCTATTAGTGAAACATTGATAAATACAACAACAGCTCCTATAGATGTAACGTATGTATTAACACCTACAGGACCAGCGCCAACGAGTTGTATTGGAACACCTTCGTCATTAGTAGTAACAGTAAACCCAAGGGGTCAAGTAAATGATCCGGGAGATCAAGAATTATGTTATTCAGATGCTACTTCATTAATAACTTTTGGAACAAATAATACAGGAGGAACTACTACATATAGTTGGGTAAATAACACAACATCCATAGGTTTAGCAGCTTCTGGAAGTGGTGGAACAATTCCGTCTTTTACAGCAGTAAATACAGGAACAGCTCCGGTGACTGCAACAATTACGGTAACACCTACGTATTCAAACGGAGGAGAAAGTTGTACAGGAACACCAGTAGATTTTACAATTACGGTGAATCCAACACCTACGGTAAATAGCGCAACAACCAAAACAATTTGTGATAATACAAGTGTAGGATATAACATCACTTCAGCCACTACAGGCACTACATTTACATGGACAGTTTCAGAAACCACAGCACCAGCGGGTGGCTCAATTACAGGGTTTAATCCAAATGCTACAGGAACAAATACGGCAATCGATATAAATGACATATTAGTAAATTCAGGAACTTCACCAGGAGAAGTTACTTATACCATTACACCAACAGGACCGACAACAACTGATTGTCCAGGGACACCTTTTAATTTGGTAGTTATTGTAAATCCAGATCCAATTCCTTTAGCTACACCAGATGTGGAATCATTTTGTAGTGGAGGAACTACTTCTATTGCGTTAAGTTCATCGATTACAGTTCCAGGTGTTACGTATTATTATGATGCACCTGTAATTTCAGGAGTAGCAGGAAGTATTACAGGATTCTCATTGAGGACTTCACCAGGAAATATTGACCCAATTACAGATACGTTACTAAATACAACTGCCGAAATTCAAACAGCAACGTATACCATATATGCAGTTTATGGTGGTTGTGTATCAAGTACACCAGAAGTAGTTGTAATCACTGTAGATCCAGTTCCAGTACTTACTACTGGTTTAACAGAAGAATTATGTGTAGATGATTCAAATACTACAGCGGAATCGAATCTGTTATTAACTACAGATCCAGATATGGCGGGTGCTTTATTTTCGTATCCAGCACCAACACTTTCAGATCCAGGATTAACAATAGTAGGAGGAGCAACAGAAAGAGCAATACCTAGTGTAGATCCAATTCAAAATACGTTTGTAAACACTACAAATACTGTTCAAACTGCTACCTATTCGGTGACACCAATTGCTCCTGGAATTTTAGGAGCTTGTGAGCCTGGTACACCTACAGATGTGGTAATTACAGTATACCCACGTTCAAGAATTAACAGTCCACTTACGGATGCGGCTTGTAGTAACTACCTATTTTCATATACTATTACTAGTAATGTAGCAAGTTCAACTTTTACATGGTCTAGGGCGGCAGTTATAGGAATAAGCAATAGTTCAGGATCAGGAAATTCAAATTTAATTGAAGAAACATTGGTAAATACCACAGCATCTGCCATTAATGTTGCATATATTTTAACACCTACAGGACCAACGGGTTGTGCGGGCACACCTTCAACTTTAGTGGTAAGTGTAAATCCAACTCCAGCAGTAACAGCAGGTTTAACACAGGCTATTTGTAGTGGTACTGCGGCAAATCTTTCTATAACAAGCACTCCGGCAGTTTCGGCTACAACATATACATGGCCTGCACCAACTACGGAAGGATCTGCAGGAACTATTTCTGGAGGTACTGCAAGAACTGTTGGAAGTTTATCACCAATTACAGATGTATTGGTAAATAACACAAATGCTCCTTTAACACTTGTATATCTTGTAACACCAACAAGTCCGTCTGGTTGTGTAGGTGCGACTACTGAAGTAAAAATTACAGTGAATCCTATCCCAATTGTAACGAGTGTAAGTACTAAGGATGTATGTGCTAATTCTAGCGTAGCTTACAGTCCAACTTCAAATGTTTCTGGAGCTACTTATACTTGGACAGCGTCTTTAACTAGTGGAACTGTAACTGGCATTAATGCTAGTGGATCAGGAGCTACCATAAATGATGTTTTAGTGAATGCTACAAACACTACAGGAGTTGTAAGGTATGTAATTACACCAAAAGGACCATACTCAACAAATTGTGTTGGAACTCCATTTAACTTAGATGTTACCGTGAATCCAACTCCAGATGCAATTGCAACACCAATAGCTGAAACAATATGTAGTGGAGGAACTACATCAATAGATTTATCAACCAATACAACAGGAGCAACTGTAAGTTATTCATGGACGGCAGCAGTTACAAGTGGAAGTGCTTCTGGATTTTCAGTTGGGTCTGGAACTACAATTTCAGAAACACTTTTTAATTCTACAACTTCACCTGCTACTGTAAGATATAAGATAACGCCTTCAATTGGAACTTGTACAGGTTCACCAATTAATGTTGATATTACTGTAAATTCTGGGCCAAACTTTACCTACATAACCAATCAAGGTTTATGTTCTTCTATTTTAGGAAGTGTAGATTTTAATAATTTACCATCTGGAAATTGGACAATTAACCAAAGTGGTACTTCCACAGATTCTTACGCCGGTTCTGGCGCTTCATATATTGTTCCTTCTTTAGCTTCTGGAACTTACAATTTTTCAGTAACTAATAGTGCTGGATGTACATCTGCTTTAACACCTAATATTGTTATAAATAATGTTATTTGTGCAAATGATGACGATTATAGTGCAAGCCCAGTGAATGAAACTACAGGAGGAATTGTGTCTGGTTCAAATGTGTTTAATAATGATTTATTAAATAATTTAGTTTTAACTCCTGCGGATGTTACCTTATCAAGTGTCCCAACAGGACCTTTAACAGTGAATAGTGATGGATCAGTAACGGTTGATCCAAATACGACACCAGGTACCTATTTTATTAATTATACTATTTGTGAGGATGCAAATCCAACAAACTGTGATACGGGTACGGTAACTGTTGTAGTTATTGAAACTGCGGAATTAAAATTAACGAAAACAGTAAGTGCAGGACCTTATAATGTGGGAGAGAATGTAACCTTTACTATTACGGTTACTAATAATGGTCCAAGTGATGCTACAAATATTGATGTCACAGATCAATTACCTAGTGGGTATAGCTTTGTAAGCGCTTCAACAGCTAATGGTACTTATGATGAAACAACAGGTGCATGGACCGTTGGCTCATTAACAAATTCATCGGTTGCAACGCTTACCGTTGTTGCAACTATTAATGCGACAGGAAATTATACGAATATAGCAGAAGTAACAGATGCAGATCAACGAGATCCAAATGGTGTAGTTCATGGAAATTACACATCTGGAGAGATTGATCAGGATAATGCCACTATTTTGGAGGTGCCTATTTCAAATTTAGTGACTACAAAAACGGTGGATAGAAGTAATCCAAACTTAGGAGATATGATTACTTATGTTATTACTGTTGTAAATAATGGTCCTAGTAATGCTACAGGAGTTAGTTTAACAGATATTTTACCTATTGGTATTAATTATAGTACACATGTTGCTTATGGTGGTACTTTAAATACCTATGACGCTGTTACTGGAATTTGGAATATTGGTACTCTTAATAATAATACTTCAGCTACATTGATAGTAGATTCTACGGTTGCGGTAGCAGGGACTGTAGCTCAAACAGCAATTGTAAATTCTACAACAGCTGCAATTGGTAATGAAACAGATCCAACCAATGCTGGAAATGATTTAGATGCATCAATTACCGTAACAAGTACAGATTTAGTAACGACTAAAACGGTTGATAATGCTACGCCTAATGAAGGTGATACCATTGTTTATACGGTAACAGTTACAAATAATGGACCAAGTGATGCCACAGGTATTAGTTTAACAGATTTATTACCGGCGGGTGTAACCTATGTGAGTGATGACGCAGCTGGAGCATATAATCATGGTTCAGGATTATGGTCTGTTGGTATTGAGACAGAATTAGTTAATGGAAGTTTTGAGAGTGGAGATTTTACAGGTTGGACAGCAATTGATAATCCAAATCCATTTCTTGCTTACGGGGTGTATGCATCAAATAATGGATTAGGTAATTTCTCTGAGGCATTACCATCTGAGGGTGGATTCCTTGCAGGTAACGGTTTTGATGGAGATACTGGAGAAGCTATTTTATATCAAGACATTGCGGTTTCAGGAACAACAACTTTAAGTTGGGATGAAAATATTGATTATGATTTAACATTCGGAGCTTCTATTGATAGAATATATGAGGTTCAAGTGCGAGATTTAAGTAATAATGTATTGGAAGTTTTAAGGCAAGTAACTGCAGTTAGCGGAAATACAGAGAATGATAATGTTTGGAATAGTTTTACAGCTAATCTTTCAGCATATAGTGGGCAAACCATTAGAATTGCTTTTTGGCAAAATATTCCTGAAAATAGTACAGGTCCAGCAAAATTTGCTTTAGATAATGTTGTTCTTAGTACCACATCAAACACCTTGGCTAGTGGAGACTCTGTAACCTTAAACATTACAGCCACAGTTGATGCAGGAACGTCAGGACAAACAATCACCAATTCAACAACAGCAGCTAGAGGAAATCAATCAGATCCAACAATCGTGAATGATGATTTGACAGAAGCTATTATTGTTAATGGACCACCAGTAGCGCTAAATGATAGCAGTACGGGCAATACAACAAACACGGCAGTAACGGTAGCTGTATTGAATAATGATAATGATTCAGATGGAACGTTAGAACCATCAACTGTGCAGATAGTAGGCACTGCAGGTGCAGGCGTTTCATTAGTAGTTTCAGGTGAAGGAACGTGGAGTATAAATAGCAGTACAGGCGCGATTACTTTCACTCCTATTACAGGCTTTACCTCAAATCCAACACCGATATTCTATACGGTAAGTGATAATGATGGCAATGTATCGAATCAGGCGACAGTAACCATTACATATACAGCGATAGCACCAGTAGCGTTAGCTGATTTAAGTTCAGCTAATACGCCAGATACAGCAGTAACGGTAAATGTAGTTTCGAATGATAGTGATTCAGATGGATCGATAGATGCAACTACTGTAAGTTTGGTGATACCAATAGGGGCGACCAGTGTAGTAATAGATAGCCATGGTGATGTTACAAGTTTTGTAGTACCAGGAGAAGGGACTTGGAGTGTAAATTTAACCACAGGCGCAATTACATTTACACCGCTACCAACGTTTGATGATGATCCAACACCGGTATTATATAACATAGAGGATAATGATGGCAATGTATCGAATAATGTAGCAGTTACAATCGATTATGTACCAGTAGCCACTAATGATGTAAGTTTAGGCAATGTA
>NZ_JAEINV010000018.1 GCF_016342705.1 Lutibacter sp. | reverse complement strand
CTTTCTTTTGAAAACCTTCAACTTTTTTGTTGAAGGTTTTTTTTTGAACTTTCCCCTAAATTTTTATTGACGTTTTAGCTAAATTATCCTTAAAAATCAGTTTATTTGTAGTTCCAATTATGAAAAAAAATTTGATACTTTTATATTTAATTTCTTCAACTATTTATTCTCAGGTTGGAGGGGAGAGTATCTATAATTTTTTGAATTTAACGAGTTCTGCTAGACAAGCTTCTTTAGGTGGTAAAACTTTAACATTATTAGATGATATTAATCAACCAAATTGGAATCCTTCAATTATTAGCCATACATTGAACAATCAGTTAGCAATTAATTATATTAATTACTTAGCTGATATTTCATTAGTTTCTGCTTCATATGCGTATTTGGTTAATAGAAACATTGGTACAATACATTCAAATATTTCTTATTTAAATTATGGAGATTTTATTAGTGCGGATGAGGAGGGTAATGAAACTGGTAGTTTTAAAGCATACGATTTTTCAATTTCAATAGGTTATTCCTATAATTTTAAGAATACTGATTTTTACTTAGGAGGAAATATTAAGTTTATAAATTCAGTTATAGAAAATTATTCATCTTTTGGAATGGGTGCTGACATTGGATTATTATATTATAATGAACATAAACCTTATGTGGTAACTTTGGTAGTTAGAAATATGGGTTATCAAATTAAAGTTTATGAAGAAATTAGAGAAGATCTCCCTTTGGAAATTTCATTAGGGACATCATACAAATTGGAAAACGTTCCTATAACTTGGCATTTTGTTTTGGATAATCTTCAAAATTGGGACATTGCTAAAAGTAATCCTTCAAATGAAACTACTACTATTGACGGTGAAACAAGTGAAGAGAAAATTTCAGTGTTAGAGAATGGGATAAGGCATTTTTCTTTGGGAGCTGAATTATTCCCGGAAAAGGGTTTTAATTTAAGATTTGGTTATAATTTTAGAAGATCAAAAGAATTATTTTTGACGGATAAAAGAACTTTTGCTGGTTTTACTGCTGGTTTTGGGATTAAATTAAATAAATTAAAATTTAATTATGCATTTTCTAAGTATCATCCAGCTGCAAATTCAAGTACATTTAGTTTATTAGTAAATTTAAATTAAAATTTTGAGTAGAATAACGATTGCGATAGACGGATTTTCGTCAACAGGAAAAAGTACAATAGCTAAAGAATTGGCTGCTAAATTACATTATGTATATGTAGATTCTGGTGCAATGTATAGGGCTGTTACGCTTTATGCCATGCAACATGAATTTATTAATGAAGGTTATTTTTTTAAAGATAAACTGATAAATAATTTAAACGACATAAACTTAAGCTTTCATTTTAATGAATCATTAGGTTTTGCAGAAATATTTTTAAATAATGTAAATGTTGAACACAAAATAAGAACTCTAGAAGTATCAAATTTTGTAAGTAAAATAGCTGAAGTTTCTGAAGTTAGAAGAAGATTAGTTGAAGAACAACAAGAAATGGGCAAAAATAAAGGTGTTGTAATGGATGGAAGAGATATTGGTACCGTGGTTTTTCCAAATGCTGAATTAAAATTTTTCGTGAATGCATCAGCTGATAAAAGAGCAAAAAGAAGGTTTGATGAATTGATTAAAAAAGGTGATAAAGTTACGTATAAAGAAATTTTAAAAAATGTTAAATATAGAGATCGTGTTGATTCGACTAGATTAGATTCTCCACTTGTAAAAGCAGATGATGCAATTGAAATTGACAACTCTGATTTAACATTAACCGAACAATTTGATCTTATTTATGGTATTGTTAAATCTAAACTTGATTTAAGGGATATTTAAATACTTGTGAGTTTGTAATGAAATTTTCCATTTAGGATTTTTCATAACATAATCAACAATAAGAGGAGTCATTTTTTCGCGATTACTCCATTCGGGTTGTAAGAATAATTCACAGTTTTCACCAACTTTTGAAGCTTGTTCTTCAGCAAACTTAAAATCGTTTTTATTATAAATTATCATTTTAAGCTCATGAGCTTTCAGATAGATTGGTTCTAAAGGTAATTTTGTTTTTTTTGGAGATAAACAAATCCAATCCCAAAATCCACTTAAAGGATACGCTCCGGAAGTTTCAATATGAGTTTTTACATTATTATTTTGTAAGGATTTTGTAATGTATTCTAAACTCCACATTAAAGGTTCACCACCAGTAACAACGACTGTATTAGCTAATTTGGTTGCGTTTTTTACAATAATATCTGTACTTGTAGGAGGGTGTAATTTAGCATTCCAACTTTCTTTAACATCACACCAATGACAACCAACATCACATCCGCCAATTCTTATAAAATAAGCAGCTTTACCTGTGTAAAACCCTTCTCCTTGGATGGTATAAAATTCTTCCATTAAAGGAAGCATTTCTCCCTTATCTATAAGTTGTTGAATTTCGTTTTTTATCATGCTGCAAATATACATATAACTCCCAATAATAAATAATTACAACTTAATATGTGTTGAAATTTTTATTTTGATATTTATATGTTATTTTTAACAAAAATATTTACAAATGAATAGGAAGGAAGCTTTTTTTACTCAAATAAATGATGGTTACCAAACTAAAGGTGATTTTATAGTTTTAGGATCTGGAATGTTAGATGGTGAAACTATTAAGGATGCATTTATTAAAGTGCCATTAAAAACATTGAATAGACACGGATTAATTGCAGGAGCAACGGGAACTGGTAAAACAAAAACGTTGCAAGTTATGGCCGAAAATTTATCTGAAAAAGGTATTCCTACGCTGTTAATGGATATTAAAGGAGATTTAAGTGGTTTAGCACAACCAAGTGTAGGGCATCCTAAAATTGATGAGCGTCATGCTGCAATTGGTTTGCCTTTTGAAGCAAAAAAATTCCCGGTTGAAGTTTTAACAATTTCAGAACAAGATGGTGTTAGATTAAGAGCTACAGTTTCTGAATTTGGACCTGTTTTATTATCTAGAATTTTAGATTTATCAGAAGCTCAAAGTGGAATAGTTTCTATTATTTTTAAGTATTGTGATGATAATAAATTACCACTTTTAGATTTAAAAGATTTCAGAAAAGTATTACAATTTGCTACAGAAGAAGGCAAAGAAGAAATTCAGAGTGAATATGGATTAATTTCTACAGCTAGTACAGGAGCTATTTTAAGAAAAATTGTTGAATTAGATCAACAAGGTGGCGATTTATTTTTTGGCGAACGCTCATTTGAAGTTCAAGATTTAGTAAGGAAAGATGATGAAGGAAAAGGAATTATTTCTGTTTTAAGATTAACGGATATACAAGATAGACCACAACTGTTTTCAACATTCATGTTGCAATTATTAGCGGAAATTTATGCAACTTTTCCAGAACAAGGAGATAGTGGAAAACCTGAGTTAGTTATTTTTATAGATGAAGCTCATCTTATTTTTAAAGAAGCTTCAAAAGCTTTATTATCTCAAATTGAAAGTATTGTTAAACTAATTCGTTCTAAAGGAATTGGATTATTTTTTGTAACTCAAAACCCGAATGATGTACCAGATGATGTATTAGGCCAATTAGGTTTAAAAGTGCAACATGCATTGCGAGCTTTTACTGCGAAAGATAGAAAAGCCATAAAGCTTGCTGCCGAAAATTATCCAAGTTCTGAATATTATGATGTTGATGAAGTTTTGACTAAAATGGGAATTGGAGAAGCTTTTGTTTCAGCATTAAATGAAAAAGGGATTCCAACGCCATTGGCTTGTACAATGTTAAGAGCTCCAATGAGTAGAATGGATATTCTAACAGATAAAGAATTAAACGATCTGATTAAAAATTCTCGTTTATATTATAAATATAATGAGATTATTGATAGAGAAAGTGCGTTTGAAATTTTAACTGAAAAAATTGAAAAAATAAATGAGAAAGAAGAAGTAGAGGAAAGAAAAAAAGAGGCAAATAAATCTACATCAACTTCTACAAGAAGCAGAAGTACACGAATGAATCCTATTTTAAAAGTTGTAACTAGTGCTACTTTTATTCGCGGAATTTTAGGAATTTTAAAACGTGTAATTTAATTTAAATTTTTATTAAATATTTAGTGTAAAAATACGTTTAAAGAAGAAATTAAAAAATATAGTCAATCAATGTTAGTTAATAAAAAGCTCTTAGTTATAGTTATTCTTGTGTCTTTAATAAGTATTCAGTGTTCAAAAAAGAATAATTTTACAATTGAAAAGGGGAAAGTTGGTGTTATAACTAAAGAAACCCAAATTAAAGATTTATCAGTAATTTTTAAAAATGATTCAATTGTATCAAAATTATTTGATTCTGTTGCAAATAGTCGAGAAAATTTATTTTCAAATGAAGATGATGAATACATAATATACTCCAAAAATGGAGATAAATTATTAGAAATTTCACCTGAAAAATTAAATGATGAAACTTCTACAATAAAAAGTATACAGATATTTAATTCAAACTATAAAACAGAAAAGGGAATATCATTAAAGTCTACCTTTAAAGAAATTAACGAACATTATTTAATTAATAAAGTAGAATCTACCTTAACTTCTGCAACCTTATTTATTGATGAATTAAATGCAACAATATCTATTGATAAAAAAGATTTAGGATTAAATGGTTTTAGTAGAGAAGAAATTTCTGTTGAACAAATACCAGATAATGCTAAGGTTAAATATTTTACTATTTGGTTTAATTAGTTTGGATTAATTTTAATCTATATAATATTCATTATTTAACTTTGCAACCGTACAATTCCAGTTTAAAACAGTTTTTATTTTTGTTCTAAAAGCTTGACTTTGATGTGGTTCTCCGTGATTTATAAAAGTTAAAATTGGTGGTTTTTTAAAGTGAGAAAGCCAATCTAACAATTCGGTTTGATCTGCATGACCAGAAAACGCATTTATTTTAAAGATATCTGCTTTAATTGGATGATATTCTCCAAAAAACTTCACTTCTTTATCTCCAGCTAGCAGGGATCTTCCTCTAGTTCCTTCGGCTTGAAAACCAACAATGAGCACACTGTTTTTACTGTCAGAAATTAGTTTATCTAAATAATGAAGTACTCTTCCTCCAGTAATCATGCCGCTTCCAGCAATTACAATTTTTGGGTTTGTATCATTTACTATTGCTTTAGATTCTTCTATCTCACTTATCAAATGAACTGTAGATAACATGTCATTTATGTCTTCATCGGTTAGTTTATGGTTGTTTTTATGCTTAAAATAAATTTCGGTAGCATTAACACCCATTGGGCTATCCAAATAAATAGGAATGTTTGGAAGTAGTTTTTGTTTTTTTAATTTACTTAATAAGTAAATTATTTCCTGAGCTCTTTCAACAGAAAATGATGGTATCACTAAAATTCCTTTTTTTAGAAATGTTCTAGTTATGTATTCAAGTAATTCATCTTCAATAGACATTGTTTCGTGAATTCTATTTCCGTAGGTAGACTCAACAACTAAATAATCTGCTTGTTCAATATATTCATACTGTTCTAAAAGAATTGGTTTTTTTCTACCAAGATCTCCAGAAAAAACAACAGTTTTTCCATCAATTTCTACAATAGCAATTGCACTTCCTAAAATATGTCCGCTATTTAAAAATTTAAATTTAATGGAATCGTTAACAATAAACCAATTGTCAAAGTCAATAGTTTCAATTTTACTAACGGCTATTTTAGCATCATCAACTGTATAAAGTGGTTTTGCAGGGCTATGATTAGAATAATTATATTCATTGGCTCTTCTGGCATCTTCTTCTTGAATTTTACCACTATCTAATAAAATAATTTTTGTTAAATCTTTGGTTGGTTTTGTACAATAAATTTTTCCTTTAAAACCTTCTTTTACCAAAACAGGTAAATAACCGCAATGGTCTAAATGTGCGTGGGTTAGAATTACAAAATCTAATTCAGCTAAATTTATTGGCAGTTTTTCCCAGTTTTTTTCTCTTAAATCTTTTAATCCTTGAAACAAACCACAGTCAATCATAATTTTAGTATAATTGGCTTCTAATACTATTTTTGATCCAGTTACTGTTCCAGCTCCACCTAAAAATGTTAATTTCATAATTAGAGTATTTAAATATGAGTAAAAAATTCAGTTGAATTCCTTCTCTAATTTACGATTTTAAACTGATAAGTTAATTTTATTTTAAGATTTATATTTCACAAAACATAATTTTATCAATAAATTTGAAGAAATAATTATTTAAAATGAAAAAATATACAATTCAAAAAAAACCATTTGTTGTACCAACTAATGATGGAAAATTAATAGAAGAGCATTTTGGAAATGCAAGTATAAAGTCTGAATTAAGTATTGCTCATATGATTGCTCCACCAAATTGGAGTGAGCCTTTTCAAACTCCTGAATTTGAAGAATATACATACATAATTAAAGGTAAAAAGCAATTTAATATTAATGGAGAAATAGTTGTTTTAAAAGCAGGAGAATCTATTAAAATTGAAAAAGGAGCTCGTGTGCAATATTCTAACCCTTTTAATAAAGAATGTGAATATTTAGCGGTTTGTTTACCTGCATTTTCAATGGATTTAGTACATAGAGAAGCATAAAAAAAGGTTACATAAAAAGTCTAATTTCGTCAACCTGAACTTGTTTCAGATTCTCATTTGGATTGAAAACAGTATGTTGAGATTCTGAATTAAATTTAGAATGACGATTCTAAAAGTTTTTTAGGGAACCTTGTTTAAATTTTAAGCTTTTCTTTCACACGCCAACAATGTATTTTTCATAAGCATAGCAATAGTCATTGGTCCAACTCCCCCTGGAACTGGCGTAATAAATGAAGATTTTGGACTCACACTTTCAAAATGAACATCACCAGCTAAACGATAACCAGCTTTTTTACTAGTGTCTTCAATTCTTGTAATTCCAACATCAATTATTACAACGCCATCTTTCACCATACCACCAGTTAAAAATTCAGGAATTCCTAATGCTGCTACAATAATATCAGCTTGTAAAGTTAATTCTTTTAAGTTTTTTGTTCGGCTATGAGCAACGGTAACTGTAGCATCGCCAGCAGGACGTTTCTGACTCATTAAAATACTCATTGGTCGCCCAACAATATGACTTCTTCCAATTACAACTACATGTTTTCCTGAAGTTTCTACTTTGTAACGTTCTAATAATTCTAATATTCCATAAGGAGTTGCTGGTAAAAAAGAAGGTAAATCTAATGTCATCCTGCCAACATTTGTTGGATGAAAACCATCAACATCTTTATCTGGGCTTATTGCCATTAAAACTTTTTGTTCATCAATATGCTTCGGTAATGGTAATTGAACTATAAAACCATCTATATCTGTGTTTGTATTTAATTTTTCAATTTCTTGTAATAGCTTTGTTTCAGAAGTTTCTTCAGGTAAATCTATTAATGTAGAATTAAATCCAACTAATTCACAAGCTTTCACTTTTGCATTTACATAGGTCATACTAGCACCATCTGTTCCAACCAAGATTGCAGCTAAATGTGGCGTTTTTTTACCTTGTTCTTTTAATTGTTTTACAGATGCAGCTATTTCAACTTTTAAATCTGCGGATGTTTTTTTTCCGTCTAGTAAAATCATTTTATGTATTTTTTATAAAAAAAGGCAAACAAAACTGTTTACCTTATTAATATTATCTTCCCATTCCTTTCATCATCTGCATCATTTGCCTTCCACCGCCACCTTGCATCATTTTCATCATTTTACTCATTTGAGTAAATTGCTTTAACAGTTGATTTACATCTTGAATTGTAGTTCCAGATCCTTTTGCTATTCTTTTCTTTCTGCTTGCATCAATAGTTCTTGGTTCTGTTCTTTCCCCAGGAGTCATAGAATGTATGATAGCTTCAATTCCTTTAAATGCGTCATCATCAATATCTACATCTTTCATCATTTTTCCAGCTCCAGGAATCATTCCCATCAAATCTTTCATGTTACCCATTTTTTTGATTTGTTGAATTTGTTTCAAGAAATCATCAAAACCAAATTGATCTTTTGCAATTTTCTTTTGAATTTTACGAGCTTCTTCTTCATCATATTGTTCTTGTGCGCGTTCTACTAACGAAACAACGTCACCCATTCCCAAAATTCTATCAGCCATACGGTCTGGATGGAAAACATCAATAGCCTCCATTTTTTCACCAGTACCAATAAATTTAATAGGTTTATTTACAACAGATTTTATTGATAATGCTGCTCCACCGCGTGTATCACCATCTAATTTTGTTAGAATTACTCCATCAAAATTTAAAATATCATTAAAAGCTTTTGCTGTATTAACAGCGTCTTGCCCTGTCATAGAATCTACAACAAACAATGTTTCTTGTGGATTTACGGCTTTGTGAATATTAGAAATTTCATTCATCATTTCTTCATCAACAGCTAAACGACCAGCAGTATCTATAATAACAACATTTTTACCTGTTGCTTTTGCGTGTTTTATGGCGTTTAATGAAATTTCAACCGGATTTTTATTTCCTTCTTCAGCATAAACTTCAACCCCAACTTGCTCCCCAACAACTCTCAACTGATTAATAGCCGCAGGACGATATACGTCACAACCAACTAGTAAAACTTGTTTTGTTTTTTTAGTTTTTAAATAATTGGCTAATTTTCCAGAAAAAGTAGTTTTACCAGAACCTTGTAAACCAGACATTAAAATTACTGTTGGTGCACCAGATAAATTTATACCTACGGTTTCACCACCCATTAAAGTAGTTAACTCATCTTTTACAAGTTTAACCATTAATTGCCCAGGGTTTAGTGTAGTTAGTACGTCCTGACCAATAGCTTTTTCCTTAACAGTTGTAGTAAAATTTTTGGCTATTTTAAAGTTAACATCGGCATCTAATAAAGCTCTTCTAACTTCTTTTAGAGTTTCAGCAACATTTACTTCTGTAATTTTTCCGTGACCTTTTAATACATGAAAGGCCTTATCTAATTTATCACTTAAATTATTAAACATAGTTTCTCGCTTCGTTTTTAGAGTTCACAAATATAATAAAAACTGCGTAATTGTTTTATGGAAATGTGAATTGAAATTGTAATTTAAAAATAAAAATATGTGCTCTTTATTACAATAACGTTTTAGTGATAATTATTACCCTCTTGTTTAAAAAAACATGTGAAATTTGCTCAGATTTTAAAAATAAAGAAATGGCGAAAATAGTTATAATTGGTGGTTTATCTGCAGGGCCATCAGCAGCAGCAAAAGCAAGAAGAGAAGATGAAAATGCAGAAATTATCCTCTTTGAAAAAGGCGCACATATAAGTTATGCCACTTGCGGAATGCCATATGCGTTTTCAGGTGTTATTGAAGATAGAAGTAATTTAATTGTTGTAAAGCCAGAATTATTACAAAATAGGTTTAATATTGATGTTAGATTAAACGAGGAAATTGTAAAAATTGATACCCAAAATAAAATTGTTTATTCTCCAAAAGGTGAATATAGTTACGATAAATTAGTTTTTGCAACAGGAGCTAAATCAATTGTTCCTCCTATCAAAAATATTGAAAAAGCAACAAATTGGTCTACTTGTAGAAGTATGATTGATTTTGATAAAATTACTACTGAAGGTTTAGCAGCTACTTCAAAGCATGTTACAGTTATTGGAGCTGGACTTATTGGGGTTGAAGTTGCTGAAAATTTAAAAGAAGCAGGTAAAAATGTTACTTTAATTGAAGGTGACAGCCAAATTTTAAATATGTGGCAGCAAAAATTTGGAAATTTTGCAGAAACAATTTTAAAAGAAAAAGGTATAGAAGTTATTACTTCAGGTTTAGTTTCTGAATTTGAATTAGATGAAAACTGGAAAATTTCTACCGTAAAATTAAAAGATGGTAGAACAATAAATACTGATTTTGTAATTTTAAGTGTTGGAATTAAGCCAAATACCAATTTATTAATTGAAAACGGTGCAGAACATATTGGAAACGGTGCTTTAAAAGTAAATGAGCATATGGAAACATCTATAAAAGATGTGTATGCAGCTGGAGATAATGTGGCTATTAAAAATTTACAAACAAATGAGTACGATTATTTTCCATTAGGAACGCATTCAAACAAAGCGGGAAGAGCGGCAGGAGCAAATGCAGTTGGTGGAAATATCAATTTTAAAGGAGCTTATAAAACGGCCATTGTAAAAGTATTTGATTATACATTAGCACGTACAGGTTTAAATCCAAGAGCATTAAACCAGTTGGAAATTCCATTTAAAACAGTGTTAACTATTGCAGGTTCAACTCCAAGTTATTATCCAGATCAAAAGGATTTAATTTCTGAAATTTATTACCATGCCGAAACTGACCAAATTTTAGGAGCAGAATTATTTGGTGAAGTTGGAGTTGATAAAAGAGTAGATGTTTTAAGTACTGCAATTTATGCGAAATTAAAAATTGCTGATTTGGCACAATTAGATTTAGCATATGCACCACCATATTCACCGGCAAAAGATCCAGTTGTTGTTTCAAGTTTTGTAGCTGAGAATATATTAAATAATAGAAGTGTACAGGTTTCTGTTGAGGAATTAGATGATTTTTTAACAGATGAAAATACAAGTCACTATACCTTAATTGATGTAAGAACGGTTGCTGAATTTGAAAAAGGTACCATTCCAAATGCTGTAAATTTTCCTTTAGATGAAATTAGAAATAATATTGATGCTATAAAAACATTGAATAAACCAATTATTATTTTTTGCCAAAAAGGATTACGTGGTTATTTAGCCGAATTAATATTGAAACAAAATAAAATTGATACTATTCTTAACTTAGCGGGAGGTTTTAAATTATGGCAAATGTATAGCGATAAAATTGTAATTCCAGAACCTGTTTTGGTTGAAGAGAAATAAAAAAATAATTTATTTTTGAGTAAAAGGGTGTTTTTGCAAATTCAAATTTTGTAGAACAACCTTTTTTAACATTTATACTGTTCGTGCATTTTAATATTTTTTTCAAGATTAAAAATAACTTTTTCAAGTCTACTCAGTTTGGTAGCTTCTCTTTTAGCTTCTAAAATATAAAGTGCATATTCCTTTCTATAAGTATACGCCATATTTTCAAAATTAGTTTTAGCTAATTTATTTTTTTCTAAAGCATTTTTAAGTAATTCTGGAATTTCTACTTTTTTACTAGTTTTTGTTTGTTTAACGGTATTTTCTAACAAAAAGGCTTCCTTAAAATAATCTAGTAGCTGTTTTTTATTTATTTCTGAAGAAGTTTCAAATTTAATATTTCTTGTATGCTGAGCACTACAATCACCTGTAAATAATTGATATTGGTCACTCATATTTGCCCCATTAAAAAAAGTAAGCGATACGTGATTTTTATGTGCTGAAAACCCACAAACCATTTTATGGTTAATAAATATTGGCCTATTCCACTTCCAATCTTCAATTATTTGTTGTTCAGTTTTATGAATTAAGAATCGAATAGTTTCACAAATTTCTTTCGAAAAAGTAGGTAAACTTTCAATATAATCATCAATTAAAAGTGTTGCTGTTGGATTTGCTTTAGTCATTTATGATTATTTTAAAATACCAAATTACAAAAATTATTTTGTTGCTTTTACAAATTTTATAGATGAAGTATTCACACAATAGCGTTGTCCTGTTGTTTCTTTTGGACCATCATTAAAAACATGTCCTAAATGACCACCACAAGAAGCACAAATAATTTCAGTTCTAATCATTCCATGCGATTTATCCAAAACAAATTCAACAGTGCCTTTTATGGCATCATCAAAAGAAGGCCAACCACAATGCGATTCAAATTTACTGTTAGACTTAAATAGCTGTAAATTACATGCTGCACAATGGTAAGTTCCTTTTTCAAAATGAGAAGTTAAACCACTTTCACTTGGTGCATCAGTTCCTTTTTGTCTTAATACAAAATATTGTTGTGGCGATAATTCTTTTTTCCACTCAGCTTCAGTTTTAGTAACTTTTTTAACCATTGTTTTGTTATTTTTAACTTGAGAATTTCCTTGAAAATATAATAATGACATCAAAAATACTATAAAATATAATTTCTTCATAAATACAAATTTCTGTAATAGACGTAAATAGTTAAAATTACTTACTATTTTAATTGGTTTTATGAATAAAATCTATAATTCGCTCTATAACAAAATTATCCTTTAAAATTCGAGTATGACCTAAACCATTGGTAATTAATATTTCACCAAAATCTAAATTTTTTCGAATATTATATGCACATTCAACAGGCACCTCTTTATCTGCGGTATCGTGAATCACTAAAGTTGGTATTTTAACTTGGAGTGCAGCAACACTCCCAGAATAATTATCAATGTCTTCACCAAATTTTTTCTGAAAAAAGTATTTCATTTTATCAACTAGCTTTCTACTTAGTTCTAATTTTGAAATAAAACCAATCATTATATCAGTAATAATATCACCAGAACCAATTATAATTGCTTTTTTAACTTTTAAAAATCGTTTTACACTATTTAAAACTGACATTCCACCTAAAGAATGTCCGATTGCAATTTCAAAAGGACCATATTTTTCTTCCAAATATTTTGATGTTGCAATAAATTCTGTCATCATAGTAGTTTTGCCAGAAGATTTTCCGTGGGCAGGCGCATCAAAACTTATAGTCATAAATCCATTTTCTAATAATTTATCGGCAATTTTATATAATTGAGTTCCTCTACCAGACCATCCGTGAACCAAAAGCACTTTTCTTTTAGAATATCCATAGCTATATACCATCACTTCTTTATTTAGTTCAGGAATTTTAATAAGTTCCTTTTGAGCACTTTTTGCCATCATTTTTTCACGCTCAGGAGTTTTGTATCTAATGGGAGTTCTAAATAATTTTACGGCAAATTTGGTAGCAAGCGTAATAGAAAAAAATTGCAATATTTTTCCTGTATATAAAATAGATTTTGGAATTTTTGGAACATTATTTGAAGGCTTACTTTTATCAGATTCAATTTTATTCATTTAATTGTTTAATTTTGTTTGTAAATATAGAATTTGTATTTTTAAAGATTAACTAGAAATTAAAAAAACTGAAAAATGAAAAAATTTATTTCACTGTCACTTGTGTTTTTATTTATTGTGAGTTGTAGTACAGTGCCCATTACTGGAAGAAAAAGGATTAATTTTGTGACTGATGCAGAAGTATTGCCGGCAAGTTTTGCTCAATATGAAGGATTTTTGAAAGAGAACAAAATTTCTACAGACAAAAAACAGACCGCTGAAATACAAACAGTTGGTTTAAACATTTCAAAAGCTGTTGATAAATTTATGAGGGCAAATGGAATGGTGGCAGAAGCAGATAGTTACCGTTGGGAATTTAATTTAATTGATGATCCAACTATTAACGCTTGGTGTATGCCAGGAGGAAAGGTGGTTTTTTATACAGGTATTTTACCAATGTGTGCAAATACAGATGGAATTGCTGCGGTTATGGGGCACGAAGTTGCGCATGCTTTTGCAAAACATGGGCAAGAAAGAATGTCTACAGGTACTTTATTACAATTAGGTGGCACAGCAGTTGCGCTTGGAACTGCTAATAAAGACCCAAAAACACAACAAATTTGGAATACAGCTTTTGGTTTAGGAGCTCAATATGGAATAGCTTTACCATTTAGTAGAAGTCATGAAACAGAAGCTGATAAATTAGGAATGGTGTTTATGATTATGGCTGGTTATAAACCAGAAGAAGCTATAAATGTTTGGATTAGAATGAGTCAGCGTGCAGATGCGTCTAGTGCGCCACCAGAGTTTATGAGTACACATCCATCCAATGAAACTAGAATTCAAGATTTAAAAGCATATTTACCAACAGCTATTGAATTGGCAAAAAAATATAATGTTGCACCTACAAAAAGTTAATAGCATTAAAAAATAATTATAGTATATTGTAAACCGTTCTAAAATAAATTAGAACGGTTTTTTATTTTTTAGAATATGTTAAAAAAAGGAGATAAGAAGTTAATAAACGCATGGGCCTTTTATGATTGGGCAAATTCGGTATATTCATTAGTTATTAGTACAGCAGTTTTTCCAATTTATTATAGTAGTTTAACAGAATCTTTCTCAAATATTGAAGGGAAAATTAATTTTTTAGGAACACAATGGAATCCAACAACATTGTATGATTATACATTAGCTTTTTCATTTCTTATTGTGGCTTTTATTTCTCCAATTTTATCAGGTATTGCAGATTATACGGGTAATAAATTAAAATTTTTAAAGGCTTTTTGTTTATTAGGCTCTTTATCTGTAATGAGTTTGTATTTTTTTAAAGGTGAAGAAACACTTTGGATAGGAATTGTTTTTACAATATTAGCCAGTATTGGTTTTTGGGGAAGTATTGTTTTTTACAATGCATATTTACCCGAAGTTGCACATCCAGAACAGCAAGATAAAGTTAGCGCAAAGGGATTTATTTTCGGCTATATTGGTTCTATTATTTTATTGCTTTTTAGTTTGGTTATGATAAATAAACCAGCACTATTTGGAATTCCTGACGCTGGAGTTGCATCAAGAATTACCTTTTTAATTGTTGGTGTTTGGTGGTTTGGTTTTGCGCAAATTACATATAGTAAATTACCAAATAATATTTATAACAGAAAACCTGAAAAAGATTTTATTTGGAAAGGTTTACACGAATTAAAGATAGTGGCTTTAGAATTAAAAAATCACCTTGAATTAAAATTCTTTTTATCTGCATTTTTCATGTACAGTGTTGGTGTTCAAACAATTATTTTAATGGCTGGAATTTTTGGCAGTAAAGAGCTTGGTTTACCTACGTTAGATTTAATTGCAGTAATTTTAATTGTACAAATAGTTGGAATTGCTGGGGCATTTTTATTTTCTCGATTGTCTAATAGAATTGGAAATATTTCATCATTAAAAATCACTGTTTTTATTTGGGCAATAGTGTGTGCTACAGCTTTTATGTTGGATAAATCTAATGAGGATGTTCATTATTATTTTTATGGAATAGGAGCTCTTATTGGATTAGTAATGGGCGCAATTCAGTCACTTTCACGTTCTACATATTCAAAATTATTACCTGAAACAAAAGACCACGCAACTTATTTTAGCTTTTATGATGTTACTGAAAAAATAGCCATAGTGTTTGGGATGCTAGTTTTTGGATTGTTAGTTTCCCTTACAGGTTCAATGCAATGGAGTGTATTGTTTTTAGCTATTTTCTTTTTAATTTCTTTTGTTTTGCTGACCTTTGTTGGAAAAACAAAATATGTCCAATAAATTTGATTTTATTATTGTTGGAGGCGGAATTGTTGGGTTGGCAACCGCCTATAAATTGCAATTAAAATTCCCAAATAAATCTATTGCTGTTTTAGAAAAAGAGTCTGAAGTAGGAATGCATCAAACAGGTAGAAATTCAGGTGTAATTCATTCCGGAATTTACTATAAACCAGGTTCCTATAAAGCATTAAATTCAAAAAAAGGAGGGAAGCAGTTGGTGAATTTTGCTGTTGAAAATAATGTAAAAGTTGATGTTTGTGGGAAAATAATTGTAGCTACTAAAAATGAAGAATTACCAATTTTAGAAGGTATTTTTAACCGAGGAATTGAAAACGGAACGGAAGGAATTCAATATTTATCTTCAGAAGAAATTATAGAAAAAGAACCTTTTATTGTTGGTTTAAAAGCCATTTGGGTTCCAACCGCAGGAATTATAGATTACGTGGGTGTTTGTAAAGCTTTTGTACAACAAATTAATACGATAAATTCTGAAAGTGGATTAATTAGTTCTTGTGAAGTTAAAAAGATATCTTCTTTAAAAGATAAAACCATTTTAGAAACAAATTCAGAAACTTTTGAAGCTGCTAAAGTTATTTTTTGCGCAGGTTTACAGTCCGATAGAATTGCAGAAAAAGACAATGCAAAACTAGACATTCATATTGTTGGTTTTAGAGGCGATTATTTTGAGTTAAAACCAGCAGCAGCTCATAAAATTAAAAACTTAGTATATCCAGTACCAGATCCAAAATTTCCTTTTCTCGGAGTTCATTTTACCAGAATGGTGGATGGAAGTATAGAATGTGGTCCAAACGCCGTTTTTACTTTTAAACGCGAAGGTTATAACAGAACAAGTTTTAGTTTTAAAGATACTTTTGAAGCACTTACGTTTAAAGGAACCTGGAAATTATTTGGCAAACATTGGCGTAAAGGAATTGATGAATATAAAAGGGCTTTTTCTAAACGATTGTTTGTGAAAGAACTTCAAAAAATGATGCCATCTATTACTGTTAATGAAGTGCAAACCGCAAGATCTGGTGTAAGAGCACAAGCCATAGATTTTGATGGAAATATGGTAGATGATTTTAAAATTATACATCACAATAATAATATTCATGTGTTAAATGCACCTTCGCCGGCTGCAACTGCCTGTTTATCAATCGCTGATGAAATTGTTGGCAAAGTAAATTAATTTAAATCCCATGAAATTTTATCAAAAGGAAATACAAATTTCACCTAAAAAAAGAGGTTTTCATTTAATTACAAATGAAATTATTGCTGCCTTTCCAGAATTAAAGGAAATAACTATTGGTCAATTACAGGTTTTTATTAAACATACTTCAGCAAGTTTAACAATTAATGAAAATGCTGATGCCAGTGTAAGAACCGATTTTGAAAGTCATTTTAATAAAATAGTTCCTGAAAATATGCCCTATTATATTCATACGTATGAAGGACCAGATGATATGCCTGCTCATATTAAAGCTTCTATTTTAGGTAATTCATTGCATATTCCAATTTCAAATGGAAAATTGAATATAGGAATTTGGCAAGGAATTTATTTGTGCGAGCATCGAGATTTTGGTGGTGCTAGAAAATTGGTGTTAACCGCTTTTGGAAATTAGGTTTCTAAATAAGTTTTAGCTCTAGAAACAGCCATAGTAATATTACTAACAATGTATTTTCTGTCAATTATTTCATAAATACCATTTTTTCTAAAACCACTTCTTAATTCTGGGCTAATTCCAGATAAAATGATTAAAATTCCACTGTTATTAAAAGTTTTAATAATCTCTTTTAAACTTTGAAACCCAGTTGCGTCAATCATTGGAATGTAGCGCATTCTGAGAATTACCACTTTACAATCGTTATTAAAACTGGTTAAAGTTTCTTGAAATTGACGCGCAGCTCCAAAAAATAATGGTCCATTAATTTCAAACAGTTGAACTCCTTTAGGTAAATCATGTATTTCCTGCTCAAAAAGTTGTTCTTTTAATTTGTTTTCAGAAGTAATATTTTGAATATGAACAGATTCGCTCATTCTTTTCATAAACATAAAACTTGATAGGATAATTCCTATTTCAATGGCAATAATTAAATCAAAAACAACAGTTAAAAAGAAGGTTGTTAGCAAAATAATGATATCCATTCTGTGCCCTTTTAAAATAGAAATAAATTGTCGCCATTCACTCATATGATAGGCAACAATTACTAAAATTCCAGCTAAACAAGATAAAGGAATTAGTTTTGCGTATGGAGCAAATAATAGCATGATAGCTAATAAAACTAATCCGTGAATTATTCCAGCAATTGGAGTTCTTCCTCCATTTTTTACATTTGTTGCGGTTCTTGCTATGGCGCCAGTTGCAGGAATTCCACCAAATAATGACGATACAATATTTGCAAAACCTTGTGCAATTAACTCAATATTTGATCTATGTTTTCCTCCAATCATAGAATCTGAAACAACTGCAGAAAGTAATGATTCTATACTTCCTAAAATGGCAATTGCAAATGCAGGTTGAATTAATGATTTTATAGTTTCGTAATTAAAATTTGGAAGTGATGGAGCAGAAAAGCTTCCTGAAATATTTCCAAAATTACTTTCAATAGTTTCTACAGGTAATTTAAAATAAACAACTGAAATTGTAGCTATTAAAATTGCAATTATAGAACCTGGAATTTTTTTACTTATTTTTTGAAAGATTAAAATGATTAAAACAGTTCCAATTGCTATTAAAAAGGAATACCAGTTAATTTTGCTAAAATTATTGAAGTAAACAATCCACTTATCAATAAAATCTGCCGGAACTTTTTCAATACCAAGGCCAAAAAAAGCATTTAATTGAGAGGAAAAAATAATAATTGCAATTCCACTGGTAAAACCAACAACCAATGAATAAGGTATAAATTTTAATAAATTTCCGAGTTTTAAAATTCCCATTCCAATAATAATAACTCCCGCCATAAAAGTTGCTATGGTTAACCCATCAATACCAAATTTTTGAACAATACCGTAAACTATTACAATAAAAGCACCTGTTGGACCGCCAATTTGAACTCTACTTCCTCCAAATGCAGAAATTAAAATACCTGCAATAATGGCAGTTATTATTCCTTTTTCTGGTGAAACACCTGAAGCAATTGCAAATGCTATTGAGAGTGGAAGCGCTACAATACCAACAATAATACCGGCTACAATATCTGTTGAAATTGTTTTTTTTGAAATTCCCTGTTTTATTAATGAAAATAATTTAGGAGTAAATTCTGGTTGCATTACTAAATTTAATTGAATATTAAAATTAATAAAATTTAAAATATAAACGATTTAAAATGGGACAAAGAATTATTTAAATTTTCTGTAGCTTTATTTGTTAAACTAATAGTAAAATTCCAACTGTAGCCATCAATTTTAATTACATAGGCTTTTGGCTTTTTATCATAAATTGTTTCACACAAATTTAATATTTGGTTTGGAGGAACCGAGTGGGTAGAAAAGGCTACTTTTTCCGCAGGATAAATTTGTTCAATAGCAAATCCATTGTTATTTGTAGTTTTATTTGCGTCAACAAAAATAACAGTATCATACTCGCTAATTAATTCGGCATCTTCCACCATTAATTGATATTTGTATAATAAATGATCTTCATTATAGCCATCTTCCATTAATTTATCTAAAAAACACCAACCAAGACCATCGTCTTGGCGAGTGTTATTTCCAATACCTATTATAAGTGTTTTATCTAATTTTTTCATCTATTAAATTTCCTTGGATGTCTTCTATTTGAACAATTAAAGGCATTTCACCTAATGCATGTGTTGCGCAACTTAAACAAGGATCGTAGGCTCTAATTGCCATTTCAATTTGATTTAGCATAGGTTCAGTAATCTCAGGTTTATCATTTAAAACTTCCTGAGCAACAACTCTAACGCCTCGGTTCATTGCTTCATTATTATGCGTAGTAGATACTATTAAATTACATTTTGTGATTAAGCCTTTATCATCAGTATGATATTCGTGAATTAAGGTTCCTCTTGGCGCTTCAATAATACCAATTCCTTTATTTCTCGGCGTTCCTTTTCTAACTAAATCGGTTCCCATTAACGCATCATCATGTAATAATTCCTTCATTAATTCTGCACAATGTAGCATTTCTATTAAACGTGCCCAATGTGTGTGCATGGTCATATTGTTAGGTTTGTTTTTTGTGTATGCCTTAAATATTTGTCGTTCAATTTCTGCAAAAGGGGTTGTAATATGTGAAGCAGTATTTAAACGCGCTAACGGACCAACTCTGTTCCATCCATTTTCTCTTCCGTATTTTGTCATATAAGGAAATTTTAAATATGACCAAGGCTCTACAGCTTCTTTAAAGTGGTAGCGATATTCAATATCTTCAATATTTAGAAGTTCTTTTCCTTCAAAATCAACAGAACGTAATCTTCCATCGTATAATTCTAAAGCCCCTGTTTCTTTATCAACCAAGCCTAAATGATTTGATGGATACGCGGCAAAATGATCAATCCATTTAGCATTTTCGGTGTGATAATTTTTCATAAAGTCGATTATTTCTTTTGACCATTGAATCATAGTATCAATTGTTGGAATTTGAATTCCATCTAAAAAATATTGACGTTCTTGTTTGGTAAATGTTTTATGAACTCCACCAGGCACAGCTAATATTCCGTGAATTTTTTTGCCTGCCAGCGCTTTAATTATTTCTTGACCAAATTTTCGCATTAAAATTCCTTTTTTTGCCAATTCTCTATTTTCTGCTGCAACGGCAACAATATTTCTTTTTTCAGCAGGAGCGTTGATACCAAATAAAATATCTGGTGAAGCTAAGTAGAAAAAGTGTAATGCATGAGACTGAAATACTTGTCCGTAATGTAATAATTTACGCAATTTTGTAGCAGTAGGTGATAAGTTTTCAGGATCAACACCAACTAATTGATCAATTGCTTTTGCGGCTGCAAGATGATGACTTACAGGACAGATACCACACAAACGTTGCACTAAAACTGGTGCTTCCCAATAGGGATGACCTTGTATAAATTTTTCGAAACCTCTAAATTCTACAATATGTAAAAAAGCGTCTTCAACTTTACCATTTTCATTTATTTTAATGGTTACTTTTCCATGACCTTCAACTCTGGTTACTGGTTCTATAACTATTTTTTTTGTACTCATTTTTAAATTTTTAAGGTTTAGTCATATTTAAATTCAGGATATGCGATGGAATATTCTTCTTCAAATAAAATATGTTTTACAACATTCCAAATATGATTGGCATTTGGTGGGCAACCTGGAATGTGATAATCTATTTTTACCACTTCGTGGTTAGAATATACTTTGTTTAATATTTTAGGAATGTCTTCGTGATTAGGGATAATTGTAGCTCCTTCTTCACTTGTCATAGATTCTAAATAAGCTTCTCTTAAGCATTCTTCAAGTGGAAAAGTATTTCTTATAGCTGGTAATCCGCCCCAAATTGCACATTCTCCTACTGAAACTAAAATATCACAATGTTTACGGAACTCTCTTAAAACTTCAATATTATTTGTGTTACAACAACCACCTTCAATTAAACCAATATCACAATGTTCTGTAAAGTTTTTTAGATCAGTTAATGGAGATTTGTTAAATTCAACAACTTCTAATAAATCTAATAAGCCTAAATCTATATCTAACATAGACATGTGGCAGCCAAAACAACCTGCCAATGAGGTGGTTGCAATTCGTTTTTTCTTATTTTTAGTTCTATGTTTTTTAATTTTATCTAAGGAAAATAATTTGCCTTCAGGACCTAAATCAAATTGACGATCGCCAAATGGTTTACTGAATGTTTTTCCTTTTACCAAAATAGAACCTGTTGGGCAAATTTGCATTGCACGTTCAGCTTCAATTTCAGATAATTTAGCTTCTTGCTTATAATCTATAGAAACTTTAGTGCTGTTACCTCTTTCGGTAAAACTAAATACATTATAGCCATCTGCCGTTTTTACTTCTTCAATACAGCGTTTACATTTAATGCACCTATTTTGGTTGATGACAATGCGTTCTGGACGTGCATCTACCAGTCTGTCAACAAATAGGTGAGGAAAACGTGTAAATCTGATACCTGTTTCGTATCCTAAATTTTGCATTTGACAATCACCACTTTTTTCACAGGAAGGACAAAAGTGATTTCCTTCAACAAACATCATTTCTAAAATGGCTTTTCGGGTATCAAGTAATTCTATAGTATTTACTTCAATATCCATTCCTTCTTGAACTTGAATGGTACATCCAGCAACTGAACGGCCATTTAAGTTGACAGTGCAAACTCTGCAACTTCCTAATGGATTTAAGTGTTTAAAATGGCATAAAGTTGGAATAAAGATACCATTTTGTTTTGCAGCTTCAATTAAATTTAAGCCTTTTTCGGCGGTGCAAATTCTTCCATCTAATTTAAAGGTTATGTTTTCCATTTTTAATATTTTTGCTAAAGTTGTGTGTCTTTTATTAAACTATCAAATTCATAAATAGCATTTTCCATATCAAATTCTACATTTTGGTTTCCATTGTTTGGCGCTATTTTTACATTAAAATAATCTTTAAACTTTTCAGTTGCCATTATTAAAGCATTTGGAGATGCCTTTCCTAATCCGCATCTGCTTGAAAGTTTAATTATGTTTCCCCATTGTTGAATTTCATCTAAATCTTCTTGTGTACATAAGCCGCGTTGAATTTTCTTTACTTTTTCTGTTAAAATAAAATTACCAGCTCTACAAGGTGTACAAACACCGCAAGATTCTTCTTTAAAAAATTCCATAAAATTTCTTAAAATCTGCAATATGTCTCGGTTTCTATTAAATACCATAAATGAACCGCCACACAAAATATCTTCTTTACAAATTTTACGATTGAATTCGGTAGTATTTAAACATTCTCCAGATGGCCCACTAACTTGTACTAGATAAGGAGATGTTGCTTGGCTCATTTCAATACTTAATAAATCTCCAATTGTGGTTCCATATTCAATTTCATAAATACCTGGTTTTGCAACATCGCCTGATATACTAATTAATTTTGTTCCCGGTGATTTTGGTGTTCCAATAGTTAAAAAGAAATCTTCACCTAATTCAATAATTCTGGATGCGTAAGCTAATGTTTCTACGTTGTTTACTACTGTAGGTTTGTTTTTAAAGCCGTATTTTGTCGCAGACCAAGTTCTAACGGGTGGTTCTCCTCTGCGACCTTCTAAAGATTCAATTAATGCAGATGCGGCGCCGCAAACATAAGATCCTCCACCTAATTGAATTCTTATTTCAAAATTAAAACCTTCAATTTCTTGAATGTTTTTTCCCAATAAATTTTTATCATGAAACTGTTTAATTTGTTGTTCCAATTCTTTTAATAAAAATTGATATTCGGCTCTTAAATAGAAAATACCTTCTCTTGCTCCGGTTGCATAACCTGCTAAAATCATGCCTTCAATAACTAAACCAGGAAGGTGTTGAAGCAAAGCTCTATCTTTAAATGTTCCGGGTTCTCCTTCGTCTGCATTGCAAATAATATATTTTGCATCGGCTTCATTGTTTTTGCAGGATTGCCATTTGTAGCCTACTTCAAAAAAAGCGCCACCACAGCCCAATAGTTTAGATTTAGAAATTTTATCTATTATTTGTTGAGGTGTATATTTTAAGCCTTCTTTAATACTTGTTCCTATTTCATAAGGTTTAAAAATAACAGCTTTATTATTTGTAGGAATAAAATGTATTTTACTTTTCACTTTACTTGCAAAATTTATTACATTTTCGCCATTTCGTATTTTTTGAATTATTAACGATACTTTTTTTGGAGTTAAATCTGCAAAAGGTTGAAAATTTATAAGTGCAGCTGGACTTTGATCATTTAAACCGATACATGATGTTTCAAACAAAGAAAATTCTTCGTTTCCGAGTTCATTAAATGTACAACCAGTTTCTTTTTCAAAAGCAGTTTTAACTTCAGCAAATCCTTTTAATTCAGAAATAATATTGTTACTTAAATAAATGGTATGTTTTCCTGTTGGATTTTTTTGAAAAAAATGATAAAATGAAATTACACTTTCAATTTCAATTGCAGAAACATTTAATAAAATAGAAATTTCTGAAATTGCTTTTTTTGAAATGTAACCAAACTGATGCTGGTACTCCCAAAGTTTATTTAATAAATGTATTCTTTCCATATGAAGTTGTATTGTACTTTTTGGTACTTAAAGTTACGGATTATTCATATTTAAAGTGTTGATTTTTAATGTTGAAAACTCTTTTTACAGTTATTTAAATAGACAGTAGTAGACTATTGAAAATTATACAACAAAATCATTATTTTATTATTTTATACCTAGTAGTTAGATACGAAATGCTACATATTAAATTGATATAAAAGTAAATAATGGCGTATTAAAATATGTTTATGATAAAATTAATATTTATTATATGCTAAATATTGCATTTATTATAATTTAATTAACATCGTTAATTTGAGTGTTTATTATAAGATCGTAATCATAAACTGCATTTTGCATATCAAATTCTACATTACAGTTATCTGTGCACGAAGCTACTTTTAAACTAAAATAATCATTAAATTTATCAATGGCCATTATTAAGGTGTTTGCTGCATATTGTCCTAAACCACAACGGCTTGAGCTTTGCATAATTTTACCCCATTCTTTTATCTCTTCTAAATCTTTTGAAGTGCATATTCCTCGTTTAATTTTTAGGATTTTTTCATATAAAATTTGATTTCCTGCACGGCAAGGGGTACATGCGCCACAAGATTCAATTTTAAAGAATTTACTAAAGTTTTCTAATATTTGAATAATGCTTCTAAATTTATTAAAAACCATTATGGAGCCACCACAAACTAAATCTTCCTCACATATTTTTCTATGAAATTCGGTTTCATTAATACATTCTCCAGAAGGTCCACTAATTTGCACAAAATGTGGTGCTGTTGCTTGGCTTAAATGAAGTATTTCTTGTACAGACATTCCCCATTCAATTTCATAAATTCCCGGTTTTGCAATATCGCCAGCTAGGCTAATTATTTTGGTTCCTTTACTTTGTTTTGTTCCTATAGTATTTATAAAGTTAGCACCTAATTCAATAATTCTAGAAGCCATAGCAAAGGTTTCTACATTATTTACAATAGTGGAATAGCCTAAATATCCATTTTCTGTAGGGAAATGTTTCCGAATCCTTGGTTCTCCTCTAAAACCTTCTAAAGATTCTATTAAAGCAGTTTCGGCTCCGCAAACATATGCTCCTGCACCTAATTCAATTTTTATTTTAAAATTAAAATTATCAATGCCTTGTATATTTTTACCTAAAAACCCTTTTTCTTCAAATTCCATTAAAGTATTTTTTAGTTTTTTTAGTAAATATTTATATTCGGTCCTTAAATAAATATATCCAGTTTTGGCACCTGTAATATAGGCTGCTAAAATCATACCTTCAATTACTAAACCAGGATAATTAGTTAGTAATGCTTTATCTTTAAAAGTACCTGGTTCACCTTCATCAGCATTACAAATTATGTATTTTTTTGTACTATTTGAAGTTTTACAAGCATTCCATTTTGCTGCGGTTGAAAAGAATGCACCACCTCTTCCTTTTAACTCAGCTTTTTCAATTTGTGCTAAAAGTTTATTTTGGGTGTTAGGTTTTATTTTTTTTAATGAGTTACCTAAGATGTAATTTCTGAAGAAAATTGTTTTATTTTCAGAAGGTGTATATTGAATTTTACAAACTGGATTATTTGCAATGGAATCTAATTTTACATAATTTTTTAGCTTTTCAATAATTGATTTAACTTTTTCAGGAGTTAAATGAGTAAATGCATGAAAATTTATAAGTGCTGCTGGTTCTTGATCGCTAAGTCCAATACAAGATGTTTCGAATAATGAAAACAGTGGATTGTTGTCGTAACTATTAAAAGTGCAACCCGTTTCTTTTTCAAAAGCAGCTTTTATATCCTTAAATCCATTTAATTCTGAAATAATGCTGTTATTAAGGTAAACAATATATTTACCAGTTGGTTTTCTGTGGAAGAAATGATAAAAAGAGATAACTCCTTCAATTTCAATTTTTGATACTCTTAATTTTTGAGCAATTTCTGAAATAGCATTGTCAGGGATGTAACCATACTTATTCTGAAACTCCCAAAGGCGAGATAATAGCCTTGTCCGTTTCATAGTTAAATAATTTAGTTACAATAAATTTACAACATAAGTATGTGTAAATCAACTTAATTGTCTTCTTTTTTCTTATAAATTATAAATAATTCGTAAAATAATTATAATATTATTTTACGAATGAAATGAGTAAAATAGGTTAGAGGTAATTTAGTTTTTATAGGAATATTTCAATTTATATTAATTAAAATTAAGGTTTTAACATTTACGTTATTTATTTTCATTTTAAATAGTTAATTACGTGTTAATAATTGAAAAAAATGAATAGGACTATTTAGTGTTTATTGTAGTATTTTTGTCCTTAATTTTTTTATAACAATTAACAAACAAACACAATGAAAAAACTAATCACCCTTATTACAATTTTTGTAACAGTTTCTGTTACAGCACAAAACTTTCAATTGCATAGAGATTTTGAAAGAGGCCATTTCACAACTACTTTTGAAATGTTTAAAATAGACAAATATGGTAATACTTTTACCTTTATTGATTTTGATTATGATGCTTCAACAGGTGTAAGTGGTTCATATTATGAAATTGCAAGAGTATTAAAAACAGAAAAAATGCCAGTTGGTTTACATGTTGAATATAATGCAGGTTTGGGAACATTTAAAGCGGGAAATTCTACAGGTGGTTATACAATTGACGAAGCTTGGATTTTTGGAGCTAATTATGGAAAAGGAAATGCTAAATGGGGATTTTCAACATATGCGGGGTATAAAGCTTTTACTGGAGCTGAAAAAGGAAACTTTCAAGTTACTGGAACTTGGTATGTTAATTTAATTGAAAATAAATTAACATTTACTGGTTTTGCTGATTTGTGGACTCAAAATTATAAAGGAGCGAAAGACTTAACCGTGTTTTTGTCTGAACCACAAATATGGTATCATTTAAATAAAACTTTTTCTGTAGGTGGAGAGTTAGAAATTTCATCAAATTTTGCGGGTGGAAATGACGCTATAAAAGGAAGACCAACATTAGGAATTAAGTGGAATATTTAAAAAATAAATTATGTTAGACAAGTTTTTTAAAATAACAGAAAATAAATCAACCTTAAAAACGGAAATAATTGCAGGAATTACCACTTTTATGACTATGGTATATATTTTGGCAGTTAATCCAAGTATTTTAAGTGCGGCAGGAATGGATAAAGATGCCGTTTTTACAGCAACAGCATTATCGGCAGTTATTGCCACATTAATTATGGCGTTATATGCAAAATTACCATTTGCACTTGCTCCAGGTATGGGTTTAAATGCCTTTTTTGCATTTACAGTAGTTTTAGGAATGGGCTATTCTTGGGAATTTGCATTAACAGCTGTTTTTCTTGAAGGAATCATCTTTATTATTTTAACGGCGTTTAATATTCGTGAACTTATAGTAAATTCAATACCTTTAAATTTAAAACATGCAGTTTCCGTTGGAATAGGTCTGTTTATTGCTTTTATAGGTTTAAAAGGAACTGGATTAATAGTTGATAATCCAGCAACACTAGTAACTTTAGGAAGCATGAAAAATCCTGAAGTTTTAGTAGGTATGGCAGGTGTATTAATAATAGGTGTTTTATTAACAAAAAAAATAAAAGGAGCCATTTTAATTGGAATTTTAGCATCAACTATAATAGGTTTAATTGCTGGTGTAACTGTGATTCCTGAGAATTTTAGCTTTGTAAGTTTACCTCCATCATTAGAGCCAATTTTCTTCAAATTTGATTTTTCTCAAGTATTTAGTTTAGATATGTTAATAGTGTTATTCACGTTTTTATTTGTTGATATGTTTGATACTGTGGGAACATTGGTTGGCGTATCATCAAAATCAGGAATGTTGGATGAAGAAGGAAATGTTCCAAGAGTTAAACAAGCATTATTTGCAGATGCAATTGGAACTTTTGTTGGAGCAATTTTAGGGACATCAACAGTTACAACTTATGTAGAAAGTGCTGCAGGTGTTGCTGAAGGAGGAAAAACAGGGATGACAGCATTAACTGTTGCAGGAATGTTTGCATTGGCATTGTTTTTCGCTCCAATTTTTATGATTATTCCAGCAGCTGCAACAGCACCAGCTTTAATAATTGTAGGTTTGTTTATGATATCTCCAATAATGAAAATAGATTTAGATGATTTTACGGAATCTATTCCTGCATTTTTCACTATAATAATGATGCCACTTACATATAGTATAGCGGAGGGAATTGTTTTTGGAATGTTATCATTCGTTTTATTAAAACTGCTAACCGGCAGATATAAAGAAATAAAACCAATTATGGTAATTATTGCAATTCTATTCATTATAAAATTTTATGTATAAATAATTAGAATTCTATACATTAAAAAACCTTTTTGAAAATTTTCAAAAGGTTTTTTAATGTTTTTAAAATTAATTGTAGTCGGTTTTTTTTATCTTATTTAGAAGGGTTTGGCAAAACTAAATTTAGAATAACACCAACAACAGAAGCTAAACCAATACCAGCTAATGAAAAGTTTCCGTAACCTAATTGTGCGCCACCAATACCAATTGTTAATATAATTGAAACAATTACTTGATTTCTGGTAATTGAAAAATCGGTTTTATTATCAATTAAGGTTTTAATACCAATACTAGCAATCATACCAAAAAGTAACAACATTATACCGCCTAATACTGCTGCAGGGATGGTTTTCAATATTGCACTAATTTTTCCAACCAAAGAAAACACAATAGCCGTTACAGCTGCAATTCGTAATACTCTAGGGTCGGTAATTTTAGTTAAAGCGACAGCTCCAGTAACCTCAGAGTAGGTTGTGTTTGGAGGACCACCCATAAATCCAGCAAAAGCTGTAGCTATACCATCTCCTAATAAAGTTCTATGTAATCCAGGATCTTTAACAAATTGTTTTTCTGCAACACCACTAATAGCATACATATCTCCAATATGTTCAATAATAGGAGCAATAGCAACAGGTATCATATATAAAATGGCTCCCCAATTAAATTCAGGAGTAGTAAACTTAGGTAAAGCAAACCAAGCAGCTTCATTAACCGAAGAAAAATCTACAATCCCAATTATAATTGAAATAATATAACCAACAATAATTCCTATAAAAATAGGTATGAGTTTAATTAAACCTTTAGTAAATGTTACTATAATAATTGCAGTTGCTAAAACAACTAAAGCAATTGGCCAATTTGTTTTCGCCATGTCAACGCCAACAGTTGCAAGTGATAATCCAATAATCATAATTACAGGACCTACTACAACAGCAGGAAATATTTTTTCAATTATGCGTAATCCCCATAATTTAATAATTGCAGAAACAATTCCGTATACCAATCCCACCGCAATAATACCACCTAAGGTTCCAGGGTAACCGTAAATTTTAGTTGCAGCTATAATTGGAGCAATAAAAGCAAAACTACTCCCTAAAAATACTGGTACTTTTCCTTTGGTTATTATATGAAAAATTAATGTTCCAACACCAGCTGTAAATAATGCAACTGAAGGATCAATGTCAATTAATAAAGGCACTAAAACTGTAGCGCCAAAAGCTACAAATAAAAATTGCACACCAATAATTATTCTTTTTATTGGGTTTGAAGTGTCTGTTAGAGTTTGGTTTTGAGAAGGTTTCATTTGGATGTTTTTTTTAAATCGAGCTAATTTAACTATATATTTTTAAAAACCTTAAAAGATTGCTTTTTACATAGAAATTTAGAATCATTCTATAAAAAAAACATTAAATTTTACTTCAATATTTTTCATTTTAAGAATATTTGAGTCAATTTTTTACTCAAATTTCATTTTTCACCTGCTTTTTTTGCCAAAAACGAGCTATTTTGAAGGGAAAAAGCACTAAAAAAAAAATACTTATTTACTTTTTTTATTTGTCATTTCGAAATCGTTGTAAATAGCATTTTTCAGCTCTCTAAAACACGATTTTTTTCCTTTTTAAGAGGTGTGTAGAAAATGTAAAAACACAAATGTTACAGAAAAATATTTTTATGAATAATTCAATAAATAAACGAAAAATGTATTTAAAAATTAAATATAATGTAAAAAACAAGGCTAAAAATAACAAATAAACAACAAAATTGTTCATTAAAAATAACGGGAATTGGGTTTTTTTGTTTTTTTTATATTAAAAATGGGCCATAATCTAGATAACAATCTTTATCTTTATACAACAAAAATAGCATTGAAGAAAGTTAAAAAAAGAAGCATTAAAAAATAGAAAAACTATATATAAAAAATGAAAGTTTCTGATAAAATATCATATTTAATTACTCGTAGAGAACAAGCCGCGCAAATGGGTGGTGAACAAAGAATTGAAAAACAACATGCAAAAGGTAAATTAACTGCTCGTGAGCGTATTAATATATTGTTTGATGAAGGAAGTTTTTATGAAATAGATTCTTTGGTTAAACATCGTTCTGTAAATTTTGGAATGGAGCAAGTTGAAATAGCTTCAGATGGAGTAATTGTTGGACACGGACTAGTTAATGGAAGAACAGTATTTGCTTTTTCTCAAGATTTTACATCTAGCGGAGGTGCTTTAGGAGAAATGCACGCAACAAAAATTTGTAAAATAATGGACTTAGCTTTAAAAGCTGGAGCGCCAGTTGTTGGATTAAATGATTCTGGAGGAGCAAGAGTAGAAGAAGGTGTAGATGCTTTAAAAGGTTATGGAGATGTTTTCTTTAGAAACTCAAGAGCATCTGGTGTAATTCCACAGATTTCGGCAATTATGGGACCTTGTGCTGGTGGAGCAGTTTATTCGCCTGCAATGACAGATTTCATTTTTATGGTGAAAAAAACAAGTAATATGTTTATTACAAGTCCATATGTAATTAAAACAGTAACAGGTGAAGATACTACTTTCGAAGAATTAGGAGGAGCAATGGTTCATAATTCAAAAAGTGGAAATGCACATTTTGCTTGTGAAGATGATACCGATTGTATTGAACAAATTAGAGAATTAATAGATTACCTTCCAAATAACAATATGGAAATGACCCCAATTTTAGAAATGGGAGATGATCCAAAACGTGCTTGTGAAATGTTGAATACCATTATTCCAGACGATTCAAAAGTACCATATAATATGAAAGATATTATTGAAGAGGTTTTGGATGCCGGTCATTTCTATGAAGTACACGAATATTTTGCTGAAAACTGTATTGTTGGTTTTGGTAGATTAAATAATAGATCTGTTGGTATAATTGCCAATCAACCAATGATTTTAGCTGGTTGTTTAGATATTGACGCATCGGATAAGATTAGTAGATTTATTAGAACTTGTGATGCTTTTAATATTCCAATTATAACTTTTGTTGATGTGCCTGGTTACTTGCCTGGTGTCCAACAAGAATGGAACGGAATTATTAGACACGGTGCAAAATTATTATGGAGTTACTCTGAAGCAACTGTACCTAAATTTACAGTAGTTGTTCGTAAAGATTATGGTGGAGCATACGTTGCAATGAGTTCTAAACATTTAGGAGCAGATATGGTTTTTGCTTGGCCAACAGCTGAAATTGCAGTAATGGGAGCTAAAGGAGCTGTTGAAGTAATTTCAAGTTATAAAAAAGAAATTGCACAAGCAGAAGATAAAGCAGCTAAAAGAGAAGAAAAAATTGAAGAATATGAAACGGCTTTTGGTGTACCATATTTGGCAGCTGAAAGAGGTTATATTGATGAAGTAATTTTACCAAGTGAAACAAGAGAAAGATTGGTAATGGCTTTAGAAGCTTTAGGCTCTAAAGTTGAAATTGTACCAGCAAAAAAACATGGAAACATCCCTCAATAAATATTAAAAATTATGGAATTATTAGAAAAAAAGAAAAGAGCAGCAGCTATTGCAGTTTCACTTTATTTACAAGCTGAAGAAAATAACGAAAATGAAGTAATTAGTTGTAATTGGAGTAAAATGGGAATGAATAGAAAAATGAATGATAGAGAATTTTTATTTAGACAAGGGAAAACAATAGGAGTAAGAATTTCTTAAATATTAAAATTGACGTACAATGATATATGATAAACACGGAGCATTAATTATGACTCCAATGAATTATAGTGCAGACCGACCAAAAGCAGAAAACCCAATAAAAATACAAGATTTAAGTTTTCGTGATGGACACCAATCGTTGTTTGCAACAAGAGGTAGAACTGAAGATATGATACCTTTTGCTGAGCAAATGGATGAAGTTGGGTTTCATGCAATTGAAACTTGGGGAGGAGCTACGTTTGATACCATGCACAGATACTTAGGAGAAGATCCTTGGGAACGATTAAGAACATTAAAAAAATATATGCCTAAAACACCATTTTTTATGTTGTTAAGAGGTCAAAATGTTGTTGGTTATAGAAATTATGCAGATGATGTTGTAGAAAATTTTGTTCAACGTTCTTGTGACAATGGAATGGATATTTTCAGATGTTTTGATGCATTAAATGATTATAGAAACTTTGAAACAGCAGCAAAAGTTGTAAAGCGTAATGGAAAACATTTCCAAGGTACCATTTGTTATACATTAACAGAACCAAGGTTAGGTGGTGAGGTGTACAATATGGACTATTACTTAAACAAAGCAAAAGAATTAATGGAATTTGGTGTTGATTCTATCTGTATTAAAGATATGGCAGGTTTAATTGCTCCTTATGATATTTATAATTTAGTTGTTGAACTTAAGAAAATTACAGATATTCCTTTAAACTTGCATACTCATTTTACTTCAGGGATGGGAGATTTAGCTATTTTTAAGGCAATAGAGGCAGGTGTTGATATTGTTGATACTTGTATGTCGCCATACGCGTATAGAACTTCTCACGCAGCTATTGAGCCACTAGTAATTTCTTTATTAGGAACAAACAGAGATACTGGCTTAGATATTAAAAAACTAACGGATATTAGCGCTCAAATGGAAGCTATTATACCTAAATATAAGCATTTAGATAACAGTCCGAAATATTCAATTATTGATACAAATGTAATTTTACATCAAACTCCAGGAGGTATGTTATCTAACTTGGTGAATCAATTAAAAGCAATGGATTCATTAGATAGATTAGATGATGTATTTAAAATGTTACCTAAAGTAAGAAAAGATTTAGGACAAATTCCATTAGTAACACCTACTAGTCAAATTGTTGGTGTGCAAACAGTAAACAATGTATTGTTTGATTCTTATGAAGGGGAATATTCTAAAATTACTCAAGAGGTTAAAGATTTATGTTACGGATTATATGGTAAAACTACGTTGCCAATAAATCCTGAACTTAGAAAGAAAGCTTTAAAAGACTATCCAAGAGGTGAACAACATATTGAATGTAGACCAGGAAGTGTTTTAGAACCAGAAATGGATGCTGTTAAAGAAGGAGCAAAAGGTTTAGCAAAAGATATTGATGATGAAGTATTATTAGCATTATATCCAGTAACAGGTAAAAAATTCTTAAAAATCAAATATGGTTTAGAGGAAATGCCTGCTGATATGAAAGCTAAAACAATGGAAGAGGTTAAAAAAGAGGAAGAATTAATTGCCAAGGCTTTAAAAGGAGAATTAACTACTTCAAACGTAAATTCTGATACACCAATGCAAGAAATGGAAGTTTTTGTTGATGGAGAACGTTTTAGTGTTTCTATTCCAACCAATAAGGCTAATGCAAGACAATTTTCTCGTAAAAAGAAAGAGGCAAGAGAAAATGATGGAGATGAAAATGGAGCTGTAAAATCTCCAATTCCAGGAATGATTATTGAGTATAAATTTAATAATGGAGACCAAGTTAAAGAAGGTGATATTGTTGTTGTTTTAGAAGCTATGAAAATGATGAACAATTTTCAAGCATCTAAAGATGGCGTTTTAGCTGGAATAATTTTTGAGTCTGGTGATTCTGTTCAAAAGAACGATGTACTTTTTGTAATTGAATAAAAATTAGAAAATAGCCAATTTTTACAAATAAAAAGTAGCTTTAAATTAATTTAAAGCTACTTTTTTTATGCCTAGTATAGAATGAAATTAGAGTTCAAGTTTTAAATTAAAAATTATATTTCTTCCAATATTTTCAATTCCATCAACCTTTAATCTAGATAAATGAGCTATATAAGAAGTGTTCAATAAATTGTTGGCATTTAAGCTAACGTCTAACATGTATTTAGATAATTTTATGGTTCCACCAACTCCAATATTAACAATATTGTAGCCATTGGTGCTAGTTTCAAACTCACTAATATTTTTTTGTTTAAAATTAGATTCTAATGTAATGGCTCCAAAACCATTTTGCACCCATTTTGTATCTTTAAATACAGTTTTTAAAGTGTTAGTAAATTTATTAGCAGGTATTAAAGGTAAATAATTACCATTGTTTTGCTTTCCTACAACTATTTCAAAACTGCTATTTAAATGCAACCAGTCTAAAGGATGTGGATGTAAATGCCAACCAATTTCTCCACCATATAATTTGGCATTATCTTGTGTATATTTATAAATGTATAATTCTTCTTCTAGTTCTCCAGTAGGAGCTATAAAAATATAGTTGTTAATATAATTATAAAATCCATTGGCATAAAATTCAAAATGATTGGTATTAAATTCTAAAGAAATATCCGATTGAAAGTTTTGTTCATTTTTTAAGTTACCATTGCCAATTTCAAACCTATTTGAACCGTGGTGAATACCATTGGAAGTTAACTCAGCCAAGTTTGGAGCTTTAAATCCTGACGCAATATTAAATCTGCTGATAAGTTTATCAAACAAAACTGTTTTAAAACCTAATGAAGATGATATGTTTTCAAACGATTTATCAATTGCTTCAAAAATATGTGTTTCATCTTCATGAATTACGAAATGTTCTTCAGTATTTAAATGTCTGGTATCAAAGCGTATTCCTGCTTGTAGCGTATTTTGTTTCCAATTATACAATCCTGTAATAAAAGTTCCAAAATCTTTGGTGGTAGCATTTGGTATTAAAATTTCCTCTCCAAAATTTTCATTTTCCTGATAAATACCTTGTACTCCCACAATTGATTCTACTTTACCTATTTTTGGCAAATGCCATTTGGCATCATAACTAAAAGTGTTTAAATTTAAAAATAACGATGGATTTAAGGTTTCATTTTCCAAATGTTCTTCACCCTCTTCATGTTCGTGTTCTTCAAACTCTTTTCTAACATTTAATGTATAGCCAAAAGTTGTTGAAATTTTAGATGCCGGTAAAAAGAAAATGGAATTTAAACTTACCATTTTTGTGGTTAAATCTTGGTAAGGTAAAAGTGGTGTTTTATGGTTGTTTTGCACTCCAATTTCTTCAGGAATACCAACTATGGAATTATTGAAATTAAAGCGTAAGGTGCTGGATAATTTACTGTTATTAAATCCTATAGCAGTGTTAAAGGTAGTTTCATTAAATCGTGTATTAGTCACATTTCCTTGATTTGGAGTTTCGTAATCACTATGTTGGTTGTGAGCTCCATTTGCTAAAAACTTCCATAAATTATATGATTTTTTAACCCCAAAAGATGTGTTGCTTCCTGCTGTATTTGAAAAATAAGTTTGATTAAAATTAACATCGAAATTATTTAATTCAGCAAATTTTGTAGGGTTAAAATAGAGTACGCCACCCAAAGCATCTGAACCATATAAAAGCGATGCAGGACCTTTAATAACTTCTACGCTTTCAATACTAGATTCATCAACTCCTAAACCGTGTTCATCACCAAATTGTTGGTTTTCCAATCTAATTCCTTGTGTGTACACCAAAACTCTATTTCCTCGTAAACCTCTAATTACTGGTTTTCCTATGCCAACACCAGTTGAAACTACGGAAACGCCTGGTAGCGCTCCAATACCATCAATTAATGTAGCGGCACCTTTATTTTTTAATTGCTGTAAACTTGCGCGTTCAATTTTTACAACATTTTCCGATTGTAATTTATTAAAAGGTGTTGAAATTATAATTTCATCCATTTTAAAAATGGCATCCATTAAAACAATATTTAGGGTATTTTCTTTTTCTGTTGGAATAAAAGTGATTACTTTAGTTTCAAAGCCTATAAATGAAATCGTAATTTTAATTGGATTATTAGGTAAATTGGTTAAGTCATAGTAACCGTTTTCATTTGAAGAAGTTCCTTTATTGAGTTCTTCAATATAAATTTCTGCACCAAATATTGGTTCATTTAAATGAGTAGTTATTTTTCCCGATAGTTTATTTTGACCATGGGCAAAAATGGATAATCCTATTAAAAGGATGGTACTTAGTGTTTTCATGTTTAAATATTTTATTGATAACTAATTAAAAATTCAGTTTATATCAATAAATACGGGGGAGCTCTAGATGATTTATGTTGAGGTTTTTCTGATGAAAATTGATGTTCAACAGAAATTATTTTTTCTTCAACATTGGTAATAATAGTTTTAAATACTGTAGAAGAAAAATTTACAGTATTGTTATTTATTTTAAAATGAAAAACAGAACAATCAATTTCATGAGTATCAAAATGTGTTTTATTTTGCTCGTGACAAATTGATTGTTCATGTTTTTCAAAGGAATGCACAAACTGTACTGCAAAAGGTAGCAGTATAGTTGTAACTAGTAGTATTGAAATTATATGTTTAAAAAACTTTTTAATAATACTTTAATTTAAACACAATATTACAAACTATTTTTAGTCTTTTATGCCAAATTTCTCTAAAATAATGCCCATTAGACACCATTTAGTAATTCCAGATTGAAACAAATTGGCTCCAACAAATGCAGTAAACCATAGCCAATTAATATTTACTTTTACAGCAAGAATTAAGCTTATTAATATAAAAAGTCCTGCAACAACATGTATAATTCTAGTTTTCATAATTTATTAATTAGATTTTTCAACGTTTAAAATAACTACATGAATTTTTGATAATGTTTTTTGAGTTTCATTAAATTCATTCGCATATTTAAATAATAGATCTGTTTTTTCTTGATCAGCAAAAGAATAGAACATTAAACTTTCATTTTCATTCATTTCAGATCCAAACCAATTACTTTCAACAGCTTGTTCTGTTGCGTCTCTAAAGCCGTTTATATCTGTATAAGAAAACACCTTAACTCCTGATTTTTTCAGCATTTGTTTAACTTCCTTTTCAAAAACTTTAATGGCGGTAATTATTAATAATTTCATAATTCTGAGTTTTAATTTTTGTTATTATTTTCCCATTTTTTCTTTTCGGTCATATAATAAATTAATGGCACAACAATTAATGTTAAGAGTGTTGATACAATTGCTCCTGCTACTAACGAAATTGCCAACCCTTGAAAAATTGGATCAAATAATATAATAGATGCCCCAATAACTACTGCTCCTGTTGTTAATAAAATTGGTGTAGTTCTTACTGCTCCTGCATCAATTATTGCTTGTTTTAAAGGAATTCCATCGTTTAAACGAATTTCAATAAAGTCAATTAATAATACTGAATTTCTAACCATAACCCCAGCCAAAGCAATCATTCCAATAAATGAAGTTGCAGTAAAGAAAGCGCCTAATAACCAGTGACCTAATACAATTCCAATTAATGAAAGTGGAATAGCGGCCATCATAACCATTGGTGTTTTAAAGTTTTGAAACCATCCAACAATTAACATATAAATAATAATAATAACTATTATAAATGCAGCTCCTAAATCTCTAAAAACTTCTAAAGTAATTTGCCATTCACCATCCCATTTTACGGTAAAGTCACTTTCATCAGATGGAGTATCTAAATACAACTCATTAATTTTATAACCTTTAGGAATTTCTATTTTTTGCAATTTTTCTTTCATTCCTAAAATAGCATATACAGGACTTTCTAAACCACCTGCCATATCTGCAGTAACATAAACTACGCGTTTTTGGTCCTTTCTATAAATGTTATTTTGTAATGAGTCTACTTTTACTTTTACCAAATCACTAATAGGAACAATATTTCCGGTACTACCTTTAATTTTTATGTTTTGAATATCTTGTAAACTAGTTTTGTCATCATCATTTAAACCTAAAACAATGTTTACTTCGTCAAAAGAATTTTCATCATATAAATAAGAGATTGGATATTCGGTTAATAAATACGTTAAGTTTCCAACTATTTGTTGAGGTGCAATGCCGTTTAACATTGCTTTTTCTTTGTCTACTTCTAATTTATATTCAGTTTGAGCATCTTCAACCATCCAGTCAATATCCACAACATCGGTTGTGTTTTCTAAAATAGTTTTAACTTGTTTGGCAACTTTAATTTGCTCATCATAATTAGGTCCATAAATTTCTGCAACCAACGTTGATAATACTGGAGGTCCTGGTGGAACTTCCACTAATTTTACGTTTGCACCATATTTTTTTGCTATTTTTTGAACTTGTGGACGTACTTTTTTAGCAATATCATGACTTTGTAAATCTCTATTTTCCTTCAATAATAAATTCACCTGAATATCTGCCATATTACTTCCACCACGAACATCGTAATGACGAACCAATCCGTTAAATGTAATAGGTGCAGAGGTTCCTATATAATTCTGATAATTTACAACTTCTGGAATTGTAGATAAATATTGCGCAATTTCTTTTGTAACTACTGCAGTTCTTTCTAGAGTAGTTCCTTCAGGCATATCAATAACTACTTGAAACTCATTTTTATTATCAAAAGGCAACATTTTTACAGCTACCGATTTTGTAAAAAACATTAAAACAGAACCTAGTAATAAAACTACTGTAATACCTAACATTACAAATCGTTTTTTCTTACTATCTAAAAAAGGTTGTTCTACTTTTTTGTAGATTTTATAAATCAGACCAGTTTCTAAGCCTTCTTCTTCTTTATGAGCTTGTTCGTCTTTTTCTTGTAATAAATGGTATCCCAAATAAGGAGTTACGGTTAAAGCCACAAATAATGAAAGTATCATAGCGATAGATGCTCCAATTGGCATTGGACTCATGTAAGGTCCCATCATACCAGAAACAAAAGCCATTGGTAAAATTGCCGCAATTACAGTAAATGTTGCTAAAATGGTTGGATTTCCAACTTCGTTAATAGCATAAATAGCTGCTTGTTTAAATGGTAAACGCTTCATTTTAAAGTGTCTGTGCATATTTTCAGCAATAATAATACTATCATCTACCACAATACCAACCACAAAAACCAGTGCAAATAATGTAATACGGTTTAATGTGTAACCTAACAAATAATAGCTAAATAGCGTTAAAGCAAATGTTAGTGGAACTGAGAAAAACACCACTAATCCACCGCGCCATCCCATAGCTAACATTACTAAAATTGTAACGGCTAAAATAGCAACTCCCAAGTGTAATAAAAGTTCACCAACTTTGTGAGAAGCTGTTTCTCCATAATTTCTAGTTATATCTACTTGGACATCATTTGGAATTAAATTTTGTTTTAAGTGTGCTACTTTTTCCAGAATTTTTTCTGAAATTTTCATAGCATCAGCACCTTTTACTTTTGCTATTGATAGTGTAACTGCAGAGTATTCACTCGGGCTTTTAGCAAATTGTTCATTTCCTTTTCCAAAACCAAAGCTCACATAACTTTTTGGAGTGCCAGGTCCGTCATGTATAGTTGCCACTTGTTTTAAATACACGGGCATATTTTGATGTACACCAACAACTAAATTTTCTACATCGTCCTTAGATGTTAAAAATTTACCAGTTGTCACTAAAAATTCTTCATCACCTTTTACAAAACTTCCAGATTGAGAACTGCTATTATTAGCCTGAATAAGTTGCATAATTCCCAAAGCATCTACACCATTTTCAGCCATTTTATCTTTATCTAAAGTCACTTTTAATTCACGGTTTCTTCCACCAATAACTTTAGTAATAGATACATCTTTCACTTTTTCAATTTCCGAAGTAACTTCTTCAGCAATTTGACGAATTTCAAAATCATTTAAACTTTCACTCCAAAAAGTCAATCCCAACATAGGAACATCATCAATAGAACGCGTTTTTACCAACGGTTGGGTAACTCCCGGAGGAAACATTCCTTGGTAGCGCATTAATTCGTCATATAATTTAACGTATGAACGCTCTGTATCTTCACCAACATAAAACTGCACAATCATCATACTTTGTCCGTTCATAGCAATACTATGCACGTGTTGCACACCTTTAATATTCGAAATAATTTTCTCCAGCGGTTTTACAACTCTGCTTTCAATTTCCGTAGGACTTGCTCCCGGATAGCCAACCAAAACATCGGCCATAGGAACAATAATTTGTGGTTCTTCTTCTCTTGGAATTAAAAAAGAACTATAAATACCAATGGCCATTAAAGCCACCATTAACAATATAGTTAATTTAGAATTTATAAATACATTGGCAATTTTACCTGATATACCTTCTTGCATAATTTAAAATTTTTGGGCGTTACCCTTTGGGCCGGGCTATTCGTTTCAATCTTTTTTTCTCAAAAAAGTATTTCCACTGCTATCCCTAACGCTACTATTAATATTATTGAATAGTTACTTTTGCTCCGTTAAATAATTTACTGTCCGAAGAAACTATATATTGTTCATCTTTACTTAAGCCAGATAAAACTTCAACATCATCACCAAAAGTTTTACCAATTCTTAACCATCTTAAAATAGCAGTATTTTCATTTCCAATAGTATAAATACCAGTTAATTGTCCTTGTTGAATTAAAGCACTTTTCGGAATCAAAATCAATCCGTTTGCATTTTCTTTTTTCTCAATAGGAAACTGAACCGAAGTAAACATACCAGATAGTAATTTTACATCCGTTTTGTCTAACACAACTTTCACCAAATATTGTCCACCAGTATTTTTAGTTGAAGTACTAACTTCCGTAACTTTTCCTTTTAATAATTGATTGGTAGATTTCACCAAAACAGCAACTTCAATACCGTTGGTAATTTTAGTAATTTCAGATTCTGGAACCATAGCAATTACTTGATATAAACCAGGAGTTTCCATACTAATTAAAGGCATTCCTGGGTTTGCCATATCTCCTTTATTCACATATTTCCCCGTTACAACACCACTAAAAGGAGCTGTAATGTTTGAGTAAGATAATTGTGCGTTTACACCATTTTTCATTTGGTTAGCTGCTTCTAAACGTGCTTTTGCCATTTCATAATGCGCAGTCATATCATCCATTTCTTTTTGAGATGCACTGTTATCACTAAATAATGCTTTAAATCTGTTATAGTCTTTTTCAGCGTTTTTAAAAGCAGCGGTAGCTTCTGTAATAGATGCATTTACCTGAGCTTTTTGAGCAGAAATATCTGCGCTATTAATGCTCACTAATAATTGACCTTGAGAAACTTTCTGTCCAACTTTTACGTGAACATTATTTACAAAGCCCATCATTCTGGTGCTTAAGTTTGCATTTTGAACGGCTTCAATTTTTCCGCTTGCTGTTAAAAAAGCGCCATTTTCTGATGATGGCGTGTTTACTTTTACTGCAACAGCTACTTGGTTATCAATTGTTTTATTTTTATCATCTCCGCAACTAGCTATGAATATTAAAGTTGCAATTGCTATTATTTTTAGTGAATTTTTCATCGATTTTTTATTTTTGTGATCTACTATTAGCTTGATTGTGTTAGTTTATTTTGTTAAAAAAGCTACATAAGCTTTTGTAAAATTATAATTGAAAACTGTTTGTAGTTGTTCCAATTGTTTTTGAAAATATTGAGTTTCAGAAATTAATAAATCGGAGGTTTTTTCTAATCCTTGCTCAAATCTGTTTTTTCTTATTCTGAAAGCTTCTTTAGATTGTTCCAAAGCTAAAGTTGTTAGTTTTAACTGGTTTTCAGCATCTTTTAATTGGCGTTTTGCTTTGTTAAATTCTAACTGACTTTGGTTTTTGTATTGATCTAAACTAATTTCAGCTTTATCCAATTCAGCTTTACTTTTTTGTGCTTTTCCAATGCTTTTAAACCCATCAAAAACATTCCAAGAAAGTTGAGCACCTACCAAATAACCTTTTGCATTGGTGCCAAAAAGTTGGTCGTCATATAATTCATAGGTTCCAAATGCATTTAATCTTGGTAAAAAGCTCATTTTATCGGCCTTGTGCATATTGCTATATGCTTCTGTACTTTTTTGCATGGCTTCAATATCTGCTCTGTTTTCAGATAATTGTTGGTTATAAACGTCTAAATTTAAATCAGCAACTAATTCATTTGATGGTTTTAATGTGCCTTCACTATCTTCGTTCATTAAAAACAATAAATAATCTGATGCATTTTTAACGTTGCTTTTAGTTGTTAATAATTGATTTTCAACTTCTGTAACGTGAACTTCAACAGATAAAATATCAGCTTTTTGCATATAACCTTGTTTAAAATTATTATCTGCAATTTTTTTGCTTTCTAAAGCAGCTTCTTTTGCCTTTTCTAAAACTTCAACAGCTTTGTAAGCAACTTGTAATTGCATATAAGCTTTGGTTACTTCTAGCTTCATAGCATCTTTAGTTCTTGTAGTTTGCAATTCAAAAGCATTCATTTTAGCTTTTGCCGCTTTACGCATAAAAATACCGTCGGCATTAAAAATTGGTTGTTGCACTTCAATTTTTGTGGTGAAGTTTTTAATTTCATCAGGATCATTTAATAAAGCTGGATTAAAATCGGCTTGTGTTAAAATTTCCTGATTCAATTTTGAACCAAATGCCATTAAAGGATTGGTTGTAGAAATTGCAGCGTGTGAAATGGAAATGTTTGGCAATAAAATTGAGTTTGTTTGATTAAAATCAGCCTTAGCTGCATTATAATTTTGTTCTGCAATTTTAACCGTATGATTGTTGTTATCAACTTTTTCTAAAACATCACTTAAAGAAATTGAAATTTCTTGTTGAGCATAAATAGTTGTTAGATTTAGAAATAAAATTGAAATAAATAAAATATAAGAAACTCTCATAGTTTTTGCTTTTTAGTTTGGTGCAAATGTATAGGAGGTGAAAAGTGTAAACCGTAATAAACATTACAGTTGTATGTAACTAATATTACTTTAAAACACAAAATTTGAATTTAACAACTATTTGAAAAATAGTATGTTAAAGACATTATGAATTTACAAAATAATATTGAATTTAGTGCTGTTTTTTAATGATTGGTATCTTTATTTTTTGATCAGCACCTTTTAGTAAAGTTGCAAACAACTTTGTTTGAGGGAATTGTTCAAAAATTATTTTTAAAAAGACAGTTATTGGTATAGACATAATAAGTCCGGGAACTCCCCAGATATAACCCCAAAACATTAAAGAAACAAGAATGGCAATTACATTTATGGAGAATGATTTTCCCATAAAAATAGGTTCTAAAATACTTCCAAAAATTACTTGTACCAAGGTTATAGATAAAATAAAGAATAGTAATGTGCTAGTTGGATCTAATTCTACAAATGCAAATAATGCTAATAAAATTACAGATACCACAGAGCCAATCATTTGAACAAAATTAATTAAAAATGCAAATAAGCCCCAAAATATTGGAAAACTAACATCAAAAAAGTAACAAGCAAGCCCAAATCCAATGCCAGTTAAAGCACTTACAAAAAATTTAACTTTTACAAAAGTGATTAAATCACTTTCAATTTTCATGAAAATTTTTGCAGAAGCATATTTTTGTTTAAAAATAGTACTACTTAAAACTTTGTAAAAATTAAGAGATTCGGCAAGCCAAAGCACAACAAAAAAGGCTGTCATCAGTAGCATGGATACAATATTTCCAATTAAACCAATGGTTAAACCAAAATTTTTCCCAACATCCTCTTTATTTATAAAAACATTCATTAGGTTGCCATTTTCTATGATTTTAATACCTAAAAAATCTTCAATTGTATAAGCCAAATCTGTTAACTTAATTTGTGCTTTTGCCATAAAAGCACCCTGAGTTTCCATAATTTCTTTGCTTGCCAATTTTATAATTTCTCCACCTACTAAAAAGCTTGCTACAAAAATTAATAAAACAATAATGACACTTAAAGAATTTGGAATATTTCTTTTTGAAAGCCATCTCATTAATGGTAAAAATAATAACGCTATAAATAAGGAGGCTACTAATGGAATTAGAATGAAATGTAATATTTTAAGTAAATAAAAAATTACTGGAACTACAATTATTAATAATAAAATATTGGTGGTCCTGCGTTCGTTCATAATTTATTGTGTGGTATGATTTGTAAATTTAATAAAAAGCTGTATAAAAAGTGGTTAGTGTTGTCATTCTGAACTTGTTTCAGAATCTCAATATGCTAATTATCCTTTAGTATGAGAACCTGAAACAAGTTCACGTTGACGAAAATATTTCTTTTTAAATAATCTATTTTAAATTTGTAAATAATAATGTATCAAGTGTTTACTTTTAATTAATCCTTTTTTCTAATTTTCATATTAAGCGCTTCAACACCTAATGAAAAAGCAATAGCGAAATATAAATAACCTTTTGGAATTGCTCCAACGGGTTTATTAAAAATTTCAATATGAGATAAATGTGCGCCTTCTGTAATTAGCATAAAACCAATTAAAATTAAAAACGATAATGCCAACATTTGAATGGTTGGATGTTTGTTTACAAAATCACCAACAGGTACTGCAAAAATCATCATAATAATCATAGAAACAATAACGGCGGTAATCATAATAAGTAAGGCTCCAGGAATCCCGTTTGTCATACCAACGGCCGTTAAAACTGAATCAAAAGAGAACACAATGTCAATCATTACAATTTGCACAATCACCATTCCAAATGTAGCTGCCACTTTACTTTTTACAGATGTTGAGTCGCCTTCAGTTTTTTCATCTCCTTCTACTTTATGGTGAATTTCTTTGGTGCTTTTGTATAATAAAAATATTCCACCTAAAACCAAAATTACACTTTGACCTGTAATTCCTCCTTTAAACCAAGATAAATCAAAACTTAAAAATGGTGCTTTCATAGATATGAGCCACGTAACACCCATTAATAAAATAATTCTAAAAACAAGCGCTAATAGTAATCCTAATCTCGTAGCTTTTTTAATCTGGTCTTTAGGTAATTTACCTGCCGTAATAGAAATAAAAATAATATTATCTATTCCTAAAATTATTTCTAAAAATGTCAATGTAAGTAAAGCAATCCAAGTGTCTGCGTGTAAAAATATTTCCATTTTTTAATTAGATTTTTTTATAATTTCTCCTTTTTGTACAAAATTTGAATGTCCAATAACAGCTTCAAATTCATACGAATCTTTTTTTACATTGGTAATTTTAACGTGTATTGGATCTTCATCAATAGCAGATTTTGGGTGCAACATTTTTAAAGTGTAGTTAAAATTATTTTTCCAAGTAATTGATAATGTGTCTATTCTATCTTCATATTTTTCAATTTGAAGTGAGTCTTTCCTTATAAGAATGGTTTTTTCATACCCTTTTCCTTCTGGAATTTCAAAAGTTCCGGTTTTAAAACGGTCTGCATTTAAACCTTCCTCTTTACAGCAAATAGTTACTGTTAAAACACAAATTAATAAAATTAACTTTTTCATATTTAAATGTTTAAATACCTGTGTAATTACTTGGTGTAATAGCTTTTAATTCTGTTTTTAATGTTTCAGAAATAGCTAAACTTTCAATAAAATCAGCCATTGATTTTTGTGTAATCTTTTCGTTAGTTCTTGTTAACCCTTTTAAAGCTTCATATGGATTTGGATATGCTTCTCTACGCAATATTGTTTGAATTGCTTCCGCAACAACCGCCCAATTATTTTCTAAATCTTCAGCAAATTTTGCTTCATTAATAATTAATTTATTTAATCCTTTTAACGTAGAACTAAAACCAATAATTGTGTGTGCAAAAGGAACACCAACATTTCTTAAAACTGTAGAATCGGTTAAATCGCGTTGTAAACGAGAAATAGGTAATTTTGCCGATAAATGTTCAAAAATAGCATTGGCAATTCCTAAATTTCCTTCAGAGTTTTCAAAATCTATAGGATTTACTTTGTGTGGCATAGCAGATGAACCAACTTCACCGGCTTTAATTTTTTGTTTGAAATAATCCATTGAAACGTATGTCCAAATATCTCGGTTAAAGTCTATTAAAATAGTGTTGATGCGTTTTTGAGCATCAAAAATACCCGCTAAATGATCGTAATGTTCAATTTGAGTGGTTGGAAAAGAGTGGTGTAAACCTAAAACTTTTTCAACAAAATTTGTTCCAAAAGCTTTCCAGTCGATGTTTGGGTATGCTACTTTATGTGCGTTAAAATTACCAGTTGCACCACCAAATTTAGCAGCATAAGGCACATTTTGCAATTGTTTTACTTGTTGTTCAATTCGCTCTATAAAAACGTCAATTTCCTTTCCTAAACGCGTTGGAGAGGCTGGTTGTCCATGTGTGCGCGCCAACATAGGTATGTGTGCCCATTCAGCAGCTAATTCACACAGTTTTTGTAATAATAGCGCCAATTCAGGATAATAAACAGCATCAAAAGCATCATTTATTGATAATGGTACTGAGGTATTATTAATATCTTGAGAAGTCAATCCAAAATGGATAAACTCTTTATATTTTTGAAGATTTAAAGCGTCAAATTTTTCTTTTATAAAATATTCAACAGCTTTAACATCATGATTTGTAACTTTTTCAATGTCTTTTATTTTTTGTGCATCATCTGAAGAAAAATTAACATAGATATTTTTTAGTTCAGAGAATAAGGAAGTGTTAAAATCTGCTAATTGCGGTAAAGGAATTTCGCATAACGCAATAAAATATTCAATTTCTACTTTTACACGATATTTTATTAGTGCTTCTTCCGAAAAAAACGGCGCTAAATTTTCTACTTTATTTCTGTATCTACCGTCAATTGGAGATATGGCATTTAAACTTGTTAATATCATTTGTTAGTTTTGAGTTGAAAAACGCAAAATTAATGAAATTAAGCCAAATTAGATAGTTTTATTTTTTGTTTATGAGTGCTAAAGTAATCTTTCCGCGTGCTTTATAGGCGGCACTTTCTATTGCAATATTTTGTTGAATTATTAATTTTAATTCGTGATGAACCCAATCTGAGTCTTTTCCAAATAAATATAAAGCATTCATTGTATATGCTTTTACGGCTACTTTTTGTTTGCTAATCATCCAATCAAATCCTGCTTCTATAATTTTTTCAATATGGTTTGTAGAAATACATTCTTTAATTAAGTTTTCAGTTTTAGAAGTATAAGCAATTGCTAAAAAATTACAAATTTTAGAAACTGGTCTTATGGCACTATCAAAAATAACGGTATGAATATTTTCGGTAAAATAGCTTAAATGTGGTACAATCCATTCCAATTTTTTTTCACAAACAAGTTCTAAAACCCAAGCTGCTTTTATAGATAATTTGTTTTTTACTTCAAAAACTAGTTCAATTAAATAGTTAAAAAGTTCATTGTTTTCAAGTACTAAATTGGTAACGCGCAATCTATTAGTACGTTTTGCATTTTCAAGGTTATGAAGCTGAACAATTAAAAAGTCTTTATTCATGTTTTTTTTTATCCTTTTTTTTAGGCGAGAGTTTGTACAATAAATACGCAAAGCCTACAATAACGTGTAAAATAACAACCACCATTATGGTGTAAAACCAAAAATTTGAAATTCCCATAATTTATTAATATGTTTAAAAGTATGAAAGAAAATGATATCTTTATTCTATAAAATTAATTAATTATGAGATGGATATTTGTAACTGTGCTAACATTAATAGTTAGTGTTAATATAAATTCACAACAAGTATTTTTAAAAAAAGAACCTTTTGCACATACATATTCAATTGTAGCCAGAGATACAATTACAGGTGAAATGGGTGTTGCAGTGCAATCTCACTGGTTTTCTGTTGGCAGTTTGGTAATTTGGGGGAAAGCAGGAGTTGGTGTTGTGGCAACTCAATCTTTTGTAAATCCTTCTTTTGGTCCCCGAGGAATTAGTTTATTAGAAAATGGATTAACACCAAAATTGGCGGTTAAAACGTTATTAGAACTTGATGAGAATAGAGAAGTTCGCCAATTGGCTATTTTAGATGCGCATGGAAATGTAGAAGCATTTACAGGTAAAAATTGTATTGATGCTGCTGGACATATTATTGGTGATAATTTTTCTGTTCAGGCAAATTTAATGGATAAAAATACGGTTTGGCCAGCTATGGCTGAGGCTTTTAAAAACGCAAAAGGAAGTTTGGCAGAACGTATGCTAACAGCCATGGAAGCGGCGCAAAAAGAAGGAGGCGACATAAGAGGTAAACAATCTGCGGCAATTTTAGTAGTGAAAGCTAAAAGTACTGGGAATAGCTGGGAAGATAAAGTAGTTGATTTAAGAGTTGAAGACAATGATAATCCGTTGCAAGAAATGAGAAGATTGTTAACTATTCATACAGCTTATGAGTTTATGAATAAAGGTGATTTAGCTGTTGAAACAGGAGATAATACATTTGCAAAAGAATATTATATGAATGCTCAAAAATTAAATCCAGATAATTTAGAAATGAAATACTGGTTTGCTATAACTTTGGCAAATAATGGAGAGCTTATTGAAGCTAAAAAAATACTAAAAGATATATTTAAACAAAACAGTAAATGGAAAGAGTTAACACCGCGATTAATAAAACCTAAATTGTTAACTATTTCAAATCAGGAATTACAAGAAATTTTAAAACTTTAAACAAATGAAAAAAATACTTTTAGCACTATTGGCGGTTATTATTTTAATACAATTTATTAGACCAGAAAAAAATAATTCAAATAATGAATTAAATGCTATTTCAACAGTTATGGATGTTCCTGCTGAAGTTCAGGAAATATTAAAAACATCGTGTAACGACTGCCATTCAAACAATACCGTTTATCCTTGGTATAGCGAAATTGCACCAGTTTCTTGGTATTTAGCGTCACATGTAAATGAAGGAAAAGAACATTTAAATTTTTCGGAATGGGCATCTTATAATGAAAATCAAAAAAGTCATATTATTAAGGATATAGAAGAAGAATTACAAGACAAAGAAATGCCTTTAAAAAGTTATTTAATTATTCATGAAAATGCAAAAATGACAGAAGCTCAATATAAAATAATGCTAAATTGGGTTAAAACCCTAAAATAAGTTAGAATGAAATTTTATAAAATAATACTTATATTTTTTAGTTGGTGTATTTTAATTCCAATATATGGAAATGCACAAGAAAAAATAAATCAGCTAGATGCAAAAGGTAGAAAAACGGGCATTTGGAAAAAATATCACAATAATAATAGAATTAGATATGAAGGGCAGTTTGAAGCCGATAAAGAAATTGGCGTTTTTAAATATTATAGTATTTTAAGCTCTGATCATCCAATAATTATTAAAACTTTTTCTAAAGATAGTGACATTACAGAAGTTGTATATTATAAAGAAGATGGAATTAAGGAAAGTGAAGGAAAAATGAAAGGGAAAAACCGCATTGGAAAGTGGTTATATTATTATCCTGATGGAAAAATTTTAATGATTGAAGAAAATTATGAGGATGGGGTTTTAAACGGAAATTATACGAGCTATTTTAAAAATTCAAAATTAAGTGAACAGCTAACATATAAAAACGGTAAATTAAATGGAAATATTAAACGATTTGCTGATAATGGAACTTTATTGGAGGATTTAAATTATGTGAATGATGTATTAAATGGACCAGCAAATTACTATAATGTAGATGGAAAACTAATATATACAGGTGTTTATGAAAATGATGAACGGGTTGGAGATTGGAAATATTATAATGATGGTAAGAATTAATTAAATACAATTTAAATCATTTTTTTTCTTTTATTTGTGTTGTAAAATTATTAACTAAAAACTAAAAACCTTGAACATAGCTACTATATTTGAAAATAATAAAAAGTGGATTTCTGAAAAATTAAAAATAAATCCAGATTATTTTACTGAATTAGGGAAAGGGCAAGCGCCCCAAATTTTATACATTGGTTGTTCAGACAGCCGAGTTTCTGCAGAAGATTTAATGGGGGTTGAACCAGGTGATGTTTTTGTGCATAGAAATATTGCAAATATGGTTCCAAATACCGATTTAAGTGCCATGTCCGTTATTAACTATGCGGTAAGCCATTTAGAGGTAAAACACGTAGTTGTTTGCGGACATTATTCGTGTGGTGGTGTAAAAGCAGCAATGCAATCCAAAGATCTTGGAATATTAAATCCTTGGTTACGAAATATTCGTGATGTGTATAGATTGCATAAAACGGAATTAGATTTAATTACTTGTGAAGAAAAAAAGTATGATAGACTGGTAGAATTAAATGTACAAGAACAGTGCGTTAATATTTTAAAAACTTCAGATGTACAACAGGCATTTAAAAAAAGAAATATTACAGTTCATGGTTGGGTTTGGGATATTCATACAGGAGAATTGATAGATTTAAAAATTAATTTCAATAAAATTTTAGAAGATATCATGGAAATTTATAGATTGTCTTAATGAATGAAAATAAATTATTGAAAATTATAGATTTAAATAATAAAAATAAGTATATTTGCAACTAATATAATATTTTAAATTTTTAATAATGAGTAAAGGAACAGTAAAATTCTTCAATGAAGCTAAAGGATTTGGATTCATAAAAGAAGATGGTTCAAACAAAGAACATTTTGTACACATTTCTGGATTAATCGATGAGATTCGTGAAGGTGATGAGGTAGAATTCGATTTACAAGACGGTAGAAAAGGATTAAACGCAGTAAACGTAAAAGTTATTTAATTATATACTTGCCTTTTAAGATGCAGAGCCTATTATTTTTATAATAGGCTTTTTTATTTTACATCAAAATTAAAATAAGTGTTTTTAAATGGTTCATTATTTAAGGTAAAATGCCACCATTCTTTGGAGTAATTTCTAAAACCATTGGCTAACATTACGCGTTGCAAAAGTTTTCTATTATTTTGCTGTGCTATTGAAATACCTTTAAAATTTACCCAAGATTCTTCCCCAAAATAATCATAAGGAGTACCCATATCTAATTCTTTTCCAGTTAAATTATCTACAATTGTAAGATCAACAGTGCTTCCTCTGCTATGCCCAGAACGTTTGGCAATATAGTGTAACTGAAATAAATCTGTCTTTTTTAATTTTGGGTAATATTGTTCTTTCATTAAAGTATCATCTAGTTTTTTTGTCCATTCCCAAAAATAATTCACAGCTTTTTGAGGTCTGTAGGCATCATAAATTTTTAGCGATAAATTTTTATTTTCCAATGCCATTTGCACCTTCTTTAAAGCCATTGTAGCTTCTTTTGAAAGAATGGCTGAGTTAGTTTCGTACCCTTCAATATTACTTCCAACAAAATTATTTTCAGAAAAATACCTTAGTTCAGTTTTTACAGAAGGAATTTCATTGCCAACGTACACAAAACCTGGCGGTAATTGCGCAAATGTTTTTAGGTAAAAAAGAAAAAATGTAAAATAAACTAATTGAAATTTCATAAAAATGTCATTTTAAGCGAATTTAAACATAAAATTTGTTTTTAAATAAAATTCATTTAGCTCATATTTAAACAAGTATGAAATTAACTTTTTGTTACTAACTAGAAGTTGTAACTTTGTAGGCTAAAAAATTTAAAATGAAACGTGTAATTGTTGGACTTTCGGGTGGAGTAGATAGTAGTGTTGCAGCTTATTTGTTAAAAGAACAAGGATATGAAGTTATTGGTTTATTTATGAAAAATTGGCACGATGAATCTGTGACTATTTCTAATGAATGTCCGTGGTTGGAAGATAGCAATGATGCTATGATTGTGGCTGAAAAATTAGGTATTCCATTTCAGGTAGTTGATTTAAGTGAGCAATATAAAGAGCGCATTGTAGATTATATGTTTAATGAATATGAAAAAGGACGCACACCAAATCCGGATGTTTTATGCAACAGAGAAATTAAATTTGACGTTTTTTTAAAAATAGCATTAGAATTAGGTGCCGATTATGTTGCAACGGGGCATTATTGTAGAAAAGGTGAAGAAATAATAGACGGAAACCCAATTTATAAATTATTAGCGGGTAAAGATGGAAATAAAGACCAATCTTACTTTTTATGCCAACTTTCTCAAGAACAATTGTCAAAAGCATTATTTCCAATTGGAGAATTAACCAAGCCAGAAGTAAGAAAAATTGCAGCCGAGCAAGATTTAATTACTGCTGATAAAAAAGATTCACAAGGATTGTGTTTTATCGGAAAAGTGAGACTACCAGAATTCTTGCAACAAAAATTACAACCAAAAGAAGGTGTAATAGTTCAAATTCCTGCAGATTCAGAACTTTATAAACAAGAAATTCCAGTTTTTACCTCAAAAGAAGAAGAATTGGCTTTTTATTCAAAAAAAATAAAATATTCAATTAATAATGGGAAAATTGTAGCCAAACATCAAGGCGCTCACTATTTCACCAAAGGGCAACGTAAAGGATTAGCTGTGGGTGGAACAAAAGAACCATTATTTGTAATTGATACCGATGTTGTTGAAAATGTAATTTATACTGGTGAGGGTAAAAATCATAAAGGATTATACCGCAATGTTTTATTTGTTACTAATGAAGAAACCCATTGGGTGAGAACAGATTTAGCCCTAAAAGACGGTGATAGTTTAAATGTTTTGGCTAGAATTAGATACCGCCAAAAATTAGAAAATGCCATAGTATACAAAGTTAAAAATGGCTTATATGTGGAATTTGAAAATCCACAATCTGCCATTACTGAAGGGCAATTTGTAGCTTGGTATATAAATGATGAGCTGTTAGGCTCAGGTGTTATTTCATAAATTAATTGTATTTTAGAATTCTTAAAATCAAATTTGGTGAAAAGTAAACTACTGTTATTTTTATTAATAATTCCTATGAGTATATTAATGGCTCAGGAAGAAGATGCATGGGTTTATTTTAAGGATAAGCCCAATGAAAATAGCTATATGGAAGCTCCTTTAACAATGCTTACTCAAAGAGCATTAGATAGACGAATTAGATATAATATTCCATTAGATTTTAAAGATATACCTGTTGAGGCTAGTTATATTTCAGCAATTGAAAATGCCAATGGAATTTCAGTTATGGCAAAATCTAAATGGTTAAATGCTTTGCACGTTAGAGGTACAGTATCAGCTATTGATGCTTTAAATACGATACAAATTAACGGAGGGAATATTGTGGCTTCTATTGAATTTGCCGATAAAACAATACATGTTAGTGGTAAATCTTCTAAAGAATTTATAAAAAGAAAGCCTGAAAATAAATTAAAATTGGCGACAAATTTTAACTATGGTCAGGCTGCAAATCAAATTCAAATGTTAAAAGGAGAAGTATTACATCAAAATAATTTTACTGGAGAAGGAATGCAGATTGCGGTAATAGATGCTGGTTTTCCGAATGTAAAATCACTTCCTGCATTTCAGAGAATTGTAAATAATGGACAGATTTTAGGTGGTTATGATTATGTAAATAGAAATCCTGAGTATAATACAGGGAATTCTCATGGCGTATCGGTTTTATCTACCATTGCAGGGTATATTTATTCGGATGATGAGATTGCTACAAACGATTTTGTTGGTACTGCACCAGATGCAAGTTTTTATTTATTTATTACTGAAGATTCCAATAATGAAACTCCTTTAGAAGAAAGTTTATGGGTAGAAGCAGCGGAGGAGGCAGATAGGTTAGGAGTTGATGTAATAAATACATCTTTAGGATATTATGAATTTGATGATACTAGTTATAATTACTCATATAGTGATATGAATGGGCAAACTGCATTTATAAGTAGAGGTGCTGAAATTGCATTTTCTAGAGGGATGTTACTTGTTAATTCTGCTGGAAATGAAGGTAATAATGCTTGGCACTATATTATTGCACCTGCTGACGCACCTGCCGTATTAAGTATTGGAGCTGTTGATAAAGATAGGTTTATAGCAAATTTTAGTTCTTATGGTCCTACCTCAGATGGTAGAATAAAACCAGATGTATGTGCAGAAGGAGCTGGAGTATATATTATTAATTCTGCAGGAACCATTGCAACTTCAAACGGAACATCTTTTTCTGGACCTGTTATGGCAGGAATGGTGACTTGTTTATGGCAAGCTTTTCCTCATAAAACAAATGCAGAAATAACACAATTAGTGCGTGAGAGTGCCCATTTGTTTGCAAACCCAACCAATCAGGAAGGATATGGGATACCAAATTTTGAAACCATTTATAATACTTTAGCTATTACTGAGGAAGTTATTGATGAGGAAACTATTCGATTGTACCCAAATCCAACTACGGAAATGATTTATTTTTCATTTCCTAATACTACTTCAAATTTTGAGGTTTCAATTTATTCAACCTTAGGGCAATTAATATTAGTAAAAGGAGTGACTATTACTGACCCAAAAATGGATATTTCATTTTTACCAGCAGGTATTTATTTTGCCCAAATACAATCTAATTTAGAAGAACAAGTTTTAAAAATTTTAAAGCAATAATGAAAAATCGAATTACCGAATTATTTAAAATAGAATATCCAATTATTCAAGCAGGAATGGTTTGGAATAGTGGTTGGAAACTTGCTTCAGCGGTTAGTAATGCAGGAGGATTGGGTTTAATCGGCGCGGGATCTATGTATCCAGATGTTTTAAGAGAACATATACAAAAGTGTAAAAATGCAACAAATAAGCCATTTGGTGTAAATGTTCCAATGTTGTATCCAAATGTTGAAGAAATACTAAAAATTATTGTAGAGGAAGGTGTTAAAATTGTATTTACTTCCGCAGGAAATCCAAAAACGTGGACTCCTTATTTAAAAGAAAACGGGATTACCGTTGTACATGTAGTGAGTAGTGTGAAGTTTGCGCTTAAATCTGAACAAGCTGGTGTAGATGCTGTTGTTGCAGAAGGGTTTGAAGCAGGTGGACATAATGGTAGAGAAGAAACAACTACGTTTACTTTAATTCCAATGGTGAAAGAAAAATTAACAATACCATTAATTGCAGCAGGAGGTATTGCTACAGGAAAAGGAATGTTAGCAGCTATGGTTTTAGGTGCAGATGGCGTTCAAATTGGGAGTAGGTTTGTAGCGTGTGAGGAATCTTCAGCGCATATAAATTTTAAAGAAAAAGTGATAACTGCAGAAGATGGAGACACTCATTTAACTTTAAAGGAATTAGCGCCTGTTAGATTGATAAAAAATAAATTTTATACAGAATTGCAGGAATTATATCAGCAAAATGCAGATATTGAGCAATTAAAAAATAAATTAGGCAAAGGTAGAGCTAAGCTAGGAATGTTTGAAGGCGATTTGGAAAATGGTGAATTAGAAATAGGTCAAATTGCAGGATTAATTCATGCAATTAAACCTGCTGCTGAAATAGTGCGAGAAATCGTATCTGATTTTAATAAAGCAAAAAAGGAATTTTGTTAACTCAAAATTACTTTTTTGGAGGCATTGGACCGCGTAAGTGAATGATTAAACCATTCAAAAAGTTACGTAATAATTGGTCGCCACATTCCATATATTTTTCATGTGTTTCATTTCTGAAAATAGCTCCTAACTCACCTTTAGTGACGTTAAAATCAACCAATTTACAAATATCCACAATATCGGTATCTCTTAATTTGTGCGCAACTCTTAATTTTTTAAATATATCGTTATTAGATAATCCCATTATTAATTTGTTTATTTTTTTGTAAATATAAGTCAATTGCTACAATAAGCACTAAAACTCCAAAAATACGGTCAGCATTTGTTCGTCAATTTGTAAGATAATTTTAGAGCCAAAAAAAACACTAACGATAAAAACGTACTTAGTATTTCTGCCATTAAACCAATAATGATTTATGTCATTATTATTGGTAAATTCAATTCCACAATTACGATTTTATAAATCTTTAGGGATTTTAATATCGTATAATTTTTTGGAACTATTATTTAAATTGTTTTCTCTTAGCCAAGGATTATGCAGTTTTAAAACCATATAATTAATGCCAAGCTCTTTAGAAAAACGCGCAATATTTGAAATTGCGGTATCTACTTTTATAATATTCACTTCAGGTTCGGTATATAAATCTTCAGCATCAAAAATAAAACCGTATTTCTCTGGGTTTGAAAGAATTTCTTTTACTGCAATAATTCTAGGAACATATCTTTTTGTTTCATCAGAAACTAATAAATCATAATAATCATCAACTAATTGCTCTTCTAATTTTTTTGAAATTCCGTACATTCCCGCATTGTAAGATGCAGCTGCAAGTGTCCAGTTGCCAAATCTGTTTTTGGCTTTTTTTAAATAATCACAAGCAACTTCTGTAGATTTTTCTATATGGTAGCGTTCATCAACATTAGAATTTACTTCTAAATTATTTTCTTTGGCTGTTGCTGGCATTAGTTGCCAAAAACCAGTTGCGCCAGCAGGCGATGTAATATTTTGTAAACCACTTTCAATAACAGCTAAATATTTAAAATCATCTGGAACACCATTTTTCTTTAAAATTGGTTCAATTATTGGAAAATATTTATTGGCTCTTTTTAATAAAAGCAATCCATTAGATTGCCAATATGTGTTTACAAGTAGCTCTTTATCAATACGTTCGTAAATATCTGGTTTGTTTAACGGAACTTTTTCTCCTGCAAAATTTAAATTATCAGGAATTTTTAATGCTTTAATTTGATAGGTTTCGCTGGTGTTTTTATCGCTATTTAGAACGTTCTTTATACTGTCCGATTTAGTGCCAAAAATAAACATGGAACATACAGCAATAATAGCAATTAACCCTAAAATTTTTATTGACTTATCCATAGTAGTAGTTTTTATATGATGTGAAAGTACAAATAATTTCGACTTACCTATTTGTGATGTTTCAATTTAACAATTAATTAAGTGAATCTATAATTATTTCACTAATTTTTTTTGCTTTTTGTAATATCATAATATGCGTACCCTTTTCTATGGTAATACAATTTTTTATATGTTTAATAGGGAAAATTTCATCATCAACCCCATGAATATGGACAATATGAGGCATAGGTTTTTTCTGATTCCAATGCAGAACATTATAAATGGCCCATTTTAAATACGTTTCATCTCTCACAGATAAATACTCTTTATAAATTTTTACCCGTTTTTTGGCATAATCACCAAAGGCATATTTAAAGAATCCTTCAATATTTTTTATAGCATGTGTAGGAAATAACTTGTAAATTTTTGTTTTCTGAATAACTTTTAATCGTTTTGGTAATTCTTTATTGGATTTTATACTAGAAACCAAAATCACTCTTTTAGGTTGTAAGTGTTTGCTCATTTCTTGCACAATAATGCCTCCAAAAGAAACACCTACTAAAACAGGACGTTCTTCTTTTACAAAATTAGCCATTCTTAAGGCGTATTCTTCAATAGGTTCGTTTTCAGATAATGGTAAAATCCATTCTAAAAAATGCAATTCGAATTGTTCTGCTGGAAATTGTAAATATTCAAATATTTTTGAGCTTGCGGCTAAACCAGGAACAAAATAAATATGTGTTTTTGAGTTTTCCATTATGAATGTATTATTCCTTGAATGATAGGTTTTAAACCGCTAAAGAAAAATTCTACAGCAATAACCATTACTATTAATCCCATTAAACGCATCATCACTTTATTTCCGGTTGAACCCAATTTTTCAGTGATTTTACTAGCCCCAACAAGCACTAAATTGGTAATTAATAAAACGAGTGCAATAACTAAAACTAATGTTATTTTTTGTGGAATATCTTTAGCGTCTTCCATTAAAATAATGGCATTTGTAATTGCTCCAGGTCCACAAATCATTGGGATTGCTAATGGTGTAATGGAAATATCTTCAACGTATGCATCAATTTTATCTTCATCATCAGTATGTTTAAAGTGTCCCAATCGTGCTTGCAACATATCCCAGCCCATCATAAAAAATATGATACCACCAACAACTCTAAAACTGTTCACCGAAATCCCAAAGAATTTAAATAAAATTTGCCCTGAAAAAGCAAATGCAAGCACTGTGAAAAAAGCGACAATGGTTGCTTTTTTTGCAGTTTGTTTTCTATGTTGTTTGCTTAAAGAAGCAGTCATAGACATAAAAATAGGCATAGTGCCTAAAGGGTTTATAATGGTGAAAAATGCAGTAAAAGCGAGTAAAGCAAAAGTATATATTTCGGTCACAACAATTTTTTTAGTTTAATGATGGTTCTTTTAACCAATCAAATCTAACCATTCCATCTTCATCAATGTTGGTTAATTTAATAGGATGTAAAGTATTTACCAATGCTGGATTCCAAGGAGTTTTAACTTTTACATAATTCTCCGTAAATCCGTGAATAAATCCTTCTTTATTTTCGCTTTCAAAAAGCACCACAGATTCGTTTCCAAGTTGACTTTCATAAAAAGCTCTTCTTTTTTTAACGGATAAACCGCGTAACATTTTACTGCGTTTGTTTCTTGTTTTTAAAGGAACAAATCCTTCCATTTCTACAGCCTCCGTATTTGGACGTTCAGAATAGGTAAACACGTGTAAATAGGATATATCTAACTGATTTAAATAGTTGTACGTTTCTAAAAATAGGGCATCAGTTTCCCCAGGAAAACCAACAATTACATCTACACCAATACAAGCGTTTGGCATGGTGTTTTTAATGGCTTCCACTCTGTTATCATACGTTTCACGTAAATATCTACGCTTCATTAATTTTAACAAAGTATCGCTTCCGCTTTGTAATGGAATGTGAAAATGAGGAACAAAACTGTTTGAATTTGCAACAAAATCTATAGTTTCATTGGTTAATAAATTAGGCTCAATAGAGGAAATACGTAATCTATGAATTCCTTCCACAGTATCCAACGCTTGTACCAATTCTAAAAAAGTATGTTCGTGTTTTTTGTTTCCAAATTCACCTTTTCCGTAATCGCCAATATTAACACCCGTAAGCACAATTTCTTTAATGCCTTTTTCAGAAATTTCTTTGGCATTTTTTAATACATTTTGCAGTTCATCACTTCTAGAAATTCCTCTAGCCAGCGGAATGGTGCAATACGTACATTTATAATCGCAACCATCTTGCACTTTTAAAAAGGCCCGTGTTCTGTCGCCAATAGAGTAAGATCCAACATAAAAATCGGCTTCTTCAATTTCACAGGAGTGCACTTCGCCCATTTCATTTTTACTAAGATCATTGATATAATCAGTAACTTTAAATTTTTCTGTAGCTCCCAGCACTAAATCAACACCATCTACAGCAGCTAATTCCTCTGGTTTTAATTGGGCATAACAACCAATGGCTATTAAAAAGGCATTTTCATTTTTTTTCAATGCGTTTTTTACAATAGTTTTAAAACGTTTATCGGCATTATCTGTTACAGAACAGGTGTTAATTACGTATATATCAGCAACTTCGTCAAACTCAACACGGTCAAAACCTTCATTTTGAAAGCTTCTGGCAATGGTGGAGGTTTCCGAAAAATTTAACTTACATCCTAAAGTGTAAAATGCGACTTTTTTTTGTGCGCTCATTCTTGTACATTTATCGGATGCAAAAGTACAGAATTTTATTTTTATAATTATGATTGCTTCCACACCAAAACCACCTTATTTTGCGGTCATTTTTTCAACCATTAGAACAACTGTTGATGATGGATATTTGGAAACAGCCCACAGAATGGAAGAACTAGCCAAGTTGCAACCAGGGTATTTGGGTATTGAATCCGCCAGAGATAGTTTGGGAATTACGGTAAGTTACTGGGAAAGTTTAGAGGCTATTTTAAATTGGAAAAATAATGTGGAGCATACGGTTGCTCGTGAAAAGGGTAGAGCCTTGTGGTATAAAAAATATCAACTTAGAATTTGTAAAGTAGAAAAAGAGTATGGGTTTGAAAAGTAAGTTTTGGTTGTTGGTTGTTGGTAGTTTGTTGTTGGTTTCGTGTACAAAGCATACTTCAAAATATAATGATAATCAGGTTTTTAGATATAATGAACACGCTAATATTACAACGCTAGATCCGGCTTTTGCAAAAGATTTACGGACTATTTGGGCAACAAACCAATTGTTTAATGGATTGGTACAATTAGATGATCAGTTAGAAGTACAACCTGATATTGCGCATTCTTGGGTAATTTCTGAAGATGGAAAAACATATGCTTTTAATTTAAGAAAAGATGTGAATTTTCATAAGCATATATTGTTTGGAAAAGATTCCACCAGAGCAGTTGTGGCCAACGATTTTGTGTATAGTTTTAATAGATTGTTAGACCCAACTATTGCAGCTTCTGGAAAATGGGTGTTAGATTTTGTGGATACTTTTGAAGCAAAAAATGACAGTACGTTTGTGATACATTTAAAGCAATCTTTTCCTCCTTTTTTAAGCATACTTAGTATGAAATATTGTTCAGTGGTTCCTAAAGAAGCGGTAGACTATTTTGGAAGTACTTTTAGAGCAAACCCAATTGGTACTGGCCCCTTTCAATTTAAATTATGGATTGAAAATACCAAATTGGTGTTCAGAAAAAATAATAATTATTACGAGAAAGATGAGAAAGGAAATAAACTACCGTATTTAGAAGCCGTTGCCATTACTTTTTTGCCAGACAAACAAAGTGAATTTTTGCAATTTATTCAAGGAAATATAGATTTTATGAGTAGTATTGATGCTTCTTATAAAGATGATTTATTAACTACGGATGGAAAATTAAAAGAGGTTCATAAAGAAAAAATTGATATGGTTTCTGGTCCTTATTTAAATACAGAATATTTAGGTGTTTATGTGGATGCTGATGAGAAAGAAGTCAACTCAATAAAAATTAGAAAAGCCTTAAATTATGGATTTGACCGTGTAAAAATGATTCAATATTTAAGAAATGGCATTGGAACTCCAGCGGTTAATGGGTTTATTCCTAAAGGATTACCATCGTTTAATAATATGAAAGGGTATACCTATCAGCCAGAAAAAGCAAAACAATTGGTGCAAGAGTATATACAGGAAACTGGAAACGCAAATCCTTCCATAACCATAAGTACCAACAGTCAATATTTAGATTTGTGTGAATATATTCAGCGCGAAGTTGGTAAAACGGGTTTAGAAGTTAAAGTTGATGTGTTACCACCTTCCACATTACGACAAACAAAAGTAAATGGTAAACTTAGTATTTTTAGAGGTAGTTGGGTGGCTGATTATCCCGATGCGGAGAATTATTTATTTATATTTCATAGTAAAAACTTTTCGCCAAACGGACCAAATTACACGCATTATAGCTCTAAAGAATTTGATGCTTTGTATGAACAATCTATTACAATTACCGATAATTTTAAACGCAGAGCATTGTACCAAAAAATGGATAGTTTGGTGATGGAATCATCGGTAATCATTCCGTTGTATTATGATGAGGTGGTGCGCTTTACACAAAAAAATGTTTCTGGTTTAGGAATTAATCCCGTAAATCACTTAGATTTAAAACGTGTAAAAAAGAACTAAATTTTATTAAAAAACTGCGTTGGTGAAGGGATTAAACATAACCTAAACTCTCTAACTAAAATCATTTTACTTTCCCAAAACGTAGGGTTGTAATATCAGTTAGGCTTATTAGAACCAAATGTAACCTTCTAGAATTAATAGTCAAAATTTAGAAATTGCTGCAACAAGGCATTTTGGAGAAATAAAATTAAATAATACTAATGTTAGTCCTTTTTGCTGAACATATAAATCGTTCCGGTTTTTAGGATTTCGAACTATGAATATATTTAATAAACATAGGAAGTAACTACTGTCCATAAATTGTTGATAAAAAAAAGGGCGAAAGAAGGTTTCAATTCATGTAAATCACTATCTTTATTCTGAAAAACATGGGAAACCATACTTCATCTTAAATAAAGCCTTTCTAAATATTCTACAATTTTTTTGAAATAATTCTACAATATTTTAAAAATAATTCTACATTTAATTAGTGAATACTTGTACAACTTTTATTAAAAAGACGAAGAGCTTTTATAAGAAAGACTAAGTGTTTTTATAAGAAATACTAAGAACTTTACAAAGTTTAGTATAGCAGTTTATTTTATAAAAGTTACAGAAGTAGGTTAAATTTAAACTATTACCTGTGTTAAGTGCTTACTTTAATTAAAAATATTCTTATTCAATTGATGTTTACCAAGCACTAACAGCTTTCAATACGTCTTATTCTTCATTCAAAAATACCATGGGCATCCCATCTTTTTATACATATACACGCATAGAATAATACCCTTCCCTTGCCAAAAAGGAATTTTTACCAGAAATTTTTTGATATTTTTTTTGAAATGTTTAAATTTAAATACAAAGAATATATATGAAACCCACTAAAAAAATTGATAAAACCCGTTTCATCATAGTTTTAAAATCATATAAGAAGCTAAATTAGCTGTATTTGAATATATATAGATTTGGTATAATAGAAGAATTATAGCTTTTAGAAATTTATCCGACTTTTTGTTGCAAGTTCAGATGAAGTTTGAGGCTGAATGGAAGGTTTAAGTTTCTTTAGTTTATATAAAAATGAGAAGCGGTCTCATAAAATTAAATAAATGGTATTAAAATTGAAACAAATGGTTTTTTTATTGTAACTTTAAGGCAATCAATGATTTGTAAAAACATCAAAAGAAAAGTAAGTTTAATATTATTTGTTACATCTAAAATATGTTTAATGGGTTCTGTTCTTATGTTGAATTATAAGGGGGAATAAAATATTATAAGTTACCTAAAGCTTTAATTAAAAGTCTAAGGAGTAATAATATAAACCAGTATACCCACATAAAATAGTTGATAAGATGAAGGTATTTAGCCAAATATTAATGCTTTGTTTATTAATATTTTCGACTGCCATAACGAAAATATATGCTCAGTGTACGCCAAACTCACTATCATTTATAGGAGGAGAACCAATTTTCAATTCTGCTTGCGGTAATAACAGTTGGCAAAATCTTAATGGAACAACTCCTTCGGGTAGTACCCTAACCTATAGCTGGGAGGTTTCATTCTTTGGAGGAGCTTATACAACAATTGTAGATGCGAGCTATGTGCCTATCACAACTTCAAATTTAGCTCAAAAGAACATCACCGACTTTATATTAGTGCCTAATTCTAATGCCTCAGGTGATTATAGGATAAGGAGAATAGTCGCTGACGCCTCTTCCGGATGTACTAATGTTTCAGAACCTGCTTTTCTATATTATTCAGATGACTTGGGCAGTATTTCAGGAGGAATAATAACGGGTGAAAACCCAATTTGTTTAGGGTCTAGTGGTACTTTGACATTGCAAGGACATACTGGTCCGATTTTAAAATGGCAATCTGCACCAACAAGTACTGGCACCTGGACAGATATAGCCAACACTACATACCAATATTCATACTCCAATCTTACTTCGTCTACTTGTTTCCGTGCACTTGTTGATAATATTTGTGGCGGTAATATAGGCGTTATTGATACGGAAGATAAATATTCAGAAATTTTCTGCGTTACTGTTCTAAATGGAACCGATGGATTATGGACCGGATTGGTAAGTACAGATTGGTTTGATTGTCTTAATTGGGCAGGAGGCTTGCCATCAAGCACCATAGATGCTCAAATTCCTACTACACCTTCCGGAGGTTCAAGAATGCCGGTAATAAACAGAGATTCTCCGTTAGCGTCTTTGTATAGTTTTATAGCGAGTTCCCGAGATTTGATTATATCGCCTAGCGCTTCAGTTACCATGGTAAGTACCAGTAATTCAGAATTACAAGTAAGTCGTGATTGGAAAAACAGTGGAGCTTTTATTCCTGGAACGGGAACCGTAACCTTTAATGGTGCCACTTTAAATCAAATTCAGACGATAAATGCAGGAATTAAAACCAATGAAACTTTTTACAATTTAACTACAAACAATTCGGGTGGAGCTTTAGGAATTAGTGTAGAGGATAAATTTGAATTAACGGTTTCAAATATTTTATCTTTAACAAATGGTGATATCAGATTGACTGGTGAAGCTCAATTGGTTCAGGCAGGAATCGGAATAAATCCAAATCCTACTGGAGGCACGGGAAATATTTTGATAGACCAGCAAGGGCAGAAAAATAGTTTTATCTACAATAATTGGTCTTCACCGGTAAGTGCCGATAATTTAACCTATTCAGTTGGTGGCGTATTAAGAGATGGATCATTAATGACAAATACTTTTACAGATGTATCTAATTTTAGTCCCGGTTCCATCACCTTTGGAGATGACGCTTATTTTGCAGATACTTCAAATTCAGGAGCAATAAAAATAAGTAACCGATGGATATGGACTTACAATTCTACGACTCCTAATACTAATACTGATTGGCAAAATTATTATCAGTGGAATTATGTTGGAAGTTCAGTAGCAATTGATGTAGGAGATGGATTTTGCATGAAAGGAAGTGGTGGAGTGGCAGCTATTGATGCACTTCAAAATTATGTTTTTATTGGAAAACCTAATTCCGGGGATATTATGACCTCCTATTTAAACGAAGATCAAACTTATTTGATAGGAAATCCGTTTCCGTCGGCGCTGGATGCCAACGAATTTATAAGAAACAACATAAAGGATTGTGTAGGCTGCACCGGTAGTGCTAATGTGTTTGATGGCACCCTTTATTTTTGGGATCATTTTGGTTTATCCAATAATCATTTATTGGCCCAATACGAGGCGGGATATGCAATTTATAACTTAATGGGTGGTGTTAGTGCCAAGTCAGATGTTCCATTAACTGCAATTACGGGTAATTCAGGTTCAAAAGTACCTGAACGGTATATTCCTGTTGGACAAGGGTTTTTTGTAAATGCTTTCGATACGGGAAATTTATATTTCAAAAACGGTCAGCGGGTATTTCAACGAGAAGTTGTTACTGGAACAAACAGTGGATCGTTATTTATGAAAACAGTTGTGTCCAAAAAATCGAAAACCCAGGAAACCCAAGAAACAACTACCGATACGAGACCAAAAATAAGATTGATATTTGATTCTCCATTAGGGTATCGTCGTCCGTTATTGGTTGGTCTGGATGAATATGCTTCTAATCAATTTGATATTGGTTATGATGCCCCTCTCAATGAAGATGGTAAAGAGGATATGTTTTGGATTATTGATAATGGTAAATTTGTAATTCAAGGTGTAAATAACTTTGATTTGGAACAGGTTTTACCTTTAGGATTGAAAATTAGTGAAACTGGCTTGGCAAGCATTAAAATAGAAGCACTTGAAAATATAGAAGAGGGTGTTGAGCTTTTTATGAAGGATCATTTAACGGGTGAAACTTATAAAATAAACAGTCAGCCATTTGAAGTAATTTTGGAAGCTGGAGAATATTTGGAGAGATTTTCCCTTGTTTTTCAACCTTCTTTAAAAACATTGCAGGAAGTTGCTTTAGATAATAGTATTTTTATTTATATGAATAATAAGATTTCGGAATTGCAAATTAATAAAATTGTGAATACGGAAATAACAGGGGTAACCCTATTTAATTATTTAGGACTAACCATGAGAACCTGGAAGACTGACCTTAACAGAAGGATTATTTCTTTACCTCTAAAATTAGCAACAGGTGTTTATATAGTTCAAATAAATACCATAAATGGCACAATAAATAAAAGAATTATTATTGAATAACAGCTAATAAAAATTAACAAGGAAATCATTTTCTTTCAAAACCCGCAAAGCACAATGTATTGGAAGAAAAAATGAATCATTACTTAAAAGAAAAGTAAGTTTAATAATTTTAAATCTTTTCTCCCAAGCTAAGTAACATAACATGTCTTAACTTAAAACCTGAGTTCGGCATAAGGATTTAACAAAAAAGGACTAATTGCTGAGTATTTTCAGGTTCAAACTTAATAGATGAAATGTCAGATGACCAATGGGGAAATTTTGCTGCAAAAGTTTGTGTCTATTATTCAGTTGCAGATGGTGGTGTTACCTATGCGGACTGGTACTTACCATCCTCATATGAGTTAAAACTACTATTCAGTCTAGGGGATTCTGTTTTTAATATTAATACTGAGAAAAACTATTGGACTTCCACCGAGGGCAACAATGACACTAGAGCATTTTCCTTATCTCCTGTATCCCCTTACATCGCTTGGATCGTTGAAAAGACTAACTTATACCGTGTGCGTGCTATTCGGTCTTTTTAACAACGCTATTTCTGAAACCCTGGCAGTGACTTTGCAAAGGCGCTGTCAGGGTTTTCTTTTATATGATACATTACAAGCTTTCAAATCTATAAAACTTATTTATCATTTATCAGTAGCTGCGATTACAAGAAATGGGATAGTCAAGCGGTAAAAGATTATTATGTATTTGCCACGCCAACAATATATTTACTACAAAATACTATTCTACTACCAATCCTTAAAACAACCCCAATTGTCCAGTAGTATTTTCTAAAGAAGTAGCCACCAAATTACAACTATAAGGAAACGCAAAATCTTTGTAATTTTCACAGTGTAGCCAGTGTTGTTCATCTTGTTTTTTTAAAATAACAGGCATTCGTTGCTGGGTATTATGAATTTCACGCATCAATTCATTGGCTTGGGTAGTAACAATGCTGTAGGAATTTACAATTTCATTATTAAAAGCTATCCATTGCGTGTAAATACCGGCAAAAGCAAAAAGCTCCTGATTAGGAAGCGTAATTAAGTATTTTTCTTTTTTAGAACCACTTTTAGTTCTCCATTGCCATTCATAAAAACCATCCGCAATGATTAAGCAGCGGTTCTGTATCACATCTTTAAAACTCTTTTTTTCAGTCAATGTTTCTATACGCGCATTTAAAGTGTGCTTTTTAATAGTGTCATCTTCAGACCAGCTTGGAATTAATCCCCAATGAAATAATTGAACTTTATTGGGTGCTTCATGTGTTATAACTGGTGTTTTTGGATACTCAAAAGCACTACAAAATTCTTGAGGTTCATAACTATTCAAATTACTAACTTCAGCATTAAAAAGCGCTGCAATGGCTTCTTTTTCTTTTGTAATTTTAGTTTGATAACACATTTAATTTTAAAATAAAGATGTAGCAATTAATAGCCATAAATAATAAGGTCTAAATACATCGTGTTTTAGTAAACTTTTATTAAAGCTACATAAATTGTATGAACTATTAAAATAGTTCCTTTACCTTTTTTAATAATATTTTTATGGAAGATAGAAGTTTATTTAAAAGCGGCGCGTAAAATAATATATTTTTTTAAGACGATTGCATATCTAATTTTAATACTTTTGAATTGTGATAAAATGTAAAATATGCTACATAGAAATATTTTTATAGCGCTATCTTTTCTACTTATTTTTAATGGCTGTACAAATAATGAGCAGTTAATAACAACAGGACTTAAAGGCCAAATGTTTAGAGGACCTATTGCTCCAGTGGTAGTAGATGGACAATTAAACGATGCGCCATTTAGTGCTAAATTTTTTATATATACTTCAAAAAATAAGAAAATAACTTCATTTGTTTCTAATGAAAATGGGGAATATATGGTTTTACTTTCTCCTGGAAATTACAAAGTTGTACCGGATAAATCTGCGCCAATTTTAGGTGCTGAGTTTCAAACGAAAGAGGTTATTGTTAATTCTGTGGAGATTACAAATTTAGATTTGTATTTTGATACAGGTATTAGATAACAAATATAGATTTAAAAAATGGACAAGTTATTTTAAAGGAACTTCTTTGAAGGTTTCTTTTTAGAAACATCCAAATATTTTTAAGAGGAATGAATTAGTATTCTAATTCGTTCACGTTCTTTTTAATTAACGTATCCATAGTAATCTTAGAATAATCAGATAAGGCAATTAAAAAACTAATGGGAGGTCTGGCTCTATTTTCTTCATAAGA
>NZ_JAEINV010000017.1 GCF_016342705.1 Lutibacter sp. | reverse complement strand
CTTCTTAAGCGGTTTCTCTGAATAATACATAATAAGTTGATTTTGTGTCAACTTATTTTAGGACGGGACATTTTTAATACAAAAGCCTGATAGTAAATTTATCAGGCTTTTTATTTTTATTAAAGTATAAAATTATACTTTATAATTTTTATTGCAATTTACGAATAGATAATAATATTATTGTTTCGTTTTTTCTTTAATTGTACTTCCTTTTTTTATTGCTTTGTAATTTTCATAGCACAAAAGAACTGCTTCAATAAGCTGTAAATCACTTGCTTCTTTTATAAAATAATCGGAATAATTACATTCATTTAAAAGTTCATTTAACTCTTCTTCATTTATTTCCAAATATTCCATCATAAGCTCTCTATTAAACTTTGTTTCTAATAAGGTTCTTAACTCATCTTGATCACGAAGTTTTTTTAGTTTAGCCAATTGTTGTGGTTTTTTACCAAACTTATTATAAATAAAATCAATAGGTCTAAATAATGCATCAACAGCTGAATTATAACTTTTAGCTTGTTTCACCCCAACTTCATATGTTTGTGGAACTCCGTTTATATGAATACGAGCATATTTATCTTTAGGAACATTTTTAGCATCAATTTCTAAAACACCAATTAGTTTATGTGATTTTACCACAATTTCTTTCATTTGCTCTGTTTTTTCATGAAGTTCAATCACTAATTGATTTCCTTTTAATAAGTCATTCGTTATTTTAAGTTTTATTGACTGAAAACCTAAATATGAAATATATAAAGTATCATTTACGGCGGTAGGAATTTCAAAATTACCATCATCATTTGTAACTGTACCAACAACACTGTTTAAATTAAATAAATGAGCATAGTTTAAAGGTGTTTTGTCCGCATGATTAACAATTTGTCCTATTAATGGAAACGTTATGTTAGTAGGTTTTAAGCTATCTTTTAATTTTATTTCTTGAGAAATTCCTTCAAAAGAAATAATACATATGGCTATGTAAATTAGTTTTTTCATCATATGCAATATTACTATTAATCTTATAAATTATTGTTAATTATAATTAAAAAAGCAGGTAAAATATTATATTAAAGGTGAATTATAATCAATTTTTAGAAGATCTGGATATTTAAAAGAATAATTTAAAAATTGTTTTAATTTTTTGTTAGACACTATTTTAAAAGGAGCTTTTTCCGTTTCGTTAAAAACAGGTGCTTCATTTCCTATATCTTTTTTAACTTTTATATAATATTCTCTTCTATTTGGGTGTGTATCTGCACAGGCATTAAAAATTTCACCCAAAATTTGTTTATAAATTATTTCTAATAATATTTGCACACAATCGTCTTGATGAATCATGTTTACAAATCCTTTTGGATTAGGGATAATTCTGCCATTCATGAAAAAATTGCCCGGTTTTCTATTGTAGCCAAATAAACCTGCAAACCGTAAAACAGTTGTTTCAATTTGTTTATTATTAATAAACAGGTTTTCAATTTCTAAAAGTGCAGAAGGATTTAAAGATTCTTTTTCTGTAACAATTTTATTTTCCTCAGCATAAACAGAGGTTGAACTAATGAAAATAACTTTTTTTATAGTTGATGTATTGATTGCCTCAATTAATTTTTTAAATCCATCTATATTTTTTGAAGGTAAAGCAATTAAAAGTATTTCTGAATTTAGAAAAGTTGAAATTTTTGAAGAATTTAAATTTTCTAATGAAATTAAGTAAGGTATAATTCCTTGCTCTTCAAAATTTTTAATTTTATCTTCAGACGTTGTAGATCCTTTTACAGCATAACCGTTTTTAATTAGTTGTTTTGCTGTTGGAAATCCCAACCAACCACAACCTAAAATGCTAATTGTTTTGTTCAAAATGTTTTTTGTACAAACTTAATTATTTTTAAAGTATTTTTGAATTAAGGAAAATAAATTATCTTTATTAATTGGTTTTGAAATATAATCATTACAACCAGCTTTCATAGATTTTTCTTTATCTCCAGAAAGTCCAAATGCCGTTTGGGCAATTATAATTACATTTTTATTAAACTTTCTAATTTGTTTTGTACCTTCTAATCCGTTTAAATTAGGCATTTGAATATCCATAAGGATGAGATCAATATCTGCGTTTTGTCTACAAATATCAACGGTGTCTTTACCAGAAACTGTAGTTATAATTTCTCTACTTATATTTTTAACTAAAATTGATAATAGCGAAGATGAAATTTCATCGTCTTCGGCAATTAGTATTTTTAGCGCTAAATTTTGGTTAATTAATTTGTCAGCTTCATTCTTTTCAGAAATTAAATTAGATGTTTTATTAGTATAAGGTAAGCTAAAATAAAAGGTACTACCTTTATCTTCAATACTTTCAACCCAAATATTTCCTTCAAGCATTTTTATAAATGCTTTAGAAATAGATAATCCTAATCCAGCACCTTGTCTAGCCATTTTATCAGAAATATCGGCTTGAATAAATCTTTCAAAAATAACATCTTGTTTGTCTTTTGGAATGCCAATTCCAGTATCAGACACAAAAAATTCAATACTATTTCCTTTTTTATGATATCCAAATTCAATTGAACCTTCTGAAGTATATTTAATGGCATTTTTAACTAAATTAGAAAGAATTGCAGAAAATTTATCGGGATCAGATATTATGATGGCTTCACTATCTGCCAATGATTTCACTAAAGAAAGTTGTAGACCTTTACTTTCGGCCTCAATTTTAAAAAATGAATATATATAATCTACTTGCTTATTAATATCTAGGTTTTTTAAGGAAACATTTATTAATCCAGCTTCAATTTTAGAGATGTCAATAATATCATTTATTATATTAAGCATTCTTTTACCACTTTTTTCAATAATTTGTAGGTATTGTTGTTGCTTTTCACCTGATAAATGAGGTTCTTGTAATAATGATGAAAATCCAAGAATTCCATTCATAGGAGTTCTAATCTCATGACTCATATTTGCTAAAAAAGCAGATTTCAATTTATCGCTTTTTTCGGCATTTTCTTTTGCAATTACAAATTGTTTTGTTCTTTCCTCAACAGTTTTTTCTAAGTTTTTGTTTAATTTCTGAATAGTTAATTTTTCAATATCAATCTTTTGTTTTAAATAAAAATTACGCCTCTTTTGTAACTCAATATTATAACTGGCAAACATACCAATAAGATTAGCGCTAATAAAAAAGAAATTATTAGTAATTAAAACAATGATAGGGGCTTCTACAAAAAATATAGCTAATATGTTAAAAATTAGTAAAGTACTCCAGCCTGAAATAGATGCATAAAAATAGCGAAGTTTAATAAAAAAATATCCGGCAGAAAAAATAAGCATTAAACCAGCGTAATAAGAATAGTTTTCAGGTTCAAACATCGTCATTACACTTATCCCAGTTCCACCAATTATGGCACAAATAAGAAGTAGCGGTTGCCAGTATTTTTTAAAAAGCTTGGTAAATGAAGCTATTAATACAATTAAAATAGTTGGAATTACAACTAAAAATCTAATTTTAAGAAATGTATTTGCATATTCAGGAAATATTTGAAAGTCAAGAAAACCAAACAAGCCATATAAAATAGCAAGTATAATTAAGGCAACTCTTAATTGTAGAAGAGAATCATTAAAGTATTCTTTTCTATATAAAAGTTCTTTTTCTTTTGGAAATGATAACGTTATTTTATTATAAATCATTTCCTCAGTACTTTGATTTTTAGAATTCATTTATTATAGTTTAACAAATATACTTGAGGTAAAAAGTTAAGAATAGGGGCTTTTAAACAACTAGTATTCAATTTTTTAATATTGCAAGGGTTTTTGTATAAAAAATAAATGCAAAGTTCCGAAATAAAATTGAATTAACTCTTGACTTATATCAGCTAACTAATAATTAAGGTAATTAAAAATCTAAAAATAAAGAAAATAAAAATTGAAGATAATTTAGAGCACAAATAAGAGATATAATAATATTCTAAGATGTGCTCTGGTTGTATTTAAACTGCTTTCTTAATTTTTGTTGAAGTGTTTATAGAATCATTAATTAGTTTAGACCATTTTTCAATTATTTTTACTTCATTATTTAATTGAGGACTAAATTCCGCATTATAAATTTCTAATACTGTTTCTGCTTTATTTGAAGAATTTGGCACTAAAACTATTTGTAACAATTCTATATGATTGCTATTATCATTTAATTTAACAACTTTACATTTTTGGTATTCTGCTAATTGAATTATTTCAGACGTTTCAATATCTTTTATTTTTCTATAAAAAAATAATTCATTGCTATTAGTATTAATACCAATTGCAGATTTAAACCAAAAGTCATTTTGTAATATAGTTGTGTTGTTTTTTTGAGCCAATTCAAAAATTGAATTTTTTATTTTTCCTTCATTTTTTGTTCTATTACTTCCTGAAAGGATAAAAGGTAAAGAGCAAAGCGCAACCATTATTATACCTATTATTATTGTACTTGAATCCATTGTAAATGTGTTTATTTGTTTTATACTATTTTTAAAATCAATAATTTTAAAAGTTAATATAACACACTTAATACTAGTGTTTAGTTAATTTTAGCCTTTTAAATTTAATCACTAAGAGTATAAAAAAACTACCAGAAATAATGGAATGGGAAAATAATATCTACTTTTCTAGGCTTTATTAAAATATTATTAAAAGCAGCAGAGTATTGAGAGAATGTACTTGAATAAATTCCTTCAGTTATTTTTAGAAAATTTGAAAAATTATTAGGGTTATTTTTAAAATTCGAAAACTGAAATTGAGTGGATTCTTGAAAAGAGCTTTCATTTTCAGTAATTGATGTTGTTATAGTAGAACCTTTATAAGAAAAATTTGTAAATTCTTGAAGTTTACTAATTTGAGTATGATCAGTTGTGGACTTCTTTTGTGTAATTTCATAAATACCATCTATTGCAAAACAGTAGTTTGCAGAAAGTATAAAAATTACAATTATAAAAATCCATTTTTTCATAAAGCAAATGTATGTAGTTTTTTAGTTAAAAAAATCAAAAAAATATTTTTTTTATAAAAAAAAGTAAAAATCTGACTATTAGTAAATTAAATTGGCGTTTAAGTTGTTTTCTTGGTGAATTTACTTATTTGTTTGTAGTGCGCGTGACTGGATTCGAACCAGCACATTCTAAGCGAATACCAGCCCCTCAAGCTGGCGCGTCTACCAATTCCGCCACACGCGCTTATTTTAAAAAGAAAAGGTCAAGCGCTTGGCTTGACCTTTTGTGACCGGGCTGGGGCTCGAACCCAGGACCACCTCCTTAAAAGGGAGGTGCTCTACCAACTGAGCTACCAGGTCATTCTTCCTTTTCGCAATTGCGAGTGCAAATATATAACCAATAGTTATATATGACAAGTTTTTTTATGTTGTTTTTTAACCGATATTTGTTTTTTTAATTTTTAAAGCTCAAAATTAGGTATATGAAAGTTGTTTTATTAGGCTATATGGCAAGTGGAAAATCAGCTGTTGGAAAATTATTAGCAAAAGAATTGAATATGCAATTTATTGATTTAGACGAATTTATAGAAAAAAAAGAGGAGCTAACTATTTCTGAAATATTTAAAACAAAAGGTGAAATTTATTTTAGAATTAAGGAAGGTGAATTTTTAAAAGAATTATTAAATTTAAATGAAAATATTAGTATTTCATTGGGTGGTGGAACACCTTGTTACGGAAATAATATAGAAATTATTGAAAAACACGCAATATCATTTTATTTAAATGCATCAATAAATACTATTTATGAAAGGTTGATTGGTGAAACTTCAAAAAGACCTTTGGTTGCAACTTTGGGTGAAAACAATTTAAAAGAATTTATAGCTAAACATTTGTTTGAAAGAAATCCATTTTATGAAAGGGCAAATTTTACAATTTCAGTAAATGATAAATCTATAAGTGAAGTAGCTAAAACTATACAAGAATTGTTAATTATTCAATAGTAGCATATGCTTTATTATTTTCAAAAATTACAGCAACATGCTCTTGCATGGATGTGGATAATGAAATTCCTTTAAAATCAGCTTTTACCGGATATTTTTTATGATTTCTATTAATCAGTACAGCTGTTTTAAACCTTTTTAAGGGCACTTCTAAAAAATGTTTAATTCCATACATTAATGTGGTTCCAGAACTTAAAACATCATCAACTAGTACTAAGGCTTTGTTTTTATAGTCACTTGCTGGTATGTTTGTTGAAATCTGTTTTAATGGATTTTTTTTATCAATTTTAACTTCACATAATACAATTTTAATAGTGGAAATATCTTGTAATATTTTAACTATATTTTGTGCAAAAACATAGCCGTTGCCATTAATACCAGCAATTATAATTTCTTTTTCGTTACTGTTAGTTTCGTATATTTGATAGGCAATTCTTCTAGTTTTATTTTGAATTTCCTCGTTTGTTAAAATGATAGAACTATCCATGGTAATTTAATTTTTTTCAAAGATAAAAAACAATTCTCTTCCATCTCTAGGTTTTATGGAATTATAACATCTTTCTAAAATATTTATTGAGAATTTTTCGTAAAACAATTTAAGGTACTCAACAATACTTCCCCCAAATGGCGGGCCATCTTCAGTTAATTCAAAATTGAATAATAAACCAATTGCTTTTCCTTTATCAGTTAACAAATCATAAATTTTATTGCTATATGCAGTTCTTAAAAAGGGGTCTAAAGCACAAAAGAAGGTTTGTTCAATTATTAAATCATACGTTTCGGTATGATTAAAAAAATCATCGTGTATTAAATGATGTTCCGGAAAATCTGGAAAACGCTTTTTTAAATTTTTTAATGGTTGTAATGCAATATCAATAACAAATACGTTTTTAAAACCATTTTCAAATAAATATTCTGCTTCATAACAATTTCCACCGCCAGGAATTAATATCCTCAAATCTTTATTTGTAAGTTGGTTAAAGTAGGTTGTAAGTGGAGTAGAGGCGTAACCAATATCCCAACCTGTAGCTTGTTCACTATATTTATTTTCCCAATATTCTTTTGTAAATCTTGTATTCATTTTTTTTAAATAGATTTTATTAATCCACCATCAATAGGCAAATTTACACCATTAATGTAAGCCGAATATTCAGAAGCTAAAAAAGCAACTAAATAACCGAATTCTTCTGGCTTACCTAATCTTCCTACAGGAATATCATTTGTTATTAATTTAAAATTTTCTTCAATAGAAATTTGCTTTTCTTTGGCCTGAAATTCATTTAATTGTTGAATTCTTTCTGTGTCAAAAATTCCGGTTAAAATATTATTAACAGTTATTCCAAATGATGCTACTTCTAATGATAAGGTTTTAGCCCACATTACAACTGCCGATCTAATAGTGTTTGAAAGTATTAAATGGGGTAGTGGAACTTTTACAGAAAGTGATGCTGTATTTATAATTCTACCAAATTTATTTAACTTCATTTGCGGAATTGCCAACATTGTTAAATGAGTAGTTGTTTTAAACAATAAATCAAATGCTTTTTGATAATCATTTATTTCCTTATGCATTACTCCTCCAGCTTCCGGACCATTGGTGTTGTTAACTAAAATGTCAACTGTGTTAGTTTTAAAAAAAGTAGTTGTAATTTTTTCAAATGAAGTGAAATCATAAAAATCAACTACTAAATATTGATGTTGTTGATTTAAGCTAGTATCTAATTCATTTAAAACCAATTGTAATTTCACTTCATTTCTAGCCATTAAAGTGACAGATGCACCACAACGCGCTAATTCTATAGCAATTGCTTTACCTAAACCTTGTGTACTTCCACCAATAAGTGCTTTTTTATGTTGTAAATTAATTTTCATCATCACTAAAATCTTCAATATCTCGTCTATCTTTTTTTGTTGGTCTTCCAGCACCTCTTTTTCTGTAAAAATCTTTAGAATATTTTAATAATTCTAATTTTTCAAATTCTTCCGGTGGTGTAATATCTTTACGGTATAAATCTACAAGTTTAGCACCTAATCTGCTTGTTGGTAAGTCTAAAACCTGTATTTGGTAGTTAATTTGATCTTTTCTAACGGTTAATTTCTCGCCGCTAAAAACTGTTTTTGAAGGTTTAATACTATCTCCATTTATTTTAACATGACCCTTTTTACATGCTTCCGTAGCAATACTTCTAGTTTTATAAAAACGGATACACCATAAATATTTATCAATTCTCATATATAAAAGTTAAAATTTACTTTTTCTCTTTTTCCAAAGGTATGAAAATAGTATCTTGCGCTCCTTAAAAAACAATTTAAATGAAAATAAAAAGTATATTTTTTATAGTAACTTTTGGTTTGCTAATATTTGCTTGTGGTAAGGATGATAAAGCTAATTTTGATGCTGCAGCTCAAGCTGAAATTGATGATACTAGTTTAATTGAATATTTGCAATCACATTATTTAAATGATGATGGAGCTATATGGACTATTGAAAATGGAGAAACTCCTTTAATGAATCAAGTTGATGTGATGACAGTTTCTAAAAATGATATCTCTTATAAGTTGTATTATTTAATTGAAAATGAAGGAACTACAGTTTCACCTAAAAGACCAGATTCTATTTTAACTAAGTACGTAGGAATGACTTTAGATAGTGTTGTTTTTGATTCTAGTAGTAGTTTAACTTGGTTTTCTTTAACTAATTTAATAGATGGTTGGAGCTATGGTTTCACTAAATTTAAAGGAGGAGCTAAAGTTGTTAATACAGATGAATCTTTTTATTTTGATAATTATGGAGAAGGTTATTTATTTATTCCTTCAGGGCTAGCGTATGCAAATAATGCACAAAGTATTATTCCAGAAAATTCACCTTTAGTTTTTAAAATTGAATTACACGATGTTAATTTTGCAGACCATGATAATGACGGAATTTTATCAATTAATGAAGATATTGATGGTGATGGTGATGTGAAAAATGATGATACAGATAGTGATGGAATTGCTAATTATCTTGATATTGATGATGATGGAGATGGTATATTAACTAAAAATGAAAGTTTAACTGATGATGATGATAATGATGGAATTCCAAATTATTTAGATAAAGATAATTAAGATTAAGATAACAAAAAAAAGCTTCTCAATTGAGAAGCTTTTTTTTTGCTTGTATTTGTAATAATTTATTTATTGGTTTTTGTTAAACTAAATGATAAGTTTACAATAATTTGTTCTGGCCTTGTATCTAATTTAAAATTAGCATTGTTGTTCGCAAATTTCGCTTCATTTTCATTTAAACCTCTTTCATATCTTACATCAATTCCTAATCTACCAAATTCTACACTGGCACCAATATTAATTCCCATTGTAAATTCATTTTCAACTTTATCAATATCAACACCATTTAAATTGTTGTCTAAAATATATTGAAAAGACGGGCCAGCAAACACACTTAAAGGGCCAATTAATTCAACACCAATTAGTACTGGAGCATCAATTTTTGAAAGTTCAAAATCATTGGTGCTTGAATTTAATTCATATTCACTAGTGGTTTTTGTATAAACCAATTCAGGTCTAATAAAAATACTTCCTAAATCTAATTTGCCGTAAATACCAACATTATAACCAGATTTTCCTTTCCCTTTATCTTTAATAATTGAATTTGCCTCGGTAGTAAATTCACTCAAATCACCATTTGAGTTGTAACTTAATCCTGCTTTTAAACCAAAATTACTTTGGGCCTGAATGGTAACAACAAAAAATAATAAAGCAGTTGTTACTAATAGAATTTTTTTCCTCATAAGATTTAATTTTATTGTTAAACTACTTTTTAAACGCAATAACTATGCCTTTATTTTCTTGCAATTACTTTTTGAACAGCTTCAATAATAGCTTTATCGTTTAATTTATATTTTTCCATTAATTGTGCTGGTGTTCCAGATTCTCCAAAACTATCATTTACTGCAACAAATTCTTGAGGAACTAAACTGTTTTGAACCAAAACTCTTGAAACGCTTTCTCCTAAACCTCCAATAATATTATGTTCTTCGGCGGTAACAATACAACCAGTTTTAGCAACTGATTTTAAAATTGCTTCTTCGTCTAAAGGTTTAATAGTATGAATGTTAATAACTTCAGCACTTATTCCCAAAGTTTCTAATTGCTCACTCGCTTGTAATGCTTCCCAAACTAAATGACCTGTTGCAACAATGGTAACATCCTTTCCTTCTGTTAATTGAATAGCTTTTCCTATTTCAAACTTTTCATTTTCTGGCATAAATACAGGGACAACCGGACGGCCAAAACGTAAATAAACTGGACCATGATGTTCTGCAATTGCGATGGTTGCTGCTTTTGTTTGGTTGTAATCACACGTATTAATTACCGTCATACCTGGCAACATTTTCATTAATCCAATATCTTCTAAAATTTGGTGTGTTGCACCATCTTCACCCAATGTTAAACCTGCGTGAGATGCACATATTTTTACATTTTTATCAGAATATGCAACAGCTTGACGAATTTGATCATACACTCTTCCTGTTGAAAAGTTTGCAAAAGTTCCTGTAAATGGAATTTTACCTCCAATAGTTAAACCTGCCGCAATACCAATCATATTAGCTTCTGCAATACCAATTTGAAAAAATCGTTCTGGATTTTCTTCAATAAATTTTTCCATCTTTAATGAACCAATTAAATCGGCACATAATGCAACAACATTAGGATTTGTTCTTCCTAATTCAGCTAATCCTGCTCCAAATCCCGATCTAGTATCTTTCTTTTCTGTAAATGTGTATTTTTTCATTTTTTATTTATTAAAACGGTTCAAAAATAATGATAATTAATGAGTACTTCCTAGAATTTTTTTAATTCTTCATATAATTTGTTAACAGGCAAGCCCATAACATTAAAATAGCTTCCTTCTATACTTGTAACACCTATAAACCCTATCCATTCTTGAATTCCGTAACCTCCAGCTTTATCGAAAGGATGGTAATTTTCAACATAAAAATTTATTTCTTCAGAACTTAATTTTTTGAAATGTACTATTGTATTATCTGAAAATACTAGTTGCTTTGAAATAGTTTTTATGCAAACAGAAGTTATTACCTGATGGCTTTTTCCTGATAATTTTTGAAGCATTTTAATAGCTTCATTGGTGTTTTTAGGCTTTTCTAAAGCCTTTTTATCAAGCCAAACAATAGTATCGGAAGTGATGATAATATCGTTTTCACAAATACTTGAATCAAAAGCGGTTGCTTTTAAAATTGCTAAATAATGGGTAATTTCTTCACCCTTTAAATTAGTTGGATAAACTTCTTCAACAGATTTGACATCAATTGAAAAAGGAATTTGTAATTCTTTAAATAATTCTTGTCTGCGAGGTGAAGCAGAAGCAAGAATTATGGTGTTATTTTTAAATTTTTCTGCAAGCATATTTATTTTGTAAAATATAGAATTATAAAAATATTGATTCCAAAAAACATCACTAATTTTAATAAAGAACTTATTTTATGAAGCTTTTTTTTGGATTTAATTTTGGTTATTTTTAATGTAATATAAAACATTGGAATTATTATAAAAGCGATAGTATACAAAGAAATAATTTTATATTCAGACGCGAAAATGGTACTAAAAAACACTAATAAGAGCAGTGAAAAAGCACAAAGTATTGTAATTATACTCTTTGTTCTTCTTCTACCAATTAAAATTGGTAATGTGTTCATTTTCAATTTATAATCGCCATCTATATCTTCTATGTCTTTAATTAATTCTCTAATTAAATTAATACAAAAAGCAAAAAATGCTATTATTAAAATAGTGGTAATTACAAAATTGTAATTTGGATTATATTCAGTCATATTTAAATCAAATATTACTAAAATAAGTACATTAGTTGCAACCAAAACTGCAACAATAAAATTGCCAATTAGTGGAAGTGATTTTAATTTTTTAGAATAATAATAGAGTAGTAGGGCAGTTCCAATAAATATAAAAGAAAGATATGGTTTTTGAATTTTTAAACTAATAAGTATTCCTAAACCAATGCCAAATGTGTTTAAATATAAATACCATTTTCGGGCATTTTCTTCAGTAAAAACTGTGGTAATAAATACCTTGCTTGGTTTATTAATTTTATCAGTTTCAACATCTAAAATATCATTTATAATGTAGCCTGCTACTGTAATGCATAAAATAGCCAGCAAAAATATTGAAAAATAAAAGTGGTTTAGGTTTGTAGCAATTGAAAAATTAGGAAAAAATAAATATTTAATTACAGTTTGTATATATACAATAAGCAGTAGGTTTTTCCATCTTATTAAATTTAAAAAAGCGGATAACTGCATTCTATTTAATTAAAATTCTTTTTTATTCTATCTAAATTTATTTTACTCTCACGAGTTTTAATATTTTCACGTTTATCGTAATTCTTTTTACCTCTACAAAGTGCAATTTCTAATTTAGCCCAACCTTTTTCGGTTAAAAATAAACGCAATGGAACTATTGTTAAACCAATATTTTGAACTTCTTTATAAAGTTTTTTTAATTCGTTTTTATTTAATAAAAGTTTCCGTTCGCTTTTTGGGCTGTGGTTAAAAGCATGTCCGTACAAATATTCTTCTATATACATATTTATGGCAAATAATTCCCCCTTTTCATTAAATTCACAGAAACTTTCAGTAATTCGTGCTTTACTTTCACGAATAGATTTAATTTCAGTTCCAGTTAATTGAATGCCTGCTATATATTTATCTAAAATCTCGTATTCAAAACGAGCTTTTTTATTTTTTATGTTGATATTCTTTTGCATACAGTTGCAAATGTACTACAATTTATAAAATTATTAGTATCTCTGGTTAGGTATAAACAATTTGTTTTGTACAATAATTATTAATTTTGAAATGGTATTTTTAGTAATATATTATTTGATTCTTGGTTTGAAATTGTAACAATATATAGGTTAGAATAATTTGATTCTGAGATATCTAAATATTTTTTTTTGTTGATAATTTTATTAACATACCCAGGAATTGTATTGCTATGCCCAACAATTAAAACTGTTTTGCCTTTTGTTTTTTCAAGAAAATCTTTAGATAAACCATTTTTAGGATCATATAATTGAATTTTTAAACCTTTTCTTTTAGCGTTAGGTGCTGCAGTTGCAACAGTTCTTTTAAAATTAGTTGAAAAAACCATATCAAACTTAACGTGGTCAAATACTTCACTCCAAAATATTGCTCTCTTTTTACCTTTTTTTGTTAATTCAGGATTTTGAACAGAAGCTTTCAACACTTTATCAGCATGACGAATAAAATAATAAGTAGTAGGTTTTTTTTCTTGAGAATACAAAGAAATTGAACTAAGAAGTATAATTAAAATTAGCAGTTTTTTCATTTCAAGTAAATTTTAGAATATGAAAGTAAAGCATTTTTTTATTTTTTAAATATATTTTTTAATTAAATGTACAATTGATCTATTTTTGAGAAGAATAAAAAAGCGCAGTTAAATTTAACTGCGCTTTTTTCAAATTTTATAGCTGAAAAATAAAATTAGTGAACTTCAATAAGTTTTAAAGGTTTAGGCTTTGCAATTTCTAATTTTGGAATTGTAATTTGCAACTCACCATTAATGTAGTTAGCCTCAATTTTTTCACTATCTACAACATTTTTAGGTAATGTAAAACTTCTTTTGAAGGATTGATAACTATATTCTTTTCTAGTATAATTTTCATTTTCATCATTATTTTCAACTTCTTTTTCAGATTGAATAGTTAAAATATTGTTATCAAGATTTATATTAAAATCTTTTTTATCCATTCCAGGAACTGCAACTTTTACTAAAAACTGATCATCATCTTCCTTAATGTTTACAGCTGGTAAAGTTGTATTTGTTCTTGAAAAATTAGTACTAGACCAATCTCTAAAGAAATCATCGAATATTGTTGGTATTACAGGAATACCTGATGTTTTTACTAACATAATTTTATAATTTTAAGGTTAAACAATAATTTTAATTTTAAACAAATAATTACAAAATAAATGCCAATTTAAAATTAAATGTCAATCTAACATAATAACTGAAAAAATGACATTATGCAACTGACAACCAGCTGTATAAATAAAAAAAACCGACAGCTTTACGTGTCGGTTTTATCAAAAAAATTAATTAAATTATTTATTTCTAAACACAATTTTTTCATCAAAAGCATCTAGTAAAATATGACTGGTTGCTGTTACTCTTCCTGAAAGAATTTCTTTTGATAATTCATTTAAAACTTCTTTTTGGATCACTCTTTTTACAGGACGAGCACCAAATTGTGGGTCGTATCCTTTTATAGCTAAAGCATCCACTAAATCTTCTGTATATTCAATATGAATATCTTGTGCTTTCAGCATTTTAATTAAACCATTTAACTGTAGTTTTACAATTTGCTTAATTTCTTTTTCATTTAATGGTGTAAACATTACAATTTCATCAATTCTATTTAAAAATTCTGGACGAATGGTTTGTCTTAATAATGCAACTACTTCTAATTTTGTGCTTTCTGTAATTGCATCTCTATTTTTCATGTCCATTTTTTCAAAACGCTCTTGAATAATTTGAGAACCCATATTTGAGGTCATAATTATAATAGTATTTCGGAAATCTGCCAATCTTCCTTTGTTATCTGTCAATCTACCTTCATCTAACACTTGTAATAATATATTAAAAGTATCTGGATGTGCTTTTTCAATTTCATCTAATAAAATAACAGAATAAGGCTTTCTTCTAACAGCTTCGGTTAATTGTCCGCCTTCATCGTAACCTACGTATCCAGGAGGCGCACCAACTAATCTGCTAACAGAGTGACGCTCTTGATATTCACTCATATCAATTCGTGTCAACGAATTTTCATCATCAAATAAATATTCTGCCAGAGCTTTCGCTAATTCTGTTTTACCAACTCCAGTTGTGCCTAAAAATAAAAATGTACCAATAGGTTTTTTTGAATCTTGTAAACCTGCTCTTGATCGTCTTACGGCATCAGCAACAGCTGCTATTCCTTCTTCTTGACCAACAATTCTGTTGTGTAATTCATCTTCTAATAACAGTAGTTTTTCTCGTTCACTTTGCAGCATTTTACTTACTGGAATACCTGTCCATTTTGCAACAACTTCTGCAATATCATCTCTAGTAACTTCTTCTTTTATAAGCGCTGTGCTTTGATTTTCGTTTGATTCTATTTGAAGAATATCTAGTTTTTCTTGTTCTTCTTTTATTTTACCGTATCTAATTTCAGCAACTTTTCCATAATCACCTTCGCGTTCAGCACGTTCAGCCTCTAACTTAAAGTTTTCAATTGCTTCTTTACTAGCCTGAATATTGTCTACCAGTTCTTTTTCACTGACCCATTTGGCATTAATTTCGTTTCTTTTTTCTTTTAGATTAGCCAATTCTTCTTTTAAGCTAGCTGATTTTTTCTCATCATTTTCTCGTTTTATTGCTTCAATTTCAATTTCAATTTGCATAATTCTACGATCCAAAACATCTAATTCTTCAGGTTTTGAATTAATTTCCATACGTAATTTAGCAGCTGCTTCATCCATTAAATCTATGGCTTTATCAGGTAAAAATCTATTAGAAATATAGCGTTGTGACAATTCTACTGCTGCAATAATGGCATCATCTTTAATTTGTACTTTATGATGATTTTCATACTTTTCTTTAATACCACGCAAAATAGAAATAGCACTTTCTGTATCTGGTTCATTTACCATTACTTTTTGAAATCTACGTTCTAGTGCTTTATCTTTTTCAAAATATTTTTGATATTCATCTAATGTTGTTGCACCAATGGCTCTCAATTCACCTCTTGCCAATGCGGGTTTTAAAATATTAGCCGCATCCATTGCGCCTTGTCCACCGCCAGCACCAACTAAAGTATGAATTTCATCAATAAAAAGTACAATTTCACCTTCAGCAGAAGTTACTTCTTTTATAACAGATTTTAAACGTTCTTCAAACTCCCCTTTATATTTTGCACCTGCAATAAGCGCTCCCATATCTAAAGAATAAATTTGTTTACCCTTTAAGTTTTCTGGAATATCGCCTTTTACAATTCTATGTGCTAACCCTTCTGCAATGGCAGTTTTACCTGTTCCAGGTTCACCAACTAACATCGGATTGTTTTTAGTTCTTCTAGATAAAATTTGAAGAATTCTTCTAATTTCTTCATCTCTACCTATTACAGGATCTAATTTTCCTTCTTTTGCTAATTGGTTTAAATTTTTAGCATATTTATTTAGTGAATTATAAGTTTCTTCAGCGCTTTGTGATGTAACATTAATTCCTTTTCGTAACTCATCAATAGCTATTTTTAAATTATTTTCAGTAACTCCTTGATCTTTTAAAATTTGAGATGTAGTATCTTTTGTGTTTAGAAGAGCTAATAATAAATGCTCAATAGATACAAATTCATCCTTCATTTTTGAAGCTTCATCGGTTGCAGTATTCAACATTTTTGAAGCATTTCTTGATAATGAAATATCTCCTCCAGATACTTTAGCGTAACTTTCTAAAGTTTTATCTATTAATGTTTTAAGTAATTCAATATTAATTCCTAATTTTTTAAAAATAAAATGAATTACATTTTCGTCAACTTCAAAAATTCCTTTTAAAATGTGTGAATTTTCTATTTGTTGGTGTCCGTAACTTTCTGCAAGTTGTTGTGCTTTTTGAATAGCCTCTTGCGATTTTATTGTAAATTTATTAAAGTTCATAACGTATTCTTTTTTTGTTTCTATATTTGTAATGTCAAAAAATATTCCACATTGCATAAATGCTTGAAATAAGCCATTTTGTCTTGTATTTTAGGAGTTTACAGACATTTTGACTTTAAAAAATGAACTATTATGAATTGGGTAAACCTAACAAATAACAAACAATTAGAAGCAATAAAAGCAACTGTTGAAAATGAATCTATAGCTATTTTTAAACATAGCACACGTTGTGGAATTAGTAGAATGGTTTTGAAAAATTTTGAGCGTGAATTTGATATACCCGAATCTGAAATAACTATGTATTATTTAGATTTGCTGAATTTTAGAGAAATATCAAATAATATTGCGGTCGATTTTAATGTAATGCATCAATCTCCACAATTGTTGTTATTAAAAAATGGTAAAGTAATTTATAGTTCTACTCACGGAGATATTTCTGTTGAGAGTTTAAAAATTCAGTTGAAGAAATAAAAAAACTGTTTAAAAAGAAATTAAAAACGTCATTCTGAATTTATTTCTGAATCCCAACATATTGATTGTCAATTATTATGAGAACCTGAATCAAGTTCAGGTTGACGAAATTTTACTTTTTAAACAGCCTTCTTTTTAAACGAATGTACGTTTAATGATATATTTTATTTTGACTTACAATACTTTTAATTTTATTTTTTAAGTCTTCGCTTGTATCATAAATCATTTGCTCATTACTTGGGAATGGCACAAATTTATACGTTAATAAATTTAAATATTCTTGCTCCAGCGCATTTTTATCTCCAGAATAGGTAGCGTACCTATGGTCAAAAATAAATTCACTTGCTAAAGGAAAACTTTTTACTAACTGATTGGTAATTAAATCTATATATTTGATTTGCCCAACTACTTGTACCGATTTAAACTGCGTAATTTCATCAACTTTACAAACAATGGTTTTGTATTTGTCTACTTTAATAGCTTTTCCTAAACTATCTTTTACAGTAGTACCATTTTTATCAATTAAATATTTCCAGCCATCAACAACTTGTTTTTCTTTAACAACCTGTTTTTCTTTAATTTGTTCTGGTGAAATATTGATTTCTCTAAAATTAATTTCAATTTCAAAATCGTAGATAGTTTTTGGCTGTTTGTAATTATGATAAACAGTCCATAAATCGTTTAATTTATAGGTGTCAAAATTTAATAAATCTTCTTCTAAACGGATTGGAATTACTTTGTCCGATTTATTTTGAAGACTCACATACACAAAATTAGTTCCTTTAAAATGCGCTTCTTCTATTAGATTACGAACATCTTTAAAATTCGGATTTATTTTATCTAAGTAATTTAAATCATCAAAAGCACTTCTAAAATCTTCTTTGTTTGATGATACTTTTAATAAATTTTTAGCATTTCCATATAAATAGTCAGATAGTTTTGTTTTGGTTGCTAAAATATCATTAGTATAATCTGAAAACGAAAATTTAGCATTCTTACCTTTATTGTGAATAGGCAAAGGAAGTAATGGTTTAATTAATTCTTGCCTGTTTTTTAAATTTAAATACTTGTTGTAAATAATTTCTAAATTTGAAGGATTACCATCCTTTTTTAAAAAAGTGATGTTTTCAATATCCTTAGCAGTTGCTTTTTCAAAAGCTTCTTCAAGCATTACCACATAATCTTGATTGCCTTTTTTAGTTTTATTTTCTCTTAGTTCTTTAACAGCTATTTGTATAGCTTGGTCGTAATTACCAAAGTTAATTGCTTCTTGTGTTTTTTTAATACTTGAGCAACTTGAAATGGTAATAATTAGTGCTAATAGGAGTTGTTTTTTTACCATAAATATGTTTTAAATAGGAGAATACAATTACAATGCCAAATGTAAATAAAAAAGCTCTTTTTAATTTGTAAAAAGAGCTTTTTGTAATTATTTTTTTTGAATTTAAATTGGAAATTTATATTTTACAGGTGGTAATAATTTTCCAGAGCAATTACCAAAACCAATTCTAACATTATCTTTTGCGCAATAGCCTTTTAAAGTAACAGTATCTCCATCATTAAAAAATGTTCTATTACTTCCATCTTTTAATTTTATTGGTTCTTTACCTCCCCAAGTTAATTCTAACATAGATCCTAAACTAGTTTTGTCTGGACCAGAAATTGTTCCACTACCCATTAAATCTCCAGCTCTTACATTACAACCATTCACCGTATGATGTGCTAATTGTTGAGACATAGACCAATACATGTATTTAAAATTGGTTTCGGTTAATAAATTAGCTTCACCTTTTTCAGTCTCTAAGAATGCTTGTAATTTTATATCGTAGCTAGCATCTTTTCTTTTTTGTTGTAAATAGAGAAGTGGTTTAAAATCTTTTTTAGGACCCTCGCATCTAAAAGGTTCTAAAGCATCCATAGTTACAATCCAAGGAGACATTGTTGAAGCAAAGTTTTTACCCATAAATGGACCTAATGGCACGTATTCCCATTTTTGAATATCACGCGCACTCCAATCGTTAAAAAGCACCATTCCAAAAATGTATTCACTTGCTTCATCCACAGGAACTGGTTCACCTAAGTTATTTACATCGGTTGTAATAAAAGCAGTTTCTAACTCCATATCAACTCTTTGTGAAGGTCCAAAAATTGGATTTTCTTCACCTTGCGGTAATGTTTGTCCGTAAGGTCTTCTTATAGAAGTTCCAGAAACTACAATAGAAGATGCTCTACCATGGTAACCAACTGGAACGTGTAACCAGTTTGGCATTAAAGCGTTTTCTTTTCCTCTAAACATTAAGCCAACATTTGTTGCATGTTCTTTGCTAGAGTAAAAATCGGTGTAATCACCAACATTTATTGGTAATAACATTTCTACGTCATTTATATTAAATATGATAACTTCTTTATGTTTGGCGTTGTCTCGTAAAGCAGGGTTTTTGGCATCAAATACTTCTGCAATTCTATTTCTAACCAATCTCCAAGTTTTTCTTCCGTCTGAAATAAAATCATTTAACGAATCTTGCATAAACATATCATCAGTTAAAGGAATACCTTTAAAATAACCTAATTGGTGAAAAGCCCCTAAGTCTATTACATATTCACCTATTCTTGTACCTATTGTTATAATATCATCTTTTGTTAAAAATACACCAAAAGGAATATTTTGAATTGGGAAATCATCACCTTCACTTACTGGTAGCCACGATTTTCTAGTTGGATTATTTGCTGAAATTTGCATAATTATGAACTATTTAAATAGTTATTTATATATTCTTACCAAATATAGAAGTTTCTTGTTAAATGCAAAATGAAATTAGTATTTTTGCCATTATTTTAACTTTTATAAAATTAAACAACAATGCAACGTGATCAAATTATCTTCGATTTAATTCAAGACGAAAAAGAAAGACAAATAAATGGATTGGAATTAATTGCTTCAGAAAACTTTGTAAGTGAACAAGTTATGGAAGCGATGGGTTCTGTTTTAACAAATAAATATGCTGAAGGTTATCCTAATAAACGTTATTATGGTGGTTGTGAAGTTGTAGATGTTGTTGAGCAAATTGCCATTGATAGAGCTAAAGAATTATTTGGTGCTGAATATGTAAATGTTCAACCTCACTCAGGATCTCAAGCAAACGCAGCGGTCTATCAAGCAGTTTTAAATCCTGGAGATAAAATTTTAGGATTTGATTTATCGCACGGTGGGCATTTAACGCACGGTTCTCCAGTTAACTTTTCAGGTAAATTATACAAAACTTCTTTTTATGGGGTAGATAAAGAAACAGGAGTTTTAAATTATGATAAAATTCAGGAAACTGCTAATATTGAAAAACCAAAATTAATAATAGCAGGTGCTTCAGCGTATTCTAGAGATATAGACTTTAAAAGATTTAGAGCTATTGCAGACTCAGTAGGAGCGTTATTATTAGCTGATATTTCTCATCCAGCAGGTTTAATTGCCAAAGGTATTTTAAATGATCCAATTCCTCATTGTCATTTTGTAACTACTACAACTCACAAAACTTTACGTGGACCACGTGGTGGAATTATAATGATTGGAAAAGATTTTGGCAATCCATTTGGGTTAAAATTAAAAAATGGAAATCTTAAAAAAATGTCAAGTTTAATTGATTCTGCTGTTTTTCCAGGAAATCAAGGTGGACCATTAGAGCACGTTATTGCAGCTAAAGCTGTTGCTTTTGGTGAAGCATTAACAGATAATTTTTTACATTATCAAATTCAAGTTAAGAAAAATGCAGCTGCAATGGCAGAAGCATTGGTAGGTAAAGGTTACCAAATTATTTCAGGAGGAACTGATAATCACTGTATGTTAATTGACTTAAGGAATAAAAATTTAAGCGGAAAAGATGCTGAAAATGCCTTAGTAAAAGCAGAAATTACTGTAAATAAAAATATGGTACCTTTTGATGACAAATCTCCATTTGTAACTTCAGGAATTAGAGTTGGAACTGCTGCAGTTACAACTAGAGGTTTAAAAGAAGCCGATATGGTTGCTGTTGTTGAATTAATTGATGAAGTAATTCAGAATTTTGAAAATGATGAAGTTTTAGAGGCAGTTGCTGAAAAAGTAAATGAAATGATGTCTCACAGACCATTATTTAAATTTTAATTCTTTAAAAAAAACATAAAAAAATCCTGCTTTTAGCGGGATTTTTTTTAACCTAGTTTTAACTAATGTAAGTGATTTTAGTTACAATCTTTAAATGTGTTTTGAGTAATTTTAATTGTTAATGTATGGTCTATACATTATTAAATTATAAACTTATTAAAATGGAAACACAACAAGAAATTACATCAATGCCACGAATAGGAGATAAGGCTCCTGAATTTAAAGCAGTTACTACACAAGGAAATATTCATTTCCCAAATGATTATAAAGGAGATTGGGTTATATTATTTAGTCATCCAGCAGATTTTACTCCGGTTTGTACGTCAGAATTTATGACGTTTGCAACTATGGAAGATAAATTTTTAAAAGCTAATTGCAAATTGGTTGGTTTATCTATTGATGGTTTGTATAGTCATATTGCCTGGTTGCGTTCTATAAAAGATAAAATTGAATATAAGGGAATGAAAAACGTTGAAGTTAAATTTCCTTTAATTGAAGATATTACAATGAATGTAGCTAATAAATATGGTATGGTGCAACCAAATGAGGCTGCAACACAAGCTGTAAGAGCTGTATTTTTTATTGATCCGAAAGGAATTATAAGAGCAATTATTTACTATCCTTTAAGTTTAGGTCGAAATTTTGATGAAATTTATAGAGTTGTTGTTGCATTGCAAGCTGCAGATGCTTTTGGTGTTGCAACTCCAGCGGATTGGAGACCTGGTGATGATGTAATTATTGGCCCTGCCGGTTCTTGCGGAGCTGCCGAAAATAGAATGCAAGGTAAAGAAGATATGGATTGTAAAGATTGGTATTTCTGTACCAAAAAAATGGATAAAGAATTAGTTTTAAGCAAAATACTTAAGAAGTAATCTATTAAAAGCCCACTTTTTAAGTGGGCTTTTATGTTTTAGTCATCATCTTCTTCAGCACGTTCTAGTAATTTATCGTTAAAGTTTTTCGTTCCTTTGGCGCCCAATTTTCTAATGCTTTCAACTTTTCTAATTAAATTGCCAGTACCTGTAAGTTTTTTCATTGTACCATCATAAGAACCTTGCACCGTCTTTAATTGGTTTCCCACTTTAATTAAATCATCAGTTAAGTTCACAAACTGATCATACAATCTGCCAGCTTGTAATGCAATTTCAATAGCGTTTCGTTGTTGTTTTTCATTATTCCACATACTATCAATGGTGCGTAAAGTTGCCAAAAGAGTAGTAGGAGTCACAATTACAATATTCTTTTCAAAAGCCTTGTTATATAATTGATTGTCGTTATTTAAAGCCACAGCAAACGCCGGTTCAATTGGTATAAAAAGCAACACAAAATCTGGAGAATCTATTTTGTAAATATCTTCATATTTTTTATCGCTTAATTGCTCAATATGTCTTTTTAAAGAATTAACATGTTCTTTAATAAAATGTGCTTTTTCGGTATCATTCTCTGCATTAACATATTGCTCATAAGCCGTTAATGATACTTTTGAGTCAATAATCATTTTTTTATCATCTGGTAAGTGAATTACCACATCAGGCAAAATGCGTTTTCCTTCATCATTTATAAAACTTTGCTGAACAAAATACTCGCTATCTTTTTCTAATCCAGACTTTTCTAAAACACGTTCTAAAACTAATTCACCCCAATTACCTTGCATTTTACTGTCACCTTTTAATGCTTTTGTTAGGTTAACAGTTTCTTTACTCATTTGAAGATTTAAATCTTTTAAACCAACTATTTGTTGACGCAAAGCTGCGTGATAATCAATACTTTCTTTATGAGTTTCTTCCACCTTTTTCTCAAAAGTTTGTATTTTTTCTTGAAGTGGATTTAATATGTTTTTTAAGTTTTCTTTATTTTGTTCTGTAAATTTTGATGATTTTTCCTCTAATATTTTATTTGCTAATATTTCAAAGTCTTTAGAAAATTTTTCTTGTAATTTTTCTACTTCATTTTTATTTTCTTGTAACTTTTCTTCTAAGTTTTTAAGGTCGGAAATTTTTTGATTGTACAATAAATCAATTTCGTGCTTCTCTTTATTTAATATGCTTTTTTCTTCAACTAAAGCATTGAAATTAAAATTATTAGTTTCTTTTTCTTCAAGTAAAAGTTTATTTCTTATTTCAAGTTCCGAAGTACGTTTTTCTAAGGTATTTTTAGTGAGTAATTTACCAATAATAAAGCCTATAATTAAACAAATTAGGGCAATTAAAAAGTATAAAAAAGTTGCTGACATTTTAAATTTAATTAGTTTACTAAATTAGTATTTTTATATTTGCCATATTAACTCCTATTTAAAAAATAAGAAGGGAGATATTAACAACATTATGAGATTATTTGCAAAATTTTTTCTTATTACTATTTTAGGGTGGAAAATTGATGGATATTTTCCAAAAAATTTAAAAAAATATGTAATTATTGCTGCTCCACATACGCATTGGCAAGATTTTCCTTTAGGAATTTTAACAAAATGGATTCAGCAAGCACCTATTAATTATATTGGTAAAGCATCACTATTTAAACCTCCGTTTGGATTTATTTTTAGATGGTTAGGAGGAACTCCTGTAAATAGGAGTGAAAGCACAAATAAAGTTCAAGCAATTGTAAATGTTTTTAATGAAAAAGAAAATTTTGTTTTAGCATTATCGCCAGAAGGAACGAGAAAAAGAATTGATGAATGGAAAACGGGCTTTTACTATATAGCAAAAGGAGCTAAGGTACCAATAGTTATGGCAACCTTAGATTTTGGTAAAAAGGAAGTGAAAATTGCAGAACCGTATTATTTAACGAACTCAATGGAAAATGATTTTAATCACTTTTATAAATTTTATAGCGGTGTTAAAGGTAAAATTCCTGAGAATTTTAATTTATAAACAAAAAAAGGAACAAAATTTTGTTCCTTTTTTTATTTTCAGTTATAGTTTATCCCTTGTAAAATGGTAATTTTACTACCACTGCAGGAATTGATTTATTTCTAATTTGAATAAATATTTCTGTTCCAATTTTTGAAAATTCTTTTGCAACATAACCCATACCAATACCTTTTTTAAGCGATGGACTCATAGTTCCAGAAGTAACTTCACCAATTACATCCCCATTTTCAGTTACAATTTCATAACCGTGACGAGGAATTCCTTTGTCAGAAATTTCAAAAGCAACTAATTTTTTTGTTACACCAGTTTCTTTTTGATTTTTTATATTTTCAGAATTAATAAAGTCTTTAGTAAATTTTGTTATCCAACCTAAACCTGCTTCAATAGGCGATGTTGTATCATTTATATCATTTCCATACAAACAAAATCCCATTTCTAATCTTAAAGTATCTCTTGCTGCCAAACCAATAGGCTTAATACCAAATTTCTTACCAACTTTAAAAACTTCATTCCAAATATGTTCTGCATCTTTATTTTTAATATAAATCTCAAAACCACCAGATCCAGTATAACCAGTTGCCGAAACAAGTACATTTTCAATACCAGCAAAAGTTCCAATTGCAAAATTGTAATATTTCATATTAAATAAATCCAACTTGGTTAAAGGTTGCAGCGCTTCTGCTGCATCTGGTCCTTGAATTGCCAATAAAGAATATTCATCTGATTTATTAATCATTTCAACACCAAATTCATTGTGTTTAGAAATCCAGTTCCAATCTTTTTCAATGTTTGATGCGTTCACAACTAACATATATTCTTCATTTCCAATTCTATACACCAATAAATCATCAACAATCCCACCATCCTTATTTGGCATACAACTATACTGAATTTTGCCATCGTGTAACAAAGAAGCATCATTAGATGTGACTTTTTGAATCAATTTTAAAGCATTTTCTCCTTTTAAAAAGAATTCTCCCATATGAGAAACGTCAAAAACACCTACGCCATTCCTAACAGTTTCGTGTTCAATATTAATTCCTTCGTATTGTACTGGCATGTTGTAACCAGCAAAAGGTACCATTTTAGCCCCTAAAGATTCATGAATATGTGTTAATGCTGTATTTTTCATTTAATATAAATTTGAAACAAAAATACTAATTATTCAATAATTGAAATAGTATTAACTTACCTTTTTATTATCTTATTTATAAATTAAGTTTATGTATCAACAGTTTGTTTTGTTACTATTTATTTTAATTATATTTGAAACTAAACTAAATATTTTTCTAATGAAGTTCAAATACGTACTAATATTCTTTTTTGTAGTTTCTATAAATGCACAAAATCAGTATTTACCTGAAGATTATTTAACAAAAGATTTTCATAAAGATAGAAGAGAGGAATTAAGAAAAGTGCTATCTAAAAATAGTGTTGCAGTATTTTTTGCAAATGCTGTAAGAAACAGAGCAAATGATGTTGAATATGTGTATCATCAAGATCCAAACTTCTATTATTTAACGGGATATAAAGAGCCTCACGCATTATTAATGGTATTTAAAGAAGTGCAAAATATTCAAGGAAAAACATTTAATGAAGTATTATTTGTGCAAGAGCGAAACGAATATGCCGAAATGTGGACAGGTAAAAGGCTAGGTGTAAAAGGAGCTCAAGATAATCTAGGTTTTCAGATTGTTTTTAATGGTGGAGATTTCTCTAGCTTTGATATTGATTTTTCAAAATTCGATAAAATTTTATTTGAACAGTTTAAAAATGATGTGAGAGATACCAAAGAAACAGCGGATTTATTCGATTTAATTAAAACATTTAAAACAAAAGTTTCTTTTGATTATATTTCTGTTGAAAACACTTCTAATGATAAGATTTACAATGAAACGAAAAAGCGGATTGATACTGAATCTTTAAAAGGATTTATGGCAACATTGCGTGAAGTTAAAACGAAGGAAGAATTGGTTTTATTGAAAAAAGCAATAGAAATTTCAGCAATCGGACAGTTAGAAATGATGAAAGCAATGCACCCAAATATGTCGGAAGCGGAGGCGCAGGGTGTACACGAATTTGTATATAAAAAATATGGTGCTGAATACGAAGGTTATCCATCAATTGTTGGTGCTGGAAATAATGGATGTATTTTACATTATGTTGAAAATAATAAAACTGAAATTGGTGATTCTAATTTAATTTTAATGGATTTAGGCGCTGAATATCATGGATATACTGCCGATGTTACTAGAACTATTCCATCAAATGGGAAATTTACAACTGAGCAAAAATTAATTTATGATTTAGTATATAAAGCTCAAGAGGCTGGAATTGCTGCTTATACTATTGGAAACGGAATGCAGGAACCAAATAAAATTGCCATAAAAATTATTAATAAAGGTTTGGCAGATTTAGGAATTATTAGTTCAGAAAAATCATATCATACTTATTTTCCACATGGTACTTCGCATCATATTGGGTTAGATGTTCACGATCCAGGTAACTATAATAATTTTGAAGAAAATATGGTAGTTACTATGGAACCAGGTATTTATATTCCTGAAGGAAGTCCTTGTGATGAAAAATGGTGGGGAATTGGTATTAGAATTGAAGATGATATTTTAATTACTAAAAACGGACCAGTAAATTTATCGGTATTAGCTCCACGAACTTCAGAAGAAATTGAGGCAGCTATGCAATTACCAAGTATTTTAGATAGTTTTATATTACCAAAATTAGATTAACATATTAGCTTAAAGCTTGTTCCCAATCGGCTATTAAATCATCAATATGTTCAATTCCAACAGAAATTCTTAACAAATTATCTGGCGTTGGACTTGTTTCACCTTCAACAGATTTTCTATGTTCAACCAAACTTTCTACACCACCTAAACTAGTCGCAGTTGTAAAATAGTTAAGTTTTGTGGAGATTAAAACAGTTTCTTCTTTTGATGCTTTTATTAATACAGAAAGCATGGCGCCAAAACCATTTTTCTGTTGTTTTTTAGCTAATTTATGTTGAGGAAAACTTTCCAAACCAGGATATAAAACCTGTTCAATTTTAGGATGAGTTTCTAAATATTGCGCTAATTTTAACGCATTTTCCGTTTGTTTATGAACTCTTAAAGGTAAAGTTTGAATTCCTCTGGAAATCAACCAACAATCAAAAGGAGAAGGAACAGCTCCAGATAAAGATTGTATAGCTTTTATTTTTTGAGCAATATTTTCATCATTTACAACAACACAACCACCTAAAACATCACTATGTCCACCAAAATATTTTGTGGTTGAATGAACCACAATATCAGCTCCTAATTCTAAAGGGTTTTGAAAAACAGGAGTTGCCCAGGTGTTATCAACTGCATAAAGTATGTTGTGCTTTTTTGCAATTTTTGAAATGGCTTCAATATCACTAATTTTTAATTGAGGATTAGAAGGTGATTCTACCCAAATAAGTGAAGTATTTGATTTTACAGCTTTTTCTACAGCTTGTAAATTAGTCATATCAACTAAATCATAGGTTAAATTCCAATCTTTAAAAACTTCATCTACTAATTTTCGAATCGCAAAATAAATATCATCAGGAAGTAAAATATGACTATTGGCTTTTAAACTTTGAATTGTAGCGTGCACTGCCGCCATTCCTGATGCAAATGCAAATGCAAATTTTCCATTTTCAAGCGAAGCAATACTTTTTTCTAAAATTTTTCTATTTGGATTGTCGGTTCTAGAATACACAAAATTATTATTATAAGTCCCGTCATTATTTCTTTTGTAAGTGCTAGATAAATAAATAGGAGTGCTTATTGGTTGCGCATTTAAAAACTCATTTTTTGTGCTTTCAATGGCTAAAGTTTCAAATTTTGGTTTTGATTTCATTTAACCTTTTAATTTATAATTAAATTTCATTTCAGTCTCATTTTCAGGAGTTTCTTCAAACAAAACGTAAATATTTAATTCTGTTTCACTTATTTTTTCAAAAGTAAATTTATGAAAATAGGCTTTGTTATTTTCAATTTTAACCAATGGAGCTTCAATCATTTCATCTTTTTCTTCCCATCCTTTTAAATCGTTATGAAAATGTTTTAATCTAAAGACTAACGTTTCATTTTCTTCAGAAATAGTACATAATTCATAAAATTGAATAACATTTTCAACTACTAATTTAAATGAACCCATCATAGAATTTCCAAGTGGATTTGTCCAAACTTCCTCTGTTTTACCATCAAAAGCTTCACCAAGCCAATAACCTGCAATCCAAGATACCTGTTGAATATTGGCTTTTACCGGTTGTTTTGAAACGTCAAATTTCAAGGTATTTTGCGAAAATAAATTAACTGAAACAATACAAAATAAGAAAGCTAGATAATTTTTCATAAAATGATATTTATCTAGCTAATCTACTATTTTTATTTTAAAATTTATTAATTACGGTTTCAATAAAAATTGTTTTAATTCTTCGTAATTAGAAATTTTAACAGAAACCTTTTTCTTATTGATTACTTCTTGAATTTGTGGAGGGAATTCAATAGTTGTATTTAAAACTGGCTCCACAACATCTAAAAATTTAACCGGATGCGCAGTTTCTAAAAATATGCCTTGCGCTTTTTTCTTTTTAAAATATTTTTTCAACCCTAAATAACCAACTGCTCCATGAGGATCGGCAATATAACCCGATTTTTTATTGATTTTAACCATCGCTTTTTTAGTTTCTTTATCCGTAAAAGAATACGATGTTAAATGTTGTTTTAATAAAGTATCATCATTTTTATAAATTTCCTGAATTCTTACAAAATTACTGGGATCTCCAACATCCATAGCGTTGGAAATAGTTTGTTGTGAGGGTTTTGGCGTGTAAACACCAGTTTCTAAGTAATTTGGAACAATATCATTAATATTTGTAGCTGCAATAAATTGTTTTACAGGCAAGCCTAATTGTTGCGCCATTATTCCGGCGCAAATGTTTCCAAAATTTCCACTTGGAATTGAAAAAACCACTTTTCTTCGCTTATTTTGTAATTGTTTGTAGGCAATAAAAAAGTAAAACATTTGAGGTAACCAACGAGCAACATTTATAGAATTTGCAGAAGTTAAATTTTTTACTGAAGTTATTTCAGTATCTAAAAATGCTGTTTTTACCATTGCTTGGCAATCATCAAAAGTTCCATCAACTTCTAACGCTTTAATGTTTTTCCCTAAAGATGTTAATTGTTTTTCTTGAACTTCACTTACTTTTCCGCTTGGGTATAAAATAACAACATCTATACCTTCAACACCTAAAAATCCGCTAGCTACTGCGCCTCCAGTATCACCAGAAGTTGCAACTAAAACAGTAACTTTAGCACTATTTTTATCTTTATTAAAATACCCAAAACAACGTGCCATAAAGCGCGCTCCAACATCTTTAAAAGCCATTGTTGGTCCATGAAATAATTCTAATGTTGAAATGTTTTTTTCAATTTCAACTACTGGAAAATCAAAAACCAATGTTTCAGCAATAATTTTTTTTAATTCCTTTTCAGGAATTTCATCACCAACAAATTGTTTAATAACTTCATATGCAATTTCATTATTGGTGAAATATTCAATATGATTGAAAAATTCTTTTGCTAATGGTGTAATACTTTCAGGGAAATATAATCCTTTATCCGGAGCTAAACCTTTAATTACGGCATCTTTAAAAGATACGTTTGGTGCTTTTTTATTTAAACTATAATAGTTCATTTTTATTTAATTTTATAAGTCATTCTGAATTGTTTCAGAATCTCAACGTGCTAATTTATACCATTGATGAGAACCTGAAACAAGTTCAGGCTGACGTTAATTTATATTTTTATAATATTTTTATTCCTTGTTTATTTACTTTTGATACATGAATATCATAATCAATTCCAACTTTTTCATAAACCGATTTCATTGCTTCCGCAACTTTTTTAGCGGTTGCTTCACCTTTACTTAAAGCAAAAATTGATGGGCCAGAACCAGAAATACCACATCCTAAAGCTCCTGCATTCAATGATTGTTGCTTAACAGCATCAAAAGCTGGAATTAATATAGAACGAATTGGTTCAATAATATGATCTTCTAACGATCGCCCAATTAAATCGTAATCTTCTGTATATAAGCCACTTATTAATCCACCAACATTTCCCCATTGTTTTATGGCATCTTTTAAAGAAACGGTGGTTTTGAGTATTTCACGCGCATCAGAAGTTTTTACTTCAATTTGCGGATGAATTACAGTTGCAAATAATTCATTTGGTGTATGAATGCTAATTATATCCAATGGTTGATAGCTTCTAACCAACGTAAATCCGCCAAAAAGGGCAGGAGCAACATTATCCGCGTGTGGCACGCCAGTTGCTAAACACTCACCTTCCATAGCAAAACGTACTAAATCTGTTGTATTAAAAGGTTTGCCAAGCAATTCATTAATTGCCCAAACAGCACCAGCAGAACTCGCTGCACTACTACCAATTCCACTTCCCGGTTTTATACGTTTGTTAATTTCAATTTCAAAACCAAACTCACTATTTGTTTCAGAAAGTAGCGCTAAAGCAGCAACTCCAGCAACATTTTTATGTGTTTCTAATGGTAAATTTTGTCCAATTATTTTTGTGATTGTTACTCCTTTTTTAGCAACTTTCTTAATAATCATTTCATCACCAACAGTGTCTAAAGCCAATCCTAGCACATCAAAACCACAAGAAACATTGGCAATAGTAGCGGGAGCAAATATTTTTAATTGTTCCATAGTTTAATTGTTTCCAATTCTAATAATATCTGCAAATAAACCTGACGCAGTTACATCTGCACCAGCACCAGCACCTTTAATTATTAATGGTTGTTTGCTATATCTTTCAGTAAAAAATAATACAATATTATCGCTTCCATCTAAATTATAAAACGGATGATTTGAAGGAATTTCTTGTAAACCAACATTTGCAGTTCCATTATCAAATTCAGCAACAAATTTTAATCTACAATTATTAGCAGCTGCTTTTTGTTGAATTTTATTAAAATGATCCGCTTCGGTTTTTAAAGTTTCCATAAAATCTTGTACCGATTTAGCATCTAATGAAGGTTTTGGTAAAAAGGAATTATTTTTAATATCCTCTAATTCTAATCTTGTTCCGCTTTCTCTAGCTAAAATTAAAATTTTTCGCATTACATCAACTCCGCTTAAATCTATTCGTGGATCTGGTTCTGTATAACCTTCAACTCCAGCTTGTTTTACAACATCGTAAAATGCAGAATCTTCATTAAAATTATTAAATATAAAGTTTAAGCTACCAGACAGAACTGCTTGTATTTTAGTTACTTTATCTCCAGAGGCAATTAAATTTTTAAGAGTGTCTATTATTGGCAATCCAGCTCCAACATTTGTTTCAAATAAGAATGGAGCGTTGTACTCACGCGCCAATTGTTTTAACTTTTGATAATTAGAGTAATTAGAAGAACAAGCAATTTTATTACAAGTTACAACCGCAACACTTTGCTTTAAATAGTTAGCATATAATTTAGATATATTTTCATTGGCAGTATTATCAACAAAAATGCTGTTTCTTAAATTTAGTTCAGTAACTTTATTATGAAAACCTTCCATATTTAAAGGTTCACCTTTATCTAAAGCACTTTTCCATTTTTCTAAATCGATTCCATCTTCATTAAAAACCATTTTTTTAGAATTAGTTAAAGCAATCACCCGTACGTGAACTTTTAAGTTCTCTAATAAATAATTCTGTTGTTTTCTAATTTGTTCAATTAATTTACCTCCAACATTACCAACACCAACCACAAATAAGTTTAATTGTTTAGTTTGATCTTCAAAAAATGCTGCGTGCAACGCGTTTAAAGCTTTTTTTATGTCTTTATGAGAAATAACAGCAGATATGTTTTTTTCTGAAGCGCCTTGAGCGATTGCTCTAATATTTACATTGTTTCTACCTAAAGTGCTAAACATTTTCCCACTAATTCCTTGGTGACTTTTCATATTGTCTCCAACCAATGCAATAATAGCATTATTCTTTTCAATTACTAATTCATCAACTTTATGATGTTCCATTTCGTAGCTAAATTCATCATCTATAGCTTCTTTCGCTTTTTCAACATCATTATTACTTATGGCAATACAAATAGAATGTTCTGATGAAGCTTGCGTAATTAAAGAAACATTAATTTTATGTTCAGAAAGCGCTCCAAATAGTCGTTTTGAGAAACCAGGAATTCCAACCATTCCGCTACCTTCTAAAGTTATTAATGCCATATTTTCTATATGACTTATTCCTTTAATTGGGTTGTTATTACTAGAAACTTTTGTAATTAAAGTACCTTCTGCATTGGCATCAAATGTATTTTTAATACACACTGGAATTTCCTTTTTTAAAACAGGTTGAATTGTAGGCGGATATAATACTTTTGCTCCAAAATGCGACAATTCCATAGCTTCTTGATATGAAATGTTTTTTATAGGAAATGCCTCTTTCACTATTTTCGGATTTGCTGTAAACATACCGCTAACATCTGTCCAAATTTCTAATATAGTGGCGTTTACAGCTGCCGCAAAAATAGCAGCAGTATAATCCGATCCACCACGACCTAACGTTGAATTTTCTCCATTTTCTGTGGAAGCTACAAAACCAGGCAAAACAACTATTTTATGTTTATTGTTTTTAAAGAACTCTGTTATAGCAGAATTTGTTTTATCAAATTTTACAACCGCATTTGAGAAATTTTCATTTGTAATAATTAATTCTTGTGAATTTTTTAAAACAGTATCTAAACCGTTGTTTTTTAGAGCTTCGGAAATAATATATGAAGATAATAATTCTCCAAAACTCACAATTTTATCGGATGTTTTTGACGATAATTCATTAATTAAAAATACACCTTCTAGGGTATTTTCTAATTTATTCAGCATTTTTTTTACAGTTCCTAAAACACCACTTTGATTATTTACAGGAATTAATTCTCTAGTAACTTGTAGGTGCTTATCTTCAATTAGTTTAAAGGTTTCAATGTAGTTTACATCGTTTTTACAAGCTAAATTTCCGGCTTCTAACAATAAATCTGTAACGCCACCTAAAGCAGAGACTACTAATGCAATGTTATTTTTATACGAACTATCTTTAACTATATTTATTACTTTATTGATATTTTCAGAAGAAGCAACCGATGAGCCTCCAAATTTTAATACTTTCATCTTATTTTATTTATGAATAGAAATTTATTGATTGCAATTAAATCGTATAAATTTCGTGATTTTAAACTGATTATTTTTTAATAATATTCCTTGCTTCATTTTTTAATGAAAACGAATATATAAACGGTGATATAAATAGATAGAACCCCTAAAGGGTTGTTGTAGTTGTAGTTGTAGTAGTAGCAATAATAAAATCACACACAATTTGTGTGTTTAATAAATTAATATTTGATTTTTTGTTTTGCATATTACAAATTTACTTGTTTTTTTAAAACAGCAATCTTTTACTTTAATTTTTATTGAAATTTTATTTTTATAACAATACAACTAAATTCTAACCAATATTTTACTGTACTTTTTGCGAATAATAAAAAACTCCGAAATAAATTCCGGAGTTGTTGTATTAATCTATATCTATAATCACTTGATTTTTTAATAAATCCTCAAATGTCTCTACTTTTCTTATTAAATAGTCTTTTCCATTATAAACCAAAACTTCTGCCGGTTTATAGCGCGAGTTGTAATTAGACGACATGGAGAAACAATACGCTCCTGCATTATTAAAACATAAAACATCACCTTCTCTTATTTCGCTAATTCTTCTGTTGCTTCCAAAAGTATCTGTTTCACAAATATAACCAACAACGGAATAATATCGCTCTCTACCTTCTGGGTTTGAAATATTGTGAATATGATGATGACTATCATACATCATTGGACGAATTAAATGGTTAAAACCACTATCAATACTTGCAAATACTGTGGATGTTGTTTGTTTTACAACGTTTACATGGGCTAAAAATGAACCTGCTTCACTCACTAAAAATTTTCCTGGTTCAAACATTAAGGTCAAATCTCTCCCGTATTCTTTGCAAAATTTATTGAATCTTTTTGATAAACGCTCTCCTAATTCTTCAATATTGGTTGAAATATCTCCTTCTTTATAAGGCACTTTAAAACCACTTCCTAAGTCAATAAATTCAAGATCTTTAAAATCTTTAGCAGTGTTTAAAATTATTTCAGTTGCTGCTAAAAACACATCAATATCTAAAATATCAGAACCTGTGTGTGTATGAATTCCATTAATAATCATTCCCGTATTATCAACAACTCTATTTATTAAAGGTAATTGATGAATAGAAATTCCAAATTTAGAATCTATATGACCCACTGAAATTTTATGATTTCCACCAGCCATAATATGTGGATTTATACGAATACAAACCGGAATGTTAGGGTAGTGGTTTCCAAATTGCTCTAAAATTGAAATATTATCTATATTAATTTGAACACCAAATTTAGCTACTTCCTCAATTTCCTGTAACGAAACTCCGTTTGGAGTAAAAATTATATTTTCTGGAGCAAATCCTGCTTCTAAGCCTAATTTTACTTCTTGAATAGAAACTGTATCAATCCCTGAATTTAGCTTTTTAAAAAACTTTAGAACACTAACATTTGAGTTTGCTTTAACTGCATAATTTAGTTTTAAACTTTTTACACTTGCAAATGCATTTGTAATTCTGTTGTATTGCAATGCAATTTTATCTGCATCATATACATACAAAGGGCTTCCGTATTTTTCCGAAAGAGCTAATAATAATTGATTATCCATTCATTCTATAATTTGAGAATTCAAAAGTATGAAACCAATTGAATATTAAAAATATAATTTTTAAAAATAACAATATTTAACAAGTTGTTAAATAATTTAAGTATACGAATCTAATTTTAAAAGAATTGAGTCGTCCTAAAATAGGTTGACGATTATAAAAAAAATTAAAAAGCCCCAAAACTTTATGAATTGGAGCTTTTTTTAAGTTAAAAACTAAATTACTTATTTTACATTTTTAGCAGTAAGTTCAGCAATTTTTACAACTACATCAGTAGCTAATTGTAAAGATTCTGCCGCTACATATTCATATCTTCCGTGGAAATTATGACCACCTGCAAAAATATTTGGACAAGGCAACCCTTTATAGGAAAGTTGAGAACCATCTGTACCACCACGAATTGCTTTAATTAACGGTTTAATATTTAACTGTTTCATTGCTTCTTCAGCAATATCAACAATATGCATTACTGGTTCAATTTTTTCACGCATATTAAAGTATTGATCTTTAATTTCAACTTCAACTATGTTTGAACCTAGTTTCTTATTTAAATCATCAGCAACTTTTTGAAAAGTTACTTTTCTTTCTTCAAATAATTTTAAATCGTGATCTCTAATAATGTATTCTAAGGTAGTTTTTTCAACTTCACCTTCCATAGTATGTAAGTGAAAAAATCCTTCATAACCTTCTGTTTCTTGAGGAATTTCATTTTTTGGTAAACCAGCAATAAAATCATTTGCAATTAACATGGAGTTAATCATTTTACCTTTTGCATAACCAGGATGTACAATTTTTCCGTTAATTGTAACTTTAGCTCCGGCTGCATTAAAATTTTCATATTCTAACTCACCAACCTGACTTCCGTCCATTGTATATGCCCATTCTGCACCAAATTTTTCAACATCAAACATATGCGCTCCTTTACCAACTTCTTCATCTGGAGTAAAACCAATTCTTATTTTACCATGTTTAATTTCAGGATGTTGAATTAAATATTCCATTGCAGAAATAATTTCCGTAACACCAGCTTTGTCATCAGCACCTAATAGGGTTGTACCATCGGTTGTAATTAAGGTTTGACCTTTATATAACAATAAATCATCAAAATAACTTGGTGATAAAACAATATTTTGTTCCTTATTTAAAACAATATCTTTTCCGTCATAATTAGGGTGAAATTGTGGATTTACATTTGTTCCGGTATAATCTGGACTCGTATCAATATGAGCGATAAAACCAATTACAGGAACTTTAAAATCTACATTAGATGGTAAAGTTGCCATAATGTAGCAGTTATCATCCAACGTAATATCTTGCATTCCAATTTCTTTTAAATCTTCTACCAAAATTTTGGCTAAATCCCATTGTTTTTCGGTACTTGGAAAAGCAGGATTTTCTGGATCTGATTGTGTATCAACTTTAATATATTTTACGAAGCGATCTATTATTTTTTGCATTATTTATATTTTTTTATCAAAAGTAAGTATTCAAATATGTATTTACAATGTATATTTCTTAAATTATTGTAAAAATTCAATTTTTTCTAATATCGATATTGATTCGCAAATACGTTCATCAACTTTTAAATCGCCATAAATTTCTACAGATGCTGAAAAATATGCCATTTCAGATTTTTTTGCAATAATATTAAATTGATGATATGGGAATCCATTTTTTTCACCTTCTACTATATACCAAAAGGTTGGTAATTTCATAAAAGTAGTGGTTCCATATTTAGTTTTTTTGAAATTATTTTGAATAATAATTGAATCTGTTTTTTGATAGAAATCGCTATCAAAATTTACAGTTCCTAAAGCGTAGGAAGTATTTAAAATATAGGTTTCTGTAAGTTGTTTTGTGGTATCTGCAGTAAATATTTCCGATTGAGTCTCGGAATAGTATTTATTTGTTTTCCAATTAGTTGGAATATGCAACTTAAAGTTGTTTTTAAAATCTAAATATGTCTTTAAATTCTTTAATTCTACAGAATTACAATTAAACTCTTTACTTAATTCCGATTGTTTTTTACAACTTACAATAACAATAATCAATAAAAAAAGCAGGTAAAATTTCTTCATTTTTTTGTGAAATTATTTGATAGTCATTTTAGCAATAACTTCTTCGCCAGAGAGCCAAGCAGTATTTTTATTTACAATTCTAATAGTATAAAAACCTTCATCACTTACTTTTTCCCAATTTTCACCAGCATTATTTGAATAAAATATTCCGTTAGTTGAGACTGCAAAAAGTTCCTTTCCATCAGTCTCAGGAACGTATTGTACACAACTAATATATTGAGGCTCTTTGTTTTCAGCAACAACTTTCCAAGTTCTTCCACCATCTTTTGTAATTGCTTTATTTGCGGAATTTCCAAATTTATTGGTGTAATCTCCACCGCAAATAATTCCTTCGTATTCATTAGCAAAAGCTACAGAATAAATACCTGTAGTTGGTTGTCCCTGAATTATTGGAGTGTCATAAACTTTCCAAGTTAAACCCATATCTGAACTATGAAAAACACGTGCTTTTAAACCTCCTGTTACAATCCATGCATTTTCTCCAACAATTGCAATATTTGTATTGCTGGCAGCAAATGCTGCTTCACCTTCTTCAATTTTTGGCAAATCTTCACAATTTATTTTCCCCCAAGTGTTTCCGCCATCACGGGTTATTAAAATAGAAAGGCAATTATCAGTTGGATCTCCCATTGCAATACCATTTAATTCATCAAAAAACTGCATAGAATCGTAAAAAACTTTTTCATTTTGTTCTTTATAAACAATTTCAATTTTATTGTTTTTATATTGATATAACAATGCCGGATTTCCAACATTTAAAGCATACACAGCTTCTTTGGTATAAGCCAATGCTCTAAAATGTGGGATAATTGTGTCGGTTATAATTTTTTGAGTTCCTTTTAATTTTCCCGAACCGGAAATAACTCCTAAATCTCCTATAGAACTCGCATAAACTACTGTTGAATCGTTCACAATTTCAATGGCTCGTATACTTGTGCTATCCATTTTAAATTTTTCTATTGTAACGGTAACAGTTTCTCTAGAGATATAGGATTTTTCGCAAGAAATTAATAAAATTAAGGCTAAAAATAGAATGGCTTTTAGTTTCATTTTTTAATGTTTGGTATACAAAAGTAATTAAAAATATGTGGATGCTTTAGACTTTTACTTTTTTGTTTTTCATCTGAAAATGAGGTATAAAAAATGGTTAATAAGATAATTTAATAAAGTGTACATTTGCAGCCTTATAAATTACAAAGTATGTCAACATTTTTAGAATTAGGAGTAAAAAAGGAGTTTGTAACAGCGTTAAAAGAGCTTGGTATTAAAAAACCAACAGAAATTCAGGAAAAAACCATTCCAATTTTGTTAAAATCTAAAACCGATTTTATTGGTTTAGCACAAACTGGAACAGGAAAAACGGCAGCGTTTGGAATTCCATTGTTACAAGCAATCAATCCTGATTCTCCTTATATTCAAGGACTTATTTTAGCGCCAACGAGAGAATTAGTACAACAAATTAAAAAACAGCTTTTTAAATTTACAAAATTTGCTGATAAGAAAATTTTTGTTGAAGGTGTTTATGGTGGTGAAAAAATAGAAAAACAGTTAAGTTCATTAAAAAGAACTACACATATTATTGTAGCAACTCCAGGCCGATTAATAGATTTAATAGAAAGGGGAGAAGTTGATTTAAAAAAAATAAATACTTTAATTTTAGATGAAGCCGATGAAATGTTAAATATGGGCTTTAAACTAGATTTAAATAGAATTTTGAAATACACTAGTGGCTCCAGAAATACTTGGTTATTTTCAGCAACAATGCCAGATGAAATTCAACGTATTATTAAAACATATATAGATGCTGATGCTCCAAAAATAGCTGTTAATAAAAATTCCATTGTAAATGCGAAAATTACGCATCAATTTATTCAAACAGATATTAAAGATAAAGCAGATTTAATTATAAAACTTTTAGAACGAAGACAATCTGATAGAGGGATTATTTTTTGTCGTACAAAAGCAGGAACCCAAAGTTTAACGGCTTCATTAAAAGAAGAAGGTTTTTCTGTAGAAGCTTTAGAGGGTGATATGCAACAAAAAGAACGCGATAAAGTAATGCGTGCTTTTAAAAATGGTAGTTTACAAGTTTTAATTTCAACAGATGTTTCTGCTAGAGGAATTGATGTGAATAACCTTGCTTTTATTATTCATCATCAATTACCAGAGCAAATAGAATATTATACACATAGAAGTGGAAGAACTGCCAGAGCTGGAAAAACTGGGTTTTCAATTGCACTTATTTTACCAAATGAAATAAATAGAATTCAAGAAATTCAAAAGGAGTTAGGTATTAAATTTATGCAAATTACTATTTAATTTAGTATTTGGGTGAATAAATTTATTAATGGTTGATTTACATTATTGGGATCAGGTAAAGTTCCATAGCCCTTGTAAATTCCAAATGAATCTTCGTGATATGCATGATATGTAAAGTGAATATTATATTCTTTTGCCAAATCAACCATATCTTTTACAAACTGTAAACCTCCTTTATCATTTTCAAAACAAGGTGCTCCAGCTCCAAATTCTCCCATAAATAATATCGTTTTATTTTCTGCAGCCCAATCAACATTTTTCTTTAAAATTGAAGCTAAATATGCTTTGTTTCTCACTAAAATTGGAGACTCTGTTGTGCTAAAATCAATTCTAAGTTTGCACGCTGCGTTTGTTGCAACGTTGTTTCCTTTCATCCAACCTGAAATTTGATAATAGTAATTCTTTTTTGGAATAAAGTGATGCTTTGAACTGCTTAAATTACAATCATCAGTAGCATTTGAAATAAACAAACATTTTAAATCATTATGTCCTTCACTTTCTTTTAAACCTACTGTTCCTGAATCATTTGCACTCCAATAATACCAGCCATCAATAGTATTTAAATTGATGTCAAAAACATTTTTTGTAAAAGTGCCATTTTCATCATATTCTTTAATATTAATATCATCAAAGAATACAGTACCATTAACAGAAGCTCCAATTAATGCGGGTTGTGCAATTTTAATTTTATCATCGGTTATTTTATATTTAATGCCTTCAAAATAATTCCAGCCAGAGTTTCCATATGAAATTGTTGGGTTGTTGAATGTTGCTGTATACCATTGAGAGCCAGAAGTCTCTATGGTATTTTCATCAGGATATTTTCCACCATCACCTAATTTAGCAAATTCAAGTAATTGATGTGTATATGAAAGCGGATCGTATCCATGAAATTCATAAATTATATTTCCTCCTGTTACATTTGGAAAATTTAAATTTTCATTGGGTACAAAATTTCCTTTTACATAAATTGCTTTTTCAATAAAAATTAAATGATTTTTATTAACTGTTCTTATTTCAGTAATAATTTTTTGAGCTAAATTGCTCCATTGTTCAATAGAACTTGTTGGTACAGGCTCATTTACAAGTCCAAATCCAGCAATTGTAGGTTCGTATTTATATTTATTTGCAATTTCCTTCCATAAAGCTGCCAATCTGTTTTGATTTTCAACAATATTCCAAAGCGCATCTCCAGTTCCTTGAGATTGATACCCGCCTTGTGGAGCGTGCATATTTAAAATTAAATAAATGTTATTTTGTTTGGCCCATTGTATATTTTTATCCAACCAATCCCAACCAGATTGTTTATAGATGTATGGACTTGTATCATCTTCAAAAAATCGGTAATTTAAATAAAACCTAACAGCATTCATTCCCATTGCTTTTACACGTTGATAATCAATTTCACTGTGGTGAGTTTCAGGTGGGATAGGCGCATTAGACCAAATTTCATTTCCAAAGGCAACACCTTGTAAATAAACAGGTTGTTTGTTAAAATCTACAAGTTTATTATTTGATATTTGAAGTAAATTGTTGTTCACTTCTTCTTGAGTTGATGAAATAGAATTTTCATTGTCATTTTTAGTGCACGAGCTAAAAATTAGCAGAATAAAAATCCAATATTTTAAAGATAAAAACTTCATTGATTATAAATTTCAATAAAATTATTTAAAATTTAGTTACGATTTAATATATACCAAGAAAATATTTTTTAGTAAATATTAGGTAAAAGCCTATAATTCGTCGTATTTTTACACGCTACAATTAAAATCAAAAATGTGTCTGTAAGAACAACTGAATTAGAAGAAAGAAAAACGGGAAAAGATTTATATAGCTACCAAAAAGAAGCTATTGATAAAATTTTTAAACGTTTTGATGAAGCCAGAGAAGATTATCACCTATTATTTCAATTACCAACTGGAGGAGGAAAAACTGTAATTTTCTCTGAAATTGTTAGGCAATATCTTAAAAATCATAATAAAAAAGTTTTAATACTAACTCACAGAATTGAATTATGTAAGCAAACTTCAAAAATGCTTACTGAATTTGAGGTTGAAAATAAAGTGATTCATAGTAAAGCTAATTTAGATGATCAACATTTATACAAGTGTTTTGTAGCTATGGTTGAAACGCTAAATAATAGATTAAATGATAATAAATTAGATATTTCTGATGTTGGTTTGGTAATTATTGATGAGGCACATTATAATTCGTTTACCAAAATTTTTAAATTCTTTTCAAAAGCATTCTTTTTAGGTGTTACAGCAACTCCATTGAGTTCTAACATTCAACTTCCAATGAATGATAATTATGAAGAATTAATTGTTGGAGAATCTATAGAATCATTAATTGAAAATAATTTTTTATCACGAGCAATACCTTATTCTTATAACGTAGGACTAACTTCGTTGGTTGTTGGTGCAAATGGAGATTATACGGTAAAATCCTCGGACGATTTATATACCAATAATGAAATGTTGGGAAAACTTGTTGAAGCTTATGAAGAGCGTTCTAAAGGTAAAAAAACCTTAATTTTTAATAATGGAATTAACACTTCGCTTAATGTGTATCACACCTTTAGAGCTGCAGGATATGAAATTGCACATTTAGATAATACTTCGCCTAGAAAAGAAAGAGAGCTTATATTACGTTGGTTTAAAAAAACACCGAATGCTATTTTAACATCCGTTAGTATTTTAACAACTGGTTTTGATGAACCAACTGTTGATACTATTATTTTAAACAGAGCAACACGATCTTTAACACTATATTACCAAATGATTGGTAGAGGATCGCGTATTTTAAAAGAAAAAACAACCTTTAATGTGATAGATTTAGGTAACAATTTTCACAGATTTGGAATGTGGGGATCTAATTTAAATTGGCAAAAAATATTTAAATCGCCTAATTATTATTTAGATAATTTAATAAATGATGAAGAATTAGAAAATAATTTTAGATATGAAATGCCTCCAGAACTTAGAGTGCAATTTTCTAAGTCTAAAGATGTTTATTTTGATATTAAAAGCACGTATGTTGAAGCTATTCAAGGAGGAGAATCCTCAAAGGAAGTACTAAAACTCTCCATTGAACAGCACGCAAAAATTTGTGTAGAAAATAGTGAAGATGTGTACGATGCTTTAATTTTAATGAATCAATTAGGAGATGACATTGAATATAGAATTCAACAATATATTAGATGTATATGTAAAAGTACTAAAAGTTTTATTGATTGGCTAAATGAAGATTATAGAAAAAAATTAAGAGCTTATCTTCTAGAAAATTTTGATACCGTTTTTGAAGAAATTAATGGATATCCTCCGGAAGATTAAAAATATTTAATTTGATAAATGAACCAATTGTTTTAATAAAAAAATAATTGGTTTTTTTATTTTTTAAACAAATAAAATACAATTTAATAGAACTCGTTTAATGTCCAATCAAAATAAGTTTTCAGTTATAAATCCAAGTAAGGTTCCGTTTTTTTATGGATATATAGTTTTAATTTTTGGAACCATAGGAGTTTGGTTTAGTATGCCTGGGCAAACAGTTGGAGTTTCAGTATTTACAGACCCCGTAAAAGATGCTTTAGGCCTTTCAAGAAATCAGTTTAGTAATGCCTATATGATTGGCACCTTTTTAAGTTCATTAGTTTTAGGAAATGCTGGAAAATGGTTTGATAAATATGGAGCAAGGTATGTAGCATTTTTTGCTGCAATTTTATTAGGATTTTCATTATTGCTTTGTTCAGTTTCAGTACAAATAAGTGCTTTTATACAAGAAACCTTAGCTATTAGATCTTGGATAATTCCTTTTAGTGTAATAACAGTTCTTTTCTTTTTTATACGTTTTAGTGGGCAAGGAGTGTTAACAATGGCCTCTAGAAATATGATAATGATGTGGTTTCATAAAAATAGGGGGAAGGTAAATTCTATTACAAGTATCGCTGTTTCATTAGGGTTTTCATCATCTCCTTTATTTTTAAATGTATTAATAAATGATAATGGATGGGAAGTTACTTGGCAAATTTTGGCATTTAGCTTGCTTATTTTTAGTGTATTTATAGTACAGTTTTATAGAAATAAACCTGAAAACTTCAACTTATTACCAGATGGAATTTCTAATTTAAATGAGGACAATGATCTACATGTTGAAATTGAAAAACAATTTACACTAAAAGAAGCAAAAGGAATAAGAGCCTTTTGGATGTATGGTTTAATTTTAAGTTTTAACAGTTTTTTTATTACGGGTTTTACATTTCACATTGTGTCCATTTTTGGAGTACATAATTACACGCAAAACCAAGCCATTGCTATATTTATTCCAATTTCAATAATTTCAATAATTGTTTCAACTATATTTAATATTTTAAGTGATTATTTAAAACATCAATTATATTTGTTTATAATGATTTTGAGTGGGATAATTGCAGCCTTCGGATTACTTTTTTTATCATTACCATTTGGTGTTTATTTTCTTATAATTGGTTTAGGATTTATGGGAGGAATGTTTGCTGTGTTAAATGCTGTAACTTGGCCTCGTTTTTTTGGAAGAAACAATTTAGGAGCAATAACTGGTAAAATTATGAGCATGTTAGTTTTAGCAAGTGCCATTGCTCCAAGCATATTTAGCTTTAGCTTTAGTAATTTAGGATCTTACAAATATGTAGGATATATTTCTATAGCTTTTTTAATGTTTTTATTAGTTGGTTCTGTAAAAGCAAAAAACCCACAATAATAAAACCATTATACAATTAATTTAAATACTGACATGTTTATTTTTAAAGCATGTTTTTTAATAAATAACACTCAACATAAAAAGTCATGAATTGATATTTTTTTTGAGTTATATTTGCAGCTTGAAGCATAGGCTTATGATGAAAAACAATACCAATAAGGTAAGTGAAGAGCAATTAGAAAGTTGTATTGCTATATTGGAAAAATTAGTAGGAGATACCAATCAACTTTTCGAACTTTCTGATGAAAAACGTGTAGCATTATTAAAAGCTGCAGGTTTATTAACACGTCCAGATCGTGATGAGTTTTCACGAAGAAAGAAAGATGCTAAAAAAGCTGAAAAAAGAAAAATGATTGCTCGCGATAGACACGCAAGGAAAGAAACAGGGATTAGAAGCGCAAGAGAAGCAAGTGTTTTTGTTGCTCCATTAATGATAGATTTAACTGGAACTAAAGAAGAAAAAGAGTTAGAATCACCAAGAAATTGTTATGTGTGTAAGGCTGAATTCACAAAATTGCACCATTTTTATGATACCATGTGTAAAGATTGTGGTGATTTCAATTACGCTAAACGTTTCCAAACAGCCGATTTAACTGATCAAGTTGCAATAATTACAGGTTCTCGTTTAAAAATTGGTTACCATATTACATTAATGTTATTGCGAGCAGGAGCAACCGTTGTGGCAACAACACGTTTTCCTGTAGATTCCGCTTTACGATTTTCACAAGAAGATGATTATAGTAAATGGAAAGATCGTTTAAAAATTCACGGCCTAGATTTACGACATATTCCAAGTGTTGAAATTTTCTGTAACTACATTGAACAACAATACGATAGATTAGATATTTTAATTAATAATGCGGCTCAAACTGTGAGAAGACCTGCTGGATTTTTTCATCATTTAATGGGAAAGGAAGAAATGCCTTATAAAAGTTTGCCAAAATCTGCACAACACTTATTATCAAACCATTTTGAATGTTTAAATGAACTGAAAACGTTAACAAGTGGTGCTTCTGCAAATAAAAACATGCCGGTAACTTGGCACGGAGTTGAACCCGGAATTGGCTTAAGAGCTTCGGCTAAATTATCTCAAATTCCTTATAGTTTTGATAATTCGTTGGCTACAAATGAAGTTTTTCCAGAAGGTCAGTTAGATGCTGATTTACAACAAGTTGATTTGCGAAAAACCAACAGTTGGCGCTTAAAGATAGGAGAAATTGAAACTACCGAAATGGTTGAAGTTCAATTAGTTAATTCTATTGCGCCATTTGTGCTATGCAACAGGTTGGCAGAATTAATGAAAAAGGAAAATACGGGTGTTAAACACATAATAAATGTTTCTGCAATGGAAGGAAAATTTCATAGATTTAGAAAACAAGACCGTCATCCGCATACCAATATGGCAAAAGCTGCTCTAAATATGTTAACACATACTTCCGCATCTACTTTGGCAAATTTTGGAATTTATATGAACGCTGTTGATACTGGTTGGGTTACAGATGAAGATCCTGTAGATTTATCGAAACATAAAGTTGAAGTACACGATTTTCAACCTCCGTTAGATATTGTTGACGGAGCTGCGCGCGTTATGGATCCGTTAATTGATGGAATTAATACAGGAAAACATTGGTGTGGAAAATTTTTAAAAGACTATAAACCAATAGATTGGTAAAATTATAATTATGAGTGAACAACATCCAAATGATCCATTGCATGGAGTGAAACTTGCTGAAATAGTTCAGTATTTGGTTTCCATGTATGGTTGGGAAGAATTAAGCAATAGAATTAATATTAATTGTTTTAAATCAAATCCAAGTATTAAATCAAGCTTAACTTTTTTAAGAAAAACACCTTGGGCACGTGAAAAAGTTGAAAATTTATATTTAAAATCAATTTAAATTGAAACAATCTTTTCTGGAAATTAATAAACTGCCCAGTTTTAAAGCTAAGCAGTTTATTTATAATTAATTATCTATTTTTTTTAATCACCTAAGCTCATTCCAATTCCTCTAGCTGTTTTAACCAAAGATGAATCTGGGTTAATAAAATTATACTTACTAATTGCTTCTAAAAATGAAACTGCCACAATTTCAGGATGACGGAAAGCTACCATTTTACCAAAATCACCTTCTAAGGCTAATTCCATAGCTTTTACACCAAACTGAGTTGCTAAAATTCTATCAAAAGCAATTGGAACACCACCACGTTGCAAATGTCCAAGTACTGTTTCTCTCATATCTGCCTCGCAACCAGCATCTTTTAAGTCTTTCAATAATTTACTTGCAATTCCTCCAAGTTTTAAATTTTCATTTCCAATTTCATCACTTTTTTGAGCTAAAACATTTCCGTTAACAGATTTTGCTCCTTCAGAAACTACAATTATTACGTGACCTTTTCCTTGTTTAAAGCGATTGTTTATAACTTTCAAAATTTTGTTTAGATCATAGGTTATTTCTGGAATTAAACAAATTTCAGCTCCACCAGCTATTGCAGCACTTAATGCAATCCAGCCGGCATCTCTACCCATAACTTCAAGAATAATGACACGGTTATGCGAAGTTGCGGTTGTCACCAATCTATCTACTGCTTCAGTTGCAATTTGAACAGCAGTTTGATAACCAAATGTATAATCTGTTGCAGATAAATCATTATCTATTGTTTTAGGAACGCCTATAATATTTAATCCTTTTTCATAAAGTTTTTGTGAAATTCGTTGAGATCCATCTCCGCCAATACTTATAACGGCTTCTATTCCCATATCTTTTAATTTTTGGATCATTTCATCTGAACGATCTATAAAATTCCAAGTTCCATCTTCTTGTTTTACTGGCCAAGCGAATGGCCCTCCTTTGGTTGTGGTTCCTAATATTGTTCCACCTTGATAATGAATTCCTGCAACACTTTTTTCTGTTAATTCAATGGTTTCCATTGGCTCACGTAAAATACCATCAAATGATTGAATACTTCCAACAACTTCCCAATCTTCTGTTTGGGCCGCACGTTTTACAATTCCTCTAATTACAGCATTTAAACCTGGGCAATCACCTCCACCTGTTAACACTAATACTTTTTTCTTCATTTTTGCCTTTAAATTTTCTATTTTATTTTATTTTTATGAAGCTAATCTCCAAAACTTATTCCAATTCCTTTTGCAGTTTGAATTAAATTATGAGTTGTTTCAATTTTATTATTTTTATCAATTACTTTTTCTAATGGAATATTTGTCAACTCACCATTTTTATGAATTGTCATTGTGCCAAATTTCTTTTCAAGGATAGTTTCAAATGCTTTAACACCTAATTCTGTTGCTAAAATTCTATCAAAAGCCATTGGCACACCACCACGTTGTAAATGTCCTAAAATGGTTTCTCTAATATCATGATTGAAGTTTTTTTCCTTTAATCTGGCAGTAATTTCTCTCGCAATTAATCCAGGACTTAAAGCAAGGTTTTCACCCTTAAAACGAGCTCCTTCAGCTACAACAATATTTGCAAATCCTCTTCCATCAATTGAATATCTAGATTCTAATTTCTCTATTATTTTTTCAATTGTAAAAGGAATTTCAGGAATTAAACAAACATCTGCACCGCCAGCTATAGCAGCATGTAGCGCAATCCATCCGGTATTTCGCCCCATTACTTCTAAAATTAAAACCCTATTATGAGAATTGGCAGTAGTAACTAATTTATCTACCGCTTCAGTTGCAATTTGTACTGCAGATTGAAAGCCAAATGAATAATCTGTTATAGATAAATCATTATTAATTGTTTTTGGAACTCCAACAATATTAACTCCTTTTTTTGAAAGTTGGTAGGATATTTTATGAGATTCATTTCCTCCAATATGAATAATTGAACTAATATTTAAATCTTTCAGGTTTTTAATAAGTTGGTCAGTAACATCCGTGTATTTAATTGAGTTGTCAGATTGCTTTACAGGATAATTGAAAGGGTTCCGTTTATTATTAGTCATTAAAAAAGTTCCGCCTTTTACTATAATTCCAGAGACACTTTTTTCATCTAAAAACTTTAATTCATATGGTGACGATAAAATTCCGTCGAAACCATCTATACTTCCAATAATCTCCCAATTAGATTCTAAAGCAGCACGTTTTACAACAGCTCTAATTACAGCATTCATTCCTGGACAATCACCTCCGCTATTAACAATTAAAATTCTTTGTTTCATTATTTTTTGTTAAATATTAGCTTACTTTTTTTAATAATAATAATTCTGTAAACAACTAGCTAAATTATGAAAGGACTTGACATTTTGTTATGATTTTAATCATATTAATTTTTAATTTTTTAGCTATAACAGTTTTTTTAATTTTAATGGATACTATTAGTGAAATTTGGATTTCTATTTATTTTATAAAATTGTTGTTGCATTCTATATTTTAATTTAACTATTTTTACACCCTAAAAAGCAGGAAACATGCCAAAAAAAACCTACAAAATAGCAGTTATTCAATTAAACTTAAATGATGTTGCAGAAAACAACTTAAAAAAATGTATTAGTTGGGTAAAGAATGCTGCAGCGAAAGGAGCTGAAGTTATTTCGTTACCAGAATTATATAGTAGTCATTATTTCTGTCAAAGTGAAGATACAGATAATTTTTCTATAGCAGAAGAATTATACAGCACTTCATTTATAGCTTTTAGTGCTTTGGCAAAAGAATTAGGTGTGGTTATTATTGTTCCATTTTTTGAAAAAAGAATGGCTGGAATTTACCATAATAGTGCTTATATTATTGATACTGATGGAAGTGAAGCAGGTTTATACCGTAAAATGCACATTCCAGACGATCCTCATTTTTACGAAAAATTTTATTTTACACCTGGCGATATCGGTTTTAAAACATTTCCAACCAAAAAAGGAAAAATAGGAACCTTAATTTGCTGGGATCAATGGTATCCGGAAGCGGCACGTTTAACGGCATTACAAGGCGCTGAAGTGTTATTTTATCCAACAGCAATAGGTTGGCATCCGCTTGAGAAGGAACAATATGGTGAAAATCAGCACGGTGCGTGGATGAATGTAATGAAAGGACACGCTGTTGCAAACGGTGTTTATGTTGCTGCAGCAAACAGAGTTGGTTTAGAAAAATACATTCCAGGAACAGAAGGAATTCAGTTTTGGGGATCTTCATTTATTGCTGGTCCACAAGGTGAAATTTTAGCACAAGCATCACACGATAAAGAAGAAATTTTAATTGCTGAAGTCGATTTAGATTTACAAGAAAATGTGCGTCAGAATTGGCCATTTTTTAGAGATAGACGTATTGATGCTTATGGTGATATTACAAAAAGAGCAATAGATTAATTATGGCAAATTCAACAAGAAGATTTCCTGCTGAATGGGAAAAACAACAAGGAATATTATTGTGCTTTCCTCATAACGGTAATGATTGGCCTGGAAAATACGAAGCAATTCAATGGGCTTTTGTAGAATTTATTAAAAAAGTTACTTCGGTTGAAGAAGTTATTTTGGTGGTTGCTTCTGAAAAATTAAAACAAAAAGTGATTGGAATGTTAGAAACGGCTTCTGTGGAAATTTCTAACGTTTCATTTATCATTCACAAAACAAATAGAAGTTGGATGCGCGACTCTGGTCCAATTGTAGTGTATAATAATGGGAGGAGAGAAGCATTAAACTTTAACTTTAATGGTTGGGCAAAATACACTAATTACCAACTAGATAAGCACGTTCCAAAACAAGTTTCTGAACATTTAAATATTCCTTTAACACAAGTAATGCATAAAGGAAAACCAGTTATTGTTGAAGGAGGTGCAATTGATGTTAACGGAAAAGGAACATTGCTAACTTCAGAAGAATGTTTACTACATCCAACCGTTCAGGTTCGAAATAAAAATTTCAAAAAAGAAGATTACGAAACAGTTTTTAAAGAATATTTAGGAGTTACCAATGTTATTTGGTTGGGTGATGGAATTGTTGGTGATGACACACACGGACATATTGATGACTTGTGTAGATTTGTAAATGAAGACACTATTATTACAGTTATTGAAGATAATATAAATGATGCAAATTATGCGCCGCTTCAAGATAATTTAAAGCGGTTACAAAAAGCAAAGTTAGAAACCGGAAAATCACCAAAAATTGTAACATTGCCAATGCCTAAGCCTTTAATTTTTGATGGAATTCAAATTCCGGCAAGTTATGCAAACTTTTTAATTTTGAATAAAACCGTTTTAGTTCCTACATTCAACGATTCTAAAGATAGAATAGCTTTAAATATTATTGCAAAATGTTTTCCAGATAAAGAAATTATAGGCATAAACGCTATAGACTTAATTTGGGGTTTTGGTACGTTGCATTGTTTAAGTCAACAGATTCCAAATTAAATAATAGTTATATTTTTTAAGGATGAAATATATTAAGATACTATTTATCAGTGTGTTAAATTGTTGAATGTTTTGTTTGTATCATGTTTTTTGTTATCTTTATAAAGCTATGCAAAAAGCTTCCTAAATGAGTTTGAAATATAAAATATATCCTGAAAAATCATTACTTATTGATGAATTAAGTGAATCAATTACATTAGAAGAATTATTGGATTTTCATTCTACCTATAGAAATGATGAGAATATTATTTCTGTTCATAAAGTTTTAACAAATCTTATTGGTGCAAACTTTAAAATGTCGCTTGATGAAATGCTTACCTATATTGACGAATTAAAAAAAGAAGCCCTTCCTCCTAATTTTAAATGGGCTATTTTAACGGAAACACCAAATTCTACCATGTTTTCAATTTTAATAAAAGAAGAAGCCTGTTTTAAAAATAAAGTTGGTGTTTTTTCAACATTAAAATCATGTTTAGAATTTTTAAATATTGATCTTCCAGAAAATGATTTTAACAGTGATTAATAGAAAATAATAGATTAATTTTATTTTTTTAAAAATTAAATCATGTTAAAATCTAGATTAGAAAATAAAAGAAAACCGCTATTACCATTTAATAAATTTATTGAAAGAGTTTTCATTTACTTTTTATTTTCTATTCTGTTAATTACATTTTCTTTAGGGATTGGAACTTTCGGGTATCATTATTTTGCTGAAATTTCTTGGATTGATTCTTTCTACAATGCCTCTATGATATTAACAGGAATGGGACCTGTAAATGAAATGATTACTATAAAAGCTAAATTATTTTCTTCATTTTATGCACTTTTTAGTGGTATTGCTTTTTTAAGTACCGTAGCTGTTATATTTGCACCAATAGCTCATAGATTATTGCATATTTTACATGTGAATGAAAATGAATAAAACAACTATGAGAAAAGTAGCTGAAGTAAACCTTATTTTTTGGATTATGAAAATATGTGCAACCACGCTTGGTGAAACAGCTGGTGATATGCTTTCAATGACATTTAATATTGGTTATGGTTTAAGTTCAATAATTTTAATTAGCTTATTTATTATTTCCTTAATAAGTCAATTAGTTTCAAAAAATACAATCCAATTTTATATTGGTTAGTAATTTTAACTACAAGTACCGCAGGAACCACAATGTCCGATTATATGGATAGAACACTTGGTTTTGGATATGCAAAAGGATCTTTAATATTGATATTTCTATTACTTTCAATACTTTTTGTATGGTGGAAAAGTGAAAAATCGCTATCGGTAACTAATATTAGCTCATTTAGGCCAGAATTGTATTATTGGATAACCATTTTATTTTCAAATACATTAGGAACTGCCTTGGGAGATTATTTAGCTGATGATTCTGGATTAGGTTTTGGAGGAGGAGCGCTATTAATTGGATGTTTAATTTTGTTGGTAGTTTTAGCAAAATATTTTACCAAAATTTCAGTCGTATTATTGTTTTGGATTGCTTTTGTGTTAACTAGACCTTTTGGCGCAACATTTGGAGATTTACTCACAAAATCTGCTGATAAAGGAGGATTTGATTTAGGAACAATTGGTTCATCTGCAGTGTTGTTTACTATTTTAATTATTTTAGTAATAACTTCTGTAATACATCAAAACAAAATACATCAATAAACACATTAAAATATAAAGCCATCAAATGAAAACATTTATAAGTGCTATTTCCAATAAAGAATTTCCTGAAAGCGAAAAAGTTTCGGCAAAAACAATTCGAAAATCTATCTTTGAATTAAATCAATATAGACAAAAATATTTAGCTTCTTATTTAATTAATGAAGTTGGCGAGTTATCTGCTTTGGAAGAAGATGTATTAAAAACCTTACAAAACCACGAAACACTAACAACAAAGATTGGGTCTGAAACTGAAGCCATAAAGTTTACTTTTGGCCAACGATTAGCAGATAAAATTGCTTCCTTTGGTGGAAGTTGGAAATTCATTATTATTTTTGGTGTTTTTATTTTAATATGGATTTTTTCAAACATTATATTTTTATTAAATAAAGGTTTTGATCCCTATCCGTTTATATTATTAAACCTAATACTATCTTGTTTAGCAGCCTTGCAAGCTCCAGTTATTATGATGAGTCAAAATAGGCAAGAGGAAAAGGATAGAGAACGTTTTAAACAAGATTATATGGTAAATTTAAAGTCGGAATTAGAAATTAGAATGCTGCACGAAAAATTAGATCATTTAATTATGCATCAACAACAAGAGCTTTTAAATATTCAACAAGTTCAAGTGGAAATGATGGAAGATATTATGAAACAACTAAGCACCAAATAATTATGAATAATAACATTGGACTAGTTCTTTCAGGAGGAGGCGCTAGAGGAGCAGCGCATATTGGAGTGTTACAAGCATTAAATGAAAACGGTATATTTCCTTCACATATTTCTGGAGCAAGTGCAGGCGCTTTAATTGGAGCATTATATTGCGCAGGTTATTCTCCATTAGAAATGTTAGAACTTTCAAAAAATCATACTTTTTTAAAAATATTTAAATTAGGTTTTATTAATAAAAGTTTAACTGAAATGACTCATTTAAAAGAGTTTTTGCATCATGTTATAAAAAATGATTCGTTTGAAAATCTAAAAACCCCCTTATTTGTTTCAGTTACAAATTTAAATTCAGGAGCTAACGAAATTATTTCAAAAGGAAAATTAATTGAATCCATTATAGCTTCTTGTGCAATTCCTTTATTATTTAAACCCGTTACAATAAATGAAAATTTGTATGTTGATGGTGGCGTTTTAAATAATTTACCAATTGAACCTTTACTTAAATCGTGTGAAAAAACAATTGGAATAAGTGTTTGTACACACTTGTTTAAACCTGAAATAAAAGGCTTAAAAGCAATTTCAGAACGTTGTATTCAATTGGCTATTTGGAATACTATGCAAGAGCGTTTTAAAAAATGTGATATTTCTATTGAAATTGATAAATCCTTTTCCTATAGTATGTTTTCTCTTAAAAATACCGATGAACTTTTTAAAATTGGGTATGAGACAACAATGAAGCATATGAATGAAATTTTAGAAAAGATTTAATTTTAGATATTTCTTTTATAAAATTAACTCCATTAAATTTTTATTTTTTAAAAATAACGATGCACTTTTGCAATCTTATTTAAAGTGAAAAATGGAATTAAAAATAAAACAACGAATTTCACTAAGTGCTTATTTCTTTTTATCTGGAATTTGTTTTGCAACTTGGGCTTCAAGAATACCAACTATAAAAACTTTTTATGATCTTAACGAAGCAGAACTTGGGAATTTGCTTTTTATTATGCCTATTAGTTCATTAATAGGGTTGCCTTTTTCGGGTTGGTTAGTTTCTAAATTCAACAGTAGAAATCCACTTATAATTGCATTTATTTTATATAGTTTATCGCTAATTTTTATTGGATACTCATCCAGTATATTCTTTTTATCTGTGTCATTATTTTTATTTTCATTTAGTATGAGAATTATAAATATTGCCATAAATACGCAGTCTATAGCACTTCAAAATACTTTTGAAAAGAAAATTATTGGATCATTTCACGGATTATGGAGTTTGGGTGGATTAATTGGTGTAGGTTATTCAACCTTATTATTAAAATTTGATGTTGCAATGAAAGACCACTTATTATCAATTGCCGTTTTTTCTTTTTTAGTGGCGCTTATTGCTTATCAATTTTTAATGAAAAACGACAAGCCTACTTCAGGCAATAAATTAATTATTGGCAAACCAGATACTTTTATTTTATTATTAGGAATAATGGTATTTTTAGCAGCAGTTTGTGAAGGTGGAATGTTTGATTGGAGCGGAGTTTACTTTAAAGAAGTAATTAAAGAAGATGTATTTACTTTAGGGTACTTTATTTTTATGGTTTTTATGGCCTTTTCTCGTTTTATTTCTGATAAAATAATTGATAGTATAGGAATGAAAAAAGCGTACATAATAAGTTCCTTATTTATATCATCAGGTATAAGTATGGTGATTATTTTCCCATATTTTTGGCCTGCAATTGTAGGTTTTAGTTTTGTTGGAATTGGTGTAGCTGCAATTATTCCAATGACGTATGCGTTGGCTGGAAAATCAAAAAAATATTCGGCCGGAATGGTGGTTTCAATAATAACTACATATGGTATTGTAGGAATGCTTTTGGGTCCACCTTTAGTAGGTTATTTAGCACATTTATTTAACTTAAAAACGGCATTTATATTATTTTTAATTTCAGGATTGTTGTTAATTCCAATTTCACAATTGTTTTTTAAAACACAAAAAGATATGATGAAATAAATGAATATATTATTTATAAAAAAGAGGGTTTAAAACTTAGTTTTAAACCCTCTTTTTTTATTTGTAACTATAAGTTTAAATTATTTTACCCAAGGCTTTCCAGATTTTAAAAGTTGTTTTCCTGAAACATCATTAATTATTACTGAAGCCATCATATACCAAGCAGCTAAAGCACAAATAATTAATACATAAGCGGCAACTACTGTCATTCCTGGAAATCCAAAATGAGCTAAATCTAATAATATAAAGCCTATTAAAAGCGTTGTAAACGTAATAGCCATTGCAGTATGAATAAACATTGAGCCAATCCAAAAAATAAATGTAAGCAATGTCCAACCAACTAAATAATAACCAACATCCGTATGTGATGATGTATAAATTTCTGAATGATTCAGCATCCAAATAATTCCTAGTCCAATCCAAAATGCTCCATAACTTGTAAAAGCTGCAAATCCAAAATTGTTCCCCATTTTATGTTCTAAAAATCCGGCAATCATTTGTGCTAATCCACCAAAAATAAATCCCATTGCAACCACTGGTCCTAATCCAATTAATCCTAAATTATGAAATTGAAGTAAAAGTGTTGTCATCCCAAATCCTGCTAATCCTACAACTGCTGGATTTCCTAATTTTGTAGTACTCATATTATGAAGTTTTCTTATTTAAATTTTTGTGCAAACTTCAACTATTTAAAAATTTAGTGTACTGATTTTTGTCATTAAAAAAAAATAAATACGATAGCGTTTTCGTTGAATAAGATGCGATTAAAAACTAATTTCAATAGAAATATTATTGAAGTTTAAAAAATAAATTTTTAGAACTATTAAAAAATCTTAAATAACCATTTAAAACTATATTTGCACTTTATAACTTAATTTAATGAAGAAGGGAAACGATTGTAAAATTTCATCAGAAGAAATAGCAAAATGTATTGCTATTTTAGAACATTTGGTTGTTGACACTAATCAAATATTCGAAATAGAAAAGGAGCAGAGAACAGCACTTATTAAAGCTGCTGGTCAGTTTTCAAGACCTAATCGTGAAGAATTTTCACGAAGAAAGAAAGATGGTAAAAAGTTGGCTCAACGCAAGTTAGAGGCTAAAGATAAAAATGCACGTAAAGAAACCGGAATTAGAAGTGCTCGTGAATCTATAGTATTTGTTGCTCCAAAACTACTTCCAGTGGCAGATTTAGAGTTAAAAAAACAATTAGAATTAGAAACACCAAAAAAATGCTACATCTGTAAAACTGACTTTACAGTAATGCATCATTTTTATGACACAATGTGCACAGATTGTGGTGATTTTAATTACGCCAAACGTTTTCAAACTGCCGATGTAAAAGGGCAAGTGGCTGTAATAACAGGTTCACGATTAAAAATCGGTTACCATATAACATTAATGTTGTTGAGAGGTGGAGCAACCGTAATTGCAACTACTCGTTTCCCGGTAGATTCTGCTTTACGTTTTTCAAAAGAAAGTGATTTTACGGAATGGGGACATCGCTTAAAAATCCACGGATTAGATTTACGTCATATTCCAAGTGTAGAAATATTTTGCAATTTTATTGAACATAAGTACCATAAATTAGATATTCTAATTAATAATGCTGCGCAAACTGTTCGTCGTCCATCTGGATTTTATCATCATTTAATGGAAAATGAGGAGCGACCAATTGCTACATTGCCAAAATTTGCAAAAGACTTATTGACTGATCATTACGATTGCTTACTTGAATTAAAAGAATTAACATCTGGCGCTTCTTCAACTCAAAATATGCCAGTAACTTGGCACGGTCCAGAACCGGGAATTGGCTTACGAGCTTCCGCAAAATTATCTCAAATTCCATATAGTTTTGACAACTCGTTGGTTGCAAAAGAAGTATTCCCTGAAGGGGAATTAGATGCTGATTTGCAGCAAGTGGATTTAAGAAACATAAATAGTTGGCGTTTAAAATTGGGTGAAATTGAAACTACTGAAATGATTGAAGTACAATTAGTTAATTCCGTAGCGCCTTTTGTATTATGCAATCGCCTTTCCGAACATATGAAAAACCATCCAACAGGTCAAAAACATATTATTAATGTTTCTGCAATGGAAGGTAAATTTTATGGTTCATTTAAAGAAGATCGTCATCCACATACAAATATGGCAAAAGCTGCTTTAAATATGCTAACACACACTTCATCAGGTACTTTAGCAAAGGACGGAATTTTTATGAATGCCGTAGATACGGGTTGGGTTACCGATGAAGATCCGGCTGTGCTGGCAAAGAAAAAACAAGAATTATTTGATTTTCAACCGCCTTTAGATATTGTTGATGGTGCTGCACGTGTTTTAGATCCACTTTTTGATGGTATTAATACAGGGAAACATTGGTGTGGTAAATTTTTAAAAGACTACAAACCAGTTGGTTGGTAGTTTAATGATTTTTCATATTTATAAAAATACAGCTTTTAAATAATTTTAAGCAAAACATGAGTTTCTTTTCAACAACACATATTCACCATTATTTTTAAAATCTCGAATACTAAACCCTACATGTTTTTTGAAGGATTTAGCCTTTGGATATAGAAACGCAGATCCAGAAAATGGAAAATCCAGAAGGAAATTAGAAGATATAGTAAATTGGAGATAAAAATACAATAAAAAGCCGCAATTTGCGGCTTTTTATTGTATAACCAAACATAAATTAATAATAAACACCTTAATTAAAAGGTGTTATTGCTTTTGTACGTTGATAATTTAATCTATCTATTAAATTAGTTTTAACATATCCATCCAGTCCATTAATTGCGACAACTTTTCCTGTGGAAAGGTCAATAAAACCATCATCTAACAATAACTTATCATCAATATATAAGGCTTGAATTTCTCCAACCACCAAAATTGTGTCATTTACTTTAATATAATACTCTTCCAAATATTTTAATCCAATTTGTATCGGACAATATTTTACAAATGGGGCGTTAAATTTATTTTTAAATTCCTTTTCAAGCGTTGTAACATCAAATTCTGATTGTTCTTTTGAATATTTTGCAGATGTATGATGAGCATCTTCAATAATAGCTTCATAAATATGATTAATAGTATAAAATCCGGTTTGTTTTATTTTTTCATAAGTGTTTCTTGGAACCGATGTAGGCCTAAATAAAACACCAAAAACGGGTGGTTCAGATCCCATATGAATTACAGAACTAAATATAGCTACATTGGTTTTTCCTAAATTATCTTGAGTTCCAATAAGATTTGCAGATTTAAAACCGGAACAACTGTCTATTAAGTTTATTTTAAACAAATGATTTAACTCTTTGATGTTTTGTTTGCTGAAATATTTCATGATAAAGTGGTGAAATTCTGAATTTTTATCTGATCAGATTTTAAATCGAACATTAAATTATACAAGCCAAAAAAGGTTCTGTTTATGTAAATAAAATGCTTAGAACCTCTGTTGCCATTCATTTTTCTAAGCTCTGTATTTTTTGAATAGCGTTCGCCTAATTCAGCAATTTCACCAAAGAAATCGGGATTAGAAAAATCAAAATATTCCTGATGAAAAGGTTGTGTAAATAAACTAAGCATGTCGTGAAACATTTCAGTAAAAAAAGCTATTTCAGCAGGAGAATCTTCTTCTTTTAATATTTCAAGTTCGAATAGTTTTTCTTGAAAATAGGTTGCGTTCTCTAAGTTCCTTTTTTCTGCCAATTCAAAATACGGAATGTAAAATGAGTCTGGAATTGTTTTCATACAACCAAAATCTAATGCAATTAAATCGCCTTCTTTTGATACTAAAAAGTTTCCTGGATGCGGATCGGCATGTACTTTTTTAAGCACATGAATTTGAAACATATAAAAATCCCACAAGGCTTGCCCTAATTTGTTTCCTAGGGTTTTATTGGTGTTGTAAGCTGTAAATTCAGATAAATGTTCACCTTGCATCCAATCCATTGTTATAATTCTCTCTGAAGATAATTCTTCATAATAAGCAGGGAATTTTAAATTAGGAATGTGCTCGCAAGCTGCAACAACGGCCTTTTAGCTGTTTTAAGCCATCATAAATATCTTCCGCATTATTTTGGTTTAGCCGTTCTTTTGCTTCAACTTCTGAACTTACCAATTTATCACCGTAGTATTTAATGTAATTTACACCAACTTTAGCGCCTGTTTGCACTAGTTTTGATGCTCTTTGAATTTTAGAAACAGGAATTTTATTTATTGTTTTCATAAACTAGTCTTAAATGTTAAAATTCATTTTCTCTTTCAATAAAAATTTACCAAAATCAATAGCACTTTTAAATGGTTTAATGTCCATTAAATCAAAACTTGTATTTACTGATTTTTCTATAAAAATATCCGTCTTTTCAAACCCAGTAGAACTATCATCTAACCAAAATTTAAGTGTCATTAATAGTTGAATCCAATACGATTCCTTTATTCCTTTATCTTGAATTTTAGCGATTTTCTCATGTTCAATTTCAAAAGTTTCAATATTTAAAGTGGTGATATAGGCCGTAAATGAGTTTTTTAATGCTGTTAAGGTTGTTAAATTTTTTAAACTATTTTTATGTTTGTTTAATGCATATACCACATAACTTCTATTCGCTGTTAAATTCTCGAAAAAAGTATAGTAAAAACTTAATAATTTAGCTCTTGCATCGTAGGTTTCATAATCGGTGCTTTGCATTAATACGTTCATTGTATTTTCAAAAAAGGCATTGAAAATCGATTTTTCAACTGCTTCAAAATTTGCATAAAACGTATAAAAAAGCGCTTCATCAAAGTTATTTGCTTTTGCAAAAGCGTAAACTGATGCTGGCTGTTTTTGATGCTCTAACACATAATCCATATAAAAATTGATAATACGTGCTGCTGTAATTGTTGTTTTTTTGGCCATTTTATAGGTATTCAAATTAATTGATATTATGTTTAACTTAATTAATTGTAAATTAAACAATAATAATTAACGCAGAACTTATATATTCATTACTATTATTTATTATGTTATAATTAAAAGTGATGTTGTTCGCAAAAACATGAACAATTATTGTTTAACTTTGATTAAATAAAAATAAACAATAAAGTATGAATTATAAAACAGCTGTGATACGAAAAGAGCATTTTAATGCAGCACATAGGTTGCACAATTCGCATTGGAGTATTGAAAAGAATCAGGAAGTTTTCGGCAAATGCAATAACCCAAATTACCATGGGCACAATTATGAATTGGAAGTCAAGGTAATTGGTTTTATTAATAAAGATACGGGTTATGTAATTGACACTAAAATACTATCTGATTTAATTAAAACTGAAATACTAGACCGATTTGATCATAAAAATTTAAATTTAGATGTGTTAGAATTTAAACGGTTAAATCCAACCGCCGAGCATATTGCGGTGGTTATTTACAATATACTAAGAGCGCATTTGAGCGAAGAGTTAGAGCTTAAAATAAAATTATATGAAACTTCAAGAAATTTTGTGGAGTATCCTATTTATTAGTAAATTTATATTCTTGCTACATTAGCAAACTCTTTTATTCATTTTAAAATTAATGGACTATGTATAATTATAAATTGTTAGTGCTTTTTTTAATCCTCAATTTTGGAGCATTGGCTGTAGGTAGCTGGTTAATGGATAAAGGACCTACAACTAGTTGGTATTTAAATTTAAACCGAGCTCCTTGGAGTCCTCCAGGATGGGCTTTTGGAGTAGCTTGGACAACAATTATGTTATGTTTTTCCTTTTATATGACTTCGTTAATTGGTGTTAAGCCGGTTACATTTGTTTGGGTGTTGTTTTTTATTCAGTTTGTTTTGAATATTTCGTGGAATTACTTCTTTTTTAACTTACATATGATGGGTGTTGGTCTCTTAATTTTAGTATCATTAACAATAGTAGTCGGTTATTTCTTATTCAATTATTATTCTGTGATGGGTAAAAAAGTGTGGTTAATTGCCCCTTATTTTGTTTGGTTACTTATTGCCAATTCTTTAAATGCATATGCTTTTTTCAAAAATTAGCAATATATAAAATAGCATTTAATTGAGGTTTTCCATAAATAGATTCTTTATAAAATCTGTATCTTTGAGTTGTTCTTAATTTTAATTATAAATTACACTCGTAACTACACGATATGAAAAATGAAACCCAAGTAAAATGTCCTAATTGTGGTACGTCTATTGATGTGCAAGATATTTTATCACATCAATTAGAAGATGAAATTAAAAAGAAATATCAATCACAAATTGCTGAAGAAAAGAAAAAATATGAGGTAGAGCAAGAAAAATTAAAGCAAGAAAAACAATTATTTGAGCAAAAAAAGAAACAAGAAAATGAATTGTTTCAACAACGTTTAGAAAACCAATTAACAGAAGAGCGTAAACAAATAGAGTTAAAAATAAGAACAAAATTAACCGATGAACAATCGGAACAGTTTAAAGCTTTGCAAACCGAGTTGAATGAGAAATCGGAACAAGTAAAAGAGCTAAACAGATCTAAAGCTGAAATTGAAAAATTAAAACGGGAAAAAAGCGAATTAAAAGAAGCTGCAGAGGCTGAAGCTCAAAAAAAACTGAACGAAGTTTTATTAACTGAAAGAGAGAAGATTAGAAGAGCTGAAGAGGAAAAGAACGAATTGCGTTTTAAAGAAATGCAAAAGCAGTTAGAAGATCAAAAAAAGCTAACGGAAGAAATGAAACGTAAGCAAGAACAAGGATCTATGCAATTGCAAGGTGAAGTACAAGAGCTGGCAATAGAGGAGTGGTTGGCTTCTAAATTTCCACTTGATACTATTGAAGAAATTAAAAAAGGCGCACGTGGTGGTGATTGTATTCAAATAGTACACACTAGAACTGAGCAAAATTGCGGAACTATTTACTATGAAAGCAAACGAACCAAAGATTTTCAGCCAAGTTGGATTGAAAAATTCAAAGCAGATATTCGTGATAAAGGTGCTAATATTGGAGTGTTAGTCACTGAGGTAATGCCATCAGATATGGATAGAATGGGTTTAAGAGATGGTATTTGGATTTGTAATTACGAAGAATTTAAAGGACTTTGTACTGTTTTGCGTGAAGGAATTTTACAAGTAAATAATGCTTTAATTACTCAAGAAAATAAAGGCGACAAAATGGATTTGCTTTACGATTATTTAACAAGTAGTACCTTTAGAATGCAAATTGAAGCCATTGTTGAAGGTTTTACCCAAATGAAATTGGATTTAGAAAGTGAAAAACGATCGATGCAACGTATTTGGAAACAACGCGAAAAGCAAATTGAAAAAGTAGTGACTAATACTATTGATATGTATGGGTCTATTAAAGGAATTGCGGGAAACGCTATTCAATCCGTACGAGCTTTAGAATTACCCGGATTTGACGAAGAAGAGGAAGACCTTTAAGATTTTTGTAAGAAAATCATTTTACTCATCTTTAACTTTTGTTAAGTTAATACAAAGGCGTTTTAAAAATATCATATTCATACATTGCAATGAAAAGTACGTAGTAATTAATTAACCTAGCTATTACTAGTTTTAAAATATTAAATTCTTTTTTTGATTGTACTATTTGAACTTCAAATTGTTGCACCTAACATTAAAATAGCTATTTGTCCAATTACCAAAAAGGATATAGCTATCTTTGCCAAAATTATTTTTTATGTTAAAACGTTTTTCCGATTTAGGAATTAATGAACAGCTGCAACAAGGGTTAGCAGATTTAAATATATCGGTACCTACTGATATTCAAGAAAAAACGATTCCAGTAATTCTAGATCAAAAAGAAGATGTAGTTGCTTTGGCAAAAACTGGAACAGGAAAAACAGCCGCATTCGGACTGCCAATACTTCAATTAATCAATATTGAAAAAACAACTGTACAAGCAATAATATTAGCGCCAACGCGTGAACTTGGACAACAAATTTATGCCGATTTAGTTTCTTACGCGGGGCATATGTCTTCAATCTCTATCGCTTCAGTATGTGGTGGTATTCCAATTAAACCTCAAATAGAACGTTTACAAAGCAACACACATATAGTAGTTGCTACACCGGGGCGTTTGGCAGATTTAATAGAGCGTAAGGCAATTGACATCAAAAATATAGATTACTTTATATTGGATGAGGCGGATGAAATGGTAGTTGCTTTAAAAGAAGGATTGGATAGTATTATTAAAGAAATTCCAAAAAAAAGACGTACATTTTTGTTTACAGCAACAATGTCTGGAGCTATTAAACAACTGGTTCAGAATTACATGGCTAAACAAGTGATTCATATTGAAGCAGATATGGAAACGATAGGTCATCAAGGAATTGACCATCAATATGTTGTGGTAGAACCCATTGAAAAGTTAGATGTGTTACTTCACTTTTTAAATTCGAAAGAAGGACAGCGTGGCATTATTTTTTGTAAAACCAAAGCAGCTGTGAATAAATTAGCAAAAAATTTAGCCATTAATAAATTTTCATCTGGAGCTATTCATGGGAGTTTAACTCAAGGAATCCGAGACCGGATTATGGGTCAATTTAGAGAAGGTTTTATTGATATTTTAGTAGCTACAGATTTGGCAGCTCGTGGTTTAGATATTAAAGAAATTTCATATGTTGTAAACTATCATTTACCTGATACACATGACACGTATGTACACAGAAGTGGACGTACAGCAAGAGCAGGAGCAACCGGACTTTCATTAACAATACTTCAACAAGAAGAGGTTGCTGGCATTGCTAATTTTGAAAAGGTTTTAGGAATTAATTTTAAACAATTCAAAAAAGCAGATGCACAAAGCATTGAAGAAAACAATGGCTTATTATGGGCTAAAAAAATATTTAAAACCAAACCAAATCGTACTATTTCTGAAGAGTTTAGGAAAGAAATAAGAACAATTTTTCATCATTTAACCAAAGAAGAATTGATTGAAAAAGTTTTGGCACATCATTTGGCTCAAACAAGTTTAGGGTCTACAAAACAAGACGACTCAAAACTTAAAAATAATAAAAAGTAGAATGGCAAATAGCATTAAAGAGCAACAAGAAATTCTTGAAAAATTAAATATTTATGCCTTAAATCCAATGCAAGAAGAAGCTTTGGAGGCAATTAAAAACAATGCAAACACCATATTATTATCTCCTACAGGAACTGGTAAAACGTTGGCTTTTTTATTACCATTATTAGAGCAATTAGAGCCGGAATGTACTGAAGTCCAGGCGTTAATTATTGTACCTTCAAGAGAATTAGCTATACAAATTGAGCAAGTAATTCGCAATATGGGTTCTGGTTATAAAGCCAATGCCATTTATGGAGGAAGAGCAATATCAAAAGATAAAATAGAGCTAAAACATACACCTGCAATTTTAATTGGAACACCAGGAAGATTATCGGATCATTTTGAACAGGGGAGATTTACTACAGAGTATATTAAAACTTTAGTTATTGATGAATTTGATATTTCAATTGAAGTTGGAGCAGGAGGAGAAATGGAAACTATTATGACTTATTTGCCTAATATTTCTAAACGTATTTTAACTTCTGCAACTCAAGGAACTTCCATTCCAAGTTACTTAAAGATGAATAAGGCAATTACTTTAAATTGGTTAAAAGATAAACCGAGTTCCAAATTAACCTTAAAAACAGTGCTTTCTCCTTCAAAAAATAAACATAATACCTTGGTTGATTTATTAAACCACTTGGGAAATGATCCTGGGATTGTTTTTTGTAATAAAAAGGATAGTATTGACGATTTAAGCGAGTTTTTAGAGAAAAAGAACATTGCACATACGTGTTTTCATGCAGGAATGGAGCAAAGAGATAGAGATAGAGCTTTAATAAAATTAAGAAATGGAAGTGTTTCTATTTTAGTAGCAAGTGATTTAGTTTCAAGAGGAATTGATATTCCTGAAATGAAATTTATTATTCATTATGAAATCCCAGATTCTTATGAATTATATACGCATAGAAATGGTAGAACTGCCAGAGTAGATGCGAAAGGAACTGCATATTTAATAAAAGGAGATAGAGAGGTTTTTCCAGAGTTTATAGAGAAATCTAAAGTAGAAACGCTTTCAAACAATGAAAATAGAAAACCACCATTTTGGACCACCTTATTTATTTCTGGAGGTAGAAAGGATAAAATATCAAAAGGAGATGTTGCCGGATTATTTTTTAAACTAGGTGAACTAAATACAGATCAATTGGGTGTTATAGAATTGAAGCAAGATTGTGCTTTTGTGGCTGTACCTGCTAGTATGGCTGATGAATTGGCGAAAAAATTAAATAATACAAAATTAAAAAAGAAAAATGTTAGAGTAACTTTAATATAAATACAATTTGTAGTTTAACTGCGAGATTTATAATAATTTGAAAATAAGTTGATTAATATGTTGTAAGTCGAAAAAATGGCACCATATTTGCAATTCAAAAATATATTAAATTAAATTACATTACAATGAGTAAAGGAACAGTAAAATTTTTCAACGAGACTAAAGGATTTGGATTTATCACTGAAGAAGGTGTAGATAAAGATCATTTTGTGCACATTTCAGGATTAATAGATGAAATTCGTGAAGGTGACGAAGTTGAATTTGATCTTCAAGAAGGAAACAAAGGATTAAACGCGGTTAACGTAAAAGTTATCTAAGATATATATTTCAAGTTTTAATAAAAAGCTCATCAATTAATTGATGGGCTTTTTTTATACAATTTAAACACCTCTTTAAATAAATTCAAAATTACTTTGGCTCAATGGTAATACCCGTTTTTGGTTCAATAGTAATGCCCGTTTTTGGCTCAATAGTTATTCCGGTTTTAGGCTCTATGGTAATGCCCGTTTTTGGTTCAATAGTAATACCAGTTTTAGGCTCAATGGTAATACCCGTTTTTGGTTCAATAGTAATACCAGTTTTAGGTTCAATGGTAATGCCTGTTTTAGGCTCAATAGTAATACCAGTTTTTGGTTCAATATTTTCATTTTTTTGTTTAGACATCTGATATTTTTTTTAGTTAATATTTTACTATATTAGTAAAAATATTTTAATTTTCCTACTAATAAGAAATTGATATAGAGGGAACAACGCAATTATGAAAGCAAAAAAATGAATTTAAAGAACTTTGTAGAAGAATGCCATGATAAAGAAGTTTTTAAAAAACTTTCTATATATATTGTATCTTGTTGGGTATTTCTTCAAGTATTAGCTGTTACCTGGGAACCTTTGGGTTTGCCGCAAAAAACGGTTACTTTTTTTATTATTTTGGCATTAATTGGATTTCCTGTTAACGGCTTTTTAGTTTGGAAATATCATTTAATTCATTTGGATTATAAGGCAATGACCTTAAATGAAGAAGGTAACTTAGTTAATAGCACATTAAAAAATAGTCCCTTTCAAAAAATGTATTTTTCAGTATTAATTATTGTAAGTATTATATCACTTTCAATAGTGGCCTTAATTATTAATAATAACTTTAATGATACCATTGAATCTCAAGATATTGAAACTAGTGATAAAATTGCTGTTTTGAAGTTTGGTAATAATACTGGTGATAAAAAATATGATATAGTTGGCAAAATGACTGCCGATTGGATAGTGCATAGAATAACAGAAAATAATGTTGGTCAAGTAGTTTCTCCTGAAATTTTAGATGATTATGTTGGACTCATTAATACTTCAGCAAATCTTACACCATTAGATAATGATAGAATTATTAAAGAATATTTTAGTGCAGGTAAATTAATTTCAGGAAATTTTTATTTAAAAAACAACAAATTATTATTTCAAGGATCTATTACAGATGGCGCAAAAAATATTCAATTAATATCATTTAAATTAGTTGAATGCGATTCAGAAATGCCTCTTGAATGTATAGAAAAACTAACACAACTTATATTAGGGTATCTTATTTCTGAAGATAATAAAATTTCAAATTTACAAGAAGATTCTCCTCCAAAATTTGAAGCCTATAAATATTTAATAGATGCAAAAGAGAATATTGCAAATAATGAATTATATATTGAACTTATAAATAAATCAATAGAGATTGATGAAAATTATTTTGAACCAAAAGTATTAAAAGTTGCTTACTACTATAATATTGGTGATTTTAAAAAATCAGATTCACTATTAAAACAAATTTCGCCCACTTCTTACACCAATCAAAGACAATTAAACTTACTTAATTTATATGAATCTTTATTAAAAGGAGATAATAAAAAGGTATATAATTTTTCGCAAAAAGAGTATGAAATAACGCCTTTTGATTTATTATCAAATTCAAGTCAAATGACAATAGCACTTCAATTTGTAAATAAACCAGCCGATGTGAACACCATTTTTGAAGTAATTTCTACAAAAGGTATGGATGTTGAAAATTGTGCCTATTGTGAATATAGAATTTATGTGAAAGCTTTATCTGAAATTGAATTAGGAAATTATCAAACTGCAATAGATTTATTGGTAGATATAAATGAGAAAATTAATAAAACTAGATTAAAAAGGACATTGCTTACTGCATATATTCGTTCTAAAAATGATACAAAAGTTGACGAATTTATTTCAAAAGCAGAGATTTCAAGTTCTATAAGCGATATTCAAAATTTATATTTACATATAGGAAAGGAATATTTGCTATTAAATTTAAAAGGAAAAGCTGATTTATATTTTAATAAATTAATTTCATCTTGCAAAGAAAATGACGAAGATGGAAATTTAGCCTTAGCTTATTTTTATACACAAAATTACAGTAAAGCAGAAAAGCTATTTCAACAAAAATTAAATAAAGATCCCAATGATATAAACGCACTTTCAAAACTAGCAAGTTGCGAATATAAATTAGGAAATATTGAACAATCTAAAGCATCTATAGAAAAATTGAAACAATTAGAAATCCCCTATCAATTTGGGAAAATTGATTATGCTTTTGCTCAATACTATGCAATTGCTGAAAATAATGATTTAGTAATGAAACATTTATTAAAGGCGGTTTCTCAAGGCACTTTATATACTCCAACATCCTATTTAAACGATCCAATTTTTGTGTCATATTTTGAAAATCCTAAATTTAAAGAGATTCTAACTTTTTGGCACTAACTAACTAACTAACTAACTAACTAACCTATGACTTTTCAAGATTCTCCCCGGGCAATAAAAGAGGGATTAACAAATCTAGATTTTATTAGTAAAATAATTGAGCACCTTATTTGGCCTTTAACATTGCTCATTATATTTATTGTTTTTAGAAAACATTTATCAAATATAATGCAGAAATTAAGTGGTATTGATGCTAGTGCAACTGGAATTTCATTAAAATTTGATCAACAAATTGATAATGCAATTGAAAATTTTTTACCAACTCAAGATGAAGATCCTTTGATTGCTAAAACAGGAATTAAATTTGGAGAGCAAAAGGAACCTGAATTACCTAAAACGCCTTTTCAGCAAATCCTGAGTCTACGAGATAAATTAAACCATCAAATTATTTTAAAATCTCAAAAAAATAATATTTCCACAATATACAAATCAAGTATTGATCTTAAAAATGAGTTGCTTAATTCTGGAGCTATTTCTTTACAAGAAGCTAAATTATTTCAGACTTTAATAGATTTAACAAATGCTTGTGATAAAACAATTACGCAATCGCAAGTAAATAAAGTTAAACTACTATCTAATACTTTAAAATTATAATACTATGGAAAAATTAAACAATGCCTATGCACTTTTAATTGGTGTTAAAGATGATAAATTAGATACTTTAATAGATGCAAAGGGAATTTATGATATGTTAGTAGATGAGAATCTTTCAGCTTATCATCCAGACAATATTATTTTTTTAAGTGGTGAAGAAACTACCAGAAAACATATACTTGAGGCTTTTGATAAACTACAACAAATGACCAATGAAGAGTCTTCCGTATTTTTATATTATACTGGACACGGAGGATATGGTTTGGGTGAATATTTTATTCAACCATATGGAATAGTTGCCTCACCAGTTGAAGCAGTTAAAAATTCATGGGTAAGTGCTTCTGAATTAAAAGAGAAGTTAATGTACTTTCCTGAAATAGGTTGACTAAAAATTAGACAACTTAAACAACGAAAGTATGAAAGAACAAAAAGTACCCTG
>NZ_JAEINV010000028.1 GCF_016342705.1 Lutibacter sp. | reverse complement strand
TTAGGATGGCTAAAATTCCACTTTTTTCGGGAATTTTAATTGTCGTTTAAAAGGAATTATAAATGTCGTTAATCAATAGCCATTATTATCATCTACTAAGTGATATTTCATACATTCAATTGCTTTTCGATATTCAAACTTATCAATTAATTCTTGGCAAGGATTTACAAATGTTTCATAGCTATCCACAAATTCATCATCATCTTCTTCAAATTCTTCGTCATAATCTTCTTCTTCGTAATCCATTTTTCCCTTTTCCGTAATTGTTTTAATTTGTTTTTAGCTAAAATAGATTATCCAAATCCTCAGTTACCCATTTAGGCAAATTTTCATCATTTATTTCCGCACTCTTCTGAAATCCAGCTTTGTTTTCGCTTGCTTCACCTTTATCAAGTGGAATAATTTCACTTAGAATAATTTCAGAAAAATACTTCTTGTTTCCATTACTATCTTGATATTCTCTATTGTCTATCCTTCCAGTAATATGAACTTTTGCACCTTTTACGAGCTTGCTTAAATAGAAATCTGATAAATCCCAACCAGCAATATTATGCCAAGTTGTTTTGTTTTGCCATTCACCATTTTTATCCTTGTGTGAATGAGTTGTAGCCACAGAAAATGTTGTTTTCTTGTGTCCGTTAAATTCTTTTGTTTCTGCATCGTTACCCAAATTACCAATTAATGATGCTTGATTTAGTGAAAATGCCATTTTTTACCTCCAAGAATATTTGTTTTATTTACTCTTCAAATTTAGAAACAAAAACTAAATGTTAGACTTTGGCAACGTTGTGGCAATGGATAAATTCAAACCGATATTTTAATTTTGGTTAATTGTAATCATTTTCCAAGTATTTGTTTTTTTGTCTTTGTTATACTCTAACAATGCCAGCCCTTCTATTAAAGATTTATCGATTAAATTATTAGCTAATATTAGTTGAGGAGGAATAAATACATCTTCTATGAATCCAAAATCCTTACCATTGATTTTCTTAAGTTCCCCCTTAATATTTTTAATAAAATCAAATGAAGTTTTTCCATCATGCTTTTTAATAGATTTAACATCATATTTCTTTACACCACCGATAATATCTTCAACAATGTGAATTGATACCACATCACCGATTTTGAAATTATCATTCTTCTTGAGAATATATCTTGCCGTTTTGTTTAGTTCAAAACCAATAAAAGCCCAATGATGGTCTTCAAGAATATTCGTAATTATTCCTTTTTGCTCGGGATATTGTTCAATTAAAATATTTGCTATTGTGGCTGCCTTCTCTGTGTAAAATGGAACTAAATCTTTTTTCTGATCTGCCTTCCTAATAAACTCATTGTTAAGAAGCTGTTTTATATCATCAGTTATTTTCCAATTATTATCTTCTCTTATTTTCTTAATAATCTCTAATTCTGTCCTTGCTTCTGTGAAATAGCCAAGTTTAAGTTGTACCTTTGCTGTTGAGAGTTTAATTCCAATCAACATTTCTGGTTTACCGCCTAACAATAACCCCTTTGCAAAACACGACAATGCTTTTTCATCATCTGTGTTTTCATAGGTCTCACCAAGCAAATGCCATAACCAAAATTCTTTTTCTTTCTTTTTCATTATGTTAAAGATAAGTTTACGTGCTTTTTCAAAATCATCTAAAATTATAAAAAATTTGCTTTTATGGTAGTTTAACCAAATTTCATATGGATATTTTTCTAATATTTTATTCAAATATGGGAAAAACCAATTAACCGATTGTAATTTTCCCTCGCTTAAGTTTTCAATTATTTTTGCTGCTTTTAAGTGGACACTTAGAGCTAGGCTATTTAATTTTTTACCATTATACTCATTGGGCTTATAATCATCTGGTGAAAACACTTCTAGACCGTGGCTTCTTATAAAACTTAAAAACCAAAGCGAGTTGCTCTCGGCTAGCTTATTTAATACCCAAAAAAGTGTGGAATATAAATGCGTACTATTATCAATCTCAATTGTATCTAGAGCTTTAACAAGAAGAGAGATTGAATTGTGATGTTGGCTATGTACGTTTTGGTCTTGAACCATTAATTTTAGAATTTTATAGACAGCCCAACCAGTAGAATTATAACCCATGGGAGATTTTAGTTGATATTTTGACATTTCAACAACTGCACTTATTGCATGAGAGATTCCATTACTCTCTATTTCAGCTTTAGCCCATTTGTGCAGTGTCCAAAAGTAATTAGTTTTGAGTGTTTCATCATTTGGATTAGTTTTTAGTTTATTACTAATTTCTTTCACTTCATTCTTCAGTTCTAAATTATTCATTTCTTAACCCCCAGAAATTATATTAAGACATCTATTCTTAAATTCTACGCTACTGTATTTTTCAACAAATGGCCCCTTTTTACTGAAAACTTTTTTTGAATCATAATAAAAGATAATATCGCAATATTCAGTATCGGTTTTGAAATAGTATTTCTGACCGTTGCTAATAGGTTTAATTTCCGTAATTTCTATTTCTGTGTTTTCGAATATCTTTTTAATATATGAGTAAAAATCCTCTAAAAATGGCTCATCAAAAGTTAGTTTATTCATCTTTTTTTCAAATGCAGAGACATCTGTTAAATTAGAAAATAATTCATTAATCGATTCTTTTGATTTTTCACTACTAAATTGGAAAATATTTGTAGTAATTTTTCCATTCTTTTTATAAATAAAATCAATATGAATATGCTCATCATCAATACTTAAAACAAATCTAAGCCTCCAATCAAGTTGTTCTACTTTAATAATCTCAATTTCTTCATTTTCAATAATTGAGAACACTTTTAAATATATATTTTGAGCAATAGGATTGGTAATAAAACTTGGTATTTCACAATTATTTGTGTCAATATTTTTACTTTCTTCTATAATTTGTGGTTCTGCATCTATAGTTGAAATCATTTTACTCCAAGGTGAAAATTTAGGCGGATTTATTGCAAATAGATTTTCCTTTGCACGCGTAATTGCGGTGTATGCCCATCTGTAAAAACTCTCATTTTGTGTGCCACTAAAACCATCAAATTTCACAAAGACATTATTCCACTCTCCACCTTGTGCTTTGTGGCAAGTTACCGCATAACCAAATTTTACTTGCAGAGCATTATAATATTTACTGTTTTTCAATTCTTCAATATATAGTTCTTTCTCCTTTTTATATTGACCAGGATTTGTCTTTTTTAGTGTTTTGTGCGGGAATTTAACACCTAGTTCTTGAGCTGCAAATACTCTTAAGGCAACTAACTCGTCTCTCCCCAAATTGCGTTGCTCTGACCATAGTAAATTTTCAAGTATAAACACCTCTTTTTCTATCTCTTCATTATTTTCACCAATATATTTTATGGTCATTTCTCTAAAGGATAACTTAATAGGTTCTTTTCTACCCCTTAAATTAATTGTATGCTCAACAGGTGACCACACTTCAACGGTTTTAATAAAATCACCATTCATGGAGCCAATATGATAGTTATTAGCAACTACAATAAGTTTTTCTTCTGGTAAAATTTCCCGTTCTTTGGTGGTAATAAAACTGTTTCTAATATATAGATTTGCTTTTAAAGCATCTTCGTTGCTGTATGTTATATAAATGGAATCATTTAAGTTATTAGCCAATGCTTGTTTTAGCTGACTACGTTTAGTTATAATATTAACATCATTATTTATATCAAAATTATTGTACTCGCTCTTCTCTATTGAATTTCTAATTTTACTGGCAGCAGTCAAAATCCCACTTTCTTCAGTTTGTCTCACAACTTCTTTGAGCGTATACTCTTCAACCAATAAACTATACTCTTTGGTTAAATATTGCTGAGATAATGCAAATGAGAAGTTGTTACCAATCGGTGGCAACTGTGCAGGGTCACCAATAAAGATAATTTTTCTTCTTAAGTTTGGGATATGCACATTAGAGTTAAACCCAACAAATTCTAACAAATCATATAATAATCGCCCAGAACCAAACCGTAAAAATTCTTCATCGTTACTTTTGCTATCTGAAATCATTGATGACTCATCAAGAATAAAAACATCATTTATACTTTCTTGATTGTTGTTTTTAACTGCAAAATTAAATATTAGATCATCGGTCTCTTCATCATCACCTAAATCAATCTTGGATTGAGTATATAACAATTTATGAATTGTAGAAGCCTCTAGTCCCGTCCTTTCATTTAGCATACGAGAAGCCCTTCCAGTGGGAGCAGCTAAATGGTAGTTTAGATGCATTAATCTTAAGTGTTTTGCTATTTCTCCGATTAAAAAGGTTTTTCCAGTACCTGCATACCCTTTTAGTATAAATATTTGAGAGGAATCGTCTGTTATAAATTCCTTGATTTTATTTAGGGCAATATTTTGGTCGTTTGTTAACATTTATACAAAATTTATTTTTGTAATTAATTCATATAACAAATCAAATAATCCCAACAAATCATTTTTATTTATTTCTCCTCGTTCTGGATCATTTTTATCTTTATGAACAATATTATTTCTTGTTTTGTTTAACCTATAAAACCTTCCTATATCCTCTGAGTCAAAATTACTATACCGATAGCCAATATTTGCAATTTTTTGAGTAATGCTATTTTTTATCTTATTATCACCAACATTTTCCAAAAATCCATCTTCTGAGTATTGTTGCGTCGAGTCATTAAATTTATAATACTTCAATTTCTCACCATCAACAAAATTCAAAGAATATACAATAATTAAACTATTTTGTAATGCCTCAAAAATGTGAAAATAGTTAATATATGCAGCTGAGAAAATTTGTTCATTTTGCTCTTTTGATAAAAATTTTGATGCACTAATTAACCAGTACTCAACTTCTGACACAAATTCATTTCCATTTCCATGTAGCAGAGTATCTAGTTTAGGTAGATTTGCACTTAAATTAGCTTTAATATTTTGAGTTTTATTATAAATATATATTAAATATTTTTTATTAAGTAAATTTTCAATAGTTCTTTTAAATGATTTGATATTTTCTCTTGTAAATTTATTATCATGATTAAACTCTGGTGATTCTTTAATAATAAAACCATCTGCACCAAGACTTTCTAACTTTTGTAAGTTCCAAACTTTATTAGAGGCAGTAAAAATGATTACTTGTATTCCAGGATTCAAAACTTTTATTCTTCTTAATATTTCAACTGATGTAATATCTTTTATCAGAGTGTTATAAAATTCGTCAGTTCTAAGCCTAAAATCCAATATTACTACATCCGGCTTGAATTGCTCTATTTTAGTAATTGCAGAATCTACTATTTCATTTTTAGATAAATTAAAATCAGTTTCTAAAACTTTAAATGTAAAATCGTCTTTTCTAAAAATTCTATTAAATATTATACTCCAACCTTTTTCGTATTCGTCGTCAATTAATAATATTTTTCCACTACCTTTTATTTCCAAACTAGATTTGTCAATATCGGGGACAGGAAATTTATTTAACAAGTATTTATAATATAAAGATGAATTTATTTTTTCAATCACGGGTTTAAAATTATCGCTATTATCAATCCCTAGATATTTTGCCCAACGAATTATACTCCATTCATTTGCAACTGAGTGATGACTTGAATAATTAGATGGAGGCGAAACTTCAATTTGTTCTCTTATTTTTTCTTCAGTTGTTCCCTTTAATTTCTTTTTAATTAATTTTTCAGCTTTTTCCTTGCTATCTTTTATATTATAAATGCCATCTGTATATAAAATTGGACTAAGCCTTTTATCAATTTTACTAATTATATATGGTGTCTCTTCACCAATAAAGATTATTGGAACAAATCTTAAATCGCCCAATTCTTTTGTAAGACGAATATGGTAGGCTAATTCAATACCTTTAAATTCAAGGTAGTTTTCTGAAAGACTGAAAGGAATCACCAAACAATCAAAATCTCTCTTTAAAAGTACATCTGAAATAAAATCATCAATGCTCGAATTAAATTTTTCGTTTCTGTACTTCAACAACTCAATATCAATTAAAGAAGTGTTGTCGTTATGAATTAGTAATGGTTTCTCGATTTTAGTCTTTCCGTTAGTAATCAATTCATCTATTTTTGAATTTAGGTTTCTTATAATGGAGTCAATCATTTTATTATCAAAATTATTTTTTCCGCTTTCTAATCCTAATTTTTCAGTTAATGAGTCAATATCAATTCCTTTCTCTTTAAGAGAATCATATATATCTTCAGGGTTATTGTTACCTTTGTTACGTTCTAAATTTATAAACATTCGCAAGTCTAAAAAAATATTTAATTCAAAATCCTTACCAAAAACTAAATAACCTAATTTGTAGTCGTTCTCAAACCTCTCTAAAAAATAAAATAAATTATCACCTTTATATATATGTTCAGCTGATAAATTTGCTCTTGGTGTTTCCTTCATTCTTAATTCTTTTGTAGTATTACCACCTGTAAAGAATACTAAATCAATATTATTTTCTTCGCATAAAGTAATAATTTCATCTAATGGCTTACTATTAAAATCAGAATTATGCATAATGATAGTTTTATTATCTTCTTTGTTTGAATTCTCAATTAACAAATCTATTGAATCAGAAAAATCCTTTTCATTATCAACCAATTTAAGAAACTTATATTCTTGAAGTTTTGATTTGACTGAATCTGTTCTGTTTTTCTTATTATCATACAAAATAACTTTAATCATTTTTAGTAATCTCATAAAAAGTTAAAATATGCTTAAACCCGTTGATATTATCACTTTCAGGCTTTTCCTTAAATTTACGATCATCCGAACGCAAGTAATTTAATCTATATGCACCATCTTTAAATTTAGACTCAATTGCCCAATCACAAACACTACGGAATTTTGTTTTAATTCTGCTTAAATGTCCTACCCCAAATTCATCAAAAATAGAAGAAATTGAATCAGAATCTGGGTAAGAATCAACATGAGTAATTTCAATTATTAGTCTTTTGTCGATTTTTTTCAATTCTATTTCTATTTTTTTTGACTTTTCACTAAATTCATGAAAATATTTAATAATTTCCGTTACACCATTTTTAAACCAATCAACATCAGTATAAATTTCATATGATTTTCTAAAATCATCTTCATTTTTTACTTCTATATTAAAATCAATAGCTTCTTTTGATTTCTTAATTAGTTTTATAATATTGTATAGTTCACCTTTAAATCTAATTTCTTTATTAAATAATGCCCTTAAGTCTTTAAAATTAGAAATAGTTTTTGCATTTGCATCTCTAATTTGATCTGGTAAACGAAATTCATCAGGCTTTTTACGTGGATTATTTTCAATCCATTCAATAAATCTTGGATCACCCCAGCCCATTTCAATATTTTTTTCTGTTTGGTACGAACTCCAACTTGGATTCTCATTTTTTATAAAATTATAAATCTTTGCTCCAATTCTATCATTTATGCTATAAAATTCTTGATTGAAATCTGGCCAGTTCTTGTCTAACATTTCTTTAAATGAAGGATAATCAGCATTTGTTGATCAACGACAACTATTATTTCCGGTCAACGACAATTATTTTTCCCGATTTAATTTTGTTGCATAATTAGGTTTT
>NZ_JAEINV010000016.1 GCF_016342705.1 Lutibacter sp. | reverse complement strand
AAAAACCTGTGAAGATATCTTCACAGGTTTTCATTAATTTTTTTAATAATCGTCAACCTATTTTAGGACGACTCAAACTTTTATTATTATTTAATCTTCGTCTTCATCATCCCCTTCATCAAGATCTTCTTCTTCTTCAATATCATCATCTTCATCATCAATATCTAAATCTGGATCATCAATTTTAATATCCAAATCAGAATTATCAATTTTAATATCTAAATCATCACTGATTATTACATCCTCTTCATCCTCATCTTCATGATTATCCATAGAATCTACTAGTTCATCACTAATTTTCACTAAATAAATAGTTTCAGCCGTTCTAACTTCGACAGCTTCTACATATTGACCTTTTGGGTTTGTGAATTTAATAATGTCCCGAATTCCATATCCGTCAGGGAATTTTTCAACCAGTAAATTAAGAATCTCTGGCGTTAATTTTTTATAATCTACAATTATCCTATTCAAAACAAATTACTTATAAATTAGACTTATTTAATGAATTTATTCTTAGAAAACCATCCATCATTTTTTCAAATATATAAAAATATTTCAATTGAAAAATAAAATTAACAACAACAAATTATTTTTTTATTTTCAAAAGCTTATAACATTTTTAATGTATTAATTTCCATCTCAGTTAAATGCCTCCAATGCCCTCTTGGCAAGTCCTTTTTTGTTAATCCGGCAAATAAAACTCTATCTAACTTAACTACACTATAATTAAAATGTTCAAATATTTTACGTACAATTCTGTTTCTACCAGAATGTATTTTTACACCAATTTCACTTTTTGGTTCATTTAATATATAGGATATTTCATCAACAATCACTCGTCTATCTTCCATCATAAATCCCTCAGCAATTTTTTGAAGATCGCTCATTGCTAACTTTTTATCTAGCGATGCATGGTACAATTTTTGAATTCCAGACTTTGGATGTGTTAATTTTTTTGCCATTTCACCATCATTCGTAAACAATAATAATCCTGTGGTATTTCTATCTAATCTTCCAACTGGATAAATACGTTCTTTTGACGCATTTGCAATTAATTCCATGACAGTTTTACGCCCTCTATCATCATCCATTGTGGTAATAAAGTTTTTAGGCTTATTTAATAGCACGTAACGTTTTTTCTCAGGATTAATTAACGAACCATCAAATTTTACTTCATCGGTTGGTTTTACTTTATAACCCATTTCGGTTATAATTTTCCCGTTCACCATTGCACTACCGGCATTTATAAATACATCTGCTTCTCTGCGAGAACAAATTCCAGCGTTTGAAATATATTTATTTAAACGAATACCATCTTCCTCCGATTTTTGCGTAGTTGGTTTAGGTTTTGAAGTTTCTCTTTCTTTAGAAGCGAATTTTTTATTTGAATCAAATCTTTTATTTGAGAAATTTTTAGAGTCTTTCTCTCCATCTCTATCTGAAGTTTTCTTAAATCCTTTTGATTTTGAATTACTTGAAAATTTTCTAGTTCCTTCAGATTTGTTGTTTGATGATTTTTGAGGACCTTTTTTCCCTTGGTGTCGTCCTCCCGACGAGTTTCTACTTGAATTCATTATTTATTAATTTTCGGCAAAAGTAGTTCTATTCTCTAAATAAAAAAAATATCATTTTCAATAAAAAAAAGAGTAACAAATTATGAACCAGTTTACTATAGTATTAAAACGCTAAAATTTACAAGTATAAAAACTAAACTACTAAACGATTAATTATAACAGAATAATCTATAAGTGCCAAACTACAAACTCCTGCAACAATTAAAAATTTAATTAACAAATGAAGTAAGGCATAATTCTGCTTGTTTTTAGCAAACCATAATAATCCAACAAAGCAACTTAAAATAACTACTGTTCCGTAAAAATAGTATTTCATTCCACCTATTTCTGGATATTTTAACAAAAAGTAAATAGGATTTAATGTTAAAACGCTTAAAAAAGTAATTAATATTTTGGCGAATTTTTCACCATACTTAACAGGAATGGTTTGATAATTTTGAGTGAAATCGCCTTTAATTTTTTCTAAATCTTTAATTAACTCTCTAATTAATAAGATAAAAAATAAAAAAGCTGCGTGTGTAAAAATAATTTCAGAAAAGTTTTTATAATACACAAAAACGGCAAAAAAAGGCAATATTGCTAAAATTGCTGCGGAAAATAGTCCAGTTAACGGATACTTTTTTAATTTGTGAGAATAAAACCAAATTAAAAAAATATACACTGAAAAAAACAATGCTGCTCTCCAAGAAACTAAAAACCCAAAACAAACTCCTAAAAAATTTAATAAGAAGTACATTCTTAATTTTATTTTTTGACTAACAATATTATCTATTTTTGATTTTATGGGTTTGTTAATTTTATCAGCCTCTGAATCGTAAAAATTATTTATAATATAGCCTGATGCAATTACACACATAGTTGCTAAAACTATAAAATACAAATCTATATCTAACAAAACATGTCTTAATGATTTTTCTGGCGAAAAAATAAATAACGACGCTAAATACTGAGCTGCAACAATTAATAAAATATTATAACCACGTACAACAGAAAACAAACTCAATACTTTAACATAAAGAGGTACGTTTTTTTTAGAATTATTTTTTGAAATTTCTAGTAAATCCATAGCAATCAATAAAATTTAATGAACTTAAACTTTATTTTTATTTTGAGTATTTTATTAAAATCTATAAACCAGTTCTAGCTTATAATCTTTTAAAATCTCCTGTGTTTTTTTGAAGTTTTTAGTGAACCCTAAAATATAACCTCCACCACCTGAACCGCATAACTTCAAATAATAATCATTAGAGTCAATTCCGTTTTGCCAAATAGTATGAAACGGTTGAGGAATCATTGGTTTAAAATTATCTAAAGCAACTTTACTAAGTTGTTTTACATTTCCAAATAACGATTTTACATTTCCTCGTAAAAAATCATCAATACAAGCATCAGTATATTTTGCAAAATCTTCGTTTAGCATTTTTCTGAAACCTTCATTTTTCATTTTATTCATAAAAATGTTAATCATAGGTTCCGTTTCACCAACAATTTCAGAATCTAATAAAAATACAGCACCTCTTCCTCTCTTTTGTGATGGAATTCCGGTAGCTTCTAAATTATCTTTTGAATTGATTAAAATTGGTAAACTTAAATATGAGTTTAAAGGATCTAAACCAGAACTTTTTCCGTGGAAAAAAGACTCCATTAAAGAAAAAGTTTCTTTTAATATTAATAATTTATCACGAGTTAAGTTTTCTAAAACTGTAATTTTATTGTTGGCATATTTATCGTAAATAGAGGCAACTAATGCGCCTGAACTTCCAACTCCGTAGCCTTGAGGAATACTTGAATCAAAATACATGCCTTCATCAATATCAGTTTTAAACTCCGTAAATCTAAAATTAATTAAGTCCTTATTTTCTAAGTTAATTAAGTAATTATAAAATCTTTGTAGATTGAAATTTGATTTTTGAGAAGCTTCTGTTAATTCTTCAGATTTTTTTAAAGCACCCTGATAGGTATTGTACGGAATCGCCAAACCTTTGGAATCTTTTATAATTCCATATTCTCCAAAAAGTAAAATTTTCGCGTAAAAAAGCGGTCCTTTCATATGTTTAAATATTGGATAATCGTTTTGCCCCATGTCCAATTCTGTCGCAAATATAATGATTTTCTTGACAAAATTGAATTAACTCGTTTATTATAAAATTATTAACAGTTTCTTTTTCGGCTTCTGGAAACAATACATGCACGTTTGCACCAGCATCTAACGTAAAGCAAATGTTACTTTTTGTTGCTGCTCTGTACTCCCAAATTTTATTAATTATTTTTAAGGTATTTGGTTTCATTAAAATAAAATATGGGTTGCTTGTCATCATCATAGCGTGTAAACTTAATGCTTCACTTTCCACAATTTCAACAAACTTTTTTAAATCACCATTTTGAAGCACTTCACTTATTTTTAAAATATTATCATTGGCTTGCTTAAAACGTTGTTGTGCAAACGGATGATTGTACATTAATTGATGTCCAACGGTACTTGAAACCTGTTTTTCGCCTTCATCAACTAATAAAATGGTATCATGATAATTTTTAAAATTTTCGTGAACTTTATACGGAAATTTTACGCCAAATAAGTTTGAACTTTCTTCAACTTCAGTATGATATCCCCAAACAATTAATCCTCCTTCAATACTTCTGCAAGCACTTCCCGATCCTAAACGCGCTAAAAACGATGCTTTTTTATTAAAATATTCTTCTGAAATTGCAGGATTTAATTCTTTTTCTAAACTCATTACACACAAAGCCAAAGCGCTCATTCCACTTGCTGAAGAGGCAATTCCGCTACTATGAGGAAATGAATTTCGAGATTTTATTACAAATTCATACTCCTTCAAAAAAGGAACATATTTTTCTATTCGTTCAAAGAATTTTTGAATTTTTGGTTTAAAATCATCCTTTTTTTCTCCTTCAAAGTAGATTTCAAAATTAAATGAATTCAAGTCATGCTGAACTTGTTTCAGCATCTCATTATGCGAACCTGAAACAAGTTCAGGTTGACGATTCTTCAACTTATACTCCAATGACGTTAGGGTAAAACAAGCATCTAGCGTAAAACTTATTGAAGTGTTTTCTGGCAACTGCGGTTCTTGCTTTCCCCAATATTTAACCAAGGCAATATTGCTAGGCGTTTTCCAAGTTACACTTCCTTTAGAAGCTTTTGAAGTTTCAAAATTTGATAAAATAAAGTCGGTTTCAGTCAAAACAAAAATTTTAAGCAAATATAATTGTTTTAACTAAACATTTTCTAATCTAAAAAGTACATCTTTTTTATAACTTCTACTTATTGGTAAAGCTTTATTGTTTATTTCAATAAATTCATTCGTAAATGAATTTATTGATGCCATTGAAACTATATATGACCGATGAATTCTTATAAAATCACTTTTAGGTAATTTGGCTTCAATATTAGAAATTGTTTCTCTGGTTACTATCACATTATCCTGCAATTGAATTTTCACATAATCGCTTAAACTTTCAATAAAATGTATTTCAGAAAAATTTATTTTCACCATTTTTCTATCGGCACGCACAAAAATAAAATCGTTTTTTTCTATAATTATTTCTGAAGAAGTTTCGTTGATTTCAACACTATTTTCACCTAAATATTTATTTACGGCTTGCAACAATCGCTCAAAAGAAATGGGTTTTAATAAATAATCTACCGCTTGTAAATTAAATCCATCAACGGCATATTCTCTATACGCTGTGGTAAAAATTACTTTTATATTTTTATTGATTGATTTTACAAATGACAATCCTGAAATTTCAGGCATATTAATGTCTAAAAAAATTAAATCTATTTGGTTTGAATTAATTTGATTAAAAGCTTCAATAGCATTTTTACAAGTAGCAACAACGTTTACCACAGCTACTTTTTGCAAATGGCTTTCTAAAATTTCACGAGCAATGGGCTCATCATCTACAATAATACAATTTACTATTTTAGTCATTTGAAAATTGTTTTAATTTGTTAATTACCAAATTCACCTGAAACCAATTTTCTCTTTTTTCAATTTTTAACTGATAATTATTTTCATATAATAAATATAATCTTTTTTGAATATTTTCAAGTCCAATTCCTGTTTCATTTTTGTCTTCATCATCATTTGAAAAAGTATTTTTTATGAAAAAATTCAATTTATTGTCACTCACAGAAATAACAATTTCAACGGTTAAAAACCCTTCAATTAAATTACCATGTTTAAAAGCATTTTCAACAAAAGGAATTAATAACATTGGTGCAATTTCAATTTCTTCTGAAATTTCGTTACTATTAAATTTCACTTTCAATGTATCTTGAAATCTAATTTTTTCTAAATCAATATACTCTTTAATATGTAAAACCTCTTCTTTTAAACTAACTTTTGGTTTATTTACTTGGTATAAAATATAGTCTAACAAATTAGAAAGTTTTAAAATAATTTCTGGTGTATCTTTAGACTGTTTTATTGCAAATCCGTAAATAGTATTTAATGTATTAAATAAAAAATGTGGGTGAATCTGTTTCTTTAAATACTGTAATTCTTGATTTTTAATTTGAAGTTGAGTTTCTAAAATCTTATTTTGAAGTTCTTTATTTTTTGAATCTGTTTTAAAATTATGATTTAGCAGGCTCACAAAACTAACCAAGCCAACTACCAAATACACCAAAATTAAAACAAACCAAAAATTCCTACTCAATAAGGGCATATTTGCAATTTTTAAGTTCGACAGAAAAATGAAACAAATAAAAATTGAAACAATAATTAAATAGGATGAAATAACGAGCGTATAAATACTGTAAAGTATAAATACGTTATATTTTTTAGTATATAAATATTTTGGCAATAAAAAATATACTGTAAAATAAGTAGTAATCATTGCTACAGGCAGCAAAAAACTTGAAAACCAAGCTGCGTAAGGAATATCGTTAGAATTATAACTAAAAAAATACAAGAAAAAAAACCAAACTCCCACCCAAAACAATAAGTGTAGTGCTATAAATTTTGTAGTATTTACTGGTGAAAAATTCATAGAAGCAAGTTGCAATTTTTAATCATACCAATTTTATTTTATAGACTAATTACCTGTTTAACCACCGTTTCAGCAAATAACTGATGAAATTTGACAAATAAAGTGCTAATTTCGTTAAAAAGTCGCATTTAATAACCATCCATCTCTATTTTAAATATTCATTATAAATCTAATTTACTTTTGAATATGTTTAATTTAAAATCTAATTAATTATGAGTACACTTTATGAATATTTTTATGCTGGAGGACCATATTTTATGTTTCCATCTTTATTAATTTTAATTGTTATAATAATTTTAGTAGTAAAAGGTTTTCTAAACCTTAGAAAAGAAGACCCAAAGACATTGCCTTTAATTTCTTCCATTGGATTATTCGCATTAATTTGGGGAGTTTTCGGGCAATTACTAGGTCTTTTTCAAGCTTTTGATTACATCCAAATTTCTGGTGATGTACCAGCTACAGTTTTGGCTGGCGGCTTAAAGGTTTCTATGATTTCAACCATTTTTGGAGTTATTATATTTTTAATTTCTAGGCTGGGGATAATTTCTCTTACTTGGTTTAAAAACAAACAACAGTAAAAAATAATTATTTTAATAAAATTTAGCTGCCTTTTTAGTTATTTTTGCCACAATGAAAACTAAAAAGGCTTTTATTTTATTAAATGGCTTGGAGCCATCAGTTTTTCCAGAATTATCTCAATATGATGTTGTTTGTGCAATTGATGGCGCCTACAATCATTTTGAAAAAAATAATATAATCCCTGATTTGGTTACTGGTGATTTTGATTCAATCCATTCAATTCCAACAACAGTTGAAGTTATAAATACTCCCGATCAAAATTATACCGATTTTGATAAAGCATTACTAATTTTAAAAGAACGTGGTTATTTTAATATTGATGTTTATGGTGGAAGCGGTAAAGAACACGATCACTTTTTAGGAAACATTAGTACTGCCTTACAATGGAAAGCCAAATTAAATATTACTTTTTTTGATGATTTTGGTTGTTATTTTTTTATTGAAGAAAGTGTAGAACTCGTCAATTTAAAAGGTAGAAATATTTCATTAATTCCATTTCCAATTGCCACTGAAATATCCACAAAAGGATTGCAATACCCACTTAAAAATGAAAGTTTAACTTTTGGAGAACGCATTGGAACAAGAAATAAAATTAGTGAAAACACTGTTACAATTTCATATAAAAGCGGTAGCTTATTAATTTACGTCAGCAATAAATAACAGTATTTTGAATAGAAAATTAAAACTTATTTGGGATTTTAAAGGTCCAACTTCACAAAAAATAGCAGAACACCATTGTATTCATTTAAAAGAATTTGCTGTTATTGAAAAATTACATTTTTATGAAGTAGATTTTACAATAATTTCTGATATGCACACCTTAGCATTTATTATTGTTGATGAAATTGATATGAAAATGTATAGAGATGCGCTAAAACCCCATAGAGGGCAATTGGCTTAAAAATATTTCTGTTTGTCATTCTGAACTTGATTCAGAATCTCATTCTCCAAAATACCAAACACTCTGAGAACCTGAAATAAATTCAGGTTGACGTATCTTTTAACTTTTAATTCCCAACTGAATTAGCTACAATCCAACCGCTAGTCCAGGCATTTTGAAAGTTAAAACCTCCAGTAACCGCATCAATATTCAACACTTCTCCAGCAAAAAATAGATTAGGGTGTAATTTACTTTCAAAACGTTTAAAATTAATTTCTCTTAAATCTACGCCTCCCGCAGTTACAAATTCATCTTTAAAAGTGCTTTTTCCACTTACTTTAAAAATGCTTTGAGTTAGTTGTTTGGCTAAATCTTCCAATTGTACGTTGGTTAATTGCGCCCATTGAGAAGTTTCAGAAATTCCAGAGGCAACCACAAATTTTTCCCACAATCGTTTTGAAACATCTTCAAAAACAGATCGTAAAACAATTTGTTTTTTTGAATTTTGTTCTCGTTCTTTTTTTAAAAACGCTAAAACTGTTTCTTGTTTTTTAGACAACCAATTCACTTCAATTTCAAAATTGTAATCTTTTTCAAACAATTCTAAAGCACCCCAAGCTGATAATTTTAAAATTCCTGGTCCGCTTAAACCCCAATGTGTTATTAATAAAGGTCCTTCTTCTGCTAATTTAGAATTCAACACTTTTACAGAAGCTTTTGGAACCGAAATTCCTGGAATATCTTTTAATCTGCTATCTTCAATATTAAATGTAAATAACGAAGGAACAGGTTGAATAATGGAATGCCCCAAATTTTCAATCATATTCCAAACTTTTGCATTACTTCCACTTGCTATTAATAAGTAGTCAGCAATAATTTCTTCGGAATTTGTTTTTATAGTAAACTTTTCACCATTTTTTTCAATAGCATCAACTCTTGAACTCGTTTTTAAAGTAACACCTGCATTTTTAGCACTTTCTAAAAAGCAATCTATAATAGTCTGTGAAGAATTACTTTCAGGAAAAATACGATTATCATCTTCAATTTTGAGTGGAACTCCTCTGTTTTCAAACCATTCCATAGTATCTCCAGTCATAAATTGATGAAAAGGACCACGTAATTCTTTTTCGCCTCTTGGGTAAAATTCCACCAATTCATTTGGTGTAAAACAAGCGTGGGTAACATTACAACGTCCACCTCCACTTACTTTTACTTTCTGCAATACTTTATTACTTCCTTCTAAAATAATTACTTCTAAATCAGGATTTAATTCTGCCGCATTTATAGCTGCAAAATAACCAGCAGCTCCACCTCCTACTATTATAAATTTTTTCTTCATTTTTTTAATGCTTTTCGTCATTTTGAACTTATTTCAGAAACCCATAATGAGAACCTGAATCAAGTTCAGGTTGACGTACTTTATAAAATTAAATCTTGATAAGGAATTACAGTGTGAAACCCTTTTTGATTAAAATATTTTAGGGAATCTTGGCTTCCAGTTGCTAAAATAAAATCACCTCCCCAAGCTCCTAAACTTTTTGTTTGACCAAAATAATCTGAAAAATAGATTTCTTGAACTGTTTTTAATTGAAGAGTTTTTGAAACAATTTGCTCGTGTTCAATTAGTAGTTTTTCAAAATCAATTAAATTCTCACAAGCCACAAAAGCATTTGTTAATTGAGAAATTTGTTCAATTTCTGAAGTTAAATTTCCTCTTAATTCCTTAAATCGTTTTATGCCTTCTCTACTATTTTGTTTTTTATTTAAATACACAAAATACAATTGCTCATTAAATATTAGATTAAAATCTACTTTTTCAACAATTGGTTCAATACCTTTTCTAGTATATAAAATGGGCGTATTATTTTGTGCACAAGCAATATCATAACCACTTCCACCAAATGTTTTTTCTAATAATTGATACGGATTTACTTTTGCCCAATTCGCTAAATTATTTATTAATGTTGAAGACGTTCCTAATCCCCAATTTTTAGGAAAAGTAAGGTTTGTTTTCACTAAAAATCCTTGTTCCGAATTTAAAAAAGAAGGGTTCAACTGTCTGATCTGTAAGAATATTTCAAATAAATTTTCTGCTAAACTCCCCTTTCCTCCATCTTGATTATCATCGTATGTTGCGCTTGTCAAGCGCAATTTTGGCAATTCAAAGCTAGCTTCCAACCAACATTCACCAGTATTTGTAAAGCTTTTCCAAATTAATTCAGGTTGATTGCGTGGTTCAATTAGTAAATCTTGCCCACACGTTGTTGGCACTGCTAAAGATTTTGCGCCATCTAACACAAAATATTCTCCTGTTAACAATAACTTTCCGTTGCTGTAGAATTCTTTCATTATTTCTCTCCAATCAAATTATTATACGCTTCTACAACTGCGTTATGTGTTATTGTTTTATGTTCAAAATAATCGATCAAATATTCTTTTTCTTCATCACTTGCACCTAACTGTTTAATAATATTTGTTAAGTGCATTTTCATATGTCCTTTTTGAATTCCGGTTGTAGTTAAAGCTCGCAACGCTGCAAAATTCTGAGCTAAACCAGCTACTGCAATAATTTCCATTAATTCTTTTGCTGAAGGATTATCTAACATTTTTAAGGATAATTTTGACAGTGGATGTAATTTTGTTAATCCTCCAACAGTTCCTAAAGCCAATGGAATTTCAATCCAAAATTTAAAAATTCCGTTTTCAATAGTTGCATTTGTTAAACTTTTATAACGGCCACTTTTTGCGGCAAAAGCGTGCGCACCTGCTTCAATAGCTCTAAAATCGTTACCTGTTGCAATTACCACGGCATCAATTCCGTTCATAATTCCTTTATTGTGTGTAACTGCTCTATGTGGTTCAGCATTTGCAATGGCAACGGCTTGCACAAATTTTTGTGCAAACAATTCAGAATTTTCAGCATATAACTCATCAACCTTACAACTAACCTCAGCACGTACCAAACATTCAGGAACATAATTAGATAAAATACTCATCACAATTTGAATATCTTCCTTTTGAAATTCATTTGCAATAGCTTCTAAACACGAATTTATAAAATTTGCCCCCATACTATCGGCCGTTTCAAAAGTAACGTGCAACTGATAATAGTTCTCTAAATCTGCTGTTTTATCACGTAATTCAATGTTTAAAATCCCTCCGCCTCGTATACGCATATTTTGTGTAATTGGCTCGGTAACTTGCAATAATTGCTCTTTTTTATCTGCAAAATAAGATTCAAGGTCAACCTTATTGCCTTTATACATAAAATGTACTTGTCCAATTTTAATAGTTGAAATTACTTCGGCTTTAAATCCGCCTCGTGTACTCCAAAACTTTGCAACTAATGAAGCAGCAGCAACAACCGAACTTTCTTCAATTGCCATTGGAATGGTATAATCTTTTCCATTTATCACAAAATTAGGTGCAATTCCAAAGGGTAAATAAAAGTTTGAAATGGTATTTTCAATAAAATCGTCGTGTAAGTCTTGAAGTAACGGATTTGAATTCCAATATTGTATTAAAACCTGCTTAAATTTAGATTCATTATTAAAATAAGTTGCTACTAACCAATCTATTTTTTCTAGCTTATTCAGTTTTGAAAAACCATTTACAATTTTCGACATTATTTGAATCAATTATAATTTTTACAAAGATAAATTTTTAAAAATTAAAAATCATAAATCTATAATTCTGAATTTTTATGATTTAATTCAGGTTCATTTTGCGAAAATTTTCTTAAACTTGACACTTATTTTAAGAAATGATAATTTAATGAAAAAACTACTTATTCTTTTTATAGCGATAACTTCCTTAGCTACAGCACAAAAAAAAGATATTACTATTGATGAAATTTGGAACGGAACCTTTAGAACTGAACGAATGAACTCGTTAAATTCTATGAATGGTGATTTTTATTCGTTACAAAACTTTGATAGAACTTCAAGAAGTTCAACTGTTGATAAGTATAGTTACGCTACACTTGAAAAAGTTGAAACTATTGTTGACAGTAAAAACTTGAAAGAAATAGACTATTTTGAAAGCTATTCTTTTAATAATAATGAAACAAAATTAATTTTAGGAGTAGATTCAGAACCAATTTATCGTCATTCTAGTTTAGGAATTTTTTATGTGTATGATATTGCATCAAAAGAATTACAATTAATTGATGAAGAAAAAATTCAAGAGCCTACATTTTCTCCAGATAGCAAAAAGGTTGCTTACGCAAAAAACAATAACTTATTCATTAAAAATTTAGAAACAAATAAAGTTATTCAATTAACTTCTGATGGATTAAAAAATAGCATAATTAACGGTATTTGTGATTGGGTGTATGAAGAAGAATTTGCTTTTGTTAGAGCTTTTGATTGGAGCGCAGACAGCAGTAATATTGCTTTTTTACGTTTTGATGAAACTGCAGTCCCTACCTTTTCTATGGATATTGTTGGGACAGCATTATATCCAACGCAACAAGTATTTAAATACCCGAAAGCTGGAGAAAAAAATTCGACTGTTACATTGCATTTATACAATTTAAATTCAGAAAAAACCACCAAAATTAATGTTGGAAACTACGAATATATTCCACGAATAAAATGGACAAATGATGCAAATACACTTTGTGTTACCACTTTAAACCGTCATCAAAATAATTTGAATTTATATTTTGTAAACACAACAGATTTTTCTTCAAAAGTAGTTTTAAATGAAACCGATAAAGCATACGTTGATATTCACGACAATCTAACTTTTTTAAAAGATAACAGTTTTATCTGGACTAGTGAAAAAGATGGTTTTAATCATATTTATTTATATTCTAAAGAAGGAAAGCTGATAAATCAAGTTACCAAAGGCGCTTGGGAAGTAACCAATTTTTATGGTATTAATGAAGCTACAAAAACTGTTTTTTATCAATCTATTGAAGATGGATCGATCAACAGAACCGTATATTCCATAAAATTAAATGGAAAAAACAAAAAAAGACTCACGAATGCATCTGGTACTAATGATGCTTCATTTAGCAAAAATTCAGGCTTTTTTATCAATACTTTTTCTGATGCAAATACGCCTCCAATTTATACACTTCATAATTCAAAAGGAGATTTATTAAAAGAAGTTTTAAATAATAATGAACTTTCAAAACAATTAGAAAACTATAAAATTTCCAAAAGGGAATTTTTAACTATAAAAACTGCCAATGGTGAATTTAATACTTGGATGCTAAAACCTTCAAATTTTGATGCAACTAAAAAATATCCACTATTTATGACTCAATATTCTGGCCCAGGTTCACAATCTGTCAGTAACAGTTGGAATAGTGCCAATGATTATTGGTATCAACATTTAGCCGAAAAAGGTTATATAATTGTTTGTGTTGATGGAAGAGGAACTGGTTTTAAAGGAGCCGATTTTAAAAAAGTTACTTATAAAGAATTAGGGAAATACGAAGTTCAAGATCAAATTGAATCAGCAAAAGAATTAGGAAAACTTTCTTACATCAATAAAAATGAAATTGGTATTTGGGGTTGGAGTTATGGCGGATTTATGTCTAGCAACTGTTTATTAAAAGGAAACGATGTTTTTAAAATGGCAATTGCAGTTGCTCCGGTAACAAGCTGGCGTTTTTATGACTCTGTTTATACAGAACGTTATATGCAAACACCACAAGAAAACCCAAGTGGTTATGATGAAAATTCACCGTTAAATTTTGCTAATTTATTAACTGGAAATTATTTATTAGTGCACGGAAGTGGTGATGATAATGTTCATTTTCAGAACTCTATGAGAATGACAAATGCTTTAATAGAAGCAAACAAACCTTTTGAACAAGCCATTTATCCAGACAGAACTCACGGAATTTACAGAGGAAAAAATACTAGAGTTCATTTATTCAATAAAATGACTAAATTTATCGAAGAAAATTTGGGTGAAAAAAACCCTTAATAGAATTATTAAAAATCTTATTATCAACTATAGCATAAGTAAAATCTTATTAAACACTAATTTTTAAAAATATGAAAGAAATACCATTTAGAAAAAGCCACCCAAAAGGTTTATATACTTTATTTGCTACAGAAATGTGGGAAAGGTTTAGTTATTATGGAATGCGTGCCTTATTGGTACTTTATTTAACAGCAGAACTAGTAAATGATGGCTTTGGCTTGAATAGAGAAGAGGCTTTAGAAATGTATGCTATTTTTACTGGATTGGTATATTTAACACCCATTTTAGGTGGTTGGATTTCTGATAAGTTTTTAGGCCAACGAAAAACCGTATATATTGGTGGATTAGTTATGGCTGTAGGTCAATTTTTATTGGCAGCTAGTTCATTTTTAGACAACTCTTTAGACACTGAATCTCGTTTATTTTTATTTCACTTTGGTTTAGGTGTACTTATAATTGGTAATGGATTTTTTAAACCAAATATTTCTACAGTAGTAGGATCTTTCTATAACGATAATGACCCAATGAAAGATGCTGGTTTCAATATTTTTTATTTAGGAATTAATTTAGGTGCAATTTTAGGAACATTTATAGCTGGTGGCTTAGGTGAAAGCGTAAACTGGGGTTATGGTTTTCTTGCTGCCGGTATTGGTATGATAATAGGTGTGCTTTGGTTAAACTGGAGAGAAACTACGTTAGAAAATAATGGACTACATGAAAGTGTAGATGAAAATAAAACAAAACTAGACAGCAAAGATTGGTCTACAATTTTAATTTATACTGTCTCTTTAATTTTGGGAACATTAGCCCTTATTTATATCTGGGGATTTTTACCAGACACCGCAAGAACTTACATTACATACATTGGTTTTGCTGCCATAATAGTTAGTTTATCTTTTATAATATTTAAAGGCACAAATGGAGCCAATGAATGGAGTAGAATGGCTGTAATTATTGTGCTAGCGCTATTTAATATTGTTTTTTGGGCTGGTTTTGAACAAGCTGGTGGTACTTTTAGCTTATTTGCAAAAGAAAACACAGACAGAGTTATGTTCGGCTGGGAAATGCCTGCTACTTGGTTTCAAAATGTAAATTCATTTGCTATTTTAATTTTTGCTACTCTATTTTCTTTAATGTGGCTTTGGTTAGATAAAAAAGGATGGAACCCTCGTACTCCAGTAAAATTTGCTCTAGGTTTGTTTTTAGGAGCTTTAGCTTTTTGGGTAATGACACAGGCATCAAATATAGCTGATGCTGGAAATCTTGTTTCTCCTTGGTGGTTAGTTACTGTATATACTTTATTAACATTAGGAGAGCTAATGTTATCTCCAATTGGCTTATCAATGATTACTAAATTAGCTCCAGCAAAATTAGTTTCTGTTGTTATGGGACTTTGGATGGCTAGTTTCGCCGCAGGTAATTATATGGCTGGTATGTTAGAAAGTATTTTACAAAAATATGATTTTGCACTATATCCATTTATAACAATGGTTATGTTAGGATCTGGAGTATTACTTTTACTATTATCTCCATTTTTAAATAAAGCAATGAAAGGAATTCATTAAAAAATGAGTTTAAATAGAAATAATTAAAATCAAAAAAGCTCAAGTTATATTTTTCTTGAGCTTTTCTTTAAAATAACTACTTATGAGTACAGAAAAAAAATCTTTTTTTGGAGTAATGAAGTCTTACAATAAGAACTTCTGGGTTGCTAGTGGAATGGAATTATTTGAACGCTGGGCATGGTATGGATTATTTGCTGTGCTTGCACTTTACTTAACAGGTTCTACTGACGATGGCGGACTAGGATTTACGCATACTGAAAAAGGGCAGATTATGGGTATTGTTACGGCAATATTGTATTTGCTCCCAATGATTACTGGAGTCATTGCTGATAAAATTGGTTATAAACTTTCTTTAATAATAGCATATGTTCTTTTAATGACAGGTTATTATTTTATGGGCGAAGTATCTAGTTATTCTTCTGTTTTTTTAGTCTTTTTATGGGTGGCTATTGGTGCTGCTATGTTTAAACCCGTAGCTTCAGCTATCATTACAAAAAACACTGATGAATCTAATTCAACATTAGGTTTTGGTATTTTTTATATGATGGTAAATATTGGTGGGTTTGTAGGACCTGCAATGTCTTCAACCTTAAGAACCCAATACGGATGGAAAATAATTTTTCTACAAGCATCTATTGTTATCGCAATTAACTTAATTATATTAATTCTTTTTTATAAAGAAGTATCAAGAGAGAAAAAAGAGGAAACAATTGGAGAAGCCATTTTAAGTTCTTTTAAAAATATTATTGAAGCAGTTAAAGATACAAGACTTTCAGTTTTATTAGTTATTATGGTAGGTTTTTGGACTATGTTCAATCAACTATTCTACACATTGCCTACATTTATTGAAGATTGGGTAGACACAAGTGCTTTACACAATTCTATTGCTGAAGTTTCACCTTGGCTAGCTAGTTTTATGAGTGGTGGAGGAACTTCTGTAAATCCAGAAATGTTGATTAATATTGATGCCGGCGCTATTATTGTTTTCCAATTAATTGTGTCATATTTTGTTTTAAGAATGCGTCACGTAAGTGCTATGGTTACAGGTTTCATTATAGCTTCAATTGGTATTGGAATTACATTTTATACTGGAAATGGACTTTACACTATTTTAGGTATTGTTATTTTTGCTATTGGTGAAATGATGACAAACCCTACTTTTTCATCTTTTATAGCTTTAATTTCTCCAAAAGGAAAAGAAGCATTGTATATGGGAACCTATTTTTTACCTATATTTTTAGGTAACTTTATAACAACTTTTATCTCTGGAAACTTATATGAAGCTTGGTCAGACAAGTTAAGTTTATTACAAAGTGAAATGGCAAAACGAGCCATTGAAATGCCAGAAATAACTAAAGAATTTACTAAAAATGATTATTTCACTTCTGCTTCAGAAAAATTAGGCATGTCACAATCTGAAATGACTCAACTTATTTGGGATAATTATCAGCCAAATAAAATATGGTATGTGATTGTTGGTATTGGTATTGTAACAATTCTTGCGTTAAGTATTTACGATAAATTAGTGATTAGACCAAAAGAAGCAGCTGCAAAAGCAGGAAACTAAATTTTAATTTACAAAAATGGATTTAAAAAGAAACGAATTTTTTGACACTCAAGTTTTAGGTCACCCCTCTGGATTATTTGTGTTATTTTTTACTGAAATGTGGGAACGTTTTTCATTTTATGGAATGCGTGCTTTATTAGTATTATTTTTAGTGAGTGCTTTAGGAATTGGTGGCTGGGATTGGCCTCGTGAAAATGCATTAGCACTTTACGGTACTTATTTGGCTTTATTATATTTAACTCCAATTATTGGAGGAACTTTAGCCGACAAATATCTTGGAAATAGAAAAGCAATTATAATTGGAGCCATAATTATGACCTTAGGTCACGCAAGTATGGCTATAGAATCTAATCCATTTTTTTTATACTTAGGATTGCTTTTATTAGTGATTGGTACTGGTTTTTTTAAACCAAATATGACTTCATTTATTTCAATTCTATATAAAGATTTTCCAGAGAAAAAAGACGGAGCGTATACCATTTTTTATATGGGTGTTAACGCTGGAGCATTTTTAGGAATTATGTTATGTGGTTATTTAGGTGAAATTTTAGGCTGGAGCTGGGGATTTGGTTTGGCTGGTATTTTTATGTTATTAGGACTGTTACAATTTACTTTTGCACAAGGTATTTTTGGTGATGTTGGTAACAAACCTAATAAAGAAGATAAAACTATTGAAGCAGATGACCATAAAAAAATTGAAGATAAATTAAATCCATTTACAATTGTAGACAAAGCTTTAATTACCATTATTTCAGTATTAGGATTAACTTGGGTAATTAACGATCCGCTTTCAAAAATTGGAGAAACTAACTTTTTAGAATTTGGAGGAACCGATTATTCTGGTCATACAATTTTAATAACATTACTGCTTTTTATATTCTTAATTACCACCAGAATTCTTCGTTATAGCAGAATTACACGTGATAAAATGATCGCTGTTGTCATATTTGCATTTTTTATTATTTTCTTTTGGGCTTCTTTTGAACAAGCCGGAGGATCTATGAGTATTTTTGCGAAAGATTATACAAGCAGAATTCTATCGGGGAATGCAGCCTTTATTTTTAATATTGTTGATGTAATTATTACTGTAGTTCCAATTGGAATTATCACGTATGTCCTATATTTATTGTTTAAACAAACCTTCAAAAAATATTTTATTTCAAATTTAATTTTAGGGTTTAGCTTCCTATTAATTTGGGGAATTGTTATTTGGAAAATTTATAACAACTTTAATACCTATTCTTATGAAATTTCATATAATACGTATAAAATTCCTTCTGAAGACTCTAAACCTATTTCTATTACTGCTGAAACAGTAATTCCTGAAAATGCAGAAATTACAGAAAACACAACAGTTGTAATTTCATCCAACGAATTTTTAAAAGATGATAAAATTTCAATTTTAGATTTAGATAAAAAAGGAACAAATTTTAAATATTTAACTAACGAACAAGCCGATTTAATCAATAACAACATTCCGGCAACTATCATAAGAAAAAAGGATAATGAAGTTCAAATTCCGGCAACGTGGTTTTTAATTTTAAATTCCTTATTTATTATAGCTTTTGCACCATTATTTTCAAAATGGTGGGAAAGTAAGTACAACCCAAAACCAGCAGCAAAATATGCGATTGGATTGTTTTTCTTAGCTATCGGATTTGGAATATTAGCATACGGTGCTTCTGGAATTCCACAAGGAGCAAAAACGGCTTCTGTTAGTATTGTTTGGTTAATTTTTGCTTATTTATTTCATACGTTGGGAGAATTATGCGTTTCCCCTGTAGGACTATCTTATGTAAGTAAATTGGTTCCTCCACGTATGATTGCATTTATGTTTGGTGTTTGGTATTTAGCATTGGCCATTGGAAACAAAACTTCTGGAAAAATGGGTGCAATGATTGATGATATTACAACCAAATATGATATCTCAACATTCTTTTTAATTTTTACTGTTGTACCAATAATTATTGGTGTAATTGCGTTATTATTAAGTCCGGTTTTAAAGAAATTAATGCACGGAGTAAAGTAAATTAAAAATTAACTGTAAATTTGGCAACATTTTTGCGTCAAACTAATCAGATAAACATAAAATATTAAAAATGAAGAAATTATTTATAGCTACACTGCTATTGTTATGGGTTTCAACCAATGCACAGGAAATAAAATGGATGTCCTTAGAAAAAGCTGTTGAAGCTCAAAAAACAAACCCAAAAAAGATTTTTATAGATGCCTATACCATTTGGTGCGGCCCTTGTAAAATGTTAGATAAAAACACTTTTGGCAACAAAGATGTAGCAAAATATATTAATGAAAATTACTATGCTGTAAAATTTAATGCTGAAGGTGGAGAAACCATTAATTTTCTAGGAAAAACATATAAAAACCCAGGGTTTAATCCAAATACTAGTGGAAGAAATTCCTCGCATGAATTATCTGGTTACTTTGGAGTTAGAGCCTATCCAACTATGTTGTTTTTAGATGAAAAATCTACTTTATTAACACCTGTTACAGGATATCAAACTCCACGTCAGTTAGAAATATTTTTAAAAATATTTGCTACCGATGCTTATAAAAACATAAAATCACAAGAAGAGTTTGGAGAGTACACTTCAAATTTCAAACACGAATTTGTAGAATAATTAATTATTATTTTACTAAAAAAGCTCCTTTTTGCAACGTACTGTGAAAAGGAGTTTTATTTTTTAAACACGCCTGTTCAAAACTTAAAGCAGCATTTTTATAATTTGTACCATCACTCACAATTATTTTTGGTTGAACAATTTTAATTAAACGTGCTACATTTATTTTTGGAGAATTTTGCAATACAACAATTGTAGGTTTTAGAGACTTAAAATTATATAAACCCAAACTATCTACCACTAAAATTGTTTCGTTTTTAAAATGAAATAGTTTTGTTCCCGAATTTAATTTTTGATAGTTCCTAATTCCTGTTCCTATTAAATAGGACTTTGTAATAGAATTCAGTTTTGATGTTAATTCTAAATAATCTCCATTTCTTATTCCAATAATACTTTCTCTAGAATTAAAAACTATAAATTCTTGTTGAGATTGAATTTGGTACTTTTCAAAAAATAAAACAGATTGTAAAAACACAACTGATGATAAAACCAAAATGACTCTTAGAAACGATTTTTTCTCTATGAATTTCAACATCAAAATAAAAAACAAATAAACACTTATCATTAACAAAAATGACATGGAAATATTTCTAATTACAAAGGTGTCAAAACTAGAAACCCACGTTATAAGTTCATTCATAAAACTTAAAACAAGTTCATATAAATAACCAACAAATTGAGGTAATAAATTACTAACCGAAAGAATTATGACTACAATTCCTGCAATCAAAATGAAACCTAAAAATGGAATAATTAACATGTTAGCAACAAAAAACAATCCAGGAAATTGATGAAAATAAAATAAACTTAATGGTAAAATTCCGAGTTGAGCTGCAATGGAAACTGTAAATAATTGCCACATTTTTCTGAAAAACCAAATTTCAGAAATCCATAAATCATATAATTTTGGTTGCACCCAAACTATTGAAAACACAGCTAAATAACTTAATTGAAAACCAACTTCAAACAGGTAAAATGGATGAAATAACAACAAGAAAAACATTGAAATTACTAAGTTGTTATAAATGTTTGATGGTTTATTTAAATGCAACCCAATAGACAATGCTGTAAACATAGCAACTGCTCTTACAACTGATGCAGATAAACCTGCAATTATTGCATAAAACCACAACAAAGAAATAATTAAAACGGTGGCTATTAATTTCCCATTTTTAAATTGATGTAAACTTTTAAATAAAAACAACAGCAACAATAAAATTACACCAACATGTAAACCCGAAACCGCCAAAATATGAATTGCTCCGGCATCTTTATAACTATCTAGTAAATCTTCTGAAATAGTTTGCCGTTGCCCTAATAATAAGGCATTAATTAAAGCTAATTCATTGTCTTTAAATCCATTTTTTATAAGTGATGAATTTATTGCATTTCTTATATTAGCGGCAATTCCAAAAATTGTTTTTGAATTGTTTGTCAACTCTAAATATGAAGTGCTATTTACATACACTTGATGATAAATCTGCTGATTTTTTAAATACTTTTCATAATTAAAACCGTAAGGATTCAATAGTTTTGGTATAGCTCTAAATTCGGTTTTTACTAATAATTCATCATCAACAAATAATTGATTTTTTGAACTGTCTTTTTTAATATTTACCAAGAATTTACCAATTGTTTTTTGTTGATTAGTTTCTAAAATAAAGGCTTCATATTTATTATAATTTGCGCTGGGTTTTAATACTTTTCTAATTTTTAAAACTGATTCAATTGGAACATCAATCTTGAAATTTTTGGCATTCGAATAATGATTTACATTATTTAATTGGTTTTGAAAAGTTATAGAGGCAACACCTATTAATAAGGCTGCAGAAAAACCGAATATGGTAAAAAGTGAATTAAAATAGTTTAGATTTTTATTGGCAAAAAAATAAGCAATCCCTAAAAACAAAACAACTACACAACTAACAATTGTTAATTGTATTACATTAATTACAAAGTAATTACCTATTAAAACTCCAATAATTAAAAAGAAAGTAATTTGTATTGGAACAAATTTCAAAAACTTCATCATAGCATGATAAAGTTAATAAAAAATATTTTAATTAAATTTATTTTGCATCCTTTTTGAAGTTAAATGTTTAATTACATTCACCGCTTCACAAGAATTATCACCATAATTAACTTCAATTTTTCCAACATTTCTGGCAATTTCAATACATCTATTATTTAAGAATTTAGAGCGTTGGCCAATTGAAAATAATGCATTATTCATAGCGTCTTTTACAAAATTCTCTTCTTGCTGAATTTCCTTTTCAATAACATTTAAAATAGGTATAAAATAAGCATCTAACACTTTTTTATCTCTCGCTAAATAGTATAAAAAAGCATAACCAACTCTACGTTTTATATCAACAACGCTCATTCTCCACTCTTCAGAAATATCAAAAGAAAACGAGACTTTACAAAACAAATTTTGAACCCACGTGTGGCATAACATCCACATTTTTGCTTCATTCACCATTAATTCCACCTGTAATATATCTACTTTTTTGGGCTCTTCAATTAAAATTGAAATGGTTTTAACATCATAATTTGGTTCTTTCCAAAGATCTATAGCTAGGTCATGATTTTTTCCAATTTTCTTTGCTATTACTTTTAATTGCGTTAGTCCTATTCCAAAACTTTCCAAGTTACCATAATTATTCTTTTTCCAGTTTCCAATACCTCTAACATTTTTATGTTGTTCTAATAAATTATAAACTTCTGCGCTTTTCATTTTCAGAAAATTAATTTACGGTAACAATAGTTACAGAATGATTAATATCATAATTGACGGTATTAATATAAGGTAATTTTGACGAATAATAATTTATCAATTTATGAAAAATCTTATTTTTACCAGTATCCTAATTTTAATGTTTGGTGTTAATTCTTTTGCACAAGATTTAAGTCCGTATATTAAAATTGGAGAATCAAACGAATCAATTCAACAAATTACTGAAAAGGTTGTAAATGCCTTAGAAAGTAATTCTTATACAGTTTTAGGAACTTATAACCCATCAAACAAAAGCAGTTTAAAAGTAATTGCTTTTACAAGAACTGATTTAAAAAACACCGTTGTTAAAGTAAAAGACAGAGGTGCACTTGCTGCAACTTTTAAAGTTGGTTTAGAACAAAAAAATGGAAAAGTAACTATTTCTTATACCAATCCAGACTATATTTTAAGAGCTTATTTAGGTGATAGCTACAACTCATACAAAACTTTCTTTCAGAAGTTTAGCGCAGATTTAAAATCAACTTTTTCAGGTCTTGGAACTAGTTTTACACCATTTGGCGGTACTGTAAAGGCAGAGAATTTAAAAAAGTATCATTATAAAATTATGATGCCTTATTTTTCCGATCCTGTAACTTTAAATGAATTTTCATCATTTGAAGAAGGTTTAAAAGTTATTGAAAATAACTTAAAAGCTAAAAAAGGAAATACTGTTGAAGTTTATAAATTAGTGTATGCTAATGAAAAAGTAGCAGTATTTGGTGTTGGTTTACAAAACAAAGAAGAAGGTGAAGCACATTTTTTACCAATTATTGGTGAAGCCCACGTTGCGGCTTTACCTTATGAAATTATTTTACAAGGAAACAAAGCAACTATGTTGCACGGAAAATACAGACTTGCCTTACATTGGCCAGAATTAACTATGGGAACTTTTATGAAAATTATGAGTACACCTGGTGATATTGAAGATGTATTAGAAGCAGTTTGTAAATAAAAATATTAGTAATCAATCAATTTTCTTAAAGACTCTGAAGCTATAAAATGTTTCAGAGTCTTTTATTTAACAATTAATTCTGCCACTTTTTTAGAAGCGCCTTTTCCACCTAGTTTTTTTTCCAATTCAAAATAATCTAAAAACAACTTATTTCTAGTTGTTTCATTTAAAATTTTATGCAGTTCTTTTTCCAAATTTTTCTCATTAAAATCATCCTGAATTAATTCCTTTACAACTTCTTTATCCATTATAAGATTTACCAAAGAAATAAACTTTAAATCTATTAAACGCTTACCTATTTGGTAGGATAACCAACTTGTTTTGTAGCATACTATTTCAGGTACTTTAAACAATGCCGTTTCTAAAGTTGCAGTTCCTGAAGTAACAATGGCGGCATAGGAAACTGACAACAAATCGTATGTTTTATTACTAATAAATTTCACGTTATCCTTTGTAATAAATGGTTTGTAAAGTTCAAAATCCTGACTTGGAGCACCAGCAATTACAAATTGATAATCCGTAAATTTATCAGCCATTTTAAGCATTACAGCTAATAGTTTTTTAATTTCCTGCTTTCTACTTCCGGGCAATAATGCAATTATTGGTTTAATGGAAAGCTGATTTTCTTCTTTAAATTGCTTTTCATTAACCATTGGTCTACCGGAAATAGCATCTAATAATGGATGCCCTACAAAAGTAACATTATAATCATGTTTATTATAAAAGTCTTTCACAAAAGGCAAAATAACATACATTTCATCTATGTCTCTTTTTATAGCCTTAACTCTGCCAGATCTACTAGCCCAAACCTGCGGAGAAATATAATAAACTGTTTTAAAATTTTGAGCCTTAGCCCATTTAGCAATAGGAAGGTTAAAACCAGAATTATCAATAAAAATAATTTTATCTGGATTAAAATTTAAAATATCCTCTTTACAAAATTTTATAAATCCTAAAATAGTTGGAATATTTTTAATTACCTCCGCAAACCCCATAAAGGCTCTTTCTTTATAATGCTTTACTAAAGTCCCTCCAACTTGTTGCATTAAATCGCCACCCCAAAATCTAATTTCTGCCTTTGGATCTTCTTCCAACATAGCTTTCATTAAATTTGAACCATGTAAATCTCCAGAAGCTTCACCCGAAATTATATAGTATCTCATTTTATGGATTATTTATTAAAAAAGGTTAAAAATAAAACTATAAATGCCAATAAAAAAGTTTCAATTAAAACACCACGAGCTCTGTAAATTTGCTTTTTCTTTAAAAAAATAAAAAAAACAAAAAAGTTAGCTATTGCACCCAAAACCAATACTTTTCCTTCTAAATTTCCTTCTTTAATTAATTCTAAACTTTTAGAAAAATCATATGAAGAAAAATATTCTATAAAAATAAAACAGCCAAATGCAGTTGCAGCAATTGCTGTTAAAAAACCGATAGCTATCTCCTTTTTCATTACTTTATAAGTTCCAACTATTTAACTTTTGAATAAAATGATGCGCAGTTAAATCAAACTGAACTGGCACAATTGAAATGTAATTATTTGCCAAAGCCCACTCATCAGTATCTTCACCTTTATCCATATTTACAAATTTACCCGTTAGCCAATAATATACTCTCCCTTGCGGGTTTATTCGTTTATCAAATTCTTCCACCCAATTTGCACGTGCTTGTCGGCAAACTTTCACGCCTTTAAATTCTTTACTTTTAGGAAAATTTACATTGAGTACAACACCATCTGGCAACCCTTGTTCTAACACATTTAAAGCAATTTTTTTAATATGCTCTTTTAATGGCTCAAAATCTGCATTCCAAGAATAATCTAATAATGAAAATCCAATGGCAGGAATTCCTTCAACACCAGCTTCAACAGCAGCGCTCATGGTTCCCGAATAAATTACATTTATAGATGAATTTGATCCGTGATTTATTCCTGAAACACATAAATCTGGTTTTCTATCTAAAATTTCACTTACAGCTAGTTTTACACAATCAGCCGGAGTTCCTGATGATTTATACTCTCTTTGTGGGCCATCATCAACAGTTATTTCATTACAGTATAAAGTTTCATTTATAGTTACTGCGTGTCCCATTCCACTTTGTGGACTATCTGGCGCTACAACTACAACGTCACCAATTTCACGCATAACAGCAATTAAAGTTCTTATTCCTGGTGCCGTTATACCATCATCATTGGTAACTAAAATTAAGGGTTTTGTATTCATTTTTATCTAATTAAAAAACAAAGCTACTATAATTTATTGGGTTTCGTTTAAATTAAATTTAACATTTTGTAATGCAAGAAGAATTAATTATTTAGTTATTATTGTATATAAAACTAGGTTTTTTATAAATGGAATGTTTCCGTTCTTGTTTCCACTTTGGATGACAAAAAAGGCAAAACAACCAAAGTATTTATTGTAATTTATAAAAAAAAGTTAAATTAGACGTTTAACTAAAATATTGGCACTATTTTAGTGTAATATTACATTACTAACAACAATTGATTAGATAGATGATGATTAGAAATTTAAAAATATTTTTGCCGTTACTGTTTGTTGTAACATTATTTACAAGTTATCAAACAAACGCAAGCACAGATTCCGATCCAAAAGATAAGGTTTTAATAACTATTTTAAAATATGTGTTAACTCAAGGACATTACGAACCTAAAGAAATTGATGATACTTTTTCTGAACATGTATTTAATGCATTTATTGAAAATTTAGATCCTTCAAAACGTTATTTTTTACAGGCTGATATTGATGAATTTTCAGCATATAAATTTCAAATTGACGATCAAATAAATAGCGAAGATTTATCATTCTTTTATTTGGTTTATGAAAGATTAATTGAAAGAACAAACGATTCTAAAGATTATTATAAGGACATTTTAGCTTCTAAATTCGACTTTAATAAAAAAGAAATTTTAGATGTTGATTCAGATAAATTACCTTTTGCCAAATCAAAAGAAGAATTAATTAATACATGGTACAAACAACTTAAATTTACTACACTTTCTCGGTTATACGATAAAATAAATGCTGAAGATGACAAGAAAAAAGAAGATAATAGTTATGTTGTAAAATCTATGGACGAACTTGAAAAAGAAGCAAGAGAAGCTACTTTAGAGAGTATGACCGATTTATATGAAAGAATTGACGAATTAACATATTCCGATTGGTTTTCAACTTATATTAACTGTATTGCTGAAGAATTTGATCCTCATACTTCCTATTTTGATCCAACTGTGAAAAAGAGATTTGACATTTCTATGGCTGGTAAACTGGAAGGAATTGGAGCTCGTTTACAAAAGAAAAACGATTATACAAGTGTAAGTGAATTAATTTCAGGTGGACCTGCTTGGAAACAAGGAGAATTAGAAGTTGGCGATTTAATTGTAAAAGTTGCCCAAGGGAATGAAGAACCTTTAGATATTGTTGGAATGCGTTTAGACGATGCTATTGAATTTATTAAAGGTGAAAAAGGATCGGAAGTTAGGTTGACAGTAAAAAAATTAGATGGAACAACTAAAATAATTTCAATTATAAGAGATGTTGTTGAATTGGAAGAAACTTTTGTGAAGTCATCCGTTGTAAAAAAAGATGGTAAAACTTTTGGTATTATAAACTTACCAAAATTTTATATTGATTTTGGCGAAGAAAGCTATAGAAACTCTGCAACCGATATGGCACAAGAAATTGAGCGCCTTAAAAAAGAAAATGTTGAAGGTTTAGTTATTGATTTAAGAAACAACGGTGGTGGCTCTTTAGAAACAGCTATTGAAATATCTGGGTTATTTATAAATAAAGGTCCTGTTGTACAAGTAAAATATAGAGACAGAGCACCTGATGTTAGAAAAGATGAAGACCCAAAAATTCAATGGGATGGACCCTTAGTAATTTTAGTAAATGAACTTTCTGCCTCAGCTTCTGAAATTTTTGCAGCAGCAATGCAAGACTATAATCGTGCTATAATTATTGGTGGAAGACAAACATATGGTAAAGGAACTGTACAAAGCGTTTTAGACATTAATAGATATCATAATTTAAAAGAAGATATTGGAGCTTTAAAAATGACAATTCAAAAGTTTTATAGAATTAATGGTGGCTCTACACAACTAGAAGGTGTACATTCGGATATTATGTTACCAAGTAGATTTAGTTATATGGAAATTGGTGAACGTGATTTGCCAAATGCTTTAAAATTTGATAAAGTAAATCCGGCTACATATAATTTATGGAATAATTATGAAAATTTTAATGAAGTAATTAATAATAGTAAAAAAAGAGTGGCTTCAAACAAATATTTTAAATTGATTGACAGCAATGCAAAATGGTTGAAATCTGCTCAAGATGATACATTGGTTCATTTAGATTTAGAAGATTATAAAAAAGATTTAGATAATAATATAACTCAGTCTTTACAGTTTAAAGATTTAAAAGATTTTACCACTAATTTAACGTATACATCACCTTTATATGAGCAAGAATTAGTGAAATCTGATACAGATTTGGCCGATAAAAGAATTGCTTGGCATACTAGTTTAAAAAAGGATGTTTATATTGAAGAAGCTATCCATGTTTTAAGTGAATTAAAATTAAAGCCAGCATATCATTTAGTTAAAAATTAATCTTATTTGATAACGATTAAAAATTGAAATCTAATCACAATTCATTAACAGCACTTGCACTCCAGAAGTTTAAAAAAAACTTTACTGGAGTGTTTAGTTTTTGGTTTATAGTACTATGTGGATTTATTGCTGTTTTCGCTTATTTTTTGGCACCTGATAATAGTAGCAATGCTAATCAAATGCATTTAGAAATTCATTCAAAAAAACCTGGATTTGAAGTTTTAATGTTAACAATACCATCTTCAAATGAAATTAGTCAATCAATTTTCAACAAACTTATTTTTGGAAATAAAAATCAACAAACCGAAATTCCAATTTCAAAATATACGCTTTCAAAAGAAACGCTAACTATACATACTTTTGTTGAAAACAATGCTGAAAGTTTAACTAAAAATTTACCTATTTCACTATTTAAAAACCAAGACATTTCCAACTTTATAACTACCAAAAAATTCTATTTAGGAACCGATAAGTACGGGCGAGATTTATTGAGTAGAATGTTAGTTGGTGCACGAATATCATTTTTTATTGGGTTTATTGCTGTTTTTATTTCGTTAATAATTGGAATATCAGTAGGTGCCATTGCAGGATATTTTGGTGGTAAAACAGATGCTTTTATAATGTGGTTAATTAACATCACTTGGTCTATTCCAACTTTATTACTAGTAATTGCAATTACATTGGCTTTAGGAAAAGGCTATTGGCAAGTTTTTATTGCCGTTGGTTTAACAATGTGGGTTGAAGTTGCTCGTGTAGTTCGTGGACAAGTGATGAGCACCAAAGAAATGCAATACGTTGAAGCTGCCAAGGCTTTAGGTTTTTCAAATTTCAGAATTATTTTCAACCATATTTTACCAAATATTATGGCTCCTGTTATAGTTATTTCCGCAGCAAATTTTGCAGGAGCAATTTTAATAGAAAGCGGACTTAGTTTTTTAGGTATTGGCGCCCAACCTCCTACTCCTTCTTGGGGCGGTATGATTAAAGATCACTATAGCTATATAATTTTAGGAAAAGCGTATTTAGCCATAATTCCTGGGTTAGCCATTATGAGTTTAGTGATGGCTTTTATGTTAATTGGAAACGCCCTGCGCGATGCATTGGATGTGAAAAACTAATTTACTAGTAGCACTAAATTACAATTATTATATCTCTACATTAAAATAAAAAAAATAGTTATTATTATTCTTGTTTGAACTGGTATTTATTGCAATCCCTTATTATTAAAGTATATTTGTTGCTTTAAAAAAAATAAATATGAATTTCGAAATCAATTTCAAAACAAAATGGTCAGATTTTGACCCAAACAGACATATGCGTCACACAGCATATAACGATTATGCTGCAGAAGTTAGAGTACGTTTTTTTCAAGAACATGGGCTTTCAATAAATGAATTTGCTAAATTAAATATTGGTCCAATTTTATTTAAAGAAGAAACTACTTTTTTAAAAGAAATACACATTGGCGAAAATATTACTGTAAAAATGGAGTTGGAAGGCGTATCAAAAGGTATTGAACGCTGGAGATTTAACCACCAAATTTTTAATGAAGAAGGAAAATTAGCTGCTGAAATAAAAGTTTATGGCGCTTGGATTGATTTAATAAAACGTAAATTAACTTCACCTCCACAACAATTTATTACAATTTTTGAAGAGTTACCTAAAACTAGCAACTTTGTTGAAATACCATTAAAAAGTGAAAAATAGAAAAATAATATATACTATAATTACACTCGTTTTTGCTGTTGGTTTTTATATTTATGATAACTATTCCGGTAAATTAAACACTACAAATAGCACAACTGATATTGTTGAAACTGATGTAAACTTTTTACCAACCTCAACAACAAATCAAATTGTGCATCATAAGTATTATTCATTATCTTATAATGAAGAATACGAACAGGCTGAATGGGTGGCTTATGCTTTAAATAAGAATCAGCTTTCAAACACAAATATTAAAAGACCATATTTTGAATTAGATCCAAAAGTTTCAACAAAAAGTGCACATTATAGAAATTTCAAAAACTCTGGATACAACAAAGGCCACTTATGCCCAGCAGGTGACAGAAAATTTTCTGAAGAAGCATTTAATGAAACCTTTTTTACTTCTAATATTTCTCCCCAAAGCTATGAATTTAACGGTGGCATATGGAATAGATTAGAACAAAAAGTACGTTATTGGGCTCAAAAATATGACAAACTATATATAGTTACTGGAGGTGTTCTTTCTAAGAACCTAAAAACTATAGGAACTGAAAAAGTAGCTGTACCTAACTATTTTTATAAAATTATTTTAGATTATCACGAACCTGAAATTAAAGCAATTGCTTTTTTAATGCCACATGAAGATTCTGAAAAAGGGCTCTATCAATTTGTTACAAGCATTGATGAAATTGAAGAAATTACTGGAATTGATTTTTTTCCAAATTTACCCGATGAACTAGAAAATAAATTAGAATCATCTAGCAATTATATTAGCTGGAACTTAAATTAAAAAAAAAAGAGTTGGTAAACCAACTCTTTTTTTACAACAAAATTTAAATATTAATTCCAAAACATAGCATACAACGCAACTAAAATAATCATAATTGCAAATGCTCCAATATTAAATGTTGGTGATGTTTTAAATAATTGCTTGGTTATAGGAATTCCTTTTGCATCATCTTTTCCTTTATTTTGTAACAAACTAACTGCGCCAATTACTATCATTGTTAATAATACAGTATACGCCATTTGATCCATAAATGGAATATTTACAAATAGCATACTTTCAGACCATCCGTTTGGTGCAACTTTAAAGTACATTGCAATTGGAATTGAAACTAAAGCTCCAACAATAGCAGCTCTATTTGTTGTTTTCTTCCAGAATAAACCTAACATAAACACTGCTAAAATACCAGGACTCACAATTCCTGTATACTCTTGTATAAATTGAAAAGCTTGATCAATCCCTCCTAACAATGGAGCCATAATACTTCCTATTAATAATGCTACAGCCGCCGAAATTCTACCTACATTAACAGTAGTTTTATCACTTGCTGTTGGATTGATATATTGTTTATAAATATCCATTGTAAAAATTGTAGATGTAGAATTTAGCATAGAAGCTAAAGACGATACAATTGCTGCTGCCAAGGCTGCAAATGCAATTCCCTTCATTCCTGTTGGTAAAAATTGCAACAACCAAGGATACGCTTTATCAGCTTGATCTAATGTTGGTAAATTATGTAATGATCCGGCACCTAATCTTGCCATAATTTCTGGATCATTAACCATTACATACGCTGCAATTCCAGGAATAACAACAATTAATGGAATTATCAACTTTAATCCTGCAGCTAATAAAATACCTTTTTGAGCTTCTCTTAATGATTTTGCCGCTAAAGTTCTTTGAATGATATATTGATTGAATCCCCAATAATATAAATTGGCAACCCACATTCCTCCAATTAAAACTCCAATTCCAGGTAACATATCATAATAAGTATTTGACTCATCAAAAATCATTGCAAAACGCTCTGGTGCAGCTTCATAAATAGTTTTAGCGCCAGCAATTACTCCTTGCCCATCAGAAACTGTATTTAAAGCAATATAGGTTGTAACCAATCCACCTAATACTAAAAATATAACTTGAATAACATCTGTCCAAGCAACTGCTGAAAGTCCTCCATATAAAGAATATGCGGCAGCAAATAATGCTAAACCAAGAACTCCATAAACCATTGGAATTCCCATAATAGTTTCCAACGCCAAACTACCTAAATATAGTACAGAAGCTAAGTTTACAAACACGTATAAACCAATCCAAAATACAGCTAATATAGTTTTTAAATTAGTTGAAAATCGTTTTTCAACAAATTCTGGAATTGTATACAATCCTTTTTCAATAAAAATTGGTAAAAAATATTTACCCACTATAATTAAAGTTATGGCTGCCATCCATTCATAAGATGCAATTGCCAAACCTAAAGCAAATCCGGAGCCTGACATTCCAATAAATTGCTCTGCTGAAATATTTGCAGCTATTAATGATGCTCCAATTGCCCACCAAGGCAAAGATTTACTTGCCAAGAAATAATCTTCTGCATTTTTTTCATGGCCTTGTTTATCTCTGGAAACCCATAAACCCACACCTAGTATTAAAACAGCGTAGGCTATAAATATGAAATAATCCCAGAATTCGAAATGTGTAGTCATAATTTTATATATAGTTTAGTTTAATTTCTTTTTAATAAAATTTTATATTTTAAAATCCTCTTAAAACTATAATATGAAATTACAATTTTTGTAGGAAAACGATTTTTTTAATAAACCAAAGCGAATTTAAACATTATTCATTAAAAAAAAAGATGGATTAGTTTTTTTTTAAAAATTCATTGTTTTTTAGTTCTACTGATTTACAATTGAAGTTCCTCCACTTGGCATTGCCTCAAAAGCTGTTAATTTAATATTAAACTTTTCAAAATATACTTTTGAAGCTCTATTTATAAACTGCTCCATAAAATCTTTATGAACAATGTTAATTGTACAACCTCCAAATCCACCTCCCATAACACGCGCACCAATAACTTCAATAAATTTTTTTGAATAATCTACTAAGAAATCTAATTCTGGACAACTAACTTCATACAATTTGGACAAACCTTCATGCGTTTTGTACATGTTTTGACCAACAAGATCTAATTTATTTTTTTTCAGCGCCTCTACCGTTTCAAGAACACGTACTTTTTCATTTACAACATAAGAACACCTATTAAAAACAAGAGCATCCAAATCCATTTTAAATTCAGCTAACATCTCTGGAGAAACATCTCTCAATGAATTTACTTTTGGATATTTCTTTTTAATAATTCTAACTCCATCCTCACATTGTTTTCTTCTAATATTATACTCGCCTGACGCTAAATTATGTGACACATTTGTATTTAACAACACTATTTTATAAGGTTCAATTTTAATTGGAACGTACTCAAAATCTAATGATTGACAATCTAATAAAATTACATGACCTTCTTTACTCATCACTGAGGCAAATTGATCCATTATTCCACATTTTGTCCCTACATAATTATGTTCTGCTCTTTGCCCAATTTCAACTATTGTTAATTTAGAAAGTCCTAAATTAAACAATTCATTTAAGCCAAAAGCTACACCGCATTCTAATGCCGCAGAAGAACTAATCCCAGATCCTACCGGAATATCACTATCTAAAACACAGTCAAAACCACTTAAATTATTTGATAAAATTTGAATTTCGTGAATTACTCCTAAAATATAATTTTCCCATTGTTGAGTGCTTGGCTTAACAGCTTTTAAATCAAAAGAAAAACTTGTATTAAAATTTGCACTATGAACATTACAAATATTTAGTGAATTGTTTTTTCTAAATTTAAACCTAATTTTTTTATCAATGGCAGTAGGTAAAACAAATCCATTATTATAATCTGTATGCTCACCAATAATGTTAATTCTTCCTGGAGAGTCAATTATTAAATCGTAAATCTCGTTTTGTAAGTTCATCTTATCTTGGATATTAAATGTCTTTTTTACATTTATTTTTAAACAGCTAACTTACTAAATATTTTTAATATTTTAATTGAATTAATAAAATATTACAATATTTGTACAAATTTAAAATTGATTAGTTTAAAGTTTATATTCACATTCGTTTTTCTATTAAAAAAAATATAATTATCGTCAGTATATTGTTTAAAAATTAAATTATCACTCTCTAAATAATTTATTAATTTGTAGTTCGCATTATTAATATTCTGAAAAAGAACTGCGTAAAAATAAGTTACACCACCACCTTCAATGGGAATGGCATTAAATTCTATAAATACATCTAATAATTCGTCGTTATTAAAATCAAAATTATGTAGTCCTGTTATTTCATTTAATTTAAAAATCCAATCGCCTTTTATCCCTTGATTTTTAATCTCTTTCTCAAAAAACGTATTAAATTTTGTAAAAATAGTTGCATTTATTTGATTGTTTTCTGAATTATTTTGCCCAAATGATGTTGCAAAAACGCTAACAAAACAACTTAAAATAACCAATCTGAAATAATTTGACATCCTATAAATTTGCTCATAAAATTAGTCTATAAATTCTAAAATTTAATAAACGAAACTCGTTATTTTACTAAAGTTACGTTTTTATTTGCATTAGGGATAGCGCTTTGTTTGAGCTCTTTTGCTGTTTTTCTCAGCAAAAAGCGAGTGCAATAGCCCGACCTGAAAGGGAATGCCCGAATTTTACGTATTCTATTTATATAAATAGCATAATTAAGGTTAAAATTATGCCTCCCAATGTGTAATACAATCCTTTTTTAAAAGTTTTGGTTTTTGGTAAAAACATCCAGAACGAAGAAATTGCAAAAAACAACAGGGAAACGCCGAAGAAAATATTTAGCCAATATAAAGGTTCATTTGTTGATGCTTTATGTAAATGTGACATTTTATCCAATACATAAGGCAACTTTTTAGATGTAAATTCTGCTGCTCCAGTTTGAGTATTATAGCTGCCATTTTTAAAATAATAAATACTATTTTCTGCTTTTATTAGTTCAATATCTTTAATTTTTAAAGCTTTTCCTACTTCATTTATGGTTAAAGATGGTAATAACTTTGTATTTTCCAGATTTTCAGTTTTTAAAAAATCTGTTGTTCTAAAGATGAGTAAAACTCCGCTCAAGGCATAAACAGTCATTATTCCTGCTAGGAAAAAACCCAAATAACGGTGTACAATTCTCATATAAAATTGGGTAGATTTTTGATTTTTCATAAATAATAATGTGGCGGTTTTTATAAATTATATTTTACTGAAAGTAGATATAAACGTGGTTGAACAAAATACACAGATGTTGCGTTGCTATCGGAAATTTCATTATAACTATCTGTATTTATAGACTTGTTATTTGTTAAATTACTAGCCGATAGTTTAAATTCCCATTTACTATCTTTTTCCTGATAATATAAATTAGCATTTAAAAATGAATACGTGTTTTTTGTTTTGTTATTAGAGTTTTCAAAAGTGTTTTTGTAATTGTAATAACTATAATCTGATGTAAAAATGAAGCTCTTTAAAAATGAGATTTCAATATTTGCAAAAGGTCTGTCTGTTTCACTATTTGAATTGGTGTAATTGTTAAATGATTTCTCGTAACCGATTTCAAAATTTGGCGCATTTTTAAATTTTGTTGCTACACTACCTTGATAACTTTGTGAAACTGATTTTGATTTAATTTCTTCATCATTCACAATATTATTAAACGTTGAGTTTGAAATATTTGCAGTTAAATTAGTTTTTAATCGGCTATATGTTTTGCCGTATCTAAAATATGCAGACATTGTTTCATCTGCTAAATTAGAATTTACAGGATATGATATTCTATCAATTCCAACCAATTGCGTATTATTTTTTACGCCATTTTCTTTTTTAGTATAATTAACCGAAGCATTTATATTGGTAAATGAAAACATACTAAAACTAAAATAACTCAATGAATATTTGTGATACAAAGCATTTTCTAAATCTCTATTTCCTTTTGTTAACGATTTGTAATTAGCTAAAATATATCCTTCATTTATATTATCTACATCAGAAAATTGTGTAGACATTGTATAATTGAATCGTAAACTTTCAGAAGATTTAAATTGTAAATTTGCATAAACATCTGGTAATAATTTTGTTTGTGTATCTTTATTTTCAGTTCCTAATTGCGTGTCTTTTGTTGCATATTGATGCAAACTAACTCCTGGATTAAAAGTGAAAATACCTGAAACCATTTTGTAATGAACTCCTAAAAATATATCGGAAAAATTGAAATCTACATCATTATTTAAAGTGCTATCATTAAAATCTAACACTGTTTCATTATCTAAATTTTGAGAAATATGCGATCTTAAATTTTGCTTACTAAACGTTGTTCCTAAAGAAATATTGATATTGCTTTTTGGTGTTAATAAATAATAATAGTCAAATTTAGCATCTAACTTATTGGTGCTTAATTTTTTATTTTGAATTATATCAAAAATACTCTCAGCATTAGCCGTTGGAATAATTACAAAAGGTTGCGTTGTGGCTGATGAATTATACAATGGTTTATCCTTTTGATATAAATGCTGCATTTCTGCCGAGAAAATATTTTTTTCATCAATGGTATAATACAAATTAAAGTTTTGATTTACAGAAAATGGTTTTTCTTCTTTGTAAGTATCGGCACTTCTACTTGTGGAGGTAACATCTTGTAATTCTGTTTGTTCAGAAATTTTTCCAAAAATATCATAATCTATATGCACATTGGTATTTGGCTTGTAAGTAGTGCTAAATTTTAGCATTCCTAATTTGCTTCCTTGGGTAGCTTTATTAGCTGAATCTTCGGTTAAATTTAGTTTATTATAAACTGTGTTTGAGTTTGTAAACATATTTGTTTTGGAATCATTTACAATAGCAAAACCGTTAAAATCGAGGTTCTTTTTTGGTGATAAACCAAAGTTAAGCGCGCCAAATTTTGAGATTATTTCTTCAGCTTTATTGTTTTGAGCAGTCATAAATCCTAAACCGCCAGATGACACATTAAAACTAGTTCCACTTCCACGCATTCCGCCACGTAAACCACCTGTAAATCGGAAATAATCTCGCATTGTAAACGGAGCTTCACCAATATTATTAACATCAGCTAAAATGTTGATGCTTTTTTCTGGACTATAATAAAACAATTTTGGTTTGGCTAAATATTTTTCATTATCTCCAACACCAGAATTTACTTCACCAAACCAAAAACGCTTTTTACCTGCTTTTAATTTAATATTTATAGCTATATTATCTTCGTTATTGGTAACGCCTTTCATTCCAGAAACTTCGTTGTAATTTTTAAGCACTTGAATTTTATCAATAGCGCTTGCTGGAATATTTTGTGTTGCCACTTTAGAGTCTCCATCAAAAAATTCTTTCCCCTCAACTAAAACTTTTACCACTTTTTTACCTTCAACTTCTACTTCTCCGTTATCATCAATTTCTACTCCTGGTAATTTTTTAAGCACATCTTCTAACTTTTTTTCGGTACCATTTGTAAAAGAATCGGAATTATAAACAATGGTATCTCCAACAATTTTTACAGGCATTTCATAAGTAATCTCTACTTGATTTAAAGATTCGTTGGCTTCTTCTAAGGTAATATTTTCTACTCTATCTTTAGATTGTGGAATTATTACAATTTCAACATTTTTTGTGTTATAGCCCAAATAACTTACTTTTAAATTATAAGACTCTCCATCTTCTAATGATAATTTATAATTCCCTTTTGAATCTGTTATTGAATACGATTGTAAAAAATTGGTTCCTTTTTTAAAGGCAATTACATTGGCCATTTCTAAAGGGTTTCCACTTGCATCTTTTACAATGCCTTCAAGTTTTACATTTTGTGAAAACATTATTATAGGAAAGAATGCTAAAAATAAAAACGCTGCGTTTTTCATGAATTTAATTTGAATTTGAAAATGATAAAAAATTAACCTCTCATTCTAAAATGACCGTCATTACCGCTTTTTTGTCGCTCATTTTGCATACGTTCACGCATCTCTGTCATTTTTTCTTTTAAAATAGTATCATATTCTTCTTGCGTTACAACTTTCCCTTTATTTGGTTCACTAATTACGCTTTTCTCTTTAGGATTCATCACAATTTTAGTGCATAAAATATTAGTTTCAGCATAACTTATTTCTAAAATTAAACCTGGCAAACCCCAATAATCTCCAGGCCCGTGACTTACAGGAATATCTAATGTATACCAAGCTGTTACAATTACAGCTTCCATTTTTGGTTCTTCAGGTTCTTTTTCTTCTTCCTTTCTATCTTCAGGTCTTCTAAAGTTAAAAGATGTATTTCTTACTGGCATTTCAACAATTGTTGTTGCCTTAAAACACATATTTTGACCAATCATTTTGGTTTCTTGTTCCATTTTCCAATTGTAAGTCACCAAATTATCTTTCACTAAAAAGTTTTTACCGCTAAACTCATTTTCTTTTGTAGATGTTTTAGTTTGGGTATTTTTATAATAATCACCAGAAGCTCCACCACCCACCATCATAAAACGCATTCCTCCGCCAGGACCTCCGCCTGTTTGATCTAATTTTTGTTCTTCTTTATAAATAGATGCCGATTTATCAAACGTTAATACATATGTTTTTTCTAGCATATTTTTCATTCGCTCTTCAATCATTTTAATTCTATCTGCTGGAATTCCAGAACCAGCCAAATCCATAGACATTTTAGATTTTGTTTGATAAACAGCCATTCCCTGAAAATTTTGAGCAGTAATAGAAGTTCCAAAAAGTAATGTAAAAACGGTTATGTATTTTAAAATGTAATTTTTCATATTTTAATTTATTTATAAATAATTTCAATACAAATATATCAGGTTATTCCACAACAATCAGTTAAAGAGTGTTAACTATTGTTAACTGGCTAGAATAATACAAATTATGTACTTAACTTTGTTATTATGAATAAGGCTAATTACAAATTGGTAGTATATTTTATTGCGTTGACCATTATTATTACAATTATGGTTCAAGTATATTGGAATTACCGAGAATATGAAATTAATAAGCAGAATTTAATAAGTAAAGTTCAATTTAGTTTAGATAATTCTGTTGAAGCTTATTTTGCCAATTTAACTAAATCTGGAATCATTACTTATACTTCTACAGAAGCTGGAAAATCAAAGAAAATTTCAGATACCATTGTTGTAAAAAATAATTCGCGTTGGGATTTGCGAAAAAAAGTGGATAGCACACTTCAAAACATTGCTAAACAAGAAAATAAAAAACCTCTTTTAATAAAAGGCCCTAATAATGACAACTACCCTTTTGTTACTTATAATAGAAGTTCTATTCCAAAAAATATAGATAGCTTAATTTCAAAAGTATTTATATCAATATCTAGAGATACTTTAGATTTAACCAAATTAGATTCCTATTTATCTGAAGAATTTAAGCGCCATAAGCTTAATGTAAACTACGCCCTAAAATACAACTACAAACAACGTGTTTTTGATGATAGTTTAATTGAAAAAACATCTGGATTTAATCTAGAACATTTTCCAAAAAAACACCTTGTAACATCCTCAAAATCAACATTCTTACCGCACCACAGTAATTTAGAATTATTATTTACTAATGAAACCAAAATTTTATTAAGAAACTCATTTATAAGTATTTTATTATCATTATTACTTTCTATTAGCATTATTGCAAGTTTAGTTTATTTGTTAAAAACAATTTATAAACAAAAACAATTAGCCGAAGTAAAAAACGATTTAATAAACAATATAACTCACGAATTTAAAACACCAATTGCCACCATTTCTACAGCTTTAGAAGCTATGAAAAACTTTAATGCCTTAAATGATAAAGCAAAATCGGAAAAATATATTGAGATGGCAAATTCTCAAGTTGGAAAGTTGAGTTTAATGGTGGAGAAAATATTGGAAACTGCAGCTTTAAACCACGAGTCTTTAACACTCACAAAAGAGCTTGTTACTGTTGCCGAAGTTATAGAAACTACTATTGATAAATATAAATTAATAAACGCCGAAAAAATATTCAAATTTATTAATAACGCTTCAAATTTAGTTTTAAATTTAGATGTTTTTCATTTTGAAAATGCCATTGGAAATATTATTGATAATGCCATAAAATATGGTGGAAATACAATTACTGTTGAATTAGAATCTTCAAAAAACCAATGTATTTTACTCATAAAAGACAATGGAAATGGTATTCATAAAGCACAAAAAGACAAAGTTTTTGAGCAATTTTACAGAATACCAACGGGCAATACACACAATGTAAAAGGTTTTGGAATTGGCTTATATTATACCAAAAAAATAATTGAAAAACATGGTGGTGAAGTTCAAATTATTTATGATAAAAACAATAACACGCTGTTTAAAATAACACTCCCAAATGAGTAATACTGTAAAAATATTATTGGCTGAAGACGAACCATCATTAGGCCAAATTATTAAAGAAAGTTTAGAAACTCGCAACTTTGAAGTGCTATTATGTGCAAACGGCGAAGAAGCCTATAAAGTTTATAAACTTGAAAAACCATTATTACTAGTTTTAGATGTAATGATGCCAAAAAAAGACGGTTTTACACTTGCCAAAGAAATTAGACAAGAAAACCCAAACATTCCAATTATATTTTTAACAGCTAAATCACAAACAGAAGATGTTGTAGAAGGCTTTAATATTGGTGGAAACGACTATTTAAAAAAACCTTTTAGTATGGAAGAGTTAATTGTAAGAATTAACGCTTTACTTAAAAGAGGACAAAATGAAATAACCTCTGAAACCATTGCATTTGGCGAATTTGTTTTTAATTTAAAAAAGCAAACATTAACATTTCATAAAACAACAGAAAATTTAACACATAGAGAAGCTAACTTACTCTATTACTTAATAAAAAATAATAATCAAGTTTTGGAACGTTCCTTCATTCTGAAAAAATTATGGGGTGATGATGATTTTTTTAATGCACGTAGTATGGATGTGTTTATAACTAAACTTCGAAAAAAATTAAAAAGCGATCCTGCTATACAAATTATAAACGTTCGAGGATTCGGATACAAACTGATTTATTAATGCGTTAAAATTGTATTGCTAATTCACGAAAAAATTAAGTATTTTAGCGTTTTCATTATCACTAAAATCTAAAATATGCACGTAGCCATCGCTGGTAATATTGGAGCAGGTAAAACCACCCTAACCAAACTTTTAGCCAAACATTATAAATGGGAACCACATTATGAATCTGTTGAAGGCAATCCGTATTTAGATGACTTTTATAGTGAAATGGAGCGTTGGTCATTTAATTTACAAGTGTATTTTTTAAATAGTCGCTTTCGCCAAATATTAGAAATTAGAGAAAGTGGTAAAAATATTATTCAGGATAGAACTATTTATGAAGATGCCCGAATTTTTGCGCCAAACTTACATGCAATGGGTTTAATGCCAAATAGAGATTACACAAATTATGAATCTTTATTTGAATTAATGGAGAGATTAGTTTCTCCCCCAGATTTATTAATTTATTTAAGAGCTTCAATTTCTACGTTAGTTGGTCAAATTCATAAAAGAGGAAGAGATTATGAAAACTCTATTAGTATTGATTATTTAAGCAGATTAAATGAACGCTATGAAGCTTGGATTACAAAATATGACAAAGGAAATTTATTGATTATTGAAGTTGATAATTTAGATTTTGTTGAAAATCAAGAGGATTTAGGTAAAATTATTGATAAAATTGATGCCCAAATAAACGGCTTATTTTAGGAAATAATTTATTTCAAAAAAAATTATAAATAGAAAACGGGTTACTTCATAAAGTAACCCGTTTTTTATTTCATAGAATATTATTAACTATTAATACGCATTTTATAGAATGATCTATACACAAAATACAATGCTATAGCCAAGAAAAGAATACCAAAATAAGGAGCAATCTCTCTAAATAAAGGAGAAATAGCAATTTCCATCGCTAATAAACCAAATAATGTTGTGAATTTAATAATTGGATTAAGTGCCACAGAAGAAGTATCTTTAAATGGATCACCTACAGTATCTCCAACAACAGAAGCGGCATGTAAATCAGTTCCCTTTTCTTGCATATCTACCTCAATTACTTTTTTAGCATTATCCCAAGATCCACCTGCATTTGCCATAAAAATAGCCTGATACAAACCGAAAAATGCAATAGAAATAAGGTAACTTACAAATAATGAAACAGGTGCTGCAGCAAGTAATAAATCTGCTTCACTCATACCTTCAACAATTCCTGTTGGTGCAGAAAAGAAAGCAAATGCTAATGCAAAAGAGAAAACTGCAATGAAAATATTTAACATTCCTTTTTGTGCATATTGCGTACAAATTTTAACAACTGCCCTAGATTTTTCTACATCTGCCTTTTTAGGAGCATTAGGATCTAAATTAATATTTTCTTTAATATAAGCAACCGCTTGACTTGCCCCAGTAGTTACAGCCTGAATACTTGCTCCTGAGAACCAATAAATAACTGCTCCGCCTAATAAAAATCCAAAAATAGTGAATGGATTCAATAAATTTAATACTTGCTCTGGTTTAATACCTAATGAATGCTCAATTACCAAAATCAAAGCAAAAATCATGGTAGTTGCACCTACCACAGCTGTACCAATCAATACTGGTTTAGCTGTTGCTTTAAAAGTATTTCCAGCACCATCATTTGCTTCTAAATAATATTTTGACTTTTCAAAATCTGGAGTAAAACCAAAATCCCGTTCAATTTCAGAAGTAATGGCTTTAACATCTTCTTCAATTAAAGATAATTCATAAATAGATTGTGCATTGTCAGTTACTGGTCCATAACTATCAACAGCTATTGTAACTGGCCCCATACCTAGCATACCAAAAGCAACTAATCCAAAAGCAAAAATAGATGGATAAATCATAATCTCACCTAAACCGTACGTTGAAGCATAGTAAGCAACAAACATCAAGAAAAAGAATACCATCCCTAACCAAAATGCGCTAAAATTACCCGCTACTAATCCGGAAAGAATATTAAGAGATGCTCCACCTTCTTTTGAAGCTTCAACAACTTCCTTTACGTGAGTAGATTTAGGGCTTGTAAATAATTTTGTGAACTCTGGAATAAGCGCTGCACCAAGCGTACCAGCACTAATAATTACTGAAAGAGTAATCCATAAACTATCCCCTATATCTCCAATTAAAAAATAACTTGCAACAAAGGTTACAACCATAGATAATATAGATGTAATCCAAACCAACGATGTTAGTGGTTTTTCAAAATCCAAATCATCTACATTACTATATTTTACTTTTGTAATAGCTCCATTAATCCAATAAGAAACAATTGAAGTGATAATCATTAATATACGCATTACAAAAATCCAAACTAATAGTTGAGTTTGCAAAGCAGTATCCGTAATCGCTAATAAAATAAAAGAAATTAAAGCAACGCCGGTAACTCCATAGGTTTCAAAACCATCTGCTGTTGGCCCAACAGAATCTCCTGCATTATCACCAACGCAATCTGCAATAGTACCCGGATTTCGTGGATCATCTTCACCAATTTTAAATATTACTTTCATTAAATCAGAACCAATATCTGCAATCTTAGTGAAAATACCTCCTGCAATACGTAAAGCCGAAGCTCCTAAAGATTCTCCAATGGCAAAACCAATAAAACTAGCTCCTGCATACTCTCCTGGAACAAACATAAGAATAATCAGCATTAATAATAATTCCAAAGAAATTAATACTACACCAATACTCATTCCTGCGTTTAATGGAATATTTAATAATTTAATCGGTTTTCTTTCCAAAGAAGCGAAAGCCATACGCGAGTTTGCTAAAGTATTCATTCTTATTCCGAACCAAGCTACTGCATAAGATCCTAAAATTCCAAGAATCATCCATCCAAGAATCATCAAAACGCCGCCTATTCCAAATAAGTTCTCTCCAGTGACATGGTCTTTTGATAAAAATCCAAAATAAAAAGCTACTGCTGTACCTATAAATGCAAATAAAATTAGAATAAATTTTCCTTGTTGAATTAAATAAGTTTTTGAAGTTTCAAAAATAACCTGAGCAACATCTAACATAGATTTATGAGCTCTTATTTTTTTTACTTGCACAAATTGGTAAAATCCAAAAAGTAGCCCAGCTATGGTTATTAAAAATCCCCAATATAAAATAGTTTGATCCTTAATAGAATCTGGGATTACAAGATCTGCTTCACTTGCCATACTGCGCATTGGAAACATTAATACAACTAAAATTATAATAATTTTTTTCATTGGTTATATAAATAAAGATTAGTGATTGTTTTTAAAGGCAGGTAGACATTGGAATTAAAAATATTAAAATAAGTACTTGTATTTTCTCTAGTTAAAATTAGATTACTAAAATACTCCATTTTAAATAATACCATTTAGTCGTTAATAATGTATAAATTTAATAATTTAATATTGAATAAATACTATTTTTTTAATAACCAAAGAAGAATCATAAAATTTTAAACGTATTTATATTTTATTTCTATTTATTACAAACATAAAATGCTCGCTAATAGCGAGCATTTTATGTTTGTAAATTAGTAATTATGATACTTTTTTAACTATTTTTTTGGAATTGTTTTATTTGTTAAGTTTCCAAAATCTTCCTTTTTTAAATTTTCAATTTGAGAATTAACTTCCTCCTCTGAACCTGTAAATACTTTTTCGTGACTTGTTTTAATACCATTTTCATTTATTGCAGTAACAACTGTTGCTGTAACAGTATTATCATCATTTGATACAAATTTAATTTCAACATTTCTTGAAATATCAGTTGCCATTACTTCCGTTGGAATCACTTCATAATTTGATGCTCCAATATCACTTTTTTCTAAAGCAATACTTGGTGCAATTACCAATGCCACAACCGACATTAATTTCAATAATATATTTAATGAAGGTCCTGAAGTATCTTTAAATGGATCTCCTACAGTATCTCCAACTACAGCGGCTTTATGTGCTTCAGATCCTTTTCTTCCTTGCTCTTCAATCATTTTTTTAGCATTATCCCAAGCTCCACCTGCATTAGACTGGAAAATAGCCATTAACACACCACAAGTAGTAACACCTGCTAATAAACCTCCTAACATTTCAGCACCACCTATATACCCAATAGTTACTGGAACTACTAACGCTAACAATCCAGGCAACACCATTTCTCTAATAGATGCTTCTGTTGAAATTTCAACACATTTATCATATTCTGGAAACCCATCAGCTGCATCAAATATTTTTCTATCTTCTTCAGTAGCTTTTGACATATCAGAGTCATACTTACGCATAACTACTAAGGCTGCTTTTAACTCTGGAATATCATTAAACTGACGACGAACCTCTTCAATCATTGCCATTGCTGCTCTACCAACGGCTTTCATAGACAATGCAGAAAATACAAAAGGTAACATTCCACCTACTAACAATCCAGCCATAATTTCTGGCTTAGAAACATCAATTGCAGATATATTTGCTGTTGCCATATATGCTGCAAATAACGCTAATGCAGTTAACGCAGCTGAAGCAATCGCAAATCCTTTTCCAATAGCTGCCGTTGTATTACCAACTGCATCTAATTTATCAGTACGCTGACGAACTTCTTTAGGTAATTCCGCCATTTCAGCAATTCCACCAGCATTATCAGAAATTGGACCGTAAGCATCAACTGCCAACTGAATTCCTGTGTTTGCTAACATTCCAACTGCAGCAATAGCAATACCGTATAATCCTGCAAAATAGTGTGATAAAATAATTGCTGCTGCAATCATAATAATTGGCATAAATGTAGACATCATACCAACACCTAAACCTGCAATAATATTTGTTGCTGAACCTGTTTCAGATTGTTTTACTATAGATTTTACAGGAATTGTACCTGTGCCAGTATAAAATTCTGTTACTTTTCCAACTCCAAAACCAGCAACTAAACCTGCCAATGTAGCATAAAAAACACCTTTTGCACCAAATGGTAATCCTTCAATTGTTTCAGGTAACATTCCAGTAATAACGAAATAAGAAGCAACAACCATTAATGCTCCTGATCCAAATTCACCAAAATTCAAGGCGTGATGTGGATTTCCTCCTTCTCTTACTTTCACGAAAAAAGTTCCAATAATTGACATTACAATACCTACCGCAGCCAATACTAATGGTAAATATACAGCTCCTAAACCATTAAAATCTGGCGTAATAATTAAAGCTCCTAATACCATTGTACCAATAATTGAACCTACATACGATTCAAATAAATCTGCTCCCATACCAGCAACGTCTCCAACGTTATCTCCAACGTTATCAGCAATTGTAGCTGGATTTAATGGATGATCTTCTGGAATACCAGCTTCAACTTTTCCAACTAAATCAGCACCTACATCAGCTGCTTTGGTATAAATACCACCACCAACACGTGCAAATAATGCAATTGATGAGGCTCCTAATGAAAAACCAGAAAGCACATTAAGGACCATAGATAAGTTTTCAGCGCCTGGCCACAAGATTTGGTACATCATAAAAAGGCTACTTAAACCTAAAACACCTAAGCCTACAACTCCCATTCCCATAACTGATCCACCAGCAAAAGCAACTTCCAATGCTCTTCCTAATGAAGTTCTAGCCGCCTGTGTTGTTCTAACATTTGCTTTTGTTGCAACACGCATTCCAATAAAACCTGCTAATGCTGAGCATATTGCGCCAACAATAAATGAAAATGCAATCATTCCATTTGAGTTTTCCTCATAATCTCCTTTTAAAAATAATAATATTGCTACAGCTACTACAAAAATTAGCAATACTTTATACTCTGCTTTTAAAAAAGACATAGCTCCTACCGCAATATTCTTTGCGATTTTTGCCATTTTTTCATTCCCTGCATCTTGTTTAGTCACCCATCTGTTTTTTAAATACACAAAGACAAGTGCTAATACCCCAAACAAGGGTAAATAATTTACTAATAATTCCATTTTTTGATTTAAGTTTTAAATTAGTTATTAATATTTTTGGTGCGCTAAATGTAGTCAAATATGGGAAATAAAAAAAAAGCCACTCTTTTTTTCTAAGAATAGCTTTTCGTAAATAAATTAACAATTACTTTTTTATATGGTAAAAGTTCTTTTCTTTTTATGTTCACTTAAATCGTAACGTTCTACCGCTGTTTTCACCAATTCAATAGCTTCAGCAACATCTCCCCAGCCACCAACGTCTACTTTCTTTTCTTCCAAATCCTTATATACTTGGAAAAAATGTTCAATTTCTTTTACTTGATGAGGGTTCATATCAGAAATATCATTTAACTCATTCCAAATAGGATCGGATACAGGAACACAAATAATTTTTTCATCAGGTCCTTTTTCATCTGTCATATGGAAAACTCCAATTGGCTTTACTTCCATAACACACATTGGGAATGTTGGTTCACTACCTAATACCAAAACATCTAATGGATCTTTATCTAAAGCCAGTGTTTCTGGAATAAATCCATAATCTCCAGGATACATCATTGAGGAAAATAACATTCTATCGAAACGAATTTTATGCAATACAAAATCGTACTCATATTTATTTCTACTTCCTTTTGGTATTTCAATTAATACGTCAAAAGTTACTTTGCTTTTTTTAGTTTCAGTACTCATTTTCTTTTATTTAATTATACAAAAATACAAATTTCAAAATGTATTTATTAAGATTTCTTTTGATTTTTAAAAATGGAACCCAAAAGCGCCTTTAATTGCAAAATTATTTGCATTAGGCACATCTCTATAATTCCCTCTCCAGCTAAAATCTAACCTAAAAACTTTAAATATATTGCCAATACCCACATTATACTCTATGTATGGTTTATCTGGAGCTAAATAGTTAATATTTGAAGCATTTAACGCTTTATTTTTATCAGAAATTTCTCCCCAAACACCTTTTACCCCAACTATTTCTCTTAAATTCAATTTTCGTAACAATGGAATTCTGGATAAAAATCGACCATTAAAACTATGTTCTACGTGCAACGATGCGTAGGTATCTGTAACGAATTCATAATAATCTAATAATGAATACGTGTTTTCTATAGTGAAATACGATTGATTTCCTGGTACAACATTTAATAATCCTAAAGGAGCTTCTCCAAAAGTTTTACCTACTTCAAAAGTTGTAAACATTCTACCTAATCCACCAATTAAAATTGGTTGTTTGTAGTAAAACTGTACTTTTTCATAATCAAAATCACTATTAATAGCGCCTTTAATTCCACGCGAATAATTTAAAAACAACGTTGAATAGGTGCTTGAAACTTCATTTCTTTCAACACCATAACCAATTGTTTTTCTGTTTGGTGTATATTTAATTGAAAAATCTAATTCACTTTGAACTACGTCCGATTTTTTTATATTGTTTTCTTTATCAACCCAATAATCTAAATTAAAAGTATCTGGCGATGCAGATTTTAAGGTTCTGTATGATGCTCCTAATCTAAATTCTAAATTTTGCTTAGGCTCAAAAGACATAAATACGTTAGATAAACTTATAGATGTTAATTTGCTATTATCACCCGAAGAAAACAATGATGATGATGCAAAACTTCTACCTAACACGTCATTTGTTGTGGTTAAGCTAACGCCTATTTGTTCAATATCTCTTCTATTTCCGGCGCCAATAGTAAATCTGCTTTTTGGTTCCAACATCCATTTACCAGAAACACCGTATTTAAATTGGTTATCTTTTAAACCATATGCTGTATACGCTTGAAGTCGCCAAGGTTCATTTCCGCCTAAAAAGGTTCTTCCTCCAACTCTTATTCGCCAACCTTCAACATCATTTTTACCAAAAGTTGAAAAAATTGGACCGTAATCAAAATTATTAAATTCAACATACCCAGAGCCTAAAATGGACACTAAATTATACAATCGTTTAAATTTTGGAACTGTTGTAAGTGTATCAAGCATTTTATAGATGCCTAACTCATTTTCATTTAATTTTTCTTGCCTATTTACGCTCCAATAATCTTCATTTTTATTATAAATTTTTTCTTCGTAAATATTACTTTCTTTGGCATAAAACTTCTCATCTTTCAATTGATTGAATTGATAATCTTTATACATGGTTGTACGTTTTCCATACAATCCTTTCGATTTATCTTTTTTACTAATACTGAAATCGGACATCATATAATCTCGTTTCAATAAAAAGATAGAATCGTTTAAAACATCAAATTCTTGCTCAATATAAATGTCTTTTACCCAGTTAATATTTGCGCTTTTATTAACCTGCATATTAATCTCTTTAATAGCAAAAGTGGAATCATTTACCCAAAAATCACCTTTAAAAGTTAATTCACCTTTCCTTCTTGGATAATAAATAATGTTATAACACCATTTATTGTCTATATAAGCACTATCTGACAGTACATAATTATAGGTTGAAACCCCAGCAGCTTTTGAAATTGGACTTACAAAACTTTTGTCAAAAATTTTAATATAACTGTCGTATACATTATAGTCTACGTACAAATCTTTAATAAATGCAATTACATTTTGATTAGAATTAAATCCAGAGTTTTTATTAGCAACTAAATCTTCCCGAAGTTTTTTTACCCCTTTATTTCTACCATATGAATTATAAACCGATTCATTAATAAATATTGGTAAAAATGATTTTCCTGTAATATGAGATGTATCAATTTCTTCAAAAATGAATTCCATTCCTTTAAAGAGCTTTTTCTTCATAAAGGTGCTATCCACATTGTTCATATCAAATTCAAGTTTTTCGTACTTTTCATATTGATATTGATCAAACAAATAGATGCCATTTTGGCGTTTTCTTGCCCAAACCTTTTCTAAAATAGCAATAGCTGGGTTTCCCTTTTTCTTTACCTTTCCTGCATAAATAAATACTTCTCCAAGTTGTGCTGCTTCTTCTGTTAACACAATTCTTAAATTGTAATCTCTACTTTTTACAGAAAGTTTTTTGGTTTCATATCCTAAAAAAGACACTTCAATTTGTGTATATGTATTATCTGATTCTAAATAAAACTTTCCATTTTCATCAGATACAGTTCCAATAGTTGAACCAACAAATACAATGTTTGCAAATGGAATTGATTGATTTTGTTCGTCAACAACAAGACCACTAATTTTTACCTGAGCATAACTGTTCACATAAAACAGTATTACCAGAATAAATATACTTTTTAACTTATTTCTCATAATAAAAAATTCCTTTCAGGAAAACCCTGAAAGGAATTTATAACGCAAATTTTATACCAATTATTTTCTGTACATCACATCTTTTACCGCTTTAACAACATCGTTAAAGTTTGGTAGCCATTCTTCCATTAAAACTGGAGAATAAGCTGCTGGAGTATCTGCTGTAGTAATTCTTCTTATTGGAGCATCTAAATAATCAAAAACATTTTCTTGAACTTGGAATGTAATTTCAGAAGAAATACTAGCAAATGGCCAAGCTTCTTCTAAAACAACCAATCGGTTTGTTTTTTTAACTGAAGTAAAAATGGCTTCAAAATCCATTGGTCTAATAGTTCTCATATCTAAAATTTCGCAAGAAATTCCTTCTTTTTCTAAAATTTCAGCTGCCTTATAGGCTTCTTTAATAATTTTACCAAAAGAAACAATTGTTACGTCCGTACCAACTCTTTTAATGTCAGCAACACCAATAGGTATCAAATATTCACCTTCTGGCACCTCCATTTTGTCACCATACATTTGTTCTGACTCCATAAAAATTACTGGGTCATTATCTCTAATTGCAGATTTTAATAAACCTTTTGCATCATAAGGATTAGATGGAACAATAACTTTTAAACCAGGAGTGTTTGCAAACCAGTTTTCAAAAGCTTGTGAGTGTGTTGCTCCTAATTGACCTGCAGAACCCGTTGGACCTCTAAAAACAATAGGACAATTTAATTGACCTCCAGACATTTGTCTGATTTTAGCTGCATTATTTATAATTTGATCAATACCTACCAATGCAAAGTTAAACGTCATAAATTCAACAATTGGTCTATTCCCATTCATTGCAGCTCCTACAGAAATTCCTGCAAAACCTAATTCAGCAATTGGAGAGTCAATAACACGTTTTGCTCCAAATTCATCAAGCATTCCTTTTGATGCTTTGTATGCACCATTATATTCAGCAACTTCTTCACCAATTAAAAAGATAGATTCATCTCTTCTCATTTCTTCGCTCATTGCTTCGCAAATGGCTTCTCTAAATTGTATAGTCTTCATTATATATAAATATTTACAGTTTGCAAAAGTAAACAATTCTTATTTTACTATCAAAAAAATTACGTTTTATAAAATTTTACTATGCGTGCATAGTATTTTTAAAAAAAAGTAGTACATTCGTAAAAATATCATTAAATAACTACTAATTTTAAATTAAATACTCAAAAATATAATAAAATGAAAATATTAGTTTGTATTAGTCACGTTCCAGACACTACTTCAAAAATTAATTTTACAGAAAATGATTCAAAATTTGATAGTAATGGCGTGCAATTTGTCATAAATCCTTATGATGAGTTTGCTTTAACAAGAGCCATGTGGTTTAAGGAAAAACAAGGAGCAACAATTACTGTGGTAACAGTTGGAAATGCTACTACAGAACCAACATTAAGAAAAGCATTGGCCATTGGAGCCGATGAAGCAATAAGAGTAAATGCTGAAGCTATAGACGGATTTACAGTAGCTAAAGAATTAGCTGAAGTTTTAAAAAACGGTGGTTTTGATTTAGTTTTAGCTGGTAAAGAATCTATAGATTATAACGGTGGAATGGTACCAGGAATGTTGGCTACCCTATTAGATTATAATTTTGTAAATGCTTGCGTAGGGCTTGAAATTGAAGGTGATAAAGCTTCAATTCAAAGAGAGATTGATGGTGGTAAAGAAATTTTATCAGCTAACTTACCTTTAATTATTGCTGGTCAAAAAGGCTTAGTTGAAGAAAAAGATTTAAGAATTCCAAATATGCGCGGAATTATGATGGCGCGTCAAAAAAAATTAACTGTTGTAGAGCCTTCAGTAAATGAAAATGCCACTTCATCAGTTTCTTTTGAAAAACCTGCAGCAAAATCTGCTTGTAAAATTGTTGATAACGTTGATGAACTTATTAGTTTATTACACAACGAAGCCAAAGTAATTTAATTTAAGTCTAATACAAAAACATCAAAAATATATGTCAGTTTTAGTTTTTGCCGAAACATCGGAAGGAAAATTTAAGAAATCTGCTTTTGAAGTAACATCTTACGGAAAAAAAGTTGCAGAACAATTAGGAACAAATGTAGTTGTATTAGCTATAAATGCTAATGATGCTAAGTTATTACATAAATATGGTGCTGAAAAAGTGCTAATTGTAAACAACCCAAGTTTAAAATTTAACGCTAAAGTTGTTGCAGACATTATTAAACAAGCTGCTGAAAAAGAAAGTTCAACAGTAATTGTGGTAGATTCTAATGCAAACGGTTTATATGTTGCACCTATAGCTGCTGTAAATTTAAATGCAGGTTATGCAAGTAACGTTTTAGGATTACCTAGTTCTACATCACCATTTACTTTAAAAAGAAAAGCTTTCTCAAGCAAGGCATCTAATTTCACACAAATAAACACGGCTATAAAAGTACTATCATTGTCCAAAAATTCATTTGGATTGGTTGAAAATGAAGTTTCTGGTGTTGTTGAAGAATTTTCTCCAGCTATTGTAGAGAGTAATTTAACATCCGTTTCTATTGAACAAACTTCAGGAAAAGTAACTATTGCCGATGCAGATATTGTTGTTTCAGGCGGAAGAGGTTTAAAAGGTCCTGAAAATTGGGGAATGGTTGAAGAGTTAGCAAGCGTTTTAGGAGCTGCAACTGCTTGTTCTAAACCAGTTTCAGATTTAGGATGGAGGCCTCATAGTGAGCACGTTGGGCAAACTGGAAAACCAGTAGCTTCTAATTTGTATATTGCTATTGGAATTTCAGGAGCAATTCAACATTTAGCAGGTATTAACTCTTCAAAAGTAAAAGTTGTTATAAATACCGATGCTGAAGCTCCATTTTTTAAAGCAGCAGACTACGGAATTGTAGGGGATGCTTTTGAAGTTGTTCCTAAATTAGTTGAAAAGTTAAAAGAATTTAAAGCAAATAACGCATAAATTTTACTAAATTGTGCCTCTTAAATAAGGCTGTCTAATTATTGGACATCAAGTCCTTTGATTAGACAGCCTTTTTTGTTAAATTTAACTTATGAGTTTAGTTCGTTTAAACATAAAAGGCATATCATATAGTCAAACGCAAAGTGGTGCGTATGCACTAGTTTTAAGTGAAGTGGAAGGAAGTAGAACCTTGCCAATTGTTATTGGTGCTTTTGAAGCGCAATCAATTGCCATTGCTTTAGAAAAAGAGATTAAACCTCCAAGACCGCTTACTCACGACCTTTTTAAAAGTTTTGCTGATAGATTTCATATCATTATTAAACAAGTTATTATACATAAATTAGTTGACGGTGTTTTTTACTCAAGCTTAATTTGTGAACGCGATAATATTGAAGAAATAATTGATACCAGAACTTCAGATGCTATTGCATTAGCTACACGGTTTAATGCGCCTATTTTTACGTATGAAAACATTCTTGATAAGGCCGGAATTTATTTGAAAATTAAAGATGAATTATCGCCTGAAAAAGAAGACAAAACCATTGAAAATTTAATTAAAAAACCTAAAAAAGAAGCTTCCTACTCAAAAGACTCACTAAAACAGTTAAATGAAAAATTAGACCAAGCTGTTTTAAATGAAGATTACGAATTAGCTGCAAAACTTAGAGACGAAATAAACAAACGTACTTCTTAATAACAAGTTTCACATATGATAAAAAAGATTTCTTTATCTGCCCTTTTCCTATTTAGCATAATTACAGTTAACGCACAAGACACTATTAATTCAACAATTATAGACAACCAAGGTTTTTCTATAAATTCTTTGTTACGTGGGGCTTTAGGAATGGTTTCATTATTACTTATAGCCTATTTATTTAGCAGTAATAGAAAAGCAATTAATTGGAAAACAGTTGGTGCTGGTTTATCTGCACAACTAATAATTGGAATTGGGGTTTTAAAAGTCCCTTTTATACAAGCTATTTTTGAATTTATTGGAGGTATTTTTACAAATATATTAGATTATACTGCCGCTGGAAGTATCTTTTTATTTGGCGATTTAATGAACGGAGATTCATTTGGTTTCATATTTGTTTTTCAAATTCTACCAACCATTATTTTCTTCTCTGCATTAACATCTTTATTATTTTATTTAGGTATAATTCAAATTATTGTAAAAGGTTTGGCGTTAGTACTTACAAAATTACTACATATATCTGGGGCTGAAAGTTTATCAGTGGCTGGAAATATATTTTTAGGACAAACTGAAGCTCCTTTAATGATTAAAGCTTATTTAGAGCGCATGAATCGTTCCGAAATATTGTTGGTAATGATTGGGGGAATGGCAACTGTTGCTGGTGGAGTTTTAGCTGCATATATTGGCTTTTTAGGTGGAAACGATCCTGTTTTGCGTTTACAATTTGCTAAACATTTATTAGCTGCTTCTGTTATGGCTGCGCCTGGAGCAATTGTAATTTCAAAAATTCTATATCCTCAAACAGAATCTATTAATACAGATGTGAATGTTTCACAAGATAAAATTGGTTCTAATATTTTAGATGCCATTGCTAACGGAACAACTGAAGGATTAAAATTAGCTGCAAACGTAGCCGCAATGTTATTGGTTTTTGTAGCCTTAATTGCCATGCTAAATGGTATTTTAGGTTGGTTTGGAGATGTTACTAATTTAAACGATTGGATGGCGGCAAATACACCGTATCAAAAATTTACGTTGGAATCTATTTTAGGAACAATTTTCGCACCTTTAATGTGGTTAATAGGTGTAGCAACTGAAGATATTATGCTTATGGGCCAATTACTAGGTGTGAAATTAGCAGCTAGTGAATTTGTTGGATATATTCAGTTAGCAGAATTAAAAAATGTAGCAAGCGCAACTCATTTTACGTATAATAAATCGGTGATAATGGCTACTTATATGTTGTGTGGTTTTGCAAACTTCGCATCTATTGGAATTCAAATTGGAGGAATTGGATCTTTAGCTCCATCACAAAGAAAAACATTGTCGGAATTTGGTATGAAAGCGCTTATTGGTGGTTCAATTGCATCGCTTTTATCCGCAACCATTGCAGGAATGATTATAGGATAATAACCTAAACAAAACTTTTTATTTATTATGAAACAATATTTAGACTTAATTAAACACGTACAAGAAAAAGGAATTCTGAAAGAAGACAGAACTGGAACTGGTACAAAAAGTGTTTTTGGGTATCAAATGCGTTTTGATTTAAGTGAAGGTTTTCCCATGCTTACAACAAAAAAACTCCATTTAAAGTCTATTATTCACGAACTATTGTGGTTCTTAAAAGGCGATACAAATATTGAATATTTAAAAGAAAATGGTGTTAAAATTTGGGATGCTTGGGCAAATGAAAATGGAGATTTAGGTCCAGTTTATGGACATCAATGGAGAAATTGGAATAGTGAAGGAATTGACCAAATTTCAGAAGTAATTAACACCATAAAAACAAATCCAGATAGTAGAAGAATGTTGGTTAGTGCATGGAATCCAAGTGTTCTACCAGATACTTCTGTTTCATTTTCAGAAAATGTTGCAAATGGAAAAGCTGCCTTACCTCCTTGTCATGCTTTTTTTCAGTTTTATGTTACAGAAGGAAAACTATCTTGTCAATTATACCAAAGAAGTGCCGATATATTTTTAGGAGTTCCTTTTAATATAGCTTCTTATGCGTTACTTACAATGATGATGGCACAGGTATGCGATTTAAAACCAGGAGATTTTATACACACTTTTGGCGACGCACATATTTATAGCAATCACAGCGAACAAATAAAGTTGCAACTCTCAAGAGAACCTCGTACTTTGCCACAAATGGAAATCAACCCAATAATAAAAAGCATTTTTGATTTTACTTTTGAAGATTTCACTTTAAAAAACTACAATCCACACCCACACATCAGAGGAATTGTTTCAGTTTAATTTTAAAAAATTAATAATTCTTTAATAAGCCTTGTCACAAACATTTAATAACTTTAAGGTTTATAAAGAAAAAGAATTATGAATTCACTTGAACTAAAAAACAAAATAATTGAAAGAATTATTGAAATTGATGATTTAAAAATGCTACAATCGATTGAAATTCTTTTTAATACTTCCGATAAAAATATTGCTAAGTTATTAAATTTTGTGTTTGACAAAACACAGGATGACAAGTTAAAAGAAACTGAAGACTTTACAGAATATATTAAAGAATGGGTTAAAAACATGTAACTATGAGCCAAAATACTGAACAACAAGAATTATACGAAAACGCTCGCTACAGAGTAAAGCAAAAAAAATGGTTATATTTTCATTTTATTCTATTTTTAGTAGGATCCGTTTTTTTAATTATCTTAAATAAAATATTTAAAGTTGGCGAAAATATTGTTGAAGACTGGTTTGTGTGGGCAATCCTTCTATGGTTTTTCTTATTTGTATTACATGTTATAAATGTTTTTGTAACTAAAAAATTTATGGACAGAAATTGGGAACGCGCACAAATTGAGAAATTAACCATAAAACAAGAATTAAAAATAGCTGAATTGGAAAAAGAAATTACCAAGGAAAGTCAAATTAAAATTGATAGTTTAAAAACAGCGCTAGAATTAAAAAAAAAGGAGAACAAACAAAACAATTTAAACCAAGAATGATTACAATTATTGCTGCAATTGCCGAAAACAATGCATTAGGAAAAAACAATAAACTAATTTGGCACTTACCTGCCGATTTAAAACGCTTTAAAAAAGTTACGTTAAATCATCATATCATTATGGGACGTAAAACTTTTGAATCGTTAGGGAAACCTTTACCCAACAGAACAACTATAATAATTACACGTAATACAAATTACAAGGTTGAAGGTTGCATTGTAGTTAACTCTCTAAAAGAAGCTCTTAACGCTGCTAAAAGTGATGAAAACCCTTATATTTTAGGTGGAGCAGAAATCTACAATCAAGCACTTGATGTTGCGGACAAATTAGATTTAACATTTGTCCATCATAATTTTGAAGCTGATGTATTTTTTCCGAAAATTGATACCAAAATTTGGAAGGAAGTATCACGTGAAAATTTTAATGCAGATGAACAAAACAACTACAATTATAGCTTTGTTACTTATTTAAAAGCATAAAAAAAGGCACTATTTATAGTGCCTTTTTTAAACTAAACTAAAATTAATTGAATTAATATAAATTATTTTACTTTACAATTTTATGAACATACGTTCTATTATCACTATCTTTTGCTATTAATCTATACTCACCTGAAGTAAGTTTTGATATATTAAATACTTTCCCAGCCATAATATTATTACTTAATTTTTCTTCTAGTAATAAATTATCATCCGCATCATAAAATGCAATTTTTAATAACTCTTTCCCCGGTGAAAATTTTGAAATGAAAATTAAATCATTTTGAATTCTAACAATTGGCTTATGAATTAATTCTTTTTTCATTTCTAAAACTTCAACTTTTAACCCTGAAACTTTAAATGGTAGCAAACTAATTTTGGTTTGTCCCTCAATTTCAAAAAAATAATTTCCATCAGGCAATAATGTTAAGTCAAACTTTTTTGAAAATTGCTTACCATTAAATTGCTGTTTGTAAAGCTCAACACCATATATATCTTTAATATATACATCTAAACCACCATCATTGTTAATAAGTTCAAGGTTTAACGATTTTGTGTTTTCTGAAAAAATTTTAATATTTTCAAAATTAACATTTGCACTTGCCAAGTTTGCTGTTAACATCAATAGAACTATAGCACTTTTTTTAAATAGATTTTTCATAATTTTTGATTTTTATTAATTAGTATACTGCAAATTTAAATCGAAAAACGAAAACTTTACTCTTCAATTTTTTCATCTTTATGTTCTTTTTTAACATTAAAAACTATTACGAAAACGTTTTAGGTTAATTTAAAATACTTTTAAGTGAATTTTATATATATCCATTCAAACCAATTTATTATTTTTACCAAAAAAAATATGATAACTACTAAACCCGCATTTAGAAAAATAAACCCTTCCTTTGGAAGTTCTTTAAATGTTAGAGAGCATAATGAGAAAATTGAAATAAATTTACCTTTTTGGCATTTCCATCCTGAGTTAGAATTAGTTTATGTAAATAAAGGAAAAGGAAAAAGACATATTGGAAGTCATCTATCCTACTTTAATAATAGTCAGCTTATATTAATTGGGGCAAATTTACCTCATAGTGGCTTTACGGATCGTTTTTCAACAAATGGAACCGAAGTTATTGTACAATTTAAAGAAGACTTTTTAGGAGAAAGCTTTTTAGAAATACCAGAAATGCAACAAGTAAAAGCCCTATTTGCTAGAGCAAAAAAAGGTATTATATATAATGTAGAAGCTAAAAAGGTAATTGGACCAAAAATTGAAGCTTTATTGCATTATGATGGTTTTGACAGAATTATAAAATTTTTAGATGTTTTAAAAGATTTAGCCACAACTAATAATTATTCATTATTAAATGTTGATGGTTTTGCTTTTGAAGTTGAACCTCAAGACAACAAAAAGATAGATATTGTTTTTGGACATGTAAGTAAAAACTTTAAACAATCTATTCCACTAGATGAGATTGCTGAAAAAGTAAGTATGACAGTTCCCGCATTTTGTAGATATTTTAAAAAAGTTACTGGTAAAACATTTACGCAATTTGTAAATGAGTTTAGAATTGTACACGCCACAAAGCTATTAGCCGAAAATCCAACAAGTATTACTGATATTTGTTTTGAAAGTGGTTTTAATAACTTCTCCCATTTTAATAAACTATTTAAAAAGTTTACAGGAAAAAGTCCGTTAAAATATAGAAATGAAATGAAACAATTGGTAGTTCAAAAATAATAGTTAAAAACTTCTATTTTTTTGAAAACCATAGAAAAATAAAAATGGGGCCTTATGAATAGCCCCATTTTAACGTTAACCAAATATATAATAGTAATAATTATGTATACGTTTTCTAAACCTTAATTATTATACTACAAATATACTGCAGTAGTAGCGTTTAAAATACATCAAATTTTTCATGTTTATATGCTATTTTGACATATAACTATTTTACGAAAACGTTTTAGGTTAATTTAATATATAAATAGTGTTATTATAACATTAAACCCTATTAAACTAAAGTTCATATTTTTTAATTAATGAATTTCAATTATATAAGGCATTCGTGCCTGAATTCCTTTTAAATTTGAAAAACTTTTAACGGTCTTATAAATTTTATAATTTTCTTCACCAAACTCTTCAATTAACAATTTTTCTTTTGTTTTCATAAAAGGAAAACCACCAAATCTGTCTTCCAATTCAATTTTATAATCTGGATAGTTTCTAACTTTATAATCTGTAATTTCAGCTAATTCAGCAGCAGCAGCAATGGCATCATCTAAATTACCAAGTTCATCAATTAAACCTATTTTTTTAGCTTCTACTCCACTCCAAACTCTACCTTGTGCAATACTATCAACAGCTGCAAAACTTATGTTTCTACCAGCAGAAACCCTATCTAAAAATGTATTATACACTTGTTCTACACCTTCAGTTGTAACCGCTCTAAAACTATCACTCATTGGTTCAAAAGCACTATAACTAGCTCCTTTGTTAGTACTAACTTGCTCGGCATTTATTCCTATTTTATTAGCCAGTTTACTTATATTAGGTATTACCCCAAAAACGCCTATAGAACCTGTAATAGTAGTTGGTTCCGCAATAATTTTAGTTGCGTTACAAGCTATATAATAACCTCCAGATGCTGCAACATCTCCCATAGACACAACAATTGGTAATGTTTTCTTAGTAAGTTCTATTTCTCTCCAAATTAATTCTGAAGCCAAAGCACTACCACCTGGAGAATTGATACGCAAAACAATTGCTTTTACCTCTTTTGATTCTCGTGCGGTTTTTAACGCTTTAATAATTAAATCTTGACCTATATAGTTTTCATCACCTTTTCCATACATAATTTCTCCCTGCGCATAAATAACGGCTATTTTATTTGAGGCTGAAGAAGAAATTCTTCCTTTTCCTGTTGAAATATAATCTTCAATAGTAATTTTATTTAAATCTGAATCAATAGCAATTCCTGCTGCTAATTTTAATTTATTTTCATATTCATCGCTATAAATTGCACCATCAATTAAATTATTTCTTAAGGCTAAATCGGCATTTCTTCCTAATAGATTATCTGCAATGTTGTTTAACTCTTCTACTATTATATTTCTACTTTTTGATACATCTTCTAAAATTTCGATCCAAATAGCATTTAAAAAAGAAGAAATTTGCTCTCTGTTGGCTTCACTCATTTCATTATATAAATAGGGTTCCACAGCACTTTTATATTTTCCATGGCGAATAACTTCCATGGTAACACCAGATTTATCTTCTAAATCTTTATAAAAAAGTATTTCTGAAGAAAGTCCTTTAAAATCTACTGAACCTTGCGGATTTAAAAAAATAGAATCTGCAATTGAACTTAAATAATATGATTTTTGGTCATAAACATCCGCATACGCATTTATAAACTTGCCAGATGCTTTAAATTCTTCTAGTTTATTTCTAATGGCTTGAGTTTGAGAAACTCCAGCACCAACGCCCATTGTGCTAATGCTTATTCCTTTTATATTTGCATCATCTTTAGCGTTTTCAATAGCGTTAATAATATCGTTTAATGCAATTTTATCATCATTAAACCCAAATATTTCATCTATCGGATTATCGCTTTTAGGCGCAAAGTCTTTTACGGTTTTTTCTAATCTAATTTCTAAAACCGAATTTTCCTTCACACTTATTTTTTCAGTTTCGCCTACTGCCGAAGCAATTAAAACAATTAAAACAAGGATAATTCCTAATGCAATTAGGGTTCCAAATATTGATGCAATTAAATTTCTTAAAAAATTCATAGTAAATTAATTTTGTTGTGTCAAAAAATACACAAATGTTTATAAGTTGAGGCACAAAGATATATTTTTAAATAATACTTTTCTTTTCTTTGCAGTCAGTTTATGCAAATAGTTAGAACAACATATTTATCTCTTGGAAGCAACCTTGGTAATAAGGCAGAAAATTTACAGCAAGCTGTAAATTTAATAGCAGAAAAAATTGGGAAGGTTTCCAAAATTTCCTCGGTTTACAAAACAGCAGCCTGGGGTTTTGAAAGTGATGAATTTTTTAATATTTGTTTACAAGTTGCTACAAGTTTAAATCCTGAAAATTTATTAATTGAAATTCAAAAAATTGAGTTACAATTAGGTAGAAATAGAAAAACGGAAGCGGGTTACCAAGCTAGAACTATTGATATTGATGTATTACTTTTTGATACTGAAATAATTATCTCCAAAGAATTAATGGTTCCTCATAAAGAAATGCTGAAAAGAAAATTTGTAATGGTTCCTTTAGCTGAAATTGCTCCAAATTTTATGCATCCCATTGAAAAACAACAAATTCAGGTTTGTTTATCTAATTGTAATGATTCCAGTGCTATTGAAAAAGTTGATTTAAAACTAATACGCCCAATTTGTTTATCAGAAAAGTATAATTATATAGCTATTGAAGGGAATATTGGTGCTGGAAAAACAACCTTAGCTACTAAAATAGCAGAAGATTTTAATGCGAAAATTGTATTGGAACGTTTTGCTGACAATCCTTTTTTACCAAAGTTTTACGAAGATAATGAACGTTATGCTTTTCCGTTAGAAATGAGTTTTTTAGCGGATAGATATCAACAATTATCAGATGATTTGGCGCAATTTGATTTATTTAAAAACTTTATTGTATCAGACTATTATATATTTAAATCATTAATTTTTGCGCAGGTAACACTTCAAAAAGAAGAATATTTTTTATACCGTAAAATGTTTGATATTATGTATAAAGAAATTTCTAAACCCGATTTATACATTTATTTATACCAAAACACACCTCGCTTAATTGAAAACATTAAAAAAAGAGGACGTGATTATGAACAAAATATTGCGCCAGCATATTTAGATAAAATTCATAAAGGTTATTCCACTTTTATAAATACGGAAGAAAATTTAAATACTTTAATAATTGATGTTTCTGATAAAGACTTTCTTTCCAACCCATACGATTACAAAGAAATTATCGAATTAATTAAAACGGCTAGTTAGTTTTTTTAAGCTCTAATTTTTCTGCAAAATAATCACAAAAATCGCGCATAGTTGCACTCATTTTAACATCATTTGTTGCTGTTTCAAAAGTATCGGCCATTGTAACTAAAGTTTGGTGAAAAAACTGTTTCATTTCATCAACAGGCATATCTTTTGTCCATAAATCCATACGTAATGTTTCTTTGGCTTTATGATCCCAAACCGATATTAATAATGCTTTTGCTTCTTCATTATTAATTGCGCCATCATTAGCTGTCCAATGTAATTTTTCAGGAACTTTATTTTCGTCCAATCCTACAATAAATTCAATTTTAGAAGTATTTTTTACAGCCATTATTTTTTTGGTTTGTATTTAGATTTTTTAAAAATTTCATCTGCATTTGTTAGCAAAAGTTGTTGCAAAGTTACATTATTATTTTTCATATAAGAACGCACAATTTGCCAACCCAACCAAACGCCCACTCTTCCTGGCGACTCTTTATCAATATTTATATAAAACTTAGAGAATGGCGCATTTTCAATAAAGCGCTTATTCAGCTGAGCATCTGTACTATATAATAAATTATTTTCAATGAAATAAGTCCAAATTTGAGTTTCATTTAAAGAAATCCATTCAATTTCATCATTTGAATATCCAATTTTTTGAGCATCAGTAGCCGATGGCAAATAACTATCTAATAAATATAATTTTTTACCTTCATTAATTAAATCATCTATAAATTGACGATTTCTACTTTTAACTAAAAACTTTTCACTAATAGCATTGGCAATATCAACTGTTAATTGAGATTTGTCGTAATTTTTAGATAAATATTCTGGAAAATCTTTATAAACTTCATCATTTTTACCTAAATACATATCTAACGAAACAAATAGTAAACTATCTGCATACATTATTTTATTTTCATAATCTAAATTGGTAATTAACGTAATTATTTTTGGCGATTTAAATGTTGGATGATAGTAAGAGATATGTTGAAACAGTTCTTCTATTTGTAGTTTTTCATCATCAAAATTTTTAAAAACTTCCTGAGATTTTTTAAATAATAATTGCTCTTCTCTATTATTTATTTTTTGAAGCCAAATACTATCCGGATTTTGAGTTGGAAATAAATACGGATATTCACTTTTTAGCTTTTCTAAATTGCTTTCATTTGCAGTGTAAAATTGCTGTTCAAATCTGTCAATTTTCACATTAACGCTAATATTAGATATATCTACAAAGGTTTTAGCTTCTTCTTTACAAGAAACAATTGTGAATATAATAACTGCAATACCAAAAATTTTATTCATTAATTTTTATATTTACACTTTTATTTTTTAAAACGCTAAAATTACTAAAAAAGTTTAATTATGAATACAGAAAAAGTTGTTGAACATATTGTTAACTGGTTAAAAGATTATGCAACCAATGCAAAAGTAAACGGATTTATTATTGGAATTTCCGGCGGCATAGATTCTGCAGTAACCTCAACACTTTGTGCAAAAACAGGATTCCCAGTGTTATGTGTTGAAATGCCAATTCATCAAGCACCAAATCAGGTTTCAAGAGGTAGAGAACATATAACGTATTTAAAAACTAATTTTGAAAAAGTTATTGCTACAGAAGTAGATTTAACTTCAACTTTTGATAATTTTAAAAATGCAGTTCCTACAATTGAAAACGAAGCTACTGTTGCAATGAGTTTAGCCAACACACGCGCACGTTTACGAATGACAACATTATATTATTTAGCAGGTTTACACGGATATTTAGTTGCAGGAACTGGAAATAAAGTAGAAGATTTTGGCGTTGGGTTTTATACAAAATATGGCGATGGCGGCGTTGATTTAAGCCCAATTGCAGATTTAATGAAATCGGAAGTGTACAAAATTTCCGAATATTTAAATGTTGTAAATTCCATCCAAATTGCGCAACCTACAGATGGATTATTTGGTGATAGCAGAACAGATGAAGACCAAATTGGCGCAAGTTATGATGAACTTGAATGGGCTATGAAACAAGATGAATTAGGAAAAACGGAATCGGATTTTAACGACCGCGAAAAAATAGTTTTTAAAATTTACAAACATCGAAATAACGCTAACAAACATAAAATGGATCCAATTCCAGTATGTTTAATTCCAAAAGAATATAACAATTAAAAAAATCATAAAAAAAAGCGAATAAAAAATTATTCGCTTTTTTTATACATTAATATAGTATTTATTTTAAAGTTTAAAGGTTAATACAGGTAATTTAGCATGATTTGTTAAATCTTCGCCAATACTTCCATTAAACAAATGGGCCAATCCTCTTCTTCCGTGGGTATTCAGTAAAATTATGTCTGCATCAATAACTTTTGAAAAATTTAGGATTCCTAATTCAATAGAAACATCATTATAAATATTTAGTGAAAAATCTCCTAAATCAAAATCATTTATAAAATTTCTAATAGCATCACTTGAATCTTTTGTAGTTTCAAAATTATGAATAGTATTAATTTTCAATAAATGCAATTTAGCATTAAATAGCAATGCAAAATTCAATATTTTTTGAAATGCTGATCTGTTTTCAAATTTAAAGTTTGAAGCAAAAACAATGTTTTCAATTTTAAAATCATCAATATCCTCTTTTACAACAAGTACAGGAATTTCCGAATTTCTAACAACCTTTTCTGTATTTGAACCTACTAACATCTCCTCAATACCTGAAGCTCCTTTAGATCCCATTACAATAAGACTTGCTTCTTGTTTTTTACTTTCATCAATAATACCATCATAAGCCTTGTGAAATTGCACTGAATCCTCCACTTCAACACCTTTCAAGAAAGGAAGTTTTTTAAAATCTTCAAAATTTTCGTGAGCTCTTTGCAAAAACAACAACGCCGTAGGTGAATTATTTGCTGAACCAAAACTGGCTGGGTCAATTATACCTGTAGGCAGTTCCAACATATGCAATAAAAATATTTTGGCATTTGTTTGTTTTGCAATTACTGATGCCACTTTAGCAGCATACTCTGCTTGCTTTGAAAAATCTACAGGGACTAAAATACTCTTCATATTATCTGTTTAATATTATTCCGTTTAATGTAAAGTTAATAATTTTATATTAATAATAAGGATGATTTTTTATCAATTAAAAAAATCTTAGTATATTTGCACAGAATTATTAGGATTTAGAAGCTAAGGAGGGGACGATAAGTCCCCTCTTTTTATAAAAAATGGATAAAATAAAAATAACAAATTTAGTTGACCAAGCTATTCAAGAAAATAGCGAACTCTTTTTAATAGACCTTCAATTTTTACCAGATAACAAAATTTATGTTGAAATTGATGGGGATAATGGTGTGTCATTAAATGAGTGTATAAGAGTTAGCAGAGGTGTTGAGAATAATTTAGACCGTGAAGAAGAAGATTTTTCTTTAGAAGTAACTACACCAGATGTTGCACAACCTATTAAAGTTAACAGACAGTATATTAAAAATATTGACAGAACTTTAACTGTTAGATTAAAGGATAACACAAAAATTGAAGGAATACTTAAAAAAGTAGCTTCAGAAAGTATAGATTTAGAATGGACATCCCGTGAACCAAAACCAGTTGGAAAAGGCAAAATTACGGTAGTAAAAACAACAACAGTATCATTTAAAGATATTGCAGAGGCAAAAGTGAAAATAATATTTTAATAAAGAGAGTGAATGGAAAATTTAGCATTAATTGAATCATTTTCAGAATTTAAAGGTGATAAAAATATTGATAGAGTTACCCTAATGGCAATTTTAGAAGAAGTTTTTAGAGCAGCTTTAAAACGAAAATTTGGGTCAGATGATAACTTTGATATTATTATAAATCCAGATAAAGGAGATTTAGAAATTTGGCGAAACAGAATTGTTGTTGCTGATGGAATGTCTGAAGATGATAATGAGGAAATTGAACTTGCTGAAGCTAGAAAAATTGAACCAGATTTTGAAATTGGGGAAGATGTTTCTGAAGAAGTTAAGTTAATTGACCTTGGAAGAAGAGCTATTTTAGCTTTACGCCAAAATTTAATTTCAAAAATTCATGAACACGATAGCACAAATACTTTTAAACACTTTAAAGAGTTAGAAGGCGATATTTATAGTGCAGAAGTTCATCATATTCGTCATAATGCTGTAATTTTGTTAGATGATGATGGAAATGAAATAGTATTACCAAAAAGCGAACAAATTCGTTCAGATTATTTTAGAAAAGGTGATTCAGTTAGAGGAATTGTAAAAACTGTTGAATTAAGAGGTAACAAACCTGTTATCATTCTTTCTAGAACTTCACCTCAATTTTTAGTGAAATTATTTGAACAAGAAATTCCAGAAGTATTTGATGGTTTAATTACTATTGAAGGGGTTGCCAGAATACCTGGCGAAAAAGCAAAAGTAGCTGTTGATTCTTATGATGATAGAATTGATCCTGTTGGAGCTTGTGTTGGTATGAAAGGTTCTCGTATTCACGGAATTGTTCGTGAATTAGGAAATGAAAATATTGATGTAATTAATTTTACAAAAAATACACAATTGTATATTGCTCGTGCCTTAAGCCCTGCTAAAGTTGCTTCAATGAAAATTCATGAAGAAGAAGGACGAGAAGACGGAAAAAAAGGAAGAGTTGATGTATTTTTACAACCAGAAGAAGTTTCTAAAGCAATTGGAAAAAATGGTGTAAATATACGTTTGGCTTCTCAATTAACTGGCTATGAACTAGATGTTCAAAGAGAAGGTGTTGAAGCTGAAGATGATGTTGAATTAACAGAATTCTCTGATGAAATAGAAGCTTGGGTAATTCAAGAATTTAAAAAGATAGGTTTAGATACTGCGCGTAGCGTACTTGAAAAAGATGTAGCTGAACTTTTAAGTAGAACCGATTTAGAAGAAGAAACTATTATTGAGGTTCAAAAAATATTAAGAGAAGAATTTGAAGACTAATTCCCTTTAAAACTTCACAAAATAATTGGCTAAAAAATAACTATATGGCTGACAACAAAACATTGAGACTAAACAAAGTATTACGAGAATTAAATATCTCATTAGACAGGGCTGTTGAGCATTTAACAAGTCACGGCTTTGATATTGAAGCTAGACCAACAACCAAAATTTCTAATGATGAATACGAAATATTATTGGATGGTTTTCAAACTGACAGAACTAAAAAGGCAGCTTCAAAAGAGGTAGGTGAAGAAAAACGAAAAGAAAAAGAAGCATTGCGTATTGCTTTAGAAGAGAAGCAAGAGAAACATCGCATTGAGGAAGAAGCTAAAAAAGTTGTAGTTAAAGCCAAAGCTGATAAACTTGAGGTAAAAACAGTTGGTAAAATTAATATTGAACCTAAAAAAGAAACTGTTCCTACGCCTCCTCCAGTTCAAGAAAAAATTCAAGAAAAAGTTGAAGAAAAACCGATTTCTGAAAATAAATTGATTTCTGAAGAAAAGCCAATTACTGAAACAAAACCAAAAGAAATTGAGGAAGTAAAAATTCAGCCCGAAAAAGTTGAAGAAAAAACTCCTATAATTGAGGAAAAACCAAAAGTAGCTGATCCAATTAAAGTTAGTAAAGTTATTGAAACCGAAAAACCTAAAACTCCAACAGTTTCTGCTCCTAAAAAAGAGTTTGTAAAACCAGAAAAGCAACAATCTGCTGCTCCTAAAGTTGAAGAAACTAAAAAAACGGAAGAAATAGTAGAGTCTAACGAGCCTCAATCTATTGAAACAAAATACAAAAAATTAGAAGGGGTAAGAATTACTGGAAAAACTATTGATTTAAAACAGTTTGAACGACCTAAAAAGAAAAAACCTGAACCAGCTGCTACAACCAAAAAAGAAGGAGATGCTGCTTCAGACGCTAATAAAAAGAAACGAAGAAGAATTAAAAAAACACCTTTTTCAAATGATAAAAAACCTGGAACTCCAGGAGTTGCTCAAAATAGAAGTGCTGGAGCAAGAGGTGGAAATGCACAACGTGGAGTTAGAAAACCTATAATTAAAGAAGAACCATCAGAAGCAGATGTACAAAAACAAGTACGTGAAACTTTAGAAAAACTTCAAGGGAAATCTAAAAAAGGTAAAGGGGCAAAATACAGAAGAGATAAAAGAGATTTACATCGTCAACAGACTGAAATAGACCAAGAGTTACAAGCTGCTGAAAGTAAAATTTTAAAAGTTACTGAATTTGTCACTGTAAGTGAAATTGCTACAATGATGGATATTCCTGTAACCAAAATTATTTCCACTTGTATGTCTTTAGGGATGATGGTTACTATGAATCAACGTTTAGACGCTGAAACATTAACAATTGTTGCCGAAGAATTTGATTATACTGTTGATTTTGTGGGTGCAGAAGTTGAAGAATCTATTGAAGAACATATTGATACTGAAGCAGAATTAGAAACTAGAGCTCCAATTATTACGGTAATGGGGCACGTTGATCACGGTAAAACTTCATTATTAGATTATATTAGAGAAGAAAATGTAATTGCCGGTGAATCTGGTGGAATTACACAGCATATTGGCGCATATGGTGTGCAATTAAAAGGTGGTCAAAAAATAGCATTTTTAGATACACCTGGTCACGAAGCATTTACAGCAATGCGTGCACGTGGTGCTCAAGTTACAGATTTAGTAATTATTGTTATTGCTGCGGATGATGATGTAATGCCTCAAACAAAAGAAGCTATTAGCCATGCACAAGCCGCAAATGTTCCAATTGTATTTGCCATAAATAAGGTAGATAAGCCTGCTGCAAATCCAGAGAAAATTAAAGAACAACTTTCTCAAATGAATTTATTAGTTGAAGATTGGGGTGGAAAAATACAATCTCATGAAATTTCAGCTAAAACCGGGCAAGGTGTTGAAGAATTACTTGAAAAAGTTTTATTAGAAGCTGAAATGTTAGATTTAAAAGCGAATCCTAATAAACATGCAGTTGGTACGGTTGTAGAAGCCTTATTAGATAAAGGAAGAGGATATGTATCAACTATTTTAGTACAAGAAGGAACACTTAAAATTGGTGATTATATGTTAGCTGGTAAACATAGCGGTAAAGTAAAGGCTATGTTTGACGAAAGAGGAAAAAGCATGAAAGAAGCTGGACCATCAACACCGGTTTCAATATTAGGTTTAGATGGAGCACCTCAAGCTGGTGATAAATTTCACATTTTTGATGATGAAAAAGAAGCAAAACAAATTGCCTCAAAAAGATCTCAATTACAACGTGAGCAATCTGTTAGAACACAGCGTCATATTACGTTAGATGAAATTGGAAGACGTATTGCCTTAGGTGACTTTAAAGAATTAAATATTATCTTAAAAGGTGATGTAGATGGTTCTGTAGAAGCATTAACTGATTCGTTCCAAAAACTTTCAACTGCTGAAATTCAAGTTAATATTATTCATAAAGGAGTTGGTGCAATTACTGAATCTGACGTGTTATTAGCTTCCGCTTCTGATGCTATTATTGTTGGATTTAATGTGAGACCTTCTGGAAATGCTAGAATATTAGCTGATAATGAAGAAATTGATGTAAGAACATACTCAATTATTTATGATGCAATTAATGATTTACGTGATGCAATGGAAGGAATGTTATCTCCTGAATTAAAAGAAGAAGTAACTGGAAATGTTGAAATACGAGAGGTTTATAAAATTTCTAAAGTTGGAAACATTGCAGGTTGTATGGTTGTAAGTGGAAAAATTTATAGAAATTCTAAAATTAGAATTATTAGAGACAGTGTAGTAATTCATTCTGGAGATCTTTCATCATTAAAAAGATTTAAAGATGACGCAAAAGAGGTTGCAAAAGGTTATGACTGTGGACTTCAAATTAAAAACTATAATGATATTGAAGTTGGAGATGTAATAGAAGCATACCAAGAAGTAGAAGTTAAAAAGAAATTGAAGAGATAATAAAATAAATATTCAAAAAAAAAGGTTGCATAATTAAATTATGCAACCTTTTTAAATTTACGATAAATTATTTATGCTTTTTTTACACTTATTTTTAAGCTAAATCTTAATATTAAATATCCTAAAACACCTGCTATTAAAGAGCCAATAATAATACCCATTTTTGCAGCGGCTATTAATGTTAAGTCATTAAAGGCTAAATTCGCTATAAATAAAGACATTGTAAATCCTAATCCACCTAATAAACTAACACCCAATAATTGTTTGTAATTTACACCCTCTGGCAAGTCTGCAAGTTTTAATTTAATACCAATTAAAGACATTAATACAATTCCTATAGTATTACCTAAAACCAATGCTAAAGCAATATTTAATGTTATATGACTTGCATCTCCTAAACCATCAAAACTTAAAACAACACCCGCATTTGCTAACGCAAAAATGGGCATTATTATATATGAAACCCAACCATGTAAATTATGTTCCAATTGTTGTAATGGCGAATAAGCTTCTTCTGTTAAAGTTTCAATATTACCAACCGCCTCTATTTGTTTTTTACTCATTAATGTATTGGAGGATGAACTATTTTCTTTAAAAATATTAAGTTCACTTGAAACAGATTTAAAATAAGACATACAATCTACTTTTCTTTGAATTGGAATAGTAAAAGCCATTAAAATACCTGCAATAGTTGGATGTATTCCTGACTTTAAAAATAAGAGCCAAACTATAAAACCAATAACAAAATAAAAATACTTAGAATATACTTGTTTATAACTCAAAAATCCAACAACTCCCACCAATAACAATGCGTACATAATTAAATCCCATTGAATATTTGCGCTATAAAAAATAGCGATTACTAATACTGCACCAATATCATCAACAATTGCAAATGCAGTTAAAAATATTTTTAACCCTAACGGCACTCTATTACCTAACAATTTCAAAATTCCCAATGTAAAAGCAATGTCCGTTGCCATAGGTATTCCCCAACCTTCAGCACCAATTTTACCATAATTTAAACCAGAAAATATTAATACAGGAAATAACATTCCTCCAATTGCAGCAAAAATTGGTAGTGAAGCTTTTCTTAAAGTAGTAAGCTCTCCTTCCAATATTTCTCGTTTAACTTCTAAACCAATTACAAAAAAGAAAATAGCCATTAAACCATCATTAATCCATAAAATTAATGGTTTGGCTAAATGAAAATCTGAATTTGCAAATCCAATTGTAAATTGATGGTTCCAAAAATCTTCATAAAAGTTCCCAAAAGAAGAATTTGCCCAAAGCACGGCAATTATAGATACTATAAATAATAGTATACTTGAAGATGTTTCTAAATTAATAAATCTATTTATTGAATTACTAATAATTTTCATGTTGTGTAATTTTTTTCGAAAGATACATTTTTATTCTTTTGAGTCGTCCTAAAATAGGTTGACGATTATTAAAAAAATTAATGAAAACCTGTGAAGATATCTTCACAGGTTT
>NZ_JAEINV010000027.1 GCF_016342705.1 Lutibacter sp. | reverse complement strand
TGGTAATAGTTTTACGCCAACAGATCTTTTTGATTTAATGCCTGCTACTTATATAGCTGGAGCAATGGCTCAAATTGCAAATGGAATTACTGGAAGTATCAATGATGGACTGGGCTTACCATTTAATTTTCCTGCTATAACCGTACCGGAAACAGTTGTTTGGAATGAATATACTATTGTAAATGGAGGTTCTTGGACTACACCGCAAGCTTGTGGTGAAGTATGTGATCCTACGGGATTATTGGGCTGTGCAACAGTTTGTGTTCCACCTTGGTCAGTAACTTTAACTCTACCTAGAATATATATTCCAGGATTTACTATTCCTGAAATTCCAATAATACCTTATAATTTAGGTTTACCTGACCCTATTATTCCAAGAATTCCACAGATACCAACAGCAGGTTTACCTAGTTTAACAATGCCAAATGTTACTGCTGGTGTAGTAAGTAATTCTTTAACCAAAGAAAATCAATACATTACTTTTCAGGATAAAGATGGCAGAAGAACAGGAACCATTAGAGCACAATCTACTCAAGATTTTAGAGACAATACGGTGTTAGACAATGTGTATTTAATGAATGTAATGTCAAGTTTTGTAGGAATTGATTTATTAGATGGCGTAGTAGCTGGATTTACTTCAATTTCCAATTTAGTTGATCAATTCAATAAAATTGGTGTGGAATATTCTTCAGGACACGGGGATTATGCAGAATGGTTGGAGCGTGTAGATGTAAATGAGTATTTAACGGCAGGTGATATTGTGGCCGTACAAGGAGGTAAGATTACAAGAGATTTGACCAATGTTGAACAAATTATGGTGGTTTCACATAAACCAATAATTACTGGTAATATTCCTGAAGAAGGAAAAAATCATTTAGGGAATAATGTTGCTTTTATGGGGCAGATTCCTGTAAAAGTTATGGGTACAGTACAATCAGGTGATTATATAGTTGCGAGTACCGAAATTAAAGGATACGGAGTAGCAATTCATCCAGAAAACATGACAGCAGATGATTTTACATTAGCAGTGGGGCGTTCTTGGGATACTAGAACAGCTGGAGGACCAAAAATGGTAAATACTGTAGTAGGAATTCATAATGGGGATTGGAGTGCACAAGTAAAGGAAATTGAGAAAAGTCAAAATAAATTGGATTCTAAAATAGAATCTTTAGAACTTAAAATAAACCGTATCTCTCAAAAAATTAAAGTAGTAGAAATAAATGAAAAAAATTATGTCAGCAAAAATGAATAAGGTAATATATATAGCAGTTATATGTTTAGGATTAAATATGCCTATTTTTGGTCAAGTTAAAATTACTGATAAGGATGAACAAGTAACACTTTCTGCAAAGCAAGCTGAATTTCTTGATAAGAATGAGGAGTACATGAAAGAGTGGTTAAAAGAACTTCAAACTCCGGGAGTTTCAGTAGATAAGGATAAGATGACCTTTAATAAAGAAGCACAAAGACTTATAAATGATGTAGCTTATAGAAATTCAGTGTATAAAGATATATATACATATGATGATGTAAAAGTGAGTTTAGCTGCAGGTGAATACATTAAGGCTATTTGGCAATTATTGACAATATATCCAGAGCGTAAAGAACATATTTTACAATATATTTATGCCTATGATAAAGTGATACCTTCTGATGAGTTAGTGGTAAATGCATTTTATACCTACGCTTTTTTTGATCCTAGGATTACAACTATTGAAAATGGAAAACCAAACATTTATCGTCCAGATATTTTTGAAGATTATTTAAGACGTACAAAAGAAATAGTTAGCTACATCAACTATTTTAGAGAACAAGAAGTTAAGAAAGTTCAAAATTAAGATATTTTTTTTGATGATATAAAAATGGATATGAAGTTAAAACTGCATATCCATTTTTTAATTATAAATAAGTGACCTTATTAAATATTAGAAATTAGTAGTGTAAAATTAAGTACAGCTATCTCATTTCAATTAATAAGATTTTCAGCTTTTTTGATAACTATTTAATTTACCCTTTCTTTTTAACGGAACCTGATCCGGCAGATTTTACCTTCACAATAGATGGATTTCCAGAATAATAAATACTTCCAGAACCAGCTGATGATCCGTGAATCTCATTTGTAGCAGTTACTTTTGCGTTTCCAGAACCTGCAATTTTAATGGTAGTAATCTCTGATTTTAAATCGTACGCATTTACATTTCCAGAACCTGCAATACTTCCACTAAAATTATTGGTACTACCATTTAGTGTCATGTTTCCAGAGCCTGCAATGCTAGAATTTAAATTTTGGGTAGCTATTGCTAAGTTTATACTACCTGAACCAGCAATTGACAAATTTAAATCGGAAGTGTTAATAGGATCTTCTGAATTTATTTTACCTGAACCTGCTAAAGAAATTGCTTCAATTTCTTCAAAAGGAATGGTAATTTCAATGTTATTTTTTGATTGTATTTGGTATCCTTTTTTAGTTTTAATTTTTAATTCACCATTTTCAACTTCCGTAATAATATATTCTAATAAATTTTCATCCGCCTTAATGGTAATTTTACCTTCATTTCCTTCTATTAAACTAACATAAAATGCACCTGCAACACCAATTTTATCATAATCCGTAACAGATCTTTCAGTAGTGGTACTGTTGCCATTTCCTTTTATTTTCTTTGAATACATTTGTGCACTTAGTTGTGTGCTTAGAATAATTAATACCAATAAGCTTGTTATTTTTTTCATAATTTAAATTTTAGTTGTTAGAAAATGTAACACTTCCATAACTTGATTTTATAGAAATGGTTGAATTAGATGTAGGTTTATTATAATAACCCTCATAATATTTAGAGGAAGTATTGCTAATTTCTTTGTTGAAATTAAATCCAGCGGTTCCTTTTAAACTGCCATAACTTAAAGAGGCGTTTATGCTAAAAGCGTTTGTTGGGTTTACACCCAATTTAATGTGTGTATAGGAAGACTGTACTTTTACAACTTTAAAATTGCTACTTAATTCACTAATTTTTAGGGATCCATAATCTATTATAAAATCGGCAGTGCCAATTAATTTATTAATGGTAGTATGCATATAATCGCTATTTCCTTTTATATTTCCAGCATTTTCTACCTTTAAATCGCCATAATCACAGTTAAAATCTAAGTCTACCAACATTCCAAAAGAAATATGTGAGTAATCGGCATTTAGTTTTGTCCTTCCAGATTTTTCAATATGTAAAGTAGAATAATCTGCATTGATAGCGCCATCTTTCATATATTGAATTATTGAATTATTGGTGTAATCAATATTAATAGCATTTTGAGTGTTTAATAATTCACCAATATTTAATTTTCCATAATCGCAATTAATTTTTGAAGAGCCTTCTAATTTATCTATGTTTATGCCCCCATAATCATTGGTTAAATTCACATTATTAGTTACGGGCATTTTAATTAAATAATTAATTTCCATACTTACGTTATTGTTTTTCCCCCAAAAGCTCCAAGAATTAGAAATTTTTTCAATCATTGTTTTGGCAGAAACGCTGTTGCTGTTTCCACTAAAATCTATAGAAATGGCATCTAATTTGTCTTTTACTTTTTCTTCATCATCTCCATTTGTAGTAATGCTTACTTCAATACGAATAGTATTTTCATTCCAAGTTATAATATCAATGTTTCCATATTTGTTGGTAACATTTAAAGTGGCGTCTTTTAAAACGGTAAATTCTTTTTTAATCACTTTATTTTTAGTGTATTTCCAATCTTTAACACTTGCTGAAATTGCAAATGGGAGTAGCATAAAAACGATTAGAAATTTATATGTATTTTTCATTTTGTTGTTTTTTAAATTGTTTAACATCTTCAATTTGTGCTAATAAACGTTGTAATAATTCAATACGCTGCTGAAAATTAGAAATCATTGCGTAAATAATTCTTTGGTCTTCAGTACTTTCTTTGAGCTCTAAAGTAAGTTGGGTGTATTGTGTTTCAAGTTTATTAAGTTGTAGTAATGCATCATTAATAAGTTGTTCAGTATCGCTGTTTCGTTCTAGCGCTACGTTTTCTAATTCTTTTTGTATAGTTGCAACAAAATAGCTTTGTGTTTCTTCCATTTTAGGTGAAATACTTGCCAATTCTAAGCCATTATTTGAATAATTTTTACCAATCCAAATTCCAATAAAAAGTAATATGGAAGCGGCAATAGGCAACAAAAACAGACTTCTATTTTTCTTTTTAATAGAAGGCTTTTTTTGGTCTTTTAATTTTTTTTCAAACCTTTCAAAATGCCCACTGTTAGGCTCTTCAATATCAAATTTGTTTTCAAGGTTATTACAAATATGTTGTAAATTATCTTTCATCGTGTACAGCTAAAAGTTGTTTCAGTTTAGTTTTGGCTCTAGATATGGTTGTTCTGCTATTTTCGTAGGTGATATCCATAATTTGAGCAATTTCTTCATAATCATAGCCTTCCATAAAATGTAGCGTTAAGGCTACTTTGTAATTTGTTTTTAATTCATTTATTTTCTCAAGAATGTCTTTACATTGTATTCCACTGTAATCTTCATTTTCTTCAGGTTCGTCTTCGCTTAAAACAGCATATTCCAGAGGTTTGGTTTCTATTCTTTTATTCTTTTTTAAAGCGGTTATACTTTTATTAATCACTATTTTTTTTAGCCAAGCTCCAAAAGTTACATTTCCAATAAATGAATCTAGTTTTGTAAATGCTGACAAAAACGATTCCTGCATAATATCTTCTGCTTCAAAACTGTCATTTACAATTCTAATGGCTGTGTTATACATAGCCTTATAATATTGTTTATACACCTCAAATTGAGCATTGGTATCCCCTTTTTTACAAAGTTCAAGTAGTTGGTTAATATGTTGAATTTCTGTTTTCAAAAATCGATTTCTAATTAAAAGACAGTGGAATAATTGAACTGTTACACTTTTAGTTAAATTTATAAAAAAATAGAAGATGTTATTCTTAATTTTGGCATAACAATTGAAAAATAATAGTAGGACTTAGTGAAAATATTTTTTTAGAGTCTTGATAATCAATTTAATAAATGAATTTTATGTTTGTTGTTTCTTTTTTTTGAAAATAATAAATGACAAAATGACTAATTATATACTATGAGTAATACAAAATTTTTAAAACTGGACAATATGTCATTAGAAAACATATTAGATGATGATGCTGATTTAATACCTTTAATGACTCCAGAGGATGAAGAAGAAATTAATAAGGAAGATGTTCCTGAATTTTTACCCATATTACCGTTAAGAAATACAGTATTGTTTCCGGGCGTTGTAATTCCTATTACCGCAGGGAGAGATAAATCTATTCAGTTAATAAAGGAAGCCAACAAAGGCAATAAAATTATTGGTGTTGTTGCACAAAAAAATGAAGCAATTGAAGATCCAACAGTGAATGATATTCATAAAGTTGGTACGGTGGCTGTAATTTTAAGAATGCTTAAAATGCCTGATGGAAATACAACTGTTATTATTCAAGGTAAAAAGCGATTTGAAATTGAATCTATTGTACAGGAAAAGCCTTATTTTCAAGCGACTACAAAAGCTTGTGAGGAAGATAGAACTCAAGAGAAAGATGCGGAATTTGAAGCTATTATTGAGTCAATAAAAGAAATGGCAATAAGAATTATTAAAGAAAATCCGAATTTACCTTCGGAAGCTACTTTTGCAATTAAAAATATTGAAAGCAACCCATTTTTAATCAATTTTGTTTCGGCAAATATGAATTTAAAAGTAGAGGAAAAGCAAGAATTATTAGAAACTAATAATTTAAAAGAAAGAGCTTTACTTACCTTAAAAAAGATGGGAGCAGAGTTGCAACGTTTAGAGTTGAGAAACGATATTCAGTCTAAAACTAGAACGGATATGGATCAACAACAACGTGAATATTACTTACATCAACAATTAAAAACTATTCAAGAAGAATTGGGTGGTGTTTCTTTTGATGAGGAATTGGAAGAAATGAAAGTACGTTCTAAAACTAAAAAATGGACTAAAGAAGTACATGCTATTTTTGATAAAGAGTTAGGACGTTTGCAACGTATGAATCCTCAAATGTCTGATTATTCGGTACAACGCAACTATTTAGATTTATTGTTAGAATTACCTTGGAATGAGTATTCTGAAGATAAATTTGATTTAAAACGCGCTCAAAGAATATTAGATAGAGATCATTTTGGTTTAGAGAAAGTGAAGGAACGTATTATTGAACATTTGGCAGTATTAAAATTAAAAGGAGATATGAAATCGCCTATTATTTGTTTATACGGACCTCCAGGTGTTGGTAAAACTTCATTAGGAAAATCTATTGCAGAATCTTTAGGTAGAAAATATGTGCGTATGTCTTTAGGTGGTTTAAGAGATGAAGCTGAAATACGCGGACATAGAAAAACATACATTGGTGCAATGCCAGGTAGAATTATAAAAGATATTAAGAAAGCAGGAACTTCAAATCCGGTTTTTGTATTAGATGAAATTGATAAATTGGCGTCTTCAAGTCATAATGGAGATCCTTCTTCTGCAATGTTAGAAGTGTTGGATCCTGAACAAAATACGACGTTTTATGATAATTATTTAGAATTAGATTACGATTTATCTAAAGTATTGTTTGTTGCAACGGCAAACAGTTTATCAACTATTCCTTGGGCTTTAAGAGATCGTATGGAAATTATTAATGTTTCTGGTTATACTATTGAAGAAAAGGTAGAAATAGCAAAACGTCATTTAGTACCAAAGCAACTAAACGAACATGGGTTAACTAATGAGCATTTACAAATGGGTAAACGTGAGTTAGAAAAAATAGTGGAAGCTTACACACGTGAATCTGGTGTGAGAGGTTTAGAAAAACAAATTGCTAAAATGGTGCGTTATGCAGCTAAATCTATAGCAATGGAAGAAGTTTATGAACCAAAGGTTTCTGTTGAAATTATTGAGAAAGTTTTAGGGCCATCGCATTTAGAGCGTGATAAATATGAAAGTAATGATGTTGCTGGAGTTGTGACAGGTTTAGCGTGGACAAGTGTTGGTGGTGATATTTTATTTATTGAATCTATTATTTCAAAAGGTAAAGGAGGCTTAACAATTACTGGAAATATTGGTAATGTTATGAAAGAGTCTGCTACCATTGCCATGGAATATATTAAAGCAAATGCCATTGATTTTGGTATAAAACCTCAATGGTTAGATACTTATAAACTGCATATGCATATTCCAGAAGGTGCTACGCCAAAAGATGGACCAAGTGCAGGTATTACCATGTTAACGTCTATAGTTTCTGTATTTACACAACGCAAAGTAAAACCTAAATTAGCAATGACTGGAGAAATTACTTTAAGAGGAAAAGTATTGCCAGTTGGAGGAATTAAAGAAAAAATATTAGCAGCAAAACGCGCCAATATTAAAGAAATTATTTTGTGTAAAGACAATGAAAAGGATATTCTAGAAATTAAAGAATCTTATTTAAAAGGATTAAAGTTTCACTATGTTACAGAAATGAAAGAAGTAATTGATATTGCTTTAATGAAACAAAAAGTTAAAAATGCAAAAAAATTATAAGTAGCTTATAATTTAAAAAGTACATAATTTAAAAGAGCAGCCATTTGGCTGCTCTTTTTTAGTTTACAATACTGTCCCGTCCTAAAATAAGTTGACACAAAATCAACTTATTATGTATTATTCAGAGAAACCGCTTAAGAAGCGTAC
>NZ_JAEINV010000015.1 GCF_016342705.1 Lutibacter sp. | reverse complement strand
AAAAAACCTGTGAAGATATCTTCACAGGTTTTCATTATTTTTTTTAATAATCGTCAACCTATTTTAGGACGACTCAATTTTTATATTAATTTTCTCCACTTTCTTTTTTAGCATCATCCTTCATTTTATCATTTGGAATAATTGCTAAATTTACTCTTCTGTTTTTAGCTCTTCCTTCAGGTGTTGTATTGTCTGCAACTGGTTGTTCTTCACCAAACCAGTTGGTTGTAAAACGATTAGCACCTAAACCTTTAGATGTAAAAAAGTTTGTTACAGATTCTGCTCTGTTTTTTGAAAGCGTCATATTATAAGCATCAGCACCAGAACTATCTGTATGTCCAACAACTAACACATTTGTATCTGGATATTCTTTTAAAATATTTGCTAATTTGGTTAATAACGTATTAGATGCTGCATTAATATTATATTTATTAGTTTCAAAAAACACACCACTATTTTCATCAAAAGTTACAACAATACCATCATCAATTCTTTCAACAGTTGCTCCAGGAATTTCTTCTTCAATTTGTTGTGCTTGTTTGTCCATTTTTTTACCAATAAGTACACCTGCAGTTCCACCTACAACACCACCAATTACTGCTCCTAATTCGCCTCCACTACCCTTTTTCCCTGTATTATTGCCAATAATTGCACCTAATATTGCACCACCAGCGGCACCAATTACGCCTCCTTTTTGAGCACTATTTGCATTTTGTGTTGCACTACAAGCTCCTAAATTTATAAGTACAGTTAAAGATAATATGCTTATTGCGATTTTTTTAATTAAAGTTTTCATTATTCTATAGTTTTAGTAAAGTTCATATTAATTTTAAAAGGTTTTCCGTTCACGTTTAAGGTTTGCACCCAAGTCATAGAGCCTTCTGATAATTCAGCTAATTGAAGTCTAAACCCTTTATTGTCTTCAGATTTATTTTTTTCGTTGGTTGGTTTTAGTAAAAAATCATACAAACCTGTTTCCGGATCAACTTCCTGAATAGTAAAAACAAAATTGCGTTCTCCTGGAAAGCAATCTCCTTTTTCTATAGTATAAATTCCTGTATTATTGTTTGGAATAAATTGCCATGCACTTCCTTCAAAACATTCTTTTGAAGCATCATTTAATAAAGAAATTGCATACGTTCCTGTTTGATTATAAGTAACGGAATTTAAAGTCCATTCTCCTTTAATCACTTTTTTTGAAGTTCTGACTGTTTTGCTAGTTCCGCAAGAAATAACAGAAACTAACAACAAAACTACTACTATTAATTTTTTCATAATTACTGTGTTTTTAATTTTTTTATCTGTGTTTAAGAAGTTACAACACAAGATCAAATGTATAAATAAAATTGGTTTAAGATGTTAAAATATTCTTACTTTTTTCAGGTAATAATTTGATTGAAATTGTAAATAAACCCAATATTTACGGGTATATTTGAAACATGAAAATTGATATTCTATTTGAAGATACTTATATTATTGTAATTAACAAGCCCAACAATGTTTTAATTCATAACTCATATTATGCCAGAAACATAAAGGAAGATACATTATTAGATTTACTTGAAAAACAATTGAATAAACCATTTTATCCTGTGCATAGGTTGGATAGAAAAACTTCTGGAGTTTTAGTTTTGGCTAAACAAAAAGAAAATGTTGCTATTTTTCAAGATTTATTTAACTCTAATGAAATTAAAAAAATTTATTTAGGAATTGTAAGAGGTTTTTTAACAAAAACTATGATTATAAACTCACCTGTTAAAAATGCTGATACTAAAGTATATAAGGATGCTGAAACTTTTTGTGAACCTTTAGATACTGCTATATGCAACGTCGCTGTTCATCCTTATGAGAATTCTAGGTATAGCTTGGTAAAATTAACTCCTTCAACCGGAAGAATGCATCAATTAAGAATTCATATGAATAAAATAAGTCACCCAATTATTGGAGATTATAAATATGGTGACAGGTTTCATAATAGAATGTTTGAAACAGAGTTTTCATGTGCTAATCTTTTTTTACACGCTAAATCATTGCAATTTAAACATCCTATTACCTCCGTTGATATTGAAATAAGTACAGAATTACCGAAAGATTGGAAGGTGATTTTTGAAAAATTTAATTGGAAAATATAAAAATTAAAACCGCTTTTAAATTTAAACTTTTAAATTAACTCATTTAACGTATATAGCTTAAATTGATCTATTTAGTTTTTTAATTGTCACGACCACAACGTAATACTAAATTTTACAATTTTATTAAAAAAATTAATTCTAAGAATAAATTTAAAAACGGAAAACATTTAATTTTTAAAAACCGTTTTCAAATTTATGTTCTACATATTTTACTACTTCAAAATTTTACATTTTCAATTAATACTAACCAAATAAATCTCACCCCAATAATTAACTTGACTTACAAATTGCTTATTTAATATTCCGTTTCTCTTCTGTTTAGATAAAAGAATATTAAATTGTGTAAAATTTCAAAGAACTAAAATTTGAAAACGGTTGAATTTTCAAATTTACTTACATTATTTTGGAAGTAATTTTTGAGACTTCTCCTTTTTCATGATGTGTAATACTAATTTAAATACTTCTTCCTTTATGTATCTAAAGTTTTGAATATAATTATTAACTTCTAATTTTAATTCTTGTTGTTTTTTTCTAAAATCATCTTCTTTTTTCAGATAAATATTTTCCATTAGCAGTGCTAAATTCATTTTATGATCTTGAATGTCTAACAATAATTTTGCACCTAGCTTATTTTCATGTTCAATACCATTTAAAAAAAGTTTAGCGGTTTTAAAATTTTCCATTTCGCATAAACTAATAATATGTTCTGACATCATTTCTTTCAAAAAGTCTTGTTCAATATTTATAAACTCAATTTCTGAAATCCATTTATTTGTTTTAGCATGTAATACCTCTATACCGTCTTTTAAAAACGGTTCTTTTTGTTTAGGAATAATAGTTTTCATATTTTTTTGGTAGATTTAAGGTTTTAAAGAACCCAAGAAATTTGAAAATTTCCTGGGCTCAATAAAAGAAGACTAATTTATTTCAATCACTTTTTTGCGTTCTTCATTTTTTAAAACATCCAATTTTTCTAAATGAATTTTTAAAACACCATTTTCATACTTAGCATCAATCTTCTTTTTAAAATCAATTACTTTTGGTAATGTAAATGAGCGTTGAAATGAATTGTAATAAAACTCTTTACGTGAATAATCTTTTTCTTTTTCTTCTTTTAAATTTTTGTTTTCAGCAGAAATTGTTAAAATTTCATCTGTAATGGTTACTTCAAAATCTTTTTTTGAAAAACCTGGTGCAGCTACTTCAATCTCGAAGTCATTCTTGTTTTCCTTTACATTAATTGCTGGAATCCAGTTATCTTTTAAAACTAAATCCTCGTTAAAGTAGCGATCTGTATCCAATATTTCAGGAAACATAGAATCAAACATAGGAAAACGTCGGTTAAATTTTATTAATGACATAATAAAAACATTTAGTTAACTTTTACAACAGTAAAATTAAGCTACAATTGCAAAAACAGCAATGACAGCAATCAATAGTATTATTGATTGTTGTCAATTTTTAAATTAACTATTGTACTTTTTGAAGTGATTTTTTATCTAAAATAACAATAGTTTTTGAAGTGAAATTAATAAGCTTTTCAGCTTTAAAATCGTGTAATGTTCTTGCTAAAGTTTCTTTGGCAATACCTATTAAATCGGCCAAATTACTTCTGCTAATGGCTATTTCATTTTTAGAATTTACAGGGAATTCTTTATGTAAAATAAGTAAAACTTCTGCTGTTTTTTTTCTCACAGAACCATATGCTAGCAAAATCATTTTATCTTTATAGCTAACAGTTTTATCAATTAAAAACTCTATGAATTGATGCAATACATGATGATTGTTATTTATAATTGCAGCAACTTCATCTTTATTTATTTTATACAATTGAGTATTTGAAATGGCCTCTGAATATTCTGCGTGAGGTTGGTGTTTTACAAATGAGGCATACCCAAAATATTCGTTATCACTATAAATACCAGTAATAAACTCTTTACCTAATTCATTAATTTTAAAAGTTTTAACATATCCTTTTTTAATGAAAAATATATGATTACTTTGATTGCCTTGGCAATAAATAGTTTCGCCTGTTTTGTACTTAAATATTGGTTTTTGATTTAAAAACTGATCAAAATCTTTAATATTTATGGAAGATTGAAATTTTGTTGTGTTCAATAAAGAAATGTTATTGTTGCCCTTAACTTTGCTTTCAAACGCTTCTACCCTTTTTAATCTAGTTTCAACGGCTCTTAATAATTCAGATTCTTCAAATGGCTTATTTATATAATCATCTGCACCAAGTTCCATTCCTTTTCTTAAATCTTGATGATGTGTTTTTGCCGTTAAAAAAATAAAAGGAATTTGATCTAGTTCAGGCATTTTGGATACAATTTGCAACACCCCATACCCATCAAGCTCTGGCATTAAAATATCACATATAATTATATCTGGCAAAAATGTTTTAGCTAATAAAACTCCCACTTTACCATTTTCTGCAGTTTTAACTTTATAATTGGCAAGCTCTAAAATTTCAGAAGTATTTTCTCTTACAATTTTATCATCTTCAATTAGCAAAACTTTCTTCATAATAACTTTAATTTTGGTAATTGAACTTTAAAAATTGTACCGTTATTTTCAACACTTTCAAATGAAATTGTTCCATTTAAATTTTGAATATAACCTTTCACAATATTCAATCCAATACCAGTTCCCGGATAATATAAAGCGTTTTTAGCTCTAAAAAATCGGTTAAATATTAGGTTTTGCTCATTTACGGGAATTCCAATTCCTTGATCTTCAACACTAAAATAGATATTCTTTTTATTGCTAGTAATATCTACTTTTATTATCCCATTTTCATTTGAATATTTTATAGCATTGTTGAGCAAATTTGTTAGAATTATGGTAATAATTTTATAGTCATGATAAATTTCACCTTCATCATTAGTATTATTAAAAATTAATTGTTGATTATTCTTTAATAATGGCTTGCTGTTTTTGTAGATCTCATTAATTAAGTTTGTTAATTTAAATTTTGTACTATTCAAATTAATTTCACCAGATTCAATATTTTCAAGAGTTAGCAAATCATCTAACATATTATTTAGGTGATTTATTACAGATTTTATTTTGCTTAAATGTTCATTACGCTTTTCTATATTATTCAAATCAGCATATTTTGCCATCAACTCTGTTGAACTTAAAATAGCACTTAAAGGTGTTTTAAATTCATGTGATGCTAATGCAATAAACTTAGTTTTTAAAAAATTAAGTTCTTTTTCTTTACTCAAAGATTTTTTTAATTTTTCAATTAAATTTTCTAATTCAATATTCCGTAATTTAACTTCCTCTTCTAATTGATAATTTAAAGATTTTATTTTTTTCTCCCTTTTTTTTCTTAAAGTTATATCTGTTAGTAATAATTTAAAATATGGCATTCCTTCATATTCAATTTTACCAAAACTAACTTCAACAGGAAATTCCTGACCATTTTTTTTTATACCAATTAGTTCAATAAGAGATTTGAACTTTTGTTTTTCAGAATTTTGGATGAAATTTTTTAAAACACCACAGTTTTTAAAAAGTTTACAAGCTTTAAATTTTCTTAATTCCTCCGAAGAATATTCAAATAGTAATGAAATTGGAATATTTGACAATATAATATCCCTTGAGTCATTAAAAACTAAAATTCCTGCTTGCATTGAATCAAAGCATACTTTATAAAATCCAATTTTTTCCTTTAATTCCATATCTTTAGCAATTAATGTTAAAGTTAGAATTTATGAAAAAGGAATTGTATGATAAAAGTCAAGATCCTTAAAATACTTTAATAATTAAGTAAATTAAGTATTTCTTGATACAATCTATTTTTAGGTAAATAATTGTTTTCCAAATTTTTAGTAAATGGTATTGGAGTTTCTATACTTCCAACGCGTTTTACAGGAGCGTCTAAAAATTTAAAACAATTCTCAGTAATTATAGCCGAAATATCCGAGGCAATTCCACCAAAAAGTGTGTCTTCTTGTAAAACTAATACTTTCCCAGTTTTTTTACTTGAAGTTATAATAGTTTCAACATCTAATGGCTGCAATGTTCTTAAATCAATTATTTCCGCGTCAAACTGGTGTTTTTCAACTTCTTCAATAGCCCAATGTACACCAGCACCATAGGTAATAATTGTAAATTCTTTTCCTTCTTTAATTAAAGATGCTTTACCTAAAGGAAGCGTGTAGTAATCTTCTGGAACATCTTGATATATAGATCTATACAAAGCTTTATGTTCAAAAAACAATACTGGATTTGTATCTTCTATAGCGGTTGCTAATAATCCTTTTGCATCATAAGGAAATGCGGGATAAACCACCTTTAATCCAGGAGTTTTAGTAAACCAAGCCTCATTTGTTTGGCTGTGAAATGGACCTGCTCCAACTCCAGCACCGCAAGGCATACGCAAAACAACATCAGAATTTTGTCCCCACCTGTAAAATGATTTGGCTAATAAATTTACAACAGGGTTAAATCCTGTAGCTACAAAATCTGAAAACTGTAATTCAACAACCGTTTTAATTCCGTTAATTGAAAGTCCAAACGCAGCTTCAATAATTGATGACTCACAAATAGGTGTATTTCTAATTCTGTCTTTACCAAACTGTGCTACAAAACCATCAGTTATTTTAAAAACACCTCCATATTCAGCAATGTCTTGCCCCATAATAATTAAATTATTATAGCGCTCCATACTTTGTCTTAACCCTTGAGATATAGCATCTATAAGTCGAATATTTGAAGTTTTAGCTGAGGGTAGATATTCCTTAAATTGAAACTTTTTGTACACATCATTCAGTTCATTTTCAATAGAAGACTCTAAAGGAGTTTCGTCAAAAGCAAGTTGTAAATTTTTATTTATTTCAAAAAGAATTTCCTCTTTTATAGACACTTCCAATTCATCCGTAAGAATATTTTTTTTCTTTAAAAAGTGTTGGTAATTATCAATAGGATCTCTTTGTGCCCAATGCTCAATTAATTCGTTTGGAACATATTTAGTACCACTTGCCTCTTCATGTCCTCGCATTCTGAAGGTTTTAAATTCAATTAAAATTGGTCGTGGATTTTTACGAACACTTTCAGCAATATCAGTAACTTTTGAAAACACTTCTAAAATATTATTACCATCAATAATATAACTTTCCATTCCAAATCCAATTCCTTTATCGGCTATATTTTCACACTTAAACTGCTCATTAGTAGGTGTTGATAAACCATATCCATTGTTTTCAATACAAAATAATACGGGTAAGCTCCAAACAGAAGCTACATTTAAAGCTTCATGAAAATCACCTTCGCTAGTTCCTCCTTCGCCGGAAAATACTGCACAAACTTTTGGTTGTTTTTTTAAAACATCTGCCAATGATATACCATTTGCAATCCCTAATTGAGGGCCCAAATGAGAAATCATTCCAATTATTTTATAATCTTGTGTTCCAAAATGAAAAGAACGATCTCTACCTTTTGTAAATCCACTTTTTTTGCCTTGCCATTGCGAAAAAAGTCTATTTAAAGGAACTTTTCTTTCAGTAAAAACACCTAAATTTCTGTGCATTGGTAAAATATACTCGTCAAAACTCAAGGCTTTTGTTACACCAACTGCAATTGCTTCTTGCCCAATACCTGAAAACCACTTAGAAATTTTTCCTTGTCTTAATAGAATGAGCATTTTTTCTTCAATTAAACGAGGTTTTAGCATAGATTTATATAAATCTATTAATTCTGAATTTGAATAATTACCTTGTGAATACACTAATTTATTCACAGAATTTAATGGAGTTCTCATTATATTATATATTGATATATCAAATTTACACTATTGTTACAAAAAAAAATACCTTATCATTAAAAATGATAAGGTATTTTTACAAGTGCTATTATTATTTTTAAAGCTCTCTAAAAATTGAGTGCATTAAACGTGTTTTATCATTAATACTTTCTTCTAAAGAAATCATAGTTTCTGTTCTAGAAACTCCGTCAATATCATCTATTTCAAAAATAATTTCTTTTGCATGTGTAGTATCTCTTGCTCTAATTTTACAGAAAACATTAAATTTTCCTGCAGTAATATATGCAACAGTAATGTTAGGAATCTTTTTTAAATCGTTTACAACTTGCATTGTTTTAGAAGTTTTATCTAAATAAATACCAACGTGAGATATAAATGAATATCCCATTTTCTCATAATCTAAAGTAAGCGTTGAACCTTTAATGATCCCTTCATCTTCCATTTTTTTTACTCTCACATGGATAGTCCCTGCAGAAACAACTAAACTTTTTGCGATATCCGTAAAAGGTGTTCTTGCATTTTCAATAAGAATATCTAAAATTTGATGATCAATCTCATCTAACATAAATTTTTTCATACTACGTATTGTTAAATATAAAATATTTAGCAAATTTATTAAAAAAATCGGATAATTACATAAAATATTTACGAATTTGACAATTTTAATTCGTTAAAATTTAATTTTTCTGCATTTACAACGTTATCGCTATAGTATTTAGATAAGTCTCCAATTTGTTCAATTGCCTCGTATCTCACTAATTTTCCGTTAATTACTTTAAATTTAAATTGTATTCCTACGTCTGTTTTTTTTGTTTCATTATTTTCAATAACTTCTATGTTTTTATAAATTATATCTAAAAACATTTTATCATTATTAGGGATTTCAAAATAAGGTTTGTAGGTTTCAAACGATTTAGAAGCCCCTATAAAATATAATCCTTGTACTAGCGCATAGAAATTAAATTTCCTTGTAATTTCTCTATCATAATCATTTTTATAGTGTCCAGCTTCTATAAGTATGGTATTATAACCTAATTTTTGAAAATTATCACCAGTTGCAGTTGGGTAAAACTCGTCGGTATATCGTCCAATATGCCCAGGAATGTATTTTTGCAGTAGGTTATTCATAGCTACAATAACGCTCATGGTCTCTTTTCTCCCTTTAGTTAATGTGCGCTCTAAATCTTCTGAAGGTGCCAAAAAAGAGATGGTAGCTGGGTTTGATGTTCCTTCTACATTAAAAATAGAACGTTGATCATGTAAATTAAAACAAAACTGCGGCTTAAATTCATCTAAATGATGTCTTAATAACTTACTTTCAATAGCTGTTTTATCTACGGCATCTCTATTTAAATCTATATTATTGGCGTTTTCTCGTGTAAATTTAATAGCTCCATCAGGATTTAAAAGTAAAATAAACTGAAGTGTACAATTGTTTAGAATTGTATTTACAACTTCTTCAAGATCAAAAGAGGGGTTTTCAAATAGTTTAAATAAATCAAATAAAGCTTTGGTTCCTGTACTTTCATTTCCATGCATTTGAGACCATGAAAGTATTTTAGTTGTTCCAGTACCAATAGATATTTTATAAATAGGAATCTTATTTTCTGAATATCCAATTTGTTCTTTTTTAAATTTTGAAGATAGTTTATTAATTAACGGATCTATATCGGTAAAAAGAATTTGTCTGCCTAATAACTTCGATTCAAAATTATTAAGATACCAAGTTTCTAAATGTTGTTTATGTATTAAAATCATTTCATTTATTTAAGTTTACAAATGTAACTAATCGGGAGTTTACATTTGTAAATGAGTAAATCAAAAGATGATTTCACAATTGTAACTGAGTTTTTAAGATATATTTAAAGAATAATTCTCCTATAAAATTGAGCTATAAGCATAATTTATCAATAAAACATAATATATTTATATTTAAGGTTTTAAAGATGCTTAAATAAAGTATTAATTGCATTATTACAGGGCTATGTAATTAAATGTTTTGAAGTAAATTTGCGTATTAATTCACAATGAGCTACATTTGTAATCAATTAATAATTTACAATTGTAAAATATGATTAACGTTGAGAAATTTGCTGAAAGATTAAATATTATTATGAATTATTATGAAATATCAGCAGCGTTATTTGCCGAAAAAATAGATGTTCAGCGTTCTAGTATTTCTCATATTCTTTCTGGAAGGAATAAACCTAGTTTAGATTTTGTGTTAAAAATATTAAAAGAATTTCCAGATGTAGAATTGTATTGGCTATTAAATGGTACTGGGAATTTTCCAAAATCAGAAGTAAAAAAAGCGAACCCTACTCCATCATTATTTACAGAAGAAAACCTAGAGTTAAAAAAAACTACTGAGGTTTTAAATGAACAAGTTATTCCTGTTGATATACAAAATAATGAAATTGATAGAATAGTTATTTTTTTTAAGGATGGTACTTTTAAAAACTATAAACAGCAATAAAAAAAGACTTCTGAAAGTATCAGAAGCCTTTTTTTATTAAGTAGTTAAATTATTACTCTATAAGTTTTGAAATACCTGTTTTTATAATAAGCATTAGTTCATCTTTATTTTTATTTGATGATAATAACTGCTTTTGAACCATTTGGTTGAGCATATTTACAGACATTTTATCGAAATTATACTTTTTATACTGATTTCCAAGTTTTACAAAATCATTTGTTAAATTGCTAATAGCTTCTTTGTTATCACTTTCAGCAATCCATTTAAATGCTCCTCCATACAATTGTTGTATTTTTGGATCTTCAGACAAAAACATTCCTTTTAAAACATGATTTGCTATAAATGGCAAGTTTTCTTTGTTATTTTCATTTATATAGATAGTTGTAACCGCATCTGCTAAGCTTTCTTTAACATCATTATTTAACGTATTTACCTTATTAATAGCACTCGCTTTATCAATTAAATAAAGAGATGTTAGGGACGCTCCTGTAATGGCATACGAAGGATTTTCCATTCCTCTTTCAAAAAGTGGTTTATAAATTGGATCTAATAATTTTCCTAATACCTTTATTGCAGCAGCTTGTACAATGGTGCTTTTATCTTTTTGTGCTAGGTTTTCAATTTTTATTATAGCATCTTTCTTATTATACTTTTGAAATAAATCTATATTTTCTAATGCTATTTTTCTAATTTCAAAATAAGGATCATTAAATGCTTTTATAACTGTTTCATAGGCTTCTTTAGAGTTTTGTTGCTTTACAATTTCTTCTAAAGCCAATCTTCTATCTAAATAATGTTTTGCATTGTTAAATTGAAATATGTAATTTTCTAATGTTTTTTTATCTGAAATTTCAGCTAATAATACATGTTTAGCATCAATATTTATTAACTTAGGTAACTTATTAAATGTAAAAGTAAATGAATTCTGTTCACTATCTACCCAAACATTATAGGAATTTTTAATACCTGAATCTTCATAAACATCAATTGTTATAGGAAATTTAAACACTTTACCTGGTTGGTTAATATTTACAGTTACTTTATTATTTATGGTATTATAATCGTACGTAACATTCATTTTAATGTGACCATTTCCAAAATACCATTGGTTAAAAAACCAATTTAAATCTTTCCCACTCACTTTTTCCAAAGCTAAACGAAGATCGTGTGCTTCAGCAGTTCCATATTTGTGTTCTGTTAAATATAAATTGATTCCTTGATAAAAAGCTTCATCTCCTAAAATATCTCGTAACATATGTAGAATTGCGTTTCCTTTTTGGTAGCTAACGGTATCAAACATATCTTCTCTGTCATGATAATAAAAACGGACTAAATTTTTATCTTCACTTTCACTTTGTAAATATGTTTGTACATCTTCATACATATGAGCATCGGCCTTATCTTTTCCATATTTATGCGCAAACCATAAATAAACACTGTAGGTTGCAAACGATTCATTTACAGTTAAGTTAGCCCAGCTTTCGGTAGTTACTAAATCGCCAAACCAATGATGAAATAATTCGTGGGCAATAGTTCCTTCCCATTCATTATCATCAATTAATTGTCCTTTTTTTTGTTGTGCATCTTCTGCATGAACTACAGTTGTTGTATTTTCCATAGCGCCGCTCACAAAATCTCTAACGACAATTTGACTGTATTTATCCCAAGGATATTGGATACCTGTAATATCTGAGAAAAAAGTAATCATTTCTGGAGTATTTCCAAAAATATCTTTAGCTACATTTTCATATTCCTTTTCAACATAATAATCAACATTTATATTTTTCCAAGTGTCTTTTACAACACTAAACTCACCAACTCCCATAAAAAATAAATACGGTGCGTGCTTCTGATCCATTTTCCAATAATCTGTGCGGGTTCCGTTTGTATTATTGGTCTGACTTTTTAATGTTCCGTTAGACAGTGTTACATATTTACTAGGAACTGTCATATAAATTTCTTGTGAAGATTTTTGGTTTGGAGAATCTATTGTTGGGAACCAACAGCTGCTTGATTCTGTTTCTCCCTGAGTCCAAATTTGCGTTGGTTTATTAGGATCTTCTTCTTTTGGATCTATAAAATACAATCCTTTTGCATCCGTAATACTTTTGCTTCCTTTTTGCGTTATTTCTTCAGGTTTCGCAATATATTTTACGTATACTTCGTATTGTTCACCTTTTTTAAAAACCTTCCCTAATTCAATAGTAATTTCATCATCAGAATAATTAAATCCAGCCTTTACATTATTTACTTTAACTTCTTTAATTTCAAATGATTTAGCATCTAAAACCACTTTGTCTGTTGAGTAAAAATGAGGCTCTAAAGTTATCCAAGCTTCACCATTCATTTGGTTTTTTTGAAAGTTGAAATCTACTTTTAATTTGGTATGTACTAAATTGTTAATCTTTTCTCTTTCAGCCTGATATATTTTATTTTGAGCAGTTACTTGAAGCGTAATTAATAAAATTAAAGCAATTACTATTTTTTTCATGGGATACATTTAAATTTAAAGGTTCAAAAATACTATTTTAATTGAGCTGAGCCGTTAATAATCAGTTAAAAAAAAAGCTATACGTTTAAGTATAGCTTTCATTATTATTTAAATAAAATATTTTAATTGATGCTTTTCATTAAGCCTTCTAATTGCTGTAATTGATTTGAATCTCCGTCTAATTTTATTTGCTGTGAAATTTTCATGATATCACTCGGATTCATTTTTTCTCCAATTACTCTAACCAAAGCAAAACCTTTACTATTATCGGATCCGAAAATGATTACTTCATCAATAGCATCTTCTTCACCAAGGTAATTAATACTTACATTTCCTTTTCCTCCATTCATTCGCATTAATTGCTTGTATTTAGGGTTTTTTAAAATTTGTTTTACCTTTTCTTTTTCTGAAGCAAACAGTTCTTTATTAGTTTCCGTCAATTGCAAGGCTAAAAAATTCACTTTTTTAATAGTTTTTAAAGTGTTTTTTACTTCTTCTGAAGCTTCTTGATCTTTTAATTGTAAAATACTTGAAGGTAAATCAACAGAAATAAATTCATTATTTTCTTTACTATCTACATAATATTTTTGTAGTGATTGGCTGGAATCACAACTAATTGTGAGTGTTGCAATTACAATAATTACTGTTGCTATTTTCAAAAATATTTTCATTTTATTGCTTTTTTAACTGTTTTCCACTATTTGGAATATAACCTTCTGTTATTTTCGAAATTTTATTCAAATCAATATCTCCGGTTAAAGATAATATTACCGATTCTTGATTCGTTTTATTTTGCATATCACTTACAAACATTAAGAGTTCACTAACATGGTCATCGTCTTTTCCTTTTTTAATGTAAATTTTAACATTTGCATCTTTATCTTTCACTCGCATTAATTCTACAAGTTTTGAAGATTTTAAATAAGATGAAACTACGTCGTTCATTTGTTTTGCAATTGCAGCACTTTCTGTTGTAAATACTTTTAAATTGTTTAAATCTTTCACCATATCTACATATTCCTTAGCCTCTGCACTATTTCCTCCAAATTTACTTGCCATTTTAAAGGCTTCTTTGGTAATCACCACTGTTGTTACATCGTCCATATCTTCAAACTTATCAAAAACTGATGTTTGTGCATAATTTGCAAATGGCAAGGTAACTATCGCTACTAATAAGATTAATTTTTTCATTTTTTGTTTCATTTAGGTTGTTTAAATACTTTGTTTTTTGTGGTTTCAAACTGTTGCAAGTGTGCTACTGCCGCAGTCCCTTTGTTTAAATTTGCTGAAAGCATTCCCAAAGCCATTTGGGTTTCTGCTATAATTTTTTCAGCTTTCCGTTCTTGGTTTTTTTGATAACCAGTGTAAACACTTACTAGCAAAACTATTGATGCGGCTACAGATAACCATTTCCAATTCACCTTTTTAGTTTTTAATTGAATGGTTTTTGTAAATCGTTCATTTTTACTAGTTGAAAAATATCCGAATAGTGTTTCGTATTCTTTTAAATGTGGCGCTACATTACCTTGTGAAAAATAGTTTTTTAACTCCTTTTCTTCTGCAATGCTAGTTTCTGCATTTAAATATTTTTCCAACAACTTTTCTATGTTAGCTAATTCCATAATTATGTTGTTTTGTTAATTGTTCTCTAATTGTTTTTCTTGCTCTGGATAATGAAACTCTTACGGCTGTTGGATTTATTTGTAACATTTCTGCTATTTCCTCAAACTCATATTCTTCAATATCTCTTAATTGTATTATTATTTTTTGTTGTTCAGGTAAGCGTTCAATTAATTTATGAACCAAACTCACGCTATCATTTAATTCTACTTGTTTATGTAACGGCGTACCATTTTCTTGATAATTACTATGTACTAATTTTAAATTACTTGCTTGTTTAGATTTTAGCCTGTCAAAACAATAATTTTTTGTCATTGTCATAGCAAACGCCTCTACACTATTATAATCGTTTAATTTGTTTTTATTTTTCCAAAGTTTAAAATAAAGTTCTTGTGTTGCATCTTCTGCTTCTTCAGTAGATACTAACAACCTTTTTGCCAATCGGAATACCTTATCTTTAAAAGGCATTACTGTTTTTAAAAAATCTGACTGCTTCATTATAAGTTTGGTTTTACTTTTTTAAGTCGATTACACAATTATGACGAACAACTTTCGTTTTTGTAACAGTTGCATGAAAAAATTGTAATAAAAATTAATATCTTGCGACAAAATTAAATGAAAATTAAATTCAAATAACAATATGAAAAGAGTTAGCTATAAATTAGCACTAAGTTTATTATCAATTACATTATTTATAGGATGTAATAAAAGTGATGATTCTCCTACTAATCCAACAGTAATTGATTTTTCTCAAGTTGAAATTCAAGATTTTATTTGGGAAGGTATGAATACGTATTATTTATGGAAAGATAATGTTCCTACTTTAGCAAATACTAAAGATGATAATAATGAATCTTATTTCAATTATTTAAATTCATACCCAAATCCAGACGATTTTTTTGAAAGTTTAATTTATAATAGACAAAATATAGATAAATGGTCTTGGGTTGTAGATGATTATGTTGCTTTAGAAAATTCATTTCAAGGAATTAGCACTAGTAATGGGGTAAAGTTTAGATTATCTTATGAATCTGGTAGCGATTATAATATTCTAGGATATGTTAGATATATTCAACCAAACTCTGATGCTTCAACAAAAGATGTAAAACGTGGTTATGTTTTTGATGCTATTGATGGAATTCAATTAACAGTTGACAACTACAGTAGCCTTTTAGAACAAGATACCTACATTATGAATTTTGCAGATTTAAATGGTGGAGTTCCAATTTCTAACGGAAAATCAGTTACTTTAACAAAAAGTGCGTATCAAGAAAATCCTGTTTTAATTGCTAAAACATTAGATATTAGTGGAAAAAAAATAGGTTATATTATGTATAATGCATTTACTAGCACTTATGATCAACAATTAAATGAGGCTTTTGGACAATTAAAATCTGAAGGAGCAACTGAATTAGTTTTAGATTTAAGATATAATGGAGGTGGTTCAGTTCAAACATCAGTTTACTTAGCAAGTATGATTACGGGCCAGTTTAATGGACAATTATTTGCTAAAGAAAAATGGAATACAGAATTGCAGAGTTGGTTTGAAACAAACCATCCAGATTGGGTTGTTAACAATTTTGTAAATCAGATATCAAAAACTGATACGAGCGGAAACACTGTACAATTACCAATTAATAGTTTAAATTTAACTAGAGTTTTTGTAATAACTACTGGAAGTTCTGCTTCTGCTAGTGAGTTAATTATAAATGGATTAAAACCTTATATTGATGTAGTTACCATTGGAACAACAACTTCAGGTAAATATACAGGGTCCATTACTTTATATGATTCTGATACTTTTGGAAGAACAGGAGCAAATTTAAATCCAAGACATACTTGGGCAATACAACCAATTGTTTTAGAAACAGTTAATAAATTAGGTGATAATGATAAAGATGGTTTTGATCCTACTATTGAATTAATTGAGTATGTTTCTGATTTTCAGGAATTAGGACTAGAAACAGAGCCTCTTTTAGCAAAAGCTATTGAGCAAATTGCACCTAGTGCAAAAACTTCAGTTAAAAAGAAACCTTCTATTTATATAGAAGAATTTAAAGGATATTCAGGAGATTCAAAATATGACACAGGTATGCATATTGATAAAGAATTACCAAAAGACCTTTTTATTAGAAAAAATTAAAAAGGAATATTTTAAAACAAAAAAAGCCGTAAATATTTATTTACGGCTTTTTTAATATATTGTTTTAATTGAATTAGATTTTTTTAACTCTAACCGCATTTAAACCTTTTAAACCTTTTTCAAGTTCATAGGTAACTTTATCATTTTCTTTAATCTCTTCTAATAATCCACTAACGTGAACAAAGAATTTCTCTTGAGTTTTAGAATCAATTATAAAACCAAATCCTTTTGAAGTATCAAAAAATGAAACTTTCCCTTCATTAGGAACATCTGGTTCTTCAACTCTATCTTCTTTTTTAGGAATTCCAATCTCAATACTTGCAGCGTCCACCTTAATTTTTCTTGACGGATCTGGAGGCGTATCTGTAAGTTGACCATATTCATCAACATAAACAAACATACTTTCCTGACCACTTGCCTTGCGTTCTTCTTTTTTAAGCAGTTTATCTTGTTTCTTTTTTAAACGCTTTTTTTCTCTTTCTTTTTTACCAAAGGTTTCTTGTGATCCTGCCATTAATTATTTTTATGATTTAAGTTATTTTATGCTGTTAATTCCTAAACAGTTATAGGATTACTTTATTATAATAAAAAAAGTAAACATATTGCAAATATAAAATTAAGTTTTGATTATTTTTAATTTTTAATTTAAAAATAATAATAAAACTAAAATACAATAAACTATTTAATTTTTTTAATTACATATGAAATGAAATCAATTTTGTTTTTAAACAAATCCCTATTTTAAATCCTTTTTTAGTTTATTTTAATAGTTGTTTTACAAATATTTTTTTTCTACATTCATAACGTAAAATCAATTAAATCTATAAAAGTATGTCAAAGTCATCTACCAAAACTCCAATCAATTTTTGGGTTATAAGTATTATTGCGTTATTCTGGAATATTATGGGAGTTATCGCCTATTTAAAACAAGCTTATATGACACCCGAAACTTTAGCATTATTATCAGAAGATCAACAAGCTTGGTATACGAACGTTCCTGCTTGGGTTACAGCTGCATTTGCAATTGCAGTTTTTTCCGGAACTTTTGGTTGTTTTATTTTATTACTACGAAAAAAATGGGCAACTATTTTATTTATAATTTCATTTATAGCAGTATTAGTGCAATCAACATACACTTTTTTAATTCAAAATTTTGTTGAAATTACTACTGATAAGGCTATAATGCCAATCTCTATTATATTAATAGCATTGCTGTTAGTTTGGTTTTCTAATAATTCAAATAAGAAAGGAATTTTATCTTAACTAAAAATTTATAAATTAAAAGACCTTATTTTTAAAATTAAGGTCTTTTTTTTATTCATTATCGAATTTAAATGGAAAGCGTTTTATAATTTTGAACTTCATGAAAAATCTATTAATAATTGGATTTGTTTGGCCAGAACCAAGCTCTACAGCAGCTGGAAAAAGAATGCTTCAAATTATAGAACTTTTTTTAGAAGAAAACTACAACATAACTTTTGTAAGTACGGCAACAAAAAATAAAACTTCTTTTCCGTTAGAAAATTTAGGAATAACCACTTTTAATATTGAATTAAATAATAATAGTTTTGATGAACTTATACTTCAAGTAAATCCATCAATAGTACTATTTGACAGATATTTAACTGAAGAACAGTTTGGTTGGAGAATTCTTGAAAATTGCCCCAAAGCTCTTAAAATTTTAGACACTGAAGATCTGCATTTTTTACGATATGCACGTAAAACTGCACTTAAAAAAAACTCCACTAATTTTAAAGAATTTATAAGAAATGATATTACTTTAAGAGAATTAGCCAGTATTTATAGATGCGATTTAACACTTATAATTTCACAATTTGAACTGGATTTATTGATTGAAGAATTTAATTTAGATACATCTTTGTTGTGTTATTTACCATTTCTACTAAATTCAATTGAGCATAAAAAGATGCACATTTACCCAAGTTTTAATGAACGCGCTCATTTTATGACAATAGGAAATTTTAGACATGAACCTAACTACAATGCTGTACTAAATTTAAAAAATAATATTTGGCCACTCATTAAAAACAAATTACCAAAAGCCGAAATGCATGTTTATGGTGCTTACGCATCTGAAAAAGTATACCAATTACAAAATGTTAAAGATCACTTTTTTATTAAAGGTTGGATTGAAAATTCTGAAGAAGCCTATATAAATTCAAGAATTTGCCTAGCTCCTATTCAATTTGGAGCCGGTTTAAAAGGAAAATTAATAGAATCTATGCAATTTGGCACTCCAAATATTACAACAACTATTGGTGCTGAAGGAATGTTCAACGGTTTAAATTGGAATGGATTTATTGAAAATGATGCAGAAAAATTTGCGGATAAGGCTATTGAATTATATGAAAACCAAAAAATTTGGCTTCAATCTCAAGAAAATGGTGTTAATATTATTAATAATTGCTTTTCAAAAGAAAAATACGGTTTACTTTTTTCTGAAAATGTTAATTTTATTTTGAATCATTTAGAAAAACACCGGCAAAATAATTTTATTGGTTTAATGCTTTCACATCATAAAATGAAAAGTACTAAATACCTTTCTAAATGGATTGAAGAAAAAAATAAAAATTTATAATTTCATTTCTTCCAACAATTGCAATATTTCTTTTGGGATTCGAACTGGTTTCATTAATTTTTTATCCAATAAACACCAAGTAGTTTTAGCTTTTGTTAATAACTCATTATTTCTATGGACTTCAACAAACCTATCAGACTTAACTCCATAAGAGTCACCAATCCAAGTTTTTATAGTTATTATTTCATTTAAAAATGCCGGAGAAATGTAATCTATTTCGTGTCTTAAAACTACCCAAACATATTGATTATCAAATTTAGAATTTGTTAATAAAGCCCAATGTTTATTGGCTGCTAGCTGTACCCAATTTAAATAATTAATGTTATTAACATGGTTTAAATCATCAATTTCATTATCCTTTACTTGGTATTCAAATTCGTAAAATAAATTGTTCATAATTATTGAAGTTTTTTACTTAAAAAAAATAAAAATTAAGATTTAAATAAATGGTATTTATTATTCTCAATTTTGTTAATATTATCCTTTCAAAAAATTGTATATTTTATGGTAAAGCTATAAATTTACCGCTATAAAATAGTAATTCCTTAAACTTAACTATTATAATTAAGTTTAAGGAATAATTTACAGTCGTAATACTAAATTAAAAAAAAATTATCGTGGGGACGACAGTTTTTTCAAAAGTTTTGCGACTGTTTTTTTCTGAAAAATTTAATAAAACAGTTGTTTAAATCTATTTAAAATACTACACGTTGTGGGGACGACGAATTTCTAAAGATTTTGCAACTGTTTTTTTTGGGACAACAATTTTCTCTAATTATTCTTTAAATGATATACTTAATTGTATTACCTTTTTTATTTTTATATTCAAAATAAGGAGTTAATACATTTATAACTTTACAGGCTTGTTTAGTATCCTGCATGTTTTTTTTGTCTTTAACTGTTTCCATAATAATTGAATTTTAGTTATTTATTAATAAACATTTGAGTAAAATAATTTTTTCCATTCATATTACATTCCGTTGAAATACCAAAATGTGTATAACTGTCATTTTCTATAATCTCTCTATGATGCTCACTATTTAACCAGGCTTCAAATACACCTTGTGCTGAAGTATATCCATAAGCTACATTTTCTCCAACATTTTTGGCTCCTACTAGGGTTACTAATTTTTCATTTCTTTCATAGAAAAAATCATGATTAACTAACCCTGTTTCAAGCATATAAGTTGTGTGAGTCTTTGCAATAGTTGAAATAAAATCTAATTTTTTCAATGGATTTAGGCCATTTTCAATTCTATAATTATTCACTAAATCTAAAATTTCTAGTTCAATTTCAGAATATTCAATTTTTAACTCTGTGATTTCATTTACTTTATCGAAATAAATTCCGTCATCTTCAGAAGCACATGATGACATTGTTAAAACAGCTACAATTAATAGCGCGAGGTTAAATTTTAAAAAATTCATTTTTTGGGGTTTAAAAGGGGTTAATTTATTATAATGAAAAAGCGACCGTAAATATTATCGTTATTATTACCGTTGTGGGGATAAGTGAATGTTGATAAATAGTTTACGGCCGCAAAAATTTTGCAGAAATAACTTTTGAAAAAAAACGATTGGTGTAATTGTTAAATTCCAAATAGGTTGAACACTTATATATTCAAATAAAGTTGAAATTTTATTTTTTCTTAAATTTTTGCTACTATTTTGGGTTATAGTACAAATTAAAAATCTTGGGTAGATTAATGAAGATATATTCATGTCTTTGGGGTTTTGGCTTGTGTTTGGGGTTGATTTTTTTTCTTTACATTCATTTAATTTTAAAAAAAAGAGGCAGAAACAAAGTTCTTACTAACCATCTAACTTTTTAAAGCATTTTCGGATCACTTTAAATAAGTATGTGACTACAGTGCAACTACCTCTTAGAGTACTTGGGGTTGATTTACTTTTTCATTAATTCTTACATTAATTCTAATTCTTACTATTCTTACTAATTTATCAGATTAAATTTTCAACTATTTAGGGGTGTAAATAGTTAAAAATAATAATCTTATTTGGGGTTTATTTATTTCTTAATTTTTCCAATAATATATTGAGAGTTTTAATTTCATTTTCATTTAAATTAGTGACAGAGCTCATTTCAAATTGCTGCTGTACATTATCAATTTCCGAAAGTAGAACTAATCCTTTTTCTGTAATTGTAATATCTACTTTCCTCCTATTTTCTTCATTTTGCACTCTAGATATTAACTTCTTAAGTCTTAATTTTTCAACTAAACGTGTGGTGTTGCTATTCTTACTAACCATTTGTGCTGAAAGGGTTAACAAATCTGTAGGTTCACCTTTTAAATCTCTCAAAGAACGTAAAACTTGATATTGTTGAATTGATAAAGCGTATTGTTTTAGATGCTCTGAGTAGATTTCAGTCATCCAGTTACCTGTTTGTAATATGTTATTAATTGTATAACCAGGTAAGTTTAACTCATCCTTTTTATCATTTTTATTCAACTTCGGGGGGACAACTATTTTCTATACTACTGTTGTATAGACATCAAATGTATATACAATTATTATATAATCCAAATTTATGGATTAAAAAAAATCAATAAAAAGTGTAAAATTTATTTAGACTAAGTTTGAACTACAACGTTTGAAATTATAATTATTTGTTAAAAAACCAATAATTAAAAGCTCTTGAAGCGTTTTTGTTATTTCAATATTGTAAGCTGTTTTCATAAAAAAAAAGTTTAAAATAATTTCAATAAATTAATAATTTTAGTACTTAAAGAACAATTATTAGGGTTAATATTTACTTTTTATACATATTAAAAGATTATTTTAAGCTAAAATTGATATAAATTTTTAAAATTATATTAAAATTTTCCTCTTCCCCTGCCCTTTCCATTTCCGTTTCCCATTCCATTTGGATGCTCATTATTAAAATGAGTTTCAAACCATACGGGCTTTTCTATCTCATTTTCAAATATATAGGTTGATATTTTTTCAACATCAATTTTATTAAAACTTTGTTTTGGCATTATTTTAAAATTTGCTACAGCACCTCTCATTAAAGCATTTTCTTCACTCGGATTTAAAGCCCAATTTGTAAAGGCTTCAATAAATTCTTTTTTATTTGGGTAAGACATTAAATATCGTCTTTTTACAGCTACCATTGGAGGAGCTATAATTTCATCATGTGATTTTGAAACAACAGAATGGCAGGCATAGCAATTTTTCTTAAAAAGTGTTAAACTTTCACTTTCAATTCTATTAAAGCTAACATTTTCATTAGCTATTATATTTACATCTTTTTTTGAATTTGAACAGCTTACCATTATAAATCCTATAATTGTAAGAATTAAACACACTTTTCTCATGTTATTTTATATTTAAATTTATTAAATCCCACATTTTTCGTTAGAAGAAGAAATGATTTCAATAAACTCCTCTATTGAAATAAATTCTGGAGAATATTCTCCATTATTTTGTAACACTTGGCTGTGGAAATTTCTTAAATGGTTTCTTGAGCCACATTTTAAAGAACCATAAACCAAAAGTAAATCTATTTTATTTGTTCTGTTTTCATTTAATGCTAAATCTTTTATATCTAAATCTTCAATTTTATCTCCTACTTTCAAAGCTTCTAAAAGTGAAATACTTGACTGTTCAACTAACTGATTATAAATACTTTGTAATACTTCATTGTTAAAAACTCCAATTTCAGTTGAAGCAGGATCTTGAAGGTTATAATCATTTAGTAATTCAAGAACACTGTTCATATGTTGCGATTCACTATTTGAAATATTTTTAAAAATTTGCAAATTGTATTTTTCATATGAATATAAATATACATCTCTTGCCAATTTTTCTTCTTCTCTTAAAAATAGTAAATCCTCAATTTCCTGGGATGTTAAACTAAGTTCTTCAGATGTTGTTTCTATTAAAATAGTATCATTAATACTATCATTGTCATCATTAGAACATCCTATTGTTAAAAGTGTAAAAATAATGCTAATTGCTAAAATTTTATTTTTCATGATTTTAATTCTTTAATTTATTATTTCTTTTATTTAATATATTACTTCTTTGACCCTAATATTTTAAAAAGGTTTAAAACGATTATAGTAACAAAGGTTGCGTTAATTCACATAATATTTTGTAATACTTTACTCAGTTATAACAAAAAAAGCTCCCAAAAAATTGAGAGCTTTTACATATTAAAATTGTTATAAAGTGTTATCTAAAAAATATTTTACGCATACGTAAACTTTGAGGTGTAACCTCTAAATATTCATCATCTTTAATATATTCCATACATTCTTCTAATGAATAATCAATTTTAGGTGCAATTTTAACACTGTCATCAGTACCAGACTTACGAACGTTTGTTAATTTTTTACCTTTAATTAAATTCACGGCCATATCTTCTTGTTTGTTGTTTTCTCCAACAATTTGACCTTTGTAAATATCTTGGTTAGGGTCAATAAAGAATTTCCCTCTATCTTGTAATTTATCTATTGAATAAGCTGTAGCTTTTCCAGTTTCTGCAGAAATTATAGCTCCATTATTAGAAGTGGCAATTTCGCCTTTATATGCATCAAAACCACGTAATCTATGGTTAATAATTGCTTCACCTTGAGTAGCTGTTAATATTTTATTACGTAAACCTATTAAACCACGTGAAGGAATATCAAATTCTAAATGTTGCATATCGCCTTTTGGCTCCATTACTAACATATCCCCTTTTCTTAAACTAACTAAGTTAATTGCTTTACTTGCTAATTCTTCAGGTACATTTATAACTAAAGTTTCATAAGGCTCACATTTAACACCGTCAATTTCTTTTATAATTACTTGTGGGCGACCAACTTGCAATTCATAACCTTCTCTACGCATTGTTTCAATTAATACTGATAAATGCAATATTCCACGACCAAACACATTGAATTTATCTTCAGAATCTGTAGTTTCAACACGTAAAGCCAAGTTTTTTTCAGTTTCTTTAAATAATCTATCACGTAAATGACGAGAAGTAACATATTTACCTTCTTTGCCATAAAATGGAGAGTTATTAATTGTAAATAACATACTCATAGTAGGTTCATCTACTTTTAATCTTGGCAATGGTTCTGGGTTTTCTAAATCTGAAATAGTATCTCCAATATCAAAACCTTCAATACCTGTAATTGAACAAATATCTCCACTTCTTACATTTTCTGCTCTATCTTTTCCTAAACCTTCAAAAGTGTGTAGTTCTTTAATTCGCACCTTTTTAGTTGTTCCATCAGCCTTACAAAGAGAATAATCTTTATTTTCAATTAAATCTCCTCTAAAAACACGTCCAATTGCAATACGTCCTACGAAAGATGTAAAATCTAATGATGTAATTTGCATTTGTGGAGTTCCTTCAAAATAAGGGGCTGCAGGAATGTTTTCTAAAATAGAATCTAATAAAGGAATAATATTATCTGTTTGTTCTTTCCAATCATAACTCATCCAACCTTGCTTAGCAGAACCATAAACAGATGCAAAATTTAATTGTTCTTCAGAAGCATCTAATGCAAACATTAAATCAAACACTTTATCATGAACTAAATCTGGTGTACAGTTTATTTTATCTACTTTATTAATAACAACAATTGGTGTTAACCCTAATTCTAGAGCCTTTCCAAGTACAAAACGTGTTTGAGGCATTGGACCTTCAAAAGCATCTACTAATAATAAAACACCATCAGCCATTTTTAATACACGCTCTACTTCACCACCAAAATCGGCATGACCAGGAGTATCTATAATGTTAATCTTTACACCTTTATAAATAATAGAAACGTTTTTAGATAGAATCGTGATTCCTCTTTCTCTTTCTAAATCGTTATTATCTAATAATAAATCTGTGCGGACTTTACGCTCATCTAAAATGTGAGCTTGGTCAATTATTTTATCAACCAATGTAGTTTTACCGTGGTCAACGTGGGCTATAATAGCGATGTTTCTAATAGATTGCATATTTGATTTTTTAAGCAGGTGCAAAAGTAGTTGATTTATTTTGTTTTTTACTATGAAATTATAAATATTAATTTAAATTTAAATTACTGATTTACAATTACATAAAAAAAGAGCTATAAATAGCTCTTCCTTTTTTAAATATAAATTATAATTAAATTTTTCTTCTTACACGTTCCGTCTTTAATAAGTTAAGCTCTCTACTTGTTTGTCCTGCAACAGAAGTATTCTCTTCTGCTCTTCTAATTAAATAAGGCATAACATCACGAACTGGTCCAAATGGAAGGTATTTTGCAACGTTAAACCCTTCTTTTGCCAAGTTATAACTTATGTGGTCACTCATTCCATATAATTGTCCAAACCAAACTCTTTTATCATTTTTATCTAAGCCAGATTTGGCAATTAAATCCATTAATAAATATGAACTTTCTTCATTATGAGTACCTGCAAAAATAGCCATGTCTTCAATATTTTTAAACATATAAGTTAAAACATCGTCAAACATTTTATCTGTTGCTTCTTTATTTTTACAAATAGGATCTTTATAACCGTATTCTTCGGCACGTTCACGTTCTTTTTCCATATACGCTCCACGTACTAATTTCATTCCTATTTTAAAGCCTTGTTCTTTTGATCTGATGTGCAATTCCTTTAAATAATCTAACCTATCCCAACGATACAATTGCAAGGTTCCAAATACAATTACTTTCTTTTTATTGTATTTTTTCATCATTGCTTCAATTAAATCATCTGCAGCGCCTTGCATCCAAGTTTCTTCAGCATCAATTAATAAAGGCACATCTCTTTCGTAAGCGGCTTTACTTACAATTTCATAGCGTTCTTTTACACGCTTCCATTCTACTTCTTCGTGAGCAGATAAAGGAGTTCCTTCTGTTATTTTTTGATATAGGCTCAATTTCCCAAAACCAGTTGGTTTAAAAACTGCAAATGGAATACTTTTACGTTCTGTACCAAATTTTATGGTATTTAACGTTTTTTCCATTGCTAAATCAAATTGTTCTTCCACTTCTTTTCCTTCTGCAGAATAATCTAAAACAGAATGTACATTTTTGGTGTACATTTTATCAATAGTAGACATGCAATCTTGTTCCGTAACTCCTCCACAAAAATGATCAAAAACGGTAGCTCTAATAATACCTTCAACAGGAAGATGTGTTTTTAAAGCAAATTTAGTTACAGCTGTTCCAATTTTAACAAGCGGCTCTCTTTTAATCATTTCAAACAAATAAAAAGCTCTATCTAGCTCTGAATTAGTTTTTAAAGCGAAAGCAACTTCTGTATTATTAAATAATTTTTCCATTATATTAAGTGTTTACACAAAGATAGTTTTCAAAGTGATTATATTTTTAATTTTTTATCTTTAATTTTGCGCAAATTCTATCCAAAATGACACCTATTTTATCCAATAATTACTATGTTAACTTTCAAGAAGATGCTTACAAAAAATTAAACGGTTTTGTAGCGTCCTATAATCCGTCAACAATTTTTGTTTTAGTTGATGAAAACACTAATGAAAATTGCTTGCCAATTTTACTACAACAACTTGAATGTAAGGCTACTATTGAAATTATTGAAATAGAATCTGGAGAAGAAAATAAAAATTTAGATACCTGTTCAGGAGTTTGGCACGCACTTACCGAATTGGGTGCGGATAGAAAAAGCTTATTAATTAATTTAGGAGGAGGCGTAATAACAGATTTAGGTGGTTTTGTTGCTTCTTGCTTTAAAAGAGGAATTGCTTTTGTAAATATTCCAACTACATTATTAAGTATGGTTGATGCTTCTGTTGGAGGAAAAACTGGTGTTGATTTAGGTGTTTTAAAAAATCAAATTGGTTTATTTTCTGACCCAGAAATGGTACTAATTGACACAACTTATTTAGAAACAATTTCAGCAAGAGAATTACACTCTGGTTTAGCTGAAATATTAAAATATGGACTCTCTTATGATGTTAAATTATGGAATCAAATAACTTCATTTAATGAATTGTCAATCAAAAATATAAGTAAATTAATTCACCGCTCTATTGAAATTAAAAATGAAGTTGTAACTGAAGATCCTAAAGAAGCTGGATTGCGTAAAATTTTAAATTTTGGGCATACTTTAGGACACGCTGTGGAGTCCTATTTTTTAGAATCTGAAGCTAAAGAAAAACTTACGCATGGTGAAGCAATTATTATTGGTATGATAACTGAAACTTTTATTTCTCAAAAATTATTGAATTTTCCTGAAAATAAATTGAATGAGATAAAAGATATTCTTATTAAAATTTACGGAAAAGTAACTATTGAAAATTCAGATTACCAACCAATATTAGATTTATTAATCCACGATAAAAAAAATGTGGGTGGAAAAGTAAATTTTGTATTACTCTCAGATTTTGAAAAGTACAAATTAGATTGTAAAGTTGAAAAAGAGCTTTTAATTGCTGCTTTAGACTTTTATAACGCTTAACAACAATCCGTTACAACTTCTCGGTAAACTTCTTTATAACTTGGCAATACATTTTGCATACTAAATTGTTTTGCTTGTTCTAAAGCGTTGTGTTTAAATTGTTGCAGTGTTTTATCGTCTTTTAAAATAAAGATACCATTTTTAGCCATATCGTCTGTATCACCAACATCACTTAAAAAACCTGTAACTCCTTGAATATTAACTTCTGGCAACCCTCCTGAATTTGTTGATATTACCGGAGTTCTAGCGGCCATGGCTTCTAAAGCTGCCAACCCAAAACTTTCAGTTTCTGATGGTAATAAAAATAAATCTGAATAACACAGTAGTTTATTGACTTCATTACTGTTTCCTAGAAATAAAATTTTATCAATAATACCTAATTCTTTTGCTAAATTTTCTATGCTTTCTCTATCTGGACCTTCTCCAACTAACAATAATTTTGAAGGAATTTCTTGTTGAATTTTATAGAAAATTTTAATCACATCTTTAGCTCTTTTAACCGGACGTAAATTACTGATATGTGTAATAATACGTTCATTTTCGTTCGCTATATTATTACGTTGGCATTCTTCTGAATGGATTTCAGGATATTTTTCAAAATCAATAAAATTATGAATAACTTTTATGTCTTTTCTAATGTTGAATAAGCGTAAAGTATCTCTTTTTAAACTTTCAGAAACAGTTGTAACAATATCCGAATTATTAATACTAAATTCTACCGCAGTTTTATAATTTGGATGACTACCAACCAATGTTATATCGGTACCGTGTAAAGTTGTAACTACTTTAATATCAACACCTTTTTCTTTTAGCATTTGCTTTGCCATATACGCAGCATATGCATGAGGAATGGCATAATGAACGTGTAGAATTTCCAATTCGTGAGCTAAAACCACTTCCACCATTTTACTTGACAATGCCAATTCATATGGTTGAAATTGAAATAATGGATATTCTTCTACAAAAACTTCATGAAAATGAATATCGTTGGAAATAAAATCTAACCTAACTGGTTGCTTATAGGTTATAAAATGTACATGATGTCCTTTTTTAGCCAAAGCCATTCCTAATTCAGTTGCAACTACTCCACTTCCTCCAAATGTTGGATAACAAACAATACCTATTTTCATTTAATAATTTTAAAAGTTTTTGAACAGACGTAAATATAACTGTAATCTTACAAATAACTTAAAAAGATGCGTTATAAATAGCTTAAAATTTAAAACCTCTTTCATAAACAAGTATGAAAGAGGCTTCTATAAATAAAATATCAAAAATAAAATTGATATTAATAATCTCCTAAAGTTTCTGGATTTTGGTTTAAAGCACTTTCTAATTGTGCGTCATTTGGTGCTTTTCCGTGCCAAGCATGTGTATGCATCATAAAATCAATACCATTCCCCATCATTGTTTTTAATAAAATACACACAGGTTTTCCATTTCCAGTCAATGATTTTGCTTTAGCTAAACCATTTTTTATACTTTCTATATCATTTCCTTTTTCAACTTCTAAAACAATCCAGCCAAAAGCTTCAAACTTAGCTTTTAAATCACCTAAAGGTAAAACGTGATCTGTAGATCCATCAATTTGCTGACCATTATAATCTACCGTTGCAATTAAATTATCAACTTTTTTACCCGCTGCATACATAATTGCTTCCCAGTTTTGACCTTCTTGTAACTCACCGTCTCCGTGCAAAGAATATACTAATTTGGTATCACCATTTAATTTTTTAGCCTGAGCTGCTCCTATAGCAACACTCATTCCTTGACCTAATGATCCTGAAGCAATTCTAATACCTGGTAAACCATCATGTGTTGTTGGATGGCCTTGTAAACGAGAGTTTAACAATCTAAATGTTGCCAATTCAGATACTGGAAAAAAACCACTTCTAGCCAATACACTATACATAACTGGCGAAATATGACCGTTTGATAAAAAGAATAAGTCTTCGTTTTTACCATCCATAGTAAAATCTGTAGAATATTCCATTACATCTTGGTAAAGTACCGTTAAAAATTCATTACAGCCTAAAGAACCTCCCGGATGTCCAGAATTTACAGCATGAACCATTCTCACAATATCTCTTCGTACTTGTTGTGCAAAATCTTGCAGTTGTTGTGTAGTTGACATTTTTATAGTTTAAATTTTAAAACGCAAAAATAGCATTTTTGATGTTGGTTTGACTAAAAAAATAAAAGAAACTTATTTGCGTGTTATTAACAAATTTTAAGTTTTTTGTTTTTTCTTTTTTGCTGCAGGAAACAACACATTATTTAATATTAATCTGTACCCTGGTGAATTTGGAAACAAATCTAATTCAGTTTTGGCATCTCCCACTCTATGTTGATAATCTTCCGGATCGTGACCACCATAAAAAGTGAACATTCCTTTTCCTTTAACTCCGTGAATATAGCGCGCTTCTTTGTTCGATTTAATTTCACCCATAATCAGCACATTAGACTTTATTTCATTGCTATCAAAAGAAGTGGTTTGCCCCATAAAACCTTTAATTAATTGTGTGTGATTTTGACATAACATTGTTGGAATTGGATCCCATTTTGCAGAATATTCTTGTAATGAAAAATAGTCTGAAGTACGTTGAATAGTTCTTTTTGCGGTCATATCGATAGAAGAAAACTCATACTCCATTGGGTTTCTCACCAATGTAAAATCTTTAAACGCAAAGGTTTTATTAAAATCTAACTTAGTTTGATAATCAACTTCGGAAGGATCACCATCAAACATAGATTCACAAATATCAATCCCTTCTGCGGCCAAAGAAATATCAAAACTATCCGTTGCCGAACACATGGCAAACATAAATCCGCCACCAATTACAAAATCTCTAATTTTTAATGAAACTGCTAATTTTTCTTCTGAAACCTTTTTATAACCTAATTTTTGAGCTAATTCTTCTGCCGCTTTCTTTTGTTCTATGTACCAAGGCGCCGTTTTATAACTTCCATAAAATTTTCCAAACTGACCTGTAAAATCCTCGTGATGTAAGTGTAACCACTCGTAAAGTATTAGTTTATCTTCTAAAACATCTTCATCATAAATAACATCAAATGGAATTTCAGCATAACTTAAAACCATAGTTACTGCATCATCCCAAGGCATTTTATCTTTTGGAGAATACACCGCAATTTTTGGAGCTTTTTCTAAATCTACGGCCTCCATATTTTTTGAAGGACTGCTAATTTCTTCTAAAATTGTTAACGCCTGCGTATCTGAAATAACATGAAAAGTAACACCTCTAATTTTACATTCATTTCGGGTAGCTTCACTATCTTCTAACAAAAAAGAACCGCCTTCATAATTCAATAACCATTTTGCTTTATTCCCTTGATTTAAAGACCAATAAGTAATCCCATATGCTTTTAAATGATTGGTTTGCGTTACTTCATCCATAGGAATTAAAATAAATGAAGCCAACATGTTTTGAGAACATATAATTGCAAAAAACAGCATCAACTTTAAGTTTGATACTGTTTTAGCTATGTATTTTAACGGTGTTTTTAGTTTAAAAAGGTACATCATCATCATCAAAATTATCAGGAGCTCCAAAAGCATCTTCTGCTGATGGAATATTACTTTGAGAAATGGCACTATTCATTTTAGAATGAAATTCATTTCCATAATCCTCATCTAAATTACTAAATTGTGCTAAATGCCCAGTAAATTTTAAACGAATATTATCCAAACCTCCATTTCTGTGTTTTGCAACAATAAACTCAGCTTGCCCTTCACAAGGAGTTCTTTCTTCATCATCCCACTCTGTAAGTCCGTAATATTCAGGACGGTAAATAAACGATACAATATCCGCATCTTGCTCAATTGCTCCAGATTCACGTAAATCTGATAACAATGGTCTTTTACTTCCTCCACGTGTTTCAACAGCACGAGATAACTGAGAAAGTGCAATAACCGGAATTGCTAATTCTTTGGCAAGTGCTTTTAAATTTCGAGAAATAGTAGAAATTTCTTGTTCTCTATTCCCTCCTCCTTTTTGAGAAGTTCCAGCAGTCATTAATTGTAAATAATCAATAATTATAATTTTTATACCATGTTGTGATGCTAAACGACGTGCTTTTGCACGTAAATCAAAAATTGATAAAGAAGGTGTATCATCAATAAACATAGGAGCTTTCGATAAGTTTTTTACTTTTACGTTTAATTGTTCCCATTCGTGTGGTTCTAAATTTCCTTTTCTTAATTTTCCTGAAGAAATTCCAGTTTCACTAGAAATCATACGTGTTATTAACTGAACTGACGACATCTCTAACGAAAATATTGCAACAGGTTCATCAAAATCTATCGCCATATTTTTTGCCATAGACATTACAAACGCAGTTTTCCCCATACCAGGACGTGCAGCTAAAATTACCAAATCTGAAGGTTGCCAACCCGAAGTTAATTCATCTAAACGTGTAAAACCAGTGGCTATACCACTCATTCCTTGTTTATTAGAAATTTCTTGAATTTTTTTAATCGCCTGATTTACTAATCCTTGAGCGTCTTCAGAACCTTTTTTTAAGTTTCCTTGCGTAACTTCAAATAGTTTGGTTTCAGCAGAATCTAATAAATCAAAAACATCTACAGTTTCATCATAAGATTCTTCAATTATTTCAGAAGAAATAGAAATTAACTTGCGTTGAATATATTTTTGAAGAATAATTCGAGCGTGAAATTCAATATGTGCAGAAGATGAAACTTTTTGAGTTAAACCAACCAAGTAAAAATCGCCGCCAGCCACTTCTAAATGCCCTGTTTTTCGCAATTGATTTGAAACCGTTAATAAATCGGTAGGTTCGGAATTTTGAAATAGTGAATAAATAGCTTCATAAATAAATTGATGCCCTTCCTTGTAAAAAGCTTCAGGATGTAAAATATCAATTACATCATCAACACCCTTTTTATCAATCATCATAGCTCCTAATACAGCTTCCTCTAATTCAATAGCTTGCGGAGGAATTTTACCTTTTTCAAGGCTAATAACAGTACTTTTCTTTAGGGATTTTGATGGAATAGGTTGTAAATTTTTCACTAGATATTTTTAACTTTTAACTGAATTTAACTTCTATTTATATTGCTTAATATACAAAATATTATGCTAAAAATTAGCGCAATATTTTTTCTATTTCAACAAAAGCAAATGTAAATTTTAATAGGTGAATAAACATTGTTTTTTTAATATTTTTTACACATATTTTGTTGAAAAGTAGGTTAATTGTTAATAACTATTTTTATGTGAAACTCTTTTTTAATTCATTATTTTTGAATTATGGAACAAAAAAAAATATCTAAAATTTTAGTCCTTTTATTAGTTATGCAATGGGCATTTGTACAATTAATTAGCAAATTTCCAAATTATATTGAAAGGTTTTATTCTAACGGGTTATATGTATTTTTAAATAAAATTTATCAATTTTTATTGGGCTGGATTCCTTTTTCAATAGGAGATATTTTGTACTTACTATTAATTCTTTATTTGATTAAACAACTGGTAAATTCAATTAAAAAGAAAACTTTTAATGCTAAGAAGAGTTTATGGAAACTTGGCGCAATTATTTCAATAGTATTTTTTGTATTTCATTTTAATTGGGGTTTAAATTATTATAGAATCCGTATTTCAGAAAAATTAAAAATTGACATTCAACCCTACTCTTCTAATGATTTAGAGCTTTTCACAAAACGATTAATTACAAAACTGAATGAAACTCATATTTCAATCACAAAAAATGATACTATTTTAATTGATAACCCAGCTACTAAAAAGGAAATTAGAGAGAAATCTTATTTAGTTTATAATGAGTTTCAGCAAAACCTTCCTGATTTCAAACATCAAAAGTTACATGTTAAAAGTTCCTTATTTAGTGTTCCTTTAGCTTATATGGGTTTTGCAGGCTATTTAAATCCGTTTACTAATGAAGCTCAGGTTAATTATTTAATTCCAAAAAACACATATACAGCAACGGTTTGTCATGAATTGGCGCATCAAATTGGAATTGGACCAGAAAGCGAAGCTAATTTTGTTGGTTATTTGGCGGGCATTAATTCATCTGACAAATATTTTCAATATGGCGCCTATTTAAATGCGTTGCGTTATTGTTTAAATGAACTATTTTATACTAGTCCAGAAAAGTTTGAAGAATTAAAAGCGCTACTAAATGTTGGAATTTTAAAAGATTTACAACAAAATCAAGATTTTTGGGAATTATATCAAAATTGGTCTGAAAAATATTTCGAAATTTTTTATGATAATTTTTTAAAAGCGAACAATCAAGAAGACGGAATTAAAAGCTACAGTAAAATGGTAGTACTACTTGTAAATTACTATAAAAATAACGAATTATAAGCAATTTAAATTAAGTTTGCAGTATGAAAAAAGTGATTACAAGTACTCAAAATTCATATATAAAAGAATTAGTACAACTAAAGGAAAAATCGCGTACAAGAAAAAAAAATCAAACTTTTTTGGTTGAAGGCTTACGCGAAATTATTTTAGCCTTAAAAGGAGGTTATATAATTGAAAATTTGCTAATTGACACTTCAATTTTAAAAGAAGAATTATTAGTTGACATTTTAACTAATAATGATATTGAAATCATAGAAATTTCAAGTGACGTATATAAAAAATTAGCGCTTCGCGATACCACAGAAGGCGTAATTGCTGTTGTAAAATTTAAAAACCTTTCAATAAAAGAGCTTCAACTAACAACTAAAAACCCTTTAATTTTAGTGGCTGAAGCACCTGAAAAACCTGGAAATATTGGAGCTTTATTACGTACAGCAGATGCTGCAGGAATTGATGCTGTTTTAATTGCAAATCCAAAAACGGATATGTACAATCCAAACATTATAAGAAGCAGTGTAGGTTGTATTTTTACCATAAATATTGCAACTGGAACAACCGAAGAAATTATCGATTTTTTAAAACAAAAAAATATAAATATGTACGGGGCTGCTTTAACTGCTTCTGTAGAATATCAAACTATTGATTATACTCAGCCAAGCGCTATAGTTGTTGGAACGGAAGATACAGGTTTAACCAATGAATGGCTAAAGAACACCACAAAAAACATTATAATTCCAATGCGTGGAGCCATAGATTCTATGAATGTTTCAGTTAGTGCAGCAATTATTTTATTTGAAGGAGTTCGCCAACGACAATTAATTAAATAACAAAAAAATGAACCCTACGATAGTATTTTATATGTTAATTGGAATAATACTTATTAAGTATCTTTTTGACACGTATTTAGATTATTTAAATGCAAAACATTTTAACGATCCTATTCCAAAAGAATTAGATGGAATTTATAATGAGGAAGAATATAAAAAATCACAAGCATACAAAAAAGAAAATCATGCATTTTCAACAATTGTAAGTGGTTTTTCTATTTTGACTACGCTATTATTTTTTATTTTTGATGGTTTTGCATTTGTAGATACTATTGCCAAAAGTATCTCTAATCATCAAATTGTCATTACATTAATTTTCTTTGGTATTATAATTTTTGCGAGCGATTTAATTTCTATCCCCTTTTCATATTATAAAACTTTTGTAATTGAAGAAAAATATGGATTTAACAAATCTACCTTAAAAACATTTATTTTCGATAAAATTAAAGGCTGGCTAATGATGGTAATTATTGGAGGAGGAATTTTAGCCTTAATTACGTGGTTTTTTCAATTAACAACCACTAATTTTTGGCTATATACGTGGGCTTTAATTGCTGTTTTTACAATTTTTATGAATTTGTTTTATTCAAAATTAATTGTACCTATTTTTAACAAACAAACTCCTTTAGAAGCTGGAGATTTAAAAACTGCTATTGAAAATTTTTCAAAAAAAGTTGGATTTAAAATAGATAATATTTTTGTGATTGATGGTTCTAAACGTTCTACAAAAGCAAACGCTTATTTTTCTGGATTTGGTTCGCAAAAAAGAATTACGCTGTACGATACACTTATAAATGATTTAGAAACTGATGAAATTGTAGCTGTTTTAGCGCATGAAGTCGGTCATTATAAAAAGAAACATATTATTTATAATCTGTTTTCTTCGTTACTTTTAATGGGATTTACACTGTTTATTTTGTCATTACTAATAGGGAATACAATTTTATCTCAGGCATTAGGTGTTGACCAAGCAAGCTTTCATATTGGTTTAATTGCTTTTACCATTTTATACAGTCCAATTTCAGAAATAACAGGTTTTTTAATGAATATTTTATCACGGAAATTTGAATATCAGGCAGATGATTATGCTAAAAATAATTTTAACGGAAATTCATTAATTTCAGCATTAAAAAAATTATCAAAAAATAGTCTGAGTAATTTAACTCCAGATAGTTTTTATGTGAAATTTCACTATTCACACCCAACTTTATTGCAACGTATTTTAAATTTAAAAAAATAGTTGTTAGGCATTGTTTAATTGGTTTAAAGTATTATTTTTAAAACATGGCATACACTATTAGCTCCGAAGAAGAAAATAAAGAGATTGCTAGGCGTTATAAAGACCTTTTACAAGGCGCTTATCAAACTTTTACTGATGAAGATAAAAAGGAAATTAGAAAAGCCTTTGATATGGCTGTGGAAGCACATAGCTCTCAAAGACGAAAAACTGGTGAACCTTATATCTATCATCCAATAGCTGTTGCTAAAATTGTAGCGTATGAGATTGGATTAGATACTACATCTATTGTTTCAGCATTACTGCATGATGTTGTTGAAGATACGGATTATACCACTGAAGACATTGAGCGCTTATTTGGTGAGAGTGTAGCTAAAATTGTATATGGATTAACGAAAATATCACATTTAAAGAAAGATCAGGATGCATCTGTGCAAGCAGAAAATTTCAGAAAGATGTTACTTACTTTAAACGATGATGTACGCGTTATTTTAATTAAAATTGCGGATAGATTGCATAATATGCAAACAATGGATGCAATGCCAACTGATAAACAATTAAAAATTGCTTCTGAAACACTCTACATTTATGCACCATTAGCACATCGTTTAGGTTTATATAATATTAAAACAGAATTAGAAAACCTAGGATTAAAATATACAGAACCTGAGGTTTACGGTGAAATTCAAGATAAAATAAGGTTAAATAAAGATTTACAAGATCAATACATTGAGGGTTTTTCAAGCATTATTAAAGAAGCACTAGATAAAGAAGGTTTTGATTATTTTATAAAAGGACGAAGAAAATCTATTTATTCTATCCGAAAAAAGATGCTTTCTCAAGGAGTTTCTTACGAAGAAATTTACGATAAATTTGCTATTAGAATTATTTATAAATCATCTGAAAAAAATGAAAAATTTGATGCTTGGAAAATATATTCTATTGTAACAGATCACTTTAGGCCCAACCCAAGTAGAATGCGAGATTGGATTAGTCAACCTAAATCTACAGGATACGAATCGTTACACATTACTGTTATGGGACCGCAAGGTAAATGGGTTGAAGTTCAAATTAGATCTTCAAGAATGGATGAAATTGCCGAAAAAGGATATGCTGCTCATTACAAATATAAAAACCAAAATGAACGAGAAAGCGGATTAGATAATTGGTTAAATAAAATTAAGGAAACATTTGAAAATCAAGATAGTAGCGCTATTGACTTTGTTGAGGACTTTAAGTTAAATTTATACGCGAAGGAAATATTTATATTCACTCCAAACGGAGAATTAAAAGCGTTGCCAAAAAATGCAACTGCTTTAGATTTCGCTTTTTCAATTCATACCCAAGTAGGTATGAACTGTAGAGGAGCTAAAATAAATGGAAAATTAAAACCAATAAGCCAAGAATTATTTAGTGGTGATCAGGTAGAAATAATTACTTCAAAAAATCAAAAACCAAACGTTGGTTGGTTAGATTTTGTTGTAACAGCAAGAGCAAGAACACGTATTAAAAGTGCGCTAAAAGAAGGACAAAAAAGTATAGCTGAAGAAGGAAAGGAAGTTTTAACTAGAAAACTTCGACATTTAAAAATCACTTTAAATGAAAAAGTAGTTAATGAATTGGTGGTTTTCTTTAAACTAAAAACAAGCTTAGATTTATTTTATAGAATGGGTAACGGTTCTATTGATAATAATGAATTAAAAGATTTTGTTTCACATAGAAACAATGCATTTGTAAATTTCTTTAAAAATAGAATAAAAAGAAGTGCTCAGAATCCTGAAGCTGTAGACAAAGATGAAATTGTTGATAAATATGATTCTTTAGTTTTTGGTAGTGAAGAAGAACGTTTAGATTTTAAAATGTCTCCTTGCTGCAACCCTATACCTGGAGATAAAGTTTTTGGATTTGTAACTATTAATGATGGAATAAAAGTGCATAAAAAAGATTGTCCAAACGCTATAAGTTTACAGGCAAATTATGCATATAGAATTATTCAAGCCAAATGGATTGATTCTTCTAAACAAGAATTTAAAGTAATTTTAAAAATTCATGGAGTTGACCATGTGGGAATGGTGAATGAAATAACACAAATTATTTCAAAAAACATGAGTGTAAATATTTTAAGTTTAAATATATCAGGTATAGATGGCATTTTTGATGGAAAAATTACAGTAAGCGTTCAAAATAAAAGTCAGTTGCAAAAATTAAGTGATAGCATTAAAAAAATTGAAGGAATTGATTCTGTAGACAGAATTTATAAACATTAATTTATAAACAATTAAACGTTAATAAATATGATTTTTTTCTAGTTTAATTTTAAAAAATAAGAAGTAACTTTGTTGTTTAGTGCCACAACCTAAAAAGTTGAATATATGAGTAATGATAATCAGAAAATTGTAAAAAACGTTTTTGTGAATTTTTTGGAAGCAAATAGCCATAGAAAAACACCAGAACGTTTTGCTATTTTACAAGAAATTTATGACCTAAACCATCATTTTGATATAGAATCTTTATATATTCAAATGAAAAATAAAAATTATAGAGTTAGTAGAGCTACGCTTTACAATACTATTGAATTATTATTAGAATCTGGTTTAGTTAGAAAGCATCAATTTGGTCAAAATCAAGCACATTACGAAAAATCATATTTTGACAAACAACATGACCACATTATTTTAACGGATTCAGGTGAAGTAATTGAATTTTGTGATCCACGAATTCAAATTATTAAAAAAGCTATTGAAGAAACTTTCAATATTGATATTCATAATCATTCACTTTATTTCTACGGAACAAAAAAACAAAACAACTAACATATTATATAAAACAACATGGCTGTAAATTTATTATTAGGACTTCAATGGGGAGACGAAGGTAAAGGTAAAATTGTAGACGTTCTTACAAAAAACTATGACATAATTGCTCGTTTTCAAGGCGGTCCAAACGCAGGACACACACTTATTTTTGATGGACACAAACACGTTTTACATACAATTCCTTCAGGAATTTTTCATAAAGAAGCTGTAAATGTTGTTGGAAACGGTGTGGTTATTGATCCAGTAATTTTTAAAAAAGAATTAGAAAATCTTGCTCAATTTAATTTAGATTTTAAAACTAAACTATTAATTTCAAGAAAAGCACATTTAATTTTACCAACGCATCGTTTATTAGATGCAGCAAGTGAAACTTCAAAAGGAAAAGCCAAAATTGGTTCTACTTTAAAAGGAATTGGCCCAACATATATGGACAAAACGGGTAGAAATGGAATGCGTGTTGGAGATTTAGAATTAGATGATTGGAAAGATAAATATGCTGCGTTAACTGAAAAACACATTAAAATGATTGACTTTTTTAATGTAGATATTCAATATAATTTAGAAGAACTTGAAGCTGAATTTTGTGAAGCTATTGATGTATTAAAGCAATTAACATTTATTGATAGTGAAGAATATTTGAATAATGCTATTAAAAATAATAAAACAATTTTAGCTGAAGGTGCTCAAGGATCTTTATTAGATATTGATTTTGGAACATATCCATATGTAACATCTTCAAATACAACTGCCGCTGGTGCTTGTACCGGTTTAGGTGTTGCTCCAAATAAAATTGGAGATGTATTTGGTATTTTTAAAGCATACACAACTAGAGTTGGATCTGGCCCATTCCCTACTGAATTATTTGATGAAGATGGAGCTACAATGTCTAAAGTTGGAATGGAGTTTGGCGCTACAACTGGAAGACCAAGAAGATGTGGTTGGTTAGATTTAGTAGCTTTAAAATATGCTGTTCAAGTAAATGGAGTTACACAATTAATGATGATGAAAGGTGATGTTCTATCTGGGTTTGATACTTTAAAAGCTTGTACATCATATAATTACAAAGGAACTGAAGTAAGTCATTTACCTTATAATATTGAAGAACATAACGTTACTCCTATTTATACTGAATTTAAAGGGTGGAAAGAAGATTTAACTAGTATGACTTCAGAAGCAACACTTCCAAAGGAATTAAAAGAGTATATTAAATTTATTGAAGACTTTGTGGAAGTTCCAGTAAAAATTGTTTCTGTTGGACCAGACAGGAAACAAACAATAATGAGATAACATTAAAAAAAAAGCTTCAAAAATTTGAAGCTTTTTTTTTAACGTACATTTATAATATTCAAATTTAAGTTTTAATTAAATTTGCCTCTAAATATTTATAATTTGAAAAAACTTATTTTTCTTACTTTTTTAATTATTTTTAGTATTGGTTATTCTCAAACTAAAAAAATTAAAATTCTTCAGGCAGATAATACCTATACTGACCCCCAATATCCTGGAGCAACAGTTTCTATCGGTAATGTTTTTGTTGAACATGATGGCGCTACGTTACGCTGTGATAAAGCATATATTTATCAAGAATTAAAATTGGTAAAAGCTTTAGGAAATGTAATAATGAATCAAGGAGATACCGTTGTACAATACAGTAAATATGTTGATTATGACGGAAATAAAAAGTTTGCAACCTCTTGGGGTAAAGTTGTGTTGAAAGATCCTATGATGACTTTAGAAACTGATACTTTAAAATTTGACAGAGAAAAACAACTGTTGCATTATGTTTCTGGAGGAAAAATAAAAGATACTACCAATGTTTTAACTAGTAAAATTGGACATTATTATTTGCAGACAAAAAAATTTCAGGCTTTTACAAACGTTGAAGTAAAAAATAAAGAAAGTAACTTAAAAACAAACCAATTAGATTATAACACCTATACTGGAATTGCTGATTTAACGGGTCCTTCAACAATAACAAATGATAAAAACTCCATTTATACAGAAAATGGACATCATAATTCAAAAACCAATATTTCACACTTCTTAAAAAATTCTAAAATATATTATGAAGATAGAATTATTTCTGGAGATAGTCTGTACTACAATAAAAACAAAGAATTTGCGTCTGCAACTGGAAATATAAAGGTGTTAGATACTGCAAACAGTTCAGTAATTAAAGGTGGTTATGCAGAATATTACAAATTAAAAGACTCTGTTTATATAACCGATAAAGCTGTAGCAATATCATTAGTAGAGAAAGATTCATTATATATCCATGGAAATAAATTAATGGTTACTGGTAAGGTTGATGAGCGTATTGTACGAGCCTTTAATAAAGTGAAGTTTTTTAAAGTTGATTTACAAGGTAAATGTGATTCGTTAATTACAAATGAAAAAACAGGTTTAACAAAATTATTACGAAACCCAGTAATGTGGGCACAAGGAAATCAAATTACTGGAGATACTATACACTTTATATCCAATGCTAAAACAGAACAATTAGATTCTTTAAAAGTGCTAAATAATGCCTTTATGATTCAAAAAGATTCCGCTGGATTCAGTCAGTTAAAAGGTAAAAACATGTATGGGAAATTTGAGAATAATAATTTAAAAACCCTGAACGATGTTGGAAATAGTGAAGTTATTTATTATATGAGAGATGAAGCTCAAGTTTTAATAGGTATTTCAAAAATGCAGAGTAGTAAAAGTATATTTATTACCATGAATAATAATGAAATTGAAACTATAGATTTTAATATTAAAGCAGATGGAAAAACGTATCCACCATCACTTTTTTTAGAAAAAGATAAATTGTTAAAAGGTTTTATTTGGCGAGAAACAGAACGACCAAAAAAAATGGAAGATATTTTTATACATGACAAGGATGATGATATAATTCCTAAAAAGAATGCTGCAAAAATTATAAAACAATAATACTGAAAATTGAAAAAAGATTTTTTAAAATATCAAGCACAAACAAGTCCTTACCCATTGGCAATAGAAATTGCTTCAGCTAAAGGATGTTATGTATATGATGTAAATAATAAAAGCTATTTAGATTTTATAGCTGGAGTTTCCGCAAACACTTTAGGTCATAACCATCCTAAAATTTCAGAAGCCATTAAAAATCAAGTTGATAAATATACACATGTAATGGTTTATGGCGAATTTATTCAACAGCCACAATTAAATTTATGCAAGCTTTTAGCAGATAATTTACCAGAAAACCTTTGCACAACCTATTTAACAAATTCAGGAACAGAAGCTACGGAAGGTGCTTTAAAATTAGCAAAAAGATATACTGGTAGAAGTGAAATAATTGCTGCAAAAAATGGATATCATGGAAATACTCAAGGATCTATGAGTGTTTGTGGTGCAGAAGAACAAAATAGCGCATTCAGACCTTTAGTCCCTGGTATTAAATTTGTTGAATTCAACAACTTACAAGATATTTCAAAAATAACAACAAAAACCGCTGCTGTAATTTTTGAAACAATTCAGGGAGGTGCTGGTTTTATTCAACCTGAAAATGATTATTTAAAAATTGTTAAAGAAAAATGTGAAGAAGTTGGAGCTCTTTTAATTTTAGATGAAATTCAATCTGGCATTGGTAGAACAGGAAAATTATTTGGTTTTGAAAATTACAACGTAGTTCCTGATATAATTGTAACTGGCAAAGGTTTAGGTGGTGGAATGCCAATTGGTGCATTTATTTCTTCCGATACAATAATGAGTTGTTTAAAGGAACATCCAAAGTTAGGACATATTACTACTTTTGGTGGACATCCTGTAATAGCTGCAGCTGCTTTGGCTAATTTAAAGGAACTTTTAAATTCTAATATTTTAGATGAAATTGCTTTAAAAGAATCTTTATTTAGAAAATTATTAGTTCATCCGTTAATAACTGAAATTAGAGGAAAAGGATTAATGTTGGCAGCAATGGTTGAATCTAGTGAAATGGCTTCTCAAGTTATTTTAAAATGTTTAGAAAAAGGATTATTATTATATTGGTTATTATTTGAAGGAAAAGCAGTAAGAATATCTCCTCCTCTTACTATTTCTGAGGATGAAATTTATAAAGGTTGCAATATAATAATTGAAACTTTAAATGAAATATTTGAAGGAGTTAAACAAAACTCTTAAGATTTTATTAACATTAAAATGTTAAATACTAACACATTAGTTAAATTTTCGTTAATTTAGTACTATGTTATACATAATAGCGTAACATTTTTGTTTTATTGTCGTCATTTAAGTAAACAAAAAATAATTAAAACTACTTATTATGAAAACTTTAAATCAAAACTTACCACAAGAAAATACTAAACAAGTTCATTTAGTAAATTTTTCAAACACTAAAAGATTACAATGGGATAGATTTAGACGTTACGGTATTTATTCATCTTAACTCGCTTTAAAGCACATTAAAACCCAGTTTGAAATTATCAAACTGGGTTTTTAATATATCATAGTTATACAATAATTACTCAGAGTACTTATTAATTAGACGTACCATTAAATCATTTAAAGTTTCAACTTCATAGTCTCCAACACTTGCTTCTATATGATCATTCCCAATCCCACTATGATTGGTAATAAAAACATAAGTGCCATTAGTAGAAATGGAAAAAAATCGCATTAAAAACTCTGTTTCTTTATCAATCCCACTTGCTGTTACAGGAATTAATTTAATACCTTTTTGTGCTGCTTTTTTAATTAAATTTTGAATGGCATCAATAATTTGTGGTTCATAATGTGGTGGTGCATCTAGTAAAAGAAAGGCTATTCTCGTTTTTGAATCAACCGACCATTGTAAGTTATTAATTGCTTGATTTAATGCCGTATGAACTGCTTCTGGAAAGTCTCCTCCTCCATTCGCACTTTGCTGATTTATAAAATTTTGTGTAATAGAAATGTCATTCGTAAAATCCGAACTTTTAATTAAATAATCATCACCTTCATCTCTATAAAACACTGTTGATGTAAATATATTTAATGCTGAATTTCCATTTTTAACCTTTTGAATTACGCTTTTTAAATCATCTTTTAAAAACTCAAGTTCATCACTCATAGACCCTGTAGCGTCTACAATAAAACTTAATTCTACTTTATTTGAAATATTTTGTGTGGAATTAATTGGGACTGAAACTATCCCATCATTAAATAATTTTAACGGAACTGAAACTTCTTCATCATTTACAAATAATTTATAATTAGTTAAATCTATAGTGTTTTCCTTTTGAAATAGTCCAATCCATAATTCAGCAGTTCCAAAATTATCGGTATAACTTTCCCAAATTACATCTTGATTTTTTTTAACAGCTACTTTTACATTTACAGCTGGTATCGTATTAAATTTTACACTTACAGAAATTCTATTATTTGTGTAAAAACCCCAGTATTCAGGATTTTTTGAATACTCTTGTCCATTTAATAAATTATTCCAAAAGCTCCAATTATTTAAATCATTCCACTCTCCTGCTGATACTAAACCAGACTGATTTCCCTGTCCTCCTTCAGGACTTCCTCCACTCGCTTCTCCATATACATCAGAAGACAATAAATCATCACTTGTTGAAATATCATTGCTACAACCCGCAATAAATAATAATATGGTTACTAATAAAATTGAACTACTTTTTTTCATCTTTGAATTTTTAATGGTTGCTGTTTTTAGAATTTATATTTTGTAAAATCTATGCTTATTCAATATAGAATAAGCATGAAGATTTTACATTAAACCTTTAAATTGCACTAAAAGTTTATAACCTATACTTACTTATACGAATAAGAATTATAAAACGCTACAGAAGGATTTAAATATTTTTTTTAAATATAAAAATATAGCGTAAATGAATTCCAGCGCCTAAAACATCCACTTTTTGTTGTGAAACAGGACTAACATAATACTTTAAATATGGTTCAATTATTATAGATTGATTATTTTTTGTAGGTATGTCAATTCCTAACGAAGCATTAATTATATTAGCAAAATTAAATACATTAGAAGTGTTTGGTGTTAAAATAGTTTTATCTACTTGATACAATTCATACTTTACAATATTATTTCCTAAAGCGTCTTTTGTTTTTGTTTGAGTTGTACTATTAAGTATATATTTAGATTCTGTATTTTCATTAAAACTAGATGTTGATGAAAAACCAACAGAAACAAAAATATTTTTATCATCAACAGAAAAATTATATTTTATATTTATTGGAATTTCAACTCCCTCAAAAGTTGCATTTTTTTCTGTTAATTGACTTGAATTTGAGCGACTAACGGCATCCTTTAAATAATTTGAACCTTTATTTAAATCAAATTTCTGACTAGAATATAAAATTCCTGTAGAAATTTCAAACTTATTAGAAATTGCATAATCTATTGAAAATCCTCCAGCCAAGCCCGTTGTAGAATTGTTATTTTCTGATGTATAATTAAAAATTGGAGCAACGCCTAATCCAATTTTAATATTCTTGTTTGAATCTTTTTTATCTTGCTCCTCTTCAATGTTTTTAAGTGACTCAAGCGCTACAAGAAATTCATTCTTGGCAACAACTGAATCTTGTTGAACTATAATTGATTCTCTTTTTTCTAAAATTAAACTAGATTCAAAAATAGCATCAGATTTTATACTTAAAGTATCCATCAATTCATCTAATGTACTAGCATATGTTTTTATAGAATTTTCAAATTTTGGCTTATTTGTAGCTATTTTATTCTTTCCAATAAACGTGTTAATTGAATTAATTTGCTTTGAGGTACTTTTTAATAATTTATCAGATTTTTTGTATTTATCATTTTTCTTATTTGTTGTATCTTTTATACTTGAAGTTATATATATTCCTTTTTTTAAGTTTAAAGAATCACTTTTTAAAGAATCCGTTTTTGTATCTAATATTAATTGGGGTTCTGCTGATTTTTCAAAATTTGATGTTGTATTAAAAAAATGAATATAACCTCCAGCTACTAATAAAAACACTAAAATAGCAGCAACACGCCAAAAAATAAAACCCTTTTTCTTGTTCTTTTCTTTTTTGGCAAGTAACATTTTCCAATGTTCTACATTATAAGGCACATTTTGGTTGTCTAAAGTAGCCTTAATTTTATCACTTATTATTTTATCAAAATCTTTATTCATTAATCCTAAAAGTTTTTATTTATTAAAACTCTTAACTTTGTTTTTGCTCTTGTTAAAAAAACCCTTGAAGTACTTTCTGCAATGGATAATTGTTCGGCTATTTCTTGATGACTATAGCCTTGAATTTCATATAAATTAAACACAATTCTATGTAATTCTGGTAGTTTATCTAATAGGTTTAAAATATCTTCAGCTTGTAAATTACTTATTGCATTTGTTTCGTCAGTTTCAATATAAACTACATCATTTATATCAAGGTGATTATTATGCTTAAAATTTTTTCTATAATAATCAATTGCGGTATTTATGAGTATTTTTCTTAACCAGCCTTTAAAAGATAAATCTTTATTATATTGTTTTTTTTGAATTGCTTCAAAAATTTTTAAAAAACTATCATTTAAAATACTGACAGCCTCATCATTTGAGTATGAATACAACCTGCAAATAGTTAAAGCATACCCGTAAAAATGCTTATACAACATTTCTTGATGTAATACGTTTCCTTTTTCACACTCAATTAAGAGCTTGTTAACAAGGATATCTTTACTTATTTTAGGTTCCAAATTAGTTAAATTCCTACAGCATAATTATTTCGTTTATTTACTCTTTTATATTTTAATTGTAGGAGTATTTGTTAAATTATAGGTGTCAAAAATATTAAAACTACAATCGCTACTGTAAGTAACATCACCTAATAATTCTTTTAAATTTATAATAATAGTTTCTGTAACATAAGCTTCACAGCTATCGTTATTACTATTATGAACCAAAAGAAAATTCATATTGCAAGGATTATTTGTGTATACTACACCATCCCAAATAATTTCGAAATTATGTAATTTACATCCGCCACTATATGAAACAGATAATTCTATAAAATCGCCATTTTTTTTCCCACTATTTACTTTAATATAATCACCTTCCGAAATATTATTAATTCTATTATTGTTGATCTCGTCAAAAAATGTTTTATTTATTCTTAAAATTACATTTGAAGCAGACAAATTACTTGAAAATTCATCAAAAGCAACGCTTTCATCTGAATTACTACAAGAAAAAAATATAAATAAAATGAAAATTTTTAAAAATGATTTATAATTTATAATATTCATTATATATGATTTTATGATGCGTTAACAAATTTAGTTTTAATTCTCTTAAAAGCTTAAACTTTTATAATTAACAATCCTGTGTTAACATTAAGTTCAGATGGATAATTTTCTACAACTAAATTTTCAATATAATAATTTGTATAGCACTCCGTCTCAATTTTTTTAATATCAAATGTGACTTTAATATTAATAGTATCATCTAATTTAATAAATACCGTATTTGAATTGGAGTATGTATATGGAATAAACCTAATAATATTGTAATCATTTTCATTTATAAAATCAAAAGTAACAGGTTCATTATTATCGTTAATTACTTCAATATCTGAATATTGATAAGTTCCAGAGGTAAATATATTTTCACCGGTGTCACTATCTACTAATTCAATATAAGTAATTGGAGGGCCCGTTGCATAAAGTGCACAATCAGCATTGTTACAGCTATTGAAAGTCACTAAAATCACAAACAATAATAAGTATTTTCTCATGTTTAAATTCAGTTAAAATTATACTTTAAATTTTATCTATATAATCTTTACGTTAAAAGAATTAAAAACGCTACACCTACTATTTATTTTTTATTGATTCATCTAATAAATTTCTAATTTTTGAACTATTCCAATCTGCTGCACCCGTTTTATTAACAAGAACAATTCCCTTTGAATTTATAATATAAGTAGCCGGAATACTATTTGTTTCTAAAAAAAGCTGAGGAGGACTACTTAAGGAATTGTATACAGGTAAATTGTATCCATTTTTATTAAAATACGTATTTACAGTTTCCCAATTTTCAGCAGTTACAAATACAAATGAAATTTTATCTTTATAATCATCATAAAGTTTTTGAATTATAGGCATTTCTGCTCTACAAGGAGGGCACCAAGTTGCCCAAAAATTTACGAAAATTACTTTATCTTCAAAATTTGTAAAATTTATACTTTTGGTGTTTAAACCTTTTAATTCCCAATTATAAGTATCTATAACTTTTTCACTAGAATTATTTATTGAAGGTGAAAATGCAATTTGACGCATAAACCACTCACGTGTTGGTGGATATAACATCATTGCTAAAACTAGTATAAATATTAGGTTTGAAATATTATTTTTAGAAAGTATTTTTTTCATTAAAATTATTTTTGAAGTAGTAGTTATATATTTTAAAACTTACAATATTAATATATAATTTTTAAAATTATGTAACAAAAAAAGCCTTCGATATATTTCGAAGGCTTTATATTTCATCTATAAATTATTTCTATCCTAAAATTTCAGCAACTTTTTCACCAATTTTTGCAGGCGAATTAACAACATGAATTCCATTTTCTTTTAAAATAGCCATTTTAGCTTGTGCTGTATCATCTGCTCCACCAACAATAGCTCCTGCATGTCCCATTGTTCTACCTTTAGGTGCTGTTTGCCCAGCAATAAAACCAATCACAGGTTTTTTATTTCCATTGGCTTTAACCCAACGTGCAGCTTCTGCTTCTAACTGACCACCAATTTCACCAATCATAACAATACAATCAGTTTCATCATCATTCATTAATAATTCCACAGCATCTTTTGTTGTTGTTCCAATAATAGGATCTCCACCTATTCCAATTGCTGTAGAAATTCCATAACCTTTTTTAACAACCTGATCAGCAGCTTCATATGTTAATGTTCCAGATTTAGAAACAATTCCAACTCTACCTTTTTTAAAGATAAATCCTGGCATAATTCCAACTTTTGCTTCATCTGGAGTTATAACACCTGGACAATTTGGACCAACTAATCTACAATTTTTATGAGCAATATATGCCTTCACTTTTACCATATCTGCTACAGGAATACCTTCAGTTATACAAATAATAACTTTAATTCCAGCTGCTGCCGCTTCCATAATTGCATCTGCTGCAAAAGCTGGCGGTACAAATATAATAGAGGTATCTGCTGCAACTTTATCAACAGCATCTTGAACAGTATTAAAAACTGGTTTATTTAAATGAGTTTGACCTCCTTTACCTGGTGTAACACCTCCAACCACATTTGTACCATATTCAATCATTTGAGTAGCATGGAAAGTACCTTCACTACCTGTAAATCCTTGAACAATAATATTCGAATTTTTATTTACTAATACGCTCATTGAACTGTTTTTTTTTTAATTAACTATATTGAACTATTACAAATGTAAAATATTATATTTTAGTTATTATAATATTTAATTTTTTTGTTTTTTTAATAATTGCTTTATTTCTGCAATTTCTTTTAATTTTTTACGAGATTCTTCTATTGGCGTACCAAAATATGTTTTTCCACCAACAATTGATTTTGTGACTCCAGTTTGCCCTAAAACTACAGCTCCTTTACCAATGGTTATACCACTATTTGTTCCTACTTGTCCCCAAAGGATTACTTCATCTTCTACAATTACACAGCCAGCAACGCCTGTTTGAGCGGCAATTAAACAATTCTCTCCTATAATTGTATCATGACCAATTTGAACTTGATTATCTATTTTAGTTCCTCGTTTAATAGTTGTATTAGCCGTTACACCTCTATCAATAGTACATAAAGCACCAATATCTACATTATCTTCAATAATAACACTTCCGCTTGATAAAAGTTTATCATAGCCTTCTGGCCTCTTTTTATAATAAAATGCATCAGCTCCTAAAACTGATCCAGAATGAATAGTTACATTATTTCCAATTTTACAATTATCGTAAATTGAAACGTTAGAATGTATTAAACAGTTATCTCCTATTTCAACATTATTTCCAATAAATGAATTTGGTTGAATGAAAGTATTTTCACCAATAATAGCAGTTTCTGAAATTGAATTTGTTGAATTTTTAAAAGAATTAAAATAAACGGATAGTTTATTAAAATCTGAAAAAGGATCATTAGAAATTAACAATGCTTTTCCTACTGGGCACTTTACACTTTTATTTATTAAAACAACTGTTGCTTTAGACTGTAAAGCCTTGTCGTAATATTTTGGATGGTCAACAAATACAATATCTCCTTCTTCAACCACATGAATTTCATTAAATCCAGTAATTGGAAAGTTTTCAGGACCAATAAAAGAAACATCTAATAATTTAGCTATTTCTGACAAACTATATTTTCGAGGAAATTTCATAGTCTTTACTCTTTAACTCTTTCTAAATATGCACCTTTTGCAGTATCAATTTTCACTTTATCACCTTCATTAATAAATAACGGAACATTAATTGTTGCTCCAGTTTCAACTGTTGCAGGCTTGGTTGCATTTGTAGCCGTATTTCCTTTCACGCCTGGTTCTGTATGTGATATTTCTAATATAACACTGGCAGGCATATCAACAGAAAGTGGCATGTTATCTTCTGTATTAAAAATAACAGTAACTATTTCTCCTTCTTTTAATAATTCTGGAGCGTCTAATGTTTCTTTAGCCAATGTAATTTGGTTATAATCATCTGTATTCATAAAATGAAATACATCGCCTTCAGGATATAAAAATTGATATTTTCTAGTTTCAACTCTAATATCTTCAATTTTTCTTCCAGCTGGAAATGTATTATCTAATACTTTTCCTGACGATAAACTTTTTAATTTTGTTCTTACAAAAGCAGGACCTTTTCCAGGTTTTACGTGTAAAAACTCTACTACTTTAAAAATATCATTATTATATCTTAAACACAATCCGTTTCTAATATCTGATGTTGTTGCCATTATTTATGAACTATTTTAATTTTATGCTTTAAACTTTTTGTTTTAAGCCCTTTTATTACATTATTATTTAATTAACTACCCGTATAGCCTTTCATAATTCCTCGTTGAGAGTTTTTTATGAAAAGTATAATTTGGTCTCTTTCTTTTGTTGCTTCCATTTCAGCTTCAATAATCTCTAAAGCTTGTGTATTGTTATAAGTTTTTTGATATAAAATTCTATAAATATCCTGAACTTCTCTAATTTTTTCAGTTGAAAAGCCTCTTCTTCTTAAGCCTATTGAATTTATACCAATATAAGATAAAGGTTCTTTACCTGCTTTTGCAAAAGGAGGCACATCTTTTCTAACTAATGAACCTCCAGAAACCATTGCATGTTCACCAATATGAATAAATTGATGCACTGCAACTAAGCCACTTAAAATAGCATAATCACCTACTGTTACGTGACCTGCAATTACGGACCCATTTGCTAAAATACAATTATCACCAATTATACAATCATGTGCAATATGTGAAGTTGCCATAATTAAACAATTATCCCCAATTTGAGTTTTCCCTAATGCTTTAGTACCTCTGTTAACTGTACAACATTCTCTAATTGTTGTATTATCTCCAATAATTGCTAGGGAATCTTCTCCATCAAACTTTAAGTCTTGCGGAATTGCTGAAATAACAGCTCCTGGAAAAATTCTACAATTTTTACCTATTCTTGCACCTTCCATGATGGTAACATTAGATCCTATCCAAGTTCCAGACCCAATAATTACATTGTTATGGATAGTTGTAAACGGTTCTACAACTACATTAGTTGCAATTTTTGCTCCTGGGTGTATATACGCTAAAGGTTGATTCATTATTCTGTTGGTTTTTTAGCAATTTGAGCCATTAATTCAGCTTCTGCAACTAATCTTCCATTAGCATAAGCACAAGCTTGCATATGACATATTCCTCTTCTTATAGGTGTTATAAGTTCTGCTCTAAATATTAAGGTATCACCTGGTAATACTTTTTGTTTAAACTTAACATTATCCATTTTCATGAAATATGTTAAATAATTTTCTGGATCTGGAACGGTACTTAACACTAGCACTCCTCCACATTGCGCCATTGCTTCAACTTGCAAAACTCCCGGCATTACAGGTGCGTCAGGAAAATGTCCAACAAAAAATGATTCATTCATTGTTACATTTTTCATACCAACAACGTGCGTTGGTGATAGCTCAATAATTCTATCAATTAATAAAAACGGTGGTCTGTGCGGAAGAATATTCATAATTTTATGAATATCCATTAAAGGCGGTAAATTTAAATCGTAAGAAGGAACGTTATTCCTTTTTTCTTGTTTAATAATTTTTTGCAGTTTTTTAGCAAAAATTGTATTCACCAAATGACCTGGTTTGTTAGCTATAACTTTTCCTCTAATTCTAGTTCCAACTAAAGCTAAATCTCCAATAACGTCTAATAATTTATGGCGAGCAGCTTCATTTGCCCATCGTAAAGTTAAATTATCTAATATTCCGTTTGGTTTTACTGTCAGCGATTCCTTATTAAAAGCTTTTTTTAATTTTAACATTGTTTCCTCTGATATTTCTTTATCAACATAAACAATGGCATTATTTAAATCGCCTCCTTTAATTAAATTATTGTCTAATAATGCTTCTAACTCATGAAGAAAACTAAAGGTTCTTGCATCTGCTATTTCTTCTTTAAAATTAGAAAGTTTATCTAATGTTGCATTTTGTGTTCCTAAAACTTTTGTACCAAAATCTACCATTGATGTTATTTGATACTCAGGACTTGGCATTAAAATTATTTCACTACCTGTTTGTTCATCTTTATAAGAGATAACCTCTTTCACTACATATTCTTCTCTTTCTGCATCTTGTTCTTGTATTTCTGCTTTTTCTAAAGCGGCAACAAAATGTTTAGATGATCCATCCATAATTGGAGGTTCTGGAGCATTTAATTCTATAATAATATTATCAATATCTAGAGCTACAACTGCTGCTAATACATGTTCTGATGTATTTACAAAAACACCTCTTTTTTCAAGGTTTGTGCCTCTTTGTGTGTTTATAACATATTCAGCACTTGCTTCAATAATTGGTTCGCCTTCTAAATCAATTCTAACAAAAGCATAACCACTATTTATTGGAGCAGGTTTAAACGTCATAGTAACTTTGTTACCTGTATGCAAACCAACACCAGATAGCGTTACTTCATTTTTAATTGTTTTTTGTTTTTTACACATTATTCTTCTTCTTTTAAAGCTTTAACTTCTTTTTCAATGGAATACAATGTTGCTGCCATTTGTGGTAATTTTTTGAAATATACATAAGATTTATTAAAATCATTATATCCAATTGCTGGTGTTCCTTGAATGACATCATTATCAGGTATATTTCTGCTTATTCCACTTTGTGCTTGTATTTGTACGTTATTTCCAATGGTAATATGACCAACAATACCAACTTGCCCACCAATTTTACAATTTTCTCCTATTTTTGTTGAACCCGCTATTCCTGTTTGAGCTGCTATTACTGTATTTATTCCAATTTCTACATTGTGAGCTACTTGAATTTGATTGTCTAATTTAACTCCTTTTCTAATAATTGTTGAGCCTAAAGTTGCACGATCAATTGTTGTAGCAGCACCAATATCCACATTATCTTCAATTATTACATTTCCAATTTGAGGAATTTTACTGTAATGTCCCTCTGTATTTGGTGCAAATCCAAATCCATCTGCTCCAATTATTGCACCTGAATGAATTGAGCAATCATTACCAATCAATGTTTCAGAATATATTTTAGCGCCCGCAAAAATGGTTGTATTAGAACCTATTTCAACATTATCACCTATATAAACACTTGGGTAAATTTTCACATTATCCCCAATTTTAACATTATTCCCTATATATGAAAATGAACCCAAATATAAATTTTCGCCAATTACGGCTGTTTCACTTATAACTGTTGGTTGTTCAATTCCTTTTTTATTTAGTTTAACTTGATTATAAAATTCTAATAATTTTGAAAATGCATTATAGGCATCATCTACTTTAATTAATGTTGTTATAATTTCTTTTTCTGCTACAAAATCTTTATTTACAATGACAATTGATGCCTCTGTGGTATATATAAAATTTTTATATTTTGGATTGGACAAAAAGGTTAACGATCCTTCTTTTCCTTCTTCAATTTTAGATAGTTTAAAAACTACTACATTTTCATTTCCGACAATTTCACCTTCTAAAATTTCTGCTATTTGGTTTGCTGTAAATTTCATCACGACAAAAGTAAAAAAAAAGTTGAACTATACCTATTTCTTTGGGTAGCAGAAATAGTACTTATATACAGGTTTAGATAAAGCTTGAATATTCAAGTGGTCCGATGCTTGTGTGATATCTTTTATAGTGCCATTTTTATATAAAATTTGAATATTATTTTTGGTTGAATCGTACGCTTGATTAAAAATTTCGCCTGAATACACAAAATAATCGACTTCATTATCACTTAAATTCAGACTTACTTTCACTTTATTTTTAACTGAATTTATTTGTTCTTCACTTAAAGGCTCACTTTGTATTTTTACCTTTGGTAATTTTCTATTAATTAGGTTTTCTGATAATGTTGATAAAATAAAATCATCGCTAGAAATCCACTCTTTTATAGAAGAAAACACATCATAATCATCTAATCTAGAAAATATTTTTAATGTTTCATTGGTAAAGTTATCTTCATTAATTTGGTTGTTTAAAAAGTATGAAAACGCCTTACTTGCTGGTAATTTCACACCTTTTAAAGTTAATTCATTGGCTCTAATTAACACTTTTTCCATTAATTTTTCTGCTCCTAAACCTGCTTTATGCAAATACGCTTGCCAATACATTAATCGGCGTGCTACAATAAATTTTTCAACAGAATAAATTCCTTTTTCTTCAACCATTAATGTATCATCTTTTACATTTAACATGGTTAATATTCTTTCTGAATTTATATTTCCTTCTGCAACACCCGTATAAAAACTATCACGCTTTAAATAATCTAGCCTATCCATATCTAACTGACTCGCAATTAATTGATGTAAGAATTTTCGGTGATATTCATCTTTAAAAATAGTAATAGCTAAAGACAATTTTCCATTAAATTCATTATTTAAAGCTACCATAAATTTTAATGAAATACTTTCGTGTGTAACACCGGTTACAATACTCTTTTCTAAAGCGTGAGAAAAAGGTCCGTGACCAATATCATGTAACAAAATAGCAATGTATACTGCATTTTCTTCATCTGCAGAAATTTCAACACCTTTAAAGCGTAAAATTCTAATGGCATTTTGCATTAAATACATGCTTCCAATAGCATGGTGAAATCTGGTATGATGAGCACCAGGATATACCAAATAGGATAAACCCATTTGAGAAACTCTTCTTAAACGCTGAAAATAAGGATGTTCTATTAAATCATAAATTAAAGCATTCGGAATAGTAATAAAACCGTAAATTGGATCGTTTAATATTTTCAGTTTGTTGGTTAGTTTTTCTGTCAAAATCAATATTTAAATAATATACAAATATAGTAATATGAGCGCAATAAAAATTTTATGGGTAGATGATGAAATAGATTTATTAAAACCGCACATCCTCTTTTTAGAAAAAAAAGGCTATAATGTTACTAAATGTACCAATGGTGCCGATGCCATTGATTTATGTGAAACCGATGGTTTTGACATTGTTTTTTTAGATGAAAATATGCCCGGATTAAGTGGTTTAGAAACACTTTCAAAAATTAAAAATAAGCATCAGAATCTTCCTATTGTTATGATTACAAAAAGTGAGGAAGAATATATTATGGAAGATGCAATTGGAAGCAAAATTGCCGATTATTTAATTAAACCTGTTAACCCAAATCAAATACTTTTAAGTTTAAAAAAGAATTTAGATCATTCTAGGTTAGTGTCAGAAAAAACCACCTTAAATTATCAACAAGAGTTTCGGAAAATAAGTATGGATTTGGCCATGGTGAATTCTATTGAAGAATGGATTGATATTTATAAAAACTTGACTTATTGGGAACTAGAGCTTGAAAATATTTCAGACACTGGAATGGTTGAAATATTAGAAAGTCAGAAAAAAGAAGCGAATTCTTTGTTTTTTAAGTTTATAAAATCTAATTATCAGGATTGGTTACATGATAACAATGCGCCGATACTATCACATACACTATTTAAAAAAATAATTTTACCCGAAGTTTTAAATGCTAAAGGAACGTTATTGGTGGTGATTGATAATTTAAGATATGATCAGTTTAGAATTTTGGAATTAACCATTAATAAATTTTATAAAAAACTAGAAGAAAAATCGTACATCAGTATTTTACCAACAGCAACACAATATGCCAGAAACGCTATATTTTCTGGTGTAATGCCGCTTGAAATGGAAAAAAAATATCCAAATTATTGGAAAAATGATACGGATGATGGTGGTAAAAATTTATTTGAAGAAGAGTTTTTATTAGAGCAACTAAAAAGGTTGCATCAAAATTTAAAAGTTGGGTTTCATAAAATTACCAATATAAAAAACGGAAAACAATTAGCAGAAAATTTTAACGCAACCAAAGAAAATGATTTAACAGTAATTGTGTATAATTTTGTTGATATGCTTTCACACGCAAAAACGGAAATGGAAGTAATTAAAGAATTAGCTAGTGATGATAAGGCGTACCGTTCACTTACAAATAGCTGGTTTATGAATTCTCCGTTATTAGAAATCATTCAAAAGGCTCAAAAATTAGGGTTAAAACTTATAATTACTACAGATCACGGAACCATAAATTCAAAAGTTCCAACAAAGGTTATTGGCGATAAAAATATTAGTTCAAATCTTCGTTATAAAACAGGAAGAAGTCTTTCTTATGAAGAAAAGGAAGTATTTGCTGTAAAAAATCCAAAAGATATTATGCTGCCATCATTACATATGAGTAGCTCTTTTATTTTTGCTAAAGAAGATTTCTTTTTCGCTTATCCCAACAATTATAATCATTTTGTTCAATATTATAAAAACACGTACCAACATGGAGGAATTTCTTTAGAGGAAATGATAATTCCTTGTGCTATATTTGCCCCTAAATAAATTTTTAGTTAAAATATAGATATGGTTTTAAATTATTCTTTGTCTGAACTTTCAGAAATTGCAAAAGAAGTATTAAAATACTCTAACAATAAAGTGTTACTTTTTTATGGCGAAATGGGTGTTGGTAAAACAACGCTTATAAAAGAAATTGTGAAACAATTAGGTGTAAATGACAACGTTAGCTCTCCTACTTTTTCTTTAGTAAATGAATATCATTCAACAAAAGGTGCTAAAGTTTATCATTTTGATTTTTATAGAATTAATAAGGAAGAAGAAGCCTTAGATATGGGAATTGAAGAATATTTTTATAGTAATAATTGGTGTTTAGTAGAATGGCCAAATAAAGTTGAAAATTTATTACCTTTAAATGCTGTAAGTATCACAATTACATCAAATAAAAATCAACTACGAACTATTGAACTAAAAAATAATGGGTAAACAAATTTCTTCACCATTTAGTAAATTAGAATTAATACCTCAGGAAGAGCGATTAGAAATTGCCAAACATAAAGGTTCGCTTGTTATTGGAATTCCAAAAGAAACCCATTATCAAGAAAAAAGAGTTTGTTTAACACCTGATGCTGTTGGAGCATTAACTGCACAAGGCCATAAATTTGTTATTGAAACGGGTGCTGGAGATGGCGCTAAATTTTCTGACAAAGAATATTCTGAAGCAGGTGCAAAAATATCATATGATGTTAAAGAAGCTTTTGGTTGTCATATTATTTTAAAAGTTGAACCACCATCATTAGATGAAATTGAATATATAAATCCACAAAGTATTTTATTTTCTGCACTACAACTTAAAACCCAAACCAAAAAATATTTTGAAGCTTTGGCTAGTAAACGAATAACTGCTATTGCGTTTGATTATATTAGAGATGACCACGGTGTTTATTCCGTTGTAAAATCATTAAGTGAAATTGCAGGAACTGCTTCCATATTAATTGCAGGTGAAATTATGAGCAATGATAATGGCGGAAACGGTTTATTACTAGGAAACATTGGTGGAGTTCCTCCATGCGAAGTTGTTATTTTAGGAGCTGGTACTGTTGCCGAATTTGCTGCAAGATCTGCCATTGGTTTAGGTGCAAGCGTAAAAGTTTTTGATAATTCAATCACAAAATTAAGAACGCTTCAACATAATTTAGGACAATTAATTTATACATCTACTATTCAACCAAAAACGTTACAAAAAGCTTTAATGCGTTGCGATGTTGTTATTGGTGCTGCACGTGGAGATGCGCGTTCACCAGTTTTAGTTACTGAAGCTATGGTTGAACAAATGAAAGAAGGTGCTGTAGTTGTAGATGTAAGTATTGACAGAGGTGGCTGCATTGAAACTTCTGAATTAACAACACATAAAAATCCAACGTTTACAAAACATGGGGTTATACATTATTGCGTTCCAAATATTCCATCTAGATATTCCAGAACGGCTTCAGTATCAATCAGTAACATTTTTACTCCGTATTTAATGAATATTGCCGAAGAAGGCGGATTTGAAAATGCCTCACGAATGAACAAGAGTTTACAAAAAGGAATGTATTTTTATCACGGAATTTTAACAAATAAAACAGTTGCTGATTGGTTTAATTTGCCATTTAGAGATATTAATTTATTATTTTTGTAGCATGACATTTAAACAGCGATTACCTTTTTTTTTAGGCGGATTAACAGTAGGTATCATAATTGTAGCTTTTTTTCTAGGTAAAAAAAACACCACTTTTGATTATGGTCCAAATGCACGTTTACTTAAAAATATTAGAATAAAAGAGCGCATTTTTTCTAACGAAGCTTTATTAACATTAAGTACTTATGAAATAGATACGGCTGCCATTTCACAAATATTAAAAAATGGTGATGCAGATATGTGGAATAAAATTAAAATGGATACTTGCATTCAATATTCCATTAAAGGAAGTGATGAATTAGAGCACATTTCAATAGTTGTAAAAAACTGTGATTCAGTAGCTTTTATTGAAAAAATTACTGTTCAGAATTAATGGTTGAATAATAATTATCTTTTACTTTTTTAATAGATTTAATAGATTTTTCTAACCAATCTAAATATTTTTCATTTTTTTCTTCAGGTGTTAACTGCCAATTTAAATCGGATTTTAAAAGGCGTTCCTGAACATTTTGCAAAATAATGGCAGCAGCTACAGATATATTTAAACTTTCAGTAAATCCAACCATTGGTATTTGCAAATAGCCATCAGCATTATCAAGCACATCTTTAGATAAACCTGCCTTTTCTACACCAAAAAAGAAGGCTGATTTTTGTGTAATATCAAAATCTTGCAAAAAACAAGAATCGTTGTGTGGTGTTGTTGCTATTATTTTATATCCTTTCGCTTTTAAGCTATTAATACAATCTATAGAATTATTTGTATCACTTTTATTATACATATTAAAATCTATCCATTTTTGTGCTCCTTTCGCCACCAGCCGAGATGCATAAAATTGATATTTTTCCTCAATTACATTTATATCTTGAATCCCAAAAACATCACAAGTTCTTACTAAAGCACTGGCATTATGTGGCTGAAAAATATCTTCAATGGCAATAGTAAAATGGCGAGTTCTGTTTTCTAATACTTTTTTAAACAAATTTTTTCGCTTTTCAGTTACTAATTTTTCTAAATGCTCAATATATTTATAATCTACCATTAAATTTTTTCCTTTTTTCAAATATAAAATTTTACTTTTGAAAAATATATACTTATGAAAAAAATAGTTATTTTAACAGGAGCTGGAATTAGTGCTGAAAGTGGTATTCAAACATTTAGAGGTTCTGATGGATTGTGGGAAGGCCATGATGTTATGGAAGTAGCATCTCCTGTTGGTTGGAAAAATAACAAAGAAATAGTGCTTGATTTTTACAATCAAAGACGTGCACAATTATTAACCGTGCAGCCAAATTTAGCTCACACATCGTTAAAATTACTTGAATATAAATACGAAGTTTCCATTATTACACAAAATATAGATGATTTGCACGAACGAGCTGGAAGCTCTCATATAATTCATTTACATGGAGAATTATTAAAATCTAGAAGTACTGAAAATCCTAAATTAATTTACGACTGCTTTACAGATATTTCTATTGGTGATGTTTGTGAATTAAACTCGCAATTGCGCCCTCATATTGTTTGGTTTGGGGAAGAGGTTCCGCTGTTAAGTACAGCTGCTAAAATAACTTCTATGGCAGATGTATTAATAATTATAGGTACTTCTATGCAAGTGTACCCTGCTGCAAATTTAATAAATTATGTAAGTTTGGCTACCCCTGTATATTTTATAGACCCAAAACCTGTTATTCAAAAAAATTATTTTCCAAACTTAAAAATCATAGCTGAAAACGCTTCAACCGGAGTACCAAAGGTTGTTAGTCAACTAATTGACTTATAGAAGAATATAATTCTCCTTTTGAAATAACGCTCCCTAATTCTATTAATTTAAATAATTCTGAATTTCTATCTGAATCATATTTTTTTGAAGCTTTAAAATATTCAATTGTCGCATCCAAAGGATTATTTATAAACCAACTAAAATCTTCTGAATTCAAAAAGCTTTTTGTAGGATTATTCCATTGAATATAAATTCTGGAAATTTCAGTTTCCGAACATTTAAATAAATTCATATGATGTTCAGAAATATGATCTAAAAAATTAATTTTAGCTAGGACATCTTCCCAAACCACATCACTAAAAACTTCCAATTCTTCTTTTGCAACAGCTGGTTTCTCTTTTTTTATAATTTCCCATTCTTTAGCATCAATTTGTTGAGTTGCTAAAAATGTTGAAAACTCTACATGCAATTCTTCTAATTGTTCTTTTGTTAGTGTTCTATATTTCATATTTTTTTTTTGAATAAAAAAAACCGCCCAAAATTGAGCGGTTCAAATATATTAAATTTTAATTTTTTAGAATGAATAACGCAATCCAAATTGCACTTGCCATCTAGATAATAAACTTGAATCATATACAAATGTATCCTGTAAACTAGGATCAAATGTATAGGTTGGGATTCCTGAACTATCAACAGAAACACCAATTGGCTGCACTGCATTAGGTTGTTGAACCAATCCCCAATCTGAGTTTATTAAGTTCCCAGCATTTAAAATATCAATACTAAATTGTAACGTATTATCTTCTGAAACTTTTAAATCTTGCAATATTTTAACATCCCATTTGCCTCTCCAAGGAGCTAGAGCGCCATAACGTTCTGCATAATTCCCTCTTCTTCCACTTAAATAATTGTCTTGTTCAATAAATTTATTAAATGCTTCTGCTTGTCCAGCTCCTGAGAATTGCATTGAATTAATTTCTGATGCTGTTGGAACATAAATTAAATCGTTTAAACCAGAGCCATCATTATTAATATCTCCTGCATACGTATAATTAAATCTACCTCCTTGCGCATATTCAAAAAATGTAGAAATAGTTGTTCCCCATTTATCATTAGCTCCATATGTCCAATTTTTTGAAACCACACCAATAATTCTATGCGTATCTCCGTATTTAGAATATGCTAAATTGGCATCATTAGAATTTCCTAATATTGGATTAAAATCAAAAGCATCGCCTGTAATTTCAGCTTCAATTGAATTTACATCTTTTGAATTTAAATAGTTATATGCCAACATAGTATATAATCCATTTTCAAAAGATTTTTGTCCTTTAAATGTCGCATTAAAAGTTCTTCCTTTATTAGAATTTGTAAAAACATAAGCTGTATTCCCTTTATCTGCAGCAGTATAAATTGGACGTGTATCAACACCATTTAAGAAGCCCGAAGGATTATCTAATCCCCAGTTTTGAACGTGAGCACCATTGATATCTTTTGTGTACGATACATCTGTTGAAAGTACTACCCCATCCTCTAATTTTTTGTCTAACCCTAAACTTGTTCTCCAAACTTGAGGAAATTTAAATTCTGGATCTACAACTTGGTAATAATATACATTTGAATTTGCTATTTGGTTTCCTAACCATACAAAAGGAAAACGTCCTGTAAATAAGCCTGTTCCACCTCTCAATTGCGTAGTTTTATCTCCTTTCATATCCCAATTAAATCCTAAACGAGGGGAAATAAGAAAATCGTTGTTAGGCATTTTAGTTGAATCAAAGTAAACCGTTTCACCAGTAGCTGGATCAATATATGGAATTTCAGGAACATACACTGATCCTCTATCAATTACATCCTGTGCTTTTTTAGCTGAATCAAAAAATAATGGCTTATCAAACCTTACTCCGTACGACAGTTTAAAATTATCATTAACATTCCAATCATCTTGAGCATAAAATGCTAACTGACCAACATTAGTTTCTGCTAAACTCCAATTATCTGCAGCATAAACAGCCTCTGCATTGGCCATAGCATCCGCTAATAATCCGTTTGAAATTGCAGTATTAAACGCTGCCATATTAGCAAAATCCCCAAAAAATGCTCCAACATAACCTCTGGCATCTCCATAACCATACGCACCTAAATTAAAAGAGTTATCAAATTGAAATTTTTCAAATGAAAACCCTAATGTGTAATTATGATTTGCTTTATTAATAGTTAAATTATTTGTAATTTGAAATACTTTTTGATCTAATTTATTATGAATTGAGAAAGGCTCATGACCCGTAATTATATAATTTCCTCCATTTCCATCTTGAATTCTGAAAGCTGGCATTGGAGCGGATTTCGGATTTCTAAAATCATCAAAGTGTGTATATCCTATTTGTAATTTATTGGAAACATTGTCTTTCAATTTCGAGTTTAATTCAACTAAAAAAGATTGAATTTTATTATTTATTTGATATCCAGAATTTTCAAATTGCAACATTTGAGAATTTGGACCTCTAAATCCTAAAGCTGTTGGATGTGCTGTATTATCCTTAGAGGCATCTAAAAAGTTATAAATAACTGCTAATCTGTTACTTTCATTAATATTCCAATCTAATTTTAAAATACCTTTTGTGCTGTTAGAATTATGTGTAAATCCTTCGTAAGCTCCGGTATCATAGCCAATACTAGCCAAAGCAGTTTGTACATTATTTAAATCTGCAACTAAAACCCTAGATTCATTAATAGCTCCTGTTCCTCTATTTGGTAACCAAGATTGTCCTAAATCTGATCGTTCGTCTTTTTCAAAATTTGCAAAAACAAATAATTTATCTTTAATAATAGGAGCTCCTAAACTAAACCCATATTGGCTCTGCTCTAATTTTGGCACAAAAATATCTTGTCCTTTAATTTTACTACCTGTTAAATCTTGATTTCTAAAGAATCCGTAAACAGTTCCTGAAATTTTATTAGTTCCACTTTTTGTTACGGCATTTACAGAAGCACCGGTAAAGCCAGATAAAGTTACATCATAAGGTGCTGTTGATACACTTATTTGTTCAATAGCATCTAATGAAATTGGCTGCGCATTTGTTTGTCCTCCTGGTGTTGCTGCATCTAAACCAAAAGGGTTGTTAAATATTGAACCATCTAAGGTGAAATTATTAAATTGGTCATTTCTTCCACCAAAAGAACCACCAGAAGCTGATGGATCAAGACGTGTAAAATCTGATGCAGATCTAGAAATAGTAGGTAAATTTGTTAATTCTCGTTTACCAACACTTGTTTCAGCTCCTGTTCTATCATTATTAAAAATTGAACTTTTCGCACTAGTTATAACCACTTCTTGTAATTGTTCACTTTCGGTACTCATTTTTACGTCAAGGTCAAAAGCATTACCTAAATCTAAATATACATCTGTATATTCAATAGTTTTATACCCTACATAACTAAATGTAATTGTGTATGGACCACCTACACGTAAATTTGTGATGGAATATCTTCCTCCTTCAAGAGTCATAGTTCCAGAAACTGTTCCTGTTGGAAGATGTTTAGCGACAACATTTGCTCCAAATAAACCTACTGCTGTATCGTCTGAAACACTTCCTTCAATTTTAGAAGTTGTCATTTGAGAAAATGCAGTAGAAAAAGCAAATATCATAATTAATAAAGAAAAGAATAAATGTTTTTTCATACGTCTTAATGTTTAATTTATTGTTTGATTTTCAGACAAAAATAATCAAAAAGAAAAGCCATATAATAATTGAAAAATATCTTTATTAACTTTCTTATGTTAATTACTTCTTTAAAAAACAATGAGTAAATCACTGTATAATTGAATTTTACATTTCAAATAATCAAAATATTAAAACAAAAAAAACCCACTAAAATTAGTGGGTTTTAATAACTATAAAAAGTTATATACTTTTAATTGGCTTCAGCAATAATATCAATTGGTAATTCAACTACAACTGCTCTATGCAATCTAATAGTAGCATTGTATTTACCAATTCTTTTAATAGTACCACCTTCAACTTTAATGAATTTTTTATCAACTACCTGACCTGCAGCAGCTATAGCCTCTGCAACATCTGCGTTGTTCACAGAACCAAATAACTTAGAATTATCTGCAGTTTTTGCAGAAATTTTAATCTCTAATTCTTTTAAAGCGTCTGCAATTACAGTAGCATCTTTTATTAACTTTTCTTCTTTAAATGCACGTTGCTTTAAAGTTTCAGCTAATACTTTTTTTGCTGATGTAGTTGCTAAAACTGCTAATCCCTGAGGAATTAAGAAGTTACGTCCGTAACCGTTTTTTACGGTTACAATATCGTCAATAAAACCTAAGTTTTCAACGTCTTGTTTTAATATAATTTCCATAATCCTTCTTCTTTTATTTTAATAAATCACCAACATATGGCATTAAAGCTAAGTGACGTGCTCTTTTTATTGCAACAGAAACTTTACGTTGATATTTTAATGAAGTTCCAGTTAAACGACGAGGTAAAATTTTACCTTGTTCATTTACTAAATACAATAAGAAATCAGCATCTTTATAATCAATATATTTGATACCGTTCTTTTTGAAACGACAGTATTTTTTTACTTCTTTAGTATCAATATCTAATGGAGTTAGGTAACGAACATCACCCGTTTTACCTCCTTTTGCTTGTTGTTCTATAGACATATCTCTTATTTTTTAGTTGCTTTCGCGTTACTATTTCTTTGTCTTCTCTTTTCAGCCCAAGCAACAGCATGTTTATCTAACGCAACGGTTAAATAACGCATAATGCTATCATCTCTTCTGAATTCAAGTTCAAATGGAGCAATTACTTCTCCAGCAACTTTGTATTCAAATAAGTGATAAAATCCACTCTTTTTGTGTTGGATTGTGTAAGCTAATTTTTTTAGCCCCCAATCTTCTTTTGATATCATTTCGGCACCTTTAGAAACAAGATAGTCCTCAAACTTCTTTACTGTTTCCTTTACCTGAACATCAGATAAAACGGGATTCAAAATGAAAACAGTTTCGTAATGATTCATAATTAATAATTTTAAGTTTTACTTTTAAGGGTGCAAATGTACAATTTTATAACTATTCAGCAAATGTTTAGGTAAAATATATTTTATATTTAAAAACACACACTTTTTATTCTATTATTATTTAGCCATTGGCAAGGTAAACTTAAAAGAACTTCCTTTTCCCAATTCACTTTCTACCCAAATTTTTCCACCTTGTATTTCTACAAATTCTTTGCATAAAATAAGACCTAAACCTGTTCCTTTTTCATTATTTGTTCCTCTAACCTATAACTCACATTCAATTGAAAATAATTTATTTAATTTTGAAGTTTCTATACCAATTCCTGTATCTGAAACTATTACGACCACTTCATTCTTTAAATTTTTAGTTTCAACAGTCACTTTTCCTTTCGGATACGTAAATTTTATGGAGTTTGTTACCAAATTTCTTAAAATAACATTTATCATTTGTGAATCTCCCTGAACTTTAAGTGGTTCGTCTAACTTTAGCTCTAATAAAATATTTTTTGAACTTGCTATTGGCGTGCATAGTAATGCAACATTTTCAATTACTTGCAGTAAATTAATTGGAGCTATTTTAGGTGCTAATTTACCCGTTTGATGACTTGACCAATCTAACAGGTTTTCCAAAAGATCAAATGTACTTTTTGCAGATTTAAAAATATGCCCGGCATATTCTTCGTTTTTTTCAGGAGAATAACTTGACGTATTTGAATACAATAATTCGCTAAAACCTAAAATTGTATTAAACGGACTTTTTAAATCATGGGCTATAATTGAAAAAAACTTATCCTTAGTTGCATTCAATTCACTTAATTCTTCATTCGCCTTTCCCAACTCTTTTAGGGTTTGTTGCAGTAAATGTTTTTCTTTAATTAACTTGCGCTGTAAGTTATTAATTTCATTATTTAAAAGATGCATTGTAGCATTTTGTTCCAACAAATGAATAGCACTTATTTCTCCTAAAATCAGAATTTTATTCTTTTTACTGAAAATTTTGGCTTCTATGCTTGGATTAATTGAAAAACTATCTCCAATGGTTAGTATTCCTTCAAAAATGAGAGCATTATTAGAATTTAACTTAAGTAGTTTATCAAAAGTTGGATTTATTAAACTCTCTGGAGCCTTCCCTTTAATAAGTCCTTGAAAAGCATCATTAGAAAAAAGCAATTCTTTATTTCTATTAAAAAGTGCAATGCAAAAATTATTAGATGTACTTAACGTTTCTATAAATTCTTTTTCAAAATCTAAAAATAATTGTAATACATTTTCTTTTTGCATCAATAATTTAATTGTTTGGAATTTCTAAATTATCATCTGATAATTTCACAAAAATAGGAATATTAATTTGCATCCAATTATATAGCGGATTTATTTCTAGATACGACTCAGCAGATAGCTGATTTTTAAGCACCTCAATCCACGTATTTAATTGAGCTGCCCAGTAATTGGTTGAAAAACCGTGGCTTCTATACGCTCTAAATACCCAAAGTATTGTTTCTACTAATACTTCCGGATTGAATTCTTTTAATATAGATGCTATAAATCTGATATGATTGGAGTGATTATCTTGCATCATTAATAAATTTTCTTCACCCACTAAATCCTTAATGTCACCTCTTTTTAACATAATGGTGTTCATTTCAGATAATAATACTTCAGATTTTATGAAATATTCTTCAGATGCCTTATCAGAAAACCTTTTCAATTCTCCGCAAGTTTGTAATAAATATGCTTTATTCATAAGTGTTTATTTTATTTATAAATAATTCGGTGCTAGCTATATCTGGTTTATAAATTACCTTGTAATACTTTAAAAGCGTTTTTTCTCCACCATGCCTAAAAGCCTGACCACCAACTAAAATAGGAGTTTCAGGAAACTCTAATCTAAATTTCTCAATTAATTTTGTAAGTTCTGGTAAATGAGAATAAATACTTAGTGAAATTGCTATAATATCAATAGGAATAGTTTTTGAAAATAATAAAACATCTTTTGTAGGTGTATTAGACCCTAAAAAGTAAGATGTCCAACCATTCATTTCAAAAATATCACCAATCATTTTAACACCAATTTGATGGAATTCTTTTTCAACACAAGAAAGTAATACGTTTTTATTGACCCTTTTTTCAGAAATAATGTTTAAATAATTATCATTTAAAATTGCTTCAACAATTGCAGAGGCCAAATGTTCAGATGCAACACTTATTTTATTGTATTCCCAAAGTTTACCAACTTCGTATAGCGATACCTTTAATAAATCTTCATAAATAATTTTAATTGAAACATCCTTTTTTAATAATGATTGCACTATTAATGAACATTCCTATCTATTTCCAATAAGTAATTTTTCAAGAAAATTTTCTTGCAAATTTTTAGTTATTTCAACCATTATTTATTGTTCCTGAATTTTAAACATCAGTATGACCCAAAAAAAATATTAAGTCACCAATAAATGTACTGGATATTAATATGGAAATAGCTATTAATACAATAAAAGTGATGAAATTTGCATTCCCCACAGCTAATAATTATCAACATCAATAGTTAACTTAATAGATCTAAATTCTTTTACTGCCTGAAAAGCATTAATAATTCTACTAATTTTATTTTTTGTTCCTCCAATAGATTGCTTTGGTGGAATTTTAATAATAATTTGACGGATATAATAGTTTCTAATTTTTGAAATTGCAGGTGTTGTTGGTCCTAAAACCTGTTCTTTTAAATTTGAAGAAAAAGATTTTCCCAACCAATTAGCACCTTCTTCAACGTTATTAAAATTTTTATGCCGCAACGTAATTTTAATAATCCTATAAAAAGGTGGATAATGATATTGCCAACGTTCTTCTAATTGCTCCTTAAACATTTCATCATAAGAATTGGTTGAAACCTGTTGTAATATTTTATGATATGGATTGTAAGTTTGAATAGCCACTTTTCCTCTTTTTTGATCTCTCCCTGCTCTACCCGAAACTTGAACCATTAATTGAAAGCTGCGCTCATGAGCTCTAAAATCAGGAAAATTTAACATTGTATCGGCATTCATAATACCAACCAATGAAACATTTGTAAAATCCAACCCTTTTGAAAGCATTTGTGTACCCACCAAAATATCTATTTCTTGCGCTTGAAATTGACCTAATATTTTTTGATAACCATATTTTCCTCGCGTGGTATCTAAATCCATTCTTCCAATATTTACATTTGGGAACAGCTCTTGTAATTCTAACTCAATTTGCTCAGTACCAAAACCTTTTGTATTTAATTTTTCACTTCCACAAGCACCACAATTATGCAACATAGCTTGCCTATAACCGCAATAATGACAGCGCAATTCTTTTCTATAACTATGGAAGGTTAAACTCACATCGCATTGCGGACATTGCGGAGAAACACCACACGTTTGACACTCAACAACTGGCGCAAATCCTCTCCTATTTTGAAATAAAATAACCTGCTCTTTTTCTTTTAATGCATCTGAAATCATTTCTAATAAACGATCAGAGAAATGACCTTTCATTCTTTTTTTTCGATGTTTTTCTTTTACATCAACCAATTCAATTTCAGGCAATAGTACATTTCCAAAACGTCTATTTAATTCAACATAGCCATATTTTCCTTGTTGTGCATTAAAAAATGTTTCAATACTTGGTGTTGCTGATCCTAATAATACTTTTGCATTGTGCTGGTTTGCTAAAACAATTGAAGCATCTCGAGCATGATATCTTGGTGATGGATCATATTGCTTAAAGGAAGGCTCATGTTCTTCATCCACTATAATTAAACCTAAATTAGAATATGGTAAAAACAATGATGAACGTGCCCCTAAAAGTAATTGCGCTTTTTGTTTATTTTCCAATACATTATTCCAAACTTCAACGCGTTCATTCATGGAGTATTTAGAATGAAAAACGGATAAATATTCACCAAAATATATTTGCAAACGCTCAATTAATTGCGTAGTTAAGGCAATTTCTGGCAATAAATACAATACCTGCTTTCCTTGTTCAAGTTGTTGTTTTATTAATTTGGCGTAAATCTCTGTTTTTCCGCTACTTGTAATTCCTTTTAATAAGGTTACTTGTTTGGTTTCAAAACATTTCTCAATAGTTGTAAAAGCTTCTTCTTGAAATGTTGTTAGTACTTTTATTTCTTTTGAATCTCCATTAAAATTTATTCTATCAGTTTGAATAAAATAATATTCTAAAATATTTTTATCTACCAACGATTTTATAACGGCATTTGTACTTTTAGATTTCTCCTGAAGATCTGAAACTTTTATAGGCTTTTTAGTTGTTTGAAGTTGAAAATACGTTAAAATTACATCGCGTTGTTTTTGAGCCCTATTGAGTGTTTCTAATAATTCTGAAAGCTTTTCATTTGAATTCCAAATTGTATTTAGGCGAACGTATTTTATTAATTTAGGCTTATATTGTTCGTAAATTTGCTCTTTAACGAATATTACATTTTTTTCAATTAAATCTTTAATAACTGGAAAAACAGCCTTTTTACCCAATATATCAACAACTTGGTTAATTGTTAATTGCGATTGATGTTGTAAAGCTTCATAAATTAAAAATTCATCATCATTTAAAATTTCTTCAGTATTAAAACCAACCATTTGCTGAATAACAGTTTCACTTTCCAACAAAAAAGCCGATGGCAATGCAGCTCTAAAAACTTCACCCAAAGAACACATGTAATATGATGCAATCCACTCCCAATGTTTTAATTGAGTAGCATTTGCTATTGGTTGCTCATCTAATATTTGAAAAATTTCTTTGGCTTCATATCCAACTGGAGGTTCTGTATGAATTTTATATGCTAAAGCCGTATATATTTTAGATTTACCAAATTCTACAGCAACACGCATTCCAGACTTTAAAAATGCGGCTTCTGCTTCCGTAATTTTATAAGTAAATTGTTTTTGAATCGGAATGGGTAAAATAACATCTATAAAGTAGTTCAAATCAATTAAATTTTAACAAAAAGTAAAAGTATTCAAATCAATTTAAATTTTACCAAAAACTGTAATCTAAGTTGCTTTATTTTCAGAGATTAAGATTAAATTTATAATAAAATAATTATAAAAAAATGAAAAATCTACTATTACTAGTCGTAATTGTCAGCTTTATAAGTTGTACAAATACAAAAAAAGAAAAAAAGATGGAGACTAACCCTGAATATGCAGCTTTACAAAAAACTGCTTCATCAATATTTGGCAAATTGCCTTTAGTTGCTGACAACCCAAATAACCCTATAACAGCAGATAAAGTTTTGTTAGGTAAAAAACTTTATTTTGATAATAGATTGTCTAAAGACAATACGCAGAGTTGCAATACTTGCCACAATTTAGAAACCTATGGAGTTGATAATTTAAGTACTTCTCCAGGAAATAATGGTGGTTTTGGAACAAGAAATTCGCCAACAGTATTTAATGCCGCGTTGCATATGTCTCAATTTTGGGACGGCAGAGAGCCTGATGTTGAAGCACAAGCAGGTGGACCTATCTTAAATCCAGTTGAAATGGCAATGCCAAGTGAAAAAATTGTTGTAGAAAGATTGTCTAAAATTGAAGAATACAACACTATATTTTCAAAAGTTTTCCCAGATGAGAAAAATCCTATTAATTACAAAAATATTCAAAATGCCATTGGAGCATTTGAAAGAAAACTAATAACACCATCTAGATTTGATGATTTTATTGCAGGTGATTTAAACGCTTTATCAACTATTGAAAAAGATGGTATGCAACTATTTATAAGTACAGGTTGTATTGCTTGTCATTCAGGAAATGTTTTAGGTGGAAATATCTATCAAAAATTTGGAGTGTATGATGATTATTGGAAATATACTAAAAGCACAAAAATTGATGAAGGAAAATTTGTTGTTAGTAAAAAAGACGGTGATAAATATGTTTTTAAAGCTCCATCATTAAGAAATATTGAGAAAACATATCCGTATTTTCATGACGGAAGTGTAAACAATTTAAAAGAAGCTGTTAGTATAATGGCTAAGGTTCAATTAAATAAAGATCTTTCTGAAAAAGATTTAAATTCCTTAATTGCTTTTTTAAATTCTCTAACAGGAGAGCTACCTAAAAACATCTAACAATCAATACATTATAGTCTTAAATTTTAAAAAAATACGTCCACAATATTGGGCGTATTTTTTTTTGGCACGCTGTTTGTATAATCTAAAGCGTAATGCTAATCATTAGTATATAGTATGAACCCTTTAAATTTTTTATTATGAAAAACACATTATTTTTATTCGCAACATTTGTATTAGTTAGCTTTGGAGCAATTGCTTCAACAAATAATACTGAAAGTTCTTCATATGTATATCCAGATTATAATGAATATGACAATTCATTCACTTTTGTAGAAAGAGGCGTTACTTTTGCTGTTTTTCAAAATGGAGAATTTGATTTTTATATCAATCCGAGAAACGGACTTCACGTTGGGTATCACGGAAACGGAATGGACATTACTTTTAACTCTGGTTATAACTATGATGCTTATGTACAATACGACAATTTTGGAGCAATAATTCAAGTTGAAGATATTTATATAGATTATGATTATTATGGAAGAGTTTCTAGAGTTGGAAATATTAGAATTAATTACAATCGTGGTAGATTAATTAGTTTAGGTGGATTGCACGTGTATTACAACAGCCGAGGATATTATTCTCATTGTTCAGGATATATAAATAGTTACAACCGTAATTATAATTATCATCCATACCATAATTATTTTGTGAGACCTTTATTCGATTTTAGAATAGTAAGCTACAAACCTTATAGAGATCACTACAAACCAACTCGTTACGCGTATTACAGTGATCATTCTAAAAACACATACTATAATAAAAATTATAGAAATTATAGCCAAAGAGGCGGAAATAATAGTTCACATTCTAGAGTTACAACTAATAACGTTCCAAAAAGAAATGATGACAGAAGTAATTCTAGAGTTACAAGCACTAACAGAAGAACTGAAAGTAATTCAAATAACAGTATTCAAAGAGGAAATACGACCAACAGATCTATAAATTATGGAAATAATAATTCAGGTAGAAATACAACAACACAAAGAAACACCACTGTAGATCGTTCTGTAAATACGAATAGAAATGATGCTGGCAGAAGCACAAATGTTAATCGTTCAATAAATACAAACAGAAATGAAATTGACAGAAATGTTTCTAGAGAAAGAGAAACTAGTGTAAATAGAAATTCAAATGAAAGATCTACAACTATTACAAAACGAGCTCCAGAAAAATCTGTGAAAGTTGAAAACAGAAATGCAAATACATCCAAAACTTCAGATAGAAGTTCAAAAGATTCAAGCAGAGCAACAAAAAGTACTAGTAGATCAACTACAAATGAACGTAGTTCAGATACAAACTCAAGAAGAAGAGGATAATATTATTGTTGAATTATTTTTTAAAAACAAAAAGCCTTTTAGCTTAAAAACTAAAAGGCTTTTTAATTAACCAAACTGTCCCGTCCTAAAATAAGTTGACACAAAATCAACTTATTATGTATTATTCAGAGAAACCGCGTAAGAAGCGTACCCAAAGAGATTATAATTTAGGCTTTAAATTAGCCGTAGTATCTCAAGTAGAAAAAGGCGAAATGA
>NZ_JAEINV010000014.1 GCF_016342705.1 Lutibacter sp. | reverse complement strand
CAGGGTACTTTTTGTTCTTTCATACTTTCGTTGTTTAAGTTGTCTAATTTTTAGTCAACCTATTTCAGGAAAGTACAAAAGAGAAGTTCTATTAAAACGGTTCTCGATACGATTCCTTGAAAAAAGGAATCACTCGAACTGACGCAACAGAGCAATTAATGAATTTACGTTCAGGACAACAATCGAACATCCGTTCGAGTGCCGACACGCAGTGGTTCTCGATACAATTTTAATATGGATTTCATTCATATTAAAACCACTCGAACTGATGGCGCAAGACAAATCATGAACGTCAGTTCGAGTGTTTTTTGAGTAATGAAATGAATCAAAAAATGTATCGAGAACAAGTGGGTTTTGAATAGCGCGCGGTTCTCGATACAATTTTAAAACGGTTCTCGATACGATTCCTTGAAAAAAGGAATCACTCGAACTGACGGCACAAGGCAAATCATGAACGTCAGTTCGAGTGCCGTAACGCAGTGGTTCTCGATACAATTTAAACATGAATTTCATTCATATTAAAACCACTCGAACAGACGGTACAAGAAAACTTAAGAATTTAGGTGTAGGACAACAATCAAACGTCAGTTCGAGTGCCGAAACGCAGTGAAGGTGTATCGAGAACAAGTGTGTTTTGAATAGTGAGTGCGCAGCGTATCGAGAACAAGGGATCTCAGTCAGTAAAGCAGACTAAAATAATAGCGAAGATGATTAAGCGTTATACGATTATATAAAAATCTATGGTTTTCATAAATTCTGTACACTACAATTTAACAACAAAAACCCCTAAATAAAAGGAGTTAGCACGTTTTTTATGAACTTTTGTTTACAAACAAAAACAAAATAAATGATAAAAAACTTGAGTTGTATATCATGATATCCTATTTTTGATTAAAATTAATAAATAAAAAACTCTGAGTGCGCAAACACCCAGAGTTCTTTAACAAGCCAAGCTCAAAATCTATGCGGATTGATTTTGGGCTTTTTTGTACTCCAAATGCTTAAGCATTTTTTTAATGCCAGCTCCTGGGGTAAAATTAATTTTAGCCTTTTTTATAGTGTAGCTAATCACTTCCTCTTCGGTAACTTGACCTTCCGATTTGAGACCAATTTTGTAAGTTCCTAATTCACCCAAACGTACATTTCTGCCACGTTCTAGTTCACGAATTACAAAGGTTTCTAGTCCCATTAAAACAGCATAACAATCTGTTTTACTCATGGAGGAATTAAAGGCTACCAATTCAGCCAATTCACTTAAATCTGTTATGCTGGCATCAGTTGCCTTTGCATAAAACTTTTTTGGTGCAGTCAAGTCTTGCGGATTTGTGATCTGCACCGCTTTAAATAAAATACTCATGTATTAAAGTATTAAAAATTAATAAATAAAATCATCCACTCTGGATGACATTACAAATTTAACTGGTTTACAAAACAATAATGTATTTTTCATAAATTACTTATTGACAATAAATTGTTGAAAAGAACCCTTTTTTAAAAAAATATATATGTGTATATTTGCAATCTACTAGAAAAAGCAATGAACCACTACTCTTGCTAGAAACTGTCGTTTAAACAACAACATTTTTAATATTTCAATTCACTTTTTTTAATAATTAGGGTACAATTCTGAGAAATAAATATGTTAATTATTTTTTAACATGGGCTAATAATGTTGCTATTTAGTCATTATAAAAAAAGTATGTGCATACAAATTAAAAAGTATGCAGATACTTTCTCTAAAGTATGCTCACACTTAGGTTAAAACATGCGGATACTTTTTTTAAAGTATGCGGATACTTTTTTGATCGAATGTACATTTTGCTAATTATCAGTATTTGAAGGGCTTAAAATAGTAAATGAATCTTTTAACTAATTTATATTTTTACAATTATTAAGAAAGGCATTATTTTAGAGTATATATTTTAAATACTTCTCAATAATAGCTATTTTTACCATTTATGTGAAGTAAACTATGCAAATACCTTTAATTTCAATTATCACCATTAACTTTAACAATTTAGAAGGTTTAAAAAAAACCATGCAAAGTGTTTTTGAACAAACGTATAAAAATTTTGAATATATTGTTATTGATGGTGGTTCAACAGATGGAAGTGCAGCGTATATAGAAAATCATAAAGATACAATTGATTATTGGGTAAGCGAAACGGATACAGGTATTTATAATGCCATGAATAAAGGTATTAAAGTAGCCAAAGGGGAATATTTATTGTTTTTGAATAGTGGAGATCATTTAATTAATACTAATGTTCTTAGTGATTGTAATAGTTTTATAAACTTATATGAACTAATATATTTTAATTTAAAAATTATAAACACGAATGATTCTTATATAAGATGTTATCCTGATAAATTGCCCTTTTCGTACCTTGTAAATGATACATTACCTCATCCTGCAACTTTTATTAAAGCTACATTATTTGATAAAGTAGGTTTGTACGATGAAAATTATTTAATTGTTTCAGATTGGAAATTTTTTATTGAAAGTATTTGTAAATACAATGTTTCTTATAAAAGAATAGACAGAACCTTAAGTGTTTTTTATTTAGATGGAATAAGTTCTCAATTAAATAATAGAGAAATTATTAATAAAGAAAAAAATAAAATTTTGAATAAAGAATTTAGTGCATATGTTGATGATATAAAGTTACTCTTAGAAATAAATCCCTTAATTACAAATCTCAAAAAATCAAGAAAAATAAATTTCTTAATAAAATTAGGGTTGTTAAATAAGTTTTAAATGAATAATCCAAAAATTTCCATAATTATCCCTTGCTATAACCAAGCTCAATATTTAGAAGAAGCTTTACAGTCGGTTTTAAATCAAACTTATACTCATTGGGAATGCATTATTGTAAATGATGGTTCACCAGATAACACAGAACAAATAGTATTGGAGTGGACTCAAAAAGATAGACGGTTTAAATATCTTTATAAAGAGAATGGAGGCTTATCTAGCGCTAGAAATGCAGGAATTGAAAAAGCCCAAGGTGAGTTTATTTTACCTTTAGATGCTGATGATAAAATAGGAGCGGATTATATTACCTTAGGCATGGCAGCTTTTAGTGAAAACTCAGAATTAAAAGTGGTGTATTGTAAAGCTGAGAAATTTGGAACTGAAAGTGGCATGTGGAATTTAAAACCTTTCTCTTTTGAAAATTTAGCGCAAGAGAATATGATTTTTTGTACTGCATTGTTTAAAAAAGAGGATTGGAAAAGAGTGAATGGGTATGATTTAAATATGAAATTTGGTTTTGAAGATTGGGAATTCTGGATTTCAGTATTAAAAGATGGAGGAACTGTAAAATGTTTAAATAAAGTCTGTTTTTATTATAGAATTAAAAAGGCGTCCATGTTAAAAGATTTGAATAGTAAAACAGTTAAATATTCTTATAACTATTTAGCTTTAAAGCATACTTCCTTTTTTATTGATTATTTAGGAAGTTTTAATGAGCTAAATAATAAAGTGAAAGCTTTAACCCTTGAGTTAAATTATAAAAGAAAAAATAAGCTTTATAAATTAGTTAGAAGAATAGTTAAAAGAATAAAATAAGTGTTAGTATCCATTATAATACCCGTACATAAATTACATCCTTTTTTTAAAGAATGCATAGCAAGTGTTTTGGCACAAACCCATAACAATATTGAAGTACTTGTTGTTTGTAATGGGGAATTAAAAATAGAAGAGTGTAAAAAATATTTAAACAGTTCAGATAATCGATTGCTTTTTTTTAAATCAATTGAAGGTAGGCATAACGCCAGAAATAGAGGATTTGAAGAGGCAAAAGGCGCATACATTCAATTTTTAGATTATGATGATATTTTATATGCCACCAAAATTGAAAAGCAATTACATCAATTTAGTTTCAATGCTAATTGTACGATATGTATTTGTAAATGGAAAAAGTTTCATAAAAATATCTCAGAGTATTATATTTTACCATTTGAAGGGATTTTTAATGAAACAATTTTAAATTCACAAAAATTATATGAAATGTTGGGTACGTTTGGAGGATTTATTGCAACAGCTTCTTGGCTAATAGATGCTTCAAGTATTGGGAATATTAAATGGATGGATGTTCCTAATGATGATGCCGTTTTTTTGTCTGAATTATTAGTACAACAACCCAGCATTTTGATGTTGCCAGAAGTGTTAGCAGGGTACAGAATTCATAGCCAAAATGAAAGTGCAAGAAGAACAAAAGAAGAGTTTGATAAACTGTTGGAAGGATGGAAAGTTATTGAGAAAAATGTGAAGATATTTGAAAATAACTATACACTTCAATATTTACTGAATGCACATATATATTTATTTTCATATTCAAGACAAATTAAAAATTATAAATTGGTGAAAGTAGTATCTAATATTTTAAGACTCTTTATTAAAAGGAATATATTAAATTTAACAAACTAACACTATAAATATTTTGAAAAAAGTATTAATTATTGGTCCAATAGGTGATTTTGGAGGTAGAGAGTTAGAAGTTGGATTTATAGCCCATGCACTTCGGCCAACATATGATGTAACTATTTGCAGTACTGGAAATGTATCTAATACATCACAAGTATATCATTTTAATACAAAACAAAAAGTTGTTACTTTAAATCAATTAGTATATAAAAAATATATTGGTTTAAAATTATTGGCACATTTGAGTTTTCTAAAAAATTTTAACAAAGCACTTACTGTTGTAAATTTAACAAATAATAAATTAGCAAAGCGGTTTTTAAACTATAACAAAAAAAGATTAATTGTATTAAAAGACTTGATATATCAATTTGATGCCGTGTTTATTTGCGCACAGCTATCATCTTCACTCATTTCTGAGATTATCGCTATTTCTAAAGCATTTCATAAACCAATATTATTTAGAACAACAGGAACTATCAGAAATAACATGGTTTCAGATTCAGCAATATTTAAAAAAATTGATGTTTTTATACACCATTCAATTAATAATGCCAGTAATTTTGAAAACTATTATTTTAAACATTCATATGTTTTAATTGATCAATGTGCTTTTAATGAAATTGATTTATTAAAGGTACCTTTGAAAGAACGTAAAATAAAAAAATTCATTGTTTTATCACGCTTGTCTATAGAAAAACAAGTAGATATTGTAATAAAAGCGTTTGACGCTGTTTCAGAAGAAGGAGATTGTCTTTATATTTACGGCGATGGTGAAGAAAAAGAAAATCTTAAAATCTTAAAATTTAAAAGTACTATTATTTTCAAAGGATTCGTAAAACAATCTGATTTACCAACAATTTTTAATGAATCAGATTGTTTAATAGTTTCTTCTTTAGATGAAGCTGGGCCTTTAACGGGTTTAGAAGCTATGGCTTCTGGAGTTCTTACAATATCAACTAGAGTGGGAGCTATGGAAGAACGCCTAGAGAATGATTGTTTTTGGTACAATGGTACGCAAGAAGATTTAGAGGCAAGGTTTAAAGAAGTAAAGAAACTTTCTAGCAAAGAAGTTCATGAACTATCTAAAAAAGTGAGGGAGCGTTATTTAAAAAGCTATAGAATAGCAACGATAGAAAGGAAATATTTAGAAGTTGTAGATGCATATATTAAATAAAATTAACGAATGTCAACAATATTAATCACAGGAGGCGCAGGAAATATTGGAAGTGCTTTGGCCACCAAATTAAGTGAAGATAGTACTACTACCATTGTAATTATTGATAATTTAACTACTGGGAGTATCCATAAAATACCAAAAAAAGCGAATATTCATTTTATAAAATCTGATGTAAATAATTACAATGATATTGTGCCTGTGTTTGGTAGGTATAATTTTGACTATGTGTTTCATTACGCAGCAGTTGTAGGCGTGCAACGTACGTTGGAAAACCCTATGCTGGTATTACATGATATTGAAGGGATTAAAAACATCCTTTCACTATCAAAAAATACGGGTGTAAAAAGGGTGTTTTATTCAAGCTCCTCAGAAGTATATGGTGAACCTTTTGAAATTCCTCAAAATGAAAATACCACACCGTTAAATTCAAGATTACCCTATGCCATTGTAAAAAATGTTGGAGAAGCTTTTTTTAAATCTTATTATCAGGAATATGGCTTAGAATATACCATTTTCAGGTTTTTTAATACCTATGGCCCTAACCAAAGTGAAGATTTTGTAATTCCAAGATTCTTAAAATTAGCACTAAGTAATGAGCCTATTACAGTATATGGTGATGGCTCACAAACACGTTCATTTTGTTATGTAGCAGATAACGTAGCAACGTGTATAAAAGCGATGCAAACAGACCTATGTGTTAACGAAGTTATAAATGTAGGGAGTGATTTGGAGATGACTATTTTAGAATTGGCCACTAAAATTATTGAAGTAACAGCATCGTCCTCAAAAATTATGCATCTACCAGCATTGGAAGAAGGAGATATGACAAGAAGATGTCCAGATACAACAAAAATGAAAGCTATTTTGGGACAACAACAGGTATCGTTAGAAGTAGGTTTATTAAATTTAATACAATTTTATGAGAATAGGTAATAATCCAAGTAACCATGAAATTGTAAAGCCAAATACAGCCTTACACCGTGTTATAATTCCAGTATATATACCACACGAAAATGATTATTTTAAAGACGCCTTCCAAATCTTTGAATATTGTGTATCATCTATTTTAAAAACAAGTACTACACATTTAAAAATTTCTATTATAAGTAATGGATGTAGTAATGAAGTTAATGATAAATTGTTAGTGCTTTATAAAAAATATGATATAGATGAGTTAATTGTTGAAAACGAAGGAATTGGAAAAATAAATAGTGTTTTAAAAGCCCTTCGAACGGCAGAAGAACGCTTTATTACAATTACCGATGCAGATGTGTTGTTTATAAACGGTTGGGAAGAAAATGTACTTAAAGTATTTAAAGAATTCCCAAAAGCTGGGGCAGTGTGCCCCACACCAGTGTTTAGAAAACACTTTCAACTAACGAGTAATATATGGTTTAACTACTTATTTTCAAAGAAGCTAGCATTTACAAAAGTTAAAAACCCGGAAGCTATGACCAAATTTGCCAATAGTATAGGATGGCCTTGGTTAGATGAGAAATATAAGGATGTATACGCAACCATAACATCAAAAAATGGTATAGTAGCTATGGTAGGTTGCTCTCATTTTGTAGCGACCTATAAACGAGAAGTTTTTACAGAAATGCCTGTAGGAAATACCGAATTTAAAATACGAGGAAACAGTGAGTATCTGTACACAGATGTGCCAGTTATAAAAAAGGGTGGGTATCGTTTATCTACGGAAGATAATTATACCTACCATATGGGCAATGTGTTGGAAGATTGGATGACTGAGAAGTACCATCATTTAATAACTGTTGAAAAAATTGAAGTGGAAAATGAATTTCAATTGTTGAAAAAGTCATGGATAAGTTATAAATTAACGCATCAAATTTTTACGTATCTCATTGCAAAGCCTTGGTTGAAACAAGCACTTTTTAAATTTAAAGGATTAACAAAAGAACAATGTAAACACTTTTTAGCATAGTTTTGATCACCATAGCCCTCACATACCGTAACAGAGATTTAAGAATTGTAAAAAACTGTTTAGATTCTTTAAAAGCACAATCTTTAAAGGAATTTAAGGTTATTTTGGTGGATTATGGTAGTGCCGTACAATTTTCTGAAGGATTGGCTCAACTTGTTCAAGAATACAGTTTTATAACATTAATACAGTGTCCTGTAGCAGGGCAATTATGGAATAAAAGCCGAGCTATCAACATTGCTTTAAAACAATGTGATACCCCTTATTTTTTAGTAGGTGATATAGATATGTTGTTTAGAAAAGATGTTGTTTTGAAATTGCAAAATTTGAGAAGTGCATCGGAAATTACCTATTTTCAAGTGGGATTTTTAAGTCAAGAAGAAGCAGCTGTCACTAAATTATTTGAAGAGTATAAAATAAAGCATTTATCTAGTGAAGAGGCAACAGGAATCACTTTATATCCAACGAAATTGTTATTAGAAATCAATGGTTATGATGAGTTTTTTCACGGTTGGGGCGCTGAAGATACTGATGTGCATATACGGTTATTACATAAAGAGGTGAAAGTTCATTTTTATGCCACGGAAGTGATGCTATTGCACCAATGGCATCCTAAACAGTATAGATCTGTAAAAAGTAAAGAACCGTTTCATTCCTATTTAGAAAAAATAAATCATCAGTATGTACAAAAAGTAAGCAGTACCAAAAAAGTAATGGCGAATACTGCGTTTGAATGGGGAAAATTGCCTATTCAGGAAACTAGCAGCAATAAAAATGTAGTTGAGATAACCATTACCAATCAAAAAAGTGAAGTGGATGCCTTTATTTATGGGTATTTGAATGCCATACAATTTGAAAAAGTAATGTTGAAAATTATACCACATAAGGAGTTTAATTCCTTTAAAAATAACCTTAAAAAAGTATTGAATAAAAAAGCGGTGGTATGTTATGATTTTGAAGAATTAAACAATTTGCTGTTACTTACTTTAATTTCAAGCTATAGAAATCATCAGTATGTATATGAATGGGATCAAGAATTGAATACGATTCGTTTAAATTTATATTTGTAATATGAAAATTCTAATGGTATCTATGTCTTCAATTCATTTTTTTCGTTGGACGGAGCAATTAAAGGCTGCAGGGCATGAAGTTTATTGGTTTGATGTTGTGGATGGAGGTAAAAAAGTAGATAGAATTAGTTGGGTGCATCAAATTGTAGGTTGGAAGTTGCGTTGGGATTTTCCGGGCAGGAGTTATATAAAAGCTCAGTGGCCAAAAGTATATAGTTGGTTACAACGCTTGAATGAACGAAATACAGCAGTAACTTTTGAAAAAATAGTAGAAGAAATAAAACCAGATGTGGTGCATAGTTTTGCATTGTATGTGGCGTGTGCCCCAATTGTAGACATTATGAAAAAGCATGCCCATATAAAATGGATCTATTCTTCATGGGGCAGTGATTTGTTTTATTTTCAACAGAAACCAACGTATTTAATTGATATTAAAAATGTTTTACCACGAGTAAATTACTTATTTACAGATTGTAAACGCGATTATCAGTTGGCTGTAAAGTATGGTTTTAACGGTGAGTTTTTAGGTGTTTTTCCTGGTGGTGGAGGATTTGATTTGGAAGAACTAAATACATATATGATACCTTTTAAACAAAGAAAGACTATATTAATAAAAGGTTATCAAGGAAGATCAGGAAGGGCAATTGAAGTATTAAAAGCTATGGAACATATTCAGTTTGAACTTAAACTATTTAAAATAGTGGTGTTTGGAGCAGATAAAGAAGTAGAACAGTACATAAAGCAATCAGAATTAACAAATTGGAGGAATGTTTCAGTGTGTGGTAAAATAAGTCATATTGAAGTATTGAAATTAATGGGGCAAGCATTAGTATACATAGGAAACAGCAAATCTGATGGATTACCAAATACATTATTAGAAGCTATTTGTATGGGCGCTTTTCCAATTCAATCAAATCCGGGTGGCGTAACTGAAGAGGTTATTGAACACGGTATCAATGGCTTGTTGATTAACGATTGTGAGTCAATACAGAAAATTAAGGATGTAGTATTAAAAGCGATATCCGATAGCAGATTATTAAAAAATGCGTTTGAAATAAATCAGCATAAAATGAAACCAAATTATAATCGAAAATGTATTTCTAGACAGGTTCTATTAAAATATGAGAATATTGAAATTTAAATAATTGATATATAAACTAAATTCAAATGCCAAATCCACCAGACATTAAATCGTTAACGGATATTAAAAATTATATTTTAAGTCTAGAAAATAAATTTGAGGTTGATACATGGCAAATAAATGGAATTCATATTTGGCCTTATATACGTATTAAAATATATATTCACTTTTTGAGTTTTTTTTTATTAAAAAATGATTTTCAAAATTCTGAAAACTTAATCCATAAATCAACTTTAAAAGAAAGACCTATTAAATTAGGCAATAAGTTGCTTAAAATCATACGAGCTTATTTTAATTTGAATGTTTTTTATTTTAAACTTAAGCATAAAAAGTATATCCTATTTGGTTCTCACATGCATCGCGTAGTTATAAATGGTGAATATTTTAATCGATTTTATGATTCAATGGTGGATGTTTATGCCTTAAAAAATGAAGTATACATGTTTGAATATCAAAAAATATTTGAAAAAATGTATAATAAAAAAGCTGTTGTTCATGTAGAAAGTTATCTTTCAGACTTCAAATTAATTTCAAAAATTAAACAACGTATTTTTAAACAAAAACTGAATTTAAACCTATCGTTGGATGGTTATGATGTTTTTTATATAAAAATTGAAAAGGATTTTCCCATAGTGAAAAACTTAAATCTGAATAGAAGTGAAATGATTCAATGGTCTTTTAGAGTTAAAAGTTTAAGTAGGTTTTTTACAAAAGTATTTAGGAAGGTTCAACCAACTCATGTGGTATTTTCAATGTATTATGGAATGGATGCAATAAATGCGGCTGTATATGCAGCTAATAAATTGAATATTAAAACTGTTGATTTACAACATGGTCCGCAAACCAATCATTTAGCTTTTTCTAATTGGAGCAGATTGCCAAAGAATGGGTTCAATACAATGGTTTACGATTTCTGGAATTGGGACGAAAAATCAAAAGACAATATTACAATGTGGGCTTCTCATACAAACGCTGTTACTTCACATTTAATAGGTCAACCATACCTTAATTATTGGATGAATAAATTAAACAATAATGTTTCAAAAAAGAAACAAATTATTTTTAGTTTGCAATTATTTGAACTTGAGGAAATGATTCCTTTTTGTGTTTTGGAAGTAATTAAAAATTTAGATTTTTTATGGATATTTAGACTTCATCCTAGAAATCATTATTCAAGACAAACAATTAAAGATTTTTTGAAAAAGAATGGTGTTTATAAAAATTATGATATTCAAGACTCAATTAAAATTCCATTACCAAAAGTTTTATGTGAATCAGTTGTACATATAACTAATTTTTCTGGTTGTTTGATTGAAGCAATGATGTTAAATGTTCCTACGATAATTATCCATGAAATTGGAAAGGAAACATATGAAGAATATATAGATTCTAAATTAATCTATTATTTGGATAGAAGTGAAATAGATTTTAAAGCTAAATTAAATTCTATTTTAATAAAAGGTGAAATATTAGTAAATCATACAGCTAACGTAAATATTAATCCATTTATTTAAAGCAGTATATTTAAATATTAATATTTTTGATTAATAATTGAATTATTTAGAATACTATGTCAAAAAAAATAGGAATTATTCCACTCCGTAAAGGATCAAAAAGTATTAAGGGTAAAAACAAACGTAAAATGGTTGGGAGACCCTTATTTACTTGGGTATTAAAGGAAGCCATTTTTTCAGAGTTGGATGAAATTTATGTATTTACAGATGATGTGGAAATTATGGCTTTCGTTGAAAACCAATATAGCTGGTCTAAAAAAGTAAAAGCGCTATTGAGAAACCCTGAAAATGCCAATGATACAGCATCAACAGAAAGTGTGTTGCTAGAGTTTGCAGAAAAATTAAATACTAATTTTGATATCCTATGCTTGTTACAAGCAACCTCGCCTTTAACCACTTCTTTAGATATAAATAAAGCATTGGAGGCGATTATAAATGATGGCTATGATTCATCATTAACAGTAGTCAATACCCATAGATTTACATGGAGTAGTGATGCAAAACCATTGAATTATGATGTATTTAAACGTCCTCGCAGACAAGATTTTGAAGGCTTGTTAATAGAAAATGGGGCTGTGTATTGCACCACTAAAACGGCTTTTTTAGCGTCAAAAAATAGAGTGAGTGGAAATATAGGTATTGTAAAAATGCCAGAAGAATCACTATATGAAATTGACTCAGAAACCGATTGGCATATCGTAGAAGAACTTTTGATACATAGATTAAAAAAACAAAAAGAAAGTGCTAAAATAACGCATATCATATTAGATGTGGATGGCGTTTTTACTGATGGGACTATTACCTATACCAAAGATGGAGAGCATACAAAAAACTTTGATATGCGCGATGGAATGGGATTAGAAATTTTGAGAGAACAAGGTGTTGAGGTACTTGTTATGACATCAGAGCAATCGGAATTGGTGGCACAGCGTATGAAAAAGCTAAAAATTGAAGACGTATTTTTAGGAGTAAAAGATAAATATGCCTTGGTGCAACAATTAATACTTGATAAAAAAGTAACACTAGGCAATATTGCGTATGTGGGGGATGATGTAAACGATTTAGCCAATATGTGTAGTGTAGGATGGTCATTAACCCCAAATAATGCTACTAACATAGTAAAACTTCATGCGGATGTGGTTTTAACTAAAAATTCTGGTAGCGGTGCAATTCGTGAAGCTTGTGAGTTTATTTTAAATTATAATAAGCGGTTCTAGATGCAATTTTGGTACGAATTCTATTCCTACTAAAACTACTCGAACTGACGTTTTTTGTTCGTCACTTCGAGTGAATTAGCAGAATGCAATGGAGCTAAATTGTATCGAGAAGTCGATATACTTACGTTACACTTAAGCACTCGAACTGACAATGAAATGTCATTGCGAATGAAACAGCGTGAAATGAAGCAATCTGCTCCTGATGAATTTTAAATTTGTTATAATTAACACCCCTAACCCCTCTCAAGAGGGGAAATCAGTAACTCGCTCTCGACTTTAGTTTGTCTTGAGCATCATCGAAGGGCTGGACATGACATTTTGTTTTATTGATTGTTAAATAATTTAAAGTTGTCACTTCAAGCCCGATCGAGAAGTACTTTAGCAATTATTTATTTAAAAGTAACTTGTCACTTGATAATAAAATAATAAATTTGAAAAAAACTTCAAAATGCCTCAAACATATACAAAACCCTTTGTAATAGCCGAAATAGGCTGCAACCATAAGGGGGATATAGACATAGCAAAAGAACTAATTAAAGTAGCAAAGATATTTTGCAATGTTGATGCGGTTAAGTTTCAAAAAAGAAACAATAAAGAGTTATTAACACCGGAGCAATACCATCAGCCACACCCCAATCCTTCAAATTCTTATGGAGAAACCTATGGTTTGCATAGAGAATATTTAGAATTTACAGTGGAACAACATAAAGAATTAATGCAGTATTGTGAGGAGATTGGTATCATATACTCAACATCGGTATGGGATTTAACTTCAGCTAAAGAAATTACCTCCTTAAATCCTTCCTTCATAAAAATACCTTCCGCATGTAATAATAATTTTGAGATGTTAGGATGGTTATGTGAGCATTACCAAGGAGAAATTCATATTTCCACAGGGATGACTACAAAGGATGAAATTGATACATTGATAGAGTTTTTTATTGAAAAGAATAGAAATAAAGATCTAGTGGTTTATAATTGTACTTCTGGATATCCAGTGCCTTTTGAAGATGTATGTTTGTTGGATATTGTTTTATTGTTAGAGAACTATACCCATAAGGTAAAGCATATAGGTTTTTCTGGTCATCATTTAGGGATTGCAGTAGATATAGCAGCCTATACGTTAGGTGCTCCAATTATAGAAAGACACTATACCATTGATAGAACTTGGAAAGGCACAGACCATGCAGCATCCTTAGAACCTATGGGCTTGCGAAAACTAGCAAGAGATTTAAATGCGGTGCATAAAGCATTGACCTATAAAAGTCAAGATATCCTTCCCATTGAACAAGTTCAGCGCGAAAAGCTTAAAAATAAGAAAGGTTAAAAATGCTATTTTCAAATAAAATACGTCTCTTTTGGTGGAATGAAATTAAAATTCAAGGGAAAACACATGAAAATTATGGCGATTTAATTGGCGCTTATTTAGTTGAAAAAATAGCGAATAAAAAAGTTGTTTGGGTAAAGCCGTCTACATTTTCAATTTGGAATTGGATACGTCCTATTTATGTTACAGCCGGCAGCATATTAACGCATGTAAATAGGTATTGTATTGTATGGGGTAGTGGTATAATTTCAAAACAATATCATGTGAAAAACGCACAGTTTTTAGCTGTTAGAGGCCCTAAAACAAGAGCGTTCTTATTAGAAAAGGGGTGTAATGTGCCTGAAATTTATGGAGATCCAGCATTGTTGTTGCCCAATTATTATCAACCCACCATTGAAAAAAAATACGAATACGGAATTATTCCTCATTATAATGATATGCATTTGGTAAAGGAGTGGTTTAAAGGAAATGATAAAATTTGTATTATCAACCTTATGACCAATGATGTAGCGTCTAAAACCAATGAAATACTGCGTTGTAAAAAAATAGTTTCATCCTCGTTGCATGGAATTATTGTAGCGCATACCTATCAAATTCCAGCGGTTTGGCAAAAGTTTTCAGATAAAGTATTTGGAGATAATATTAAGTACGAAGATTATATGGAATCTGTTGCTTTACCTTTTTATCAACCAAGTATAAGAACTACTGAATATACCCAACTAGAATTGGAGGCCTTATTTACAAACTACCCAAGTTTACCTACCGTACAAACTATTGAACAATTAAAAAAAGGACTTATGGATGTTTGTCCGTTTAAATCAAAAAATTAAATAGTTTATTGTTGTCACTTCGAGCCCTTGGACTACTTGCAGGACAAGCTGAAGACGTGAAGTGGTATTTCTTGAAAGATATTTGTTATATTATAGTGTCTCGACTGCGCTCGACATGACAATGAAAAGTCACTGCGAAGGTATTTGTGAAGCATAATGGAAGAAATAACTGAAGTAATCTTTTGGTTGGTAATAGATTTGCTAAAGTTACAGATTACTTCGTCGCTATCGTTCCTCGCAATGACGGATTCAATGAAACGTCACTTCGAGTGGTTTTATGAAATGAAATGGAATAAAACTGTATCGAGAAGTATTGCGCACTGGTTCTCGATACACCTTCGTTGCACTGCGGCACTCGAACTGACGATGAAATGTCATTGCGAATGAAACGCAGTGCAATGAAGCAATCTGTCGCTACTAAACTTAAACTTTGTTATGAAAAACACACCCCTAGCCCCTCTCCAGCCGGGAGTCAGTTATTGGATGTCGACTTTAGCCTGTCCTGCACGTAGTCGAAGGGCTCGACATGACGATGGAATGTCATTGCGAAGGTATTTGTGAAGCAAAGCGGAAGAAATAACTGAAGTAATCTTTTGGTTGGGAATCGATATGCTAAAGTTACAGATTGCTTCGTCGCAATGACGGATTCATTGAAACGTCACTTCGAGTGGTTTTATGAAATGAAATGGAATAAAACTGTATCGAGAAGAATTGCGCACTGGTTCTCGATACACCTTCGTTGCACTGCGTCACTCGAACTGACGATGAAATGTCATTGCGAATGAAACACCGTGAAATGAAGCAATCTGTAGCGACTAAACTAAAATTTTGTTATGAAAAACAAACCCCTAGCCCCTCGAATCGGTAATTGGTTCTCGACTTTAGCCTGTCCTGAGCGCAGTCGAAGGGCTCAGCATGATAATGGAACGTCATTGCGAAGGTATTTGTGAAGCATAGCGGAAAAAATAACTGAAGCAATCTTTTGGTTGGGAATCGATATGCTAAAGTTACAGATTGCTTCGTCGCTATCGCTCCTCGCAATGACGGATTCATTGAAACGTCACTTCCAGTGGTTTTATGAAATGAAAAGGAATAAAAGTGTATCGGAAAGGAATTCCCTTCAAGAAATAATAATTAAATTGTAAGTTTGTAAAACGTATATAAATTGATTAAAAAGTAGTGAATAATAGCATGAAAAAGAAAGTTTTTGTATTTTTTCCTGATGGTGTGGGCTTGCGAAATTTTGCATTTACCAATTTTAAAGAAATAGGAGAATCCATGGGTTTTGATATTCAGTATTGGAACAATACGGTGTTTTCTTTAAAAGATAATTTAGGTTTTAAGGAGGTTAAAATAGAAAATCATAAGATCCATCCTTTAACACCTTTATATGCAAGAGCAAAAAAGCATATTGAATTAAATATTTCTCAGAAAAAGTTCAATGATTCGGTATATGCAACGTATAAGTTTCCGTTTAGCTACCAAGGAATTAAAAACAGTATCAAAACTCTTTTTATAAAAACACTCATCGGCTTCAACAATTCGGAAAGTGGATTGGTGCGTATCAGAAAAAGAATACATAGTTTGGAACGAAAGAATCCTAAATACGCCTATTGCAAAGCACAATTACAACAGCATAAACCTGCCTTAATATTTTGTACTACGCAAAGAGCTACCCAAGCAATAAGTGCCTTATTGGCAGCCAAAGATTTGGGAATTCCCACGGTTACATTTGTATATTCTTGGGACAATGTACCCAAAGCAATGCAGGTGGTAGAGACTGATTATTATGTGGTTTGGAGTGATTTAATGAAAGCAGAGGTATTGAAATATTATGATTTTGTAAAAGCTGAACAAATTTTTGTAACGGGTACCCCGCAATTTGAACCCCATTTTAATACGGCGTTAAAACAATCTAAAGCAGCATTTTTTAAACAATACAATTTAGATATTGATAAAAAGTATATTTGTTTTTCAGGGGATGATGAAACAACCTCACCATTAGATCAGTATTATTTAGAAGATTTGGCAAAGGCAGTGAGGAATTTAAATTCAAAAGGAGCAAACCTAGGGATTATATACAGAAAGTGCCCTGTCGATTTTACAAACAGGTATGCTACAGTGCTAGCGGAACATAAGGATATTATTAAAGTGTTAGATCCCATTTGGAAACAAGTAGGAAAACAATGGAATGAAGTATTGCCAGAGAAAGAAGATTTTAACATGTTATACAATGTTTGTGCGCATAGTGAATTTGTAACCAACGTTTGCTCGTCTACAGTTTTTGATTTTGTAGTGCACAATAAACCGTGTATTTATTATAATTATGAACAGCCTCAATTAAAAAAAGGAATTCGGGATATCGGTCAAAATTACAAATACGTGCATTTTAGAAGTATGCCTAGTACGAGCGCTGCTGTATTTTGTACAGATAAAAAAGAGTTAGAAGGCTTGGTGGCTGCTATTTTAAATGGATCATTATCAAATGTACAAGAAGGTAAGCAATGGTTTGAAATTGTTGCAGGGAAAGAACCCATGAAGGCTTCTGAGCGAATATGGGAACATATAAACCAACTATTATCATGAAAATAGCCTATTTAACACCAGAATATCCACATGAAAAAACGGGGCATTCAGCGGGGTTAGGTTCAAGTATTAAAAACCTGGTGCAAGCATTAGTGCGCGCAGGTCATGAGATAACAGTTTTTGTGTATTCCCAAAAGAACAATGAAATTTTTGATGATAATGGGGTAACCATTCACAAGATTGAAAATAAAGCCTATACTTTTGGTAAATGGTATCGCTACAGAAAACACCTTCAAAACTATTGTAACAAAGTAATCACAGAACAACAAATTGCTATTATTGAAGCACCTGATTGGACAGGTATTACCGCTTTTATGAAATTTAAGATTCCTTTAGTGATTCGGTTTCATGGAAGTGACACTTATTTTTGTCATTTAGAACAGCGAAAACAAAAAGTAAAGAATTATTGGTTCGAAAAATTAGCCATTCGGAAAGCGAAAGCATTTATTGCGCCAACTTCTTATGCAGGCACCGTTTCAAAACGCTTGTTTCATATTAAGAATAAAGAAATTAAAACTATTCATTACGGTTTAAAATTGGATAATTTTGAAAAAGTTCCAGCGAGTCAATTTGAAGATGGTTTAATACTTTATTTAGGGACGATTATTCGTAAAAAAGGCGTATTGGAATTGCCTGAAATATTGAAACAAGTGCACGGAAAATATCCTAAAGCTCATTTGGTATTAATTGGAGGAGATGCTCCTGATATTACAACCAATGCGCTCTCCACATGGAAATTGTTGGAACAACAGTTTAAACACTTCTCAACTGCGCTTGAAGTGACACATACAGCTACGATGCAATCGAAAGCGGTAGAAGGTTCAAGTGTAGTGAAAGTTCCTACAACTGAATTAAACGTTACCTATTTAGGGAAAGTGCCGTATGAAGCTGTACAAGCGTATATTAAAAAAGCCCATGTATGTGTGTTTCCTACCTATGCTGAAACTTTAGGGATGGTCACTATTGAGTCTATGGCCATGCAGAAAGCAGTGGTAAATAGTAATATAGGTTGGGCGCAAGAATTGATTATAGACGGTGAAAGTGGTTTTTTAGTGCATCCGGCAAACCATCAAGAATATGCTTCAAAAATTGTGGAGTTGTTAAAAAATGATGAACTTCGTGCAACCATGGGGATTTATGCCAGAAATCGTGTTGAGCAGTTGTTTGACATTGATAAAAAAGTGATGGAGAATATTGAGTTTTACAAAACCTTAATAGATTAGATGATTATTATTTATCATAAAAATAAGAACGTTTCAAAAATTGTATCTGAAAGCAATGGAAATATTCCATTTCCACTGAAAAAGAGTATTGCATTTATATTGAAAGCGGTTGCTTCCCAATTTCCGGAAGAACTCATCGTTTGGTGTCATGAATGGTATAAGGACAATTTAAACAGTGCGGATCTTCCCAACTACTTTCACCATCATAAAATGATACTTTCATTTAATCCTACGGATCATCATTATTTTTCATCCACTATGGGGTATGTAGAGCAGTCTCCATTTATGAACATAAATAAATTGGTTCGGTATCCAACTTGGCAAATGAGTAGTGCTGTGGGAGCAATACATGCATCCGTATTGCTTGCCTTAAAAAAGGAGATAACACCTACACAAGATTTTGATTATTTTTTAAATTCATTTGCAAAATTATCGATGCCAAAAGGTTTGTTTTGTTATTCTGAACCTAATTTATTACAGGGGGAATATGTAAAACAAGCACCCAAAAGTTCAAGAATGACGGTGTATAAGTTTGTAAAGCAACATTATAAATTACGTTGGTTATTTTTATTGTTTTTGAATGAATTGATCTTTGAAAAGAAATGTTCAGTCATTCCATTTATAGTCGCACTTTTTTATACATCGAACCGTAAGGTTGAGGTAGATTTAGATAAAATTAGTATAGAGAGTTCTTTAAAAACACTGGAAACGGCAACCATAGATGTTATTATTCCAACTATTGGGCGTAAAGCCTATTTATATGATGTATTGTGTGATTTACGTAAGCAAACGCACCTACCTAAAAATGTGATTATTGTAGAGCAAAACCCTTTAGAAGACAGCGTTTCGGAGTTGGATTATTTGACGAATGAAAATTGGCCATTTGAGATTAAACATACCTTTACGCATCAGGCAGGTGCTTGCAATGCGCGTAATATTGCCTTGCGTGAAATAGAAAGTGAATGGGTATTTTTTGCGGATGATGATATTCGGTTTGATAATAAATTCATTTCAATGGCAATGAATAATATGTCTTCTATTGGTGTGGAAGTAGCTTCATTTGCATGTATTCAGCAACATGAGATAGTACCGTTTACAAATTATTTTCAGTGGAATAGTTTTGGCTCAGGCTGCAGTATTGCAAAATCAACTAGTATTGAACAATGCAAGTTTGAAGTAGGATATGAATTTGGTTTTGGTGAGGATGCAGATTTTGGAATGCAACTTAGAAAGTTAGGAGTCGATATATATTATTTGCCTTCTCCTTATATAAGTCACCTTAAAGCCCCTATCGGTGGTTTTAGAACCAAACCTACATTACTATGGAGTGATGAAATAATACAGCCAAAACCTTCACCTACAGTGATGCTTTTTAATTTAAAGCATAATACTATTGAACAGTTGAAAGGGTATAAAACTATTTTGTTTTTCAAATATTATAAAGTTCAAAAAATAAAGAATCCAATTACCTATTTTTTTAGTTTACATCAACAATGGAACAAAAGTATATTTTGGGCTAATGAATTAATGGCTAAATCAAAATTTTAAATGGCTACAAATTAATTATTAAAACCTCATGAATAATAATATTAAGAAATTATCGATTGTAGTACCTGTATTTAACGAGGAATCAACTATTTATGAAATTTTGAATAAAATAAATCAAGTTAAATTAATTAATAATATTCAAAAAGAAATAATTATCGTTAATGATTTTAGCAAAGATAATACTTATGATAAAATCAATGTTTATATGAATAATAATTTAGAACATAATATTTTATATTTAGAACATAATAAAAATAGGGGTAAAGGAGCAGCATTGCATACAGGTATTAAAAATGCAACTGGAGAAATTCTTGTAATTCAAGATGCAGATTTGGAATATGACCCAAATGAATTTAATATGCTTTTAAAGCCTTTTGTAGATGATTTTGCGGATGTAGTTTATGGAAGTAGGTTTATAGGAGGCAACCCTCATCGGATTTTGTTTTTTTGGCATAGTATAGGAAATAAATTTCTTACATTTTTGAGTAATATGTTGACAAATTTAAATTTAACAGATATGGAAACCTGTTACAAAATGTTTAGAACAGATATAATTAGATCATTGGATCTTAAAGAAAAAAGATTTGGTTTTGAACCTGAGGTTACCGCAAAAATAGCAAGAATACCTTGTATTAGAATTTATGAAGTAGGAATTAGTTATTACGGAAGAACTTTTGAAGAGGGAAAAAAGATTAGTTGGAAAGATGGAGTTAGGGCTTTATATTGTATACTGAAATATAAAATATTAAAATAACTATGAAATATTTTTTTTCTAAAAATTGGATTGTATTACTTATTATTATCAGTTTAATTTCAGTGAAATTTTATTACTTATATTTATCGAAACTTAATAACTCTTATAAAGATGTTGCAGCTTACAATAATGGAGATGCAAGTCATTATTTAAGGATTGGTAAAAATATTGCTGATTATAATGTTTATTCTGACACCAATTCGAGTGAAGCATCAGAATTAGCAACTTGGAGACCGCCTTTTTGGCCATTTATACTCTCATTCTTCTTTAGATTCACGACGGACGTATTGAATTTAATTTTTTTAAAATCTATTCTTGAAATTGGTCTTATCATTTTTGCATTATTGAAATATAAAAATAAGTCAAAATTAAAATTAATTTATTTGTTGCCTTTCTTTTTAGTTTTTATTGAACCACAATATTTAAAATATTCTGTTACTTTTTTATCAGAAAGTTTAACAGCAATACTAATATTATTACTTACAATATATTTTATTTCACTAAATAAGACTAAAAATTATCATATTGCGATTCCAATTTTGTCTGCATTTATAATTTTATGCCATCCTGTATCTATTTTTTTTGTAGTTACACTTTTTATTATTTATTTGATTTTTAACCTAAGATCAAATTTTTCAATTGTTTTAGTTCATGGTATTTTATTTTCGTTATTATTGCTAGCTTGGCCATATAGAAATCAAGCGACATTTAATAAAGGTTTATATTTAACAGCTTCTCAAGGAGCAACACTATCAAAAGGATGGAATGAAAAAGTGGCTAAAGAATTTACAAATACTGATGGTGATTTGGCTAATGAAACTTTAAATTTAAAATATGTTGATGATAATTTATTGAAAGATATAGATAAAAGTATATTAACCAGAAGTAAATTATATTTAGAAGGAACTAAAAATTTTATCAATAGTATTAGCTTTAAAGAGAAATTTAATATCGTCATTAAAAAATTAAGATCAAATTTCAATCCTTTTCCGGAAAAACCAAAACCAGGATTTTTGGAAACACTTTCAATTTTATTTAGAATTTTATACGTGTTTACTTTTCTTCAATTGATATTTAGGGTAATTAAAAAAAATAAAATAGATTATAATTCTAAAGATGATAAAATTTATTTAGTTATTCTAGCAGTATTTGTTGGTCAGATTATAATGTCTGCGTATATATATACAGGATTAAGATTTAATTCAATATATTCACTTACAATGTTATTTTGTTTTATTCAATTAAATTATAATTTTTTATTTAAGCTTATGTCAAAAATACTTCCCTCAAAACATGAAAATGAAATTTAGTCTTATTATATGCACGTACCAGCGTCCGGAGGCGATGATTACATTGTTAGACTCGGTGTTGCAACAAACCGTATATCCCAATGAAATTATTGTAGTGGATGGTTCACTTGATACTGCTACTGAAATAGTATTGGCTGAAAAAAACTATAAAAATCTACACTACTATTTGGTTTCAAAAGAAAATAGAGGCTTAACAAAACAACGGAATTTTGGTATCTTAAAAATAGCAAAAGAAAGTGAAGTAGTTTGCTTTTTAGATGATGATACCATTTTAGAACCTTCGTATTTTGAATCTTTAATTGGAACTTATCAGCTAAAAGCGAATGCATTAGGTGTTGGAGGGTATATTACTAATGAGGTGAAATGGCAAACAACTCCTATAGCTAACGGATATTGTTTAGATGGTTATTGCCGAAAAGAGAGTGCACGGTTTAAGTTACGAAAGATTTTAGGTTTAATGGATGATACCTTACCTGGTTTTATGCCTATATTTTCTCATGGTCGCTCCATTGGTCATTTACCTCCTAGCAATAAAATTTACCCTGTAGAATTTTTTATGGGAGGTGTTGCTTCTTATAAAACAACAATTTTTGAAAAGATTCAATTTTCCACCTATTTTGAGGGCTATGGTTTGTATGAAGATATGGATTTTTGTTTAAGAGTTGCGAAATTAGGGAATTTATATGTGAATACCGCTGCTCAATTAGAGCATCATCATCATGAGGCTGGGAGACCTAATAAATATAATTACGGTAAAATGGTCGTGCGGAATGGTTGGTATGTATGGCGTGTAAAATATCCAAAACCTACATTAAAAGCCAAGTTGTTATTTCACTTTAATGTAATCGTATTATTAAAACTTCGTTTTATCAATAGTATGACTGGAAGTCATAAAAAAGAAGCGTTTACAGAAGCATTGGGTAGGTTAGTAGGGTGGTTTTCCTTATTTTTGAATAGGCCTATGTAATGAAAAATAGTTAGCCCCAACCCTAAAGGGGGCTATTTTTCAATGATAATAGAGGAATGTAACTCTAAAGGGAGTTATTTTTTAATATCAACAAAGAAGGTCTATTATAGTTTTATCGCTCACCCTTTAGGGAGGGGATAAAAGCGGAAAAGCCTATGACAAATAAAACTCAATTTTAAAATTATAGTTATAAGAGTACAAATGAAAATAGATAAAAATCAATTAGATGTAAGTATGTGGAAAGGGGCTAAATGTGATACCTTTCAAAAGGCTCAAAATCTAAGAGCACATATGACTAATTCTGAATATCTATTGTGGGAAAAGTTAAAAGATGCTAAAGTATTGGGGTATAAAATTAGAAGACAACATCCCATTGGAAAATATATTGTTGATTTTTATATTCATAAACTAAAATTAGTCATTGAAATAGATGGTAGATACCATGAAAAACAAGCGCAAATACTTAAAGATAAAGAAAGAACCACTTTTTTAGAATTTAATGGACTTATAGTATTCCGATGTACGAATCAAGAAGTGGAAAAAGATATTTCGAATGTCATAGATCAAATTAAAAATCAAATAAGAAAGATTGAATTGAAAAATAGCTAATCTAAAACTATTGCGTTCTTTTTTCAATATATGAGTTCTAAATTTGATAATTTTTCGGCTTCACCCTTTAGGGAGGGGTAAAAAGTAGAAAAATATTCTTAGATATTACTTTTTAATCTTATTTTTGAATGCACCGAAACAATCCTATGAAATTCGTAATCATTACACATGCCGAACATAAACTTCATGAAAATGAAATTTTTGGCTATGAGCCTTATGTAAAGGAAATGAATTTGTGGTTGCAATATGTGGATGAAGTGCAGATTGTTGCGCCAGTTTCAGAGGATGAAGTTAGTGCGATAGATGTAATGTATGAATTTAGGAAACAAGGTTTCAATAAAGCTCAGCATGAAGAGATTGCCACGTCGCACACTCCTCGCAATGACGACTCTCAGCATGACGCGATGAACCGTCACCCTGAATTTAGTTCAGGGTCTGATGATGTGGAGAACGATGATGAGATGCTGAAACAAGTTCAGCATGACGACTCTCTGCATGACGCAACGAACCGTCACCCTGAATTTAGTTCAGGGTCTGATGGTGTGGAGCACAATGATGGGATTCTGAAACAAGTTCAGCATGACGATGCGATAGAAAGTGATTCGCAAAACGATACAACGAACCGTCACCCTGAATTTAGTTCAGGGTCTGATGATTTAGAACACAATAATGAGATGCTGAAACAAGTTCAGCATGACGAAATGAAAGATGAGATGCTGAAGCAAGTTCAGCATGTCGACTCTCTGGATAACAAAAAGAAAGATATTCAATTAATTAAAATACCTGCATTTGCTATTACTTCCATAAAGAACAGTATAGATGCAATTTTAAAAATCCCTAACATCTGCTATACTATTTATAAAGCCATGCAATGGGCTGATCATATTCATCTGCGGTGTCCTGGAAATATTGGATTGTTGGGTTGTGTTGTGCAACTATTATTTATGAACAAACCAAAAACCGTAAAATATGCTGGTAATTGGGATCCTAAGAGTGCACAACCTAGGAGTTATCGGCTTCAAAAATGGATCGTTTCCAATACTTTTTTGACCCGTAATTGTAAAGTATTGGTATATGGGGATTGGCCAAATCAAAGCAAAAATATTGTCCCTTTTTTTACTGCGAGTTATTCGGAGGAAGAAATTGAAGCGGTTGAAATTAGAAACATTTCACAAAATAAGGATGGGATGCTGAAACAAGTTCAGCATGACGATTCTGGACATGGCGCAATGAACCGTCACCCTGAATTTATTTCAGGGTCTGATGGTTTGGAGCACAATGATGAGATGTTGAAACAAGTTCAGTATGACGAAAACAAACGTCACCCTGAATTTAGTTCAGGGTCTCATGGTGTGGAGTACAATGATGAGATACTGAAACAAGTTCAGCCTGACGGAATGAAGGATGAGATGCTGAAACAAGTTCAGTATGACGAAATGAAGGATGAGATGCTGAAACAAGTTCAGCATGACGAAATAAAGGATGAGATGCTGAAACAAGTTCAGCATGACGAAATAAAGGATGAGATGCTGAAACAAGTTCAGCATGACGGAATGAACGATGAGATGCTGAAACAAGTTCAGCATGGCGCAACGAACCGTCACCCTGAATTTAGTTCAGGGTTTCCAGCTAACAAACTAAAATTTATATACGTAGGAGGTTTAGTACCTGGAAAACAACCCTTATTAAGTGTGCAAGTGGTACACGAATTAAAAAGGAAAGGCTATAACGTTCAGTTAGATATGTATGGTGAAGGTATAGAAAGAACTAAAATTTCAGACTATATATTAGATAATTCCTTAGAAGAAGTGGTTTTTTTACATGGAAATGCACATAAAGAAATCGTAAAGAAAGCCTACCAGCAAGCACATTTTTTAGTGTTTATATCAAAATCTGAGGGTTGGCCAAAAGTGGTTGCAGAAGCCATGTTTTGGGGATGTGTTCCTTTATCCAGTGCCGTTTCTTGTGTTCCAGAAATGTTAGGGAATGGGAGTAGAGGAACCTTAGTTTCTACAAATGTAGCAGCTATTGTACGAGTTGTTGAAGGTTATATAAACAATGAAGAAACATATAAAAGGCACGCGGAAAATGCGATGGAATGGTCGAGAGCATTTACCTTAGAACGGTTTAAAGAGGAAATAGGGAGGTTGTTATAAAGGACGTCTCCCTGAATTTAGTTCAGGGTCTCATAATTTGGAATGTAAGGATGAGATGCTGAAACGAGTTCAGCATGACGAAATAAACGATGAGATGCTGAAACAAGTTCAGCATGACGAAATGAAGGATGAGATACTGAAACAAGTTCAGCATGACGAAATGAAGGATGAGATGCTGAAACAAGTTCAGCATGACGAAAACAAGCGTCACCCTGAATTTAGTTCAGGGTCTGGTGATTTGGAGCACAATGATGGGGTGCTGAAACGAGTTCAGCATGACGGAATGAACGATGAGATGCTGAAACAAGTTCAGCATGACGACTCTCAGCATGACGGAATAAACGATGAGATGCTGAAACAAGTTCAGCATGACGAAATGAAGGATGAGATACTGAAACAAGTTCAGCATGACGACTCTCAGCATGACGCAACGAACCGTCACCCTGAATTTAGTTCAGGGTCTGGTGATTTGGAGCACAATGATGGGGTGCTGAAACGAGTTCAGCATGACGAAATGAAGGATGAGATGCTGAAACAAGTTCAGCATGACGAAAACAAGCGTCACCCTGAATTTAGTTCAGGGTCTGGAAATTTAGAAATCAAAGATAAGATGCTGAAACAAGTTCAGCATGACGGAATGAACAGAGGGATGTTGAAACGAGTTCAGCATGACGGAATGATCGATGAGCTATTGAAACAAGAATAGCATGACGAAGTTATTGGAAAAAAATAGATGAAAGAAAGTTACATTTATATATTAAGCAATGAAAAAAGAACCACTTTATATATTGGAGTAACTTCAAATTTGATAGAAAGAATTGAAAATCATAAAAAAGGGATAGGTTCAACCTTCACAAAAAAATATAATGTTTGGGATTTATTATATTTTGAAGTGTTTAGCGATATAGAAATAGCTATTGAAAGGGAAAAACAGTTAAAAAGGTGGCACAAGGATTGGAAGTGGAATTTAATAAAGAAAAAAAACCCAAATTTATTAGATTTGTATGACGATTTGAGTTTATAAAATTATAATAAGTTATAACCAATCGTCACCCTGAATTTAGTTCAGGGTCTGGTGATTTAGAACACAAGGATGAGATGCTGAAACAAGTTCAGCATGACGACTCTGGACATCGCGCAATGAACTGTCACCTTGAACTTGTTTATGCGTCTGATGATTTAGAACACAAGGATGAGATGCTGAAACAAGTTCAGCATGACGGAATGAAGATGAGCTATTGAAACGAGTTCAGCATGACGACTCTGGACATAGCGCAATGAACTGTCACCTTGAATTTAGTTTAGGGTCTGGTGGTTTGGAGTACAAGGATGGGGTGCTGAAACAAGTTCAGCATGACGGAATGAACGATGAGATGCTGAAACAAGTTCAGCATGACGAAAACAAGCGTCACCCTGAATTTAGTTCAGGGTCTGGTGGTTTGGAGTACAAGAATGAGATGCTGAAACAAGTTCAGCATGACGGAATGAAGATGAGCTATTGAAACGAGATCAGCATAACGGAATGAAGATGAGCTATTGAAACGAGTTAAGCTTGATGATGCGAAGCAGAACGTCAATCAGCATGACGAATCTAACCTCAGGGCTGAGATGACGGATTTAAACAGACATCCGAAGGGTGAATTAAATGATATGAACAAACACATAAAAGTCCTACAAATTATAGATTCTTTAACGCCAGGTGGAGCTGAAATGATGGCTGTAAATATTGCGAATGGCTTATATGAGTTAGGTATAGCTTCTCATATTTGTACTACGCGTGTGGAAGGGGCTTTAAAAAATAATATTTCGGAAGGTGTAGGATATTTGTTTTTACATAAAAAAGGAACACTGGATTTGAAAGCCCTATGGAGGTTGCGGGTTTATATAGTTCACCATGAAATTACAACCATTCATGCGCATTCCTCTTCATTTTTTAGCGCGGTATTGGTAAAACTCCTGAAACCATCGGTTCAAATTATTTGGCACGATCATTATGGAAATAGTGAATTGTTGGCAGAAAGAAAGCGTTTAGCACTAAAAATATGTTCTTACTTTTTTAAAAGCAGTATTGCGGTGAATGCCTTATTATTGGATTGGGCTAAGCGTCATTTGCATAGTGCTTATAGCACCTATTTGGTTAATTTTGCCCATTTAAATACCACTATAAAAAAGAAAACTATTTTAAAGGGAGGTGATGGAAAACGAATCCTATGTTTAGCCAATTTACGCCCTCAAAAAGATCATTTTAATTTAGTAAAAGCGTTTAAAATAGTGCACGTACATTTTCCAGATTGGACACTACATTTAGTAGGAACGGATTTAAATGATAGCTATGCTTCCACATTAAAAGAATGGATTCAAAAAGAAGGGCTACAAGATGCAGTATTTATCTATGGAAATTGCTCGGATACCTACCAAATTTTAAAACAAACGACGATAGGCGTATTAGCATCAAAATCGGAAGGGTTACCGGTGAGTTTATTGGAATATGGATTGACTTCTTTACCAGTAGTTGCAACTGCTGTTGGAGCGATTCCTCAAGTGATTGTTCCGAATGAAACAGGGGTGTTGGTGGCTCCTGAAAACCATCAAGCGTTGAGTGGAGCAATCTTATTTTTGATAAATAACAAACCAATCAGCCTACAACTTGGGGGAGCATTGCATATATTTGTCACTACGTATTTTTCAAAAGCGGCCTATATGGAGGAATTAATTAAAATCTATCAGCGTGTATAATTTTTCAAAATATACAAGGTTACTATTTACATTGCTGCATTTGGGATTGGGTGTATTATTGTTAATAGGTTCCTTTAGTAAAATTTACTCTACGCTGCTTTTATTTATTGGCTTAATTGTTATTTATAAAACAAAAAACAAGCATGATGAAGCCATGTTTTGGAGTGCTTATTTGGTGGGGGGAGAAGTGCTGTTTAGAATGTCTGGCGGCATGATATTTCATGAACTACCAAAATATACCGTATTACTTTTTTTATTTGTAGGGTTGCTGGTGGAGGATAAACGACATCATGTGTCCGTAAGTTACCTGATCTATATCTTATTATTATTGATTGGCATTGCATTTGTAGACATTCCTTTTACGGAATCTATACGTAAGGCAGTGGCTTTTAATTTAAGTGGCCCTGTTTTATTAGGCGTATCGGCTATTTATTTTTACGGAAGAAAAATAAAAGTAGCAACACTGTTAAACGCCTTGTTTGTGATGTGTTTACCCATTGTATCTATGTTGAGTTATTTATTTTTTAAAACTCCCAATTTAAAGGAAATTGCATTTGGAGGGGGTGCAAATTTTGATACTTCTGGTGGGTTTGGACCTAATCAGGTAGCGACCATTTTAGGCTTGGGTGTTTTTATTGCGGCCGTGCATTTGTTTTCAAATAAAAGGTTTTTGTATCTATTTACCTTGGATGTATTATTATTGATGTATTTGGTATTTAGAGGTTTAATAACCTTATCACGAGGAGGGATGATGACTGCTTTTGCGGCTTTTGTAGCCTTTCTATTTTTCTATATTTTATCAAAAGAAGACAAATTCTATAGCTTTTTTAAATATGTTGGATTCGGGTTTTTATTTATAGTGGGAACTTGGATCTATTCTTCTGATTTAACGGGTGGGATGTTAACCAATAGATATCAGAACAAAAATGCGGCTGGGGTAGTGAAGGAAGATATTAGTACGGGAAGAGTGGATTTATTTGAAAGTGAATTGGAAGCTTTTTTTGAACATCCTTTCTTTGGTATTGGGGTTGGAGGTTCTAAATATAAAAGAATGGAAGAATCGGATATTGTGGCAGCTTCTCATAATGAAGTGAGTCGTCTTTTAGGAGAGCATGGGATGATTGGTTTGTTCATTTTATTTCTTTTGGTAATTATTCCTATGCGTACCATTCTAAAGCAACCCATGTTTGCACGCGCATTTTTAAGTGCGTTTTTAATATTTTGGTTTTTAACCATCAATCATTCAGCCATGAGGATTGCATTTCCTGCATTTATTTATGGATTGAGTGTGATGATCATTGATAAAGAAGAAGAACTTGAAGAAAATTGTATACATAGGGAATAATCTATCAGAAGGAAATCCAACCACTATTCAACAACTATCTATTGCATTAGCAGGTGCGGGTTTTCATATGCTGGTATTTTCCAATAAAAAAAATAGGATAATTAGACTCTTGGATATGTGTTGGGGCGTCCTAAAAAATTACAAGGCCTCCTATATCTTAATAGATACGTATAGTACCAACAATTTTTATTATGCTTTTATTATTTCACAGCTAGCAAGGGTATTTCAAATAAAATACATTCCTATTTTACATGGGGGAAACTTACCGCAGCGACTTCAAAAAAATCCTTTTTTAGCTGCTTGTATTTTTAAAAATTCGGTGATCAATGTTTCACCTTCTCACTATTTGTTGGAAGTATTTTCAAAAGCGGGCTTTCCTACCATGGTAATTCCCAATGCCATTGCCATAGATGCCTATGCAGTTACAGAAAGAACTACATTTGCTCCCAAGGTATTATGGGTGCGTGCTTTTGATAAAATTTACAATCCAACAATGGCAGTAGCAGTGCTTGTTGAATTAAAGAAGAGCTTTCCCAATGCTACCTTGTGTATGGTGGGGCCTGATAAAGATGGCTCCTTACAAGAAGTCATGGAATTTGCAAAATTTAAAAATGTAGCAGCCGCGATTGAATTTACTGGAGGATTAAGTAAAGAGGATTGGATTCAGAAATCTAAAAACTATGATATTTTTATAAATACGAGTAATTTTGATAATATGCCCGTAAGTGTAATTGAAGCGATGGCATTGGGTTTACCTGTAATTTCAACAAACGTGGGGGGCATTTCATATCTCATAGCGGATGGGAACACTGGAAAATTGGTGGCTAAAAATAATGCTGTAGAAATGGCGGAAGTTATAAGAAGCATATTGGAAAATCCTTTGGAAGGTTTGAATATCGCAAAGAATGCTAGAAAACAAGTGGAATTGTTTGATGAAAGAGAAGTGCTGAAAATGTGGCTAAAAGTAGTGCAGAAATGAGTTATAAATTAATTTTTAAAATAGGACAAAACTTTAGAAATCCATCATTAACAAAAAATTATTTGTTTTTGAAGGAGTCTGAGCACTGGTCTTTAGAAAAGCTCAAGGCGTATCAATTGTTGAAATTGCAAGAATTGGTAGCGTTTTCTTACCACCATTCATCCTACTATAAAACTGCGTTCGATGCTATTGGATTGAAACCAAGTGATATCGAATCGTTAGAGGATATTAAAAAACTACCCATCGTTTCAAAGCAAGAATTGATTCAATACGCCACTGAAATTCATACGTTCAAAAAAGGGAACAAAAAATTTAAAGCATCTACTTCCGGTACTTCAGGAAGTTCTTTAACATTTTGGAAAGATGAACATGCCGATTCTTTTAATAGAGCTAGTATTTTTAGAGGGTATTCATGGTATGATGTACAGCCATGGGAACGAAATTTATATTTTTGGGGATTTCAGTTTTCGGTATTTTCAAAATTGAAATACGGTATTTTAGACGCCTTGCAAAATAGGTTTAGAATTTTTAGTTACCAAGAAAATTCCTTAAAAAGAATGATTCCAAAATTAAAAAAAGTTTCATTTATGCACGGCTATTCCTCTATGATATATGAAGTGGCTAAACTATATAACCAATGGCAGTTGGAAAAGCCCACCCAATTAAAAATGATTAAAGGGACTTCAGAAAAAGTGTTTCCAGCCTATCAGCATGAAATAGAAAAAGCGTTTGGTTTAAAAATGATCAACGAATATGGTGCAGCCGAATCTGGAATTATTGCTTTTGAATGCCCAAAAGGAAGTATGCATATCAATATGGAAGGTGTGCTTGTGGAGGCAATTAACAATGAAATTTTGGTGACAAATTTGCAACAAACATCATTTCCAATTCTACGTTATCAATTAGGGGATTATATAGCATTAGGTGATGCTTCCGAGCACTGTACTTGTGGTATGCAACATACGATACTGAAAGAGGTTACAGGCAGAATTGGGAAAGTGGTGCATGGTATTGAAGAACAGTATCCAAGTTTGTATTTTTACTATATTTTTAAAAATTTGGGGCAACAGCAGCAATTGTATTTAAATTATCAGGTGCAACAGCATACCAAAGGAACTTTACTATTTTTAATTGAGCAGGCGTTGACAGACCTTCAATTGGCACTTGTTAAAAAAGAAATAACAAGTTATTTTAAAAATGATATGCATGTTGAAATTAAAAGTAAGCAGGTTATTTCGGCAAATTTAAAAAAGCAAGAAAGTTTTATTTCAACCATTTAAGCTATGAATGATCCCTTAGTTTCCATTATAACACCCAATTTTAATGCCGATAAATATATTTCGCGCAGTATAGAAAGTGTGTTACAGCAGACGTATAAAAATTGGGAATTATTAATTATTGATGATGGTTCTACAGATAACTCCGTTGAAATTATTGAGAAGTTTAGTGCGGAGGATGCACGTATTAAATTAATTAAATTATCAATTAATTCAGGTCCGGCAATTTGTAGAAATACAGGAATTGAAAAGGCATCTGGGAGTTTTATTGCTTTTTTAGATAGTGATGATTATTGGGATGAAAATAAATTGGCAATTCAAACAAAAACTATGATTGAAGGTCGTTTGTCCTTTTCATTCACGGGGTATTCCATTGTAAATGAAGCGAATGAATTTATTAACATACAAAAAGCGAAGCCTTTAGTTAGCTATAATGATTTATTGACCAATAATTATATAGGTTGTTTAACGGCTATGTATTCCGTTACATCTTTAGGAAAAGTTTATTTTCCAGCGCTATTGAAAAGGCAAGATTGGGCATTGTGGTTGTCAATTACAAAAAAAGGAGTTCCTGCTGTAGGAATCGATATCCCTTTGGCGTATTACACAAAAAGAAGGAATTCTGTTTCTAGTAATAAATTTTTTTTATTAAAATATAATTGGATAGTTTATCGTAAATTTGAAAATATTAAACTGTTAAAATCATTAAAATTAATGGTTATTCTAATTCTAAAAAAGATACTGAAATAATTATTTTTTGCTAGTAATTCATTAACATTAAATGCCAAATACAAAAATACATTTCTCCCTCTCTGAGCGTAAATTATATTTACGTTTGTTAGATGTATTATTACCAATTTTAAGCTTTTATGTAATTAGCTTAGTCACAGAATATCAATACTTTAATTTTAAGAATCCACAAATTCTTACTTGGAGTATTTCATTGAGTATTTATGTGCTTTTTTTTGGTGAAATATTTGAAATGTACAATTTAAAAGTAGCGAGTGATAAGTATTTAACCTTAAGAAGTACAGTGCTTACCGTACTTTTTGCAACTATCTTTTATGTATTTACACCCTATTATTCACCATTACTTCCACAAAATAGGCTGCAAATCCTCTATTTTTTTGGAGTTATTTTAATCTCAATTTTATGCAATAGGTTTATTTATATTCAATTTATTTTTTCACCACGGTTTTTAAAAAATATTTTGATTATTGCAGAGGAAGCAGAAATTGAAAAAATACTAGCCTGTGAGCAACATCAAGAAATTAATATGATTAAATGTTACGTGTCTGATGAAAATATAAAAAACGACACGTTAAAATTTATAGACATACAACACGCAAATATTGCAGAGTTAGTGAAGGAATATGCGATTAATGAAATTATTGTATCCTCTACCAATAGTGCGTTAATTACCAAAAAAATTAACAATCAGCTGATTGCAATTTTTGAAAAAGGTTTGAATATAAAAAGTGTAGACAGCTTTATTGAAAATGAAACTTTTAGAGTATCAGAGAATAAGCTGACGCATAATTTTTATAGTTATTTTACTTTTAGTAAAAGCCAAGAGAATAATGTATACATGTCCTTTCATAGAATTTTAGATATAGGTATTTCACTTTTGGGGATTGTGACCCTTGTTTTTTTAGTACCGTTTGTGGTTTTAGGAAATTTAGCAGGGAATTGGGGAGGCTTATTTTATACGCAAAATCGTGTGGGGAAAAGAGGGAAGGAGTTTAAAATTATAAAATTTCGCTCTATGGTTACAAATGCTGAGGAGCATGGCGCGGTTTGGGCAAAAAAGAATGACATGCGTGTGACAAAATTTGGTAGGTTATTGCGAAAATCAAGAATTGATGAAATTCCTCAGTTTATAAACGTATTAAAAGGAGACATGAGTTTAATAGGTCCGAGGCCAGAACGACCTGAGTTTGTACAACAGTTAGAGCAGGATCTTCCATACTATGCGATGCGCCATGTGATTAAGCCAGGATTAACGGGTTGGGCACAAGTTATGCATCCGTACGCAAGTACTGTTAAAGATCAGCAGGATAAGTTAATGTATGATTTGTATTATATTAAAGAACGAAATTTGTTGATGGATTTTAAAATTATTGTTAAAACCATTAGTACTGTTTTGTTTTTTAGAGGTACTTAAAATTCTTTAAAAGATGAGAGATTTTAAAGGCATTACAAATAATGAAATATAGGAGCAACAAAAAACTCAGACGTTTGTGTCTGAGTTTTTAATGGTGACTGTTTCTCTTTTTAAGAAATTACTTTCACTTTTATGGGCATTGTATAAACCTCGTTTGGAATCCCGGGATTGTCTAATTTTTTGTAATTTACATTTTTTCGAAGGTAATCTTTAATATCTGCTCTTGTAGAATCTACATTTAAGACAATAATTTCTCCGTTGGCATTGAACGTAAAACTGAAGTTCACCTTAAAATCACTTTCTGCTATAAATTTAGCATCATCAAATAAGTTTACAATTTGATTTCTAATTTCTGTAGTTGTTTTTTCTACTTTTTCTGAAGCAAACATGCTTGTCATCCCAAATAAAAGGGCTACTGCTATTAATTTTAATTTTTTCATCTTGTTAGTTTTTAAAGGTTTTGTAAAAATTGATCTTAATTAATATTCATATCTTCTTTGGTTATTCCATTGCGCTCTTCGGGTATAGGTAATGCTTAATTGTAATAATCTTTTTTTATCGGATTGGTTAAGTATAATCATTGTTTTCATATGTGTTCTTTTTTATTGTTTAACTATTATCTTTATTTGTTAGACAAATATAAGATTTCATTGGATGTGTACAAAATTGAAAATGCCTATTAACAAATATTTAACTATATATTCATTAAAAAGGCTTTTTATGTGAGAATACATTAAAATACACTTAAATATATGAAAAATATTGATGATAATATAAATTTATGGGCTATAACTTAAACCTATTGAAATTTTTAAAATCTGATAAAATAGGTGGGTAAATACCTTTATGAAGGTATATACATCGCAAAAAGACTTGATTTATGAATTATGAAGTCCATCAAAATAGTGATTGTTTAAATGATACATAATTTACAAATATAGATTCGCAAGAATGTTTAATTAAAAAACTTATAAATGAAACAAAATAAAGTAGAAAGAAAAAAGAGTAGATTAATTTCTACGTGTAAAAAAATCAAAATTTCTCAAACACTCCTAATCCAAATAAGGCAAAATCATATTTAACAGGATCGTTTTTATCCATATTTCGTAAGTTCAAATCTAATTCTAGCAAAGCCTTTGCATCATTTTGTTTTCTGGTAAGCAATCCTAATTTTCTGGCAACATTTCCAGAATGCACATCTAAGGGACATGATAATTGCGAGGGAGAGAGGCTGTTCCAAATCCCAAAGTCAACCCCAGTAGTATCTTTTCTCACCATCCATCGTAAAAACATGTTGATGCGTTTTGCCGCAGAACCATTTAAGGGATCTGAAATGTGTTTTTCAGTACGATTTAAATGCTCAAGTTCAAAAAATATTTTTTTAAACTGATGTATGGCTGGTTGCAAAGAATCTTTAGTAGCGGCTTTTTGAAAGATAGCTTCTAAGCCATGGTGATTTTTATAAATATGGCGTAAAGCAGTTATAAAATATCTAAAATCGGAACTGTTATAGGTACGGTGCACAAAATTATCAAAAGTATTTAACTCATGATTTTTATGATGCATCACAAAATCGTAGGGAGAATTTCCCATAAGATCCATCATTTGATGTGCATTCTTAATAATCATTTTTCTATTTCCCCAGGCAATAGTTGCCGTTAAAAAACCTGCAATTTCAATATCTTCTTTTACCGTAAATAAATGAGGAATTTGAATGGGATCACTTTCAATAAATGTTGGATGGTTATATTGAATTACTTTTTCGTCTAAAAATTGTTTGAGTTCTTCTTTATGCAACATGGAGCAATGCTGTTATTTTTTTTATGATGTCAGCAGTGTCATCTTCAAAATTAAACCAATGAATCGCAGTATCCTTTTTATTCCAAGTAACTTGTCTTTTGGCAAATCTTCGGGTATTTTTTTTAATTTCTTCTACCGCAACATCCAAAGTGATTTCCCCATTAAAATATTGGAACAATTCTTTGTAGCCCACTGTTTGTAATGCGTTTAGGTTTTTATGAGGTGCTAATTTTTTAGCTTCTTCCAGCAATCCTTGTTGCATCATGATATCAACACGTTGATTGATACGTTGGTACATGATTTCTCTGGGAGCGGTTAATCCCACTTTAATGGTTGTAAAATTTCGTAACTGCTTATTTTTATTTTTAAAGGAAGCATAGGGTTTTCCTGTGCCAATGCAGATTTCTAAAGCTCTTATAAGTCTATGTGGATTTTCAATTTCAATAGTTTGATAACTTTCAACATCTAATTGCTTTAATTGTTCTTGAAGCTGTGCTAATTCGCCATTTTTTATCCGGGAATTTAATTCGGCTCTAATGGTTGGTGAAACTTCTGGAAAATAATCTAAACCATCAATAACGGCGTTTGCATACAAGCCACTTCCGCCCACCATAATAACAACATTGCTTGTTTTAAAGAGTTCGTTTAGTTGCGAAATGGCATCTTTTTCAAAATCGCCCACGCTGTAATTATCAAAAATTGATCTGTTTTGAATAAAATGATGCTGTGCAGCAGCCAATTCTTCATTGTTGGGAACAGCTGTACCAATTTCCATTTCTTTGTAAAACTGACGAGAATCGCATGAAATAATTTCTGCTTGAAAATGCTTTGCTAATTGAATGCTTAAAGCTGTTTTTCCAATGGCAGTAGCACCAACAACTGCAATTAAGTACTTATTCATATATTTAATTTTTCACCACAGTTATTACAGTATTTTGAATGGTCTAAATGCTTGTCTGAGCCGCAATGGGAACAATGCTGTGTGTTTTTAATTACGGGATCTACTTTACTCATTTCAGAAGTTACAATTCCTGTTGGAACTGCAATAATACCATATCCTAAAATCATAACAATACTTGCAATAAATTGGCCTAATGGTGTTTGTGGAGAAATATCGCCGTAACCCACTGTGGTTAAGGTGACTATTGCCCAATACATACTGTATGGAATACTTGTAAAACCATTTACAGGACCTTCTATTAAGTACATAATAGTTCCTAAAATAATGGTTAATATTAATACAGATAATAAAAAAACAATAATTTTTATTTTACTTGCTTTTAAAGCGGTGCTTAATATTTTTGAAGCCCCTAAATATCGCGCTAATTTTAAGATTCGAAACACTCTTAAAAGACGCAATGCTCGCAAGGCGATTAGTGCGTGTGTGCCGACAAAAACCAATGAAATATATTTTGGAATGGTGGCTAACAAATCTATAATACCATAAAAACTAAAAATGTAGGAACTGGGTTTTTTAATGGTGTACACTCTTAAAAAATATTCAATGGTAAATAAAATAGTAATCACCCATTCTGCAATGTTTAAGAAATTATGGTATTTAGCATCAAAACTTACCACACTTTCTAACATGACTAAAATGATACTCACTATAATAGTGAGTATCAGTATAATGTCAAACCATTTCCCAGCAGGCGTATCTGCTTCGTAAATAATTTGATGTATTTTTTCCTTTCTTTTTTGAAACGTTGATTTAGGTTCTTCCAATGATTATTTTTTAATAAATATAAAATCTCCACCTTCATCACCAATCCCATGAATAACACCATATTGCGGTACGGTTGAACTGTTGTTGGCAACAGGTGTTTTAATGGCGCTAAATAAGTCTAATGCAGACATATATTTTTCATTATTACTTTTCAATCGATCTGTTAAGTATTTGTAAAATACGCTTTTATTAGGAACTGTTTTTAAAGTTCCGCTAGTAATTGCTTTTTTACTTGGTAATTCATATAATTTTTTAAATGCCAATGGAGCATCCTCGGTTAATGCTCTTGATTTAAAAATACTTCCACTAAAACAAGCATCGGAAATTAACAAGGTATGCTTCGATTTAATTCTTTTAATAGTGGATACAATTACTGAGTTCTGAATCCAATTTGCCGTATATTCCTTTTCAGCATCTGAAGGCAACCAATACCCAACTTCAGAATCTTCTTCGTAAACTCCATGCCCTGCATAAAAAATTAATAAATTATCTTCATCGGTTAATTTTTTACGCAAATCGTCAAAAGCGTTTAAAATTTCTACTCTTTTAGCGTTTACCAACACTTTTACATTTTCAGGCTTAAAATTATAAAATGTTTTTAATATAGTGGCTAAACCTTCGGCATCTTTATTAGGTAAATCTTCTAAATCTACAATTTTGGCATCTCCATAATCACTAACACCTATTAAAAGAGCGTAATATTCACCATTATTGGTAGTGACAATGTTATCGTTAGTCGTGTCGTCAATATCGTCATTATTGTTATTATTTACAACAATTACAGGCGATTCTCGTTTAAAATAGAACTTTTTAGTGGTTGTTTTTCCTTTAATATCTGATGCGGTTACCACTAATTCATTATCTCCAAATTTTAAAGGAACATCGGCATTAAAATCACCGTTTGCAGCTACGTAGGCATCAATATCATTAATTTTTACAAAATAAATTCCATCTTTGTCTGTGGCTTTTCCTTTTACCTGAATGTTTTTTGTTTTCACAATTTTAAAACCTCTTGAAACTACTTCAGGTTCTATAATTTCAATTTCTGGAGGATTATTAAAATCTTCTTGAAGATATTTAATTTTTAAATCATCAATTTCCAAGATTGTTTTATCATAAATAACCCAACCAAAACTTGTGCCTGGTAAGGAATTCATTTCAATTTTATCTAAATATTGATTGTTGATAAAAAAGCGATATTGATTTCCGTTTTTACGAATACTGATGCGGTTTGCTGCTGTACCTGTTGCAATATATGGACTTTCTGTCCAATCAAAAACTATTGTTTTTTCACCATTTATATATTTCCGAAGCAAATAACTGCCATTATTTGAAATGAAAAATTCATATTTGTTATTATCATCTTTTTTTCCAAAAACAAATGCTAAACTTGTATTTGTAGCGGTTTTTCTTTCTAACGTGGTTTCAATTTCAAAATCTCTAGATTGGTTGATGGTTACATTTTTGCCAAAATAATAACCGCCCGTTTCTCTTTTGTGTTCAATATGATATTTTCCATTTGCTACGTATGAATTGTAATTCTCCGAATTTCCGGAGATCCATAAAGCATTGTTATTATTAAAATCTTCATTCATAATATAATCTTTACTAGTGTTGTTATTAGTTACAATAACATCTTTTTTACCGTCAAGATATTGAATGGTTACATAATTAACAGCAAATTTTTGTTCTGTAAAGGCAACAAAACCAATATTATTTCCAAAAAAAGCTGTGTATGGAATTTCATTTATAAAAGTGTCGTTTATATAAAATAAGTACTTGTTGTTTTCTTTTTTTATAGTGAGTTTATTTGCAATTCCGTTATTTTTATGAATGGTCTCTGAAGCAGTCCAATCTATAATGTTGGTATACGTACCGTTATCATATTTAGAAATTCTATAAAATCCCGTTCCAGAAATATTAAATAGGTATTGATTATTCGCATCTTTCCTTCCAAAAATTAGCCCGTATCCACTATTATCTTCCCCTGAAAGTTTTGTTAATTCCGTTTCAATTTCAAAATCTTTGTAACTATCTATAGGAGCGTATATGGTTTTATATTGACCTGCAGATTTTTGAAATTGATTAAAATAATAATTGCCATCTTGTAAATACGTGTTAATGTATTCATTAGAACCAGTAGGCCAATAATTTGAATTTGAACTAAATTGCTCATTAAATGCATAATTTTTACCGCCCGATAAATAGGATACAGTTAAATTGTCAATGCCTATTTTTTGATGTTGATTTACAACAAACCCAACTCTGTCTACCTCAATTGTTTTTAAAGTAGCCGTATAAATTAATTGGTTATTCACATAAAAAGTGGTGGTGTTTCCTATTTTAGTGATAGATAAAATATTGGATGATTCTTCTGTATTATAGGTGGTATTGGTGAATTCCCAATCTTTTACAGCTATAAATTGATTAGTAGCTTTTGAATAGTTGTATAAAGAAAAATAACCTTGACTGGTAATTAAAAATTCAAAATATTCATCATTTGTACCCCAGTCTATTCCATAACCAGCATTTTGAACGCCACTTATTTTTTTAATGGTAGCCTCTATTTTATAATCTCTTTGGGTATCAATAGTGATATTTTGTGTAGATAGCCAGCTACCAGTTTTCTGCTTGTGTTCAAAATAATAATAGCCATCTCTTACAGAAAATGTTCTTTTAGCATCACTTCCTTCGTACCAATTGTGAATGTTTGAATTGAAATTATCAGAAAAAATTTCCGTATTTTGAGCGAAGCCTATGTAAAAGCTACATAATATTGGAATAAGTACCTTTAGTTTCATACTGTTTTTATTTATGGTTTACTTCAATAAAAAGAGGGACAATAGCTGCATTTTTGTTTGTGGAAGTTGCCTTAAATGCAATATTATTTTGGTCTAATTGTAAATCTTTTCCAGCATATAAATACGGTTGTAAGATGGTTTTTAGATTGCTAGTAAATTCTCCTTTCATTTGTTTTAGCGACGTGAGAATGGCATTTAAATCGAGCATTCGTGTGCTATATAATAAGCATAAAATATCTGTACCCGGTTTGTTGTCAAATTCAATAAAATAATTTTCATTAGGTATGGCAATTTCACTTTTTGAGTATCCAAAATAAGCGCTATAGTTGTCAAAAGGGTATAATTGATTGATAGATTTATCGCTTCCTCCATATCCAATTAAGTAAATATAGGCTGCTTGTTGGCTATCAAAATAAATTCTAAATTGAGTGCCAGAATTATAAGAATCCATAATTTTATACGTGCTTTTACTAGCCGCTACAATATTAAAATTACGTGTGGCATCTGGTAAAAGAGAGGCTTTCATGGCAGTGCCATTGCTTAATTGAAGTTTCATAGATCCTTGTAAAGCAATGGTTTCAGGTTTTGGCGCTTCAATTTCATCAATCATTACATAGGCTGTTTTTACGTAACTCTCAAAGTTGTTATATTTCACCCAAATAAATCCATTATTTCCCCAAGTAGCACCCCAAGAGTTCATAATTTCAAAAGCGCCACCATCTTTGTTGTCATCATATCCTACAACTACCATAGCGTGACCACCAACATTTCCAGATTGTAAGCCACTCCAAGTTCCTTTTGTATAATGAAAGGTATCTGAAATTTGCATACCAATGACTACTGGATTGTTGTTTGCAATGGCTTTTTTAACCTTTAAAGCCAAGTTGGATGGATTATCCCAATTTGCCAACCTTTCAAAGTTTTCAATTTTATTTAATCCTGCAATTTCAAAAGCACTATCTGTAGGTAAAGTTGTACAGGCTTGTTGATTGTAGTTAAAATCACTTAATTTTAAAATTCCATACTTTTTAATAAGCATCATAGCATCAGAAACATACGAGCCATTTTGACAAGCAGTATCTGTAGGACCTTTAATTAAATTATAAACAAAAGCAGGCGAAAAGGTGTTTTCATTAATTTTAGCAATGTTATTTGCCCATTTATTTTTTATGGCATTTGAAATTGTTCTTGCACCAAAACCACTTGCCCATCCAACACAGGAAGGCTGAGTTCCTTGACTTTGAGGAGTAGGGCAGTAGGCTTTTAAACTATAATATTTGGGTAAATCGTCTAAGCTTCTTGTGGTTAAAGGAGCTGTTAATTCAATAGCTTCATATTTTTCTTTGTCTAATAATAATCCGGTAGTAAATTGTTCTTGACTAAAAATAAAAGAAGTAAAGCATACAAATAAAAGTGTTAGATTTTTCATGGTGAAAGCATATATATTAGTTATTTATGTAAAGTTGAACATATTTAATATGCTCATTTACAAATATAAATGCCTCAGGAATTAAAAAAAATACGCTATATGACGTATTTTTAAAATCTAATTAGTTTTTCGACTTTATTTTTTTGAAGGTAATTTTTTATGATGAATCTATTTTCAATAGAGTTCTCCATAGGTGAAATTAGGGTTCGAAGGATTTCTATATTGTTAATTTGGTATTCTAGATTTACATAACAATACCCTTTAAATTGATTGTTTTCAATCAGTAAAACAGATTTTTCACCAATGGTTCTTCCTTTATCTACTACTAATAAATTTTCATTGCTGAATTCAATTTCAGAGAATTGTTGTTTTTTAGAAAAATTGAATTTTGGTTTGTTGGTTTTAATTTCTTCTAAATACTTTAGTTGTGCAATTAATTCGTTTCCAGTTTCTTCATAGGAAACAGAAACAACACTATTTTGAATAATTTCGGCTTTTTTGGAAGTTCTTAAAAATAACTGATTTACGGCTTTTTGTATGTTTAAACCTTTGCCAATATAAAGTATGTTACTGGTACAATTGTGCACATAAAATAATCCAATATGTTTTGGCAACTCATCTAAAATGTTTAATAATTTAGGAGCTAGTTTTTTGCTAGTATCAATTTTAATAGCACTTTTAATTATTTCTTTATGAATGTCTTTATTCAGTAAAAGTTTAAATAATTGAACAGTGGCAATAGCATCTCCTTCAGCTCTATGTCTGCTGGAAACAGGAATTCCTAAGGCTCTACAAAGTTTACCTAATTTATAAGAAGCTTGTTCGGGAATTAATTTTTGACTTAATTCAACCGTACACAAGGTTTTTCTTTCAAATTCAAAACCTAAACGTCTAAATTCTGTAGTTAAAATTCTATTATCAAAATTGGCATTATGCGCCACTAAAACACAATCGGTTGTTATTTCAACAATACGTTTGGCAACCTCGTAAAATTTTGGTGCATTTTTAAGCATTCCGCTATTGATACCGGTTAAATTTACTACAAAAGGTTGTATTTCCCTTTCAGGATTAATTAAACTTATGAATTGATCAACAATTTGATGGCCATCAAATTTGTAGATAGCAATTTCTGTAATTCCCTCTTGGTTGAATTTACCTCCTGTGGTTTCTATGTCTAGTATTGCGTACAAAAATTAAATATAGTTTCTTGTTCCAAAAATTGAACTTCCAATTCTTACCATAGTACTACCTTCTTCAATGGCTATTTCATAATCGCCACTCATTCCCATAGAGAGTATTGTTGGGTTAAAATTGCTTGATTTGTATTTTTTTGATGAATTTAAGTAATTTTTTAATAATCTAAACTCATTTTTTATAATAGTTTCATCATCTGTAAAAGTAGCCATTCCCATAAACCCTTTTATACAGATGTTTTTTAAATTTTTAAGAACATCAGATGTTACTAAAGCAGTAGCATCTGATGTTGATAAACCAAATTTTGTTTCTTCGCTTGCAATTTTTATTTGAAGCAAACAATCAATAATTCGGTTATTTTTTATGGCTTGTTTATTAATTTCCTCTAATTTTTTAAGGCTATCAACACCGTGAATTAAACTTACAAAAGGCGCCAGATATTTTACCTTATTGCTTTGCAAATGGCCAATCATGTGCCATTCAATATCTTTAGGAAGCACTGCTTGTTTTTCAGCCATTTCCTGAATTTTATTTTCTCCAAAAACCCGTTGTCCGGCATTGTAAGCTTCTAAAATAGCGGCCACAGGCTTTGTTTTTGAAACAGCAACTAAGGTAACGTTCTTAGGAATTGAATGTAGAATGGACTGTAAATTGTTTTGAATGCTCACTAAACTTAATTTATTTTATTGATTACTAAACCTGAACGTAATTTTGGTTCAAACCAAGTTACTTTAGGAGGCATAATATTTCCAGTATCTGCAATGTTCATTAATTGATGCATGCTTACAGGAAATAAAGCAAAGGCAACCGCCATTTCACCAGAGTCTACGCGTTTACTTAATTCGCCTAAACCTCTAATACCTCCAACAAAGTCAATACGAGTATCTGTTCTTAAATCTTTAATATTTAAAATAGGTTCTAAAATGTATTTTGATAACACACTAACATCTAAACTTCCAATAGGATCATTATCGTTAAATGTACCTTCTTTCGCCGTTAAACCCATCCATTTACCATTTACATACATTGATAAATCATGTAATTTTGATGGTTTTACAATAGCTTCACTAATTTCATTAACAATAAAATTTTCTTTAACCTTAGCTATAAATTCATCAGCAGTTAATCCGTTTAAATCTTTTACAACACGGTTATAATCAATAATTTGAAGTTGTGTATCTGGAAAATGTACGGCCATAAAGAAGTTGTAATCTTCATTGCCCGTATGATTTGGATTTTTCATACTGAATTCTTCACTCATACCAGCAGCAGCGGCAGTTCTATGATGACCATCAGCTACATACGTAAAAGGTACTTTTTCTTTAAAAAGTTGTTCTATTCTTTTGTTAATAGCAGCATCATTGATTACCCAAAAATGATGTCCAAAGCCATCTTCAGCGGTAAAATCATATTCAGGAGCATTGTTTGTTGTAATATTTGAAACTATTTCATCAATTTCTGGAACAGCTCTATAGGTAAAGAATACGGGTTCAATATTCGCTTCCAATATTCTTGAAAGTACTTTACGATCTTCTTCTTTATCTGGACGTGTTAATTCATGTTTTTTTATGATTCCATTTACGTAATCTTGACAAGACGCTGCGCCCACAATTCCATATTGTGTTTTGTTGTTCATTGTTTGTGCGTAAATATAATATTTAGCTTCACTATCTTGTATTAAATAGCCTTTTTCTTGAAAAGCATCAAAGTTAGCTCTTGCATGCACGTACACTTTTTCATCGTGAGAATCTGTATTTGGATCAAATTCAATTTCAGCACGCGTAATACGTAGTAAAGATGCTTTTTTGCCTGCAGCCATTTTTGCAGCTTCTTCAGAATTCATAACATCGTAAGGTAAACATGCTACTTCTTCTACTATATTTGTTGGAGGACGAAGTCCTTTAAAAGGTTTTATTATTGCCATAGGATTAAATCTATTATTTTGATACTTTTATAATTTCAAAGTTACAATTTTTGGTTTTTTTAAAACAAAAAAAGACTGTTAATTTAACAGTCTTTTTAAAAATATATATACAACAAAATTATTTTAAAATTTCAATAATTTGTTGTGCTAGTTCTGTTCCAATTCTATCTTGAGCTTCACCAGTGGCAGCACCAATATGTGGCGTTAAAGATAATGCAGGATTCATTAATAATTGAATTTCTGGTGTTGGTTCTTTTTCATAAACATCTAACGCAGCACCGGCAATTTTACCAGATTCAATTGCTTTTACTAAAGAAACTTCATCAATAACACCTCCACGGGCAGCATTTACAATAAATGCACCATCTTTCATTATTTCAAACTCTTTGGTAGAAATTACATATTCTTTTTGAGCAGGCACGTGTAATGTAATAAAATCGGCTTCTTTTAAAACTTCTTCTTTAGAAATAGTATTCACATTAAAGAATAACGCTTGTCCATCAAAAAATTCAACTTCTAAATTAACAGCATCCATAAAAGGATCAAAAGCAATTACTTTCATTCCTAAACCTAAGGCAATTTTTGCAGTAGCTTGTCCAATTCTTCCAAAGCCTAAAACACCTAATGTTTTTCCTTTTAATTCAATACCTTTTCCGTAACTCTTTTTAAAAGCTCCAAATTTAGTATCTCCTTCTAACGGCATATTTCTGTTTGATTCGTGTAAAAAACGAACCAAACCAAAAAGGTGAGCAAAAACTAATTCACCTACAGAATGTGATGATGCAGCAGGAGTATTGATCACTTTTAATCCTTTTTCGCGTGCATACTCAACATCAATATTATCCATTCCAACGCCACCACGACCAATAATTTTTAAAGAAGGGCAATTATCTATAATATCTTTTCTAACTTTTGTGGCACTTCTCACTAGTAATACAACAATATTATTTTTGTTGATATACTCTACTAACTGATCTTGCGCTACTGTAGTTAAATCTACTTCAAAACCATTTAAACCAAGTGCAGCTATTCCACTTTTGGCTAATCCGTCATTTGCTAATACTTTCATTGTGTTTATTTTTAGTTCTTAGTTTGCTTTTCAAGTTGTTGCATTGCATCTACCAATACTTGAATACTTTCAATTGGCATTGCGTTATAAATACTTGCTCTATAACCTCCAACGGATCTGTGACCTTTTATTCCACTAATTCCAGCGGCATTCCAAAGTTTATCAAACGCTTCTTTGTCGGCTTCATCAGTTAAATTAAAAGTAACATTCATTAAAGAACGATCTTCTTTTTCAGCAAAACCTTTAAAACAAGGATTTCTATCAATTTCAGCATATAACAACGCAGCTTTAGCTTCATTTAGTTTTTCAATAGCTGGAATACCACCTAAATCTTTTAACCATTGTAATGTTAACATGGAAACGTATACAGGGAAAACAGCCGGCGTATTAAACATACTATCTGCATTTATATGTGATTGATAATCTAACATTGCAGGAATAGTACGACCCGTTTTTCCTAAAATTTCATCTTTTACAACTACTAAAGTTGTTCCTGCAGGGCCCATATTTTTTTGTGCACCAGCATAAATGATATCAAATTTAGAAAAATCTAATTGACGAGAAAAAATATCAGAACTCATATCACAAACCAATAAAGCATCCGTTTTAGGGAAATCTTTAATTTGAGTACCATAAATAGTGTTATTTGATGTGCAGTGCACATAATCTACATCTGTAGGAACTGTATAGTTTTTTGGAATATAGTTGTAAACTTTATCTTTTGATGAAGCAAATACTTCAACTTCGCCTAGTAATTTAGCTTCTTTTAAGGCTTTTGCTGCCCAAACACCGGTATCAAAATAAGCAGATTTTCCACCAACTTTTAAGATATTGTAAGGAACCATTAAAAATTCTAAACTAGCACCACCTTGTAAAAATAATACAGAATAGCCTTCTGGTAAGTTTAATAATTCTTTTACTAAACTGCGCGCATTTTCCATCACTTCAACAAATTCTTTGCTTCTGTGTGATATTTCAATTAAGGATAAATTTAAATTGTTGAAATTAAGAACAGCTTCAGCTGATTTTTTTAAAACTTCTTGCGGTAAAATACAAGGACCTGCACTAAAATTATGTTTTTTCATTTTTTTATAAAATATGAGTTTAGTTCACACAAATTTCGTAAAAAAAAGAGAAATAGCCTTGATTTATTTACTAAAAAAAAGATTATAATTTTAGTAAAAATGAAATTGTATCGACATTATCAGCATAATTCCATAATTTAGGATGTTGAGTTTGACCGAATTTTACGAAATCTACAACGTTTTCGTTACTTACAATGCATTGAATATCTGATTTTTCAGTCTCTAGTTTAAGTAGCAAATTTTCAAAATCGTCATAATATTCGTAAAACACTGTTGCTATTGGAGATGCATAACTTTTATCTTCTTTTAACATTACAAATCCATTCTCCAGAACGTTGAATAAACTCATAATATAAACAGCCTTATTATAATCGTAATTGTTCTCGTATTTTTTATAATTTATAATGTCATTAAACTTATAGAGAGCATTAAAAAGTAGGTCGAAGTTATAATCCGTTGGAATAAATAATTTAGAAACACTTCTGCATCCTAATCCAAAAAAATGAAAAATATCTTCTCCTAACAATTCTAATTCTTCTTTGGTTTCTTTGCCTGTTAAAATAGCGGCTGAATTTCTGTTTTGACGAATAATAGCTGGATATTTTCCAAAATAATGCTCAAAATAGCGTGCTGTATTATTACTTCCTGTAGCTATAACAGCATCAAAATCAGTTAAATTACGATCGTTAAACGTTATTCTATTTTTGAAATTTGGATTGGTATATTCTAAAAATTTGGCGATTAAAGGTAAAAAATGCTTATCGTTAGAGGATTGTTTTACAAGTGCATTATTTCCTGAAATTAAAACGGCTAAAAAATCATGAAAACCAACCAATGGAATATTTCCAGCCATAATAATAGCGACTTTTTTTGGTTCAGGTTTTTCAGAAAATTGATAGTTTGAAGTCCATTTTTTTAAATTTTCTAAACTTAAAGCTTCACTCCAACTTTCAAAGGCTCTTAACACATTTTCTTTGGTAAACCAACCATTAAATTCCTGAGCTCTTTCAATTTGCATTTTAAAAGCATCAAAAAATAGTGTATTTATTTCAGAATTATCAAATTTTTCAATTTTTGAAGTTGAAAATTGTTTGAAGAAAATACCCAATTTTTGAAATGCATCAATTCGTTGCTCTAAATTCATTGAAATAATTTTTAGATTTAAAATTTTATATTTGCAACAAAAATAATCTAAATAATAGTATGGCAATAAAAATAACCGATGAATGTATTAATTGTGGCGCTTGTGAACCTGAATGTCCGAACAATGCCATTTATGAAGCTTCTGAAGAATGGCGTTATTCCGATGGAACTGCGCTTTCTGGAAAGTTAGTATTACCGAATGGAAATGCTGTAAATGCAGATGATTCTCAAGAACCGGTAAGTGATGAATATTATTTTATAGTAACTGATAAATGTACGGAGTGTAAAGGTTTTCATGACGAGCCTCAATGTGCAGCTGTTTGTCCTGTTGACTGTTGTGTTCCGGACGAAGCTGCGGTTGAAACAGAAGAACAATTATTAAATAAACAACGTTTTTTGCATAAAGAATAATTTATTATATTCGCCTAATTAAAAATTTCAAATTTTATAAATTATGTTGAAGAATTATATTTTTTCTATACTATTTTTAACATTTTCTTTGTCATATTCTCAAAGTAAAATTACAATTACTGCAAATTATACTGATGCAACTTTTTATAAAGTTGTAGGAAATGATATTATAAAACCTGCATTAGGAGTTGGTTCAATAGTTCTAAAACTAGAAAAAAATGAGCTGAATAAAATTATTGTTGTTAAAGAAGGATTTCAATCAGTAATTCAAGAATTTCCAAGAACCAGAAAATGGCCAAAAAATGTTCAAGTTAACCTTGAAAATAGATTAATTGAACTTAATGTTGAGCCATATGATGCTGGAATTTATGTAGATGGTCATTTTGTTGGTAATAAAAAATACAGTTTAGTAGTTAAGAAGGATTTTAATGCAACTGTTGAAATTAAAAAGAAAGGATATAAAACTATAATAAAGACTTATTATAATACCAATAATAAAGAAGTTCCACCATTTAATGCAAATTTATTATTAACTGATAGAATGGTGCAAGTTAAAGTTTCTCCAGCTGATTCAGAAATTTTTGTAAATCAAAATTCTCAAGGAATGGGGTATTCAGAAGTTATTATACCTAAAGGAGAATGTGTTGTTGTGCAAGTAAAAAAAGATGGTTTTGTTTCTGAAGAAAAAGTTTTTTGTAATAAAGAAAATGATACAGAACCCCCAGTTAATTATCAATTTGGTTTAATTGATAGATTAGTAAAGTTAGAAGTTACACCTAATGATTCAGAAATTTTTGTTGATGGAAAAGTTGTAGGTGTAGGTGTATATGATTTGAAAGTACCAGAAAATACGTGCGTAGAAGTAATTGTTAGTAAAGAAAGTTTTTTATCTATTAAAAAAAATTATTGCAATTCAAATGATTATCAAGCACCGCCTTTTAGAGATCATTTAGAATTAGTAGAAGACGAGGCTTATAAACAGTCAATTGCTACAGATTTAGCGAATGTAAATTTTACAATTGTGGTTAATCCTGATGTTTCTGAAGATGATGCGTGGAAGTTATTAAGTTCTATTGTTACAACGGAATTTGATGTTTTAGAAGTAATTGATAAAGAAACAGGTTATATGAGAACTGCATGGCAAGTAGAAGGTTTTAGTGGTAGTACGATTAGGACAAGAATTATTGTTAAATTAGGAGATTCTAATCCATTAAAATACGTTATGAAAATTAGCAGTGAAAGGGCAGATGGGCCCGTAAGCGTTAAAGATGATCAGAAGTTTGATGAATGGGGTAGAATATTAAAAAAGTATAAAAATATTATAGAAGAAGCGCAATCTAGGCTTTAATTTATTTCAGGAAGAATGTCAATTTTAAAAACAATGTTTTTTACACAAAGATTCGTTTTAAAATACGATTGATAAATTTAGAAAATCCCCAAAAGACATTTCTTTTGGGGATTTTTTATGCTTACTATTTAAGTAACCTTGAGTCTTTTAGTAGAAAAAGTTTCATATTCTTTGGTTTTGGTTATTTCTGAAATTCTTACAACTGCTTCGTACAAATCTAAATAGGAAGTGTAAAGTGGCGTTATACCAATTCTAATAAAGTTTGGAGGTCTAAAATCTGGAATTACCAATTTTTCATTTTTATTTACAGGATTAATCATCGCCAAGTTAATTCGGTAACTTTCAGGATGTTTAATAGAAATATGCGAACCTCTTTGTTTTTCATTTAGGGGTGAAACCAGTTCAAAACCTAATGGAACTAAATAATGCTGAATTAACGCTATTAAAAAAGCACTTTGCTGGTTACTTTTGGTCTGAATATTCTCTATTCCAGCTTCTAAAAGAAGATCCAATCCTGGAACAATAGCGCCTAATGAAAGGATGGAAGGCGTGCTAATTGCAAATTTTTGAATTCCAGTATCTGGCACAAAATTGGTGTTAAAATCAAAAGGATTCTGATGCGCAAACCAAGACCAAATGGGGTTGTTTAGTTTTTCTTGTAAATCTTTTCTAACGTACAAAAAAGCAGGTGAACCAGGTCCGCCATTTAAATATTTATAGGTACAGCCAACGGCCATATCTGCATTGGTTTTATTTAATTGAATAGTGGTTGCGCCGGCCGCATGAGATATATCCCAAATAATGAGGCTTTTATTTTTATGAACTATCTTATTAATAGCTTCCATATCATATAAAAAAGAACTTTTATAGCTTACTAAACTCAATGTAACTAGTGCCGTATTGGTATTTATTGCGGCATTAATTTTTTGCGTATCCATAAAAACCTCTTGTTCACTTTTTAAAATTTTTAAGGAATGATTTTTAAATTGTTGTTCAATAAGCCCTTGAATGATATATAAATCTGATGGAAAATTAAGGTCATCAGTAATAATGTCGGTTTTTTCTTTTTGAAGTGAAAGGGATGCAAATAATAATTTATATAAATTAATTGAAGTAGTATCTCCAACAAAAATCTCATCGGGTTGAGCGCCAACAATTTGTGCAATTTTTTTAGCAATATCACTAGAAAGATTCATCCAATTTTCATTCCAACTTCTAATCAGCCTTTTTCCCCATTGGTTTTTAACAATATTTGCAGATGTTTCAATAGTTTTTAAAGGTAATTTACCTAAAGAATTTCCATCTAAATAAATCATTTCGGGATCATTCTCAAAATGATTTTTAAAGTGCGCTAATTCATCATTTTTGTCTAATGCAGCGGCTTTTTCAAAAAAAGTACTCATAATTTTATTTATTGAAATTTTGTTGAATGATTTCATTCACCCATAATTGATGCATGCTACCAGAAAAATGAAGTCCGTCTGAAGCAAAATATGTATTGTTATTTAAACCAAGTCTGGAAATAGGTGTAATATCAATAAATTTCACATTTCTTTTTAAGGTTTCTTCTTTTTTAATGGTATTAAAAGCATCAATTTCAGCACTAATTTTAGTACGATCTCTATTTTTGGCAAATGGACTTACAGACCAATCTGGAATTGAAACGACCACAACATTACTCGTGTTTTTTTTGGCAAAAGTAATAGCCATATTTAATAATTCGGCGAATTCGGTTCTAAATTCTTCCAAATCATATCCTCGGTATTGATTGTTAACACCAATTAAAAGTGTTACCACATCGTAATTATTTTGAATATTTTCTTTTAAAATAGCTTCTTTAAGTTCACCGGTTGTCCATCCCGTTTTAGCCACAATTTTTGGAGTGTTAAAAAGGTAATTTTTAGCATTTAAATCGTTAACAAGAATCATTGGAAAGCGCTCATTTTCAGCAACACTTTCCCCAATAGTATAACTATCTCCAAGTGCTAAATAATTTTTAGCTATTTGTGTTTGAAATTCCATTTGATAAGGTTTTATGCTACTGCTATCATCCGAGCAAGAAAACATGAGCAAGATACTAATTAAAATAGAGTATGATTGATACATTTTTTAGAATACTTAGTTTTATTATTATTATTATTATTATTATTTTATAAATATATAATTAAAAATAATATTTATTTTTAAAGAACCATAGTTTTAAAAACATGACCATGAATTTTGAAATTTGTACAGAAAGTATTGAAGGAGCCATGATTGCTCAAAAATATAAAATTAAACGTATTGAACTATGTTCAGCCTTATCCGTTGGAGGTTTAACACCAAGTATAGGATTAATTTCTAATTGTGTTAAAAATACGGCTGTAGAAGTCCATGTTTTAATTAGACCTAGACCAGGAAATTTTGAGTATAACTCTGACGAAATAGCGATTATGAAAACCGATATTTTTGAAGCAAAAAGGGTAGGAGCTTCAGGTGTAGTTTTTGGTGTTTTGAAAGCAGATTTAACACTGTCAGAATTCAACAAAGAATTAGTAGCGTATGCTAAATCTTTAAATTTAGGAGTCACTTTTCATAGAGCTTTTGATTTTATTAAAGATTATAAAAAAGGAGTGGAACAAATAATTGCGTTAGGTTTTGACCGTTTATTAACTGCTGGATTACAGAAAACTGCAGAAGAAGGGTTGGAGGTAATTAACTATTTACAAGCTAATTATGGTAAACAAATTCAAATTATGGCTGGTAGCGGCGTGAATTCATTAAATGCATTAAAAATGGCGTCTTCAGGAATTAATAACTTACATTTTAGTGCACATAAAACTTTAAATACCAATGAACTATTTTCTATGGGCGCACAGCATGTAATTGATGAGCAAAAAATAAAAACGATTACAATGTTGTTTTAAACACTAAAAATATAGAATGCTAATTGTTATTGTTTTTTTTGAAAAGTTGAAATAATGTATAAATATCTGATTAATAAGGACACCATAAATATCAACAAGGCTCCATTAAAAATTTGAACTTTTGCAATCCATACAACAAAGGTTGTCACCAAAAGTAAGACTAATACAATGAAATAAGTTTTTAACCAGTTTGCTAATTTAGATTTTAATAAGTAAAAAGAAATTATAAAATTAGGTGCAAAAGCCCATAAAAAGTTCAAATTTTTATAGGTTGCTGTATGCGATGTTGCAAACCACAATAATAAAACAACAATTCCAATAATTCCAGTAGCTAATAAAATTAAAAAATCTAGGAACTTTGTTCTTTTGTTGGATTTAAAATTCTTATAGGTAATAAATAATATTACCAAACTTAAAAATAGCAGTGTAAAAAAAGGTGTTGGACTTAAAGATAAAGAAGCCACATGGATTGGTCTTGCATCTAAAATAGTGTACTCTTTTTTAACTAATGGAATTTTTAAAGAAGCTGTTTTAATAGTGGCATTTTCAAAAGCTTTAAAAATATAATCAGGTATAAACTTATATTCATCTTTGGTGGCTTCTCTATCAATTACAGAGCCCAGAGCTAAATCAATTCCAAATTTTGCCCATTTTTGATTTTTAGTATAATCCGCAATTAAATCCCGATGAGTTTTATGTGTTGTAATATGAGTGTTGCTAAATTCTATTTTATCAGGCAATGCAGCCACTAAAACAGTTTCAATTTTAGTAGAACAATTATCAAAAAAGAAATCGTATTGATAGTTTTTATTTTCAGGTTTTGCGTTATTTTCTAAATAGTCAAATACCCGTTGTACCTCTTCTGGATTTAAATTTAATAGTTGCTCTTTTACCCATCTATTTTCGTATCTATATTCTGCTAAAAAATATTGGAATCGGGTTGTTGAAAGCTGGTATGTAAGTTTACCTTTGGCAAAATTTAAATAAAAATTCGGGGCGTTAAAATCAAATGTACCGTAATTATAAATTTTATCAAATCCTGTAGAAGCATCGTGAATTCTAAAAGCGCTATGGCCAAACGTACTGTAAAGTTGATCTCCAGGACCACAAGTTAACACACTTAACGTTGCTTTATTGGTTAAAATTGATTGGGTAAAACCAAAAAAGAACGTGAATACTAAAATTTGAGTTAAAATAATTTTTTTGAACATAGTCTTATCTGAAATAATCAACATCTAATTTTATGGAAAAAACATTTGAATATAAGGCATTTCCAATGCTAGCAATGTTTGTTAAGGCATAATCTATTTGAATTCCTTTATATTTAAAACCAACACCAAAATTTGGTTGAAAAGAAATCTCTTTACTATTGTCAAATTGTAATTCATTTTGAATGTTTCCAATGCCTGCGCGCAAAAATACCGTATTTAAATAATCAGCCTGAAATCCAATAGCAGGATCAATACTTACAAAATCTGAAGAAATAATATCATTTGTTTTAGCAAAACGAAGATTTAAATCAATTTCCGAAAGCAACTTAAAATCTCTAGAAAGTTCAAACTTTCTGGCAACACCAATTTGCGCTTTTGGAGGTGTTAATTCGGTAGTTTCTGGTAATTCTTGGTTTTGATCTGGAATGGAATTTTTTATTTTTTCAAATTCTTGTGCATCAATACTCCAACTATTAAAAGTAGTTGTAATATCTCTTACCATAACTCCAAATTGCCAATTATTTCTTTCAAATTGAATTCCTGCGTCAAATCCAAAGCCCCAAGAAGTGGCAAAATCACCAATAATTCTTCGAACTATTTTTGTATTAAAGCCAACATTTAAGCCTTTTACAGGCAAGCTTCTAGCATATGCAAAATTTAAAGCATAATCGGCGGCAGAAAATAAACTTATTCTATTATAATCTATATTTCCATTGCTGTCAATAAGTTCTGTAGTGTTTAAAATATCATCAACTCCAAATCTAATTAATGAGATTCCTAAAACGCTTCTATCATCGATAGGCATTGCAAAACCTGCATAATCATATTTTGCAATTCCGGCAAAATATTCCGCATGCATTATAGAGCCTTGGTAATCTTTAATTCCAATTAAACCTGAAGGATTCCAATAAATGGAGTTTACATCATTACTTGTTGCAACAACAGCTTTACTCATCCCAAAAGCAGCTGCATCCACCCCAATATTTAAAAATTCGTTAGAATATTTTCTAACAGATTGGTTAAAAGCTAGTTGTGAAATGAAGAGTGCAAGAAATAAACTTTTTTTCAAGAAATATAAATTTTAAAGCGAATGTAAAAAAACTTTGTAAGATTCCATTTAAAATAATCAAATTATATGTTGAATAAATTCTAAAACTCGGTTTTCGCTCCAAAGTTTATCGCTTTTCCCAATATGAGAATTAAAACCAACATGACCACCATATTTTGGTGTTTCAAGATAAAGACGCTTATTTTCTGTTGCTTCTTTAAAAGGAAAACAACTTTCAGATAAAAAAGTATCATCTAAAGCGTTAATAAGCAATGTTGGTACTTGTATAGCCGATAAAAATTGTTTGGAACTACATTTGGTCCAATAATCTTGTGCGTTTTTATAACCAAATAATGGGGCTGTTACAGCATTGTCAAAATCAATAAAATTTTTAGCATTTTTTATGGCGATAGGATCCAACGTTGAATTTGGAAACTTTTGTTGTTTTGCCAAGCTTTTTTTAATTAATGAGATTAAAAAACGTTGTATGTAAATTTTGTTTTCCCAGAGAGACAGTGCGTTTGACGATCCTTCTAAATCTGTAGGTACAGAAATAGTAATCGCTCCTTTTATTTCTGCAGGGAGTAGTGTACTTTCTCCCAAATATTTAAGCGTAATATTTCCACCCATACTATAACCAACCAACACTATGTTTTTATAATTGAAATTGCTTGATATATAATTAATAATAGTATTTAGGTCATCAGTTTTTCCACTATTATAGGAATAAACATGGTTATTATCTTCACCGCTACAACCTCTAAAATTTACGGCAACAGCATCTATATCTTTAGAATTTAAAAAATTAACTAATGAAAGTATGTATTTAGATTTTGAACTTCCTTCTAAACCATGCGATGCAATTACAAGCGTATCTGAGCCTACACAAGAGAAATCTAAATCCAAAAAATCGTTATCAGGCGTAATAATCCTTGTCCTTTTGTAGTGGTTATTAATCTTATAAAATAACGTTTTATAGGCTGTATTTAAATGTGCATTTTTAAATAAAAATGAAGGTTGATATGTTGAATTAATGAGTGGCATTGCTATTTTTTTAAAAAATAAATATAAATAAATCTAACTAAAAAATAGTTTATTAAATTTACCAGAAACAAAAACTAATGAATATTAAAAAATCGATTCCAAATATTTTAACCTTATTAAACTTATTATCAGGCACTATAGCTGTTATTTTTGCGGTGCAAGGTGAATTAGTTTTAGCAGCATATTTAGTGTTTTTAGGGATATTTTTCGATTTTTTTGATGGTTTTGCAGCTAGATTATTGAATGTTCAAGGAGAATTAGGTAAACAATTAGATTCATTGGCTGATGTAGTAACAAGTGGAGTAGTACCCGGAATAGTCATGTTTCAATTGTTAAAAACAAAAAATACGCTTGAAATTTTTAATACAGCAATTATTTCTTGGGAATCTCAAAAAATTGAATTTTTACCTTATGTTGGTTTGCTAATTACATTAGCCGCAGCGTATAGGTTGGCAAAATTTAATATTGATGTACGCCAAACAAGTTCATTTATTGGCTTACCAACACCAGCGGCATCATTGGTAGTTTTATCGTTACCATTAATTTTAGAATTTAGCTCTTTTGATTTTGCCGTATCAGTAATTGAAAATAAATGGGTTTTGGTTGCTGTAACACTAATTTTAAGTTTTTTAATGAATGCAGAAATACCATTATTTTCATTAAAATTTAAAAAATATACTTGGAAAGATAATAAAATAAAATTTATTTTTGTAGCAGTCACTGTTTTGTTAGTTGCTGTTTTTCAGTTTATTGCAATTCCGATAGTTATTTTATTATATATATTTTTATCGTTGTTTTATAAAGAAAATAAGTTGTAATTACTTTTTAAAAATAAAATAAACAGCTAAAATTAAAAATACAAAACCTATTGCATGGTTTACCCTAAAAGTTTCCTTTTTAAAAACAAGGATGGTGAAAATCACAAAAATCACCAATGTAATTACTTCCTGAATAACTTTTAATTGAATTAACGAAAAAGATCCGCCGTTGCCTTTAAAACCAATTTTATTCGCGGGCACTTGAAAACAATATTCAAAAAAAGCAATTCCCCAACTAATAAGCACAATGGCAATTAAGCCCAGTTTATTAAACCATTTCCATTCAGCAAATTTTAAATGTCCATACCAAGCTAGTGTCATAAAAGTATTCGACAAAATAAGCAGTACAATTGTTACAACTGATTTCATAGTGATTTTAATACATATTGATTTAAAAAATAGAGACTTCGGTTTCTGAAGTAAAAAGCTCTAAAAATTTAATGCCTTTATAAGAATTTCCTTTTTCATTTAATTTAGGACTCCAAACGGCTATGCAGTATTTGTTGGGGTGAATAGCAACAATACCACCTCCAACACCACTTTTGCCAGGCAAACCTACTTTGAAAGAAAAATCGCCCGCTTCATCATAAAAACCACATAACTGCATTATTGCGTTAATACGTTTAGATTTACTTCTGTTTAGAATTATTTCTTTTGAAAACGGACAAACACCATAATTGGCTAAAAATAAAAAAGTTTGAGATAACTCTTTGCAAGTCATTTCAATAGAGCAAAGGTTAAAATAAAAATCTAGGACAACATCAATATCATTTTTAATATTTCCGAAGGATTTCATTAAATTAATTAAGGCGGCATTTTTGTAACCCACAGATTTTTCTGAATCTGCTATTCTACTACAAAAATCAATAGTTGGGATGCCAGAAATTTTTCTGATAAAAGCAATAAAATCTTCTTTTGGGTTGTTTAAGTGACTCACCAAAATATCGCAAATAACTAGTGCTCCCGCGTTTATGAGCGGATTTCTTGGAATTCCTAAATCGTGCTCTAATTGCACTAATGAATTAAAAGGAGTTCCTGAAGGTTCAACACCAACGCGTTTCCATAAATTCTCTCCTTCAATTTTATAGGCTAAAGTTAATGATACTACTTTTGAAATACTTTGAATCGAAAATTTTTCATCGGCATCACCAAAATTAAAATGTTTGTTTGCAATAGTAGTTAAGTGTACACCAAATTTTGAATTATCAACACAACTCAATTCTGGAATATAAGAAGCAACATTCCCTAAATTTTCAAAATCAACAAGTTGCTCATTTACTTTTTTAAATACTTTGTTGTATTTCATGGTAAGAAAAAGCTAGAATTTTCTCTTTTTAAGCTCAAAGTCTTTTCCTAAATAAACTCGTCTAACAGTTTCATCTTCAGCAAGTTCTTGTGGAGTTCCTTCTTTTAAAATTCCACCTTCAAACATTAAATATGTTTTGTCTGTAATTGCCAACGTTTCTTGCACGTTATGGTCTGTAATTAAAATACCAATATTTCTATCTTTTAAATGTGCTACAATACTTTGTATATCTTCTACAGCAATTGGGTCAACTCCTGCAAAAGGTTCATCTAATAAAATAAATTTTGGATCAGATGCTAATGCACGTGCAATTTCTGTTCTTCTTCGTTCCCCACCAGACAATAAATCACCTCTGTTTTTACGTACATGTCCTAAACTAAATTCAGCTATTAAAGATTCTAATTTTTCTTTTTGTGCTTGTTTAGATAAATCTGTAAATTCTAATACAGACATAATATTATCTTCCACAGAAAGTTTTCTAAAAACAGATGCTTCCTGAGCCAAATATCCCACACCTTCTTGGGCTCTTTTATACATTGGAAAATTAGTAATATCCTGATCATCTAAAAAAATCTTGCCTTCATTAGGCTTTATCATTCCAACAATCATGTAAAACGAAGTTGTTTTTCCAGCACCATTTGGACCTAATAATCCCACAATTTCACCTTGTTTTACTTCTAATGAAATGCCTTTTACAACATACCTACTTCCGTATTTCTTTTTTATATTTTCAGCTCTTAAAATCATTTTTGTTGAAATGTTTATGTTTTATTTTTTAAAATTACGTTCCTATTTTTGGTTTTCTAATTCTTCCCAAAATTCATAAGCTCTTCTTAGGTGAGGAATTACAATAGTTCCTCCAACTAATGTAGCAATAGATAATGTTTCCATAACTTCCTGTTTTGTAGCTCCTTCCTTATAACAAGTTTCTAAATGATATTTAACACAATCATCACATCTTAAAACGGCTGATGCCACTAAGCCTAACAATTCTTTGGTTTTTACATCTAAATGACCTTTTGCATAGGCATTGGTATCTAAATTAAAAATTCGTTTGATTACTTTATTGTCATCGCCCAAAATTTTTTCATTCATTTTTTTGCGATATGCATTAAACTCTTCTATTTGATTAGGCATTTTTTTCTCTTTTTAATTGACGTTTAACAACAATTTTTGAAATGAGGATACTCACTTCGTATAATAATAGGATTGGAATAGCCACAATAATTTGACTAATAACGTCTGGTGGTGTTATTACTGCAGCCAAAATTAATACAACAACGAGTGCATGTTTTCTATATTTTTTTAAGAAAGTTGGTGTAACTAAACCAATTTTTGTTAAAAAGTACATAATAATTGGTAATTCAAAAACCAGCCCGCACGCTAATAAGGAAGAACGAACTAAGGATATATAGGAATCAATTTTAATATTTCGTTCCACCAAATCACTTATAGAATAATTTCCTAAAAAATTAACAGAAAGAGGTGTTACCACATAATAACCAAATAATACTCCCACAAAGAATAAAAAGGATGAAATTATGATAAAACTTCGAGCGTTTTTACGTTCATTTTCGTACAAAGCAGGGCTAATAAATTTCCAAAATTCCCATATAATAAAAGGAAAAGCTATGATGAAACCAACCGTAACCGATGTCCAAATATGTACATTAAATTGTTCTCCCATGGCCAAACTTTGAAAAGTAAACGGCATTTCTGTAATGCATAAACCATCAGTTCCAAAAAACTGTGATACTTTACAGAAAAAACGATACGTAATAAAATTTGGATCTTTTGGAGCAAATAATATTTGATTGAAAATTAAATCCTTAAAAAAAAAGGCAACAGTAGCTAATATCATTATTGCTAATGATGATCTTACCAAATGCCATCTTAATTCTTCAACATGGTCTAAAAAAGACATGTCCTTTAACTCTTTTGCCATACTAAAATATTCCTTCTTTTAATAAATCATGTAAGTGAACAACACCAACATACTTAGTATTGTCAACAGCTAATATTTGTGTAATATTGCTATTTTCCATTGCTTCAAGGGCTTCAATAGCCATGGCTTCAATAGAAATTGTTTTTGGGTTTAAACTCATAATATCTTTAGCTACTAGTTGGCTAATATCGGAATTATCTTTTAACATGCGTCTTAAATCTCCATCCGTAATAATTCCAATAAGTTTTTCATTTTCAACTACAGCAGTAGTTCCTAAACGTTTTTTAGATATTTCAATAATAACATCTTTAATTAAAGTTGTAGATGTAACCATTGGTACTTCATTTTTACTAATTAAATCGCTTACACGTAAATATAATTTTTTACCTAATGCACCACCAGGATGGTATTTTGCAAAATCTTCATTTGAAAAATGATTCATATCTAATAAGCAAACAGCCAGAGCATCACCAATAACTAATTGCGCAGTAGTGCTTGATGTTGGCGCTAAATTATTTGGGCATGCTTCTTTTTCAACATATGCATTTAAACAAAAATCGGCATTCTTCCCTAAAAATGATTCCGTATTTCCTGTTATTGCAATTATTTTGTTACCATAATTTTTAATAAATGGTACTAACACTTTAATTTCTGGAGTATTTCCACTCTTTGAAATACATATAACCACATCATTTTTTTGAATGGTCCCTAAATCACCATGAATAGCATCTGCCGCATGCATGTATATAGCAGGAGTTCCGGTAGAATTAAATGTAGCTACAATTTTTGTAGCAATTAAACCACTTTTACCAATACCCGTAATAATAACTCTTCCTTTAGAATTATGAATATAATTAACAGCGTTTTCAAAATCTTCATTTAAAAAATTAACTAAATTTGCTATTGCGTTAGATTCAGCTAAAATAGTTTGCTGCGCATTTTGTAAAATTGTATTTTTATTTTTTTTCAAAAGTTTAGGTTTTTGAATTAAAAAAATTGTTTTATATTTAATAGCTAACAAAATTAAATTAATTAAGTTAGTAAAATAGAAATCTGTTAAAAAAAATAAAAGTAATATGTTAAATTTACTTTGCGCATTGCTAAAGTAAGTAGATAACTTAAAAATAAGAATGAACAACAAAGAAATTGATTTACACGGCGCTTTGAAAAAGTATTTTGGATTTAATAAATTCAAAGGTTTACAAGAAGATGTTATTAAAAGTATAATGGAAGGCAATGATACATTTGTTATTATGCCAACGGGAGGGGGGAAATCGTTATGTTATCAATTGCCTGCATTGGCAAAAGAAGGAACAGCAATAGTGGTTTCACCATTAATAGCATTAATGAAGAATCAGGTAGATGCTATAAGAGGAATTTCTTCAGAGTATGGCATTGCGCACGTTTTAAACTCTTCTTTAAATAAAACGGAAGTAAATATTGTAAAATCTGATATTGAAAAAGGTATTACAAAATTACTATATGTTGCTCCCGAATCGCTTATAAAAGAAGAATATATAGAATTTTTAAAAGCTCAAAAAATATCGTTTGTAGCAATTGATGAAGCGCATTGTATCTCAGAATGGGGACACGATTTTAGACCAGAATACCGAAATTTAAGAACAATTATTGAAAAAATTGATGATGTTCCTATTATTGGTTTAACTGCAACTGCTACACAAAAAGTACAAGAAGATATTTTAAAAACGTTGGGAATGAGTGATGCTAAAACTTTTAAAGCATCATTTAATAGACCGAATCTTTTTTACGATGTGCGTCCTAAAACAACCAATATTAATTCTGATATTATCCGTTTTATAAATGAACACAAGGGAAAATCAGGAATTATTTACTGTTTAAGCAGAAAAAAAGTAGAAGATATTGCTCAATTGTTACAAGTAAATGGTATAAAAGCTGTTCCATATCATGCGGGTTTAGATGCAAAAACACGATCAAAACATCAAGACATGTTTTTGATGGAAGATGTTGATGTGGTTGTAGCAACTATTGCTTTTGGAATGGGAATTGACAAACCCGATGTGCGGTTTGTAATACATCATGACATACCTAAAAGTTTAGAAAGTTATTATCAAGAAACTGGTAGAGCAGGTAGAGATGGAGGAGAAGGCTATTGTTTAGCGTATTATGCATATAAAGATATTGAAAAATTAGAAAAATTCTTATCAGGCAAACCAATTGCAGAACAAGAAATTGGAAATGCATTGTTGCAAGAAGTTGTTGGTTATGCAGAAACATCTATGTCTCGCCGTAAATATTTATTACATTATTTTGGTGAAGAATTTGATGATGTGCATGGTTTAGGTGCTAATATGGATGATAATGTTAGAAATCCTAAAGTAAAAAAAGAAGCAAAAATGGAACTCGTAAACTTATTGGAAGTTGTTAGAGATACCAATCAGAAATACAAGTCTAAAGAGTTGGTAAACACTTTAATAGGAAAAGTAAATGCCTTATTAAAGTCTCACAAAACGGATGAAAAAGAATTTTTTGGTTCTGGAAAAAATCATGACGATAAATATTGGATGGCTTTGGTGAGACAAGCATTGGTAGCAGGCTTTATTAGGAAGGAAATTGAGCAGTACGGTGTTGTAAAAATTACAGACAAAGGATTAGATTTTATAAAGAAATCAAGTTCATTTATGATGTCTGAAGACCATATTTATAGTGAAACTGACAATCCATCTATTGCTTTAAATACCAAAGGAGGTGGCGGAATTGCTGATGAAGTTTTAATTAAATTATTAAAAGAATTACAAAAATCTGTTGCAAAAAAGAATGGAGTACCTCCTTATGCAGTTTTTCAGGAAACTTCGTTAGAAGATATGGCATTAAAATATCCAATTACTATAGATGAGTTAAAAGGAATTTATGGTGTTGGTGAAGGAAAAGCAGCCAAATTTGGAAAACCTTTTGTTGATTTAATTGCAAAATATGTTGAAGAAAATGACATTCTAAGACCCGATGATTTTATTGTAAAAAGTACGGGTGAAAATTCTGGATTAAAGTTATATATCATACAAAATACAGATAGAAAAATTCCGTTGCAAGATATTGCGAAGTCTAAAGGTTTAGCTTTTAATGAGTTAATTGAAGAGATGCAGCGTATAGTATATAGTGGTACTAAATTAAATATTGATTACTGTATTGATGAATTGTTAGATGAAGATCAACAAGAAGAAATATTTGATTATTTTATGGAATCTGAAAGTGATAGAATTCAAGATGCGTTAGATGAATTTGATGGCGATTATGATGAAGATGAATTACGTTTAATGCGAATAAAATTTATTAGCAAAGTAGCTAATTAAATAAAAAAAATCCTGCTTGGCAGGATTTTTTTTATTCTTATTTTATGCTAAATAGGCAACAAACATACCTACTAAAATAGCAATAAACTTTAATAGATTAAATTTATGATCTTTTGAAGTTTCAAAAAGTATAATGGTAGAAATATGTAAAAATATTCCAATTATTATTGCCGTAATTTCCCTTTTATAGGTTGTTAAAATAGTAATGTTTTCACCAGCTAAACTTCCTAACGGAGACATTAAAGAAAACAGCAGCAAAAATATAATAGCGTTCATTTTTGGAATATTAGACTTTACAAAGAAAGTACCTAATATAATTGCAATTGGAACTTTATGAATTACAATAGCCCAAAGTAAAAACTCATGGTTATGATTGTGTGCCAACGGAATTCCTTCCATAAAAGCGTGAATACAAATACTAATAAACAATGCCCAAGGAAAAATAGTGTTTTCTTGTATATGAATATGGCCGTGTTCTGCCCCTTTTGAGAAAAAGTCTAAAATAAGTTGCAATAACAAACCTAACAATATAAATAAACCTGCATTTGAATTATTAGTTGCTAAATAAACCTCAGGAAATAAATGTAAAATAGTGATAGATAGTAAATAAGCGCCACTAAACGCAAGCGATAATTGAACTGTTTTATTTCCTGGTTTTAAACCAAAAACAATTAAAATACCTACTAAAACAGATGAAATAAGCGCTATATATGTCATTCTAAAACTAATATTAATCGATCAGAGGTTTCTTCGTTAAAAGTATCTAATTGATAGTTCCCAAAAGTATGTTTAATTCTAAAACCAACAGAATTTAAATATAAATTAATTTTTGGAAGATCTAAATTTTTAACTTTTTCAAAATACGTGTGATGTGTACCATCTAAATCAAAATTTATTTCTTTCACTATAAAACCATTTTTTAAATAGCGATTTATTTTAAAAGTAATTTCATCAATGGTAAGCATTTCTTCGGCCACTAAATTAGGAACTACATTTTTACAATTCATAAAATCTATCACAGCAATACCATTTTCTTTTAAGCCATTTTTAATATTTTTTAAGATCGCTATATCAACTGCATCATCTTCAAAAAAACCAAAACTTGTAAATAAATTTAAAATAAAGTCAAATTTAGTTTTAAAAGTATTTCGCATATCATGTTCAACAAAATGTAATCGGTCATTTTCATGTTTTTTTGCCCTTTTTATACTGTTTTTAGATAAATCTGCGCCAATTACGTTAAATCCTAAAGAGTTCAAATAAATAGAATGCCTTCCTTTACCACATGCCAAATCAAGCAATAAATCATTTTTGTCAATTTTTAAAAAAGAAACTAAATTTCGCATAAATAGTTCCGCTTCTTTATAATCTCTGTGTTTGTATAAGGTGTGGTAATAATTGGTATCAAACCAAGAAACAAACCATTCTTTATTTTTTGTCATAATTATAAAATACGTGCAAAAATAACGATTTGTTTTGGGAAAGTAGAAATTTTAAGGTGTATTTAAACTTTAAAATTTCCTAGAGTATGTTAAAAGTTATTATTTAAGTACTTTTGCAAAAATATTTTATATGAGTCGTAATTTTAAAATGGTGGCCACCACAATTTTTGGTTTAGAAGAAGTTTTAGCTGAAGAGTTAAAAAACTTAGGAGCGCAAGATGTTGAAACAGGAGTAAGAAACGTTTCTTTTTCAGGAGATAAAGGCTTTATGTACAAAGCAAATATTGCTCTACGAACAGCTATTCGAGTGTTAAAACCAATTAAAAGATTTAAAGTTGGCGATGAAGATGATTTATATAAAAAACTGCAAACCATTGAATGGGAAAGAGAAATGGATGTAGATAGCACATTTGCTATTGGAGCAGTTGTAAATTCAAAAAACTTTACAACAAATTCGCATTATATTTCTTTAAAATCTAAAGATGCTATTGCCGATTATTTTCGTCATAAATACCATAAAAGACCCAATGTAGATGTGAAGTATCCAGATTTAAAAATTCACGTACATATTCAAAATGATTTATGTACCGTTTCTTTAGATAGTTCAGGAGATTCTTTACATAAACGTGGTTATAGAAGTGCTACCAATATTGCGCCAATAAACGAAGTGTTAGCAGCTGGTTTGGTATTATTATCTGGCTATACAGGCGAATGTAATTTTATTGATCCAATGTGTGGTTCTGGTACAATTTTAATTGAAGCAGCCATGATTGCAAACAATATTCCTGCAAATATTAATAGAAAAGAGTTTGGATTTGAAAAATGGAAAGATTTTGATGAAGATTTATTTTTTACCATTCAAGAAGTGTTATTGAAGAAAATTAGAAGTTCTCATTTTAAAATTATGGGGTTTGATAAAGCGCCATCTGCCGTTAGAAAAGCAAAAGATAATATAGAAAATGCTAATTTAAGTGAGTTTATTGGTGTGCACCACGTTAATTTTTTCAATTCTATGAAAGAAGTTTTCGGACAAACAACAATCTTATTTAATCCTCCTTATGGTGAGCGTTTAGACATTGATATGCAAGCTTTTTATAAAAATATTGGAGATACGCTAAAAAGTGGATATCCAGATTCTACAGTTTGGTTTATTACCTCTAACCTTGATGCAATAAAACATGTTGGATTAAGAACTTCTAGAAGAATACCATTAAAAAATGGGGATTTAGATTGTATTTATGTGCGTTATGATATGTACGAAGGAAGTAGGAAAGCAAAAAAAATGAACTCTAATTCTTCAGAAGAGGAAGAGTAACATACTTTTATTTTTTTTATAAAGTTGAATTAGATTCTGAAATTTAGAATTTAATTCAACTTTTTTGTTGAAATAATTCTTCTTTTATAAGCTAACGGTGTGCTTTTTTTGATAGGAAATTGTATGTAAACAAGGGTTTAAAATAAAAAATAACTTGTAATATAGGTTTTAAGTATCAGTAAAACAGGGTTTTGAATTGTTTTAATAAAAATTTAACAAGTTTTTAGTTTGTTTGGTTCGGAAATATACGAACTAATCGTACCTTTGCTGAAATATTTTAAGGTATGGTAAAAGATTTTGATTTAAAAAAGAAAGAACTTGTAGAAAAGTTAGGAGTGCATTTAGAAGAAGTAGATCATTTTGCTCCTTTAGCCGCTAGAATTGTTGCTTTTATAATTTTAAATGGAAGAAAAGGAGCAACTTTTGAACAGTTGGTTACAAATTTATGTGCCAGTAAAAGTACAATTTCTACACATTTAACACATTTACAAAGCTTAAAAAAATTGTCATATTTTACGAAAACAGGTGATAGAAAAAAGTATTTTGTAGTGAATAAAGATAGAATTGTCCAAAATATTGATGATATGATTGATACTTGGAATTCACAAAAATTATTACACGAAGAAATTAAAGAATTCAAACATTCTTTTAATCAGCTGGAAACAACAAAAAAAGAATCTAAATTCGATTTAGAATTTCATACAGATTACATTACTTTTTTAAATGAAGCTACTGCCTCAATTTCAATATTAAGAAAAAAATTAATTGAAAAACACATTATTTAAAACAAAAAATTTAAAACAATTATAGAAATTAAACATTATGAAAAATAAAATCATTTATTATTTAATACCTAGTGTAATCATTATTTTAGGTATCGTAATAAGTATTAGTAGTTACGGAAGTGAAAATACTCAAATAGCACCACCAAAAAGTATGGTTTTGCCATTTCCTGTTGTTAAAGTTATGCAACAAAATACTACAAGTTTTCAAAAATTTCCAGCAAGTATTGAGGGAGAAATTAATAGTGAAGTTAGACCAAAAGTAACAGGATATATACAAGACGTATTAGTTGATGAAGGTGATATTGTTAAACAAGGTCAGTTGTTATTTAAATTAGAAACCCAATCTTTAAGTCAAGATGCTGCAGCTGCAAAAGCGAATGTTAATACAGCACAATTAGCAGTGAACAAGTTAATTCCATTAGTTGAAAAAAATATTATAAGCAATATTCAACTTGAAACAGCAAAAGCTCAGTTAGAACAAGCTAAAAGCGCCTATTATAGTGTAATTGCAACTATTAATTATGCCAATGTAAAAAGTCCAGTTAATGGTGTTGTAGGTTCAATTAATTACCGCAAAGGAGCTTTGGTTAGTGCTTCAAACTCTTTACCTTTAACAAGTGTCTCTTCTATAAAAAATGTGTATGCTTATTTCTCAATGAATGAAAAAGCATTTATAGAATTTATTCAAAATGCAGAAGGGACCACTATTGAACAAAAAATTAAAGTACTTCCAAAAGTACAATTAGAGTTGGCGAATGGTAAAGTTTATAACCAACAAGGAACCATTGAAACCATTACTGGTGATATAAATCAACAAACGGGTTCTGTTACTTTTAGAGCTAAATTTAATAATGAAGCTGGCTTATTAAGAAATGGAAGTAGTGGTACAATTTCAGTTCCAAAAATTTACAAAAATGCATTGGTTATTCCTTCTGAATCAACTTTTGAAAATCAAGGTAAAACGTTTGTTTATACTGTTCAAGGCGATTCATTGGTAAACAATGCTATTACTATCTCAGATACTTCAGATAAACTATACATCGTTGAAAGTGGTTTGCAAGAAGGAACTATAATTTTGGCAAAAGGTGTTGGTAAAGTAAGACCAGGAATGAAAATTGTGCCAGTTTTAACTCCCCTAGATAGTATTACCAACTCATTTCAAACAGTATTTAAATAATTAATTAAACACGTATGTTAAAGACATTTATTGAAAGACCAGTTCTTTCAACAGTTATCTCTATTATAATAGTTATACTAGGGGTGTTAGGTTTATCGCAGTTACCCGTAACTCAATATCCAGATATTGCGCCGCCAACAGTTCAAGTTACAGCGTCTTATCCGGGAGCCAATGCAGAAACAATATTAGAAAGCGTTATTATTCCAATTGAAGAACAAATTAATGGTGTAGAAGGTATGACATACATAACTTCAACAGCAAGTAATTCTGGAGGAGCAAGTATTCAAGTGTTTTTTGAACAAGGCTATGATGCTGATATTGCAGCAGTAAACGTACAAAACAGAGTTTCAAGAGCCAATTCATCATTACCTTCGGAAGTAATTAGAGCTGGTGTAACAACAGCAAAACAACAAAATTCAGCATTGTTGTATGCAGCTATCTATTCTGAAAACCCTGAATTTGATGAAACATATCTTCAAAACTATTTGAATATAAATATTAAGCCAGAATTACTACGTATTAATGGAGTAGGAGCCTTAAACGTTTTTGGAGCTAAGGATTACGCTATGCGTGTATGGTTAGATCCAAATAAAATGGCCAATTATCAATTAGTACCAACAGCTGTAATTGCAGCCATAAATGAACAAAGTTTAGAAGCTGCTGCAGGTTCTTTAGGTCAAAATTCAGGTAAATCATTTGAATATGTGATAAAATATAAAGGGCGTTATAAAACAGCTACAGAATACGGTGATGTCATTATTAAAGCTTTAGAAAACGGTCAGTTTTTAAGAGTTAAAGATGTTGCTAAAATAGAGCTAGATGCTTTTTCATATTCTAATACATCTCGCTCTAAAGGTTTTCCCTCCTTAAATTTTGGTGTTTTTCAAACGCCAGGATCTAATGCACAAGAAATTATTCAGAATCTTTATACAAAATTAGATGAACTGGAAAAAGATTTTCCTGAAGGAGTTCATTATTTAGTAAATTATGATACTAATAAATTTTTAACAGCATCTATAGGTAAAGTTAAAACAACCATAATTGAAGCATTTTTATTGGTTTTTGTGGTGGTGTTTATTTTTTTACAAGATTTAAAATCTACTTTAATACCAGCAATTGCTGTGCCTGTTTCAATTATCGGAACGTTCTTTTTCTTAAACTTATTCGGATATTCCATAAATTTATTAACGCTGTTTGCTTTAATATTATCTATAGGTATTGTTGTTGATGATGCTATTGTTGTTGTGGAGGCTGTTCACGTAAAATTAGAAGGAGGAATGAAAGATGCTCGAAAAGCATCAGTTTCTGCTATGAGCGAAATAAGTGGAGCAATTGTTTCTATTACATTGGTTATGATTGCTGTGTTTTTACCAATTACTTTTATAACAGGACCTTCTGGTGTGTTTTATAAACAGTTTGGTGTAACACTTATGATTGCTATATTTATTTCGGCCTTAAATGCACTAACATTAACACCTGCATTATGTGCAATATTTTTAAGGAAATATAAACATGCCGATGAAAAAAATCAAAGTTTATTGCAACGTTTTTATGCTGCATTTAATACGGGCTTTAATGCAACAGCAAACAAGTATGCAAAATCTTTAGGTTTTTTAATTAAAAATAAATGGGTAACCGCAGGTGTTTTAGGAGCTAGCATCGCTGCAATTATTTTTATTGGTAAAATTATTCCAACAGGATTTGTGCCAACAGAAGATCGTGGAGTTATTTTTGCAAATATTGAGCTACCAGCTGGTTCTTCTTTAGATAGAACTTTTCAAGTAACAGAAGAACTTTCTAAAATAATTAAAACCGTAAAAGGAATTAAAACAGGTTCATTCGTAAATGGTAGTAACTTTTTTGCAGGATCTGGAAGTTCAAACGCGTTAGGATTTATTATTTTAGAAGATTGGGCGGATAGAAAATCGGCTGAAGAATCAGTTAATGCTATTGTAGGCCAACTTTTTCAGAAAACAGCCACTATAAGTGAAGCCAATATTATTTTCTTTACACCGCCAAGTGTTCCAGGTTTTGGTTCGTCTGAAGGTTTTGAAATGCGTATTTTAGATAAGTCGGCTGGTGAATTAAGTAAATTAGATGAAACATCTAAAAGCTTTTTAAACACTTTAAGACAGCAGCCTGAAATTGCCTTTGTTTCAAATTCATTTAGTACAAATTACCCGCAATTAGAATTAAATATAAATGAAGAAAGAGCCAAACAAGCGGGAGTGTCTATTAATACTATTTTAGCCACCATACAAGGATATATAGGTGGTTATTATGCTGCTGATTTTAGCAGGTTTGGAAAACAATTTAGAGTATTTATTCAGGCATTGCCAGAAGATAGAACGAATGAAGATAGTTTAAACAGTATGTTTGTTAAAACTCCAAGTGGAGAAATGGCGCCTATCTCTCAATTTGTCACTTTAAATAGGGTATATGGTCCTCAATCCATCAATCGTTTTAACTTATTTAATTCTGTAACTGTAAACGGATCACCAGTTCCTGGATATAGTTCAGGTGATGCAATTAAGGTTATTAATAAATTGGCAGAAACAGAATTACCTGATGGCTATTCAATTGCTTATTCTGGAATTACACGTGAAGAAATTGCTTCTGCTGGGCAAAGTATTATTATTTTTATTATTAGTATACTATTTGTTTACTTTTTACTTGCAGCGCAATATGAAAGTTATTTATTGCCATTATCAGTTATATTTTCATTGCCAGTAGGTATTGCCGGAGCATATTTAACCACCTATTTCTCAGGATTAGAAAACAACATTTACTTTCAAATTGCTTTAATTATGTTAATTGGTTTATTAGCTAAAAATGCCATTTTAATTGTAGAGTTCGCAATACTAAAACGTAAACAAGGATTTACGTTAACCGATGCAGCTATAGAAGGTGCAAAAGTAAGATTACGCCCAATTTTAATGACATCATTTGCTTTTATTTTGGGGTTATTGCCATTAGTGTTAGCGAAAGGAGTAGGAGCAGAAGGAAATAATTCTATTGGTACGGGTGCTGCTGGCGGCTTGTTGATTGGTACTATTTTTGGAATTTTTGTAATTCCAGTATTGTTTGTTGTATTTCAATGGTTACAAGAAAAAATTACTGGTGTACCAACCCCAATTATTGTTGAAAATTCAGAAGAAAACATTTAAAAATGAAAACACAAAAAATATATAAAATACTTTTAATTGCTAGTTTACCGATGTTATTAGCATCGTGTTTTACAGCAAAAGAGTATGTTAGACCAACATCTATTGTTTCGGAAAATAGTTTTAGAACTGATGCCATCTCCAAAGATAGTTTATCAATGGCTATGGTTTCTTGGAAAGAATTATTTACAGATCCTTTGCTTCAAAAATATATTAGTGAAGGATTAGAAAATAATATTGATAACAGAGTTGCGTTGCAGCAAATTATAGCAGCACAAGCATATGTAAAACAAGGAAAAGCAAGTTATTTACCTACTTTAAATGGAAATGCACAATTTAGCCATCAGGAGTTTTCTGAAAATGGTCAATATGCAGGAGTTTCTTCTTTAGATCAATATAGTTTAGGTGCAAACCTTTCTTGGGAAGCGGATGTGTGGGGAAAAATAAGAAGTAATAAACGTGCTTTTGAAGCATCGTATTTACAAACGGTAGCAGCGCACCAAGCTATTAAAACAACGTTGGTTTCTCAAATAGCAGATGTTTATTATCAATTGTTATCATTAGATGAACAAGTGCGAATTACAAAAGAAACTATTGGAACTCGTGAAAAAGGACTAACAACAACAGAAGCCTTAAAAGAGTCTGGATATGTTACTGAAGTTGCAGTAAAACAAACTGAAGCTCAATTATATACGGCAAAAGCTATTTTAATAGATTTAAATGAGCAAATTCATTTGTTAGAAAATACGATGGCTATTTTATTAGGTAAACCATCAACCTCTATTGAAAGAAGTACTTTTAACGCGCAAAAAATTACAACTTCATTAGAAATTGGTGTTCCTGCGCTGTTATTAAGCAACAGACCCGATGTTATTGCTGCGGAATCTCGTTTTGTACAAGCTTTTGAATTAACAAATGTTGCAAAAAGCAACTTTTATCCAACGTTGACATTATCCGCTTCAGGAGGTTTGCAAAGTTTAGAATTTGATAATTTTTTTAATGCAAGTTCGCTTTTTTCATCGCTGATTGGTGGTTTAACACAGCCTATTTTTAACGGTAGAAAAATTAAAACTCAGTTTGAAGTTTCAAAAGCACAACAAGAGCAAGCATTATTAAGATTTAAAGAAACACTATTAAATGCAGGTAAAGACGTTTCTGATTCTATGTATAGTTACAAATCAGCAACTGATAAAATTAAAATTAAAGAAAAAGAGTTTAATGCGTACAATACGGCAAGCAGCTATTCACAAGAATTGTTAAATAACGGTTTAGCCAATTATTTAGAAGTGCTTAACGCTCAAGAAAATGCTTTGAATTCGCAATTAGGATTGGTAAATTCGCAATACAACCAGCTAAAATATACCATTGCTTTATACAAAGCATTGGGTGGTGGTTGGAGATAATTTTTGAGTTTGAGTCGTCCTAAAATAGGTTGACGATTATTAAAAAAAATAATGAAAACCTGTGAAGATATCTTCACAGGTTTTT
>NZ_JAEINV010000003.1 GCF_016342705.1 Lutibacter sp. | reverse complement strand
TATTATTGGAAAGTTGTTGTAAAAGACAATAAAGGAGGCCAAACTATTGGACAAGTTTGGAATTTTGTAACGGATTAGTAACAATCACCAATGCATAAAAGACAAAAAAGCTTCCAAATTGGAAGCTTTTTTGTTTTAGTGGGCAATGAGGGATTCGAACCCCCGACCCCCTCGGTGTAAACGAGGTGCTCTGAACCAACTGAGCTAATTGCCCTAAGCGGATGCAAATATACAATCTCTTTTTAATATAGCAAATTTTTTGAACACATATAAATAAAAAAAGTCTTCACATTTAGTGAAGACTTTTTTGTGGGCAATGAGGGATTCGAACCCCCGACCCCCTCGGTGTAAACGAGGTGCTCTGAACCAACTGAGCTAATTGCCCTAAGCGGATGCAAATATATAATTACATTTCCTAATTATCAAAGATTTTCACAACTTATTTTACAAAATAAGTGCTTTTTTACAACAAAAATATAACCTTCACAATAACCAACTTAAATTCAGTATTTTATACACCTCTATTTTTACAGCCAACAAAAACTTATTGCATATAATTTACTTGAATGAAGAAAATATATTGATTTCAAATTAAAATTGTATTTCAAAAAAAAAGAGTCACTTTTAAGTAACTCTTTTTTCAAATGCTTTAAAATAATATTTTTAATACTCCAATTGTCTTAAATAATCCAACTTTGCTTTCCAAATTTCCAATTTATCTTTATATTCATTTATATTATTTCTAACATTTATTACTAAAGGATTATCCTCTTTAATATTTGATATAAAACCTAAATTGTTTTCTAATTGTTGAATTTCTTTTACAGACTCATCTACTTTTTTTCTAACAAAAAGTTGTTCTGAATCTAATTTTCTGTAATTTTTTTGTTCCAAATAACCATTCACAAGAATTTTGAATTTTATCATTTCAACTTCCTCCTTGTCTATATCATCATTTGTTTCAACTACTTTATCAATAAGTTTATTAAATTTCACTTCAATATGCCTCATTTCAAAAGGAACTCTTCCTAAGTTGCGCCAATCATTCACATATTCCTTAATATCATCTAAAGTTAAATCTTTACCATCATCTTCTACATCTTCTTTTAAATTCTTTAAAATATCTTTCTTTTCATTAAAAACTTCAAGTTGCTCTTTGTTTCCAGCATCTTGTCTTTTATGTAGTCTATCGAAAAAATGATTACAAGCATCCTTAAATTCTTTCCAAAGCTTATCGGAATATTTTCTAGGAACATGCCCAATTTTTTTCCAATCAGCCTGAATTTTTTTCATTATTTCAGTAGTCGAATCCCAATCTTCACTATCTTTTAATGCAATCGCTTTTTCAATAAGCTCTTTTTTAGCATTCAAATTATCTAAATGATCCTTTTTAACTTCTTTAAAAAACTTATTTTTTGATACATTAAATTTTTTGGTTGCTGCCTTAAATTTTGTCCAAATTTTATCGCTTACATTTCTTGGTGTTTGCCCAATACTAAAAAACTTATTCCTTAATAAATCAATTTCATCTATACTTTTTTGCCAATCTGCTCTGGAATTATTCTTTGAAGTATCTATAGCTTCTATTAAAGCTATAATTTCATTCTTAGCTTCAACATTTTCATCATATTTTGATCTAACATCTTTAAAAAACTCATGCCTTTTATCATGTATTTTTTTTGTTGCCTCACTAAATCTATTCCAAACCTCTTCCCTATCATTTCTTGCTACAGGTCCAACTTCTTCTTTCCAAAGTTTATGAACTACTTGTAATTCTTTAAAAGCTTCATTTACATCTTCTATTTCTGCCAGCTCTTCCGCTTTTTGAACTAACTTTAATTTTTCTTCTAAATTATGTTTAAAATCAAGATCTCTTAAATCATTGTTTAAATGTAATAAATCATAAAAACGTTCAACATGGTGATGGTACGTTCTCCAAGCATCATTATACTTTGCTCTTGGAATTGGACCAATTTCACGCCATTTTGTTTGAATATCTTTAAATATTTTATACATAGTAGATCCATCGGCATTATCTATTAAATGCTTTAAATCTTCTATTAATGCTAGTTTAGCTTCTAAATTTTTCTTTAACATATTCTCCTGACCAGCGTAAAATTCATTTCTTTTTACCTTATAGTCATATAAAATGCTGTTGTACGAAGTTTTAATTGGGTCGCTATATTGAAAATCTACAATATTGCCGCCTTCCTCTAAAAATTTAGCTTTTTCTTTTTTTAATATCTCCCCAAATTTAATATTAAAGGCATTTTTAATATTATTTACATTATTTTGAATGCTTTGAACAGGACTTTCTTTTACCAAAATAGTAAGTTCCGCAACTAATTCTTCTAATGATAGGTTTGAATAATCTTTATCCTCTAAGTTTTCGTGTTCAATTTTTTCTGAACTTGCAGCAATCTCATCATCAATTTCATCAATAGCTTTATTTGGAGTTTTCACAGGTTCTGAAGATTGTTTTTCAATAATGACTTCTTCTTTAATTGGTTCTTGAACTGGTTCTTCTTTCACTATTTTTTGTTCAACTGATTCTTCAGGAGCTACTTCCTCTTGAATTGTTTTTTCTTGTTGAACTGTTTCTAGTGTGTTTTCCTCAGAATTTTGAGGCGTTGAAGGATTGTTTTCTTCTGGTACTTTGGTATTCTCGTCTAACATATAAAAATGTTTAAGGTTCAATTTTAAGTTTATAACAGTATCATTTACTGTTTCATTATAAGATGTATTTTTATTTTAAAAGTTGCGTAAAAAATTATATTATTTTTTTTACGAATTCCAAATTTCCCAAGACTTTTCGGCTTGTAATTCTAACATATCATTTCCATTTTTTATGGTTGCTCCTCTACTTTTACCTTCTTTTAAAAACTTTGTTTCCGAAGGGTTGTAAATTAAATCGAATAACAAATGATTTTCATTTATAAATTGATAGGGAATATTTGGAGCCTCATCAACTTTTGGATGTGTTCCAACAGGAGAACAATTTACAATAATTGTATATTCTTCCAAAATTTCTTTGGTTAATAATGAATATAATAACGCATTATCCGATACATTTCTGGAAACAAATTTAACTTCAATTCCCATTTTTTTGAAAGCAAAATTAACAGCTTTAGATGCACCTCCAGTTCCTAAAATTAGTGCTTTTTTATGATGTTTTTTAATAACAGGTTCAATAGATTTTTGAAAACCATAAACATCAGTATTATAACCTATTAATTTATTATCGTCCGTAATTTTTATAGTATTTACAGCTCCAATTTCTTTTGCTTCTTGATCAATTTCATTTAAATACCTTAAAATACTTTCTTTATAAGGAATTGTAACATTTAATCCTTTAAATTCATGTTCTCTATGGTATAAAATAAATGGAAATTCCTCAATTTCAGGAATATCAAAATTAAAATATTTGTGGTTTTCTAAACCTAATTTTTTAAATTTTTCCGCAAAATATGTAGGTGAAAACGAGTAAGAAATATCCTTACCAATTAAACCAAATTTAAATCTATTATCCATCTATTAACTCTTTTCTATTAGAACTAAACTTATCTAAAACAAGAATAATCCCCATTCCTATTATTACAAATACAATTGCGATCCACGTTTGGGAAGATGAAAAATCAGGAAAATATCTTTCAAAATTCTGAATTATTTTATCACCTTTTGAATCTAACAATATTTTATTATCAACAATTTTATAAATTTCCTTTTTCCAAGGCCAAACAATTCCAAGTGAACCAGCAATAAAACCTATTATTACAGCAGTTACAATTTGATGCCAGCGTTTTAAAACCCAACCCAATATATGAGATGTAGTTACTAAACCAAATGCCGAACCTAACGTAAAAGTACCAATAATTTTAAGATATTGGATTCTTTCTTCACTTTTCAAAAAACTAAAATCACCAGTAAAAACTTCTGTTAATGTTTTAAATAGCATTGCAACTGAATCTACTAACAACAGCACATAATTACCCATTAAAATTAAAATAAAAGAACCTGATAAGCCTGGTAAGGTCATCCCTGAAACTCCAATTATTCCACAGAAAAACACAAACCATAAATTATCGTTCTCCTTTGCCGGACTCATAAAACTAATAGCAATTCCAACAGCAGCTCCTGCCAACATTGAAATAATATTTTTTGTATTCCAGTCATTAAAATCTTTTGAAATATAATAAATAGAGCCAATTATCATTCCAAAAAAAGTGCTCCATACATATAACTCATATGTGTCAATTAAAAAATCTAACACCAAAGAAACACTAAAATAGCTGAACATACTTCCACTAAAAACCAACACTAAAAACGGTGCATTTGTGTAGTAATAAAAGCTTTTAAATCGTCCATTAAACAACAATTTAAACGCTTTAAAGTTTATTTTTTTGAAGGAATAAATCATTTCTTCATAAAAACCTAATACAAAAGAAACCATTCCTCCAGAAACACCAGGAACTTTATTTGCAGCGCCCATAGACAATCCCTTTAAAAAAAGGAAAAATTTATCAGCAAAACTGCGTTCCCGTGCCATAATTTATTTTTTAGTTGAAATATTAGCTAATTTCTCTAATAATAAAATTAATGCAAATCCTGATAAAGCCAATAAAATTGCTGTAAGTATTTGAGCATCTCCATTAAAATTAAAAGGAGATACACTTTGTTCATTAAAAGGAACTTTAATACCATGCGAATTAACACGCCAAGTTAAGGTTTCTTTCCATGGCCAAATTTTGTTTAAAGACCCTAAAATAAACCCAGTTAAAACCGCAAGAGTAAAATTTTTGTAATGTTTAAATAGCCAATTTAATATTTTTGAAAAAGATAATAATCCAACCACCGCTCCAGCAGCTAATGTTGCTAATAACTTAAAGTCCTTATCATGAATTGCATCTAAAACTGGTTTATAAGCTCCTAAAAGAACCAAAATAAATGCCCCTGATATACCAGGCAAAATCATTGCGCAAATTGCTAAAGCTCCTGCTAAAAATATAAATAAAGGTGAAGAATTTTCACTTACCATAGGTTGCAATGTGGTAATATAAAAGGCTCCAACAGCTCCAATAATAAGTAAAACAACTGTTATAAAATTCCATTGTGTAATTTGCTTAGCAACATACAAAATACTCGCCAATACCAATCCAAAAAAGAACGACCACACTAAAATTGGCTGGTTTTCTAGCAAATACGATATTATTTTTGAAAGCGATAATACACTGATGAAAATTCCTGATAAAAGTGCCAATAAAAAATTTCCATTTACTTTTTTCCACGCAGCATTTATTCCTTCATTTTTTAACACTTTTAAAGTATCAAAATTTACTGAGCTAATTGCTGCTAAAAGTTCTTCATAAATTCCTGAAATAAATGCAATTGTTCCACCAGAAACTCCAGGAACTACATCCGCAGCACCCATTGCTATACCTTTTAGTGTAATTATTAAATATTGAAAAAAGTTTCTTTGCTCCATTTGTCTTTTTATGTTTTCTGACAAATGTAACATTTTTATATGAAGTTTATTTGAAATTATAAATCACTTCTTTTACATTTTTCATTTCATAAACTTCTGGAAATAATTCTTTAATAATGGAGTGATATTCAAAATCCGTTTTTAAGGCTTTATTTAAATGCAATTCGCCTTTTTTGTGATTTTTAAATTTATAATATAAACAAGCTAACCTATAATCTATTTCTGCAAAACCTTTAAAATATGTTTTAGCTTTTTGTAAATACACCAACGCATCTTCAAATTCACCTAAAAAGCATAAAACATCGCTGATTCCTATCCAAATTACTAAATCATAATCTTGTAAAATAATACAATTTTCAAAACCTTCAACTGCCTCTTCAAAAAGATTTAATTTTAAATTAATTTCAGCAAATTTACGCCAGTACAAAGCATTTTGATCATCTATTTCAATAGCTTTATTAATATTATACAAAGCTTTATTGTAATTTTTTCGTTTTAAATAAAGTTCAGTAATTGCTATCCAACCTTTTTCTAATAAAGGATCTTCATGCACCGCTTTTTTATAAAATTCTATGGCCTGTGTAGATTTTTTTAAACGCTCGTAACATTCTCCAATTCTTAAGAATGCAAATGATGTTGGATCATCTAATTTAACCGTAATTTTATAATTTTCAATGGCAGATTCCCATAAATTGAGTTGCTCTAGCGTTTTAGCTTTTTCTAAATAAGCACCTACAAAAAGTTCATCAATTAAAACTGCATAATCAAAAGCTTTTAATGCCTCATCAAATTGTTCTAAAATATAATATTGTCTTCCTAATTGATGCCAAGCCACTTCACTATATGGATCTTTATCAATATAGCTATTAATATAAACTACTGCTTCTTGGTGCTGATTTTGCATATCAAAACAATAAATTACATTATATAATGAGGAATAATCTTCAAAATCTACTTCTAAACACTTGGCAAAATTTAGGCGTGCTTCATCAAAATTATCTAAATACAAATATTCCATACCTATCATTGATCGTACATCAACTTCGTCATCTGTATAACTCAGTGCAATTTTCAATGCGTTTATAGCTCCGGCGTGATCATCATTTTTTGAAAGAATACTTGCTTGTTGAATATAAACCTCTTCATTTGTTGGTTCAATTGCTTGAATTTCCTTTAACAACTTGCTAGCTTCGTCAATTTCATCATTAAAAATAAGTAATTCTGCTTTTAATAATTTTAACATTACAGAATTTGGATGCTGTTTTAAACCTAAAGTTATTGCTTTGTTGGCCAATGAATTTTTTCCAGAATCTAGATAATAATGTATAATCTCCTCAAATTCAATCGAATCAAAAAAATAAACGCTATTAGTTTTAAGCATTGATTCAAATTTTGACAACGAAACATTATTTTCTCTTGGAGTTAAAGGCATAGTGTAAATAAATAATTACTTCTGCAATAAAAGTACATGAACTATGTAAAAAATTAAAAATAACTTCTAAATGTTTTTAACAAATTAATTAACAAAATGCTTTATATTTGTATTCCAAACAATGTTTGGTACTACAATGAGTAAAAAAACACTTCTTAATTCTAAAGAAATTAACATCATTTTGCATCGATTGGCTTGTCAGCTAATTGAAAATCATAATAACTTTGAAAACACTGTTTTAATTGGAATTCAACCAAGAGGAACATTTTTAGCTGAGCGATTAGTTGAAATTTTAAAGGATGATTACAAAATTCCTTCTATTGAGTTTGGGCAATTAGACATTACTTTTTATAGAGATGATTTTAGGCGGAGAGACGCACCTCTAGAAGCCAATAAAACAAATATTAATTTTATTGTAGAAGATAAAAAAGTTGTTTTTATTGACGATGTATTGTTTTCTGGAAGAAGCATTAGAGCTGCATTAACAGCCATACAATCTTTTGGAAGACCTTCAGATATTGAATTATTGGTATTAATTGATAGAAGATTTAGTCGTCATTTACCAATTCAACCAGATTATAGAGGAAGACAAGTTGACGTTATTAATGAAGAAAAAGTAACAGTCCACTGGAAAGGAAGAGATGGAAAAGATGCCGTTTATATATTAAATAAATAAGTTCATGAACCAGCTAAGTGTACAACACCTTTTAGGAATTAAACATATTAATAAAGCCGATATTGATTTAATTTTTAAAACTGCCGACCATTTTAAAGAAGTAATTAACAGACCCATAAAAAAAGTTCCTTCTTTAAGAGACATTACAATTGCCAATTTATTTTTTGAAAACAGTACGCGTACGAAATTATCTTTTGAATTGGCTGAAAAAAGACTTTCTGCAGATGTTATCAACTTTTCTGCAAGTCAATCTTCAGTAAAAAAAGGAGAAACGTTAATTGATACAGCCAACAATATTTTATCAATGAAAGTTGATTTAATTGTAATGCGTCACCCACACGTTGGGGCGTGTGATTTTTTATCGAAACATGTAAATGCCCGAATTGTGAATGCAGGAGATGGAACGCATGAACATCCAACCCAAGCATTATTAGACTCCTACTCTATTAGAGAAAAATTAGGATCCGTAACGGGTAAAAAAATAGTAATAGTTGGCGATGTGTTACATTCTCGTGTGGCACTCTCAAATATTTACGCATTAAAATTACAAGGTGCAGAAGTTAAAGTTTGTGGGCCAAAAACATTAATTCCAAAATATATTGAAAATTTAGGAGTTGGCGTAGAACCAAATATTAGAAAAGCACTGGAGTGGTGTGATGTTGCCAATGTTTTGAGAGTTCAAAATGAACGAATGGATATTAATTATTTTCCATCCACCAGAGAATACACACAATTATTTGGAATAAATAAAAAATTATTAGACTCAATTGGCAAGAAAATTGTTATAATGCATCCAGGACCAATTAACAGAGGTGTAGAATTAACCAGTGATGTTGCAGATGCAGAGCAATCAATTATTTTAAACCAAGTTGAAAATGGTGTTGCAATTAGAATGGCTGTAATATATTTATTAGCCGAACAAATTAAAAGAAATTAATATGGATATTAAGAAAACCGATGCTTATACTCTTATTAAATCAACGGAAGATTCGGTAAAAGAATTTGTAGATTGTTTTAAACAAAATTACCTACAATTATCTGAAAAACATATCATTATTGATTTTTCAGAAAAAATTAACACAGAAATTAAAGATTTATTGTTATTTTTGAAAATAAGTTCAAAACACCGTACAAACGGCTATAGTTTTGTAATAATTTGCAATGGAATTGAAATTGATGATATTCCAGATGAAATAAATGTAGTACCAACTTTTACAGAAGCATTAGATATTTTGGAGATGGATGCTATTGAACGAGATTTAGGATTTTAAAATTAGTTGCTTATTGATGAAAAAATTACTTTTAATAACAATTTTATTATTTACTACTATTAGTTTTGGTCAACAAAATTATAATAATAGTGCTGCTATAAATAAAAATCAAAGTATTGAAACTATCTTTTCTTTATCTGCTTACCCAAATCCTTTAACAATTAAAACAAGAATAAATTTCATTTCAAGTAAAAATCAAAATATTGAATTTACTGTAAAAAATTTACTAGGTAAAACAGTTTACTTTGAAAAAATTGATGCTTCATCAGGAAATAACTCTATTATATTTAACAGAAATAATTTAACCCCTGGAATGTACATTTATTCACTACAAACAGAAACAGAAATAATTTCAAAAAGATTAGTTATTAAATGAGTTTAACACTCACTATTTTAGGATGCCATTCTGCAACACCAAGAGTTAATGCGCACCCAACTTCACAATTTTTAGAAATAAAAAATCATCATTTTTTAATTGATTGCGGCGAAGGAACTCAAGTTCAACTTCGCAAATTTGGTATTAAATTTTCTAAAATTAAACATATTTTTATTTCACATTTACACGGTGATCACTTTTTTGGATTGGTTGGTTTAATTTCTACTTTCCGATTACTAAATAGAGAAACGGAATTGCATGTATATGGTCCGAAAGGAATTAAAGAAGTGATAACACTACAACTTAAACTATCAAATTCTTGGACACAATACCCTTTATTATTTCATGAATTGACCAGTACTACAAGTGAATTAATTTTTGAAGATGATAAAGTTGAAGTTCATACTATTCCACTAAACCATAGAGTGTATACCAACGGCTTTTTATTTAAAGAAAAGGAAGGTGAACGTAAATTAGATATGAACGCTATTTTAAATTTCAGTGAAATTGAAGTTTGTGATTATCAAAATTTAAAGAATGGTAGAGATTTCACTTTGCAAAATGGAACTGTTTTAAAAAACGAAACACTTACACTAAATCCTTCAAAACCTAAAAGTTACGCATTTTGTAGCGATACTTCATATTATCCGGAGATTGTTCCAATTATTAAAAACGCAACGTGTTTATACCACGAAACTACTTTTTTAAAAGATAAAGAAAATTTAGCCTTAACAACCTTACATTCAACTTCTGAACAGGCTGCCAAAATTGCAAAACAAGCAAACGTCCAACAATTAATTTTAGGACATTATAGTGGTCGTTATAAAAATATTGAAGATTTTAAAACAGAAGCGCAAGAAATTTTCGAAAACTCAACATTAGCAGAAACAGGAAAGGTTTTCATCATAAATTAGCTTGCTTTTCTAGTACGCTTTCTTAATTTAAAAATTCTATCAGTATAATACTCTTTTAGCTCACTAATAAAAGATAAAGGATTCTCATATTCAGTTAAAACTTTATACGTGTGTTTTGCTTTTGCTATTTCTAGTTTTTTTATTAGATTTTCTAATTCTATTTGTAAATAATTGTCTTCTATTAAGTCTATTTTTTGCACAGATTGGCTAGCAAAATCTTCCAAGGCATTTCCACTAAATATATGTGAATGGAATGTCTTTAAATCATTTAAACTTCCTGTTTGATAAATTTCAATAAGTTTGGTGGTAATTTCAGTTGCTAAATCTATTTTTTCATGATTCATAGAAAACTTATCCGGATGTACGTGTAACATAGCTTCTCTGTACAACTTCTTTTTTTCATTTTTATCAACTTCATTAGTATTTTCAACAATGGTTTTAGCTGTTAATTTTAAAGTCTTGGTGTCTTTAAAATTTTTTCCTCGTTGCTTTTGAGCTAATCGTTTTTCCTTTTTTTGTTGTTGCAGTTTTTTGTAAAGTACAGTTAACTCCTGTTCTTCAATAAGTTCATTTATTAAATGCGATCTTAAAATAACTTCAAAAGCAGTTGTTTTTTGTTCAATTGTGTGTAACTCTTGTTGTAAGCTTTTAATTTTAACTTTTATCAAAAGCTGTTCTTGCTCATTATCAATTTTTATTGGAAATTTTTCCGCTTTCATATACACACATTTAATGAGCACAAAGTTGCTAAAAAAACCTGAAATACTTTCAATTTATAAACAATTGTCAAATACTATTAAAAACAAAAAATTCTTTGTAACTTTAATTAGGTTTTAGAGAGGTGTTATTATTTAATTTCCTTTTAAAATCTTCAACTTCACCCAAAAAAACATTAAAATTGATTTAATAACCGCTTTAAACAATTTTTGTTATGGCATTTATAGATTACTATAAAATTTTAGGCATTGATAAAAATGCAACAGAAAAAGATATTAAAAAAGCTTACAGAAAATTAGCTAGAAAATATCATCCTGATTTAAATCCAAATAATAAGGAAGCCGAAAAAAACTTCAAAGAAATTAATGAAGCTAACGAAGTTTTGAGTAATGCAGAAAACAGAAAAAAGTATGATAAATACGGTAAAGATTGGGAACATGCAGAACACTTTGAAAAAGCCGAACAAGAACAGCAATATAGGAGAAGTTATCAACAAAAATCCTCAAGAGGTTTTAATGAAAGTGATTATTCAGACTTTTTTGAATCTATGTTTGGAGGCAGAACTTCCGGAAGAAGAAGCAGTAATGTTCAATTTAAAGGACAAGATTTTAATGCTGAACTTCAACTTAACTTAACGGATGTTTATACAACACATAAACAAACCTTAACGATAAATGGAAAAAGTATAAGATTAACCATTCCGGCTGGCGTAAAAAATGGTCAGGTTATCAGAATTAAAGGCCACGGCGGAGCAGGAATAAATGGCGGTCCAAATGGCGATTTGCATATTAAATTTTCAATAATAAATAATACAACGTTTAAATTAGACCAAGATAATCTTTATAAAACAATTGATTTAGACTTATACAAAGCCATTTTAGGTGGTGATATTACGGTTGATACTTTTGACGGAAAAGTGAAGTTACAAGTAAAACCAGAAACCACAAATGGCACTAAAATAAAATTAAAAGGAAAAGGATTTCCGGTATATAAAAAAGAAGGACAATTTGGAGATTTATTTATTACCTATCAAATAAAAATACCCAAAAACTTAAGTGTAAAAGAAATAGAATTATTTAATGAACTTTCTAAAATAAGAACATAATGACTTTAGATAACTTTATACCAATCAATACCATATGCAACAAATACAATATTGAAATATCTTTTATTAGTAATTTAAATGAGTACGATTTAATTGAAATTGTAACTATTGAACATGTTGAATATATGCATCAGGATAAAATAAGTGATCTTGAAAAAATTATAAGAATACATTCTGAATTAGGTGTTAATATAGAAGGAATTGATGTAGTTTTTAATATGCTTTCAAAAATTAACGAATTAGAAAATGAATTAAATTCATTAAAAAATAGACTTGGCTTATATGAAAACTGATTAAATTTTTGTCAAAAAATAAACCTATGGAAGAATTTAAACAAAAAAGAATCTTTACCTCTAAAAAAGTTAAATTTACTAAAGAAGGAATGATTTATTACTCTGGAAACTTTATAAATTCCAGAGAAATTTTTATTCCTTTTGATGAAATAATGATAAATAATATTACGCGTGAATTTATTACCAACAAAATTTTGCTGTGGCTTGCCGTTGGTTTCGGACTGTTTTTTAGTTTTTCATGTTTCAATGTATTTAAATTTCCTGAAGAAACTCTAAACATTATTTTAATAATAAGTGGTATTATTTGTTTGGTTTTTTTAACACTTACTATTTTAAGCCGAAAACATATGCTTTACATTGCCACTTTAAGTGGTTATTTAATTGATTTTTTTGACAACAATCCTTCTAAAGAAATAATGTCTAAATTTTTGCAATCAATTAAAAAACAATCTTATAAATACCTAAAGGAAAAATACACAAAAATTGATGAAGACATCCCTTTTGAAAAACAATTAGATAATTTTATTTTTTTAAGAGATAAAAATGTGATTACGCAAAAAGAATATATAGCTTTAAAAATGAAATTAAAAAATTTGGAACCCGATGTAAAAGGTTTTCGAAATTAATATATTAGTATTTACCCAAACTTAATAAAACTAACGTACAAGCTCTTTCAAAAGAGATACCGTTTTTAGTTAATAGTGCTTCAAAATCACTATTTTCAGTACCGGGATTAAACAATACTCTATTTGGTTTTAAACTTAAAATATAGTTATAATATTCAACCTGATTTTTAGCGCTTAAATAAAGCGTAACAGTATCAATATCAACAAATTTTTTTTTTATAATTTCCATTTTAACGCCATCAACCTCACCAGTTTTAATTCCAATTGCAACTACATCAATACCTTTATTTAACAATCTTTTTATAGCAATATTTGAGTATCTATCAGGATTTTCAGATGCTCCTAATACTAATGTCTTTTTCATAATTTATTTTAATTTCATTAAAATGGTTAAAAGAAGTAACATTTTTAAATAAATAGCGTCTTATAGTTATAGTAAAATATAGGTGCAGTTTTATTTAGAAAAAAATTTGTAAAAAACATTAACATTTACTTAACTAATTAATATTAAGCACTATAAAATAAAATTGTTAATTCGCAGTTGTAAAACTAGCATATAAAACATATTTAAAAAGATACGTTAATTGTTTGAATTAGTTAAAAAATAATCTTTTTAAAAAAGCCTCTAAACTTGCATTTTAGAGGCTTTTAAATTTTATTAAACTTATGTAATTACCAACGTATTATAACACTTCCCCAAGTAAATCCACTACCAAAAGCAGCTAAAACAACTAAATCATTGTCTTTAATTTTACCTTTTTCCCAAGCCTCTGTTAATGCAATTACAACAGATGCCGCAGTTGTATTACCGTACTTCATAATATTATTATAAATTTGGTCATCTTCTAATCTAAATTTCTTTTGAATAAATTGAGAGATACGCAAATTAGCTTGATGTGGAATTAACATATTAATATCCGAAACTTGTAAATTATTTTTTTCTAAACCTGCCATTATAGCTTCAGAAAAACGAACAACTGCATGTTTAAATACAAATGTTCCATTCATGTAAGGAAAATAAGATTCATCGTTTTCATCATTAGCTGCTAAAATTTCAGGAACCCAATGCTTAATACTTGGCGCTAACACAGTTAATTCTTCTGCGTGTGCTCCTTCTGAAAAAAGATGTGATGATAAAATTCCTTTTGAATTATCTTCAGTTCTAGACAGAACTACTGCTCCTGCTCCATCTCCAAAAATTACAGAAACACCTCTTCCTCTAGTTGTTTTATCTAAACCTCCTGAATGAAATTCAGAACCTACAACTAAAACGTTTTTATACATTCCTGTTTTAATAAACTGATCAGCAACAGAAATTGCATATATAAATCCCGAACATTGATTTCTAACATCCAATGCTCCAACAGTATTCATATCTAACATATTTTGAATTTGCACACCACAACCAGGGAAATAGTAATCTGGGCTTAAAGTAGCAAAAACAATAAAATCTATATCTTTTGAAGTCAATCCTGCACGCTCAATAGCTATTCTTGAAGCTTTTGCTCCCATAACCGCAGATGTATCTTCGCTTCCTTCTGGAATCCATCTACGTTCTTGTATTCCTGTACGTTCCTGAATCCACTCATCATTTGTATCCATCATTTTGGACAAATCTTCATTTGTAACTACATTATCAGGCACATAGAAACCAAGTCCAGTTATTTTAGAATTATACATATTTTTTTATTTTGGTTTTAATTTAACTCTTCAAACATACTAAAATCTACAATGGAATACAACTATAATTATATCGCCTAACTATCTGAAAAAATTTAAAAAAATGATTATAGCAATATAGCATTAAAACGTTAATATATTTTCATGAATTCATCAATATTTTTTTTCTCAATATTGGGCACATAAGCTTTATCGGATGCAAATCCAACAGGTAATAACAAAAATGCGCGTTCATTCTCAGGTCTATTTAATATTTTTTCTAAAAAACGCATAGGGCTTGGTGTGTGTGTTAAAGTAACTAATCCTGCATTATGAATGGCAGAAATTAGGAAACCACAAGCCAAACCAACAGATTCGTTCACATAATAATTTTGATGCTTAATCCCTTTTTCATCTATTTCATATGGTCTCTTAAAAACAATAATTAAATAAGGTGCAATTTCTAAAAAAGGTTTTTCAGCATCTGTCCCTAAATGTTTTAAATCCTTCAACCATGCTTCACTCATTCTTTCACTATAACTTTTTCGTTCCTCTTCTTCAGCTGCTTCTCTAATTTTCTTTTTAATATCAGCACTTTTTACAACGCAAAAAGTCCAAGGCTGCTTGTTTGCTCCAGAAGGTGCTGCTGAAGCAGTTTTTATTAAATTTTCAATTATTTCAATAGGAAATGATTTATTTGAGAAATCTCTAATTGACCTTCTTTTTAGTATCTTTTCTAAATACTTTTCAGATTTTTCCAGCATTTCTTCTTCAGATAGTTTTTGGTCACCATATTTTAAATGTTTAAAACCATTTATTAAAATAAAATCATCCGTTTGCTTCATTATTAAACTTTTTAAAGTACTTCCTAAACTATTAATTATTATTAGTTGGAATAACACTCATTGCATATTCCGAAATTGCTGTTATAGTTAAAGATGGATTTACGCCTGGATTTGCTGAAATTATGGAGCCATCACAAACCATCATATTTTTATAACCAAATATGCAACAATTTTTATCAATTACTCCTGTTAATTCGTTTTCTCCCATTACTGCGCCTCCCAAAATATGAGCTGTAGTTGGAGTTCCTAAAATGGCATCCGTAATATTTGCAAATGGAATTCCCTTAACTTTTTTCCCAAATTTTTTTCCAAAATCAAGTGCTTCAGGAATAAAAGCTGTGGCTTTTTCTCCCTTTTCTCTTTTGGTTTTCATTTTTGTAATATTTCCCAATTTTAGTTGAAGCGTACTATCTAAGGTTTGCATAAACAATAAAACTGTGGTTCGTTTGGCATAATTTTTAGCAAAAATAGTTTTAAACAGTCTTATAGGTTGTTTTAATGCTAAACCTAAAACTCCAAAAACACGGATTAAAATAAATTTACTATGAATTATTGGCATGGTAAGAATTTTGAAAAAACTAGATCCTTCTCCATATCTAACAGGTTCTAAATGACTATTTTCATCGGTATGTAAAATAGACCCTATTGCCAATCCTTTTGAGTAATCTTTTGGATTTTTTTCGGTTGAAGTTACCACCAATAACGATTCATTATTAGTTCTAATATTACAACCAACCATATCTGATAAATTTGGTAACGATTTTTCTTTAAGCGCTAATAATAAAGGAACAGTTCCTAAAACTCCTCCCGAAAAAATGACTCCTTTTGCTGTAACACTTCCATTTTCCTTTGTCCCTAAACTTGATTTAAATGAAATTTTATAGCCATCAGATCCGTCTTCATTTCCCAAAAATGTTACGTTAACTACTTCTTTTTCAGCCAAAATTTTGGCACCTAACTGTTGCGCTAAATACAAATAATTTTTATCTAACGTGTTTTTGGCGTTAAATCTACAGCCTGTCATACAAGCTCCGCAATGTGTACAGCCGGTTCTGTCAGGTCCTTTTCCATTAAAATAAGGGTCTTCAACTTTTTTTCCCGCTTCACCGAAATAAACCGCCACTTTTGTAGCTTCAAAATGAGCTTCCTTACCTATTTCTTTGGCAATGTCTTGCAAGGTTAAATCGGCGGAAAATAATGTTGGATTTACATTAGCACCTAACATTTTATACCCCGTTTCATAAAATGGGGTCAACAATTCTTCCCAATTATTTAATTTTGACCAACTACCGGAATTAAAAAATTCTTTCTTTGGAACAGGTAACGTATTTGCATAGGTTAATGATCCTCCTCCAACTCCAACACCAGACAAAACTGTTACGTGATTTAAAAAGGTCATTTTAAAAAACCCTTGCAATCTTAATTTAGGTTCCCAAATCCACTTCTTAATATTCCAGTTGTTTTTAGGGAAATCTTCACTTTTAAACCATTTTCCCTTTTCAATAACCAATACTTTATATCCTTTTTCCGATAAGCGCAATGCACTCACAGAACCACCAAAACCACTGCCAATTATAACATAATCATAGTCTAAATTCATTATTAAATACGCTTAAAAATTAAATTAAAAGAGTTCATTTTTCAAAAAACAAGATACTACTTTTTGGCAAAAAAGTGTCAGTTTGTCACAATTTATTGTTTGGTATTCTATTTGACTATAAACAAGCATTCATAATAAATTAAAAAATATACACATATGGCAACTGGAAATATAAATGTAACGGCAGAAAATATTTTTCCTATTATTAAAAAATTCTTGTATTCTGATCACGAAATATTTTTACGTGAATTAATTTCTAACGCAACTGATGCAACTTTAAAATTAAAACACCTATCAACTTTAGGTGAAATAAAAGGTGATATTGGAAAACCAATGATTGAAATTAAAGTTGATAAGGATAAAAAAGAAATTAGAATTATTGACCAAGGAATTGGTATGACTGGTGAAGAAGTTGAAAAATACATAAACCAAGTAGCTTTTTCTGGAGCTGAAGAATTTGTTGAAAAATACAAAGATAAAGTAGAAGATTCAGGAATAATTGGGCATTTTGGGTTAGGATTTTACTCGTCATTTATGGTAGCGAGTAAAGTTGAAATTTATTCAAAATCGTTTGCTGAAGACTCAAAAGCAGTACGTTGGGAATGTGATGGAAGTCCAAAATACACTTTAGAAGAAACAGACAGAACCGAAAGAGGAACTGAAATTGTGTTACATATTGATGATGATTCTTTAGAGTTTTTAGAAGAAAGTAGAATAACACAACTTTTAAATAAATACAACAAGTTTATGCCTATTCCAATTAAATTTGGAACAAAGGAAGAAACTTTACCATTACCAGAAGGTGCTGCTGAAGATGCAAAACCTGAAAAAATTACAGTAGATAATATTGTAAATAATCCAACACCAGCATGGACAAAAAGTCCAACCGATTTAAAAGATGAAGATTATAAAGAGTTTTACAGAGAATTGTATCCTATGCAATTTGAAGAGCCTTTATTTAACATTCACTTAAATGTAGATTATCCGTTTAACCTTACAGGAATTTTATATTTTCCTAAAATTAGCAAAAACGTAGATCCAACAAAAGATAGAATTCAATTATACCAAAATCAAGTATTTGTAACGGATAATGTGGAAGGAATTGTACCAGATTTCTTACAAATGTTGCGTGGTGTTATAGATTCTCCAGATATTCCTTTAAACGTTTCTCGTTCTTATTTACAAGCTGATGGAGCTGTTAAAAAAATATCAAGTTACATTACTCGTAAAGTCGCAGATAAATTAGTGAGTCTGTTTAAAAACGACCGTAAAGCTTTTGAAGAAAAGTGGAATGATATTAAAATTATTATTGAATACGGAATGCTTTCAGAAGAGAAATTCTTTGAAAAATCTGACAAATTTGCATTATTCCCAACAGTAGATAAAGAGTACTTTATTTTAGATGAGTTAATTGAAAAAATTAAACCAGCACAAACTGATAAAGATGACAAAATTGTAATTTTATATGCTTCAGACGAAAAAGCACAACACAGTTATATTGATGCTGCTAAAGAAAAGGGATATGAAGTTTTATTGTTAGATTCTCCTATTGTTTCACATTTAATTCAAAAATTAGAAAGCAGCAAAGAAAACATTCATTTTGCAAGAGTTGATGCAGATCATATTGATAATTTAATCAACAAAAATGAAGATAAAATTAGCAAGCTTTCTGATGAAGAAAAGGAAACTTTAAAACCTATTATTGAAAATGCCATTCCAAAAAAAACATACACTGTTCAATTGGAAGCGTTGGATTCAAATGCAAATCCATTTATAATTACGCAACCTGAATTTATGCGTAGAATGAAAGAAATGCAAGCATCTGGTGGTGGTGGATTTATGGGAATGGGTGATTTTCCAGAAATGTACAATCTTGTTGTAAATACCAACAACGAATTAATTGGTGAAATTTTAAATACCAAAACAGAAAAGAAACAAGAGCGTTTAATTAAACAAGCTTTTGATTTGGCTCGTTTATCACAAAACCTTTTAAAAGGTGAAGAATTAACAAACTTCATAAAACGTAGTTTCCAAATGATAAAATAAATCACAAAATAGTTTAACAAACAATTATAAAAGCTTCAATTTCTATTGAAGCTTTTTTTGTTATTTTTATCACCAAATTGTAAATCTCTAAAATTGGCACTTTTATTGTAGTTATATTTTAAACTAAATTTAAAAATGAAATTTCAATATTTATTATTTTTTCTATTAATTAGCTTTACGTCTATTAATTTATTTTCGCAAAGTGATACTTCAAAAATCAAAAAAATTGATAATGAAGTAGCACTTCCAACAAATAGTGGACAATTAAAAGTAGATTTTTCAAAAGTAAAAGTAAATCCAAATACCAATTTAAATCTTAAAATTGATGAAAAAGTAAATACAGAAGCTATCAATAAAAATTTAAGTAAATATAACACCACAAATAATTCTAATTTTTTACTCGAAACTTTGCCTGAAGACCGAGATATTACAGGAAAAAAATATTGGAATAATAAAGATGTAACTCACGAAAAATTAAAAACAGCTGTAAGTTTAGGAACCTTAAATAGTAAAACAAAAACTGTAAAAATTGAATGTAGAGATTACAGTTATGTTGATGGAGATAGAATACGAATTTACCTTAATGAAAATGTTGTTAGTGATAATATTGGTTTAAAAGGTAATTACTATGTATATTACCTAACGCTAGAAAAAGGCTATAATAAAATTGATTTTCAAGCACTTAATCAAGGTTTATCTGGCCCAAATACTGCTGAATTAAATGTTTATGATGCTAACGGAACTCTTATTTCTTCAAAAGAATGGGGTTTAGCAACCGGAGAAGTTGCAACTTTAGGCGTTTTATATTATTAAAAAAATTATGGTTCTTTCTGCATCTGGCATTATAATTCAAAGAAAAAAAATACTACTGCTACAACGCTCCAATTACACACAATTGTATGCTGGTTATTGGGGTTGCCCAGGTGGAAGAGCTGAAAACGGGGAAACTGCTGAAGAAAACGTAATAAGAGAAGTAAAAGAAGAATGTAATTTAGATTTTACACCTACCGAGATTATTAAAACTGGCGATTGGCAGGGTAGAAAATTTTACCGGTTTTTAGGAAACTGGACTGGTGAAATTAAAATTCAGGAAGAAGAAGTGATTGATTATAATTGGTTTTCATTTGAAGAAACTCAAAAAATAGAATTAGCTTTTGATTATAAAGAAATAGTTGCGCTCATCCGTAAAAAAAATTTAATTTAAAATTTAATTCTCCGTTTTTTAATAGTTGAAATTGTAACTTATTATCTTTACCAATATTAACAAAAGTAAACTACCTAACATTAAAATTCTGCATATACATATTGTTCCTAAAAACATAGAAAATATTCGAATACAGGAATATGCACCTTCAATTTTCAAAGAATTTATTCCTTCAAAAAGTGGAATTAAAAAAGCCATTAAAAAGGAATTATTTTTAGTGAACGGACAAACTGCTCTAACTGGAACTTGGGTAAATTCCGAGCAAATTATTGAACTTATTGATGATCCATCAAACAAACCAAAAGTTTTTGAATACAATTTAGAAGTTGTTTTTGAAGATGAACATATTGCTGTAATAAATAAACCACCCGGAATTACTGTGAGTGGAAATTCATTTAAAACTATTTTTAACGCTCTTCCTTTTAATTTAAAAGAAAGTACAGAAGCCGATAAACTGTTTAAACCTACTCCTGTTCATAGATTAGACAATCAAACGTCTGGTATTTTGCTAGTTGCAAAAACAAAAACTGCTCAAATTGAATTAGGAAACCAGTTTAGAAATAAAACTATTCAAAAAAAATATTGTGCAATTGTTGTTGGAAAAGTAGCAAAAAACAGCACTATTAATACACCTATAGAAAACAAAATAGCCGAAACAAGTTTTGAAATTATTGAAGTTGTAAAATCTTTAAAATACAATGAATTAAGCTTTTTAAAAGTATCACCAAAAACAGGAAGAACACACCAAATTAGAATTCACTTAGCATCTATTTTCCACCCAATTTTAGGTGATAAATTATATGGAAACGCTGAAAAAATTCACAAAGGAAAAGGACTGTTTTTAGCGGCAACTGAAATTACCTTTTTACATCCAAAAACAACTACTACTATAAATTTTAAAATAGCTATTCCAAACAAATTTAATTCACTTTTAATTCGTGAAAAAAGACGCTGGAACAGCTATAATAATTAATTTTTAGCTAAAAATAGTATTTAAAACTTGTGCCAATCTAACTCCCCCAACTTGTAATTGAGATCGCACTAATTCAAAATTGGTATACATATAATTGTATCCTAATTTTTCTCCAACCTCAGCAGAGCCATAAACTTTAATTGCTAATTGTTGCGTCTCATTAGCCCAATCTGCAACAGTACCGTTCTGAAGGTATTTAATTTGCTCTTTTGAAATTTTATCGGTATTTCCTGCCAATTCAGTAAAAGTCATATTATAATGTTCTATCATTTTAGAATCCCAAACAGAATGTAAATTAGTTCCATCATTAAACCACCTTACCTGTATGTCGTTACCTCCTTTATCTTCTGATCTACCCACGTGCATTGGCTGGTGTAAATCACCAATTAAATGCACTAACAGTTTTAAATAAAAAACTTTATCTTCCTTTTTGGAATTTTTATCTAATAAAACTTGCTTACACTTTTCTATACCAGAAACTAAATCTCCGTTCTCATTTTTTTCAGAATCTTCATATTTCACATCAAAAGGCATATTTATATAATGCCATGTATAAAATTCATTATATCTTTTATCAGATTTTATATCATCTCCAAAAGTTGAAACCAAAGCTAAACTCTGGCCGTCAAGTAATTCTTCAATTTTTCGTTTTGCTTTAGACGATAAATAATCTTCTGCAATTTTACCTATTGTTCTATGCCCTGTTACACCCCAAAATGGGTTTGAAGCATTTAATACTGGCAAAACAAATACAAAAGCTACTAAAATAAGAATCGATTTATATGTTTTCATTAAAAATATTTTTATGCAAAGATAAAAATAATGTTAATCAATTATTTGTATTTCATATTTATATTTTTCATATCTTTATGATATCATTTTAATATTACAAAAAATTAATACCATGACACAAGAAAAAATTATTAAATTATCCAACGGCTATTTTATGTTGCTGTTATTATTTCTTTTTATTGCTGGCGCAATAGTTAGTTTAGTTAATTCAATTATTAGCCTATTTCTTACTTTTATAGCACTAACAATTATACTGCTTCCAGGTTTCTTTTTAGTAAACCCAAACACTTCAAAAGTGATATTATTATTCGGAAAATACATTGGAACAGTAAAAGAAAACGGTTTTTATTGGGCAAACCCTTTTTACACAAAAAAAGGTATATCATTACGAGCATGTAATTTTGATAGCGAGCGCGTAAAAGTAAATGACAAACTGGGAAACCCAATAATGATTAGCACCATTGCTGTCTGGAAAGTAAAAGATACTTACAAAGCTGCTTTTGATGTTGATAATTACGAAAATTTTGTTCGTGTACAATCAGATGCTGCAGTAAGAAAATTAGCTAGTCTATATCCATACGATAACTTTGAAGATGATGGAAAAGCTGAAGAAATTACATTAAGAGCTAGTGTTAATGAAGTTAGTCAGGCGCTTGAAGAAGAATTATCTGAACGTTTAGAAATGGCTGGAATTGAAGTTTTAGAAGCAAGAATTGGATATTTAGCCTATGCTCAGGAAATAGCTAGCGCTATGTTAAAAAGGCAACAAGCAACTGCAATTATTGCTGCGCGTCATAAAATTGTTGAAGGAGCCGTAAGTATGGTTGAAATGGCTTTGGATAAACTAAGTAAAAATAACGTTGTAGAATTAGATGAAGAACGAAAAGCAGCTATGGTTAGCAATTTAATGGTAGTACTCTGTTCTGATAAAGATGTAGCACCAATTGTAAATACCGGAACTTTAAACCACTAAAAATGATCACTTTTTTACTTTACATTATTGCCATTATATACGCAACAATTTCAATATTAATTTAACAACTTATGAAAGAATATAAAATTATAAAAAAAGGAATGTGGGGAAAAGATGCAGATTTTGAAGAGAACTTAAATCAATTAGCTAGAGAAGGTTGGATTGTAAACAGCGTTACTCACCATGGTGGAAGTTTTATGAAAGCACTATTAGAAAGAGAAAAAAATAGATAATAATGAAGATTTTTATTGAAGAACAAAAATTCAATCAAAAATTAGTTTTTATTGGATTAACAATGGCATTTATAATAGTTTCCATTGCAACCTACTCCAATTGGAATGTAATTGAAAATGAAAATTTAAGTAGTAAAATTGGCTCTTTAAGTGGCGTAATTATAATTTTATTGGTGATGCTACTTTTTATATATCTAAAATTAAATACCAGAATTGATGAAATAGGAATTCATTACCAATTTTATCCGTTTCATTTAAAATACAAAACAATTCCTTGGAATTTAATTTCAAAATGTTATTTAAGAAAATACGACGCTATTTCAGAATATGGTGGTTGGGGTTTGAAACTTAGCTTTTTTAAAAAACGAGGGAAATGTGTGACCACAAAAGGAGATACGGGAATTCAATTAGAGTTGAAAAGTGGAAAAAAAATACTAATAGGAACGCAATTAAAAGAAGAATTACAAAAAACTTTAAACAACTACCAATATAAAATCTCATGAAATTAAAAACACTAATAGCAGTCCTTATTTTTTTTATGAGCAATTTATATGCCCAAGAAAAAAATTATATCTCACAGGAAGTTAGTATCCCTTCAAAAAACATACATTTAAACGGCACACTTTTAAATCCAACTTCAAAAGGAAAAAAACCTTTGGTAATATTAATTCCTGGTTCTGGACCTACTGATAGAAATGGAAATAATGCAGCAATGACTAATAATTCACTAAAATACTTAGCGGAAGAATTAGCTGAGAGCCATATTGCTTCTTACAGATTTGATAAAAGTGTCCTTTCTTATACAAAAGATGATAAAGCAAAAATTGACTCTATTAGTTTTAACACCTTTATTGATGAAGCTAAAACAGTAATTCAATATTTTAAAAACACAAAAAAGTATTTAAAAATAATAGTAGCAGGCCATAGCCAAGGAAGTTTAGTTGGTATGATTGCTTCAGAAAATAAAGTTGATGCATTTATTTCTTTAGCTGGAGCTGGCAGAAGTATTGATGAAATTTTAATAGAACAAATTGGTAAACAAGCGCCCTTTTTAGTGGCAGATACAGAAAAAGTATTAAACGAGTTAAAAAAAGGAAATACTGTTGAGGAGTTTAATCCTTTGTTAATTTCAATATTTAATAAATCGGTACAACCATTTTTAATATCGTGGATTAAATACAATCCACAAGAAGAAATTAAAAAATTAACCATCCCAATTTTAATTATAAATGGTTCAAAAGATATTCAGGTTTCAAATTTAGATGCTGAATTATTACATAAATCCAATCCTAACTCACGGCTAAAAATTATAGCTGAAATGAACCATATTTTTAAAGAAATAAAAGGTGACACCACAGAAAACATGAGCTCTTATAACAATCCAGATTTACCAATAAAGCAGGAATTGTTAACAATTATCACGACCTTTGTAAACGAATTAAAATAATATGTCAAAGAAAAAAGCATTTGCATTACGCATTAACGAAGATATACTCAAAGCTGTTGAAAAATGGGCGGCTGACGAGTTTCGTTCCACTAACGGACAGTTAGAATGGATGCTCAATCAATGCCTAAAAGACGCAAACAGATTACCAAAAAAAAATAACCAAAAAAATAATGTTTAAGATTACAAACGCCACAAAAAAAAACGCACTTCTAAATGAAGTTATTATTACTAATGAAACTTTAAAATTAAACTGTTCCATTTATCCAAATTTAGGAGCTTCTATCCAAAAATTAAATTCAAACGAAATTGAAATAATTGATGGAATTACTAATAATGAAAAAGGACTTGAATTGTACAAAAATAAATTTAACTCCTCGTTTTTATTTCCTTCACCAAATAGAATTGCAGATGGAAAATACAGTTTTAATAAGGTTGATTATCAACTAGAATGTAATGAAACTAGTTTAAATAATTCCTTACACGGTCATATCTACAATAAATCGTTTAACGTAACTAAAACTGAAACATCAGAAAATTTAGCAATTGTAACTTTTAGTTATAAAAATAATGGAACAATTACAGGTTTTCCATTTTCATATCAATTGGATATTACCTACACATTTTCAGAAAATAATTTACAATTAGATTTTAAAGTCACAAATTTAGATGAACAAGAATTTCCATTTGGACTTGGTTGGCATCCATATTTTAAAGTAAAAAACTTATCATCTAGCACCTTAAATTTTGATGGAAACACAAAATACTTTTTAAATAAGCAAATGATTCCTCAACAAGAAATTGAATTACCATTTAAAACACCACTAACTTTAGGATCTATTTTTTTAGATGATTGTTTTTTGATAAACAAACCACTAACTTTATTTAAATGTGATGATTACAACATTGAAATAGACTTTTCTTCAGAAAACAAAAAAAGTTTTCTTCAAGTGTACACACCAAATACAAGAGATTGCATAGCTATTGAACCTATGACATGTGCTCCAAATAGTTTTAACAACCAAAATGGCTTACTAACATTAAATCCTAATGAAACTTTTGATTGGAAAATAAACTTAAAGTTTTAAAAAACCGCTTAATTGTATATCAAAAAAAACTCCAAATTTTCATTTGGAGTTTTTTTTAAAAAATGTTTTCTATTATTTTTTTGGATGAACCAAAGTCATTTCTTCAATAAGGTTTTTAGCACCTGCATATTTATCAATAATAAATAACACGTAACGAATATCAACCATAATACTGCGTACAATATCTGCATCAAAATACAAATCGCTCATTGTTCCTTCCCAAGTTGTATCAAAAGCTAAACCAATTAAATTACCGTTTCCATCCACAATTGGACTTCCTGAGTTTCCTCCAGTCATATGGTTTGTAGATAAAACATTTACTGGCATTTTACCATTTTCACCGTATTGACCGTAATCTTTTGCATGGTATAAATCTTGTAATTTTTGTGGCACATCAAATTCATAATCTCCAGGAACGTATTTTTCCATTACTCCTTTTAAATATGTTTTAGTTGTATAAGTTACTCCATCTTTTGGACTATAACCTTGTGCCATTCCGTAATTTACACGCAATGTACTATTAGCATCTGGGAAAAAACGTTTGTTTGGAAACACTTCCATTAAAGCTTTCATATATTCTTTTTGAAGTGCTTCAATTTGTAAATTTAATGCTTGGAATTTAGGCTCTAACTGATTGTAAAAAATACTGTGCAATTCTTTTCCAAATTTATAAGCTTTATCAGCGTTAATTTTTTTAATTACATCTGCAGGTTTACCTGATAATAATTCTTTTGCACCATCAAAAGATGTTAATTTTGAAGTTGCATAAATGTCATTTGCTAATTTTGTATAATTAACATTTTTCATATTTGCAGGCACAAATTCAGTAGGCGTTTTTTCAGCATATAAAGCCACTAATTTTTCAAAAACCGGTTTATCAACGGTTGCGCTATAATTTTTATACGTTCCTTCTAAACTACCTAAAATGTTTTGTCTTGCACTTTCAAAAGCTTGATCTCCTCCTTTTAAATAGGCTTGTTCTAATTGGTAAACTCTAAAAGTAACACCTAATAATTCAACATTTCTGTAAGCAATTTCAATCCAATAATCACGTGCTAAAGAAACGCTTTCAATTTCTTTGTATAATTTTTCGAAATCAGATAACAAGGTTGAATAACCAACTAAATCTTTTTCAGCCACTATTTTAGAGAATTCTACTTCTTCCGCTTTTTTAATATCAATGGCTTTTGTTTGATGAATTCCTTGATTTTCACCAATCCATTTTTTCCAATAATTAGCTGTTGAAGCAAATTTTGATGCATACTTTATTTTAATATCTGCATCTTTACGCATGTAAGAATCAATAATTTTTAAAGCATTGTCTCTCACTTCAATTTTAGCAGGATTCAACACGTTTACAATTTGATCTACAGCTATAGCTGGTAAATATTCATTTGTTCTTCCTGGGAAACCAAAAACCATGGTAAAATCTCTTTCTTCAACTCCATCTAAAGAAATTGGTAAGTAATGAGCTGGTTTGTAAGGCACATTGTCTTTTGAATATTTTGCAGGACGGTTATTTGCATCTGCATACACTCTAAACATAGAAAAATCTCCAGTATGTCTTGGCCACATCCAGTTATCAGTATCAGCTCCAAATTTACCAATTGATGTTGGAGGTGCTCCTACTAAACGTACATCTGTATACTCTTCAGTAACAAATAATAAGTATTGATTTCCTTTATAAAATGAACGAACGTAAGAATCTTGCCATTCTTCTTTTTGAACTTCTTTGTTAACCTTTAAAATATTTTGGTTTACAATTTTCATTTTCTCAGCTTCATCCATATCATCAGAAATACCTTCAAAAACTTGGGTAGTTACATCATCAATTCTTTTAATAAATGTAGCACTTAAACTTTCATTTGGTAATTCTTCTTCATAACTCATGGCCCAAAAACCATCTTTTAAATAATCGTGATCTACTGAAGAATGTGATTGAATAACTCCATAACCACAGTGATGATTTGTTAATAATAATCCGTTTGGTGAAATAATTTCTGAAGTACAACCGCCACCAAAATGCGCAATTGCATCTTTTAAGCTAGAATTATTTACATCGTAAATATCTTTGGCTGTCATTTTACTACCAAGAAATTGCATTTCTTGTTCATTCATTCCTTCTAACAAAGAAGGAACCCACATTCCGCCTTGAATTTTACGCGTATCAACCTTTTCGGAAACCTGCGCTATTGAATTTAGCGATATAAAAAGAACCGCTAGTGCTACATAAAATTTAAAATATCTCATTTTCTATTGTTTAATTTATTTTTTTGGATGTACTAAAGTCATCTCGTTTATTAAGTTTTTTGCTCCTGCAAATTTATCTACTATAAATAATACATAACGAACATCTACCATAATATTTCTACAAATATCTGGATCGTAATTCATATCACTCATTGTTCCTTCCCAAACTCTGTCGAAATTTAATCCAATTAAATTTCCGTGAGCATCAATGGCCGGACTTCCAGAATTTCCTCCTGTTGTATGGTTTGTACCTATAAAACACACTGGCATTTTACCATTTTCTCCGTACTGACCATAATCTTTCGCTTCATATAAATCCAATAGTTTTTGAGGAACATTAAATTCATAATCACCTGGAACATATTTTTCAATAACGCCATCTAAATACGTAGTTGTATTGTAATAAACGCCATCTTTTGGCTCGTAACCTCTTACTTGTCCGTAAGTTACGCGTAATGTACTATTTGCATCTGGAAAGAAACGTTTGTTTGGAAAAACTTCCATTAAAGCTTTCATATATTTCTTTTGAACAGCAACAATTTGTACATTCAACTCTTGAAATTTAGGTTCTAAACTAGTGTAAAACATAGTGTGCCATTCTTTACCAAAAGCAAATGCTCTATCAGCGTTTAGCTTTTTAATAACCTCTTCAGCAGAACCCGATAATAATTCTTTGGCACCTTCTAAAGTCGTTAATTTTGAAGTTGTATAAATATCATTTGTTAAGGTTAAAAAATTAACACCTTTCATATTTGCAGGCAAATATTCTTTTGGTGCTTTTTCTGCATATAAACTTACCAATTTTTCAAAAACTGGTTTATCTACAGTAGCATTGTAATTTTTATAAGTTCCCTCTAATCTACTTAAAGTAGCTTCCCTTGCATTTTCAAATGCTTGCTCTCCACCTCTTAAATATGCTTGTTCTAATTGAAAAACTCTAAAAGTGATTCCTAACAATTCAACATTTCTGTATGCAACTTCAATCCAGTAATCACGTGCTAAAGATACTTTTTCAATTTCTTTATATAAATTTTCAAAATCAGCTAACAAAGTTGAATACCCCACTAAATCTTTTTCAGCTACAATTTTAGAAAACTCAGTTTCTAAATCTCTTTTCTTTTGAATAGCATTCGATTTTTGAATTCCTTGATTTTCACCTATCCATTTTTTCCAATAATTTGCTGTTGAAGCATATTTTGAAGCATACTGAATTTTAATTGCTGGATCTTTTCTCATAAATGAATCAACAATTTTTAAAGCATTATCTCTCACTTCAATTTTTGCTGGATTCAACACATTTACAATTTGGTCAACCGCTACGGCTGGTAAATATTCTTCTGTACTTCCAGGAAAACCAAATACTAACGTAAAATCCTTTTCAGCAACACCATCTAATGAAATTGGCAAATAATGTTTTGGTTTGTATGGAACATTATCTTTTGAATATTCAGCCGGAAGATTATTTGCATCAGCATAAATTCTAAACATAGAAAAATCTCCCGTATGTCTTGGCCACATCCAATTATCCGTATCCGCACCAAATTTTCCAATTGAAGAAGGTGGCGCACCAACTAAACGAACATCTTTAAATATTTCGGTAACAAATAATAGGTATTGGTTTCCATCATAAAAAGATTTTACATTAGCATTTTGCCAAGACTCTTTTTGAGCAGCTTTTGTTGCTTTATCAATATTTTGATCAATCAACTTCATTTTAGAAGCTTCATCCATACTTTCTAAAACGCCCGCAAAAACTTGAGCTGTAACATCATCTATTCTTTTAATAAAAGTTACAGTCATACCTGGATTTGCTAATTCCTCTTCATAGCTTTTTGCCCAAAAACCATTTTCTAAATAATCATGTTCAACTGTAGAATGTGATTGAATTGCTCCAAAACCACAGTGATGATTTGTTAATAATAAGCCGTTTGGCGAAATAATTTCTGAAGTACAACCTCCGTTAAAATGCACAATTGCATCTTTTAAGCTAGAATTATTTACATCATAAATATCTTTGGCAGTCATTTTACTACCAAGCTGCATCATTTCAGTTTCATTCATACCTTCTAATAAAGATGGAATCCACATTCCGCCTTGAATTTCTCTGGCATCTACTTCAACAGTGACAGGTTTTTGTACCGTGGTATTGGCCTCTTGAACAGATTTACAAGAAATTGCAATAAATGCAACAAGTACATAAAGTTTTATATATTTCATTTAGTTAATTTTTTAATTTAACAAATATAAGAAACCAAAAACTCATTTTTTGCGAATAAAGTCACAAATAATGTTAAATTAGCCGAAATCGAAAAAAAACATATGGATACTACACCTTTTTTTACACAAGACACAATTGTATTTGGAATTTTAATGCTCACACTTGGTTTTGTTTTTTATACTTCAACAAGCAGTAATAGTAGCTGGAAAAAGTTTTACAAATTTGTTCCAGCCTTATTAATGGCATATATGTTACCTGCTATTTTTACATCTACTGGAATTATTTCTCCAGAATGGGAAACCATAAATGAAACTGGTGAAATAACAAAACACGTTTCTCAATTATATTATATAGCCAGTCGATTTTTATTACCTGCTGCGCTGGTTTTAATGACGTTAAGTATCGATTTAAAAGCAGTTTTTAATTTAGGACCAAAAGCTTTAATTATGTTTTTAACAGGAACTGTTGGAATAATAATTGGCGGACCACTTGCTGTATTATTAATATCATTAATTTCACCTGAAACTGTTGGTGGCGTTGGCCCTGATGCAGTTTGGAGAGGATTGGCAACTTTAGCGGGAAGCTGGATTGGTGGAGGTGCTAACCAAGCTGCTATGTTAGAAATCTATCATTTTAATACAAAAAATTATGCAAGTTTTGTGATTGTTGATATTGTTGTGGCAAATATTTGGATGGCAATTTTATTATTAGGAATTGGAAAAACTGAAAAAATAGACAAATGGTTAAAAGCAGATAGTTCTGCTATTGAAACATTAAAAGAAAAAGTATCTAGCTATTCGGCAAAAACAAACAGAAATCCAACCTTATCAGATTTAATGGTGATTTTATCCATAGCATTTGTTACTGTTGGAGCTTCACATTTTGGAGCTGATGTAATTTCTACCTATTTAACAAACAATTTTGAAATAATAAGCGACTAAACCTCGGCAATGTCATCATTTGGTTCTCAGTTTTTTTGGATGATTAGTATTGCAACCATTTTAGGGATTTTGTTATCATTTACTAAACTAAAAAGTTATGAAGGTGCTGGAGCAAGTAAAATTGGAAGTGTTTTTATTTATATTTTAGTAGCATCAATTGGTATGAAAATGGATTTAACCCAAATTTTTGACAACCCTGGTTTGTTATTTGTTGGCTTAATTTGGATGACAACTCATGTAATTTTACTTATTATTGTAGCTAAATTAATTAAAGCTCCATTTTTCTTTTTAGCTATTGGAAGCCAAGCAAATGTTGGTGGTGCAGCTTCTGCTCCAGTTGTAGCAGCTGCGTTTCATCCTTCACTAGCAACGGTTGGAGTTTTATTAGCTGTTTTTGGCTATGTTGTTGGAACTTACGGCGCTATGTTTACGGCAGAATTAATGCGAATTGTTGCTCCTTAATTTGTTCCTAAATTCAAAAAAATATAAGATATTTGTCCCATAAATTTTATAAAATGAAAAAATTATTAAGTTGCGTTATATTAGTTACTCTTTTATTTTCTTGTACTTCAAACAAAAAAGGAAATATGCTTGTAAATGGTACTATTGATGGATTAAAAAAAGGGACTGTTTATTTGCAAAAAATGAAAGATACTGTGTTAGTTTCTGTAGATTCTGTTGAAATAAACGGTGATGGAAAATTTATATTATCTGATGATGTTGAATCTCCTGAAATATATTTTATTTCTTTAGATAAAATGCAATCAGAAATTATTTCATTTTTTGGAGAACCAAAAGAAATTTCAATTACTTCAAAAGTTGAAAAATTTGCTACTTCGGCGAAAATAACAGGTTCTGAAAATCAACTTAAATTGGATGAACATAATGAAATGGCTAAAAAATTTACTGGAAAGCAATTAGACTTATTTAAAGAAAAATTTGATGCTCAAAAAGCAAATGATACCGCTTTGTTATCTAAATTATTAAAAGAAGAAAAAAACTTAATTAAGCGCAAATATTATTATACAACCAATTTTGCTGTTACTCATTCAGATTTTGAAACTGCTCCTTACTTAGCACTAACAGAATTGTACAACGCAAATGTGAAACTTTTAGATACAATAAATAATAGCTTAACAGCTAAAATTAAAAAATCTAAATACGGACTGCAACTTGATAAATTTATTAAGGAAATTAAGCAAAATGAAAATTAAATAAAAAAGCAACTCAACTGAGTTGCTTTTTTATTTTAAATTAGTTGTAACAAAATGCATTAACTGTATACTTATTAATTGAAAACTAACCCAAATTTGAATAAAGAACTAGAACATAAATTTATTTCTGAATTTCAAGAAAATCAGAATATTGTTCATAAAGTATGTAGAATTTATACTTCCGATCAGGAATCACATAATGATTTATTTCAGGAGATAACAATACAACTATGGAAGGCATATCCGAAATTTAGAGGCGATTCTAAATTAAGTACTTGGATGTATAGAATTGGATTAAATACAGCTATTACGTTATACAGAAAATCTAAAAGAAGTGTACCTACACAAGATTTTGATACTGTTTTACATAGGATAGAATCCACAGATTATGACAATACAGAAGAAGAACAATTAAAATTAATGTACAAAGCAATACATCAGCTTTCAGACATTGATAAAGGTTTAATATTCTTATACTTAGAGGATAAAAATTATAGTGAAATATCTGAAACATTAGGTATTTCTGAAGTGAATGCACGCGTGAAAATGAATAGAATTAAAACTCGCTTAAAAACAATATTAAATCCGTAACATATGGATGAATTAGATATCTTAAAAAGAGATTGGAAGAAGCAAGAAGCAACCCTTCCTAAAATATCATATGATGATATTTATAAAATGATACACAAAAAATCATCTTCAATAGTAAAATGGATTTTGATTATTAGTATACTTGAATTATTATTTTGGTCTGGGTTAAATTTATTAATACCAGATAGTTATTTAGAAATTTATGAGAAATTCAATTTAAAAACGTTTTTATTAGTTACTCAAATTATACATTATGTTGTTGTAGTTATATTTATTTACTTTTTTTATAACAATTACAAAGCTATTTGTGTTAGTGAAAACACAAATTTATTAATGAAAAGGATTATTAAAACCAGAAAAACCGTAAACTATTATGTGTATTATAACATTATTGTTTATGTGCTATTATCTATTATATTAAATGTGGTAATGTTTTCTAATCCTGAAACATTAATTGATGCTTTAAATCCTGAAAATTTAAATATTGATGGCGATAAATTTTTAAATATTATGCTAATTGTTCAAATAGTGACATTAATTATTATGCTTGGTTTACTTTGTTTGTATTACAGAATAATTTATGGAATATTACTTAGAAGGTTGAGTAAAAATTATAAAGAATTAGCAACCATGAATAATTAAAAGTTTTAAACACTAAAAGAAAAGGTTAATTATTTGTATAAATAATTGACCTTTTCTTTTAACCTTATCTATTATCTCCATCTAACAAATCTCCAATTCCACCCAATATACTTCCTTCACCTCTTCGCTTTCCTCCAGTTTGAGGAGCTAACGCTAACACTCTGCCTGCCAACCTGCTAAAAGGTAAAGATTGAACATAAACCGTACCTGGTCCTTTTAATGTGGCGAAAAACAAACCTTCCCCACCAAAAACAGTATTTTTTATACCGCCTACAAATTCAATATCATAATCTACATCTTTTGTAAAACCAACAATACAACCTGTATCCACTTTTAAAATTTCACCCGAAAACAAAACTTTTTTGCTCATTGTACCTCCAGCATGCACAAAAGCCAAACCGTCACCTTCTAACTTTTCCATAATAAAACCTTCACCTCCAAACAAACCTCTTCCTAAACGTTTAGAAAATTCTATACCAACAGAAACTCCTTTGGCTGCACACAAAAATGCATCTTTTTGACAAATAAATTTTCCCCCAATTTCACTTAAATCAATTGGAATAATTTTACCTGGATAAGGTGATGCAAAAGAAATTTGTTTTTTCCCCATTCCAATATTTGAAAAAACTGTCATAAATAAACTTTCACCAGTTAATAATCTTTTACCCGCTGAAAAAAGCTTTCCTAAAACTCCTTCATCTTGATTTGAACCATCTCCAAAAATAGTTTCCATTTTTATACCATCACTCATCATCATAAAACTTCCAGATTCAGCAACAACACTTTCCTGCGGATCCAACTCAATTTCAACAAATTGCATTTCTTCTCCGTGAATTTGATAATCTATTTCATGTGCATTCATATTTTATTTAGATTTTAATTTAACACTCCATTCAAATTGATATTCTGATACTTGGTCTCCATTTTCATCAATCCCAACTGATTTCATGGTAATTTTTTGGCCTTCACCACTTTCAATAGTTCTTTTTAAAGCTTCATCTATTAAAATTCCGTCCTTACAAGTAAATTTAATTAAGCCAACAGCTTTTTTGGTAAAAGAACCTTGATGGTTTGTAACCAACATAGAAATATTTTTATTGCTTTCTTTTATTTTTTTAATAACAATTGCGCCAGTAGATAATTCTGCTGCCATAGATTGAACAGCAAAATACATGGAGTTAAAGGGATTTTGATTAATCCATCGATGCTTTACAGAAACCATCGCTTTTTCACTGTTTAGTTCCTTTAATTTTACACCGCAAATAAATGCAGATGGCAATTTAAACATCAAAAATTGATTCATTCTTTTTACTGTAACCTCCATATAAAATATTTTGAGGTCAATTTATAAAAAAAAAGACAGATACTAAGTGTATTAAATAACTAAATTTAGCAGGCAGGCTCTAAATCAAAAATTATAGTTGTACCTACTTTTGGAGTGCTTTCAACTCTAATTTCGCCGTTATTAAGGCGTATAAATTCTTTGCACAAAATTAAACCTAAACCTGTTCCAGTTTCATTATTTGTTCCTTTAGAGTTGTAATTATGTTCTATTTTAAATAATTTACGAATACTTTCTTCATCTATACCTATTCCGGTATCTTTAATTTCAGTTTCAATTAGTTTTTTATTATTTATTAAAATCTCTTTGGTTGACACCGAAATATGACCTCCTTTTGGTGTGAATTTTATAGCATTTGAAATTAAATTTCTTACCACAGCAGAAACCATTCTTTCATCGGCATGTATTTGAACATCTTTTTCAAAATGCGATTCAAAAAATATACTTTTTGCAAGTGCTTGTGGCGTATGCCCATCTATGTTATTTTTTAATAAATCACTTAAATTAAAATTTTGCTTGATAGATTTTAAACTTCCTCGCTGAATTCTAGACCAATCCAGTAAATCATCTAAAATTTCTAATGAAAAAACAGCTGAATTATTAATATACTCAATAAAATTTAGCAGTTTTTTAGGATCAATTTCATTATAATTTTCTTTAATTAATTCTGAGAAACCAATAATATTTGCCAACGGATTTTTTAAATCATGAGAAATTATGGAGATAAATTTATCTTTTGACGCATTTTGAATGACTAATTCTTCTGCTTGTATTTTTAGTTTAATATGTGTTTCTATTCTTCTTAAAAGCTCTTCTGTATTAAATGGTTTAGTAACATAATCTACTCCACCAACTTTAAAAGCTTTGTTTACGCTTTCAGCATCAGAATTTGCCGTTAAAAAAATAATAGGAATATTCTGGTTTTCTGGAATTTCCTTAATTTTTTCACAGGTTTCAAAACCATCCATTTCTGGCATTTGAATATCTAATAAAATTAATTCAGGTTTTGTTTTTTCTAAAACACTTAAGGCTAATTTTCCAGATTTTGCCATCCTGTAGTTGTAACCTGCAGATTTTAGAACACCTCCTAAAACTTTTAAATTATTAGGATTGTCATCAACTATTAAAATAGTATAATTTTTTACGCCCATAATTTTAAGATTTTAACCATTTAACTAAATTTTCAAATTCCATTTCAAGAATACATTCATCAATATATTTAAATGTTTTTTGAGTTTCTTTTTCTAATATTTTCAATAAATCTTGTAATTGCTCAAAATCACCTTCATCAGCAGCCATTATAAATTTTGCTTTTAACATTAAAGGGATATCAGTTGGGCTTACTTCAATATTTTGAGTATTGCAGTTTTTATTTTCTTCTTTAAAAATAAATTTTAGATTTCCTTTATTTTCTAATTCAAAAATTAAATTATCAAAAATTACTGGTTTTTTAATAAAAACAGTAGCTCCTATATCCATAACTTCCCTTTGTTCTGATTCTAATGCACTTGCACTCACAACAAATACTTTAACATCATGCTTTCCGTTAGCAATTTCTAAAATTCGTCTAGTTGCTTCAACCCCATTCATTACGGGCATTACTACATCCATTAAAACAATATCGGGTTTCCAGTTTTCATACAATTCAACTGCCTCTGAACCATTTTCAGCCATTTTAATTTTAAATCCTAGTGGATGTAATTTTTTATATAAAATATCTCTATTCTCAAATCTATCATCAACAATTGCCACTTTTATTCCTTGCATTTCAGGAACTAACGAAAGTACTTTTCTAGATCTTATTTCTTCTAACGTTTTTATTGATTTTCCTTCTTGGAATTCAAATGTAAATATAAAGGATGAGCCTTTGTTAGGTTCACTTTCAATTGTAATATCTCCTTTCATTAAATTTGAAAACTTTTTACTAATTGCCAAACCTAACCCTGTTCCCCCTATTACCTCTCCTCCTTTTTTAGCTTGCTCAAATGGTTTAAATATTGCTAATTGATCATCAACTGCTATCCCACAACCACTGTCTTTTACCTCAACTTTAAGAAGTTGATTGTTTACAGTTTCAACAATAACTTGTACAAATCCATTGTCGGTAAACTTTATAGCGTTTCCTATTAAATTAATGATAACCTGTTTAATTTTAGATTGATCAGCTAACATAATTTTTGGAACACTTAAACCAACTTTAAAGTCTAACATTAAATTTTTACTAGCTGCTTTGTTTTTAAAAAGTTGCTCAACTTCTTTTAAAAGTTCAATAAAATCAAAATCTGCTAAATTAACATCAAGTCTTCCAGCTTCAATTTTAGACATGTCTAAAATATCATTAATTAATGCTAATAAATGCTCTCCACTTTTGTTAATGGTTTTTAAATTTTCTTGTTGATCTTTTGTTAAATTATCATCTTCTTGCAACAATTGTGAATATCCTAAAATAGCATTCATTGGTGTACGAATTTCGTGACTCATATTTGCTAAAAAGGTTGACTTAGATAAATTGGCATTTATGGCTTCTTCTGTAGCTTTTTTTAATTTTTTCTCGTTTTCTAATCGTTCGGTAATATCTTCGGAAGTTCCTATTATGCCAATTACATTTTTTTCTTCATCAAAAAAAGGTAGTTTACTAGTTCTGGTCCATCTCTCTTCTCCATTTTTAATGTAAGACTGTTGATAATTTAATTTAGGGTTTCCGCTTAAAATAATTGCAACATCATCGTTTCTATATTTTTCTGCATCAATTCTATCATTAAAATCAAAATCTGACTTACCAATAATTTCTTCTTCATTTGTAAATGAATTATCTTTTAAGAAAGCTTCATTACATCCTAAAAATTTTGATTCTTTATTTTTCCAAAAAACCTTTATTGGAATATTATCAAGCACTTTTCTTAAAACTTCTTTTGCAAGAGATATCTCATCAGTTATATTTTTTAACTTATTTTCATTATCTAACTTTTCAGTTATATCTTCAGAAGTACCAATAATTCCAATTATTTTATTGTTTGAATCATAAAAAGGAAGTTTACTTGATATGTATGAACGTTCTTCGCCATTTACAACTTGAGTTTCAATGTAATTTAATTTAGGAACACCACTTTGCATAATTTCCAATTCATCATTACGATATTTTTGCGCCCATTTTTTATCGTAAAAGTCAAAATCTGATTTTCCAATTACATCATTTTCATCCTTAAATTGTTTTTCGTTTATTGAAGCGGCATTCACACCTAAAAATTTTGAATCTAAATCTTTCCAAAAAACTTTTGTAGGAATATTATCCAATACTTTTCGTAAAATCTCTTTTGAAATTGTATTTTCTTGAATATCTTTTTTACGTTGAACTATAATACTTAATTGAGATGAAATAAAATTTAAAAGTTCAATATCATCAACACTATAAGCATTCTCATCATCATAACTTTGAACAACAATTGCACCAATTACTTTATTTTTAACCCTTAATGGAACTCCTAACCAAACTTTTGGAAAACCCCCTAAAAGTTCTATTTCTCCTGTTTCAATTAATTTTTCAAATTCTTGCGATTTTATAAGAACAGGCTCATTTTTTTTAATTAAAAAACCAGTCATAGATTTTTCTGCAGGAAAATCACCTTCAAAATCTTCACCGGTCATAAATGGTATATTTAGTGTTTGTTCTTGCTCATTATAAAAGGCAATATAAAAATTAGTAGTATCTAATAACTTTCCTAATTCAATTCTTATAAATTCATTTAAATCTTTTAGATGTTCTGATTTATAACCTTGTTGAGAAATTTTTAACAGTACTTTTTGAATTTTCTTTGCTTTTACAATTTCAGAAACATTTCTTATTATCCCTTCAAAAAACAGTAAATTTCCATTATCATCATAAACTTTTCTTACATAATCTTCTACCCAAATTGAAGTTCCATCTTTTTTTCTAATGCTATGTACTTTTCTACTATCATTTTCATTTTGTTTTATAACAGCTTCCCTCTCATCTGAATTCAAGTAGATTTGAGATTTAATATTTACTTTTAAAAGTTCCTCTTTTGAATTATATCCTAACATTTTAACTAATGACAAATTAATATCAATAAAATGTCCTTCTAATGAACTTCTATAAAAGCCATCAATAGAATTTTCAAACCAATTTTTATATTTGGCATACTCCTTTTCTAACAAGTTTATATTTTTATTTTGGGTTTTTAAAACCTCTAATAATTCAATTTTTGTTAAATCTTTCTCCAAAACTTCTTGATCTAATTTGTGTGCCATATTTATTGGTTTTAAAATACTAAAAAACAAACAACCGACTTTTTTTACCTATTTTAAACCGTTTGTTAGTATTTTCATACCAAATATACAAATAATAACATTATCGTAACAGATAATTAACATAAAATAGTTAGTATTTTATAGTTATAAACAAAAAATATTTGTTAAAAATATGTTAAAATACAGTACTATGTTTTGCATATTACTATCTTTTATACATATATTTGCATAGTAGAATAGTAAACCAATAATATTATGATCACTCAAAACGATAAAAATTATAGTACAATAACACATTTAAGTGGATTTGCTGGTTGGGTTTTCCCATTTGGAAATATAATAGCGCCATTGGTTTTATGGATTGCTAAAAAAAACGAAAGTTCCTATATTAATTCTCACGGAAAAGCGGCAGTAAATTTTCAGCTAAGTATTTTATTGTATTGCTTTTTACTGGCATTGCTAATTATACCAATCACCATTTTTACTTTAGGAATTGGTTTAGTTGCTATTTTATTAGGAATTATTCCTGCCATACTATTAAAAATAGTATTAATTATTTCTGCAAGTATTAAAGCAACCAACGGGGAATATTATAATTATCCTTATACCATAGAATTTGTTAAATAGCATTTGAAAAATAAAATATCAACTTATGAAGATAGAAAACACAAAAGCACAAATGCGAAAAGGAGTTTTAGAATACTGCATACTTTCCATATTACAACATGGTGATGCTTATACTTCTGAAATTTTATCGCAACTGAAAGATGCAAAATTGTTAGTTGTTGAAGGAACTGTATATCCTTTATTAACACGATTAAAAAATGCAGGTTTATTGGAATATAGATGGGAAGAATCTACCTCTGGACCACCAAGAAAATATTACGATTTAACCGAAACCGGAAGATTATTTTTAAACGAATTAAACTCAACTTGGAGTGAACTTGTAGAAGCTGTAAACTTAGTAACCAACAAAAAATCAACTGAAAAATGAACAAAACAATAAATATAAATTTAGGAGGTATCTTCTTTCATATTGATGAATTAGCTTATCAAAAACTAAAACATTATTTAGATGCCATTAGAAGATCTTTAAGTGATGATCCGCAAGGGAGAGATGAAATTTTAAATGATATTGAATTGCGAATTGGTGAATTACTATCTGATAGGATAAAAAATGAACGTCAGGTTATCAATGAAGCAGATATTGATGAAATTACCAAAATAATGGGAAAACCTGAAGATTATTTAGTAGATGAAGAACTTTTTGAAGACCAACAAATTAACAAACAGAGTTCTTCTTCAAAAAAATTATTTAGAGATAGTGAAGATAAATTTTTAGGAGGTGTATGTGCTGGTTTAGCTCATTACTTTGGTATAGATGCTCTTTGGGTAAGAATTTTATGGCTTGTATTAGTGTTTTCATTTGGAACAGGAATTTTAATTTACGCCATACTTTGGATATTAATTCCGGTAGCGGAAACCACAGCCGAAAAATTACAAATGAAAGGTGAACCCGTAAACATTAGCAATATTGAACGTAAAATTAGAGAAGAATTTCAAGATGTTTCATCTCGCGTAAAAGATGGTGTAAACAGTGCTACTGAAAAAGTAAAAAACCCTGAATTTAAAAGAAATGTTGAAAACAGAGCAAAATCTGGAATTCAAGAAATTATTGAAACTTTAGGAAAAATACTTTCAGCAATATTTAACATATTTGGTAAATTTATAGGAGCCTTATTAATATTTATTGCAGCCATTACTTTAATAGCTCTAATATTTGGAGCATTCTCTTGGGGAAGTATTGAAATGTTAGGTTTTGGTGATGATTATGTACATTATCCACCTTTTTTCTTTGATTCTGTTATTCCATCGTGGTTATTAGTTGCATTTACTTTTTTAGCAGTAGGAATTCCATTTTTTGTGCTTTTTATGCTAGGTTTAAAAATACTATCAAACAATGTAAAATCATTTAGCTCAACAACAAAACTATCACTTTTAGGTGTTTGGATAATTGCTTTGCTTGGTTTAGGCTTTGCTGGTATTAATTTTGCAACACAAAAAGCTTATGATGGTGTTCACAATCAAACAGAAGATATTTTATTAACGCCAATTGATACGCTTCGCATAAAAATGGTAGGTGATGAAAATTTATCAAACAGAAAAGAATTAAGAAGAAATTATGGCTATGAAAGCGTGTATGACGGAGATATTCAAAAATTATATTCAACAAGAGTTTTTGTAGATATTAAAACAACGGACAAAGAAAATGCATTTGTAAAAATTAGAAAAGAATCTGAAGGAAACAACAGATTAACAGCAAATAAAGATGCTGAAGCCATTGAGTATCAATTTAATTTAAACGATAAAAATTTACTTTTAAACGGTTATTTCTTATCAAATTTCCATAATAAATTTAAAGATCAATCTGTTGATATTACAATTTATCTTCCTGTGAACTCAATAATTTATTTAGATAATTCAACCAGAAGCTTTTTAAACGATGTTGATAATATTCAAAATATTCACGACCGAGATATGCCTAAAAATTATTACAAAATGACAGAAAATGGATTGGAGTGTTTAGATTGTAATGAAACTATTTTTGGCGATGATTACAAAGAAAAAAATGGAAGTTTTAATTTAAAATTAGATGAAAACGGATTGAAAATAAAAGTAAATGATAACAATAACAATGCTGAAGTAAATATTGACGAAACAGGTATTACAATAGATTAATAACAATTCGTCATCGTTATAGCTCAATTCGTCAAAAAAAATTGGTAATACCAAAGGTTTCAAAATACTTTTGAATAACTAAAATAAATTAAATTATGAAAACACTTATTAAATTATCAACCGTACTGCTTCTTTTAGTAACAACAACATCTTGTTTTATGGACGGTTTAGCTGGAATTAGAGGAAATGGAGAAGTAGTTTCTGAAGACAGATCAATTAGTTCAAACTTTAGTGAAATTAAGGTGCAACAAGGTATTGAAGTATATTTAACTCAAGGTAATTCAACTGAAATTAAAGTTGAAGCTGATGAAAATATTATTGATATTTTAAGAACCGAAGTGAAAAATAATGAGCTAAAAATATATTTTGATAAAAACGTTTATAAAGCTACAAGCAGAAAAGTTTACGTAACAACAAATAATATCTCAAAAATTAGCACTTCTAGCGGCGCTTTAGTTAAAACTGAAAACACTATTGAAACCAGCACACTTCAATTAGATTCTAGTAGCGGAAGTTCTATTAAAGTTTACGTAAATGCCGATGAAGTTTCAACCTCTTCTTCTAGTGGAGCAGGTATAGATATTTATGGAAAATCAATAGAATTTTCAGCTAGTGCAAGTAGTGGAAGCTCTATTGATGCAGGTAAATTAGAAACTATAAATGCTACAGCCAAAGTAAGCAGCGGCGCAATTATAGATGTGAATGTTACCGGTAAATTAACCGCAAAAGCAAGCAGTGGTGGAGATATTGATTATGAAGGAAACCCTGTAGAAGTAAATAAAGATACCTCTTCTGGAGGTAGTGTATCAGGAAGCTAATTCCAATTTATATATTTAAATTGTTAATCCAGTTCACTTTTAGTGAGCTGGATTTTTTTTACAATGCTAAATTATTTGTTAATAATTGATAACTATCAGCGTTTTTAGCTTTAAGTTAGTTAGATTTGTTGCAATATTTAATTTTAAAAAATATATAGTATGCAAAATAAAAAAAATCCCCATACATTTCATGTGCCAGTAATGGGGTTAGCATTTACTATAGATAGTCCAATTAAAATTGCAAAATATGGTATTTCATCAGTAATTTCAATAGTAGATGATATTCTAATTGAAAAAATGAACGAATATTATTCGAAAAAATTTGAATTACCTTATCAAGCAATTTCAACAAAAGTTGAAGATTATAGAGCAAAAAGAATAACTTCATACTTAAATACCGTAGACACTATAGTAAAACAAAAATTTGAAAACCTTAAAAAAAGTTTTGAAGATAAAACTAGTGAGTTTGAAAAATATATGGACATGCTTCCAGATTTTTCAGAATTAAAGCAAAACTTTATTGACACAATTCAACATAACACTATAAAAGAAGATGTTCAAAATTGGATTCAACAAAATTTAGTTTCTGGAAATATTGATGTAAACATTATGACCAAACTAGATAAAGTGAATTACAATAAAAATGAAGCCTTACCTAGTGAATTTAATGATGCTCATGCAGCCTTAAGAGGTTTTGCCAATAGTAATTTAACTTCATCGGTAGTGCTTTCTGCTGGAATGAATCCTAGATTATACGCTTATTTTGAAAACTTTAACGATTTTTTTCCTAATGAAGAAGGTTATTTAAAAAAGAAAATAATTTTAAAAGTTAGTGATTATCGATCAGCAATCATTCAAGGAAAATTTTTAGCTAAAAAAGGACTATGGGTTTCTGAATATAGAATAGAATCTGGATTAAATTGTGGCGGTCATGCATTTGCTTCTGACGGCTATTTAATGGGGCCTATTTTAGAGGAATTCAAAAATAATAAGGAAAACTTAATTGATGAAGTTCATCACATTTTAATTGATGCTTTAAAAAATAAAGATAAAATTGTACCAACCAAACCTTTAAATTTAGGAATTACCGTTCAAGGTGGTGTTGGAACTCATGAAGAACACGAGTTTTTATTAGAAAATTATAAAATTGATTCTATAGGATGGGGTTCTCCATTTTTATTAGTACCGGAAGCAACAACTGTTGATATTAAAACTAGAGAAACTTTAGCAAAAGCAACAGAAGACGATTTATATTTAAGTAATGTTTCTCCATTAGGTGTGCCTTTTAATAGCTTAAGAGGAAGTACCAATGAAATTTTTAAAAACGAGCGTATTCAAGCAAATAACCCTGGTAGTTCTTGTCCAAAAAAGTTTTTAACTTCAAATACAGAATATACAGATATTGCTATTTGCACAGCTTCCAAAAAATTTCAATCACAAAAAATTGAAGAATTAAAATTAGAAGGTTTAAATGCCAACGATTATTCAAATAGATTGGAAAAAATAACAGACAAAACTTGTTTGTGTGAAGGCTTATCTAATGCTGCATTTTTAAATTATGGCATAAATAAAAAAGGGGCTGATGAAGGAATTGCAATTTGCCCAGGACCAAATATGGCTTATTTTTCAAAAGAAGTTACTTTAAAAGATATGGTTAATCATATTTATGGAAAAAGCAATGTAATTGCTTACCAAAATAGACCTCATATGTTTATTAAAGAATTAGCTATGTATGTTGATTATTTTTCAAATAAAGTTGATGAAGTTAAAGATTCCTTTTCTGCAAAACAGGAAAAATATTTAACAACTTTTAAAAGTAATTTAAATGATGGTATCGCTTATTACCATAATCTTTTCTCATCAACTAAAGAAGCTTTTGAAAATAACAAAGAGCATTTAATTGTTGAATTAGAAAAACTACAGCAAGAGTTATTTAAAATTGAAATACCTATTTTGGTAAAAGCATAAAAATAAAAAGGGCTTTCAAATGAAAGCCCTTTTTATATATTAGGTACCGCAATGAAAATCTTCAAGGGTTTTATTTTCTAAAATTTTTAGGGTGTTATCTCTAACTTCTGCCATTAACCTATTTAAACTACAGCTTTCTTCACTATTGCAATCATCACATTTTTGATAATAATTTAAACTTACACAAGGTAACATTGCTATTGGACCTTCCAAGATTCTAATTAAAGTTGAAATTTTAATTTCACTTGGTTTTTTTAGTAAATAATAACCGCCGCCTTTTCCTTTTTTAGAGGATAAAATTCCATTCTTTTTAAGAAGCAACAAAATACTTTCTAAAAATTTTTTTGAAATATTTTCTGATTCGGATATTTCAGAAATTAAAATGGGTTCAAGAGGTTTTTGCCTAGCTAAATAACTAAGTGCTTTTAAACCATATTTTGTTTTTTTTGAAAGCATTTTTTAAAATTACTAATTAAATTTATATTACCCCATTTTTGGCAAAAAAACTTCAGCCATCATACAACGTGCACTTCCTCCTCCACAAGCCTCAATAGTATCTAATGAACTATGTACAATTTTACAATGCTTTTCTAAACTGTTAATTTGTTGTTTGGTTAAACAGTTATATGCAGAAGATGACATTACTAAATATTTTTCGTTATTTGCCCCCATTACTTGCAACATATTTCCAGCAAAATTAGTTACTTGTTCTTCTGTTATATAAATAATTTCCTTTTTATCTTCTTTTAAATGCTTTAGAACATTTTTCTTATCATCTTTAGCGTCAATGCTATCCATACAAATTACTGCAAAAGTTTCTGTCAAACACATCATCACATTTGTATGATAAATAGGTAGTCTTTTACCATTAACGGTTTGATTGGCAACAAATGAAACTGGTGTGAATTCAAAATCTTCACAAAATTCAATAAATAAGTCTTCATCAGCTCTTGGAGATAAGGCACAATAGGCTTTAGAATTTGCTCTATCTAATAATAAACTTCCTGTTCCTTCTAAATAAACTTGTTCTTCTTCTGCAGACGTGTAATCAATCACATTCGTAATTTCAAAACCTTTATCTTCTAAAATATCTAAAATATCTTCTCTTCGTTCAAGTCTTCTATTTTCAGCAAACATAGGATACATTGCAACATCTCCACTTTCGTGAAATGAAATCCAGTTATTTGGAAAAATAGAATCTGGTGTATCTGTAGTTTTCGTATCATTTATAACAATAACATGTACGCCAATATTTTTTAATTTCTCTACAAAAGCATCAAATTCCTGAACGGCCTCAAACTGAACTGTTTCAGGTGTTAAAGAATCCATTACTTTTTGGTAATAGTTATTTACAGCAGTTTGTTCATTCATTCTGAATGAAACTGGACGAATCATTATTATGGTATTGGTAATTTGTTTCATATTTTAATCTCTAATTAAAGGCATTGTTGAACATCTCAAAAGTCCTTCTTGTTTACTAATTTCTGCGTATGGAATTTCTTCTACAACAAAACCTTGTGCTCTTAGCCAATTATTTAAACGTGTAAAGTTTTTTTCTGACACAACTACTTCTGGTGATATTGAAAATACATTTGAAAACATATTATACATTTCATCTTTAGTAATATGAAATAAATTCTCCATTCCAAATAAATTTACTAAATAGTGGTAGTCATTTATATCTCTAAAACCTTCTTTATGAATAATTGCCTTATTGGTACCAACTGGCTGAAAACAACAATCTAAATGCAACGCATTTTCTCTTGCAACGGTATTAGACTTTACCAAATCAAATTCTTTTACAATTTTATTGGGAAATAAGTTTTTAATAAAATTAACACCTTTCATATTTGTACGAGCTGTTATAAATTTTTCATAATCATCGCCTTTATAAGTTCCTATAAAAATGTGATTATTCCAAAGCATAACATCACCTCCTTCAAAATGAATATCATCGGTAGCTTTTATAATATTTCTCTCGTCTATTTGTTCCAATACATATTGAATTGCTTCAATTTCCTTTTCTCTATCTGGTAATATATTTGATTTAAATAATTTATCTTCTATAACAAATGCAATATCTCTTGAAAAAATTTGATTATAATTCTCAATTATATTTGGGCGATAAACTTTAACATCATATTTTTCAAACACTTTATTAAATGCCTCCATTTCTGCCACCATATCCTTTTCTAATGGATATGTTCCTGCTTTTATATGTTCTAATGATTTAGGATCATATGCTTCTTCTATAGATGGAGTGCTTCCGTTGTTAAATGCAGTTCCTAATACAACCGCTCTTAATTGAGAAGTTTCATCTTGAACGTTTAAATTTATCATATTAATAATATTTTGCAGTAAAAATAACAAAACCCCATAAATTAATACGAGGTTTTATCAATATTTTAAAAACAAAAAAAATTATCTTTCGGCTTCTTCAACAAATGCTCTTAAAGGAGCTCCTGTGTAAAGTTGTCTTGGTCTACTAATTGGTTCTTTTCTTAAACGCATTTCTTTCCATTGAGCTATCCAACCTGGCAGTCTTCCTAAAGCAAACATAACAGTAAACATTGGTACTGGAATGCCTAAAGCTCTATATATGATACCTGAATAAAAATCAACGTTTGGATATAAATTACGGGATTTAAAATATTCATCGCTTAAAGCCTCTTTTGCCAATCCTCTTGCAATATCTAATACTGGATCATCTATTCCTAAATCATTTAAAACTTCTTCTGCGGCCTCTTTAATTATGTTTGCACGCGGATCAAAGTTTTTGTACACACGGTGTCCAAATCCCATTAAACGGAAAGGATCATCTTTATCCTTTGCCTTTGCTATATATTTTTGATAATCACCACCATCTTCTTTAATAGCTTCTAACATTTCAATAACTGCTTGGTTAGCACCACCATGAAGTGGCCCCCATAAAGCAGAAATACCAGCTGATAGTGAAGCAAACAAACCAGTTTGAGAAGAACCAACAACACGAACTGTAGATGTAGAGCAATTTTGCTCGTGATCTGCATGTAAAATTAATAATTTATCTAATGCTTTAACCACCACAGGGTTCATAACAAACTTTTCATTAGGTCTTTCAAACATCATTTTAATAATATTCTCAACATAACCTAATGAATTATCTCCATAAGCTAAAGGCAAACCTTCTTCCTTTTTATAAGTCCAAGCAACTAAAACAGGAAATTTTCCTAAAATTTTACAAACTGCTTTAAACATATCTTTTTCAGATTCAACATTAACACTTTTTGGATTAAAAGCTGTAAGTGCACTTGTTAATGCAGAAAGTACACCCATTGGGTGCGCTGACCTTGGAAAACCATCTAAAATTTTCTTAATGTCTTCATCTACAATATTATTCTTCTTGATTTCTTTTGTGAAATCAGCCTTTTGCACTTTGGTAGGTAATTCACCAAATATTAAAAGATAAGCAACTTCCAAAAAATCGGACTTTTCAGCTAATTCTTCAATTGAATAGCCTCTATATCGTAAAATTCCTTTTTCACCGTCTAAAAAAGTAATAGCACTTTCACAAGAACTCGTATTTTTAAAACCCGGATCTAAGGTGGTAATACCTCCTGTTACAGATCTTAAATTGTTAATATCAATGGTAATTTCATTTTCCGATCCTTTTAACATTGGAAACTCATACCTCTTTCCGTCTACTTCTAATATCGCGATATTTGACATAGTTCAATTATATATAAATTAATTTAAGAATTTTTATTTTAACTGTAGCGAATTTAATGATTTTCTAACTATTCTAAAAGGATTTTGTAGAATGTTTTACTAATAATGTATATATTGTTACAAACGTAAAAAAGCCGAGTAAAAACTCGGCTTTTTTAAAAAATATTTATTTAAAATTAAAGAACCTTAAAAGCTTTCGCTTGTGGGTAGTAAGCAACGCTTCCTAACTCTTCTTCAATTCTTAATAATTGGTTGTATTTAGCCATTCTGTCTGAACGAGAAGCTGAACCTGTTTTAATTTGCCCACAGTTTAAAGCTACCGCTAAATCAGCAATAGTATTATCTTCTGTTTCACCAGAACGGTGAGACATAACAGAAGTATATCCTGCATTATGAGCCATATTAACAGCTGCAATAGTTTCAGTTAAAGTACCAATTTGGTTAACTTTAATTAAAATTGAATTAGCAATACCATTTTCAATTCCACGTGATAAACGCTCTACATTAGTTACAAATAAATCATCACCAACTAATTGAACTTTATCTCCAATTTTTTCTGTTAAGTATTTCCATCCTTCCCAGTCATTTTCATCCATACCATCTTCAATAGATATAATTGGGTATTTAGCACTTAATTCAGCTAAATAATCCGCTTGTTCTTCAGAAGTTCTAATAACACCTTTATCTCCTTCAAATTTAGTGTAATCGTATTTTCCGTTCACATAAAATTCTGCAGCAGCACAATCTAATGCTAATTTTACTTGTTCTCCTGGTTTGTATCCTGCATTTTCAATAGCTTTTAACACTGTTTCAATTGCATCTTCTGTACCATCAAAAGTTGGAGCAAATCCACCTTCATCACCTACTGCAGTACTTAAACCACGATCGTGAATTAATTTTTTCAAATTATGAAAAATTTCACTCCCCATTTTTAAAGCCTCCGTGAAGTTTTTAGCCATAACTGGCATAATCATAAACTCTTGAAAAGCAATAGGGGCATCTGAATGAGAACCTCCATTAATAATATTCATCATTGGAACTGGTAAAGTATTTCCACTTACACCACCAACGTAACGATATAAAGGCATTTCTAATTCATTTGCTGCTGCTTTTGCAACTGCTAATGAAACACCTAAAATTGCGTTAGCTCCTAATTTAGATTTGTTTTTTGTTCCATCTAATTCAATCATCATTTGATCGATATAGTTTTGTTCAAAAACTGAAGTACCTAAAAGTTCTTCTGCAATAATTTCATTTACATTTTTTACTGCTTTTAAAACTCCTTTACCCATATAATCTTTTCCACCATCACGCAATTCCATTGCTTCATGTTCTCCAGTAGAAGCTCCAGAAGGAACCGCTGCTCTACCTAATACTCCATTTTCTGTGATTACATCAACTTCTATAGTTGGATTTCCTCTTGAATCAAATATTTGACGTGCATGCACACTTAAAATTATACTCATTTTATTATATTTTTGTTAATTATTTTTCTAGTTCAAATTTACAAAATTTACCCGATTTGTCACTTTTAATTTATTCTTTTATACGATAACGTTTTCGGATAGATTAGTTATAAAAAAAGCCGTTAACTTTACTGTTAACGGCTTTATATTTAATTATTTAGATTTTTTTATGTTTTCTATAAATTCATCAAAAAGATATGATGAATCATGGGGTCCTGGGCTTGCTTCTGGATGGTATTGAACAGAAGAACAATTCTTGCTTTTCATACGCATTCCAGCCACCGTATTGTCATTTAAATGAACGTGAGTAATCTCAAATTCATCATGTTTTTCTAATTCATCTCTATTTACCACAAATCCATGATTTTGGGAGGTTACTTCACCTTTCCCTGTTATTAAATTTTTAACAGGATGATTTATTCCTCTATGTCCATTATGCATCTTATATGTCGAAATTCCATTAGCTAATGCAATAACTTGATGTCCTAAACAAATTCCAAACAAAGGCAAATCTCTTTCAATAATCTCCTTTGCTACCAGCTGAGCATCTTTTAATGGCGTTGGATCACCAGGTCCGTTTGATAAAAAGAAACCATCCGGGTTAAATGCATTCATTTCCTCAAAAGTAGCATTGTATGGAAACACCTTAATATAACAACCTCTAGTCGCCAAATTTCTTAAAATATTCTTTTTTATCCCAATATCTAACGCTGAAATTTTATATGCAGCCTTTTCATCACCATAAAAATATGGTTCTTTAGTTGATACCTTTGATGCTAACTCCAAGCCTTCCATATTTGGAACTGATCTCAATTTTTCTTTTAAATTTTCAATATTTAAATCGGTTGAAATAATAGCATTCATCGCTCCTTTATCTCTAATATAGCTCACTACAGCTCTCGTATCAATATCAGAAATTGCCATTAATTTTTCATTCTTAAAATAATTTTCTAATGAATCCTGAGCATCCTCTCTTGAGTAATTGAAACTGAAATTTTTACAAACCAAACCGGATATTTTTATAGAATCAGACTCAATTTCATCTGTATTAATTCCATAATTACCAATATGTGCATTGGTAGTTAGCATTAATTGTCCAAAGTAAGAAGGATCTGTAAAAATTTCTTGATAACCAGTCATTCCAGTATTGTAACATATTTCACCATATGCCGTACCATCCATTCCAATTGATTTTCCTTCAAAAATAGTTCCGTCTTCTAATAACAGAATAGCTTTTTTACGTTGCGTATATTTCATTTATTTAAAAATTATTAAAGTAGTACTAGATTATTAAGTCTGGGTTTTTATCTATAAACTCCATTATTTTTATAATATCATCTTCCTTTTTATACGATAATCTTTCTTCTTTAACAAAAGCTTCCAGTTTATCTTTATTTTCATCATTATTAAACAAATCTAAAATATCATTTTTAGAAAGTTCGATCATTTGATATTCATTAGTTAGTTTTATCAAATAGCGATAATCCAACTCTTCTTTAGGTTTCCCGGTAGACCCATCTAATCGATTAAAAGTTCCAGGTTTAATTTTAATGTCATATTTTTTGAGAAATTGTCGATTAAAATTTTCAAAAAGAACTTCATAAAAAATATTACCAATTTTTTTAAAAAAATGATTATTTATTTTAATAGAGTCTACAGAGGTATTTCTATATGAAAAATTTTTATTTCTATTAATTCTACTTTCAAAAGAATTTGTTTCAACATTAAAATTTAAATTTGACAAGGAATATACATTATTATTAACATATATCATTCCATCATTATTAAAATTGTCAAAAACATATAAATCATTAGAACTATCTTTTAGTTCTCCTTTAAATTCCACACCTTGGTGAGTTATAAGAGTGCTTTCAATTAATTTAATTGTAAGTTGTTGACTAAAGGCCCAAGTACTTATAAAAATCAAGGATACAATTATAATAAAACTCTTTTTCATATTCAATCTATATTTAATTATAAACAAAAGGGATAAACTTTATAAAAGCTTATCCCCTAGTGTTTTAAATAAAAGCTAACATTTAATTATCGCTCTTAGTTTCTTCAGTTGTTTCAACAGTGTCAACAACAGCATCATCAGCCTTTTTAGACCTTCCTCTACGCGTTGTTTTCTTAACCTTTTTACTATTAGGGTTATAAGTTGTATTATAATCAACTAATTCAATCATTGCCATTGGAGCATTATCCCCTTGACGATTTCCTAATTTAATAATACGTAAATACCCTCCTGGTCTGTCGGCAACTTTAACGGATACTTCATTAAATAATTCAGAAATTGCATATTTGTTACGTAAGTAACTAAATACAATTCTACGATTATGTGTAGTATCGTCTTTTGATTTTGTAATTAAAGGCTCAACAAACTGACGTAATGCTTTTGCTTTTGCAACAGTAGTGTTAATTCTTTTATGCTCAATTAAAGAACAAGCCATATTAGCAAGCATTGCTTTTCTATGCGCCGTTTGTCTTCCTAAGTGATTAAATTTCTTTCCGTGTCTCATCTTATCTTATCGTAATTAAAACTTTCGTTTTAAATTAATCTTTATCTAATTTATATTTGCTTAAATCCATACCAAAATTCAAACCTTTATTATGAACTAATTCATCAAGTTCAGTTAAAGATTTTTTACCGAAATTACGGAACTTCATTAAATCGTTTTTATTAAATGATACTAAATCTCCTAATGTATCTACTTCGGCAGCTTTTAAACAATTTAGTGCTCTTACAGATAAATCCATATCCACTAACTTTGTTTTTAACAACTGACGCATATGTAAAGATTCCTCATCATAAGTTTCAGTTTGAGCAATTTCATCAGCTTCTAAAGTAATACGCTCATCAGAGAATAACATAAAGTGATGAATTAAAATTTTTGCAGCCTCCGTTAAAGCATCTTTAGGTGCAATAGAACCATCTGTAGTAATATCAAAAACTAATTTTTCATAATCTGTTTTTTGTTCTACACGAAAATTTTCTACAGCATATTTTACATTCTTAATAGGTGTAAAAATTGAATCAGTAAAAATGGTTCCTAAAGCAACACCAGATTTTTTATTTTCCTCTGCAGGTACAAACCCTCTTCCTTTTTCAATTGTAATTTCAAAATCTAAAGTAACAGATTTCTCCATATTACAAATTACTAAATCATGATTTAGCACTTGAAATCCAGAAATATATTTTTGTAAATCTCCAGCAGTTAATTGATTTTGATTTGAAATTGAAATATTTACAGTTTCTCTGTCAGTATCATCAATTTGCTTTTTAAAACGAACTTGCTTTAAATTTAAGATAATTTCAGTTACATCCTCAACAACACCTTTAATTGTTGAAAACTCGTGCTCAATACCTTCAATACGAAGTGATGTTATTGCAAAACCTTCTAAAGAAGATAATAACACCCTTCTTAAAGCATTACCAACCGTTAAACCAAATCCAGGTTCTAAAGGTCTGAACTCAAATCTACCGCTAAAATCAGTAGAATCGATCATAATTACTTTATCGGGCTTTTGAAAATTTAAAATTGCCATAATAGAATTGGTATCTTTAAAATTATTTAGAGTATAACTCTACGATTAATTGTTCCTTGATATTTTCAGGGATTTGAATTCTTTCAGGTACACTAACAAAATTACCTTGTTTAGTGTCTGAATTCCAAGTAAGCCATTCATATACATCATTTCTATTAGCTAAAGAGTCTACAATAGCTACTAATGATTTAGATTTTTCTCTAACTGCAACAACATCACCAGCATTTAGAGTAAAAGAAGGAATACTTACTAATTCTCCATTCACAGTAATATGTCTATGAGAAACTAATTGACGTGCTGCGCTTCTACTACGAGCAATTCCTAATCTGTATACTACGTTATCTAATCTAGATTCACATAATTGTAGTAAAATTTCACCAGTAACACCAGAAGATGCCGATGCTTTTTTAAATATGTTTCTAAATTGTTTTTCTAAAATACCATAAGTATATTTAGCTTTTTGTTTTTCTTGTAACTGAATAGCGTATTCAGATTTTTTCCCTCTACGCTTGTTAGCTCCGTGTTGTCCTGGAGGATAATTTCTTTTTTCAAAAGCTTTATCATCTCCAAATATTGCTTCGCCAAATTTACGAGCAATTTTAGTTTTTGGTCCTGTATATCTTGCCATTTCTTTTTGTTAATTAATAGGGATTATGAATTAAGGCTAATCCTTCGATAATCATATAATCCTATCGGTTAAAATTTATTATAATTATACTCTTCTTCTTTTTGGAGGTCTACAACCATTGTGTGGTAATGGAGTAACGTCAATAATTTCAGAAACTTCTATTCCTAAATTGTGAATAGATCTAATTGCTGATTCTCTACCGTTACCTGGTCCTTTCACATATACCTTTACTTTTCTCATTCCTGCTTCATGGGCAACTTTACCACAATCTTCAGCAGCTAATTGAGCAGCATAAGGAGTATTCTTTTTTGAACCTCTGAATCCCATTTTCCCAGCTGATGACCAAGAAATTACATCACCTTTTTTATTAGTAAGTGATATAATAATATTGTTGAATGAAGCAGTGATATGTGCTTCACCAACTGCCTCAACAATAACTTTACGTTTTTTTGTACTTGCTTTCGCCATAATATTAGTTATTATTTAGTTGCTTTTTTCTTATTAGCTACAGTTTTACGCTTACCTTTTCTAGTTCTAGAATTGTTCTTAGTTCTTTGACCACGTAAAGGTAATCCAGATCTATGACGGATTCCTCTATAACAACCAATATCCATTAAGCGTTTAATACTTAATTGAATTTCAGAACGTAATTCACCTTCAATATTGTAAGTTCCTACTTGTTCTCTAATGTTATGAATTTCATCATCAGTCCAATCTTGAACTTTAGTGTCTTCATTAACCTTTGCAATTGCTAAAATTTCTTTAGCTCTGCTTTTTCCAATTCCGAAAATATATGTTAAGGCAATAACACCTCTTTTATTTTTTGGAATATCAATACCTGCTATTCTTGCCATAATTATCCTTGTCTTTGTTTAAATCTAGGATTTTTTTTGTTGATTACATATAATCTGCCTTTTCTACGCACAATCTTGCACTCGGCACTTCTCTTTTTTACTGATGCTCTAACTTTCATCGTTTTATCTTTAGTATCTGTAAGTAATTCTTGCTTTTGTTAAATCGTATGGACTCATTTCTAACTTTACTTTATCTCCAGGTAAAAGTTTTATATAATGCATACGCATTTTTCCTGAAATATGAGCAGTTACCACGTGTCCATTTTCCAACTCCACACGAAACATGGCATTAGATAATGCTTCTGTAATCGTTCCGTCTTGTTGTATGGCTGATTGTTTTGCCATTATGCTAATGATTTTCTTTTAGTTCCTTTTTTCATTAAACCATCATAGTGACGATTCAATAAATGAGAATTGATTTGTTGAATAGTATCTATTGCAACTCCAACCATAATCAATAATGATGTACCTCCATAAAATAATGCCCATCCCTGTGTTAATCCAAAATTGATAACAATAGAAGGCAAAATTGCCACTAACGCTAAAAATAACGAACCCGGAAATGTTATTAATGATAATATTCTATCTAACATTTCTCCAGTATCTTTTCCAGGTCTAATTCCAGGGATAAATCCTCCACTACGTTTTAAATCATCTGCCATTTTATTGGTAGGTATTGTAATTGCAGTGTAAAAGTAACTAAAAATTATAATTAAAAATGCAAATAACAAATTATACCATAAACCAAACATATTAGAAAATTCAATCCCAATAGATTTAATTACTTCATTATCAGACCTAGCTAATAACGCAGGTGCAAACATAATTGCCTGAGCAAAAATAATTGGCATTACTCCAGATGAATTCAATTTTAAAGGTAAATAATCCCTTGATCCAGCAACGCTATTAATATTTCCAGCCACTGTTTTTCTAGCATACTGTACAGCAATTCGTCGAACAGCAGTCACTAAATAAACACAAACCATAATCACTAAGAACCATATAATTACCTCAATAAGTATCATAATTAAACCACCATTTGATGCTGAAATTTTTGATACCGCTTCTTGAATAAAAGCTCCAGGAAAACGTGCAATAATACCAATCATAATTAATAACGAAATACCGTTACCAATTCCTTTATCAGTAATTTTTTCACCCAACCACATTGCAAATATTGTTCCAGCTGTTAAAATTACCATAGATGATAACCAAAACATACTACCACTAATGTAAAATGCAGAGGAAGGAATTAATTGATAAATATTTGTAATATATGCAGGTCCTTGAACCATTGTAATTGCAATTGTTAACCAACGTGTAATTTGGTTGATTTTTTTTCTTCCACTTTCTCCATCCTTTTGAAGTTTTTGTAAATAAGGAACAGCAATTCCCATTAACTGAACAACAATAGATGCAGAAATATAAGGCATAATACCTAACGCTACAACAGAAGCTCTCGCAAAAGCACCTCCGGTAAACATATCAAGTAAACCTAAAATTCCACCTCCACTAGTTTGATTATGTAATGCAGCCTGAGCAGCAGTGATATCAATTCCAGGAAGTGGTATTTGAGCAGCAAAACGATAAATAGCCATAAACCCAAGTGTCAATAAAATCTTATTTCTAAGTTCTTCTATTGTCCAAATGTCTTTAATGGTTTGTATAAATTTTTTCATCTTACTTAAATATTATATTGTTTCTGCTGTACCGCCTAATTTTTCAATAGCTTCTTTAGCAGTAGCTGTAAATTTATGAACTTTTATATTTAATTTACCTTTTAATTCGCCATTTCCTAATATTTTAACTAGGTCATTTTTACCGGCTAATCTATTTTCAATTAAAATATCTAAAGTTACAGTATCTGTAATAATATTATTATCTATTAATTCTTGTAATTTATGTAAGTTCACACCCACATATTCCTTACGATTAATATTTTTAAAACCAAATTTAGGCACACGTCTTTGTAAAGGCATTTGACCTCCTTCAAAACCAACTTTCTTAGAATATCCAGAACGTGATTTTTGTCCTTTGTGTCCTTTCGTAGCTGTACCTCCTTTACCAGATCCTTGACCTCTACCTATACGTTTACCTTGATTTTTAACTGATCCTTCTGCAGGTTGTAAGTTATTTAATGTCATTTCTTAAATATGTTATTTAACTTCTTCAACAGAAATTAAGTGTTTAACTGTATTTACCATTCCAAGGATTGAAGGAGTAGCTTCATGCTCCACTACTTGATTCATTTTACGTAATCCTAGTGCTTCCAAAGTTGCCTTTTGACTTTTTGGACGTCTAATTTTACTTTTTACTTGAGTAACTCTAATTTTTGCCATCTTCTCCTTGTTTTATCCTTTGAATAATTTTTCTAAAGAAATTCCTCTCTCTTGAGCGATCATACTAGCACTTCTTAATTGTAATAAAGCATCAAACGTTGCTTTTACCACATTATGAGGGTTTGAAGATCCTTGAGATTTAGAAAGTACATCGTGTACACCAACTGACTCAAGTACCGCACGAACTGCACCACCTGCAATTACTCCAGTACCATGTGAAGCTGGTTTTAAAAATACTTTTGCTCCACCAAATTTACCTTTTTGTTCGTGAGGTAATGTTTGTTTAAACAAAGGTACTCTTACTAAGTTTTTCTTTGCGTCTTCAATTGCTTTTGCAATAGCAGAGGCAACATCTTTAGATTTACCTAATCCATGTCCAACTACACCATTTCCATCTCCAACTACAACAATAGCTGAAAATCCAAATGCCCTACCACCTTTTGTTACTTTAGTAACTCTTTGTACTCCAACTAAGTGATCTTGTAGTTCTAACCCACTAGGTTTTACTCTTTCTACGTTATTGTATTTCTGATACATAATTTACTAAAATTTTAAACCTGCTTCTCTTGCAGCGTCTGCTAGAGCTTTCACTCTTCCGTGATACAAAAATCCATTTCTATCGAATGCTACATTTGATACTCCAACTTTCACAGCTTTTTCAGCAATACTTTTACCTACTAATTTAGCTACTTCAATTTTTGTTCCTTTTGCATCGATTTCTTTATCTCTAGATGATACAGATACAATAGTAGTACCTGAATTATCATCAACTAACTGAGCATAAATTTCTTTATTACTTCTAAACACAGATAATCTTGGTTGATCAGCAGTACCAAATACTACTTTTCTAATTCTGTGTTTAATTCTAACTCTTCTTTCAAGCTTTGATAATGCCATAATATACTTAATTATTATGCAGATTTACCTGCTTTTCTTCTTAATATTTCTCCAACAAATTTAACACCTTTTCCTTTGTATGGTTCTGGTGCACGGAAAGAACGAATCTTAGCTGCAACTGCTCCAACAAGTTGTTTGTCAAAAGAAGTTAATTTAATAATTGGATTTTTTCCTTTTTCTGAAATGGTTTCAACTTTAATTTCAGGAGCTAATTCTAACACAATATTGTGAGAAAAACCTAAAGCTAAATCAAGTACTTGACCTTGATTACTTGCTCTATATCCTACTCCAACAAGTTCTAATTGTTTAGACCATCCTGTTGAAACACCTGTAATCATATTGTTTAATAAAGCTCTGTATAAACCATGTTTTGCTTTATGGTCTTTACTATCTGATGGACGTACTAAAACAACGTTACCATCTTCAACTTTAACAGTAATATCTCCTGCTAATTCCTGAGTTAACTCTCCCAATTTGCCTTTTACGGTTACTACATTTTCTTTAATATCAAATGTAACATCTTTTGGTAAAGCAATTGGATTATTTCCTATTCTTGACATCTTTGTTTAGTTCTTTATTAATATACGTAACATAAAACTTCTCCACCAACATGCTCTTGGGTAGCCATTTTACCAGTCATTACACCACGAGATGTAGAAACTATAGCAATACCTAAACCATTTAATACACGAGGCATTTCAGTAGCCCCAACATATTTTCTTAAACCTGGTGTACTAACTCTTTGTAATTTTTTAATTACTGAAGATTTAGTAGCCTTATCATATTTCAAAGCTATTTTAATAGTTCCTTGAACCTTATTGTCCTCAAACTTGTAGCTTAAAATATAACCTTGATCGAATAAAATCTTAGTTATTTCTTTTTTAATTTTAGAAGCTGGAATTTCAACAATTCTGTGCCCTGCCATAATAGCATTTCTAACTCTAGTTAGATAATCTGCGATTGGATCTGTAATCATTTTATTTAATTTTGCGGTTTTGGTTTTCAATTGTTTATTGAACCTAAAACCAATTTATAATTTTACCAGCTAGCTTTTCTAACTCCTGGAATTAAACCTTGGTTAGCCATTTCACGGAATGTTACACGTGAAATACCAAATTGTCTCATATATCCTTTAGGTCTTCCCGTTAATTTACAACGGTTATGTACACGAATTGGAGATGCATTTTTAGGAAGTTTTTGTAATGCTTCATAATCACCAGCTTCTTTTAAAGCTTTGCGTTTTTCAGCATATTTTGCAACAACCTTTTTTCTCTTAACCTCACGGGCTTTCATTGATTCTTTAGCCATTCCTTAATTATTTTTAAATGGTAAACCTAATTCCGTTAATAATGATTTTGCTTCTTTATCAGTATTTGCAGATGTTACAAAAGTAATATCCATACCACTAATTTTGTTTACTTTATCAATATCAATTTCCGGAAAAATGATTTGTTCAGTAATACCTAAATTATAGTTTCCTCTTCCGTCAAAACCATTTGCTTTAATTCCGCTGAAATCTCTTACACGAGGTAATGATGAAGTTACCAATCTATCTAAAAATTCATACATTTTATCACCTCTTAAAGTTACTTTAGCGCCAATTGGCATTCCTTTACGTAATTTAAAAGTTGCAACGTCTTTTTTAGATATAGTTGATAATGCTTTTTGACCAGTAATTTTAGTCAGTTCTTCAACAGCGTAATCAATTAATTTCTTGTCAGCTACTGCAGCACCAACTCCTTTACTAACTACAATTTTTTGTAGTTTTGGAACTTGCATTACATTTTTGTAACTGAATTCTTCAGTTAGAGCACCTATTACTCTACTGTTATACTCTTCTTTAAGTCTTGGTATATAAGCCATAACTAAATTGCTTTATCAGATTTTTTAGAAAACCTAACTTTCTTATCACCTTCAGTTCTAAATCCAACTTTAACTGCAGTACCATTTTCGATAAGCATTAAATTTGAAATATGAATAGAAGCTTCTTTTTTCACAATTCCCCCTTGAGGACTTTGTGCACTAGGTTTTGTATGTTTTGATATCATATTGACACCTTCTACAATTGCTCTGTTTTTACTTGAAAAAATAGTAACTATTTTTCCTTCTTCACCTTTATGGTCTCCTGCCATTACTCTAACAGTATCTCCTGATTTTATCTTTAACTTCATAATTTATAAGTTTTAAAGCACTTCAGGTGCTAATGATACAATCTTCATAAATTGTTTTTCACGAAGTTCTCTTGCAACAGGACCGAATACACGAGTCCCTTTCATTTGCTCAGAAGCATCTAACAATACACAAGCATTGTCATCAAAACGAATGTAAGACCCGTCTTTTCTTCTAATTTCTTTTTTCGTTCTAACAACTACCGCTTTTGCAACTTGGCCTTTTTTAATAGATCCATTTGGAGTAGCATCTTTAACTGCTACAACAATTTTATCTCCAATTGACGCATAACGTTTTTTGGTTCCTCCTAAAACGCGGATAACTAAAACTTCTTTAGCTCCAGTATTATCTGCTACTCGTAATCTTGATTCTGTCTGTAACATATTATTTTGCTCTTTCTAGGATTTCTACTAATCTCCAACGTTTAGATTTACTCATTGGACGTGTTTCCATTATTCTAACAGTATCTCCAATATTGCAATCATTTTTCTCATCGTGCGCAACATACTTTTTAGTATTTAACACGAATTTACCGTACATAGGGTGCTTCACTTTTTTAACTTCAGAAACAACAATAGATTTCTCCATTTTATTGCTTGAAACTACACCTATTCTCTCTTTTCTAAGATTTCTTTTTTCCATCTTTTACTTCTGAATACAATTATTGTAATTCTCTTTTAGTTAATTCTGTTGCCACACGTGCTACAGATTTTCTAAGGGCTCTTAATTGCATTGGTGTTTCCAATGGCGAAATAGTATGAGCCATTTTTAGGTCTGTATAACTTTTCTTTAAACTTCCAAGTTTCTCTTGTAACTCTTCCGTTGATAATCCTTTAATTTCTGATTGTTTCATTTCTTTAATCGGTTATTAAGCGTTATCAAAATCTCGAGCTACAATAAACTTAGTCTTAACAGGCAATTTTTGCGCTGCTAAACGTAAAGCTTCTTTTGCAATTTCCATAGATACTCCACCTACCTCAAACATTATTCTTCCTGGTTTCACTACGGCTACAAAATATTCTGGTGCTCCTTTACCTTTACCCATACGTACTTCTAATGGTTTTTTGGTAATAGGCTTGTCCGGAAATATTTTAATCCATAATTGTCCTTCCCTTTTCATATGTCGAGTCGCTGCAATACGAGCTGCTTCAATTTGACGAGATGTAAGTAAGTCTTGTTCCAAAGCTTTGATACCAAACATTCCATTAGAAAGTTGGTGCCCTCTTTGTGAATCTCCAGTCATTTGTCCCTTTCCTTTCTGTACTTTACGATATTTAACTCTCTTTGGCTGTAACATTTTACCTTGTAAATTTTAAATATTATTTTCTTCTACGAGTTTGTGACTTTTTCGAGTTTCCTCTACCTTCTCCTTTTCCTTCTTTTTTAGAAAGACCCACTAAAGGTGATAATTCTCTTTTTCCATAAACTTCGCCTTTCATAATCCATACTTTTACACCCAAACGGCCATAAGTAGTATGAGCTTCAACAAGAGCATAATCAATATCGGCTCTAAAAGTAGAAAGTGGAATTCTTCCTTCTTTATAATGTTCAGAACGTGCCATCTCAGCACCATTTAAACGGCCTGAAATTTGAACTTTAATACCTTCTGCATTCATACGCATTGTTGCTGCAATTGCCATTTTAATAGCTCTTCTATACGAGATTCTATTCTCAATTTGACGAGCAATACTTGCACCAACTAAACGAGCATCTAGTTCTGGACGTTTAATTTCAAATATATTTATCTGAACTTCTTTACCGGTAATTTTTTTAAGCTCTTCTTTTAACTTGTCTACCTCTTGTCCGCCTTTCCCAATAATAATACCAGGCCTAGCTGTAGTGATAGTAACGGTTACAAGTTTAAGTGTACGCTCAATAATTACAGTTGAAACACTTGCTTTAGATAATCTGGCATTAACATACCTTCTTATCTTATCATCTTCAGCAATTTTATCTCCGTAGTTTCTTCCTCCATACCAGTTAGAATCCCATCCTCTGATAATTCCTAAACGATTTCCTATTGGATTTGTTTTTTGTCCCATTTCTACTTATAATTAATTGCTAACGTTTTTACTTCCTAAGACTAAAGTCACATGATTAGAACGTTTTCTAATTCTGTGTGCACGACCTTGTGGTGCTGGTCTTAATCTTTTTAACATTCCTGCGCTATCCACAAATATTTCTTTTACAAATAAACCTGCATCTTCAATATTTGAACCTTCGTTTTTTGCTTGCCAATTTGCAATAGCACTCAATAATAATTTCTCAAGATTAATTGACGATTCTTTCACATTAAATTTTAAGATTTGTAAAGCTTTCTCAACTTCCACTCCTCTTACTAAATCTGCAACTAAACGCATTTTTCTTGGTGATGTAGGACAACCTGTAAGCTTAGCAAAAGCTACTTGCTTTTTCTCTTCTTTTATCTGTTGTGCTCTTATTTTTTTTCGAACTCCCATGATTACCTACTATTTTTTTCCTTTATTTTTTCTGTCAGCACCATGTCCTCTGTAAGAACGTGTTGGTGAAAACTCTCCTAACTTATGCCCTACCATGTTTTCAGTAACATATACAGGAACAAACTGACGTCCGTTATGAACAGCTATTGTTTGTCCAACAAAATCTGGTGTAATCATTGAAGATCTCGACCAAGTTTTGATAACTGATTTATTTCCTGATTCTATTTTCTCTTGAACTTTCTTTTCAAGTTGAAGAGCAACGTAAGGTCCTTTTTTTAATGAACGTGCCATATATCAATTATTTTTTTCTACGTTCTATAATATATTTATTACTCGCTTTAGTCTTAGACCTAGTTTTGAATCCTTTAGCAGGAATTCCTTTTCTTGATCTTGGATGACCTCCAGAAGATTTACCTTCTCCACCACCCATTGGGTGATCAACAGGGTTCATTACAACTGGTCTTGTACGTGGTCTTCTTCCTAACCAACGAGATCTACCTGCTTTTCCAGAAACTAATAACTGATGATCTGAATTTGATACAACTCCAATTGTCGCTGAACAAGTTAATAGAATCATTCTAGTTTCTCCAGAAGGTAATTTCACAGTAGCGTATTTACCATCTCTAGCCATTAACTGAGCAAAAGAACCAGCACTACGTGCTAATACAGCTCCTTGACCAGGATGTAACTCAATACAAGAAATTGTTGTCCCTAATGGAATTTGGCTCAACAACATTGTGTTTCCAACATCCGGAGTAGCTCCTTCACCAGAAATTACAACCTGTCCAACCTTTAATCCGTTTTGTGCAATAATATATCTTTTATCACCATCAGCATAATGCAATAATGCAATAAAAGCTGTACGATTTGGATCGTACTCTATTGTTTTCACGGTTCCTGGAACACCATTTTTATTTCTTTTAAAATCAATAATACGGTATTGTTTCTTATGCCCACCACCTATGTAGCGCATTGTCATTTTACCTCTATTATTACGACCTCCAGATCTTTTATTCGGAGCTATTAAGCTTTTTTCCGGCTTATCAGTAGTAATGGTGTCGAACCCATTTACTACTCTAAAACGCTGACCTGGTGTTATTGGTTTTAATTTTCTAACTGACATTTTTTATCCTTCTTATATATTGCTATAAAAATCAATATTATTACCCTCAACTAATTGAACTACAGCTTTTTTATAAGCTCCTTTCATTGCTTGTACAATTCCACTTTTAGTGTATTTTGTATTGCGTTGAACAGGATAGTTCATTGTTTTTACACTTTCAATTGTAACACCGTACGTTTTCTCTACAGCATTTTTAATTTCAAGTTTATTAGCTTTCTTTGACACAATAAATGTATAACGATTAAATAATTCGCTTGCATTTGTTGCTTTTTCCGTTATAATAGGTTTAATTAAAATACTCATATCTGCTACCTATTTACTTAAATTAGATTCAATTCCTTCTAAAGATCCTTCAGAAAGAATTACTTTATTTGCATTCAACAATTCGTAAGTGCTTAAACTTGAACTTGTTACAGTTTTAGCCGTTTTCAAATTGCGCGATGACAAATATACATTATTATTTGATTCAGCCAACACTAATATAGATTTTTTGTTTTCTATACCTAATGCTTGTAAAACTGTTGCGTAATTTTTAGTTTTTGGAGTTTCAAAATTAAAGTCTTCTACAACAATAATATTGTTCTCTTTCGCTTGAATACTTAACGCAGATTTACGTGCTAATCTTTTTAAGTTTTTGTTTAATTTAAAAGAATAATCTTTAGGTCTTGGTCCAAAAACTCTACCACCACCTTTAAACAACGGAGACTTAATACTACCCGCACGAGCTGTACCAGTTCCTTTTTGTTTTTTAATTTTTCTTGTACTTCCAGATATCTCAGCTCTTTCTTTTGCTTTGTGAGTACCTTGTCTTTTGTTAGCCAAAAACTGTTTTACATCTAAATAAACAGCATGATTGTTTGGCTCTATTCCATATACAGCATCAGAAAGTTCAACTTTTCTTCCTGTATCTTTTCCTTGTATGTCTAAAACTGATACTTTCATTATTTTTGAATAATTACATAAGCGTTAGTATGACCAGGAACACTTCCTTTAACCACAAGTATGTTCTTTTCAGGAACAACTTTTAAAACTCTTAAATTTTGAACAGTTACTTTATTTCCTCCCATTCTTCCGGCCATTTTCATACCTTTGAATACTCTAGCTGGATACGATGCCGCACCAACAGATCCTGGAGCTCTTAAACGGTTATGTTGACCGTGAGTAGCTTGACCAACACCAGCAAAGCCGTGACGTTTTACTACACCTTGAAAACCTTTACCTTTTGTATCTGCTGAAACATCAACAAATTCTCCTTCTTTAAAAAGCTCAACTGTAAGTTGATCTCCTAATTTGTAATCTTCTCTAAAATCTTGAATTTCAACAACTTTCTTCTTAGCAGAAGATCCAGCCTTTTTAAAATGGCCTTGTAACGCTTTACTTGTACGTTTTTCTGCTTTGTCATCGAAACCAAGCTGAAGAGCACTATACCCGTCAACCTCTTCGGTTCTGACTTGGGTAACTACGCATGGACCTGCTTCGATCACTGTACAAGGAATATTTTTCCCGTTCTCGTCGAATAAGCTGGTCATACCGATTTTTCTACCTATTAACCCAGACATAATTAATTAATTATTATTTATTGTTACTATTTATTTAAAAAAATTCAGGGTTGAAAATAATTCAACCCTGAATATATTTTCTTTCCGTTTTTCCTTCGTCAATCGCTCCGGACATGTAAGCCAAACAATTACTTTTGACTTTTAAGAAATTAAACTTTAATTTCTACTTCAACTCCACTTGGAAGTTCTAATTTCATTAAAGCATCAATAGTTTTTGATGATGAACTATAAATGTCTAATAATCTTTTATAAGAACTTAATTGAAATTGTTCTCTTGATTTTTTATTTACGTGCGGAGAACGTAACACTGTAAAAATCTTTTTATGTGTTGGTAAAGGTATTGGTCCGTTTACAACTGCACCAGTATTTTTTACCGTTTTAACGATTTTCTCAGCAGATTTATCTACTAAATTGTAATCGTACGATTTTAATTTTATTCTAATTTTTTGACTCATCGTTTATAATTTAGCGATTAATTACCTTTTGCTTTAGCGATTACTTCTTCCGAAATATTTGATGGACAAGCTTCATAATGTGAAAACTCCATTGAAGATGATGCTCTACCTGATGATAATGTTCTTAAAGTTGTAACATAACCAAACATTTCCGATAATGGAACATGTGCTTTCACAACTTTCGCTCCTGCTCTATCATCCATCGCATTTACTTGACCTCTTCTTCTGTTTAAATCACCAACAATATCACCCATATTCTCTTCTGGAGTAACAACATCAATTTTCATAATTGGCTCAAGAATTACGGCTTTCGCAGCTTTTGCAGCCACTTTATAACCCATTTTTGCAGCTAATTCAAATGATAACTGATCGGAATCCACTGCGTGGAATGAACCATCATATAAAGTAACCTTCATACTATCCATTTCATATCCAGCTAAAGGACCGTTTTTCATTGCCATTTTAAATCCTTTCTCTATAGAAGGAATAAATTCTTTTGGCACGTTACCACCTTTAATTTCATTAACGAAAATTAAACCAGTTTCACCTTCACCTGCAGGCTCCATAATAAATTTAATATCAGCAAATTTACCACGTCCACCAGATTGTTTTTTATAAACTTCACGGTGATCAGCTTTTGCAGTAAGTGCTTCTTTATATTCAACTTGTGGTTGACCTTCATTCACTTCAACTTTAAACTCACGCTTTAAACGATCAACAATAATTTCTAAGTGTAACTCACCCATTCCAGAAATAATAGTTTGACCTGAAGCTTCATCTGTTTTTACAGTAAATGTTGGATCTTCTTCAGCTAATTTACTTAAAGCCATCCCTAATTTATCAACATCAGCTTTCGTTTTAGGTTCCACAGCAATACCAATAACTGGATCAGGGAAATTCATCGATTCTAATACAATAGGGTGTTTTTCATCACACATAGTATCACCAGTTTTGATGTCTTTAAATCCAACACCAGCACCAATATCACCAGCTTCAATATAATCAATTGCATTTTGCTTATTCGCATGCATTTGATAAATTCTTGAAATACGTTCTTTTTTACCAGAACGACTATTCAAAATATAAGAACCAGCATCTAAGCGTCCAGAATATGCTCTAAAGAAAGCTAAACGTCCAACATAAGGATCGGTAGCAATTTTAAAAGCTAATGCTGCAAATGGTTCTTTTACATCCGGCTTACGAATTTCTTCTTTTTCAGTATCTGGATTCATACCCATAACACCTTCTTTATCAGTAGGTGAAGGTAAATAACGACAAACAGCATCTAACAAGAACTGTACTCCTTTATTTTTGAAAGCTGACCCACATACCATTGGTATAATAGACATATCCATTACAGCAGCACGAAGCGCAGCATGCACTTCATCTTCAGTAATAGAATCTTCATCTTCCATATATTTTTCTAATAGGTTTTCATCATACGCAGCAACTTCTTCAATTAATTTACCACGTAATTCTTTAGCCTCTTCTTTTAAATCTTCAGGGATTTCAACTACATCAAAAGTAGCACCCATTGTATGGTCATGGAAAATTACTGCACGATTCTTAACTAAATCTACAATTCCTCTAAAGTTTTCCTCATCACCAATATTGATTACGATAGGCACTGCATTAGAGCCTAACATTTCTCTTACTTGTTGACAAACAGCTAAAAAGTTAGCACCTTGACGGTCCATTTTATTAACAAAACCAATTCTAGGCACTTTATAATTATCGGCTAATCTCCAGTTAGTTTCAGATTGAGGTTCAACACCATCAACTGCACTAAATAAGAAAACCAAACCATCTAAAACACGTAACGAACGATTTACTTCAACCGTAAAATCAACGTGACCTGGAGTGTCAATTATATTAAAATGATATCCTTTTGCGTCCGCAGTTGGTTCTCCGTTTTCTGTTGGGAATTTCCACTCGCAAGTTGTTGCAGCAGAAGTAATTGTAATACCTCTTTCTTGTTCCTGCTCCATCCAGTCCATAGTTGCAGCACCATCATGTACTTCTCCAATTTTGTGAGAAACACCAGTGTAGTAAAGAATACGTTCTGTACACGTAGTTTTACCAGCATCAATATGTGCAGCAATTCCTATATTTCTTGTATATTTTAAATCTCTTGCCATTTCTTATTATTAAAATCTAAGGTGAGAGAATGCTTTGTTAGCATCTGCCATTTTATGAACATCAATTCTTTTCTTAACAGCAGCACCTTCTTCTTTTGCAGCAGCTAAAACTTCACCAGCTAAACGCTGAGCCATTGATTTTTCATTACGTTTTCTTGAATAAGATATCAACCATTTTATTGCAATAGACACCTTACGGTCTGGTCTAATTTGCATTGGAATTTGAAAAGTAGCTCCACCAACACGACGGCTACGAACCTCAACGTGCGGCATTACATTTGATAATGCATCTTTCCATATCTCTAATGATGATTTTTCATCATTTTGCTTTTTTTGTTCTACAATGTCTAACGCATCATAAAACACTTTGAAAGCTACAGATTTTTTACCGTCCCACATTAAGTTGTTCACAAAACGTGTTACCAATTGATCATTAAACTTTGGATCTGGTAAAAGAACTCTTTTTTTCGCCTTTCTTTTTCTCATGTCTTTACATTAAAGTTTTTTAATTACTTTTTAGGTGCTTTTGTACCATATTTAGAGCGACGTTGTGTTCTTCCATCAACACCTGCAGTATCTAATGCTCCACGAACAATATGATACCTAACTCCTGGTAAATCTTTAACCCTTCCACCTCTAACTAATACTATCGAGTGCTCTTGTAAATTATGTCCTTCTCCAGGGATGTAAGCGTTTACTTCGTTACCATTTGTTAGCCTTACCCTTGCAACTTTACGCATTGCTGAGTTTGGTTTTTTAGGTGTAGTTGTGTAAACACGTGTACATACTCCTCTACGTTGAGGACATGAATTTAAAGCAGCCGATTTACTCTTCTTAGTTATTTTGGTTCTTCCTTTTCGTACTAATTGCGAAATTGTTGGCATACTAAAATTTTGTTATTATATTACTTATAAATTTCTTAGCTCTTTTCTAAGAGTTTGCAAATGTACAAATTAATTCTTGTTAACCAAACTTGTATATAATTTATTTTTCACATAAAAGTTCAATAAATATTCATGTATATTCACATCAAATTTATATTGTGTTGAAATCCCTTTTAAAACCAGTACTATTTTGTGTGCTATTTATCTATTGGAGTCCTAAAATTATCGCACAACAATTTGAATTAAAAATTCATTCAACTGATAGCATCCAAAACAACGAATTTGAAGGTGTTTTGTACAACAACAAACCTACTTCTAAAAAAGAAGCACTATCAGAAGTAAAAATGTTTTCTGAAAAATTACATAAACTTGGCTACCTACATAATAAGTATTCATTTACACAACTAGATTCTATTTTTATAGCTGAATTTAGTTTAGGAACAAAAATTGAGTTCACAAGGATTTATTATAAAGAGAATGTAGATCCTAATTTTTTAAAAAAAATTACTTCAAGTTTTAACGCTACTTATTTTGAAATACCATTTTCTCAAACCGAAGCAACTATAAATTCCATCGTAAATTATTTTGAAGAGAATGGTAACTCATTTACGGAAGTATCATTAATTAATCAAACCATATTAACTAATATTTTAACCACAGAACTTTCAATAAATCAATCCAAAGAAAGAACTATTGACAGAATTGTAGTAAAAGGGTATGATGAATTTCCAGAGAAATACTTCAAAAATCATTTTGAGTTAAAACCTAAATCAACATTTAACATTAATACGCTCAATAAACTTAATCAGCAACTAAGCAACCTTTCTTTCGTCACAAAAATCAAAGCACCTGAAGTTCTTTTTACAAAAGATTCAACACTGGTATATGTTTACCTTAAGAAAAAATCAAACAATAAATTTGATGGAATCCTTGGTTTTTCAAATAATAAAAATAGTAATAACCTACAATTAACTGGAAATATAAACATTGCATTAAACAACACCTTTAATAAAGGAGAAGTGTTAACACTCTCCTGGAAAAGCAGTGTAAATGAAAATATATCTTTTGAAAGTAGTTTTTTTACACCATATATATATAACTCAAAACTTAGTCCTTTCTTAAATTTTTCTATAATTAAACAAGATAGCACTTTTACCAATGTTAAAGCATCTATAAAGCTTAATTATCAAATTAATAAATCTCACAGTTTTAATGCGCTAATAAGAAACGAAAATTCAAGTACAATCTCAGCGAATAATACAACTACAATAAAGAATTTTAAAAAATCAATTATTGGAATCTCTTATGCATTTAATACTAAAAATTATAATAGTCCTTTAGCATTAGAATTTGGCTACCTGATTGGATCAAGAAAAACAGATGCTACCACTATAAACCAAAAAAATATTGAATTGTTAGGCAACTACACCCTCTCTTTAACAACAAAAAGTTCTTTACTACTAAAACTACAAAGTGAATTATTATTCTCAAAAAACATTCTTGAAAATGAACTTTTTAGAATTGGTGGCGTAAATTCCATTAGAGGTTTTGATGAGTTAGCCATTTTGGCATCTAAATATAGCATCATAAATTTTGAATACCAGTATCAATTGAATGATTCTTCTAAAATATATACAATTACGGATGTTGGTTACCTAGAAAATTCAATTATAAATCAAACTTCAAAGATTTACAGTGTAGGAATTGGATACTTTTTCATTACTGAAAAAAGTAGGACAAATTTAAGCTACGCTTTGGGTAAAAATTCAAAAACCCCTTTTAAATTAAATAATTCTAAAATTCACTTAAAGATTACCTACTTTTTTTAAGGATATACCAACAGAAATATCTAAAAATGCATATTCTGCAAAAACCAACTATTGTCATTTATTGATTATTTGTTAACATTTAAAGCCTTTTATTTAAGCAATTTTAACATATTTTAAGACTTTAACATCGAAATGTTAGGAATATTAATAAATTATTAAGATTTTTGGCAAGATTAATTCAAATAATTATATAATGAAAACAAAGTTTAATGGTTTTTTAACGCTACTATTAGCGTTTATGTTGCAAATATCGTTTGCACAAGAAAAAACTGTTACAGGTAAGGTTTCCGATGCAAGCGGACCGTTACCTGGAGTAACAGTTATTATTAAAGGTACCAAAACAGGTACTCAAACCGATTTTGACGGTAATTATTCAATAAAAGCAGCAGCAGGTAACATCCTGCAGTATAGCTTTATTGGATTACAAACTGTTGAAAAAGCTGTAGGTGCTTCGGCAACTATAGACATCATAATGAGAGAAAGTGCTGAAGCACTTGAAGAAGTTGTGGTGACAGGATTTGGTAGAAAAGTTGAAAAACGTTCTGCAACATTTGCTGTACAACAAGTTGGAGGAGATGAAATGACTCAAGCAAGAGAAACTAACATTGTAAATTCTTTATCTGGTAAAGTTGCCGGTGTTCAGATTACAAATAGTTCTGGTGCAGTTGGTGCTTCTTCAAGAGTTGTATTAAGAGGTGCAAGTTCTATTACTGGTAACAACCAACCACTGTACGTTGTAAATGGTGTACCATTAGAAAGCGGAAACTTCGGTAACGCAGGTTCAGGTGGTGGTGCAGATTTACCAAATGGTGTGTCTGATATCAGTCCTGATGATATTGAATCTATTTCTGTTTTAAAAGGTCCTGCAGCAGCTGCACTTTACGGTGTTAGAGCAGCAAACGGGGTAATTCAAATTAAAACAAAATCTGGTTCAAAAAGTAAAGGATTAGGAATTACTTTTAACAGCACTATGTCTGTTGAAACTCCTTTAATGTTGCCAAATTATCAAAACTCATATGGTCAAGGTGGAAATCATGATTATTTTGAGTGGATAGATGGACAAAATGGTGATGGTGGTGTTGACGAAAGTTGGGGACCTCCTTTAGACACTGGTTTAGAGTTTGTTCAATGGAATTCATATACTGTTGGTGGCGCTCCGCTTCCTTGGGTTTCACAGCCTGACAATATTAAAAATTTCTACGATGATGGTATTACTTTAAATAACAGTTTGTCATTTTCTGGTGGTGCTGAAAACATTGGTTATAGATTATCTATAAACTCAATGGATCAAACAGGTATGGTTCCAAATACTGATTTAAGTAGATTTTCAGTGGGTGGTTCTTCAACATATACAATGTCTGATAAATTAACAACTTCTTTAGATGTTAATTATACACGTTCTAAAAGTGACAACTTCGTAACGCAAGGATACAACAATGAAAATCCAGTGCAACAAATGATTTGGGCAGGTAGAAACGTTGACTTCAGTTTATTAAAAGATTGGAGAAACTTACCATTAGCTCCTGTAGGAACAGCTGCTGAAGGAACTCCAATTAACTGGAATACAGTGTTCCAAAACAACCCATACTGGGTGTTAGATACTAACACAAGAGAATATTACAGAGATAGAATTGTAGGAAATATAGCAATGAACTATGAATTTAGTGATAAATTTTCCGTTTCTGGAAAAGTAGGAACTAACTTCTGGAACATGAGACAAAACAGAAGACAGGCTTTTGGAAGTAATGAAGCTCCAAATGGTTCTTATTCTGAAACTAACCGTAGTTATACTGAGACAAACACTGAGTTAATTGCATCTTACAATACTAAATTAACTGAAGATTTAGATTTTGAATTTAGCGCAGGTGGAAATTCCATGTACAGAAAATCTGAATTAGCTTACACACTTGCTCCTCAATTACAATTGCCAGGATTATACAATGTGAGCAATTTAAGAGCAGGAAGCAGCTGGACAGTGAGCAATTCATTCTCAGAACAAAAAATTAATAGTTTATTTGGTTTTGGTAAATTCTCTTATAAAGATTACTTATACTTAGAATTTTCAGGAAGAAATGACTGGTCTAGTTTATTACCAACAAGTAATAACTCATTCTTCTACCCTTCTGTAACAGCAAGTGCTGTAGTTTCAGATATGGTTGATTTAAATTCAGAAGTTATCAATTTCTTAAAAGTAAGAGGTGGATGGTCTGAAGTTGGTGGTATTGGTGCTTTAAGCCCATATAGCTTACAACCAACTTATTCATTATCAACTGAGACTTGGGGTGGTAATTCAGTTGCCTTTTTACCTGGTCAGTTGAATAACCCAAATATTAAATCAGAAACTACTACTGGTACTGAGTTTGGTTTAGATATTAGATTATTAAATAGTAAAATTCGTTTTAACGCCACTTACTACGATCAAACAAGTAAAGATTTAGTGGTACCAGTTCAAGTAACTGCATCTTCTGGATATACGAGTGCCGTTCAAAACGTTGGTGAATTAAATAATAAAGGAATTGAATTACAATTAGGAACTACTGTTGTTGAAAAAGGTGATTTCAGATTTGATTTGGATTTAAACTTTGCTAAAAACAAAAACACGGTGGTATCATTAGGTGGTTTAGAATCTTTAGTTCTTGGTGGACAATGGTCTATGACTTTAGAAGCTAGAGAAGGCCAACCATATGGTTCAATTGTAGGTACTTATTTTGACAGAAGCCCTAGCGGTGACGTAATTTACGAAAATGGTTTACCTAAAATTGCATCTGGAACAAAAATATTAGGAAACATTACTCCAGACTGGACAGGTGGTGCTAACTTTACATTTACATACAAAAACTTAAGTTTTAATGCTTTAATTGACGCTAAAATTGGTGGTGATATTCATACAATGACTTATACTTGGGGTAGATACGCTGGTATATTAGCTGAAACTGCTTTAGGTAGAGAAACTGGAGTTGTTGGAGATGGTGTTATGTTAGACGCTTCAGGAAACTATGTGCCAAACACAGTTGTGGTACCTGCAGAAAATTATAACAAAAGAGCGTATTCTAACAGTATTGTAGAAAGCGCTGTATTTGATGCTTCATATGTTAAATTAAGACAATTAATGCTTACATATAAATTACCAAAAGCACTGACTGCTAAAACATTATTTACTGATATTAATTTCTCATTAGTGGGTCGTAATTTAGCTATATTGCATAAAAATGTTCCTCATATTGATCCAGAATCATCTTTTAGTGATGACAATGCTGAACAAGGACAGGAATTTGGACAATTGCCTTCTGCAAGAAGTGTTGGTTTTAACTTACAATTAAAACTATAATCTAAATTATATAAAAATATTTAATCATATGAAACGATTTAAAATTATAACAATCTTATTATTCAGCTTACTAGTTTCTGTAAGTTGTGATAATGGATTTGAAGAAATAAATACAGATCCTAACAATCCTGTTGCGGTTCCTTCGGACCTATTAATTCCAGGAGTTGTTAGAGGCGCAATGAACAGATCTTACAGTACATTTGTAGGAGGTGATATGGGAGCTTGTTGGTCACAACAATTTGCTAAAGTACAATACAACGATGAAGAAAGATACCAACCACGTCAAGGGGTAATTACTCAGGTTTGGGATGATTATTATTCTGTTGTTATTTCTGATGCTGATGCAATGTACAATATTGCCGTTGCTGAAGAAAATAATAATATGCAAGGTGTTGCTTTAACTTTACAAGCCTATGGATTTGCATTTTTAACAGATGCGTATGGAGATATTCCTTTTTCAGAAGCTATTAAAGCTGATGAAGGTATTATAGCACCTGTATATGATAGCCAAGAAGATGTTTATGCTGGTATTTTAACAATGTTAGATAACGCTATTGCATTACTTGGAACTTCAGGTACTATTAACAGTACAAATGATATTTTATACGGTGGAAATGCTGCAAAGTGGAAAAAATTTGCGACCTCTTTAAAATTTAGAGTATTAATGAGAGCATCAGGTAAAATGGATGTTGCCTCACAATTACAAGCTTTAAAAGCTTCAGGTAATTTATTTAGCAGCAATGATGACGAAGCTAAATTAGTGTATCTAAGTGCAAACCCTAGTTCTAACCCATTATACGAATCAATCGTTTTTGGAACAAGAGGTGAATGGAAAGTAAACTCAGTCATGGTAGATATGTTAATAACTGCTAATGACCCAAGGTTAAGTGTTTATGTAGCTAAAAACGGTGCAGGAGCTTACAGAGGAAAACCTTCTGGATATGTAAATGTCCCTAATGATGATTATAACTACGACAACGTTTCTCCATTAGGTTCTTTTTATTTACGCCCAGAATTACCAGGCTATTTTATCTCAAATGCTGAGTTAAAATTCTTAATGGCTGAAGCTGTTACTAAAGGATATATGACAGGAGATGCTAATGCGCTTTACTTAGAAGGAATTACTGCTTCTTTAACTTATAACGAAGTTCCTAGCGCAAGTATTAGTGCTTTTTTAAACGAAAAATCTTTAAGTGGAACAAAATCTCAAGCATTAGAGCAAATTGCTACTCAAAATTGGATAGCATTATTTAGCCAAGGAGTTGAAGCTTGGACAGAATGGAGAAGAACTAAAATACCTGTTCTTGCACCGGCATTTGAAGCGGATTTAACACAAATTCCTTCAAGATACAATTATCCAACTACTGAAAGTTCAATAAACAAAGCTAATTATGAAGCTGCTGTAGCTTCACAAGGTGCCGATTTATTGACAACACCAATTTGGTGGATGAACTAATCTAAAATTTTAAAATTAAAGTATGAAAGCAATAAAAACTTTAAGCATCTTATTTCTATCATTAATTACATTCTTTGCTTGTAATGATGATAACTTAAATGTTGACAATCCTGACGGAAACATTGTTGAAGGTGGTCTGTTAGATGTAAAGAATACTTCAATAAACTACGTAGTTGGTAACCCTGGGCCTTACACGGCTAGTATGAGAGTATACCAAGGCGCAGTAAAAACAACAAGCATTAGAGTTGCTAAAACATTTTATAGCGGTTCTTTTGTTTCCAACACAATAGAAGAGTTTAAAACTATTGGAATTTCAGATACTAACCAAAATAGTTTTGCTAGTTTTAGCTTTACGTTCCCTGAAGCAATTCAAGGGTTAATTGGAGCTAACGGAGCACCATTATCTTCAAACGACGGAGATTACCAAATTGGAGATTATTGGAAATTTGACTATTATGTTACTACTAGTGAAGGCGAACATTTAAATTACGCAAGTACTAAAGCAACTATTTCTACAAGATTTGCAGGTACTTATAAAGTTGTTGAAAGTGCTTATTGGAATTCAGGTGGTTACCAAGGCGACTGGAATGGTGATGAATTTGTGATTGAATCTATTGACGCTAGTATTTATAAGCATAACGGTTTAGCGTTTTGGGCGGACAATACCTATTATTTCACAGTAGATAATGCTACTGGTGCAATCCAAGTTTTAGGTCAAGATTTAACTGGTGCAGATGTACTATTAAACGGTTCTCCAATTATGATTTCTCCAGGCGGAAGTTACAACTTCGAATCTTTAACACCAATTAACAAAGCTACACCAAATGATGTAACTGGTGAAGACACCCTTGAATTCACAACAGGTTATTTTAGAGGTGTTGGTGCAACAAGAGAATTTTACGAGAAAATGGTAAAATTAGTAGACTAATTATTAATATTAAAAAATATAAAAATGATAACAAAAAATTATAAAAGTATTTTTTCTTATATAGCTGCTTTTACCGTAGGATTTTTTATGGTAAGTTGTGACCAAGAAGAAAATACTGGTTTGGCAACGCTAACACCAACGTCACCAGATCTAACGGTGACTACACAAGTTAGCAGTAAAAGCTTAATTGAAAATAATGATGTGTATACATTTACAGCTACCTTAAGTCAAGTTCAGCTAGTAGATACAAAATTGTATATCAATCAAGTTGGTGGAGACGCTACTATGGGAGATGATTTTGAAGTAACAGGATATATTATTATTCCTGCTGGATCATTAACTGGAAAGGGTTCCATTAAAATAATTGCTGATGAATTGTATGAAGAAACCGAAACTGTAAAAATTCAAATTGGAGATGAAAGAACTGCAAATGCAAAATTAACTCCTGCAACAATGGATTTTACTATATTAAATTATACAGATGGAGATTTAGCAGTTGATTTAAGTTGGGAACTTGCTTCTATAGCAACAGATAATGCTGGTAACGAATTTGATCCTGAAGATTTCGCTGATATGCGTTTATTAGTTTCATCAACACCAAATAACTTAAATGTTGTAAAAGAAGCTGATGGAAGTGGTTTTGAAAGTTTAGTAATCCCTTCATCTCTTGCTAGTGGTACATATTACATAGTTGCTGATTTTTATGATGCAAATAGTGATATTCCAAGAGATTTAAACTTAAATGTAGAGTTTAATCAAGCAGGTGTTATTAACGGTAGTACGGATTCTTTTTCAGGGGCTATAAATACTGCTGATGTGTGTGCTAATAATTTTTATGTACTTACAAAAATTGTAAAGTCATTAAATTCATACACAATTACAAGAGAAGCTATTAACAATTTTGAAAATCAAGTTGTAACTTGGGATGGTACTGATGCTGATTACCCAAGTGAAGTTGCAACAGGTGTTGATTGTTCTGGAAAATTAATTTCAGGATTAAACGCAGGTTGGATGTTAGATTTTTGGGGTGAAATAGTAGTAGATGCTGGAAATGTATACTATACTGTAAGTTCAGCTGGCGTTGTAACAATTGCAAAACAATTTTTATACACAACTACTTATAATGGTGCTGTACAAGATGATTATTATATTACAGGTACTGGAACATATAATGCATCAACTGGAACTTTAAATATTCAATATTATTTAGACCAAGGAGGTTTCTCTCCAAGTAATTGGGCTTTTAATAATGGCTACCAAAGTACACCTTACTTTGCAGCAACTTTAACAGTTGCTCCATAAGTATTAAATACTAAGCAAATAAAAAAGCCATCGATTAATATCGATGGCTTTTTTTGTTTAACTTAACATACTTTACAAAGAGTAATAATAGTTAACAAACTTAACAACTTCTAACTCCTTTTTTAAATTCATTTTATGTTGTGATAAATATTGTGAAACGAGTTTAGAATGTTCATTTAAAACGTTTAGTATACTTTTTTTATTTAAAGAAACCTTTTCATATAAACCAGAATGATTTTTAATAAAATAGGTCACTTTATCTTTATATTCTAAAGGTATAAAATTCATGGGTTGGCTCCCTTTACTTTTACTAGCGTCATACAAATATTTAGTGCTTTGCTTCAGAAAATAATTTTTATTTTCTAAATTAAACACAATTTCAAAATATTTTCCAGGAACCATTTCATTAAATTTTGAATTATCTAACTTCACAAAATCATGTTTTACGCCACTCTTAGCATCTATAAGTGAAAAACCAGTTAAGGAATTATCATAAATTTCAATAATTTCATTCAAATTCTTCATATTTTTAATTAACACCCTATCATTATATGCATCATATTTAACAAAATCTTGCACAGAAAATATACTATCGTTCAACACTAACATTCCTTTATTCCACTCATTATAAATATAAAGTTCTCCTTTATAATCATTGGTCTGTTCCAGAATGATACGCCCTCCTCCTTCTTGAAATAGGCTCAATGGATTTTGACCTATTGATAATGAAGATATTAAAACAACTACTGCAAAAAAAACTTTTCTCATATTTATAAATTTAAATTAAAATGACTTGTAATATTTTAGTAAAGTTAACTAAATAAACTATGCCAACCCAAACGCAACCTTTTCAAAATATGAACATCTTTTTAATACTTGATTAATATACATCTTATTTAATTACTACTCTTTTTAACAAAAAATTAGGTATTTTAATATTAATTTAAGATTTTTGGTAAAAATTTAATTCAAACAATTATATAATGAAAACAAAGTTTAATGGAATTTTAACACTAATTCTAGTGTTACTGGTGCAAATTTCTTTTGCACAAGAAAAAACGATTTCAGGGACAGTTACGGATGAAAGTGGTCCACTTCCTGGAGTGAATGTTATAATCAAAGGCACAAATAATGGTACTCAGACTGATTTTGATGGAAAGTATTCTATCAAAGCAAAATCAGGTGATATTATAGTTTTTAGCTATGTTGGTATGACAGCTGTTGAAAAAACAGTTGGTTCTGGATCAATTATAGATGCTAAATTAGAGGGTTCCAATCTTTTAGAAGAGGTTGTAATTGTTGGTTATGGTACATCAACAAAACAATCATTTACAGGTACAATTAAAACAGTTAAAGCTGAAGATTTAGAAATAAAATCAGTTTCTAACGTTTCACAAGCTTTAGCGGGTGAGGTTTCTGGGGTACAAGTAATAAATACTTCTGGACAACCTGGTACAGCTTCAACAATTAGAATTAGAGGTTTTGGTTCTGTTAATGGTAACAGAGATCCTTTATATGTTGTTGATGGTATTCCTTTTTCAGGAAGTATCAACTCTATTAACCCTGCAGATATTGAATCAACATCTGTACTTAAAGATGCAACTGCAACAGCTATTTACGGTTCTAGAGGAGCAAATGGTGTAATTTTAATTAATACTAAAAGAGGTAAATCAAATTCTTCTGCTATTGAAGTAGATGTAAAAACAGGTATTAACGTTAGTTTATTACCTCGTTATAGTACTATTAAATCGCCTGAAGAATATATCGCTTTAAGTTGGGAAGCACTTTATAACAAAGGTGTTGCTACTGGTGAAGCTAATCCTACTGATTACGCAAATAACACTTTATTTTCAGGTGGAGGAATTGACCCTAAATACAACTTATGGAATGTTGATGGAGCAAATCTAATTAACCCATTAACTGGTGCAGTAAATGATAACGTTACAAGAAAATACGATCCGGAAAATTGGGAAGATTACGGTTTTCAAGATTCATTTAGAACAGAAGCTAACTTAAAAATGAGTGGAGGAAGTGATAAAACAAGGTATTTTTCTTCTTTCGGTTATTTAGAAGATGTTGGATATATTATTAATTCTGACTACAAACGTTATACTACTAGAATAAATTTATCTCATGAAGTGAAACCATGGTTAACAGGATCTGTAAACTTAGGTTATGCAATGTCTGAAACTAATAATAATGGACAAAGCTCAGACTCAGGAAGTATTTTCTGGTTTGTTGACAATATCCCTTCTATTTTCCCTTTATTCTCAAGAGATGCTAGTGGGAATTTTATTCCAGAAACTATTTATGGTGGAAATGAATACGATTATGGTGTTGGTAGAGCATTTGGAGCTTTAACAAATTCAATTGCAGATGCACACTATGATAGAAGTAGAGCTAAAAGACATGAATTAAATGGTAATTTTAGCTTTAACATAAAATTTAGTGATAAATTTACTTTTGAAAACTCATTTGGTGCTCAATACTATAATAACAAATACAATAGCTTAAACAATCCTTTTTATGGATCTGCAGCTGGTCAAGGTGGTTCAGTTTATAAAAGTGATACGGAATTATTGGCTTACAACTTCTTAAACTTATTACGTTATAAAAATAATTTTAATGACCATAGCGTAGAGGTTTTAGTAGCACACGAAAGTAATGCTTGGGAGCAAAAAAGGTTTACTGCCAGTATGGAAAAAATGGTGCATCCTGACATTGATGACTTAAACAACTTTGTAATTGTATCTTCTCCTCCAAGATCTTGGACAGACGAATCAAGTTTAGAAAGTTATTTTGGACAAGTAAACTATAATTTCCAAGAAAAATATTTTTTAACAGGTTCTGTTAGACGTGATGGTTCTTCAAGATTTATAGGTGATAACAAATGGGATACATTTGGTTCTGTTGGAGCATCTTGGATTTTAAGTAAAGAAAATTTCATGACTCAATATAGTTTAATTGAATTCTTGAAGTTTAAATTGAGTTATGGTTTAGTTGGAGAGCAAGCAGGTGTTGGATATTATCCTGGTTACACAACTTATAACGTAAACAACTTAAATGATGAAATTTCAATTTCTGAAAATCAAATTGGAAATCCTGATTTAACTTGGGAAACTTCAAAACAATTCCAAACAGGTTTAGAATTTAGTTTAGGAAAGTATGTTGATGCGGGTATTGATTATTACATTAAAGATACAGATAACTTATTATTTGACAGAAGAGTTGGTCCTTCAGTAGGATACGCACTTCAAACTGTAAATGATGGTCAATTACGTAACAGTGGTTTAGAATTTGATATCACAACTCATATTCTTAAAAAAGAAGATTACAGTTTAGACTTTACTATTAATGGTGAACTTTTAAAGAATGAATTAACTCAAATGCCGATAGACCCTGCAACTGGAGAGCCTAAATTGTTAGATATTAGCGGTTTATATGGTAGATCTACTGGACATTCTTTATATGATTTTTATACAAGAGAATGGGCTGGTGTTGATCCTGCAGACGGTACTGGTATGTGGTTTGTTTATTACAACGATGCCAATACAAATGGGGTAGTAGATTCAGGAGAGCGTATTAGTTCTTTAACAGAGTATATGGATGCTAATCCAGATAATGTTATTAGTAAAAGTACTACTAAAACATATTCTGATGCCACTCAAAAATATATTGGAAAATCAGCTATTCCTAAAATAAGAGGAGCGTTCAGATTATCTGCAACATTTAAAGATTTTGATATTAGTTCTCAATTTATTTACAGCCTTGGTGGTTATGCTTATGATGGTGCTTATGCAGGTTTAATGCACAACCGTACCATTGGAAATAACAACTGGTCTACAGATATTTATGACAGATGGCAACAACCAGGTGACATTACTAATGTTCCAAGATTATCAAGCAACTATGATACAAACGTAAATAGTTCTTCAACAAGATTTATTTCAAAATCTGATTTCTTATCATTAAACAATGTTAAAATTGGTTATACAATTCCTAAAGCTTTTGTTGAAAAAGCAGGACTTTCAAGTTTAAACATTTCTTTATCAGGAGATAATTTATTCTTCTTAAGTGAAAGAGATGGTTTTAACCCATCTACTGCTGAAACAGGTGGATCTGACACTTATAGATATTCACCATTAAGTACATTTACTTTAGGGGTAAGAGCAAAATTTTAATAACGTAACAAATTTTAAATTATGAAAAAATTAATAATATATTCACTTTCAGCTTTTGCTCTTTTAACAATTAGCTATAGTTGTAGTGAAGACTTTTTGGATGCAAAGCCTACTGAATTTTTGACATCTGAGCAAATTCAAGAAGCTAGTGCAAATAACCCAGACGTAATTGCTGGTAGTATGAAAGGTATTTATACCTTAATGTTCGAAACAGGAACTGGAGGAACAAATTTAGACCATGATGATTTTGGTCAAAAAGGATATGATATCTATAGTGATATGTTATCTGGTGATATAGCTTTATCAATTAGTACTTATGGATGGTATAGAACTGGAATTACAGAATTTCAAGCTACCACAGACTATACTAATATTGCAAATTACAAAGTATGGAGATATTACTATAGACTAATCCGTTCAGCTAACTCAGTTATTGACGCGCTAGGTGGAAATGATATAACTCCAGAATTGGATGCAAATAAACACATTATGGGACAAGCAAAAACAATGCGTGCTTACTGCTACTTTTATTTGACTCAATTTTTTCAAGAGAGCTATAACCCAGATGAATTAATATTACCTATTTATACAGATGCACTTTCTCCAAATCAACCAAAAAGTACATCTAAAGAAGTGTATGACTTAATTATAAAAGATTTAACAGAATCTATTACACTTTTAGAAACTTTTAATAGATCTGCTAAAAATGAAGTAAATAAATCTGTTGCACAAGCATTTTTAGCCTATACCTATGGAGCAATGGGTGGTACTGAAAATTATAAAAAAGCAAAAGATCTAGCTGCATCTGTAATTAACACTGGAGGATATACACTAATGTCTGCTGATGAAATCGCATACACCGGCGCTGGTGATGAAATTGGAGGTTTTAACGATGTGAACACTGCAGGATGGATGTGGGGAGTAGATTTAACTAGTGACAATGGCCTTGATTTAGTTTCTTGGTGGGGTCAAATGGATGCTTATACATATAGTTACCAATGGGCTGGTGATAGAAAAGCAATTGATGCTGGATTATATGCAAAAATACCTGCTGATGATGCACGTAAAAAACAATTTCACCCAACAACAACATCTTCATATTACTTAGTACCTTTAAACAAATTCTATGACCCAGCACGAAAAATTGGAGGGCAAAGAACAGTAATAACAGATTACCTTTATATGAGAGTTGCTGAAATGTATTTATTACATGCGGAAGCTGCTTCTAAATCTGGAGATGATGGTGCTGCAAGAACTAGCTTAAAAGCTTTGTTAAGTTTAAGAATTCCAAATACTTCATACGTGGATGGCCTTTCTGGACAAGCTTTACAAGATGAAATTTACTTACAAACCAGAATTGAATTATGGGGAGAAGGAAAAAGTTATTTAGCTATGAAACGTAATAAAGCTACAATTACTAGAGGTTCTAATCATTTATCAAATGTTGGTGTTGCAATTAGCTATGATGATGATAGATTAACTTTTGAAATTCCACAAAGTGAAGTTCAAAATAACCCTTTCATTGATTAATTTATTATAACATAAGCAAATCAACTTTTTAAGTTGGTTTGCTTATTATAAACTTTTTAAAACAATATATATTATGAAAAAAATTTCACTTTTACTTTTGATGACAATATCATTATTTGTTTTCAATAGCTGTGGAGACGATACTGAAACAACAGATGATTTGAATTTTGTGAGTTTTGAAAGTACTTCCTATGATTTTGGTGTAGCTTTAGATGGAACTACTTCACAAGAAGTTCTTGTATACTCAACACAAATTAAAGGTTCTGATAGAAATATCAATATAACAGTTGACACTGAAAAGTCTACTGCTGATCCAGCTTCTTATACTATTCCTTCTTTTGTAACTATTCCTGCAAAATCAAATGTTGGGGCACTTCCAATAACAATATCAGATATTAACATTGGTGATGCTGGAAAAAAATTAGTTCTTAAATTAAGTCAAGAATCTAATTTATTTGTTGGTAAGGATATTACAATTAACGTAACTCAAGTATGCCCATTTAATGAAGTTGTTCTAAACATTTTATTTGATGGTTACGGAAGTGAAACTACTTGGGACTTGAAAAATAGCTCAAATGTAGTTATTGCATCTGGTGGACCATACACTGATGGATTAGCTAGTGCTTCTGCTAAATTTTGTTTAGCAAATGGTACCTATTCATTTACCGTGAATGATGCTTACGGTGATGGACTTTCTTATCCTGCGAATGGAAAAGTTACCCTAATTAACAATGGTAATGTTTTAGCTGAAGTTATTGGAGACTTTGGTGCTTCTGCTACAAAAACTTTTACAGTAGGTAACTAATACGTTACTTTAAAATATTTTTAAAAAACCACCTCTAACGAGGTGGTTTTTTTATTCAAACAATATAGCTACATTTGCAGCATGGAAAACGAAGTTTCAAAAATATTTGGATTAAGAGCTGTTATAGAAGCTATAAACTCCGGCAAAACAATTAGTAAAGTTTTTTTACAAAAAGACTTAAGTGGTCATTTATTTTCAGAACTAAATACGCTTATTAAAAAAAATAATATTGCTAGTAGTTTTGTACCTGTAGAGAAACTAAACAGACTTTCTAAAAACAGTAATCATCAAGGGGTTGTTGCCCAAACTTCTGCTATTGATTTTATAGATTTAGAAGATTTAATTACGGATACTTTAGAAAAAACAACGACACCTCTATTTTTATTACTAGATAAAATATCTGATGTTAGAAACTTTGGCGCTATTATTAGAACGGCTGAATGTACCGGAGTAGATGGTATTATTATACAAAAACAAGGCAATGCGCCCGTAAGTGCAGATACTATAAAAACTTCTGCTGGTGCTGCTTTTAAAGTGCCTGTTTGTAAAGTTGACCACATAAAAGATGCTGTTTTTCAATTACAAGCAGAAAACATTCAAATTGTTGCTGCCACTGAAAAAACAGATCAGTTAATTTACGATGTTGATTTAACCTTACCTACTGCCATTATTATGGGATCAGAAGATAGAGGAATCAATCCATCCATTTTAAAAATAGTAGAGCACAAAGCTAAATTGCCTTTATTGGGTGACATTGAATCTTTAAATGTTTCGGTAGCTTGTGGTGCAATTTTATATGAAGTAACAAGACAACGCATAAAATTATAACAGGCCAAATTAAGCGTTACAACATTTAAAAATAGTTGCACAACAAAAAACAAAAGTTGCGCAACTTTTAAAATTAGTTGTGCAACTATTAAAATAAGTCGGGCAACTTTTTAATTGTATTCATATTCCTTTTAATCTTGTGGTTCTTGTACTTCCTCAGGTGGATTATAATTTCCGTTTTCATCAAACAAACTTTCAAATTCTTCATTGGGCGTAAATTCAAAAGTTTCTGGTTGCGGCCCTACCCTTTTAAACAATATTGCAAAAATTAAACCTGTTACAAAACCCGCTAAATGACCTTCCCACGAAATGCGTTCTTCTACTGGTAATACATACCAAATCATACTTCCATATAAAAATACAACGGTTAACGACAGTGCAATTAAGCGATAATATTTTCGGAAAATTCCACTAAAAAATATAAAGCTTACTAAAAAATAAATAACACCACTTGCCCCAATATGATTGGCTGGACGTGCAATGAACCACGTTAATAGTCCTGAGACCATGATACCTAAAATTAAAACTCTGTTCGCTATTTTATGATAGAAAAAATACAAACTCCCCAACATGACAAACAATGGCACTGAGTTGCTAAGTATATGGTTTATATCACTATGTATAAAAGGTGAAAAAAGAATGCCTCGCAATCCTACTATAGTTTTAGGATAGATTCCGAATTTATTGAAATTAAAACCAAAACCAATTTCAATGGTATAAACAAGCCAAATAGCCACTAATGCTGCTATTGGCACTGTAAAAGTTCCTTTTTTAATTTTAAATTGATGCTCTGACATTTAAAACCGTTTATTTTTTAGTATTTTAAATAATGCTAAATTTAAGAAATTATCTGCGTTAGGGATAGCAGTGGTATCCTTTTTTATTTTTTATAAAAAAGATTTAACGTATAGCCCGACACAAATGTAATGCAGTGTAACGCCCAAAGCATTTTTATTATTATTTTTACAGTATGAATGAACCATTGGCAGAACGTATTAGACCAAAATGTTTAGAGGACTATATTAGTCAACAACATTTGGTGGGTAAAAATGGTGCGTTAACGCAGCATATTAAACGTGGTATTATTCCTTCGTTAATTCTATGGGGACCTCCAGGCATTGGTAAAACTACCTTGGCAAATATTATTGCACAGGAATCTAAACGTCCGTTTTATAGTTTAAGCGCTATTAATTCGGGTGTTAAGGATGTACGTGATGTTATTGATAAGGCAAAACAAAGCGGTGGTTTATTTACAACTAAAAATCCTATTTTATTTATTGATGAAATTCATAGGTTTAGTAAATCTCAACAAGATTCTTTATTAGGTGCTGTTGAAAAAGGTTGGGTTACGTTAATTGGCGCAACTACGGAAAACCCGAGTTTTGAAGTTATTCCAGCGCTCCTATCTCGTTGCCAAGTGTATATTTTAAATTCGTTTAGTAAATCTGATTTAGAAGAATTATTAGAACGCGCTATAAAAACAGATGCTTTTATTGCCAAAAAGGAAATTAAAATTGAGGAAACAGAAGCTTTGTTGCGTATTTCTGGTGGAGATGCGCGCAAATTGCTGAATATTTTTGAATTGGTTGTGAATAGCGAAGATGAACCTATTACAATTACCAATGAAATGGTGCTTTCTAAAATTCAGAAAAATACGGTACTTTATGATAAAACTGGCGAGCAACATTATGATATTATTTCAGCCTTTATAAAATCGATTAGAGGAAGCGATCCGAATGGAGCTGTTTATTGGTTGGCCAGGATGATTGAAGGTGGTGAAGACGCCAAATTTATTGCCAGACGTTTGTTGATTTTAGCGAGTGAAGATATTGGAAATGCAAATCCGACTGCGTTAATTATGGCGAATAATACCTTTCAGGCAGTGAATACTATTGGCTGGCCAGAATCTCGGATAATTTTGAGTCAATGCGCAGTGTATTTGGCTACTTCAGCAAAAAGTAATGCTAGTTATGAAGCTATTGGAAAAGCACAGGCTTTGGTGCGTGAAACTGGTGATTTATCGGTTCCGTTACATTTAAGAAATGCACCTACCAAATTAATGAAAGAATTGGATTATGGTAAAAATTATAAATATGCACATAGTTTTGAAAACAACTTTGCGGAACAAGAGTTTTTACCTGATGATATAAAAAACACGAAACTATATGAGCCTGGAAATAATGCCAGAGAATATAGTATTCGTGAGTTTTTAAAAAAATTGTGGAAAAGTAAATATAATTACTAACGCACTCTTTTATATGTTTTTATTCCTGTAGCACTATCTACTTTTAAACTACCATCTGCGCTTAATTCTAACATTTGAGGTTGTTTGTACGCCGCATATTTAATAATAAAAATAGTTGGTTTTGAAGTTGGATATACTACTGCAAATTCAAAGTTTTCATCGCCTGCGGTAAATGCATAGCCTTCATCTGTTTTTAAAATTTTACAGCTCCCCCACTTTTCAACTTCGTATGTTCCTTCAATTGCTACTACTGGTTTAATTTCAATTTCTTTAATTTCTTCTTGAATTGGTTTTGTTATTGTTTTCTTTTTTTCAATAATAGGTGCTACCACTTTTATTGCCTGTGTTGTTTCTATCTTTTCTTCAACAACCACCACTTTTTGAATATCATCTACAGCCTCAACAACTTCTTTTACAATTGGTTTTGGAAGTGCTGTTTCAACCACCTTCACCTCTTGTTTTGTTTCTATTTGTGGCTTATTATATTCATAATTTAATGCTTCAATTTCTTCAAATGCCTCTCTAATTGCCTCATGATATGCTTTTTGATATTCTTTTTCTTTAGAATTTCCTTCTTCTGTTAAATACACTACATTATTGTAACAATCTACTAACTTTAATTGCATTTTGGTACGTAACATTCCGGAATTGTTTACTACCATTGCTTTTAAAGCCATACACGAATTATTTGCCAATTCAGCTGGTATGGTTTCATTGGTCATAAATACAGTAAAACCAGCTCGGTTAAATAAAAATTTGGTTAATGAATTTACTTGGTATGCATCTTCACTTTTTTGAAATTCATATTGTGCAGGTACTAGTATATATTTATAACTATTAAGATTGTTTTTTTGTGCGTAACTCACAGCTGAAATAGCCATTATAAAAGTTACAATTAAGAAAGATTTTTTCATTTTTATAAGTATTGTTTTATTTCTATTAATTTTGAAACTGATTTTATATTTTCACTCACTGGTTTTGAATTAAAATTACAATAAATTACATCAAAACCAACATTTTTTGCACCCATGATATCGGCTTCCCAATTATCACCAATCATAATAGATTCTGATGAAATCGCATTGGTTTGTTTTAAAGCATATTCAAAAATAACAGGGTTTGGTTTTTTTACACCTGCTTCTTCAGAAGTTATTGTTTTATCGAAATATTTTGTTAAACCCGAATTTTCAATTTTTTTAAATTGCACTTCATTAAAACCGTTGGTAATAATATGCAATTTATAATTAGGCTTTAAATGTTCTAAAATTTCAAACGTACCATCAAAAAGTTGATTGTTTTTTGGGAGGTATTCAATATAATCAACTGATAAATTATCAATTAATTCCATATCTACTTGATACTTAATTTTGGCAAATGCATCTCTTAACCTACCAATACGCAACTCTTCTTTACTAATACGTTCTTCTCTGTATAGTTTCCAATAGTTTTCATTAATACTACGGTAATAATTTAAAAACTTTTCTAAACTGGCATTTACGCCATATTTTTTAAAAATGGCTTCAAATGCAATATCTGAATTGGTTTCAAAATCCCAAAGTGTGTGATCTAAATCGAAAAATATGTGTTTGATGTTGTTCATAGGGTAAAAATATCAATATTAATTGATTTTGAATATATGATTTTAATTTAAAGTATATTTGAAAAAAATATTTTGGTGTTAAATCATTTCAAAAATATAAAAATAACATCTTTTCAAAAGGATATTCTTTCAATGTTTAGAGGAACTATAATTGCCCAAATAATTGGCGTTATTGGATCTATCTATTTAGCAAAAATTTATGGCTCTGAAGCTTATGGATTTTTTGGTCTATTTATTAGTATTTCAAGTGTCTTGACTATAATAAACACACTTCAGTTAGATAATCTAATAATTACTATAAAAAACAAAAATGAAAGTAAAAACTTAATGAACTCTCTTTTTATTATTAGTTTAATAATGGCATTTATTTCATTTATTATTTATATTTTTTTAGTTCAGTTTTTTGATTTAACATCATTAAACTTGAGTGTTATATCTCTTTCTATTTTAGCCTCAATTATATTCTCTTTTAATAAAATTCATGAGTCTTTTTTTACATTTAGAAAAAAGTTTATACCAATTTCAAATGCCAAAGTACTTATTGTTATTTTTAACATTTGTTTTCAGCTTGCATTATTTGTTAGATTTAATTTATCAGGGCTGGTGGTTGGTAACATTCTTTCAATATTTATTATAAATATTTATTATTTAAAGAAAAACAAAAAGTACTTTAATAAAATTGATATTGAACAATTAAAAAATAGCATCAAAACAAGTAAATCAATTTTAAAATATAATTTCCCTTCAACTCTTATTAATAGCCTCGCTATTAACTTAATGCCAATTTTAATAGTTACCTATTTTAATTTAAATGATTCAGGTGTTTACTTCTTAAGTTTAAAGTTATTAGGCACACCCCTTTTTTTAATTTCATCATCAATTTCACAAGTATATTATCAAAAATCTTCTGAAATGTTTTACACCTCAAAAGAAAACTTATTTGCTTTAACAAAAAAAATAGTATTAACAAACATAGTGATAATGATTATATTTATAATTTTAATAAATACTATTGGAATTTACTTTTTAGAACTTTTATTTGATAAAAATTGGGATGACTTAAGGCTATACACTTTAATATTATCATTTTTAATATTAGCAAGGTCATCGTTTAATCCAATCAGTAATATTATAATTGTACTCAATAAGAATCATGTGAGCTTAATATTTAACAGTTACTTATTATTTGTAAATTTAGCAGCTATTTTATTTGGCTATTTAAGTAATAGCTTAATAAATACAATTATTTTTCTATCTATATTTGGTGGTCTTGGATATATTGCATTGCTAATTTATTTCATGAAGAGATTAAAAGAATTAAAGTCATAACATGAATAAAACGACTAAATTTAAAAAAATTGATTTCCTTATTTTTGGATGGATTATTAATTTAGCCTATCCAGAATATTACAGACCAAAATATGATTACATAAAATATCGTGTCCTATTTTTTCATTATTTAATTCCACAAAAGCTATTTAGATTAAATCCCAAAGTAAAATGGCCAGTACATTTCACTTCAAAGGTAATAGATCATCAAAATATAAAAAAAGGCATTTTATGCGATCCTGGGGATAATTTAAACAATTATATTCAAGCTACAAACGGAATTTTTTTTGGAAACAACATTGAATTAGGTCCTGGTGTAAAAATAATTTCATCAAACCATGATACTTCTAATTTTAGAAAACATGTTAAATGCAGTCCTATTATTATTGGTGATAATGTTTGGATTGGTGCAAATAGTATTGTTTTGCCAAGCGTAGAAATTGGTAATAACGTGGTAATTGGAGCAGGAAGTGTCGTTGTAAAGGATATTCCCTCAAACTCAATTGCTTTTGGTAATCCTTGTCAAGTAATCAAAAAAAAGGAGGAGTATATAGAAGATTTTTCTAAAATTATATTTAATAAAAAAATCCCTAAAATTTACTCAGAATTTCTAAAATAATTGAATTGATTTTTGAAAACTAGAATACTCTTCCGTTTTCCCCCCAAAACTTTTATAAAAACTTGAAATCCCCTTTATCATAGAACCTTCAAAATCTAATACAAAATTGCTTAATGAAAACTCTTTAATTACATTGGCTAAAACTAAACTAATTACGTGATTTTTCTTGCCCATTTCAGTAGCAACGGAATACAAATAGGTTACCCTCGTATTATCCTTTAAAAACATTGAACCTCCTAAAAAATGATTATTAGCATCATAAACACCTAATAAAAAACCCGAATCATTAATTAAAACTATTTCTGAAAGACTTTTTAAGTTCTGATAACTTTTATTTTCAATTTTTAAATATGAATAATCGATTTTTCCGAGCAAAATAAGCTCATCAATGGTAGTGTTTTTAATAATAAATTTTTTATTATTAATTTGATTTAGACGGTATTTTCTATCCTTCCTAAAACTTTTAAGAAGTGTTTCATAAGGCTTATTCAAATCCAATACATAATTGATTCTCTTTTCAGTTTTTATTAAACTCACATTGTTTTGAGAATTAAACTGAATGGTAATTTTTTTAAATTTTTTAGGAATAGAATTTACAAACTCCTCCATAAGTGTTTCATGTACCTCAGCACTTGAAAAAACACCTAATTGCTGAGTCCAAGCTGGTGGATAAATATACTTTATAAAATATTTTTGTCGCCACGGTAATGGCATCACAGCTTCATAATCATTCAACACCAATGCATCCCAATTATCGGCTACGCAATTTAAATACCAACTATACGCATAAATTCGAGAATTTATTGCTGATTCAATACAAGCATCATACTTCTTAAAATCAATTTCATTGTTCTTTAAATATTGAATCATGCGGTTAACTCAACATTTGTTTATAAATGGTACTCCATCCTTTCCACTCCTCATTTTCACTCAATGTATTGTTATGAAACAAGCTAATAAACGTACCATTTACCTTTTGAACTTCATCTTTTAATTGTAATATTTTGGCTAAACTTTCTTCATTGGTTAATTTCATATAATCTTTTAAAGTTCCGTCCATAAATGCAAATGGGTACAATTTTAAAGGTGTTTGAATTTCAAAATCAAGATCATAAAAATAAAAAGGCGTACAAGTACTGGCTCTAAATCCAACAACTCTTGCATAACCCATGGTGTAATCTTCTTCAATATCTAAATCAATTAAATTTTGATAAGTTTCTGGAATGCTTAACCGTAAATAATGCTGTCTAGAAAAAGTTATTGGTGTATTAATTATATTTTCTAAACGCAGCTTTTCTTTCTTTAAAAGAGCGGCATCTGTATGAGAATAATATGATGGATGCAATCCAATTTTAGCATAGTCTGCAACAGATTTTACCAATGACCTATATTTATTATTTGAAGAGGAAATATTTTTATCAAACGTGGTATAATCGCCCACTAAAAAGAAAAAAAGTGTGGTTAAGTTTAATTCTTTTTTAATTTTTAAAATTTCGGAGAAGGTATCATATGGGTCTTGTCTAAAATTAAGAATTGTTAATAATCTATACCAAATATTTACAAATCTAAATTGAACAAAGTCTTTAAAAAACCCTCCAAAAGTTCTTATAACTCCTTTGTTTTTGTATGAAAACGCAATATCAACATCTATCGTTGATATCATATTAAATGACCTCTCTTTATACGTATAATTTGGAAACTTTTCTTTTAACAGCTCTAAAAATTTAAATGCCCAAATATCTACTACTGGTTTTTCTAAAAATCCATTTTCAAAAGCTAAACTTTCATTTGATGGAAATCGTTCATGAATATCTCTCACGTGAGGTAAATATTCTTCATATCTGCTAATTAAATAAAAACTTGCTGCAAAAATATCATAAGGAATTGATGAAAATTCACCTGCAGGAAAAAAACAAGGAATAGTATCCCATGTTAACACCTTAATATCTATATCATTAATTCCTTGTTCAAATAAAATATCATGACTTCTTATAAAAAACTCCGAACCTAAGGGTGATTTTGAATACGTTATTTTTGGCCCGCTATGAACCACAAACTCTTCAACTTTGGTGGTAAAACTTACTGGAATTTGTAATATTCTAACAAAAATATGTTTAAAAATATAATTGAGTCTTGGTGTAATTTTGTGTGTATAAACTAGGAGCATCTTTTTAAATAGTTGGTTATTTGTCTTAAATTAAATCAAAACTCATAATTTGTAAAAGTATTTTATTCGCTAAAGAATATTTTCATCAGCAAAGCTAAAATAAGCATTTTCAGTAACAATTAAATGGTCTAAAACTTTTATATCTAATGTTTCTCCTGCTTGCTTCAACTTTTGTGTAATTGATTTATCAGCATTGCTTGGTTGTAATTTTCCTGACGGATGATTATGACACAAAATTATGGCTGTAGCGTATAAATCCAGTGCTTTTTTAAACACCAATCTAACATCTACTAATGTACCCGTTAAACCTCCTTTACTTAATTGTTCTTTATACAACACCTTGTTAGAATTATTTAAATAAATGACCCAAAATTCTTCGTGCTTTAATTCACCAATAATAGGTTGCATAATATCAAAAACAGCTTTACTACTACTTATTTTTGGCAGTTCCAAAGCTGCTTCTAGTCTTCGTCTCCTTCCTAACTCCAATGCCGTTATTATTGAAATGGCTTTTGCTTCACCAATTCCTTTAAATTTTTGTAAATCTTCAACTGTTAATTTTCCTAAACTATTTAAATTATTATCAATAGAAGCTAAAATTCTTTTCGCCAAATTAACCGCACTTTCATTTTTACTTCCTGAACCTATTAAAATTGCAACTAACTCAGCATCAGACAAAGCTGTTTTACCTTTTAAAATCAATTTTTCACGCGGCCTATCATCTTCCGCCCAGTATTTAATTGATATTGAATTATTTTCATATCTCATACGCAAATTTTTTTATCAAAGATAAGAGTAATATCTTTGTAACAAATAATCAATATATGAAAATTATAATTGCTGGTGCAGGAGATGTGGGATTTCATTTAGCAAAACTTCTTTCTTTTGAATCGCAAGATATTTACCTTGTTGATACAGATGCTGAAAAATTAGAGTACGCAAGTAACCATATTGATGTAATTACCAAGCGTGGTGATGCTACTTCCATAAAACTTTTAAAAGAAATAAATATTGATAAAGCTGATATTTTTTTAGCGGTTACTGAATCTCAAAATACCAACTTTACCATTGCTGTTTTAGCAAAAAAATTGGGGGCTAAAAAAACAATTGCTAGAATTTCTAACCACGAGTTTACCCAAAATTCTGAAATTGATTTTGTTGAATTAGGGATAGATAATATGATTTCTCCTGGTGAATTAGCTGCTGATGAAATTAAAATGTTATTAAATCAATCTGCGTTTAACGATACCATTCAATTTGAAAATGGCACCTTAAATATTTTAGGAAGTACATTAGACTATAACTCGCCGCTTATAAACTTAACCGTTCAAGAAGCGAGAGAAAAATTTTCGGATATAGATTTTATAACAATTGCCATAAAACCAGAAAAATCTGACGAAACTATCATTCCAAGAGGAAATACAGTGTATAGAGCCGATGATCAAATTTATTTTTCTGCTCCAAAAGAAAGTATTAAAAAACTTTACAAATTAATGGGGAAAACCCAATTTGGAGTTAAAGATGTGATGATTTTAGGTGGTGGTAAAATTGGGGTAAAAGCTGCACGAAGTTTATGTGATAATAAATTCAATATTAAATTAATTGAAATTAATAAAGAACGCGCAAAAGAAATAGCCGAAAAAATTCCTAGTGCTTTAATTATAAAAGGTGATGGACGAAATGTTGAACTTTTAGAAGAAGAAAATATTTCTGAGATGGATGCTTTTGTAGCTGTAACAGGAAATTCAGAAACTAACATTATGTCGTGCTTAGTTGCAAAATCTAAGGGTGTTAAAAAAACAATTGCCTTGGTTGAAAACATGGATTACATTAATATTTCTCAAACCATTGGTATAGATACACTTATAAATAAAAAACTATTAGCTGCTAGTGCTATATTTAAACACGTGAGAAAAGGAGATGTTTTAAAATTAGCCAATTTACATAATGTAGATGCTGAAGTTTTAGAATTTAGAGTAAAAGAAAATTCATTTGTTACAAAAAAACTGGTAAAAGATATAAACATTTCCAAAAAAGCTGTTTTTGGGGGTGTCATTAGAAATGGAGTAGCACATATGACTTTTGGTAATTTTCAAATTTTAGCAGGTGACAAAGCTGTTGTATTTTGCTTGCCTGAAGCTATTCATAAAGTAGAGAAACTGTTTAACTAATTTATGAAAGGACTTAATATTAAAATCATCATCAGTTTTTTAGGATTAACTTCTATGTTAAATGGAATGTTTATGCTGTTTGCAGTTCCTTTTAGCATGTATTACGGTGAATCTGAAAAATGGGGAATTTTACAAGCTGGACTTACCACCATAGTAATTGGTTTTATTCTATGGTTTTTTAATAGAAATGCAAAAAAAAATCTTGGAAAAAAAGAAGGGTATTTAATTGTTACTTTAGGATGGTTAATGCTAACCATTACAGGAACGTTACCTTATGTATTCACTAACTCTATCCCCGTATATACCAATGCTTTTTTTGAAACACTTTCCGGGTATTCAACTACAGGTTCTTCTATTTTAACAGATATAGAATCTATGCCAAAAGGTATTTTATTTTGGCGAAGTGCAACACATTGGATTGGTGGTATGGGAATTATTGTTTTAACAGTTGCCATTTTACCATTATTAGGAATTGGTGGTATGCAATTATTTATGGCAGAAGCACCAGGACCATCAGCTGATAAAATGCATCCAAGAATTACCGAAACCGCTAAAAGACTTTGGTTAATTTATTTTATATTAACATTTACAGAATTTTTTCTTTTAAAAATTGCAGGAATGACTTGGTTTGATGCTATTAATCACGCTATGGCAACTATGAGCACGGGTGGTTTTTCAACAAAAAATGCAAGTATTGCACATTATGATTCTTTTCCTATCATTCAATACATCATCATTATTTTTATGTTTATTGCTGGTGCAAATTTTGTGCTTACTTATTTTGCTTTAAAAGGAAAAATTAGAAAAGTTTTTAAGAGTGAAGAGTTTAGGTATTACTTTTTTGGAACAATTGGGGTTACTCTTTTAATTACTTATTTAATTGTAAATTATCAAGATTCCGATTTACAAACTAGTTTGCAACACGCTTACACTTGGGGAGAAACCGAAAATGCATTTAGGCATGCCGCTTTTTCTGTAGTTTCCGTTTTAACCACCACAGGATTTGTGTCTGCAGATTTTACTATGTGGAATTCTATGGTAACAGCTATTATATTTTCACTCTTTTTTATTGGTGGCTCTGCTGGATCTACTAGTGGTGGAATTAAAGTTGTTAGGCATATTATTATGATAAAAAGTAGTTTTTATGAATTTAAAAAATTATTGCATCCAAACGCCATAATTCCGGTAAGGTATGATGGCGGAAGCGTTCCTAAAACTATCATTTACAACATATTATCATTTTTTGTATTGTATATGCTTATTTTTATTGTAAGCAGTTTATTATTAACTTTTTTTGGATTAGATTTTTTATCAGCTATGGGAGCTGCCGCATCATCTTTAGGAAATATTGGTCCTGCAGTAGGTTCTGTTAGTCCGGTTGATAATTTTGCACATTTAACTATACCTGCTAAATGGTTTTGTTCATTTTTAATGCTAATAGGAAGACTTGAATTATTTACGGTTTTAATTTTATTAACGCCATTCTTCTGGAGGAAAAATTAAATAATCTTTTTTTAGTATTTTATTTTAACAATGGGCATCCGCAATTTCTACAAATGTGTTCATCAATCTCGTGCATAAAAGCACAAGCATTGCAAAAAATAATGTCATCTTTTGATTTATCAAATTTCTCATAAGATCTTAATTTTCCATGATAACGAACCTTCTCCCCTATTTTATAATAATTATACAAAGTTGCATCATTCTCTGATCTAATTTCATGTTTTTGATGTTCTTGATCTTCTATATACACAACAAAATCTGTGCTTTTTTCTTTTTCAATAATTTCTTTTTCTACTACTTCTCCATCCCAAGTTGGTGTTTTTTTAACGGAAAGCGCAGCATAAACTCCAATTAAAAAAAACATTCCACCAATTCCTAATCCTATATGAAGTGCTTCTGGATTGTCCATTTCATCACTCATTTCTCCATATAAATAAAAACCTACAATGGCTATAATTGCCAAAGCAAAACCAAACTGGTATCTATAATCTTTCGTATTTTTTAAATACTTGTCAAATCTAGGATCGTGAATTTTTAGTGAATAAGCCATCTTATATTTTGTTTAAGTTACTCTTTATTTAATACTGCTAGCAATGGCGATAAATCAACCCATTCTGAAGCAGGGATATTCAATTCTTCTGTATTTGTAAATGTTCTATCTGTGTAATAATACTTTATATATAAACCATAAAACGGCTCTTTTATAATCTTAGCTTTTTTAATTCCTGAAAGGGGAAAATCCCAATTATGAAAAAACCCATTGATATAGGCAAAATTCTTTCCTATTAAAATTTTACCATCGTTTTTTAAATTTTGATTTTTATAATAGTAGGGCATTCCAAAAGCAAAAAAGGAAACAAAAGCTAGTAATCCTATTAGGGTTAAAAACATAAATAACTTACCTTCTTCTATTACCAAAATAAATATTCCAAAAATTACAATTGCCAAAACCGAAATAACAATAAGCAAACCCTTATTTTTAGCTTTTTCATTATTATACAAGAAATCTACGTAATTACGCTTTTCACTATCTGTTAAGGTCCAAGCGGCTATTAAATTTTCACCTGATATTAACGATTGTAATTTTGTTTCACGACTTCTAAATATAAAACCAATTACCAAAGACGATAATAAAAAGAAAAATGATAGAAAAGCAATTGCAGGATGAATTGGCATTGTATCAAAATTCATGATGGCAATTAATATGACTAACCCAAAAAATAACGCTGAGTACATTGATTTTTTTACAATACTTGTTTGATTATTTTTAAGTGAAATGACATTATTTATTTGTTTTAATGCATTTGAAGTCAAATCGTTTGGAAGCTCTGAGGTAGGTTTTTGCTTCTTTTCCTCTGAGGTTTCATCTTTAAAATTTCCATCCATAATTTTAACACCACAATTTGTGCAAAACTTAGCTCCTTCATTTAATTCTTCGCCACAATTAGTACAAAATTTCATATCATTTAGTTTTAATTATTCTTTTTTAAATACCAACTACTTTTTGTTAAAGTGCTAAAAAACACCAATTTGTTTTCTTCTTCATAAAAATGCAATTCAAAATCTCCTTCTACACCTCTCAACGTCACTATTGCCTGATAATTATTAGCGCCAAAAGGGGTTATTTTAGCGGAAAACAAATTATTTTCATCTTTTCCAATCACTACATCTCCTTTTTTATTGAATTCAATAATCGCATCATTATTCCCTAAAATAACACCAGTAGGATCGTGCCATTCACCTTCAATTTTTGACAATTGTTCCTCAATAGAAAATGGTTGTTCTGAAGGCACAATATCTTCCATAAAAAATTTTCCAATAAAAAACAATATTGCTAAAACTACCATTACTAAGAGTGCAATAGAAAATCTTTTGCCTTTATTTGGTTGGTTTAAACTTTCTTCAACTAGGTTAATATCATTATTATTTGTGTGATTATCAATTAATGAAATTCCACATTTTGTACAAAATTTTGTTTCTTCCTTTAACTCAGTATTGCAATTTGAACAGTATTTCATAATTTAAATATTTCTAATTGTTTTGCGGATGGTTTTTCTATATTTATCCATTTCTTCTTCTGTGTAACTTTTTCTTATGCAAATACAAAATTTTGGATAAGCGCACCTATTCATAAATTATTGTCGGGGTTCGTTTTCTTTGACAATTACAAGATGTTGTATCTTTTTCTAATTGGAAATCAGCTTTCATTTTTGCTAAGTTTTTACTTGCTTTTTCAGCATCTTCAGTGCGGCCTTGTTTTATAAAATCATTAATTACCTTTTCCATTTCTTTTACAGAGTTTTCAAACATTACCTCGCCAGAAGGACTTACATTGCAACCATAATAATTTGTATCACAGCGATATATAACTTTCTTTACTTTACCACCGTCAATATCTGTCAATTCTTTTGTTTTTTCATCTTCTTCCACATAAATAGTCACATTATCTTCACTTAAAAATTCATTTTTTAAATTATAAAGTTTAACGTTTACATTATACTTACCTAATTTTTTAGCAACCGGTGTAAAAGTAGATTCTTCTCCTTGATACGTATATGAATTACTCATACCTTGAATATACCATTTGAAGTTGTAAGTGTCTGTTGGTGATGCTTTAGCAGTTACATCAAATGTTGCTCCTGGAGGACCAATAAGATGCCGTGTTGTAATAAAAACGGTAGGTTTAGGTAACTTTAACAGTATATTTGCTTCAGCCATTGCTAAAACTTTTTTTGTACTGCTTTCTCTTAAAATTACTTTTAAAGGATAGGTTTGTTCTTTATCGCTTTCTTCATAGGTATGTGCAACTTTAATTTTTACTTCACCTGAACTTGGTATAATACTATTTTGAAAACCTGTACTTTTTTCAGTGTTATCGCTAAAATCCCACTCAATATCTACTTTTTCAATAACATCAATAATATCTTTTGCTGATATTTCAAAACTATAGGCTTTATTGCTAACAGCATCAAGCAATTCTGAAGGTGTAATTATTAACTGAGGGCTTACATCTTTAACTGTTACTTTGGTTGTACCGCCTCCATAATCGCTATTGCATAGAACTAAACTAATAAGATCACCATTATTTACTGAAATAAGTTTTTTATCTTCTTTTTTAAATAGCGTTCCAATAGTAGTTGTTTTTTTTGTAGCTTCATTTATAATAACTATATCAACAGTTTGTCCTATTACTTCTTTTTCTTCTAAAGTTATGAGCACTAATTTAGATTGTTGGTTTTTAATATTAACTTTTACTACACCCATTTGTGCACTAAACTTATTTCCCATAGTAAACTCTTGAGATTTTTCTTTGATTTTTTCAATATCCCAGTTGTAAAAATTGGTTGCAAGGTCAAGACTAAAATCAAATTTACTTAATGGGCTTTTCTTTGAAAAAAACATATCAATAGAAAATTTGCGATATATATCCCCCATATTATTCTTTAAAGTATTCCATAAGAATTTTTGCTGACTGTAAAGTGGTTTATAATAATCTGCAGCATCATATTCAATTAGATCTTTAAGTTTAACACCCGATGCTACTAAATATTTAATCCAAATGGATGTTTTGTATTCATATCCTTGGTCTGTCCAACCTTTACCTCCAAGTCCTTTTTTACTGCCTGAGGAATTTATTGAATATTTAAGATAATCACTTCCTGTAAAATTCGACATTTTATCTTTTTGACTTGGCCAAGCAATTTCATAAGCTGCGTATTCAGCTGTTGCTTCAATAAACCAATTATTAGCTGGCCTAGCCATTCCTAAAACACCGTAATACTGCGCTTGCATTCTATGAAATAGCTCATGAGCAAGCACAATTTGTGCTCTTTTGTAATCTGAAGTCTCAAACGATGGAATATGTATTCTTTCGTAAATCTTTTCGTAACTTGGTAAACCTTGCGAGTTATTAGAAAGAGGATTTTCAAAACTAGAAACTTTAGAATAATAAGAGTCTAATTTAACCGTAATAGGTTTTTTATAAGTACTATTAAACATTTCCTTATCAGATGCTGGATTTGAAAAGCCAGCTTCAACATACCTTTTTAAACTAGTCTCCAAGAAATAACCCATATCTTGAATGTAATTTGGATACGCTTTATTATAGGAATAGTTTGATCTTGTAAAATTATGTTTCCAAGTTTTATTATTAAAATGAAGACTATTATCTATAGTACTTTTTGAATAGTAAATTCTAAAATTTCCTTCTGGAGTAATATACATATTGTTCCATATACGCTCATCAAGTTCATCAATTTTTTCATTTATTTTATCATTAGCTTTTATTACTGTATCAATTACAGTGGAAAAAAAACCTATAGGAGAAAAGTGATCTACATATGCAGAAACAATATTATTTTCATAATCAATATGTATAGGTAAACTCACCCATCCACCACCTTCTTCATCCCAGCGAAAAGCGTCTAATTGCTCTTCAATAGTTAAATTTGGATTTAATTCATTTGCATCAAATTTATATGATAATTGAACCGGTTTATTTGGTTGCTTACCATTATCTAGTGTAAGATCAACTAAAAATAATGGTTTACGATCTTCAACCATTATAGCTTTATTAACAGCAGCTTTACTAATTGCAAGTGATTGCTCAAAACTATTAAAACTTGCAGGAATACTAACTTTTATTTTATTACCGTAATTGATTTGTTGAAATTTACTACTCGGGGAAATAGTATACCTAATAGTTTCAGTAATAACAAGATTAGCATTACGTACTTTCATTAAAGGTAATTTCATTTCTTCATCTGAAATAGTTTGTTCTAACCCAACTTTATTTCTTGTTTTATCTACAATTGGGTTTTCTTCTGCATCTCCAATAAAATAAAGAACTATTAAACCAACAAACAAAAAACCAACAATCCATAAAAATGTTTTAAATAGTTTTTTAAAACAACCTGGCTTGTTATTTTTTTTAGTATATATTGGTTTATTTACGGTACTTTCAACAACTTGCTTATAAATATTCTCTGTTGGTTCATTTATTTCCTTTATTTTGAATTCTGTTTGTTTATTTAAATTACTTAGGATTTCTCCACATTCTGGACAATATTTATCATCCTTTTTCACAAAACATCCACAGTTAAAACAAACATTATTATCTGTTTTAATTGAAGTTACTTTTATGCCACATGTTCCACAAAAACTAGCTCCTTCAATAATTTTAACTCCGCAATTTTGACAATATACTGACATAACTTTTATGAATTATTTCCTTTTAATAATAACATTATATTAGTAATTAATAATCCTATAAATAAAATTGTAATAGCTGAAAAATTTTCTAATCTATCTGCAACCAATGCAACTAAAAAAATGAGTTGAACACCTATAATAATTTTAACCAACCAATTATATGGTTTTTCTTTTTTTCTTCTAAAAAAAACAATACCTAGAATTAATATAGAAAAAATTAAAACTCCTATAACTTCTTCAGATTGATTTCCAAAATACAATAATAAAACAGTGATGATTATATATATCCAAGTCCATTTATTTATTTTTTTTGTTGATGAATTTGGCTCTTCTACTTCATTATTAAAAGTTTTTGTTGCCTTAAAAACTTCAGAAATACTTTGGCTTTCTTCTGAAATATTTTTACTTTTTGACAGTGCGGAATTAAATACTTCTTTGGCTTTGTTTTCTACAATTTTTTTACCTTCATTTTTTAGGCCTATAATTGTATTTTTGTACATCTTTTCTTTGTAGGACGAAAGGTGTTTTTTTGAAGCTTCAATACCTATTTTAGTACCGCAAGAAGGGCAAAATTTAGCTTCCAAAGGATTATTTATTCCACAATTTGAGCAATAGGACATCTTTAATTAAGATTTATAAATTATACAACATTCTTATTAGTATTACCAACCAAAAATTACCTGTCTAGGATCATTTGAGTCGTGTTTTTTCAAATCTTTAAAACTCTCAGCCATATCTTTAGCTACATCCCCTACATTTTCATATTTTAAATCTTTAAGCTGTTCGTTGAGCATTTTTAAATGTTCCGGTGTAGCGCTAGCATCTATGTGAGCTTTTTCAACAATATCCATTGCTTTTTTTAACCTATCTGGAATTTCAGGAACATCCAGACCTTGAACTCCATAACCATCTCGAACCTCTTTTAACGTTTTCACTCCTTTTTGTGCTTGCGCATAAGCTTCGGGTTCCATTCCTGGATCTAGTGCATTATTCACTTTATTTTTATACATATTACCCAATTCTTCGGAGTCAATCAAACGGCCTTTGCCTTCTTTTACTTGTAAAATATTAGGTTTATTTCTATTGACTTCACCTGTGCTTGGATTGTATGTGTTATCGGCATAATCTTTACAGGCTTCAGCATCAAATCTATCTGTTCCTCGTTGTTGATGCCTTTCAGCCCATTCTAGTGCATCCACTCCAAAAGGTTTACCTGTGGTTTCTCCAAAAATTTCATACGATTTTTGTTTCCAATTTGGACTTTGAACTTCTATCCAAACATCGCCACTTTCAGTTTTCACTTTTCGTAATACCCTATAATCTCTATCGGTATTAAGATTGGTTTTTCCTCCTGTTCCAGGTGTTCTGAAATCATCTATTTTTATATCATTTGGGTCAATTTTGTAGGTTTCAGAAATATATTTTTTAAGATCAGCATCGTGTTTTTGATAAATTTTATCACGTGATTTTTCAAAAACCTGTTTCATCCATTCCGTTCCGTGTTTTTTTATGGTTCTCACTGCTGCAGGATCTCGCATAAATTCCAATAATTTTTTTGGATCTATAATTTCTTCGCCATTTACGGTTTTCACACTTTTCACCAAATCATCTAAAACTTCATCAGGTGATGTGAATTTCACATTATATTTTAATGCGTTTTTTTGTAATTGAGCGGTTATTTTACGCATAATTAATTCATCTCGCATTTGAGCTGCTGTTAATTTAGCTGCTTCCACAACAGACTTTGTTTGATACAAATTGTATAAAAATTCACAACTGATGAAAATAGTCCAGGCTAAAACTTTATTCTTTTTGACAACCAGTTCAATGTTTTCGATGCTTATAATCCTTCCTTTGGCAACATTCATTAATAATGGAATTATTTTTTCATATTGTCTATCTGCAAAAGCATCCCAACCTTTATCATTTTCATAAATGTAAAAATTCAAAGCTTCAATTATAATTCCTTTAGACAATCCAGTTACTGTTGCTCCAGCTCCTTTTAAATAATATGCCATTAATGCATTAAAAGCCAAATCTCCAGCCCATTCTGTCCACTCAAGTGTTACGGTTATTCGATTTGCCCAAACCTCCATATTTTTATAACCTTCTGCTCCTTCAGCTAATATTAAATTTTGGGCAATTTCCCAAATATTATTTCTTAATTTGGTTAAGCCTTCAGCACCTAAAGTATATTTCCGTTTTTCTAATATATCATTTAGTTTATTTCGTGATTCGCCAGCAGGAACATATTTATTGATGATGGTTTTACATTGTTCATAAGCTTCAACCCATTCGGGGAATTCTTTTCCAATACCAAAAGTTCGGACTCTTACTTTTAATACTTGTTCAAAAACTTCCGGATTGTCATCCATTCCAAATGGTGCCTTTACTAAATAATTCAATGTTCTAATATCACCAAAACCAGGAATATCTTCTTGTGTTTTAAATATATAACGGCCATATGGTATGTTAGAAACCAATGTGTCATATTTAAAAGTTGGTTGCAAAACACTTACAAAATTGATACTTTCCTGATCCTCGTTTTGCAATTCAAATGTCAATTTATTGTCTAAACCATCTTTATCTACTATGATTTGATTGGTATTTTTATCAAATTTATAAAGGGCAAAATCTAAATTAGATTCAAAAGGCTTATCAGCTGTAAACATCAATTCATTTTTACCTTCCACTCCATGTTTTACAAATAATCCAACTTGCGAAACGGTAACGCTTATGTGTCTTTCCAATGGTTTTTCTTCACCTTGTGCGGCAAAAATAACCAACGTTTTATTCAAAAACGTTTCATCATCACCAGGTTTTAAAATAGGACCAGTAAGTGTAATACTAACTTCTGTTTCAGATTTTCTACTAATACTAATTTCTGTAAGTGGTTCATCTAGGTCAATTCCTTTGCGGTATTCTCCATTAAAATTCCAATCTTTCTCTCCATCAGGATTTTCTATATAAGCATCAAAGGTCACTTCACTTAAATCATCAATTACAGGAAACGAGCATTCCGTAATTTCTACTTCTAGTTTACAATCTATTAATGCAATTTCTAATTCTGTCTGCAAAGGTTCTACTCCTTCTGCAACATCATCCATTATAATTTTAACAATTACAGATTTTGGAGGGTTTGGAATTGAAGCATTTGGATTTGGATTTGTACATCCTATATTGAGGCCTTTTTTACTATTTTCAATGATACTTGTTGATAAATCTAACCAATCACTTTTTGGTACAAACTGAATTTTTTCTGTTAAATCGGCTATACATTTACCGTTTTCATCTACAACTTGCGCATAACAAGCAATGGTTTGATATGTATCTGGCCGTAAAGTTCTTTTGTTATCCGGTAGCGTTTCTATTACAATTTGTAGTTCACCAAAAGGCTGAATACTAACCTCTTTTTGAAATTCATGACCTTCAGCATTAGCGTTTACCAAAATAGTAAAACTCGTTTCTTTGGGTTGCTTTTCAAGTAGTAATTGTGCTTGTAAACTATTTACACCCGTTGTTGGAGTTATTTTTAGTGCTTTTTCAAAGTTTTGAATTTGTATGATCGCAGAACATCTTTTTTCACCTTTTGATGTAACTTTCCAAATTTGAATATCTAAATTTTCTGGTTCGTTTAACTTTAATTGAAAGCTGTTTTTATTCAGTTGTAAAATGTAATTGGCATCCTCTTCGTCCTCTTTTTTCTCCTTTTTATTTTTATTGGGTTTTGTTGTTTTAGAAGTAGCTGTTTTTTTTAATATTTTTCTAATTATTGCAGCTACAGCCGCAGCAATTGAACCTCCAATAACAAGTTCCCAAGGAATTTCACTTTCTTCTCCTTCAGTTGAAACAATGCCATCTATATCGGTTCCCGAATTAGTTGAAGTTGATGATGATGAACCCATTGGAGGAGCAAAACCAAAAGCGAAATCATCTGAATTTTTAATAAAATTATATTCTTCATCATAAGTTTCCAAAAGAGTAGTTGGGCAATCTGCACAAAAACTATATCTAAAAGCAAACTTTCCTGTTTCATGATCCTGAACCAAATGATATCTTTGTATTTTATTTCCAACTATATATGGATAATATACATATATTTTTACAAATGATATTCTTGAAGGTTCATATTGTCCAGCTAATTTCTTATTATGATATTTAAGAATTTTAGATAATTCAAGATCAGTGTCAATTTTTGCTGTACCAGCCACACATCCTTGAGTTAAACCATACGTGGCGTTTAGTGCATTGTTAATTTCTGTGTCCGAGGGTAAATATGTCCATTCATCTTGATAAAAACCTTGATCTGATTGAGAATATATTATTAATGAAAAGAAAAAAAACAATAAATAAGAACAAAAACTTTTCATAACCATCTAATTTAAAACATCAATTAATAATTGTGTTAATTCAGACCTGTTTTGATTTTTGTTTAGTAGCTCAATAAATTTACAATTAGTTTCCTAAATTTCCAAAGAAATTATATAAATTTGGAATACAATCAGTTACACATTAACTATGAACTGTATTAAACAAAATAATTTTGGTAAATGGTTGATTTTTTCAATAGGTTTTTTATTTACTATTTACGGACTTTTTTTAGGGAGTTTAACCTTATTTGGAACAGAAACAAAAGCCAAAATAACAAGTTATAGACAAGAATATGGTGAACGAAATGAAACCATTAGAAACCAATATACGTATTTATTTGGCTATGAATTTGAATACAAAGGCAAAGTTTATACTGGAACTGGACAACAAATAGGAAGTCCTGTGTTTTTAAAAAACAATGGAAATAGTTTTATAACAGTTAAGTTTCTACCAGCAATTCCTCAATTAAATTCAAGTTTTAATGGTGAAAAAACAATTTGGAACATCGCCATTTCCTTTGTAATAGGGATTGGATTAATGTATATTACAAAAAAAATGGAATAACAATTACTTCTTAAAATAGACTATACAGTTTCTAGTATTTCTTTAAACTTATTTAAATCTAAACCACCATAATTTCCTGAACTCATTAACAATAAAGCTGTGTTTTCAAAATTTTGATTAAATATAAACTCCTGAAATTCAGCAGGGTTTGTGTATACAATTAAATCTTTTCGCTGAAAAGCATCTTTAATTTGTTTTTCTGTAATTACTTCTAGCTTTTTAATTTCCAATGCGTGTGGAGAATAAAAAACCACTGCAACATCTGCTGAATCTAACGCTCCAACATATTCCTTCAAAAAATTAGCATTTAAACTACTATAGGTATGTAACTCTAAACAAGCCAACACTTTTCTATCTTTATATTGATTTTTAACCGCTTTTGTTGTAGCTTCTACCTTACTTGGTGAATGCGCAAAATCTTTAAAAACAACAGTTGATTGATTTTCAGCAATTTTCTCTAATCGTTTACTCGCTCCTTTAAAACTTGCAATTGCCTCATAAAATTCATCTTCATTAACGCCCATATGTTGGCAAATCCATTTAGCACCCGCCATATTTTGTAAATTATGTTTTCCGAAAAATTCTAACGGCATTTCTCCTTCAGAAGTTTCAATATACGTTGTGCCATTTACAATTTTATATTCGGGTGTTTTATATGGGTATTTTTTAATTGGGCTTTCAGACTTTTCAACGACATTCTTCACTTCTATATCTTCTTCATTATACACCATAATTCCACCATTAGTTAATGAATTGGTAAATATTGAAAATTGTTCCACATAATTTTTAAAAGTTGGAAACACATTAATATGATCCCAGGCTATGCCACTTAACAAAGCTATATTAGGTTTGTACAAATGAAATTTAGGACGCAAATCTATTGGACTCGATAAGTATTCATCTCCTTCTAAAACTATAAATTCATTTTTTTCGGTTAAACGCACCATTGTGTCAAATCCATCTAATTGGGCACCAACCATATAATCTACATCAATAGAATGATAATGCATCACATGTAAAATCATGGAGGTAATTGTAGTTTTTCCGTGAGAACCACCAATTACAACCCGTGTTTTATTTTTAGATTGCTCATATAAAAATTCTGGATAGGAATAAATTTTTAACCCTAACTCTTTAGCTTTCAACAACTCTGGATTATCCGCTTTTGCATGCATTCCTAACACAACGGCATCAATATTTGAAGTTATCTTGTCTGAAAACCAACCAAATTCTGCAGGTAATAACCCTTTTTTTTCTAGTCTAGATTTAGAGGGTTCAAATATAGTATCATCACTACCAGTAATAGTGTACCCTTTTTCATATAACGCTAATGCCAAATTATGCATTGCACTTCCTCCTATTGCTATAAAATGTAAATTCATTTGAAGTAAAAATTTATAAAATCAAAAGTAAATATTCTAACAAATATAGCATCACTTAAACTAATTTCTTTGTAAAATAACTACAAAATGTAATTGATTACACATATAACGTTAGCTTTGACAAATAAATGGTTTTTTTCCATATATTTATAATCATTTTCAAAAGTAAATAAATTTAGCCTTGAAAGCGACAACTTAAAAAATATATTCTATGAAAAAGGGGAAATTTTCAGTACTACTATCAATAGTTTATCTGGTACTTTTTTTTGCTGTTACTCAAGAATCTTTTTCACAATGTACAAATCAGACACCCACAGGTGCTACGTCTCAATCATTTTGTAAAAATGATAATAAAAAAATTTCAGATTTAGTTGTGCAAGCAACCTCTATTGCTTGGTTTGACAGTGCAACTGGTGGTAATCAACTAAACCCAACATCATTACTTTTAAATGGAAAAACCTATTATGCTGATGATATTTCGGGAGGAAGTTGTAGTACTCCTCGTTTAGCTATTACAGTTGCTATTTATGGAAACTATCCTTCTGGTGTAGATATATTTGTTGGAAAATGTAAAAGTGATAATCCAACAATTGCAACATTATCTGCCACTGGTAGTAATATTCAATGGTATAGTGCTCAATTTGGAGGGAATTTACTTCCTAGTAATTTACCTTTAACAAATGGACAAACATATTGGGTGCAACAAACTGAAAATGGCTGTACTTCTAACCGTTTACCAACAACTGTGACAGTTGTAGATCCTCAACCACCTATTGTTGCTCCAATACAATCTTTTTGCTCACCACCAACCCCAACGGTAGGTAATTTAAGTGCAACAGGGATAAATATTAGCTGGTACGATAGTGAAAACTCAGAAATTCCACTAGACCCTAACGTTCCTTTAGAAAACAATAAACAATATTGGGCATCACAAAATTCGTTTCCTTGTGAAAGTACTGAAAGAGTAAGTACAACTGTATTTATTGATACAACTCCAAATGCTGGAACAAGTAATAATTTTAATGTGTGTGAAAAAGACGCTGTAAAAACTGATTTATTTAATTTATTAGGCGGATCCCCTGATATTTCTGGAAGTTGGTCTGGGCCGAGTAATTTAAGTGGTGGATATTTAGGTGCTTTTGAGCCTGGAATTAATATTGAAGGTGTTTACACATATACCGTTTCAAGCACTTTAAATATTTGCCCGGATGCCGCTGCAAATATTACAGTTACCATACAAAAAACACTTCCTCCAACTACCAATCAAACAATTCAAACCTTTTGTGAAATTGATAAACCCACCATATCAAATTTATCTGTAAGTGGAAATAACATACAATGGTATAGTTCTGAAACTTCTACATCTCCTTTAGACTCCACTGAATTGTTAATGGACGGTGAGGATTATTGGGCCGCACAAAAAGATCCTCAAACCAATTGCGAAAGTGTGACTAGAGTTATGGTAACTGTTACAATTATTTCTGTACAACCGCCAACTGTTTCTGAAACCAATCAAACTTTTTGCGAAATTGATACACCAACCATTGCAAACCTTTCTGCAAATGGAACCGGTATTAAATGGTATGCTTCTGAAACTGATACCGCTGCCATAGATCCTACTGAATTGTTAATTAACGGTTCAACATATTGGGCTTCTCAAACAAATACAAACAATACATGTGAAAGTGCAAATAGAGTTGCTGTAAATGTTACAATTATTTCTGTACAACCGCCAACTGTTTCTGAAACCAATCAAACTTTTTGTGAAATTGATGCGCCAAGTGTTGCTAACCTTACTGCAAATGGAACTGATATTGAATGGTATGATTCTGAAACTGCTACTACGCCACTTGACTCAACAGTGTTATTAATTGATGGCCTTTCTTATTGGGCTTCAAATAAAAATTCACCAAGTGGTTGTGAAAGTATCTCTAGAGTCATTGTAACTGTAACAATTAAAAACGTTCCACCTCCAGAAATTTCAATAACAAATCAAACTTTTTGTGAAGTAGATAAACCAACCGTTGCAAATCTTGCTGCAAATGGAAATACAATTGAATGGTATGCTTCTGAAACTGCTACTGCTCCATTAAACTCCTCTGAATTATTAATTGACGGGGCAACTTATTGGGCAACTCAAAAGGACGCTCTAACAAATTGTGAAAGTGCCACTAGGATAGCAGTGAATGTTAGTATTATTTCAGTTCCTCCACCAACTATAACAGAAACAAATCAAACTTTTTGTGAAGTTGATAATCCAACTGTTCTAAATTTATCAGCCAATGGAAATAACCTTCAATGGTATAGTTCTGAAACTTCTACAACTCCTTTAGACCCAAGTGAATTATTAATTGACGGTTTAACTTATTGGGCAGCTCAAAAAGAACAAAATGGTTGTGAAAGTGCTAGCAGAGTTGTTGTAAATGTTACTATCATTTCAGTTCCTCCACCAACTTTAACAGAAACGAATCAAATTTTTTGCAAATTAGACAATCCTACTGTTTCAAATTTATTTGTTAATGATTCTAATATTGTTTGGTATGCTTCAGAAATATCTAATATTCCTTTAAGCCCTTCGGAATTATTAATAGATGGGTATGCTTATTGGGCGGCCCAAAAAGATGCCTTAACAAACTGTGAAAGTACTTCTAGAATAGTTGTAAATGTAACTCTAACTGAAACACTACCTGTAAATACAATTATTAAAAATCTGCAATTTTGTATAGATGAAAATGCCACAGTTTTTAATTTAAATGCTGTAGAAAACAATCTACAATGGTATTCCAACAATAGTTTTGAAACTCCAATAGCTAGTGATGAGCTTTTAATAAACGGACAAACTTATTGGGCGAAAATTTCAAATACAACTTCAAATTGTGAAGGAATTACACTTTATCAAGTGACTATTTCTATCTTAAATTTACAAGCTCCAACAACAGAAAAATCAAACCAAGCTTTTTGTATTGATGAAAACGCTACCATATTTAATTTACAAGCTACTGGAGAAAACATAAAGTGGTATGTTTCAGAAAGTTCAACAATTCCATTAAATAGTTCGGATATATTAGAAAATGGAAAAACTTATTGGGCAACACAATCAGATAATATTACAGGATGTGAAAGTGTTTCAAGATTGCCAATAACTGTTTCAATAAATGCTAAAATTCCTCCAATAAAACTAGAAAAAATTGAAACTTATTGTGAAATTGAAAAACCTACAATTGCGAGTTTAAGTCCTAAAAATACAGTTTGGTATGCTTCAGAAAATTCAACAGTTGCTTTAAATCCAAATGATATTTTAATAAATGGAGAAGATTATTGGTCCACTAATATTGATACTTCAACTGGTTGTGAAAATAGCGTAACAACTGTTATAACTGTCATTATTAATGTTGTAACCCCCCCTACAACGGCAAGTGTAAATCAATCATTTTGTGAAATTGACAATCCAACTATATCAAATTTAAATATCAATGGAAATATTATAAAATGGTATAGTTCAGAAACGTCAATTATTGCACTATCTAATAGCGAGTTTTTAATAAATGGATCCGCTTATTGGGCTACAAATACAACAAACGGTTGTGAAAGTGCAAAAAGAATTAAAGTTAACGTAACCATTAATTCAACACAAGCTCCTACTACTTTGCAAGAAAATCAATCTTTTTGCATTAATAATGCTGCAACCATAGCAAATTTAATAGCCAATGGTACAAACATTCAATGGTATGATACCGAACTTTCAACAACTCCGTTAAACACAACAGATTTATTGATTGATGGGGAAGATTACTGGGCAACACAAACCAATATAACCACAGGTTGTATAAGTAAGAATAGATTAATGGTGAAAGCTCATATTTTAAATCTTCAAAAACCAACAACTATAAATATAAATCAACAGTTTTGTAAAGCTGATAAACCAACTATTGCCAATTTACAAGTAAATGAAAATGCCATTTGGTTTGATTCAGAAACAGCTACTATTCCTTTAAATAGTACAACGATTTTAGTTAATGGTAAAGAATACTGGGCTGCACAAATAAATACCGTTGTAAATTGTGAAAGTATAGAAAGAACAAAAATTACAGTTACTTTAACCGATGTAGAAGAAGCTATAATAGTAAACACCAATCAAACATTTTGCGCTGCTGATTTACCTACAATTGCACATTTAGAAGTTAGTGGAAATCAAATTATATGGTATGCAACAGAAACTTCTATTTCACCGCTAGAAATGAATGAATTATTAGTTGATGGAGAAGATTATTGGGCAGTTCAAACGAATGCTTCAAATGGTTGTGAAAGTTCAACTAGAAAGGTTGTAAACATTGCTTTAACGCCAAATAGTACACCACAACTAATGGAGTATGGTAATGAATTTTGTAAAATTAGTAACCCAACGCTACTAAATTTAAACGAAAATGTACTACCTCAAATAAATGGAAGCGTCACTTGGTATGATAACTTTCCAAATGGTACTCTTTTAAATTTATCAGAAGCATTAATTGATGGTGAAACTTATTATGCTGTTGAAACAAAAAATGGTTGTACAAGTACAAATCCATTAGCAGTAACAGTAAATTTAAACAAGTGTGAAACCTATGATATTGAAATTTTTGATGGATTTTCTCCAACAGGAAATGGTATTAATGATACTTTCACTATTAAAAATTTAAGAACATTATACCCTAATTTTAAAGTGGAGTTTTACAATAGATGGGGTTCATTAGTGTATACATCAACTAGTTCAAATAGTGATTGGAATGGAAAAAATAATGGAACTGGAGAATTAGCACCTGCAGGCATTTATTATTTCATCATATATTTTAATAAAGACAATAAAAAACCTATTCAAAAAAGATTGTACTTAAGCAGATAAAGAATGAAAAATCTAACACTAAAACTTGTAGTTCTTTTAGCACCACTTATGTTATGGGCACAACAAGATGCTCAATATACTCAGTATATGTACAATATGAGTGTCATTAATCCTGGCTACACAACAGATAATTTTGGAGTTTTAACCTTAGGTGGTTTACACAGATCTCAATGGAGTGGCGTTGTTGGGGCTCCTTATTCATCTAATTTATTTGCACATATTCCTTTAAACAACAATATTGAAGTTGGAGCTTCTATAATAAATGATAATATTGGAGATGTAGTAAAAGAAAATAATTTATTTTTTGATGTTGCTTACAAATTAAATTTAGAAGAATTAGGCACTATTTCATTTGGAATTAAAACCGGATTTACGTTATTTGATGTTAATTTTAATGGATTCTCATTAGAATCTGGTGATGTTTTTACAGATCCTGATTTTGAAACAAATATCAATAAAACTTTTTTCAACTTTGGTACAGGTGTTTATTATAATACTGAAAATTACTACGTTGGATTTTCAATTCCAAACATATTAAACTCTAAACATTTAGATAGAAATAACGGAAAATATCAAGGAACTGAAAATGCACATGTGTATTTAACAGGCGGTTATGTTTTTGATTTAAATGATCAATTTAAAATTAAACCTGCCTTTATGATGAAATCTGTAAAAGGTTCTCCAATTGCACTGGATATTACTGCAAATGTTTTATATAACAATAAAGTTGAATTCGGGTTGGGTTACAGAATTGAAGATGCATTAAGCGGTATGGTTAATTTTAGTGTAACTCCAGAATTTAGAATTGGTTATGCTTATGATCATACTATTTCAAATTTAGGTCCATTTAGTACTGGATCACATGAAATTATTCTTTTAAACAATTTATTTATTTCAAACCTAAATAAAGGTTTTGAAAAATCACCTCGATTCTTTTAATAAAATGCTTATAAAAATGAAAAAAAACGTACTCTTACTTTTTATTGTAGCATTTTGCTCCCAGCTTTTAGTTGCTCAAAACTTAAAAAAAGCCAATTATTTATTTGAAAAAAGAGCCTATTTAAATGCTGCCGAATTATTTTTAAATGAAACTGCCAAAACGCAAGATGTTTTAGCAAAATTAGGAGATTGCTATTATTTTAATTCAAAAATGGCGGAAGCTACTGTTTGGTATCAAAATTTGATGAATTCATATGAAAATTCAGTTGAACCAGCCTACTTTTTCAGATATTCTCAAGCCTTAAAAGGAATTAAAAAATTTGATGAAGCCGATAAATGGTTTCACAAATATGCAGAAAAAAAGCAACCTAATTCAACAACTATAAATACTACTCAAACCTTTATTGAAGATTTAGCAACTAACAAAATAGAAACTTATACTGTAAATAAAATTGATATCAATTCTGAATTTTCAGATTTTGGAACGTCCTTTTTTGGCGATAAAATTGTGTTTGCTTCTAATAGAATTCAAGGCAAAAATTACGACTGGAATAATTTACCTTATTTAGATTTATTTCAGGTTGAAATTAATAATTTAAACAATTCCTCTAAAGTAATTCCATTTTCTGAAACTATAAATACCAAATTGCACGAATCAAATGCAGTATTTACAAAAGATGGTAAAACCATGTATTTTACTAGAAATAATTTTATTGATGGGAAAAAAGGAAAAGATGAACATAAAATAACGCATCTTAAAATTTACAAAGCAGAATTATTGAATAATGAATGGACAAATATTGTTGAACTTCCTTTTAATGGCTCAAATTATTCTACAGAACATCCAGCTTTAAGCAAAAATGAAAAACAATTATATTTTGCATCCGATATGCCAGGAACCATAGGTTCTTTTGATTTGTTTATGGTTGATATTCATGAGGATGGCTCTTATGGTTTACCCATAAATTTAGGTCCATCAATAAATACTGAACAAAGAGAACAATTTCCTTTTATAAGTAACCAAAATGAATTATTTTTTGCATCTGACGGGCATTTTGGCTTTGGTAATTTAGATGTTTTTAAAAGCAATATTTCAGAAAATAATTTTTCAAAACCCCAAAATTTGGGTGAACCTATAAATAGCAATTTAGATGATTTTGCCTTTATCATAAATGCTGAAAATAACAATGGGTTTATTTCATCTAATAGATTAAATGGTATTGGAAACGATGATATTTATAGTTTTACCTATAAAAAATCAATTTTTGTTTCTGGAATTGTTCAAAATAAAAATAGTTTAGCCTTACTTCCGGGCACTTTAGTAACCTTATATAACAATACTAACAAAATTTTAAATGAAACAATAGTTGATAAAAACGCTTCTTATTCTTTTGAAATTGAACCAAATAAGGCTTATAAATTAAAAGGTGCATTAAAATTATTTAATCCAACAATTATTGAATTTTTAACTGATACGAAAGGAAATATTAATAAAAATATTTTATTACACCTTGAATCGTATGAAGATGCAGAAAAAAATATTGTAGTTGATAATGGTAAAACTCAAATTAAAATTAATCCTATTTATTTTGATTTTGATAAATGGAATATTAGAAAAGATGCCGCTTTAGAATTGGATACTATTGTTGAAATAATGAAAAAATATCCTGATATGGTGATTGAAATTGGTGCGCATACAGATTGCCGTGGAACCGAAGAATACAACTTAACTTTATCACACAAACGTGCAAAATCTGTTCGCGAATATTTAGTACGTCAAGGTATTTCTAATGAAAATGTAAAATCTGTTGGTTACGGAGAAACACAACCTTTAAATCATTGTATTAAACCAGGCATGTGTAAAAGTGAAGAATACGATATTAACAGACGATGTGAATTTGTTATTTTGAACTAAAAAATTTAAAAACCGCTAATTAGCGGTTTTTTTTATTCAATTATTTATAATTGCAATTTTAGGCATCACTTTTGCTAACTTTACTTTAATAAATAACGCATTATGAAAAAAGCTATTCTTCCAATTATTATCGTATTATTTTCAACCGTAGCAAATTCACAAAACAACACTCAAAATTTCCAAGAACTTTGGAATGAAGTTCAAAAATTTGAATTGGAAAACCTGCCAAAATCGGCATTAAAAGTTGTTGAAAACATTTACACTAAAGCAAAAAAGGATCATAATGCTTCTCAAATAATTAAATCGTTATTATACAAATCTAAATTTGCGTTAACCCTTGAAGAAGATGCGCAACTTTCAATAATTAAAAATTTAAAGCAAGAAATTTCAGAAAGTCCTTTTCCAACAAAAAACATTTTAGAAAGTGTTTTAGCCGATGTATATTGGCAATATTTTCAACAAAACAGATGGAAATTCTACAATAGAACCGAAACCGAAGAAAAAATAGATACCTCAGATTTTAGGACTTGGGATTTAAAAACCATTTTTAGTGAAGTTCAAAATCATTATAACAATTCACTGTCAAATAGTTTAGAAGCGCAATTAACTGCATTAGATAAATTTGATGAAATTATTGACACCACCAAAGATTCTAAAGTATTTCGCCCAACTTTATACGACTTTTTAGCACATAGAGCCATTGATTTTTTCCAAAATGAAGAACAAAATATAATTCGACCTTCCTATAAATTTGAATTAGATAATGAACATCTTTTAGGGAACAATTCAGAATTTACATCCCAAACAATACAATCAAAAGACAGTATTTCTAATCATTTACAAGCGTTAAAAATTTATAAAAACTTAACGTTATTTCATTTAAAAGACACCAATCCAACTGCTTTAATAAATGTAACTCTTGAACGTTTAAATTTTGTTAAAACAAATACTGTTTTAAATACTAAAGAAGAATTATACCTTAAAGCACTTCAAACATTTAAAAAAGAATTCAAAAATCACGAAGCTTCATCAGAAATAGACTTTGAAATGGCTAAATTATTAAACGATCAAGGTAAATTATATCAGCCAAAAACAGCCACCACAAATCAGTTTAAACTAAAGGAAGCATTAGAAATTTGCAATACTGCCATTCATAATTACCCAACTTCAACAGGTGCAAAAAAATGTGAACTATTAAAAAATGAAATTCTTTCAAAATACATTTCCATCCAAACGGAAAATTATGTTCCAATAACTACAAATGCACGATTATTAGTTACCTATAAAAATTTAGAACAAGTATATTTTACCGCTTTTGAAATAACTAAAACCCAACAAACTAAATTCAACAGTATTTATAAAGATTCTTTAAAAACAACATTTATAAATAACTTAAAACCAACCATAAAATGGGAAGCTGAATTAAAAAGTGAAAACGATTTTCAACAACATGCCACTGAAGTTTTATTACCAAAATTAACCCAAGCAACCTATTTAATTGTGGCAACTGTAGCAGATAAACTAACATATGAAAATCCAATTTTTACACATACATTTATACAAGCTACTAATTTAGCATTGATTGAAAACAGACAAACTTCCAAATACGTATACCAAGTTGTAGATAGAAATACAGGAAAACCAATTGAAAATGCTCAAGTAAATTTAAAAAATTATAACACTAGCAGATACAATAAATCTATAAATAAAAATTTTGTAACCAATAATAATGGAGAATTTAATTACACCCCCAACAACACCTATAGAAATATAATTGCCACTGTAAAAACTAACAAAGACCATGCTACTTTTGGAGATTTTTACATGTACGAAAACCGCTATAGAGATACAAAAAACAAAGATGAAAAGCCACGTATAAATTCATTTATTTTTACAGACAGAAGTATTTACAGACCAGGGCAAACTGTATATTTTAAAGGAATTTCATTAAAAACCTTTAATGAAAAAACGGAAGTTCACACCAACGAATTTATTGAAATCTCGTTAAAAAATCCAAACGGTGAACTCGTTAAAAAACACGATTTAAAATTAAATGAATTTGGTTCCATTTCAGGTGAATTTATCTTACCAACTAACGGTTTAACTGGTGAATATACTATTGTTTTAAATAGAAGTAATCAGCAAAACGGAACAGATTTCAATACTGTAAATTATAATTATACAAGCAAATCTATTTCCGTTGAAGAATATAAACGTCCAAAATTTGAAACCACATTTAAACCAATAAAAGAAACCTACAAACTAAACGATAGTGTTGTAATTAACGGTGAAGCTATTGCTTTTGCAGGAAGCAAAATAAGCAACGCCAAAGTTATTTATCGTGTAAAACGAACCGCCAATTTTCCACGTTGGTATAATTGGAGAATGTCAAATAATTACCAATCTGAAGCATTAGAGATTACCAATGGAGAAACTTCTACAGATAACGATGGTAGTTACAAAATAACTTTTAAAGCACTACCAGATTTAAAAGTTTCAGAAGAAAGTTTACCAACATTTAACTACACCGTTTATGCCGATGTTACCGATATAAATGGAGAAACCAGAAGCACTGAAACTATTGTAAAAGTTGGTTATCATGCATTGGAAGCATCTGTTGCAATTCCTTCAAAAATTGATAAAAACAGCAAAGAGAATTCACTAACTATTACTACAAATAATTTAAATAATGAGTTTATTCCTACCAAAGGAACTATCAAAATTTATAAGTTAAAATCACCTAAAAATCCGCTAAGAATTAGACCTTGGGAAGCTCCAGATTATGAAGGTTTTTCTAGAGATGAATTTGAAAAATTATTCCCTCACGATCCCTTTTCTAGTGAAGAGAATGGTATTGAAAATTGGGAATTAAGCACGTTAGTTTTTGAAAAAGAATTCAATACTGAAACTTCTAAAAAAATGGAGCTAGGGAACTTAAAAAAATGGCTATCAGGGAATTACAAAGTTATACTAGAATGTAACGATGAATTTAATCAAGCTGTAAAAGACAAACAAACTTTTGAGTTGTTTGGAGAAAATGAAAAAGTAATTGCAGATAATAAATTGTTTATAATTTCAACGGATAAAGATAACTACAAACCAAATGAATTTGTAAACCTTTCTGTTGGATCAGCATCACTAGATATGACTGTAATGCTTTTTGTAGAAAAAAATTATGCAGTCGTCGCTTCACATTATATACATTTAAATAATGAAACTAAAACTATAAAAATTCCAGTAAGTGAGAATGACTTAGGTGGTTTTGCCATTAAATATCATTTTGTTAATTATAATAGTTTTCAAAATGGTACAGCGTTAATTTCGGTTCCTTATCCACAAAAGAAGCTTCAAATTGAAACACTTACTTTTAGAGATAAATTACAACCTGGAAGTGAACAAACTTGGAGTTTTAAAATTACTGGCTCTCAATCAGAAAAAATAACTTCAGAAGTTTTAGCATCTATGTATGATGCTTCTTTAGATGAGTTTAAAACACATCATTGGAATTTCAATCCAATTAGTTACCCAACCTATTATTCGTATTCAAATAGCAACGCAAATAACAGTTTTAAAACATTGCAATTTGTGGTTAAAAATGAAACTTTCAGGTATTCATATTTTCCAACTCAAAGCTATGATGCGTTAAATTGGTTTGGTTTTAGTTTCAATAATAATTTTTGGGTAAAACAACAATATTTAAATAGTGTTAGAGCAGTAACCGTTAAAAATTCGTACGATGCTACAAAACCAAAAGGTTTTATTTATGGAACCGTTTATGCTTCTGATGGTTTACCATTACCTGGAGTTTCAATTATAGTAAAAGGAACAACCAACGGTGTTGTAAGTGATTTTGATGGAAATTACACTATAAAAGCAACCAAAGGAGATAAAATAACATTCAGTTTTATTGGTATGAATACTTCTGTAGTTACAATTGATAAAAACAACATAATTTCTGTATATCTCTCAGAAAGTGGAGAAAGTTTAGACGAAGTTGTAGTGACTGGTTATGGTTCTGTTAAAAGAAAATCAGTAACAGGTTCAGTTGTTGAAATGGAAGAAGATGTTTCAATGGATTTAGAAGGCGTTGTTGCTGGTGTTCAAATTAGAGGTGTTGCTTCGTTAGATTCAAAAGCACAACCAATCTATATTATTGATGGCGTTATTTACGAAGAAAACCCAAATTTAAATCCTAATGAAATTACTACTGTAGAAGTTTTAAAAGATGCCGCTGCAACAGCTTTATATGGCGCAAAAGCTGTAAATGGCGTAATTATTATCACTACAAAAAATGGTTCTTCAAAAATTGAAAATGAATTATTAAAAGTTCAAACTAGAAAAGATTTTAAAGAAACCGCCTTTTTCTATCCGCATTTAACCACTGATAAAGATGGATCTATTAGTTTTAACTTTACTATTCCTGAAGCTTTAACCCGTTGGAAATTGCAATTATTAGCTCATACAAAAGAAGCTACTTCTGCAATAAAAACATTAACAACTGTAACACAAAAAGAGTTGATGGTGATTCCAAATCCACCTCGATTTTTACGTGAAGGTGATGAAATTATTTTTTCAAGTAAAATTGCGAATCTTTCCGATAAAAAACTAAACGGATTTGCGCAATTAATTTTAACCGATGCTATTTCTGGTAAAGAGATTAACCATCTAATTGAAAACAGTTCAACAACACAAAATTTCACTGTTGATGAAAAAGGAAATACAAACTTGAGTTGGAAATTAAATATCCCTAACGGAATACAAGCAATTCAATATAAAATTGTGGCAAAAGCAGGAGATTTTAGCGATGGCGAACAAAATGCTTTGCCTGTTTTATCTAACAGAATTTTGGTGACAGAAACTTTACCAATGTGGGTTAGAAGCAATCAAACTAAAACATTTAGTTTAAATAAATTAAAAAATAATACCTCCACTACACTCCGCAATCATAAATTAACGCTAGAAATTACGTCAAATCCGGCTTGGTATGCTGTGCAAAGTTTACCGTATTTAATGGAATATCCGTATGAATGTGCAGAGCAAACTTTCTCTAGATATTACTCAAATACCTTGGCTAGTCATATTTTAAAATCTAATCCCCGTATTCAGGAAGTATTTAATCAATGGCAAACAAGTGATGCTTTAGTTTCAAACTTAGAAAAAAATGAGGAGTTAAAATCTATCATTATTCAGGAAACACCTTGGCTACGCGATGCACAAAGTGAAACCGAACAAAAAAAACGAATTGCCTTATTATTCGATTTAAATAAATTGAATAACGAAAAAGAAACAGCTATTAAAAAATTAGAAGAAATGCAATTTGGCAACGGTGGATTTCCTTGGTTTAAAGGAAGTAACTATCCAAACCGATATATTACACAACACATTGCAACTGGTTTTGGACATTTACAACAATTACAAGTTGATTTGAATTCTGATTCAGATAAAATTCAAAAAATAATCAAAAAAGCTGTTCAGTTTTTAGATGATGATATTGAAGATGACTATAACAAATTACTTATTGAAGCTAAAAAAATTAGAGAAAAAGCAAAAACCAAACAACAAGGTGTAAAAGATGAAGCTACATATTTGGCTAAAAACCATTTAGGGCATATTCAATTGCAATATTTATATATGCGTAGTTTTTATACAACTATAAAAATTGATAAAAATCTACAAACGGCCATAGATTATTATACCAACCAATCGGCTACCTTTTGGAAAGATTTTAACTTATATTCTAAAGGATTAATTACTTTAATTCAACACAGAAATGGAAACAAAGTTTTAACTGCTGCTATTTTAAAATCGTTAAAAGAAAACAGCATCATTAGTGAAGAATTAGGAATGTATTGGAAAGAAAATACTGCAAGTTGGTATTGGTACCAAGCACCTATTGAAACTCAGGCATTGTTAATTGAAGTTTTTTCTGAAATAGAAAATGATACTGCAACTGTTGATGAATTAAAAATTTGGTTGTTAAAAAATAAACAAACCAATAGTTGGAAAACTACCAAACAAACTACAGAAGCTGTTTACGCTTTATTATTACAAGGAAGTGATTGGTTGGCCGTAAATGAAACTGTTGACGTAACTATTGGAAACAAAAAAATAGAGCCTTCTAAATTAGAAAATGTAAAAATTGAAGCTGGTACAGGGTATTATAAAACTTCGTGGAATGCAAATGAAATTAAACCAGAAATGGGAACAGTTACCATTGCTAAAAAGGATAAAGGTATTGCCTGGGGAAGTTTATATTGGCAATATTTTGAAGATTTAGATAAAATTACCTCAGCTGAAACTCCTTTAAAATTAAGTAAAAAATTATTCTTAAAAACCAATTCCGATACTGGTAAAAAACTAACAGAAATTAAAGAAACCTCTGTATTAAAAGTGGGCGATTTAATTACGGTTAGAATAGAATTAAAAGTAGATAGACCAATGGAATTTGTGCATATGAAAGATATGCGCGCCAGCGGATTAGAACCTATAAATGTGCTGTCTAGTTATAAATACCAAGACAATTTAGGGTATTATGAAAGTACTAAAGACGCAGCAACCAATTTCTTTTTTGACTATTTACCAAAAGGGGTGTACGTTTTTGAATATGATTTACGCGTAAATAATGCAGGTAATTTTAGTAACGGAATTACTACAATTCAAAGTATGTATGCGCCAGAATTTAGCAGTCATAGTGAAGGTGTTAGAATTAAAATAGCTAATTTAATTTACTGAATTCAATGTTAGATTTTTAAACTTTCAACTCAATAATGTACCTTTGCATAAAAATTATTTAAAATGAATTTAAATCTAATTCCGAAAATAAAACATACAGATTCTAATAATTTCTTTCTATTAGCTGGTCCTTGCGCTATTGAAGGTGAAGAAATGGCTTTAAGAATTGCTGAACATATTTTAAAAGTAACTGATAAATTAGAAATCCCATTTGTTTTTAAAGGCAGTTTTAAAAAAGCAAACCGAAGTAGAATTGATAGTTTTTCGGGAATTGGAGATGAAAAAGCATTAAAAATATTAAGAAAAGTATCTGAAACTTTTGACATTCCTACCGTTACAGATATCCATACAAATGAAGATGCAGCAATGGCTGCTGCCTATGTTGATGTTTTACAAATACCTGCTTTTTTAGTTCGTCAAACTGATTTAGTGGTTGCTGCTGCAAATACTGGAAAAGTAGTGAATTTAAAAAAAGGACAATTTATGAGTCCGGGAGCAATGAAACACGCCGTACAAAAAGTGAAAGATTGTAATAACGAAAAAGTTTGGATTACAGATAGAGGAACAATGTTTGGCTACCAAGATATGATTGTTGACTTTAGAGGGATTCCTGAAATGCAACAATTTGCACCCGTAATTTTAGATGTAACCCATTCTCTACAACAGCCAAACCAAACAAGTGGTGTAACTGGCGGAAGACCAGATATGATTGAAACAATTGCCAGAGCTGGAATTGCAACAGGCGCTGATGGAATTTTTATTGAAACACATTTTGACCCTGCAAATGCCAAAAGTGATGGGGCTAATATGTTAGATTTAAAATATTTAGAAAATTTAATGACTCGCTTGGTAGCTATTAGAAAAACTATTAATTCATTCTAGTTTATTTCGGAATTGCATTGGCGTTTCTCCAAAATATTTTTTAAATGCTGCACTAAAATGTGTGGCATTTTTATATCCAATTGCATCTGAAATTTCATAAACAGAGAGTTGGGTGTTTAATAATAGCACTTCAGCTTTTTCCATTTTTAATTTCTTTGAATATTCACTCATAGTTGCACCATAAATTCTTTTAAATTCTATTTTTAAAACATTTTCATTTAAACCAACTTCATTTGAAAGATTTTTAACTAAATAATTTTTTGCTAAATTTTCTTTTATTAAACGTTCAACGGCATATACTTTTTTAATACTTCCCATACATATTCTATATTTATTAAAACTCATTATGTTATAATTTTCCATTTGAATTGCTAACAACTCAAGCACTTTTGCTTCCATAAATATTTTTTTAGAAATGCCATTTAAACGGGATGATTCAAAATTTAATAGTATATTAAATAAATCATTTGAAATTGGTTGAGCCCTATTTGTTTCAACTATTTTTTTAAAATTTAATTGATTTGTAATTCCGTGCTTAAGTAAAAAGGTACTCGGTAATTTTATTCTTATTTCTTTATAAGTTTTTGCACCACAAATTCTTATGGTTCCTTTAAAATTATGAGTATTTGCTATATAAGAATCTTGACTTTCTAATAAAATATCATTTTTAAAATTAGATGAGGAAATTATTTTTTCACCTTCTACTACATATGTTAATTGAATAAAATCATCATCATTGTTATAATGAATTACTAAATCTTTAGTTAATTTAAACCTACAAATAATAAGTCTAACCTCATCAAAAATAAAACTAGAAATACAACCATTACCATATTTAGGTTGTACAACTTGCTTCTTAAATTGAAAAAAGGAATTATTTTTTCTTTCCATTTCAATGGCCAAGGTTTGAAAAACTTCGTCATCCGATTGATCTACATGCAGTATTTCACAATTTTTATAATCACGTCTTTTTTTATTCAAAATGCGTCTTTATTGATTAAATATCTCTTCTATTTTTGCGGTAAATTTATTTAGACTAAATTAAAATAACAAACAAATCATGAAAAAATATTTTACGATTATTACAATACTTCTAACTATTGTAATAGTAAACGCACAAAATGAAAGCCTTAAAGGAAATGTAGTTTCAATTCAAAATACACCTTTATCTGGTGTTAACATTCAAATTTTATCAACAACTAAAGGTACAATTACCAACAATTTAGGAGAATTTGAAATTAAAGGACTTTTAGTAGGAACTTATGAATTAAAAGCTTCCTATGTAGGCTATACAAGCAAAACAATATCCGTTAAAATAACTAATAACCACAACGTAAATTTACAACCAATTGTTCTAATAGAAGGCGAAGAGCAATTAAATGAAATTGTTATTGAAAGTAACGGAATTAATAAAATTATAAAAAGTGAAGGGATTTTTGTTTCCAAACTACCACTAAAAAACATAGAAAATCCCCAAGTTTATAATTCAATTTCAAATGAAATTTTAAAAGAACAAGTAGTTACTAATATTAATGATGCTATAAAAAATGCAACTGGCGTAGCACGTTTATGGGAATCTACCGGACGAGGAGGTGATGGTGCCGAGTATTATTCATTGCGAGGTTTTTCAGTACAACCCTCAATTACCAATGGTTTACCAGGTTTAAACAATGGTGGATTAGATCCAAGTAATATTGAAAGAATTGAAGTAATTAAAGGCCCTTCGGGAACATTATACGGCAGCAGTTTAATTTCTTATGGAGGTTTAATTAATGTTGTTACCAAACAACCTTACGAAGAGTTTGGCGGAGAATTATCAAACACAAATGGCTCAAATGGACTCCATAGAATTACAGCAGACATAAATACACCTATTGGAAAAAACAATGCCTCTTTTTTAAGAATTAATACAGCTTATCATTCAGAAAATAGTTTTCAAGATGCTGGTTTCAACAAATCTTTTTACATAGCTCCTTCGCTAAAATTAAAAGCAAATGACAAATTAACGTTTTTAATAAATACCGAAATTCTCAACAAAGAAAGTGCAAATGCGCCAATGCTTTTTTTAAACAGATACGCACCTTTAACGTATAACTCCATAGATGTTTTTGAAAAAAACTATCATAATTCATTTACAAGCAATAACTTAACAGTTAAAAATCCAACATTTAATTTACAAGCGCAAGCTTTTATTAAACTATCTGAAAATTGGACATCTCAAACAGTACTATCTTCTGGAACCGCTAAAACTGATGGGTATTATTCTTATCTATGGGATTTAAGTGATGGTGATACCTTTGCTCAATATATTTCTAAAGCTAATAGTGAAACAAGAACAACGGACATACAGCAAAATTTTATTGGAGATTTTACAATTGGAAAGTTAAGAAACAGACTTGTAGTAGGACTTGATTATTTTAATAGTAACCTAAATAACAATGGCTTAGGATGGGTAGCTATAGGATCTGTATCAATAAATAACAGTACTACAACTTCAACGCTTTCACAGGCCGCTGTTGATAATGCTTTGGCTGCAACATCTGTTAGTAATTCAAATGCCGAACAAGAAATATTTAGCGTTTACTTTTCAGACGTATTAAATATTACTCCAAAACTATCTGCAATGGCAAGTGTTAGAGTTGATAAATTTGAAGGTGATAAAAATAATGACGATGACGACCAAACGGCATTTTCACCAAAATTAGGGTTAGTTTATCAACCAATAATAGATAAAATATCTGTATTTGCAAATTATATGAATGGATTTTCAAATGTTTCGCCAACGCAAGTGTCTGATGCAGATGGCTCAAATCCAAGAATAAAAACTTTTGATCCAGAAAAAGCAAATCAATGGGAATTGGGAATTAAAACCAATTTAATTGATAACAAATTAAATGTAACAGCTAATTACTATAATATAAATGTGTCAAATAAATTAATGACAGATCCAACGAATATAAACAATTCAATTCAAGGTGGTGAAGTGGAAAGTAACGGAATTGAATTAAGTCTAATTGCAACTCCAATACATGGGTGGAATTTAATTGCTGGATTTAGCCATAATAAAAGTGAAGTTTTAAAAGAAACAGAAGACGCAGGATATTTAGGATTGAGACCTGAAGAAGCTGGACCAGAAAAATTAATAAACTTTTGGACAAGTTACACCATTCAATCTGGAACTTTAGAAGGATTTGGGGTTGGATTAGGAGGAAACTATGCTAGTGAATTTAACACCTTAAATAGAGAAACAACAGGTTCATTTACATTACCAGAGTATACAATTTTAAATGGTTCCTTATCTTATTCTGAGGACACATTTAAAATTATTTTAAAACTTGACAATATTACAAATAAAAAATATTTTACTGGTTGGTCTACTGTTACACCTCAAAAAACAAGGAGTATTTCAGCAAATTTAACTTACAACTTTTAACCTTTAATATTTGAGTTTTTTTGAATAAAAGGCTCTTGTAGAATTTTACAAGAGCCTTTTTAAAATTTAACATTATACAATATGAAAAAATTACTACTAACAATCAGTGCCGTTCTATTAGTTTCAGCATCAAGTTTTGCACATTATTTATGGATAGAAACAAATTCTATAGGAATAATAAATCAAGAGCAAGAAATTAGAGTTCATTATGGAGAATATACATATGGAGTTGTTGAAGAAGTAAAAGGTGATGCTTTTTTAAAAGTTCAAAATTTTACTTTATGGATTTCTGATCCTTTAGGTAACAAAACTGAATTAAAAACAACAGCAGAAAACACTTACTACAAAGCAACTTTTAAACCTGAACTTAATGGAACATATACTGTTTATTTAAACAATAACGCTATAGATGTAATTGATTATACTCAATACAATTTTGGAATTTTTAAAACGCACTATCATTCCGTTGCTAAAATAGTTGTTGGAAATAAACACTCTGAAACAACTGCAGACAACCAAAATGGAATTACAATAAAAGATATTTCTGAAAACAACACTAATATTACACTTAAAGTTTTGTTTAAAAACAATCCTTTACAAAACAATGAAGTAAAAATTTTTGTAGCCGATTTATGGTCTAAAACTTTACAAACCGATGAAAATGGTAATGTATCATTTAAACTGCCTTGGAATACTAAATATATAATAGAAACTGCTTATAAAGAAGAAATTCCGGGCAAGTATAATAATGAAAACTACCAATTTATTTGGCATTGTGTTACTTATACCATTCCATCTAAATAACTTTTATGAAAAAAATTAACTTCAAAAAATTTATTAGAAAAATACATTTATGGCTCGGACTCACCTCTGGGCTTATTGTGTTTATTATAGCTATTACTGGTTGTATTTATGTTTTTAGTGATGAGTTTACCTATTCATTCCGTAAAAATGACATGTATGTTCAATCGCAAGAAAAACCACTTGATTTAAATATACTTTGGGAAAGCACACAACAACAACTTGGACCAACTTTTCAGTTATCTTGGGTAAATGTGTATAACAATCCTACAAAAAGTTACATTTTTTATGCCTACAAAAGCAATGAAAATGCAATAACCTATTTTGAAAATTTAGAATATTATAAATCTATTTATGTAAACCCATATACAGGTAAAATACTAAATATTTATAATGAAGAGCTCGACTTTTTTAATATTGTAAAAATGTTGCATTGGAGCTTATTATTAAAAACGGAATATGGTCAACCAATTGTTGGATATAGTACTATAATTTTTGTACTAATGCTAATTTCGGGACTTATTTTATGGTTGCCAAAAAATAAAAAATCAAGAAAACAACGATTAACATTTCAATGGAAAAATACAACAAAATGGAAACGTAAAAATTATGATTTCCATAATATTTTAGGCTTTTATGTTGGCTCAGTGGCTATAATTATAGCTTTAACAGGATTGGTTTGGGCATTTTCTTGGTTTCAGGCAATTGTTTACGTGGTTGGTTCTGGCACAACTACTCCACCAGATTTTTCAAGAGCAACATCAACATATACTGTAAGTCCAAAAGAAACTGCATTAAAACTTGCATTAGAAACTTCAAAAACTAAATACTTAACAGCTAATGGATTTAGAATAACACAAGCAAAAGATAGCACCGATATTATAAATGTTTACATACAGCAATATGATGGATTATATTATGTAAATCACAGTTTACAATTTGATCAATATTCTGGTAAATTATTAAAAGAAAGAAATCATAAAAATAAAAATTTTGGAGAAAAAATAATTAATGCAAATTATGACATTCATGTTGGGGCTATTTTAGGAATGCCAGGTAAAATTATTGCTTTTATAGCTAGTTTAATATGTGCCTCTTTGCCACTAACAGGATTTTTAATATGGATTGGAAGGAAAAGAAAAAATAAAATTGATTATAAAAAAACACTGGTAAAAAATTAAATTTTACCAGTGTTTTTTATTGTTTACCTATTAATAGTTTTTATCCACATTTAGTTTGTCCGCAATTTTTACATTTTAAACAACCTTCTTCATAAATTAACCCTTCAGGATCTCCACATTCTGGACATTTTTTATCTGCAGCTACTGTACCGTCTTCTACAAATTGTTTTAGTGTACGTGCAATACCATTTTTCCATGTATTTATATTTTCATCGTACATATTTAAATTATTTACTAAATCTACTACATATTGTATAGGCATTCCGTGACGTAAAACACCAGAAATTAATTTAGCATAATTCCAATATTCTTTATCAAATGTACGCGATAATCCTTCTAAAGTAACTTTATAACCTTGTTTATCTTCAAATTGAAAATCGTAACGAGTAGCTCCTTTATCATCTTTATTTTTAATTACCCAACCTTGCTCTAACCAAGTAGGTAATAAAAATGCATCTTCTAACTTACCTGTAAAAATTTCATAGGGTCTGTTATTTATTAAACCTACAACAGCCACCCATTTATCATAATCATTTTGAAAACGAACTACTTTTGCTTCAATTCTTTTTGGCCTTTTTGGAAAGATAGTTTCTGCAAAACATTCGTTGTTTTTTTTCTCTTTTTTCGCATCGCTCGCTACTAAAATTCCGCTTCTTGATCCATCTCTATAAACAGTAATTCCTTTCAGTCCTTTTTTCCAAGATTCAATATAAATATCACCCACATTTTCTACAGGAACATCTGCCGCTAAATTAATTGTTGAACTAATTGAATGCGTTGTGTATTTTTGAACTAATGCCTGCATTTCAATTCTTTTTAACCAATCAATTTCTGGAGCTGTTGCACCAGCGTATGGACTTTTTTTAATATCAGTTTCTCCTGTAACTTCCATCCACTGTTTTAATTTTGGATGATACACTTCAAATTCTTCAAAAGCATCACCCATATCATCCACATATGCAATTTTAGCATTTGCATCATCTTGATTTACTTTTCTTCTTCGTTTATACGACAATAAGAAAACTGGTTCAATTCCTGAAGAGGTTTGTGCCAACATACTTAAACTTCCTGTTGGTGCAACGGTACTAATTGATATATTTCTTCTTCCATATTTCATCATTCTCTCATACAAATCAGGGAACTCTTTTTGAACCATTTGAATAAATTCAGAGAAGTTTTCAATTTCAGGGCTAAAAATTTCAAATTTCCCACGAGTGATAGCCATATCAATACTACTATCAAATTCCCCGCGTAACTTGGTTTTCATAATTTCATCAACCATGGCAATTGCTTCATCCGTATCAAACTTTTTACCTAATGCAGCCATAGCATCTGCTAATGCAGTAAATCCTAAACCTGTTCTTCTTCCTTTTTTACCCGTTTTGTATAACAATTTCCAAGTATCAATTTCAACTTGTTTAATATTATTTGGCTCTTTATCGTGCATTATTTTGTTGAAAATTTTATCAACTGCCTCTAATTCTAAATCTACCAAATCGTCCATTAAACGTTGAGTTTCATATACTACCTTGTAAAACTTATCAAAATCGAATGTTGCTTTATCTGAAAATGGATTATCAACAAAACTATATAAATTAACAGCAATTAAACGACAACTATCTCCTCCTTGCATTGCAATTTCTGAACAAGGATTTGTAGAACTATTCTTAAATCCTGGATAAATAGATGAAGTTGAATAATAATGTTGACGATCCCAAAAAATTAATCCAGGCTCAGCAGTATTATGGGCACATTTAATAATTGTATTCCACAAATCTTTTGCCTTTACTACTTTTTTATACGTTGGAGTTTTGCTTTCAATTGGCCAACGTAATGTAAAATCATCATCATTTACTACAGCCATCATAAACTCATCAGACAAACGCAATGAAATATTTGCTCCTGTTACTTTTGATAAATCTTGTTTAATGGTTATAAAATCTTCCACGTCTGGATGTGCAATATCCATAGTTAACATTAACGCACCTCTTCTTCCATTTTGAGCAACTTCACGTGTTGTATTTGAAAAACGATTCATAAATGAAACTGCTCCCGTTGTAGTTCCAGCTGAATTTGATACTTGCGCTCCGTTTGGTCTTAAATTAGATAAATCTACTCCTACTCCACAACGTCTTTTAAATAATTGTGCCAATTGTTGATCTGTGTAAAAAATACCTCCATAAGAATCAAAAACTGGTGGTACAACTACACAATTTGATAATGAAGCTATTACATTTGTATTTCCTAAAGAAGACATGACACTTCCTTGAGGAATTACATATTTAAACTTATCGAATAATTCAAAAATTGCTGTTTCCGACAAAAATTTACGATTTTTTCCATATTCAGATAAACCTTCTGAATTGGTTTCGCTTTCTTTATAATTCTTTTCTATTCTTGCAAATTCCTTTGCCATTCTAGTATGCATTTCAACGGGTGAAGCTTCTAGCAAATCACCTTTTTTGTTTTTCATTGCATATTTATTTATCCAAGTAGTGGCGGCTAACTCATCATTATTAAAATAAGCTAAAGCTTTCTCTAACACCTCATTATAAGTGTAAATTTTCGGGAACACTAATTCTTCTGTCATTTTTCTCGTATATTTTTTTGTTTGATTTTTGAATTCTTAAAAATATTGAATATTTAAACCCAAATAGTCTTTTTATGAGATTAGTTAATAACATTTTATTGTTGAAAAGTTGAAAAATTAATTTGCTATATTCAAATATTATTATTTACTTTGTTTTTCAAAGTACTTTTTATGAAAGATAAAGACTATTTAAAAGACATCTTAGAAATTAAATCAATCATGAATAAATCATCTCGATTTATCTCATTAAGTGGCCTTTCTGGAATACTTGCAGGAATTTATGCTTTAGCTGGAGCAATTGCCGCAAATTATATAATTTCAAATTACCAAATTGCAGATAGCCCAGTTTCGGTAATTCCAATTTCGTATTTAGAGTATATTTTAATAAGTATTGCTTTATTAGTTTTAGCATTGTCTGTAATTTCAGCATTTATTCTTTCTTCAAAAAAAGCAAAAAAAAGTGGCGAAAAATTATGGGATGCTACTTCTAAACGTCTTTTAATAAATTTTTCAATTCCGCTTTTTACGGGTGGTGCGTTTTCAATAATATTGTACCAATTTGGTTTAATTGGTTTAATTGCTCCAACAACACTCATTTTTTACGGTTTAGCTTGTGTAAATGCAAGTAAATACACGTTGGGTGATATCCGGTATTTAGGCGTGCTGAATATTTTAATTGGACTAATTTCAACGCAGTTTATTGGATATGGACTTTATTTTTGGGGATTTGGTTTTGGAGTTCTACATATTATATATGGTATTGTTTTATATAATAAATATGATAAAAAATAAGCATTGAAAGATATACTTAAACATATTAATAAAGTTTTTGATCATAGAGTTCGGCTAGGAATTATGTCGGCTCTTATGGTAAATGAAACTGTAGATTTTAATACACTAAAAGAAATTTTAGGTGTTACTGATGGCAATTTAGCTAGCCATATTAAAGGCTTAGAAAAAGTTAATTATATTAAGGTTGAAAAGCAATTTATTGGAAAAAAACCGAATACCACCTATAGTGTTACTAAATTAGGTAAACTTGAATTTCAAAAACATATTAACGCTTTAGAAAAATTAATAAATAACAACTAAAATTTTTTATTCACTTACTTTGTTTTACAAAGTTCTTTTAATTATTAAACAATGGAAAAACAACAAAACAAATTCGGAAATTGGTTAAAAACATCATTAACAGCAAGAATGCTTATGATTGGAATATTAATAATTGTACTATTAATACCTTTATCATTTATAGTAAATTTAATAAATGAACGTGCAATTAGGCAAGAATCTGTTGTAAATGAAATTAACGAAAAATGGGGAAATGAAGTTTTACTTTATGGGCCAATTTTAAAAATACCCTATAAAACGTATTCAGAAAAAATTATAACAGCGGCAAATTCTAGAGAAAACCGAACAGAAAAAATAGAATCTATAAACTATGCCTACTTTTTTCCTGAAAAATTAGATATGAAGGCAACTATAAATCCTGAAGAAAAAAAACGTGGGATTTATAAAACTTCCGTTTATAAAAGTGAAATTGCCATAACGGGAAATTTTGATAAACCAAATTTTTCCTCTATTGATATAAATGATGAAAATATACTTTGGGACAAATCAATTATATTAATAAAAACATCTAACTTAAAAGGAATAAATAATCAGGTTGAAATAAATTTTGACAATAATTCATCACCTTTTTTTCCAAAATACGAAGAAGTTTATAATAAACTTAAAGACAATATTATATTAAATAATTTAGAAACCAACCATTTAACTAAAGAAGCCCTTCAAAAACTAACAACTAATCCGTTTTCCTTAAAATTAAATATTAGTGGAAGTAAACAAATAAGTATTATTCCAATTGGTAAAGAAACAGATTTAAACATAAAATCTAACTGGAAAACAGCCAATTTTATAGGCAATTTTTTACCTTTAAATCCGGATAAAATATCTGAAAACGGCTTTAATGCCAAATGGAAAGTTTTACATATTAACAGACCTTTTCAGCAAGAATATTACACTGCATTACCAAATTTAAACGAATTTGCCTTTGGTGTAAACTTTATGATTCCGGTAGATGAATATCAAAAAAGTGAACGTTCTGCCAAATACGGATTTTTAGTAATTTCACTAACTTTTTTAATTTTCTTTTTAATACAATCTATTAGCAAAATAAACATTCATCCGTTTCAATATTTAATGATTGGTTTGGCGCTAACAATGTTTTATACCTTATTAATATCAATTTCAGAACATAGTAATTTTTTAAAAGCATATTTAATTGCCGGAAGTTCTGTTATTGGTTTAATAACGCTGTACTCAAAATCAATTTTAAAAAATTTCAAATTTCCAATATTTATAGGTTTATCACTTTTAGCATTGTACACATTTATATATGTAATTATACAATTGGAAAATTATGCACTACTAGTTGGAAGTTTAGGATTGTTTATAATATTATCTATAATAATGTACGCCTCTATAAAAATTGATTGGAATTAAAAATAAAATAGCCTGTTTGAAAAGTGAAATACATCAACCTGAACTTCATTCAGGTTCAGAATGACGATTCTAATTACTACCCAGACAGGCTATTTAAAAATTTTCTAAGTTTTAATATTTTAATTTTCGAACTAAATCTTCCAATCCGTTTAACTGAATTTCATACACCAAACGAAGCTGGTCGCCCAATTTTCCCGTAGGAAAACCTTTATTATTGTACCAAACTATATAATGTTCCGGTAAATCTATTAAATATTTGCCTTTATATTTTCCGAAAGGCATTTTAGTATTTGCCAACTTTTCTAGCTCATGTTGTTGATTATTTACCATCTATAAAATCTTGCAAATAATTAAAACGTTTGGTCAATTTTCCGTTTGATGTCATTTTGGCTCTGTTTAATACACCATCTTCATCATTATTAAAAAAAGCAGGAATTACGTGTTTTGCAAAACTTTCACCAAATCCTTCTGATGCGTCTTTTGGTAATTCACAAGGTAAATTATCAACAGCCATAACTGCTATAGCATTTTCATCTCGATAATCAACTTCCTTTTCTAACTCAGGATTATACCCATAAATAGGATTTTCTATGGTTGAAGAACGAATTGTTGAAGCCACTGGACCATCAACATCACAACTAATATCAGCAACAACTTTTATGTTAAAATCTTTAGACCTAGCATCATTTCTAGTAAAAATATACGGAGCTCCAGTTCCATAAAAATGTCCGGCAATATATAAATCAGCAACTTTTGCAAAGCGCATAAAATCACTTTTGTATTCTGTTGGGTTTGTAAAAAAATCTATCTCATCTTTTACATCTCCATCTTTTCGTTTATTATAATCTAGCACATCAATTTGAACATATACTGGTTCATTAAAAGTTTTATGTAAAAAATCATTTACCGAAACTTTTTTCATTCCCATTCCTTTCAGCATTTCTTTGGCTCCATTTCCTACTCTACCTTTACCAGTTAAAACAACTTTAATATTTGGCAACTTTAATTTTTGTAGCTCATGAATTAACATTAATTGATCGTGTAATTCCTCAGCCTTTGGTAAATTATATAAATTAAATTTTAACCCATAAGCTCTAAAACCATTATAAGCACCAACAATCCCTGCATATCTTCCAAAAGCAACTAAACGTTGATTTTTTTCGTTAACAATAACTTCGTGGTCATACAACTCAATATTTTTTGACAAAATGGCTTGCAATAGTTTTCTGTTGTACTGTTGCTTTTTTATAGTATGCGAAAAGAAAAAATACTTTTTATTTGGAATTAAAAAATCAATAGGTACTTCTTTTACACCTAGTAAAACATCACAATCGGAAACATCATCAACCACATCAATTCCCTCAATTATATAGTCATCATCTGTAAAAAAACGATTATTAGATGATTCAACTTTAATCACTAAATCAGAAAATTTTCGCAACAATCTTTTACATTCTTTAGGTGTTAATACCACTCGCCTATCTGGTGGATTTTTACGCTCTTTTATAATTCCTATTTTCATGATTTGTTTGGTATAAATATTGTTACTAATATATTATGAATTAAAGGAACTGACAAATAAACTATGTAACATATTTTTAGTAGATTTGCAGCCTTAAAGATTTTGTTCTTTGAAATTTTGGGGACGACTGGTTTTGACTGCAAGGTCAATTAACATAGAAGCATGTCGAGTAATGAAATCGCACTCGTTAATCTCAATTTCAAACCTATAAACGGCGAAGATAACTACGCTTTAGCTGCTTAATCCGAATTACAGTAGGATAAGCCTCGGCACACTAGGTGTGCAAGCTAAATGTCTCTTGAAAGCCTTGGTTAGCGGCGGTCAGCATAGAGGCATCGTAAAAGTTAACATAGATTTGCTATAGTTTCGATAGCATTTTGAAATTTAAGAAACTAAGCTTAAAGTAAATTGTTTTCGGTTAGCTTTAAGACTAAAATTAAAAGAAAACTAAACATGTAGAAACTATCTTGGTTGCTTGTTTGGACCCGGGTTCGATTCCCGGCGTCTCCACTATTATTTTAATTCTTTTTAACTTTTCCTTTTTGTATGAAATTAATTATACGAACTTTTAATTTAGAATTAAAAGATCCTTTTACAATATCTAGAGGAACACGCACAGAAATTCCTTCATTAATTGTTGAATTGCAAGAAAACGGATTTTCTGGTTTTGGTGAAGCCACTGCAAACCCATATTACAAAACTACAACTACTCAATTTGTTGAAGAATTAAATAAAAAACGACTAATTATTGAAAATAATTTTTCAAAAACTCCTGAAAAATACTGGGAATACTTATTTCCACATTTTAAAAATAATATGTTTTTATTATGCGCTTTAGATGAAGCATACAACGATTTATATACAAAAAGCTTAGGAATTAAATTATATGAGTACTGGAATTTAAACTTAAAAAATATTCCACTTACTAATTATACAATTGGAATTGATAATGTTGAAAAAATGGTGTTAAAAATGAAAAAAATGCCATTTCCAGTTTATAAAATTAAATTAGGTACAAAAAACGATTTAGAAATAGTTACAGAACTTAGAAAACATACCAATGCTATTTTTAGAATTGATGCAAATTGCGGTTGGACTCCAGAAGAAACTATTAAAAACTCTATGGCACTAATAAAATTAGGCGTTGAGTTTATTGAACAACCGTTGCCAACAGATGATTGGCATGGAGCCGAAAGGGTTTTTCACAGGTCTGAACTACCAATCATTGCCGATGAAAGCTGCCAAATTGAGTCAGATATTGATAAATGTTATACTCATTTTCATGGTGTAAATATAAAACTTATGAAATGTGGTGGATTAACACCCGCTTTAAAGATGATTAAAAGAGCTAAACATTTAAATCTAAAAACAATGGTTGGCTGTATGACGGAATCTTCCATTGGAATTTCTGCAATTGCTCACCTTACTCCATTACTGGACTTTGTTGATATGGACGGCGCACTTTTATTAAAAAACGATATTGCAACAGGAGTTAAAGTAGTAAATGGAAACATTATTTTCAATAATTCCAATGGCATTGGTGCTAAACTTATGTAAAAAACATCTCTATTTTTCATGGAAAACTGATTTATATCATATAATAAGAAATTTAGAAAAATTTAACAAAAAAAATGTTTTACAAATTAAAATAGTTTGTATATTTGCCTCGGTAAGTTTCATAGCTTACCAATCTTTTTCATAGCAATTTTCCTCACTCATACTTTGGGTGAGGTTTCTTTTTTTAAGGACATATTGTATTTTAATTTATTGTATATTTGTCGCCCTTAAAAAAATAATATGTTTTTAAATATTTCAATTACCGAGTGGGTTGGTTATTTGGCTTCCTTAGCATTAATCATTTCTTTTATGATGAAAAACCTGAACACTTTAAGAATTATAAATTCTATTGGAGCAGTTCTATTTGTAGTTTACGGTGTTATGTTAGCTATTTCTTGGCCAATAATTATAACAAACGCTTTTATTTTACTTGCTAATATTTACTACCTAACTTTTAAGAGAATTAAGAAATAATCCTTAATTTGCAAGAAATTTTTTCTTTTGAAACGCATAATTGTTTCTGTTACAAACGATTTAGTTACTGACCAAAGAGTACATAAAATTTGTACTACTTTATTCAAAAATAATTTTGATGTCTTACTAATTGGCAGAAAATTAAAAAATAGTTCATCAATTTCAAAAGAATATAAAGTTTTTCGCTTTAAATTATTGTTTAGAAAAGGGTTCTTATTTTATGCTGAATATAATATTCGTCTATTTTTTAAACTGTTCTTTTTAAAAAAAGACATTTTACTTGCCAATGATTTAGACACTTTGCTTCCCAATTTTTTAATAAGCAGTATCTTTAAAAAAAAATTAGTTTATGATAGTCACGAACTTTTTACTGAAGTTCCAGAATTAATAAACCGACCTTTTCAACAAAATTTTTGGTTGAAAATTGAACAGTTTATATTTCCAAAACTTAAAAATGTTTACACCGTAAATGAAGAAATTGCAAAAATATATTGCAACAAATACAATGTAAACGTACAAGTAATAAGAAACTTAGCGCCAGTTTTAAGTAATTTAATTATAAACAAAACTTTAGCTGAGTCCATAAAAGGAAAATCTAAAATGATTATCCTACAAGGTTCCGGTATTAATATAGATAGAGGAGCGGAAGAAGCAGTTGAAATGATGAAATATTTAAATGGATTTATTCTATATATTATAGGTTCTGGAGATGTTATTAAAACATTAAAATCTAATGTTATACATATGAATCTTACTGATTTTGTATTTTTTAAAGATAAAATGCCTTATGAAAGTTTAATGGAATATACTAAAATTGCAGATTTAGGACTTTCTTTAGATAAAAACACCAACCTTAATTACACCCTCAGTTTACCAAATAAAATATTTGATTACATTCAGGCTGGCACTCCTATTTTAGCATCCAACACTAAAAATGTATCTCATTTAATTACCAGGACAAATATTGGAAAAGTTATAGACTCTCATAACCCTATAATATTAGCAAAAGCTGTTGAAAATATTTTTTCAAATGAAACCCAATACAATACTTGGCGCAAAAATTTAAAAGACGTTTCTAAAGAGTTAAATTGGGAAAACGAATCAAAAAAATTAATAGAAATATTTAAAAATATTGAATAAATTTCTAAACCTCAATATAAACACTTTATATATTTATTACTCCATTTCCTATTACAAATCATATAATTAATCATTTATTTAAATAACAAAAATATAAAAGTTTATAGGTATCAAAAACAATCAAATTAGGCTTGTTGCTTTTTAAATTATATTCGAATGATTTATGAAAATTAATAAATATTCTAACTAAAAGCCTATTTAATTTAATTGCTTTTATTATGTTAAATATTTTTAGAATTTTTATAGACTTTCCAGTTAATAAATCATTATTTCTTAAAAAATTTAAATTTTCTAATGCTTGTTTTGTTTTCTCTAAAAATATTAAATTGTTATCCAATCCAAAATGGCAAACAGGATTATATATATGACTAATACTTATCTTGTTTTTTTTCAAGTCTTCAGCAAAAAGTAAATCTTCATAACCATATTTTGAAATATTTTCATTAAAACTGCAATTTTCAAAAATAGATTTATTTATTAAAATATTTGCGCCTGAAAATTTTTCGTATGGATTAAGAGTCCTCTTGGATACCTGAATTTCTTCTCTTTTTTTACCATAAACCCATCTTAATAATTTACTTGATTCTGGCTTATTTCTTTGATAAACAATTCCACCACAACAAACTCTATTTGAATTTTTCTTTATAAAATCAATATAATTAATTATAAAATTTTTATTTTCTGGAAGTACGTCAGTATCTAAAAAAAGTAACCATTCAAATTTAGATTCCTTTACTAATATATTTCGAATTTTACTTCTGCCTACATTAGTTTTTAACTCTATCAATCTAAAATTAGGAATAATAAAATTAATTTCATTTAAATATTTTTCAGAAGCATCATCAATACAAATTATTTCATACTCAATATTTGCTTTTGACAATTGAAAATTTAATTTGGTAATTAAATTTTCAATATTATAATTATAAACAGGTATTAATATTGAAATCATAGCTAATGTTGACCTCTTTGCTGCACCACTTCAAACAATTCGCCTCCTTCACACTTAATAGTTTTGTGCGGAAACTTTAAAATAATGGCATAATCATGCGTTGCCATTAAAATAGTTTTTCCGCTATCGTGAATTTCTTTTAAAACATTCATTACACCAACTGAAGTTGCCGGATCTAAATTCCCTGTAGGTTCATCTGCTAAAATTAAATCTGGATCATTTAATAACGCTCTGGCAATACCAATACGCTGTTGTTCTCCTCCAGATAATTGAAAAGGCATTTTAAAATCTTTAGTTTCCATTCCAACTTTTCCTAAAACTTCCATAATTTTAGTTTTCATTTTAACATCATCTTTCCAACCTGTTGCTTTTAAAACAAATCGTAAATTTTCAAAAACATTTCTATCATTTAACAATTTAAAATCCTGAAAAACAATACCTAATTTTCTTCGTAAAAATGGAATTTCTTTTTCCTTTAGCGTATTTAAATTAAATCCAACTATACTTCCGGTGCCTTTTTCTAAAGGTAAATCTCCGTACAAAGTTTTCATTAAACTACTTTTACCACTTCCAGTTTTTCCAATTAAATATACAAACTCACCTTCATCAATTTTCAAATTAACATGAGACAAAACCAAGTTATCTCTTTGAAAAATTTGAGCATCTTGCAACATTAAAATATTTTCTGGCATAGGAATTGTTATTTTAAACAAAACTAAATATTTAAATGTAAAGTTTCAACAATTTAGCAGTTAATAATTTTAAAGTTTTTAATCTTAACAAACCAAAAATGTTAATAAAGTTCTTTATTAAAAATATAACGTAGGTATGCAATTTCAATAAAATATTACGTTATTAGAGTATAAGTTTAATACATATAATGTTTATTAAAAATGATAAATAAAAAAGTTGTTCACGTAGTTGTAATGTTTCTAATAACATTTTCAATATCAGCGCAAAAAACCGAAATATACACCAACAATCTTAGAGAATACAATCATGCTGTTGAATTGTATCAAAACAAATCTTATGCAGCTGCACAGCAAAAATTTGAAGAAATAAAACATAATTACGATAATTTATCTGAACAAAAAGCAAATTGCGAATACTATATTGCAAATTCAGCCATAAGACTTGGGCAACAAAATGCCGATGAATTAATGCAAAACTTTGTAGATAAATACCCAACTAGCACAAAAAGAAACGGTGCTTTTTTAGATATTGCAGAATATTATTTTAAAACAGGTAATTACCCTTATGCTACAAAATGGTATGCAAAAGTTAAAACAATAAACCTATCCTTAAAAAAGGAAGAAGAATTTAACTTTAATTACGGATATTCCTTATTTGCTACCAAAAATTTTAAAGAAGCTCAAAGCTATTTTTTAACTTTATTAGATTCTCAAGAATATGGCGCTAGAGCAAAATATTATTATGGCTATATTGCTTATGATACTGACGATTATGTTACTGCCGACAAATATTTAGGTGAAGTTGCCGACAATTCTTCTTTTAAAACTGATGTATCGTATTATTTGGCAGATATGAATTTTAAGTTAGGAAAATTTGACAAAGCTATTGAAAACGGTTTACCATTATTAAAAACTGCCAGAGGTGTTGAACATTCTGAAATTTCAAAAATTGTTGGTGAAAGTTATTTCAATCTTCAAAAATATAATGAAGCATTGCCACATTTAAATAATTACAAAGGAAAAAGAGGTAAATTTAATAATACCGATTTTTACCTATTAGGTTACAGCTATTACAAACAAAAAGATTTTGAAAATGCCATTAACAACTTTAATAAAATTATTGATGGAACAAACAGTGTGGCTCAAAATGCCTATTATCATTTAGCAGAATGTTATTTAAAACTCGATAAAAAACAAGAAGCTTTAAATGCATTTAGAAATGCTTCGCAAATGGAATTTGATTCCGAAATAAAAAAAGACGCTTGGTTAAACTATGCCAAATTAAGTTATGAAATTGGAAATCCTTATAAAAGTGTACCTGATGTTTTAAAAGAATACATTGATTTATATCCAAATTCTACCTCAAAAAATGAAATTAACGATTTAATTATAAGTGCTTACATCACTTCAAAAGATTATAAAGGCGCACTTGATTTCTTAAAAAGTAAAAGAACTACAAAAGAACAAGGTTTGTATCAAAAAGTGGCATTTTACAGAGGTGTTGAGTTATTTAATGAAGAAAATTATTCGGCGGCCAAAGAAAATTTCGAAAATTCTTTAACAGTCACTCAAGATGTAACTACAACCGCACAAGCTACTTATTGGAAAGGTGAAACTAATTACCGATTAAATAATTTTAATGATGCTATTAAAGATTTTAAAAACTTTATTTCAAACAATAGCGCATCTAAAACAACCGAATTTAATGATGTAAATTACAACTTAGGTTACGCCTATTTTAAACAAAAAGAATTTGACAATGCAATTGATCAATTCAAAAAATATATTGGGAAAAGCACTACAGATCCAATCAAAAAAAATGATAGTTATTTAAGAATTGGCGATAGCTATTTTATAACCAGAGATTACAATAACACCATTTCTTTTTACAATAAAGCTATTGAAATGAAAGGTGTTGACACAGATTATGCGCAGTTTCAAAAAGCTATAAGTTATGGCTTAGTTGGTAATGAAAACGCCAAAATTAAAGAGTTAAATTCATTTTTAAATACACATACTAAATCTGGATATAGAGATGATGCGTATTATGTTTTAGGAAATTCTTACATCAATAAAAATGAAAATAATTTAGCCTTAGAAAATTTTGATAAACTAATAACTGGTTTTAAAAGAAGTCCGTTAGTTTCAAAAGCAATGTTAAAAAAAGGTTTGGTGTATTACAATACAGACAGAAACGAACAAGCTTTAACAACTTATAAAACAGTAGTAAAACAGTTTCCAAATTCTGCTGAAGCAAAACAAGCCATTAAAAACTCTCGTCAAATTTATGTAGATTTAGGTAGAGTTGATGAGTATGCAACTTGGGTAAAAGATATAGATTTTGTGAATATTTCTGATGCAGAATTAGACAATGACATGTACGAATCTGCGGAAAAAAAATACTTACAAAACGATCATAAAAAATCTATTTTAAACTTTAAAAAGTATTTGCAAAGTTTTCCAAATGGTTTACATAAAATTCAAGCAAATTTTTACTTGGCGCAATCTTTACAATCTAATAATGAAGCTTCAGAAGCCATAAAATATTATACGTTTGTAATTGATCAAAATCAAAATGAATTTACTGAAAATGCCTTGTATAAATTAGCTGTTATTTATTTAGAAAAAAATAATTGGACAGCCGCAATTCCTGTCTTAGAACGTTTAGAAAAAGAAGCTGAACAAGCACAAAATAGAACCTTTGCTCAATCTAACTTAATGAAAGGTTATTACGCAAAAGAAAATTATTCAAGTGCTGAAAGTTATGCAGAATTAGTTTTAAATGATGCCAAAGTTGAAGACAGAATTAAATCTGACGCCCACATAATAATTGCTCGTTCAGCCATTAAAACCAATAATGAAACCAAAGCAAGAGCAGCTTACAAAAAAGTTGAAGAAATTGCTGGCGGCGAATTGAAAGCCGAAGCGTTATACTATAAAGCTTATTTTGAAAACCAAGACGGAAGCTACAGAGTATCCAATGAAATTGTTCAAAAAATTGCCTCAGATTACGCCGCTTATAAATATTGGGGTGCAAAAGGTTTAATTTTAATGGCTAAAAATTTCAACAAATTAAACGATGCTTACCAAGCAACCTACATTTTAGAAAGTGTTCAAAAAAACTTTGCTGAATTTAAAGATATTGTTGAAGAAGCAAATGCCGAACTTACTAAAATTAAAACCGAACAAGCAAAAACAAACGAATCTGTAAAAAATTAAATTGACGAGTAATAAAATGTACAAAAATTCAATTCCAACATTAAAAAAACATACAATGCAAAAGCTTTTTATAACTTTCATTTCAATTTTAATAACAGGATTTTCTTTTGCTCAAGTAAAAAAAGATACGCTAAAAACCGAAGAAATTGTTGTTGAAAAACCATATACACCAACAATTTCCGATGCCTTTAAAATAAAAATAAATCCAAGTTTGGAAAGCGTTACAAATTTTTCAAAAGAAAAAGTGAACTATAGTATTTTCTCAATTCCTGTAGCCTCCACTTTTACACCTACAAAAGGAAAAGCACAAAATATTGCCAGAGCTCCAAAAGAACAAATTTATCAAAACTATATAACAGCCGGTTTTGGAACGTTTAAAAGTCCACTTCTTGAAGCTTTTATTCATACTGGAGATACACGTTATAATGATTATGGCTTTTTTGTAAAACACGAATCTTCAGAAGGCGGTGTTGAGGATAGTCCGTTAAATGATAATTTTGCAAATACTAGAGTTGATCTTTTTTACAAACAATTTGATAGAGAATTTAATTGGCAAGTAAATGCTGGAGTTCAAAGAAAATTGTATAATTATTATGGTCTTCCAGAAAGTACGGTTTTTGATACTTCTTTCATTGATAATTTAGATGAAAAACAAGTTTATAAAACCATTTATGCTGGAGGAAAAGTTGATGTTGAAGATGGAATTTTTAAAGGCGCAACTGCGGAAGTAATTAATTTTTCAGATAATTATGACAGTAATGAAATACGCTTATTGGCAAAACCAACTATTGAATTTCCAATTTCTTCTGAAATAATTACTTCAGAATTTATGGTAGATATTGTTACTGGTAAATTTCAGCAAGAATATAATTCAATTTCAAACCTAAAACATAGTTTTGTAAATTTAGGAGCTAGTCCAAATTTTGAAGTTTTACGTGAAAACTTAACAATTAATTTAGGTGCTAAAATCTATTATTCTAATGATTTAGAACGAAAAATAAATAAATTTTTTGCATACCCAAATGTTTCAGCATCCTTTAAAATTGTAGATGATATTTTTATTTTATTAGCAGGAGTAAATGGAGATTTAATTCAGAATACCTACAACAGTTTTGCAAATGAAAATCCATACATTTCCCCTACTTTAAATATTCTTCAAACGGACAAACAATATAATGCTTTTGTAGGTGCAAAAGGAAAACTGGCTTCAAATATTGGTTTCAACTTTAATGTGAGCCATAGTAATGAAAAAAATAAACCATTATTTATCCAAAATCAAACAAAAACCGATGGAACTATCACAACTACTGAAAGTTACCAAGCCGGAAATTCTTTTCATGTAATTTATGACGCAATAAAAACGTTAAACTTTTTTGGAGAAATAACCATTGAAGCGTCCAAAGAATTTAATTTTAGCACTACTGTTAATTATGCAAATTACACAACTACCAATGAGTTGGAGGCTTGGAATTTATCTCCAATAACTGCAACTATTTCGGGAGATTTTCAAAAAAACAAATGGTTTGCTGGCGCTAAATTATTTTACCGTGGCGAAACAAAAGATTATGTAATTCCATACACAATGCCTTTTGAAAATGGTTCCATTGTAAAAAATGATTCGTACTTAGATTTAAACTTAAGTGGTGGCTACAATTTTACAGATAGATTAACAGCTTTTGCAAAAATTAACAACGCTTTGGGTAAAAAATACTACCAATTTAATAATTATCAGGTGCAATCTCTACAAGCGTTGGCAGGAATTACTTATAAATTTGATTTGTAAAACATTAAACATATCTTATTTTTTCAAGATTTTTGTGTAGTTTTAAACTTTTAAAAAACTACACAAATAATGAAACACATTTTTACTTGTATTATCTTAATTATCACATTAAGTTCTTGCACTAATGTTAAAAATTCAAAAACTACTGAAAATCAAGTTAATAAAAAAGATTCCATTGTTATTAAAAACATTTTCAACACAGCTTTAACAAATGGACAATCGTACCAATGGTTAGATTATTTATCTAATGAAATTGGAGGTAGATTATCTGGTTCTCACGAATCCATAGCTGCTATTTTATGGGGAGAACGATTAATGCAAGATTTACGTTTTGATAAAGTTTGGTTGCAAGATGTAATGGTTCCAAATTGGTATAGAGGGGAAAAAGAAGAAGCTAGCTTTACTTTAAATACAGAAAAATATAATGTTCCAATTTGTGCTTTGGGAGGTTCTATTCCTACTCCAGTAACTGGAATTACTGGTGAAGTTATTGAAGTTCAAAATTTAGAGGAAGTTGAAAGTTTAGGAGAAAAATTGAGAGGCAAAATTGTATTTTTCAATAGACCTTTTGATAATACACATATACAAACTTTTAAAGCTTATGGAGGTTGTGTAGACCAAAGGTATGCCGGAGCAATGGTTTGTGGTAAATTTGGTGCTATAGGAGCAATTGTTAGATCTATGACAAGTAGTATTGATGATTATCCACATACTGGAGCTATGAGCTACGGAGATATTGCTGAAAATGAAAAAGTTCCAACGGCAGCAATAAGCACAAAAGCAGCAAATTTATTAAGCGAAAAATTAAAAGAAAATCCAACTTTAAAATTTTACTTTAAGCAAAGTTGTAAAACATTACCTGATGAACCATCTCATAACGTAATTGGTGAACTAATAGGAACCGAATTTCCTGATAAAATAATTACTGTTGGTGGTCATATAGATTCCTGGGATTTGGGAGATGGCTCTCATGATGATGGGGCAGGAATTGTGCAATCTATTGAAGTTTTACGTTTATTTAAATTGAACGGAATTAAGCCAAAACATACTATTAGATGTGTTTTATTTATAAATGAAGAAAATGGTTTAAGAGGAGGAAAAAAATATGCCGAAGAAGCTAAAGCTAAAAATGAAAATCATATTGCAGCTTTAGAATCAGATTCTGGAGGATTTACACCTCGCGGTTTTACGTTTGAAGCAACAAATGAAAATGCCGAACTATTTTTAAGCTGGAAACCATTATTAGCACCATACGGTTTAAGTGAAATTGAAGAAGGCCACTCAGGAGCAGATATTGGCCCTTTAAAATCTGAAACAATATCATTATTTGGTTACAGACCAGATTCTCAACGTTATTTCGATTACCATCATGCAGAAACAGATACTTTTGATAAAGTGAATAAAAGAGAGCTAGAACTTGGAGCGGCATCCATGGCTTCTTTAGTATATTTATTAGACACATATTTAAAATAAATACAATGAAAAATTTATACTTTTTTTTAATTTTCTCTTTCGTGTTTTTTTCTTGTACAAAAAAAATTGAAGTTGATACAATTATAATAAATGCCCATATTTATACTGCAAATGATAGTCTTCAAAAAGCTGAAGCCTTCGCCATAAAAGATGGTAAAATAATTGATGTTGGAACTTCAGTGGAAATGCAATTAAAATACTCTCCAATATATATTAATGATGCAAAAGGTAAAACTATAGTTCCTGGATTTATTGATGCACATTGTCATTTTTACGGATTAGGTTTACAACAACAAAAAGTAAATTTAGAAGGCACCAAAAGTTTTGACGAAGTTGTACAACGCATTGTTGATTTTCAAAAAGAAAAAAATGTTACTTATATAACAGGAAGAGGTTGGGATCAGAATGATTGGGAAATAAAGGAATTTCCTTCAAAAGAAAAGCTAGATGAATTATTTCCAAATACACCAATTGCCGTAACCAGAATTGATGGTCACGCAATATTAGCCAATCAAGCTGCTATAGATTTAGCAGGAGTTACAGTAAAAACACCATTTTCTGGTGGAGAAATCATTCAAAAAGATGGAAAACTAACGGGGATTTTTATTGATGCTCCAATGGAATTAATTGAAGCAAAAATTCCTGAACCTACAAAAGCTGAGAAAATTAAAGCATTAAAAGATGCTGAGAATATTTGTATTAACCTTGGCTTAACAACTGTTGATGATGCCGGTTTATCAAAAGAAACTATTGAATTAATTGATAGTTTACAACAAGCTGGAGAATTAATAATAAGAATATATGCCATGGTTTCTGTAAGTGATAAAAATATTGATTATTTCACTAAAAGAGGAATTATAAAAACCGATTTACTGAACGTTCGTTCTTTTAAAGTTTATGCAGATGGTGCTTTGGGATCTCGTGGAGCCGCAATGAAACAACCATATAGCGATCAACATAATCATTTTGGAGCATTAGTTACGCCATTAGCAGATTTGGAACGTTATGCTAAAAAAATTGCAGGTTCCGATTATCAAATGAATACACATGCAATTGGAGATTCTGCAAATTTTGTAATGCTAAAAACTTATAAAGAAGTATTAAATGACAAAAAAGATAGACGTTGGAGAATTGAACACGCCCAAATTGTTGACAAAACAGATTTTCACCTTTTTAATAACATAATTCCATCCGTACAACCCACTCATGCAACAAGTGATATGTATTGGGCTGAAGGCAGAGTTGGTACAGAAAGAATAAAAGGCGCTTATGCTTATAAAGAACTGTTAAACACTTATGGAAAAGTGGCACTTGGTACAGATTTCCCTATTGAAAAAGTAAGTCCGTTGTTGACATTTTATGCGGCTGTGGCTAGAAAAGATTTAAATAATTTTCCTGAAAATGGATTTCAAAAAGAGAATGCTTTAACTAGAGAAGAAACCTTAAAAGGAATGACCATTTGGGCTGCCTACTCTAATTTTGAAGAACAAGAAAAAGGAAGTATTGAAATTGGTAAATTTGCTGATTTTATAGTTATTGATAAAAATATTATGGAAATTGAAGAATCTAAAATTCCGACTATTAAAATTGAGGAAACTTATATTAATGGAGTGAAAGTAAAATAGATTTTTAAACTATTTTTTATACTTTTTAACTGATTCTATTAAATTTTCAGAAAGCTTAAATAACCACTTTAATTGTTCTGAAACTAATAGTATTTCTTTCAGTTGACTTCCCGTTTTTGCGGAATGTTCTTCGCCTTGAGCAATTTCAAAATCTCTTTTATCAGAAAGTTCATTAAATGTTTTTTCATAAGAATTTTCAGCATCTTCAATTGATGTTTCTGCCAATTTATGAGAAATTTCAGTATCTTCTAAAATGCTAATTGCTGTTTTTATATTAGAGCATATTCTTTCAACAAAAACATCAAATTCAATAGGTACAGTAGATGTTTTATTATTTCTAAAATAGGTTCCTAATGAAGTAAGTGACGATAAAAAAGTATTGTTAAAAACAGTAATTTCATAAATAGTAGAAAGTTCTAGTTGTTTAGATTTTGGATCTTGGCTCAATCTTTGAAAAGCTGAATTCATTTCTGCAATATCTAAAAACGCTTTCTTTCTAATCACTTTATAAGTTGTTGAAACCTCGCCTTTTGCATGATAAAATGACGCTATTTCTTTCAAAAACAATTGATTAGATTTTATAGCGTTTATAAAATATTCATGAATATTTTGAAACTGCCAAGAAGGCCATAAAAAATAGGTTGCCGAAAATGCCAATGCTGCGCCAATAAGAGTATCAATAATTCTAAATTGAATAACCGATAAAATATTTGGTTCAAACAAAGCATATACAAAAACCACATTTAACGTAATAAATACGGCTGCATTTCTATAATTTAATTGAACTAATGAAAAAGCCAAAGGCAATGATATTGTTGCAATTATACCATAAACTACAGGGTTTTGAGTGAATAAGATTACCACAGCGGCAATTGTTGCGCCAATTAATGTACCAATAACTCTATGAATAGATCTGGTTTTTGTTAACCCAAAGCTTGGTCGCATTATTACGGCTATGGTTAATAAAATCCAATATGGATTTTGCATTGAAAATAATTTTCCAATTATAAAACCAATAATTGTAATAATAGCTAAACGCAAAGAATGCTTAAAAATAGGAGAACTAAATGTGAAATTCTCTGTTAACTTTTTAAAGTCGTAATCCTGCGGAGTTAAAAAACGTGTTGCTTCCTTAACGCTTAAAATCTTATCATTGGTTGCATAATTATTTAAAATTCGTTCTAAAGAAATAACATTTTGAACTTGTTTTTCTTGGTAGTTTTTTAAATTTAATAACATTAATGTACCAAATCTAGCTTTTGGCATTGTTACTAAAATTCTATATAAATCAATATTTCGTTCAATATTTTTTATAATTGAAGGTATTTCAGTATTTGGTTTTAATTCTTCTTCTTTTCTAATAACTCTAGAAATATGATCTAATTGATGTGATATTTCATACATTAATTTTTTAAAATCCTCAATTTTTTCTTTATGCTTTTCAAAAACTACATCAAATTTTTCATAATCAACTGGATTTGCAACAGCCAATTCTAAAACATCAACCAATTGCGTAAATAACAGTTGTTGTCTTCTAACTTTATTAGATAATGTATTTTTACTTTGTGAAGTTAAAATAATATCTCTTAAAGTTTCATGATGCTCATTAATTTCAAATTGTAGTTTAAATAGCTTCTGAAACAATTCGTTTCTATCAGTTGTACAAAGCAGCAAATCTCCTCTCACTCTTAAATAATCAGCCGTTTTTTCTATGGTTTTAATAAAAAATTGATCGGTTTGAATTTTAGGAAATAATCGTGTTTTTAAAAATGTTAACATTAAATACCACAAACCACCCAAAGCTATTAAACTTGCATGTTGCAGTAAACTTTCTTTAGAATAATCTCTGGTAAAACTTAATATAATTGATAGTAAACCTACAAATGAAATTAACGAAGCTCTAAAACCAAAAACAGCAATATACGATACTGCAAAAACTGAAATTCCTAAAATTGGCAGCAACAACCAAAAAATAGTTGCAATTGAACCAAATAATAATGTTAAACTAAACGATAAAAATGTAGCAATTAAAATACCGAAAAAAACGTGTTTTGTGCTTCCTGGAACGTCTGCAGGCGCACAAAATAAAACGCCTAACGCAATACTAAACCCAAAATGAATATCTTGTAAAAAGTATTTACTTAAAAAAACAGGAATTAATATGGCAATTGCCATTACAATTCCTTTTAAAAAATCTAAACTTTTAAAAAACCGTTTTAAAACTTCCAATTGTATATATTTTGAAAGTTCAAATTTACGCAGTATTATTTTTATCTAACAACTATTGAAATATTTATTAGTAGATTTATCAAGTAAATAACCATTGTATTATAAATGATCTTCCATAAACATCCATACAAACCATTTATTCCAAAAAACGCAACAAAATTAATAGTAGGAACTTTACCTCCGCCAAGATTTTCGTTAGGAAATTTAAAACAAGGTGATGTTGATTTTTGCTATGGAAGTATTGATGGGCAATTATGGAAAATTTTAAATGAAATATACTCTTTGAATTTACAATTTGAAACTACCGATTTTGCTATTGAACAACGAAAAGATTTTTTAATTAAAAACAACATTGGTATTTGTGATATTGTTGAATCTTGTGAACGTAAAAAAATAGATGCTTCCGATATTGGGATGGAAAATATTCAACTACGCGATATGCTTTTTTATTTGAAAAAAAATCCAACAGTTACTTCGTTGCTTTTAACTGGCGGAAATAGTAAAAATGGTCCAGAATACCATTTACGAAAACAATTAAAAGCCCATAACATTCCTTTAAAAACGATTTCATTAGAGACACCAAAAATTCATCATTTTGAAATTGATAATACCAGAATTATTGAAGTAATTTCTTTAACAGCGCCAACAGGAACAGCAAACAGAGCAGTTGGAAGTAATCCAGAATATAAATTATTAAAAAAACAAAACCCTAACTTCAATACATTTGACTTTAGGGTTTTACAGTATAAAAAATACTTTTAACTATTTGTGTGAACCATCACAAAATGGGCCATTTTTAGTAGCTTTACACGTACATAAATGTTTTGTTTCAGACTTTTCAGCTATAAAAACATTCGGACTCATTCCTTGTCCTTTATGTTTTCCATCACAAAAAGGTTGACTTTCAGACAAACCACATGTACACCAAGCATATCTCTTTCCTTCTTCTAATTCAATTTTTATTGGCGCATCTCCTGCTCTTTTTGGTAATTCCATTTTTTATTTTTTTAGTTAATTTATAAAGTTAATCCTTTAAAATTGCACTTACAAACTTATCTATACTGTTTACTCCATTTTGTGAAAGATGATTCACAAAAGCTGAACCAATAATTGCTCCTTTAGCAAATTTAGTAGCTTGCTGAAAAGTTGCAGCGTTTGAAATACCAAAACCAATAATTTGCGGTGCTTTTAAATTCATTGCTGAAATACGTTTAAAATATTCATTTTGAACAGCACCAAAACTATTTTTAGAACCCGTTACACTTGCTGAACTTACCATATAAATAAATCCGTTTGATATTTCATCAATAAATTTAATACGTTCATCTGAGGTTTGAGGTGTAATTAAAAATACGTTTATTAAACCATATTTTTCAAATATTACTTTAAAATTATCGTTGTATTCATTTACTGGTAAATCAGGAATAATTAATCCATCAATCCCAATTTCAGCACATTTTTTACAAAACTCTTCAATTCCGTATTGCATCATAGGGTTAAAATATCCCATAATAATTAACGGAATTGATACCGTTTTTCTAATATCTTTTAACTGATCAAATAAAACCGATGTTGTCATTCCATTATTTAAAGCAGTAGTTGAGCTCGCCTGAATTGTAGGACCATCAGCCAGAGGATCACTAAAAGGTAATCCAATTTCAATCATATCAACACCACTTTTTTCTAACTTTTCTATAATGGAAACGGTATCTGTTAAAGTTGGAAAACCTGCTGTAAAATAAATAGACAGCAACTTTTTACTTTCTTGTAATTTATTATTTATTCTGTTCATTATTTTACAACTTAAAATATTTAATATACGTATCTAAATCTTTATCACCTCTTCCAGATAAATTCAAAACAACAACATCATTTTCCTTAAACGTTTTTGAATTAAAAACTGCCAATGCATGTGAACTTTCAATTGCTGGAATAATTCCTTCTAATTTACAAAGGTCCAACCCTGCCTGCATTGCTTCAGCATCGGTAATTGAAATAAATTCTGCACGTTTAGATTTGCATAAATGAGCGTGTAATGGACCAACTCCTGGGTAATCCAATCCGGCGGAAATTGAATATGGCTCAGTAATTTGTCCGTCTTTAGTTTGCATCAATAAGGTTTTACTTCCATGAATAATTCCTTCGTTACCTAAAACACTAGTTGCGGCACTTTCTCCTGAATTCACCCCCAAACCTGCTGCTTCAACTGCAATTAATTGTACACTTTCTTCATCTAAATAATGATAAAATGCACCGGCCGCATTACTTCCACCTCCCACACATGCAATTACATAATCTGGATTTTCTTTTCCTTCTTTTTCTTTTAACTGCCATTTCATTTCTTCAGAAATAACCGATTGAAATCGAGCCACCATATCTGGATACGGATGTGGCCCAACAACAGAACCAATAATATAATGTGTATCAACTGGATTGTTAATCCAATCTCTAATCGCCTCATTTGTAGCATCTTTCAATGTTCTACTTCCTGATAACGCTGGAACAACTGTTGCGCCTAACATTTTCATACGCGCAACATTTGGCGCCTGACGCGCAATATCAATTTCGCCCATATACACAATGCATTCAAGTCCCATTAAAGCGCAAACTGTAGCTGTTGCAACTCCATGTTGCCCCGCGCCTGTTTCGGCAATAATTCTATTTTTACCTAAACGTTTTGCCATTAAAATTTGCCCAATTGTGTTATTCACTTTATGTGCTCCAGTATGACAAAGATCTTCTCGTTTTAAATAAATTTTTGTGTTGGATTTTTCTGATAATCTTTTAGCAAAATATAATGGTGTTGGTCTTCCAACATATTCTTTTAATAAGCTTTGAAATTCCTTTTGGAAAGAAGGTTCTTGCATTATTTGAACATATTTAAGACGTAATTCTTCAACATTTGGATATAACATTTCTGGAATATAGGCTCCGCCAAATTCCCCATAATACCCATTTTCATCTACAAAATAATTCATAATAAATTTTGTTTAAATTCTTTAATATCATCTATATTTTTTAGTCCTGGCTTTAATTCAAAACCACTATTTACATCAACTCCAGCAAAAGCTTTGTGCTTTATTTTAACAATTTCAGTGCTATCAATTTTAGAAATCCCTCCACTCAATAAAAACGGTGTATTCCCTTTATATTTTGAAAGAATTTCCCAATTAAATTTCACTCCGTTTCCACCATAATCTTTTCCTTTGGTATCAAAAATAAAATAGTCACAAATTTGTTCAAATTGTTCCGTTTTTGAAAAGTCAAAATTTTCATCAACTGAAAAAGCTTTAATAACCCCTAACTGAAATGGCTCCATAAAGCCATCATTAACTTGTTGACTTTTTGCTAATTGCAAACAAAACTCAGACGATTCATCTCCGTGTAATTGCACATAATCTAAATTATATGTACTTACCGTTTTTAAAATATTTTCGGTAGTTTCATTTACAAAAACACCCACCTTTTTTATATATAACGGAATTTTAGTTTTTGGAAAATCACTCACAAATCGTTTAGATTTATCATAAAAAATAAAACCAATAAAATCTGGTTCCAAAGCTATTAAACTTTGAAGATTTTCTGATTCTCGCATTCCACAAACTTTAATTTTCATTTTTATCTAATTTGAGAAATAAATTCTTGACAAGCATATCCAGGATCTTCAGTTTTCATAAAATTTTCACCAATTAAAAATCCTTGAAATCCATATTCTTTTAAACCAGTTATAATTCTTGGATCGGAAATACCGCTTTCTGAAACTTTTATACAACTACTTGGAATTTGACTAGCTAATTCTATAGAATGTTCTAAATCCACTTCAAAAGTTTTTAAATTACGGTTATTAATTCCGATAATTTTATTGTCTAATTCAATTTTATCGAGTTCTTCTTTACTGTGCACTTCATACAATACATCTAACCCTAAATCTTCTGCTAATTTTCCGTAATTTTTTAATTCTTCTTTAGTTAAAAAAGCAGCTATTAATAAAATTACATCGGCACCAATAGCTTTAGCTTCAACTATTTGAAAGCCATCAACAATAAAATCTTTTCTTAAAATTGGTGTTAAATCATTTACAGCACGTGCCTGCATCAAATCTAAAATAGTACCACCAAAAAAATGAGTATCTGTTAAAATAGATTGCGCTGCAACTTTGGCTTTTAAATAACCTTCGGTAACATCTACCACCGAAACTTTATCGTTTATAATTCCTTTTGAAGGAGATTGCCTTTTAAACTCAGCAATAATTCCAGTTGACCCATTTATTAATAAAGATTCTTTTAATGAAAGTGGTTTCCGCTTAAAACCCGGACTTTTTACTAATTTTTCAACTAAAACTTCTCTTTTTAATTGAGCAATTTCTTTCTTTTTATATGCTATAATTTTATCTAAAACGTTCATTTTAACTTACTAATTTAGTTAAACATTCCTTTGCTTTTAATGCTAGTAATGAGTCTTTTGCCTCTTCAAAGGCGTCTTCAAAAGTTTTATTGCTATCAAAAGTTTTTAATGCAAAAGCTGCATTTGCCAAAACCACATTGTTTTGAGCTTCTGTTCCTTTTCCTTCAATAATTGAAATAAATATTTTTGCAGATTCTTCAACCGTATTTCCTCCAAAAATTTGAGATTGATTTAATCTCTTTAACCCTAAATCTTCTGGCGTAATTTGCGCTTCATTGTTTTTAGTAAATAACTTAAAACCACTTGTTAATGAAATCTCGTCGTACCCATCTATACTATGAACTATCCCATAATTCTGAGCTGTTTCTTGCAATAAATAGTTATAAATTCTAGCAATTTCTAAATTAAAAACACCTACTAATTGATTTTGAGGGTTGCTTGGATTTACAATTGGTCCTAACATATTAAAAAATGTTTTAATACCTAATTCTTTTCTAATAGGCCCAACTGCTTTCATTGCCGGATGAAAAAGTGGTGCATGTAAAAAACAAATGTTTGCTTTATCTATTTGGGATTTTAAAATGTCTTGATTATTTGTGAATTTATATCCTAAATACTCCAACATATTTGAAGAACCACTTACTGATGAGGCACTATAATTTCCGTGCTTTGCAACTTTATTTCCGGTTCCTGCAACCACAAATGAAGTTAATGTAGATATGTTAAAAGTATCTTTTCCATCTCCTCCAGTACCACATAAATCTATGGTGTTAAATTCAGATAAGTCAATTTTAACTGCTAATTCTAGCAAAGCTTCTCTAAAACCAGCCAATTCATTTACTGAAATTGGTCTCATCATAAAAACAGTTAAAAATGATGCTAAATGAGCTTTATTAAATTTTTCACTTGCTATTTCAATTAACACTTTTTTCGCTTCTTTTTTAGTTAAGCGTTGTTGTTCAAATAATTTATTTAAAATTGTTTTCATACTCATTCTATTTATTTGCTTCAATAAAATTACGAACCATTTGCTCTCCCAAAGGAGTTAAAATAGATTCCGGATGAAATTGTACTGCGCTAATATTATGCACTTTATGTTGTAACGACATAATATCTCCAAACTCATCAACCGATGTGATTTCTAATTCTTTTGGAAAATCATGTTTTGCTGCAATCCAAGAATGATACCGTGCAGCTTCAAATTCTGTTGGAATATCTTTATAAATTACCGCATCAAAGTTTGTGATAGACATTTTAGTTGCTACGCCATGAAAAACTGAGTCTAAATTTTGTAAACTACCTCCAAAAACTTCGGTAATTGCTTGTAAACCTAAACAAACACCAAAAATTGGTTTTTTACCCGCATACGCTTTTATGGTTTCTTTTAAAATACCAGCTTCATCTGGTATTCCAGGTCCTGGTGATAAAAAAATTAAATCATACTCATTAATTGCTTCTATTGAAATTTCATCATTTCTAAATACAGATGGATATTCACCTGTTATATCTTCAACCATATGTACTAGGTTGTAAGTAAATGAATCATAATTATCTAATATTAAAATTTTCATAGTTTTAAATTTTTTCTGCTAAGATTAATGCTTTTTTCAAAGCAGCCAATTTATTATTAACCTCTTGTAATTCACCCTCTTCTGTTGAATTTATAACAATTCCTGCTCCGGCCTGATAAAACAATGTATTGTTTTTGCTTACAAATGAACGAATGGCAATTGCTAAATTCACTGAATTATCTAGCCCAATAAATCCAACTGCTCCACCATAAAAACCTCTTGATTGGTTTTCATACGTATCTATTAATTCCATTGCTTTAAATTTTGGAGCTCCACTTAAGGTTCCTGCTGGAAAAGTGTCTCCCACAATTTCAATAGCTCTCCCTTTTGGTTTTCCTTGAACCGTAGAAACTAAATGAATTACGTGACTAAAATATTGAACTTCTTTAAAAACCTCCACAGTAACATTACTGGCGTGTTTACTTAAATCGTTTCTTGCTAAATCTACTAACATTACATGTTCAGCATTTTCCTTTTTATCTTTTGATAGTTTTTCACCTAAAGCAATATCTGAAGTCAAATCTCCTGTTCTTTTAAATGTTCCGGCAATTGGATTAATAATTGCTTTCTCTTCATTTATTTTAATTTGAGCTTCTGGTGAAGATCCCATTAATTTAAAACTTCCATAATCGAAATAAAATAAATATGGTGAAGGATTTATTGAACGTAAGGCTCTATATACATTAAACTCATCGCCTTTATATTTTTGTTGAAATTGACGTGATAACACCAATTGAAAAACATCGCCTCGTTTACAATGCTTTTTTGCTTTGGTAACATTGTTTTTAAACTCACTATCTGTACAGTTTGACTGTTCCTTTCCAACAGATGCATATGTATACAATCCATATGTACTTGAATTAATTAAGGTTTCAATTTCATGAATTCTCGATTTTTCTCCTTCTTCAATATTTTCAATTAAAGTTAATTCTTCATTAAAATGATTGATTGCAATAATAAATCTAAAAAAACTAAACTGTAAATCTGGAATTTCAGATGGCGCTTTTGTAGCCTTCAGCTTTATGGTTTCAAAATATTGAACCGAGTTGTATGAAATGTAACCATAAAACCCATTATAAGATTTTACTGATTCATGACAATCTACAGCTAAAGTTTTAGTGTAATTTTGAAAAATATTATAAAAATCTCTATTAATTTCTTTCATATCAATTACACTATTTTTATACGTATAATAAAACTTGTTTTTATCTGCTTTTAAAGTGACTATTGGCTCAATACAAATAAACGTATAACTCTCTTCCTTACTGTGATAATCAGAACTTTCCAACAACAAACTATTGGCATACTTGTCTCTAATTTTTGAATACAATCCAACCGGAGTTACTGTATCTGCCAATTGTTGTTTTGTTATTGTTTTAAATTTTAATTGTTTCATATTTCTTGAAATAAAAAAGGACTTATCTTGCGATAAGTCCTTTCATTTATATTTTTAAAATAATAAATATAGTAGTTGCTTCTCGCTTATTGTTTAAGAGAGTTCCACCACCAATTCATATTTACGTTATTGTCCTTCATTTGATTTAGCAAAAGTAACATAGATTTTTAAATGAGCAAATAAATCATAAAAAAATATTATCTTTAATAACGATAAAGTTTAAAAAAATGAAAAATATTTACAAGCTTTCACTATTAATTGCATTTTTTATATCATTTTCTACTTTTTCTCAAGAAAAATTAAAAGGAAATAAAGATGTTACTAACATTGATAGAAATATTTCCAATTTTGAAAAATTAGAAATTATTGATGATGTTGATATTTATTTAACTTTTGGAGAATCACAATCGGTTTTTGTTGAAACTGATTCTAATTTACAAGAAGTTGTTACAACTGAAGTAAAAAATGGTGTTTTAAACATTAAAACGGATAATAAAATTGGACGTAAAAAAGAATTAATTGTTCATATTAAATTAAATAAAAACTTTAAAGAAATATCTGCTTATAATAATGTAAATGTAACTTCAAAAAGTTTATTGATTATTGATTCATTACAAATAAATGCTTTTGATAATGCGGATTTTAATTTGAATTTAAATTCTAAAGAAGTTCAGTTAAACTGTAAAAAAACAAGCAATCTAAAACTGGAAGTCCTGTGTAATGAAATAACAATAACTTCAGAAGAATCTAGTAATTTTAAAGGTACTATTCAAGCCAAATCCTTAAATATCCATTTGTTAGATAAAGCCAGTATTAATATTACCGGAAGCGCTAACGATATTGAAACAGAATCACTCGGAAACAGCTCTTTTAAAGGTAGTGATTTTAAGGTAAGTAATGCAATTATTAAAGCTACTAATGATTCTAAAATTTACATTAATGCATCGCAAAACATTGATGTTTTTGCAAGAAACTCATCTGAAATTTATATATACTCTAACCCAAAAATTCAGTTAAAAGAATTTTTTGATAGGGCTACACTTTATAAAAGAGAAGTCGATAAAAAATTATTTTAATTACAATTAAAGTAAACTTAAAATTTGCACAACTACAATTAGTAATACCATTGCAATTGGGTAAACTGTTGCATAAGCAATTGCAGGAGCGTCAGCATCTACCATATTATCTATGGCGGCTAAACCTGGTGTACTCGTCATACTTCCGGTTAAAGTTCCTAACAATGTTAATATGTTTAATTTAAAAAAATATCTTGCAAAAAATGTTGTTATTAACATTGGTATTAACGTTATTAATACTCCATAGAAAAATAATTCCAACCCATATTTTTGAAAGGTTTCAACCAAACTTGTGCCAGCACTTGTGCCAACGGCGGCTAAAAAGAATAACAACCCAAATTGCCTTAATAATTGGTTTGCTGCACCAGTCATTGTCCATAAAATTGGTCCTGTTTTACCAGTTCGTCCCAAAACTAAAGCAACCATTAAAATACCACCAGTAAGCCCTAAACTAAATGAAAAACTATCAAAAGTAAGGCTTATTTTCCCTACTAAAATTCCTAATATAATTCCTGTTGCAATAGGTAAAAAATCGGTACTTGATAATTTACTTGTATCATCACCAAAAATTCTACTTACATCTTTCATGTTATCTTTATGACAAACCACAATCAATTTATCACCAAATTGTAATTTTGATGAAGGACTTGGAGAAATATTAATACCTGAACGTCGGATTCTGGTAATTGTGGCATGATACGTTTGTAAAATATTTAATTGCCCTAATGTTTTTTTAACAACCTCTTTATTTGTTACTAAAATAGATCTAACATCATAATTAGTATCCAACGGAATTTCAGTATCAACTTCTGCTCCAATTAATAATTTAACTCTCTCTAAGGCTTCTAAAGTTCCTACAGCCTTTACAATATCACCTTTATGAAGAATAACTTCAGGTTCTGGAGCCATAGCAACATTATCGTGTACAATTCTTGAAATTACAGCCTTTGTCATAAATCGAATATTCAATTCTCCAAAATTTTTCCCAATAACATTTTCATTTTCAACTACAAAATGCTTTCTAATAATTTCAGGAAAGTCAGTTGTTAATTGTTCTTTGTATTTTTTTTCTTCATCCTTAATATTCAAACGTAACGCTTTTGGTAAAAAACTTACAAAAAGAATCACTCCAATTACCCCAAAAGGATACCCAATACCATAACCAATAGATGCTAGCGGAGAACCAGTTGAATCAATTGCGGCAGCTAAACCAGGTGTACTAGTTAAAGCGCCATTTAACAATCCAATTACTAAACTTTTATCTATATCAAAAAAATAAAATATTAAAAAAGTAATAAACCCTGCACTTAAAATAAGTATACTTGCCAAAATTGCTAATTCTCTACCATTCTTTTTGAAGGATTCAAAAAAACTTGGTCCTGCTTGTATACCAATGGTGAAAATAAAAAGCACTAATCCTAAATTTTGAAAATCTTTTGGAACAACCATACCAAAATGTCCAAAAACTAAAGCAACAAATATTACCGCCGAAACATCTAGCGATATTCCTTTAATTTTTATTCTCCCAATAATAAAACCAATTACTATTATTAAAAACAATACAAAATAACTACTTGTAAATAAATCCATTTTTATAAAAATTTAGTTGTACAAAATTAATGAGTTCACATATTCAAAGTAATTAATAATTTCAGAAATTACGAAAACGATTGCTCTATAATAGCTAAAAAAAAGACCTAAGTAAAAACTTAGGTCTAAATTACTATACTAATAAGTTTAATCTAACGCTCCTAAATAACGTTCAGCGTCTAAAGCTGCCATGCAACCTGTTCCTGCAGCAGTAACAGCTTGGCGGTATTCTTTATCCTGCACATCACCTGCAGCAAATACACCCGGCACATTAGTTTTTGTAGATTTTCCTTTGGTTGTTAAATAACCCGTTTCATCCATATCTAAAATACCTTTAAATATATCTGTATTTGGCTTATGACCAATAGCAACAAATACTCCAGTAACTTCTATAACTTCTTTCTCTCCAGAAATATTATTAAATACTTTAACGCCTTCTACAACATTTGACCCTAAAACTTCTTCAATTTCAGTATTGTATTTTACTTCTAAATTTTTAGTTTTATCAACTCTATGCTGCATTGCTTTTGATGCTCTCATATAATCTTTACGAACCAAAAGTGTTACTTTTCTACAAATATTTGATAAGTAAGTAGCTTCTTCAGCAGCCGTATCTCCTGCTCCAACAACTACAACATCTTGCCCTCTATAAAAGAAACCATCACAAGTTGCACATGCAGAAACTCCACCACCAATTAAACGCTGTTCACTTTCTAAACCTAAATATTTTGCGGTTGCTCCAGTACAGATTATTATTGAATTTGCTTCAATTATTTTTGAACCATCAACGGTAACTTTATGAATACCTCCAACTTCCTTACTAAAATTAACTTCAGTAACTAAACCAAAACGCACTTCAGTTCCAAAGCGTTCTGCTTGATTTTTTAAATCCTCCATCATAGCAGTTCCATCGGTACCTTTAGGATATCCCGGAAAATTATCAACTTCAGTTGTTGTTGTAAGTTGACCTCCCATTTGCATTCCAGTATACATAACTGGCTTTAAATCTGCTCTTGCCGCATAAATTGCAGCTGTATAACCTGCAGGACCAGAACCAATTATTAAGCATTTTATTCTTTCAATTGTATCAGACATGATTAAGTTTTGTTTTAATGATCAACAAATTTATACCATTTAATCTTATATTAACACCATTGTTTATAATTTTTAATAATGTACTTATAATAAATTGTAATCATTAACTTTTGTTACTTTAAAAACATTATTAAACGTTAAATTTGCGCCTTAAATAAGAAAAATGTTTACCGAAAATACAATAACAACTATTAATGATGCAACGAGCGTTTTAAATACAGAAACCGCTGTTTTAATTTACTTTTCAACAATTTCTTGCAGTGTTGGAGAAGCTTTTGAACCAAAAGTTAGAAAATTGCTTGCAACAAAATTTCCAAAAGTAAAATTTTATAAAGTTGATTTAAATTTAGCTCCTGAAGTTGCTGCTAGCTATTCAGCGTTTGTTGAACCTACTATTCTGGTGTTTTTTGAAGGAAAAGAAACCATTAGAAAAAGCAGAACCATTGGGATTTTTGAATTGGAAGAAGCAATTAAAAGACCGTATGAACTTATTTTTGAATAATTACTTGTATTCTATATTATATGTTTTATATTTGCAGCCTTAAATTAAGATAACTATTCGGGGTGTAGCGTAGCCCGGTTATCGCGCCGCGTTTGGGACGCGGAGGTCGCAGGTTCGAATCCTGCCACCCCGACTGCATTAAAACCTTTCAATAAAATTGAAAGGTTTTTTGTTTTAATACAAATTACTCATTTCCCAACTCTAAAAACTTAGCTTAAATGCTAAAAATACCGTACCTTTAATAGTCAATTCACTCAACGTATTTTATTTAGTTGAAAAATAAATCATCTTTAAAAGATGAAAAATTCAGTACAAATATTAGGTAACTTTAAATTGTTTTTTATTGAAATAGGTGAACTTTCTTATTTTGCAAAACGCTTTTTCATTGAAGTTTTTTCTACACCTTTTGAATTTAAAGAACTTTTAAGACAATGTTATAATATGGCAAATAAATCGCTTGTATTAGTTGGCGTTACTGGTTTTATTTTAGGACTTGTTTTTACATTACAATCGCGACCAACATTAGCACAGTTTGGTGCAGTTTCTTGGATGCCATCAATGGTAAGTATTTCAATTGTAAGAGAAATTGGCCCAGTAATTATTGCCCTCATTTGTACAGGTAAAATAAGTTCTGGTATTGGAGCCGAACTGGGCTCAATGCGCGTAACTGAGCAAATTGATGCTATGGAAGTTTCAGGAACAAATCCGTTTAAATACCTAGTTGTTACACGAATTTTAGCCGCTACTTTAATGTTGCCTTTACTAATTATTTTTGGTGATGTAATTGCACTATTTGGATCTGCACTAGTAGAAAATTTAAAAGGAAGCGTTTCTTTCTTATTATATTTTAATAAGGTTTTTGATGCTATTAAATTTTCAGACATAATACCTGCAACTGTCAAATCGTTTTTCTTTGGCTTTGCCATTGGCTTAGTGGGCTGTTTTAAAGGCTTCTACTGTAAAAAAGGAACTGTTGGCGTTGGTGAAGCGTCAAATTCAGCAGTTGTTTACACATCAATGTTATTGTTTATTATAGATTTTATTGCTGTATTTATTTCTGATATATTCTTTGAAATTTAAAAAATGGGAACTATAAATAAAAAAACTTCTGTATTAAAAATTCAAAATTTAAAAAAAAGTTTTGGCAATAATGCTGTATTGAATGGTTTTTCTATGGAATTATTTGAAGGGGAAAATTTGGTTATCATGGGGAAATCTGGCTCAGGAAAATCTGTAATGATAAAATGCTTGGTTGGTTTACTAATTCCAGACGAAGGAAGTATTGAAATTTCAGGGAAAACAATTTCAGAATTATCACAAAAAGAAATGAATTTATTGCGGACAGAAATTGGTTTTCTTTTTCAAGGAAGTGCCTTGTACGATTCTATGACAGTGAGAGAAAACTTGGAATTTCCTTTACGAAAAAGTAATTTAAATTTAACTGAAATTGAAAAATTAGTAAATGAAGTTTTAGAAAGTGTTGGGCTACTAAACACCATAAATTTAATGCCTGAAGAACTTTCTGGAGGTATGAAAAGAAGAATTGCCTTAGCCAGAGCTATTATAATGAAACCAAAAATTATAATTTTTGATGAACCAACAACAGGTTTAGATCCTATTACGGCAAAAGAAATTCTTGAATTAATGAAAAACATACAAAACCAATATCATACATCTTCTTTAATTATTACGCACGATATTGATTGTGCCAGAGTGATTTCCAATAGAATGATTTTGCTAATTGATGGAATTAATTATGCGGAAGGTACTTTTAAAGAATTATCTTCTTCAACAGATAAAAAAATTCAAGCATTTTTTAAATAAACAACAATGAAACAATCTAGTACACAAAAATTTTATTTAGGCCTATTTATTGTTATTAGCACTATTGCGTTAATTATTGCGCTATATTTTATTGGAAATCGTCAAAATTTATTTGGAAAAACTTTTAAAATAAATGCTGTTTTTAACAATGTAAATGGCTTACAATTAGGTAATAATGTAAGATATTCTGGAATTAATGTTGGTACAGTGAAAGGCATGAATATGGTGAACGACACAACTATTTGTGTTGAAATGATTATTGAAGATAAATTTTTAAGCCATATAAAAAAGAATGCAGTTGCTGCGATAGGATCGGACGGTTTGGTGGGAAGTATGGTTATAAACATTGTTCCAAATTCAGAAATATCTTCAGCACTAACTCCTGGAGATACTATAAAATCTTTTAGTAAAATTTCTACCAATGATATGCTAGAAACCTTGAACACCACAAATCAAAACGCTGCACTTTTAACATCGGATTTACTAAAAATAACTTCTGCCATAAACCAAGGAAAAGGAACTTTAGGAATGTTAATTAAAGATCCTGAATTAGCAACCAATCTTAAACAAACAGTATTTAATCTTAAAATAGCAAGTGCAGATGCTTCCACAACAATTAAAGATTTAAAAAACATTGTAAGCGCTATAAATTATGATGAAAGTTTAGCGTCAGTTATTTTAAGCGATTCTATATCAGCAAATAAAATGAAAACTATTTTAACAAACTTAAAAAAATCGAGCAAACAAATTAATACTTTAACAGAGAATTTAAACGAGCTTATTTTAAATTTTAAAGAAGCAAAAGGAACCGTAAATTATATGGTTAACGACACTTCTTTAGTAAAGACCATTGATACAACCATAAAAAATATTGAACAAAGCAGCGTGAAATTAAATGAAGATTTAGAAGCATTACAGCACAACTTTTTGTTTAGAGGTTATTTTAAAAAATTAGAAAGAGAAAAAATTAAAGAAGCGAAAAAGAGAGAATAAAATTAATAATTATGTATTTGCAATCTTATTTAGTAATTATAGGTTCTTTATGCATTTTTTTTACGAAATTTAAAGTGAATTAGTCTTTTTTATAAATTTTATGTTTTATAAAGATAAACATATCTTAAATATTCTTTTTGAAGCAATTCCAGAAGGTGTAATTATAGTGGATGAAAACCAAGTTATAGTGGCTGCAAATCATCCTGCAGAAAAAATGTTTGGTTACAAAAAAGGCGAATTAACCAATAACCCGTTAAACTGTTTAATTCCAAAAAAAATACATTCTGTGCATAATTCGCACTTTACTAATTTTTTAAATTCGAATGGAAAAAGGCAAATTACACATAATCTAAATTTAATAGGCGTTAAAAAAAGTAACAAAACATTTCCATTAGAAATTGGGTTAAATCCATTTAAAGTTGAAAATAAAATTTATGTTTTAGCATTAATCATTGATATTTCTGAAAGAAAAGAAAATGAAAGAAGAATAGATTTTATAAATACTGAATTAGAAAAAAAAGTACAACAAAGAACAGCAGACCTTCACAATACAATAACGCAACTAAAAGAACTAAACCTAAGTTTTAAAAAAGAAATAAGAAAAAGGAAGGCTGCAGAAAACCAATTAAAAGAGGCTTTAAAAAAAGAGATTGAACTAAATGAATTAAAATCAAAATTTTTAACAATGGTTTCTCACGAATTTAAAACGCCTTTAAGTGGTATTTTAACATCATCAATGCTACTAAACAAATACCAACTCACTGAACAACAAGAAAATAGAGAGAAACACATAAAGACAATTACAAATAAAGCACATTACCTTGACACCATTTTAAATGATTTTCTATCCATTGAAAAATTAGAAGCAAACAATATAAATTATAAATTCACTACTTTTAATTTAAGCACTATTATTAACGAAGTTGTATACAACGCCAACATGTTATTAAAAGAAGGGCAACACATTCAATTTCCTAATAATATAGATGAATTTAAAGTTACGCAAGACGAAAAATATTTAAAATTGGCTTTATCAAATATTCTAAATAACGCCATAAAGTATTCACCTAAAAATAGCACTATAATTTTAGAAGTTTATCAAAACAACTCCACTATAGAATTTAAAATAACCGATAATGGCATTGGAATTCCTGAATACGACCAGAAATTTATATGTAACAGATATTTTAGAGCTGAAAATGTATTAAACGTTCCCGGAACCGGAATAGGGTTAAATATTGTAAAAACTCATATTGATAATTTAGGTGGAAATCTAAGTTTTTTAAGTAAAATTAATGAAGGTTCAACATTTATTATAAGCTTACCTAACAAACTTTAAAATGAAAACAATTTTATTAATAGAAGATGATGCAGTTGTGCGAGAAAATACAGCAGAACTTTTAGAGCTAGCAAATTATAAAGTATTAACTGCTGCACATGGTAAAATTGGAGTTAACATAGCAAAAACTCAATTGCCAGATTTAATAATTTGCGACATTATGATGCCAGAATTAAACGGCTATGGCGTGCTTCAAATATTATCAAAAGAAAAAGCAACACAACAAATTCCGTTTATTTTTCTATCAGCAAAAACTGAACATAAAGATGTTAGAAAAGGAATGAATATGGGAGCTGATGATTATATAACAAAACCTTTTGATGAATCGGAATTATTTAGCGCTATAGAAAGTAGGTTAGCAAAAGTGGCTATTTTAAATGAAAACATACATACTTCAAATAAAAAAGAACAAATTGTTGCTAATGAAGGTGAACTTAAAACAATAGAACATTTAAAAAACTATTTTATAAATAACGCAGAAGAACATACTTTGTTTGCTGGAGAAGTTATTTATCATCAAGGCGACAACTCTAACTATATATATTTAATAAACAAAGGAATTGTTAAAACATATAAAATAGATGAGCAAGGTAAAGAGCTAATAACTGAATTGTTAAAAGAAGGCGATTTTTTCGGATTCACATCCTTTTCACTCAACATTCCGCATCAAGAATTTGCTGCAGCTATTGAGGACACATCAACTTTAAGATTATCAAACAATCATTTAAAAACAATTTTAAATAACAACCACGATTTAACATTAGAATTATTTGATTATTTAAGTGATAATGTGTACGAAATTAAAGAACATTTATTAGAAATGGCTTATAGTTCTGTTAGAAAAAAAACAGCAAGTACCATTTTACAATTTTCCGAAAAAATTAAAAAAACTCCCAACATTTGCGTGCAAATATTACGAAGCGATTTAGCAAGTATTGCTGGAATAGCAACCGAAACTTTTATAAGAACACTTTCCGATTTTAAAAAAGAAGGATTAATTGATGTTGATGGAAGAAATATTAAAATTTTAAATATTGAAAAATTAAAACGAATAAATTAATATTACCCAAATATTCCTTTCTTCCTCCTGACGAATATCATTTTACTGTTTCATTTTGCTTCCTAACTTTGAGTATCACAGAAATTAAAAAGCACCATGAAAAATATACTATTACCAACCGATTTTTCAAAAAATTCTTGGAATGCCATAAAATATGGTCTTGAATTTTACAAAAATTTACCGTGTAACTTTTATATATTACACGTTACCCTAATGCCAACTTATATTGGCGGCGAAATTCCTATATACCCAACAACCAACATATTAGAAGCTACTGTATTAAAACAAGCTAAAATTGAATTACAAAAATTAATAAAAAAAATAAAAAAAATAGATTCAAACCCAGAACATCATTTTTATACCATTTCAAAATATGACTTTTTTATTGACGCAGTAAAAACTCAAATTGAAGAAAAGAAAATAGATCTTATAATTATGGGTACAAAAGGAGCAACTGGTTTTAACGAAGTTGTAATTGGCACAAATACTGGTGATTTAATAACAAAAATAAAATGCCCTGTACTAATAATTCCAGAAAATTCAACATTTATTGCACCAAAAGAAATTGCTTTTCCTACAGATTTTCATAATTTTTACCAACCAGTTATATTAAATAATATTTCTGAATTTGCCGAAATATATAATTCATCAGTTAGAATTTTACATATTGCTAAAAAAAATGAAATACTAACAGGCAACCAATTAGAAAACAAGCATTATTTACATAATTATTTTACTGAAGAAAAACACAGTTTTCATAAAATTACCAACAATAAAATTGAAGATGGCGTAGAATGTTTTGTAGAGAGCAGACATATTGATGTTATTATAATGATTGCAAAAAATTTAACCTTTTTTCAACGCATTTTGTTTAAACCAACTGTTGAAGAAATTAGTTACCATACAAAAGTTCCTTTTTTAGTTTTACACGAAGATTAAATATACAATTATGGAAAATGCGTCAACTTTTTTAGCCAAATTTTGGGGATGGTATTTAATTATATTCTTCTTAATATTAAGTTTTAACCCAAAAAGAATTGTGCAAATAATGAAGGATTTAAAAGATCAAAAATTTGTAATAATTTCCTCTTTTATTGCCATAATTATTGGATTATTAAACATCCTTTTTCATAATATTTGGGAAAACAACTGGACAATAATTATAACTTTAATAGGCTGGTGTTCTCTAACTATAGGCTTATCTCTATTTATTTTTCCACTTCGAACAGTGAATTGGTTAAATTTTATTAATATTAAATTTGTTCAATTACTATATATGTTGCTTTTTTTAGTGGGTGTTTTTTTATTAAGTATGGCTTACGGCTTTGTTTTTGTGTAATTTATTAAAAAAACACAAATTATAAAACTGACAACAATCAATCACTAATTTGATTTAAATCATTTAAAATCTTTAATTTACACCTTAAATTTATACTGTAACTTAAACGTTCTTTGAGTTCTTTGAAAATTCAAAAACTTCAAAAAAATTTACATCGGTTAACAAAAATGTAAATGGAAAGGTTTAGATACTGCATGAGTAGTTTGGTTATATTCTTAATTTTAGAAATAAAATTTTGAAAAATTATTTAATCTCATAACGTTACTGTAATCTTCCCAAAAGGAAACAGGAAGTGAAAACTTCCTGTTTCTTAATAATTTAAGTCTAGATTATTATAATTTTAGACAATTTTGAGGATTATTAATATTATAATTTAATATAACGGAGTATTAATTTCAAAAAAGGTGAAAGCCGAAGTTAAAAAGAAGAAACGTTAAATTATAAAATTAAGCCTCAAAAAGGAAACAGGGAAGCGCAAGTTTCCCTGTTTCTATTTACAGCATAAATTATGCTACTAATCTTTTAAATACTTATCAAACCAACCACTTGACAGTTTTGTGATCATTTCTAATTTTCCTGTTTCCGTGAACAAATGTGATGCTCCGTCAATTATTTTCAACTCACTATAGCATTTTAAATTAGCTCGTGCTCTTTTATTTAATTCAACAACAACATCATCATTCCTTCCTACGATAAATAAAGTTGGTGCTGTTATATACATTAAACTATAGGTTACTAAATCTGGTCTTCCTCCACGCAACACAACAGCTTTAACTTTATTTCCCAAATATGCTGCGGCATTTAAAGCAGAAGCTGCACCTGTACTAGCTCCAAAATACGCAATAGGTAAATGCTTTGTATGCTTATAGTTACGCACCCATTTTGTAACCTTTAATAAACGTTCTGTTAGCAAATCTATATCAAATCTATTTTCGTAAACCAAATCTTCTTCAGGTGTTAGTAAATCAAAAAGTAAACTAGCAAACCCTTCTTCAATTAATAAATTAGCTACAAAATTATTTCTAACACTTAAACGGCTACTTCCACTTCCGTGTGAAAATAAAATTATTCCTTTAGTTTCTACATTTTCTGGAAGTCTCAATTTTCCTTTTAAACTTATATTACCAATATAAATTTCAATTTCTTTATAAGCATCTGCAATTTTCATTATTTTTATTTTTTAAAACATAACACTCTGATAAATTATAAATTTTAAATCTTTTGGAAGTTCAGTTCTTATATCTTCTAGCTCTCCCAAAGACACATATTTTCGTAAAACGATAAAGGTTGTTTTTATATAGTTTTCAGCTTTTTCATCAGATTCAAAATCGTGTATAGAAGTGTTTCCATCATACCTTCGAACTAAATCTATAAAATCGACCAAATTTTTAACTTTTCTTTTCTTTTTAAGTGACCAGCCATTTACATAAACAGCTTTTAAAAACATTGGAAATTGAGCAATTAACTGTAAAGATTCTTCTGTAGAAATTATATCGCGCAATCCATGAAGAGTTGCAGAAAGTATTCTACCTGCCTTTTCTATATCATTGTTTAAATTCATTTGTTTGGCATACGCCTTTAAAAATGAATTAGCTTCTTTTGCAAATTGATTAAAATTAAGTCCCATATTTGTTATTGTTAACTCCTAAAACTTATAAATATCCCACTTTTCTCTTTTGTTTTTTACAGCAATTAAATTTGGAGCTATAAATTTTGAATGGAATTCTGGCGGTGTATTATTTTTTGATGGAACGTAATTTCGTATGTTATTTAAAAACATATATAAATTTCCATTTACATCAATAATATATTCCTCTAACTTTTCTGCAATTATTTGTTTTTTCAACAATTCATTATAACCTATTTCTGTTTTAACTAGTTTTATAATAATTGCAAAACCGTTCATAAAATTTGAAGCATTTAAGAATTGTGGTTCAATTATTTCTTCCCCTTTTTCATTAATATATCCATAATAATACACCCCATTTATAAGTTTTTTTATTAAACATCTATTATCGCTTAAAACTGGATGAATTGTAGATTCAAATTCTGAGTTACACACATTTTGACTGCTTTTTTCAACAACTAAATCATTTCTAAAATTTATAACTTGTACACCTTCCCTATTTATAAAACCCCATTTTCCATCTTGTTTTACCGCAGCAAAATAGCCTTGAAAAGGAAAACACTCATCAATTTCATTTAATATTTGGGAATTAGATTGTGAATAAACAAATAGACAAATAAATAAAAAATACAAACTTTTCATTATACTAATATTTTAAAGTTTTATAAATCTATTATTTGTTTAAATTTTACAAAATGATATTGCTCAATGAGCTTATGCATTAAAGAAAATACAGCTTTCCAACAATAAAAAAACTCATACTAAATCAATGTTTTTCAATTGTTTAATTATTTTTCATCTTATTTTTATAATTTTTATTGAAGTAAATTTTTCCAATTAAACTGATAAGAATCATTCCTAATCAACAAAACATTTTATTACTTTATATGAATATAAAACTGAAAAAAATGATCACCGAAGTTCACTATAAAACATTTGGTTATGGCAAAAGTATTAATGAAATACTTTACCAAATAAATTGCTGGGAGAATGAATTTGGGTATATGCACACAGAACTTAATTTTATCACAAATTTGCTAAAAAACTACCCTGTTAATTCTAATACTCCAAACCTTTATGAACGTATTCAACTATTTTTAAAAGAACTTTCAAATGTTGAAAACACAAGACATTCACTACTTATTGAAATTGATGATTATAAAAACGATTTAATTGGCCAAGATGAGAAACATCATCTTGAAAGTCACGATTACTATTTGATTACTTATCAAAAAATAGCAGAATCAATTTTTAATTATTTCAAAAATTATAATACCTTAAAGTGCAATATTTATGAATATGTTGAAGGCTTATTGGAAACTAATTAAGAAATTGAAAATAAATAATACTATTTTTTAAATATTAAAAAAACTTAAAATTATGACAACAACTATAAAAAAAACTTGGTCAAATACCCGAAAAAGTGTTTCAGAATTACATGAAGAATCTAAAAATTGGCTTTCTGAGTTAGCTTTTATAAGAGATGAAATTAAGTTCTTAAATCATTTATTAAGTGAAAAATATATAGATTATCTTTTTGCAGGCTTGGGTAAAAGAATTGAAATATTTACAAAGAAAATGAAAGTTGAAGATGCCTCTGGAGAAATTTTAATCGAAACAATAAATAAACACGAACTTTTATTGGCTGAATTAATTGAACATAATAACCTACTAACTAACATCAACTATATTGATCAACACAAAAAATTAGAAAAAGAAATTGAAATTTATATGAAGAAATATAAAAATTTAAAAAAACAAATTTTTGAAGTTGTTGAAAAAGTAATGCGTAAAAAAAACATAAAACAAATTCAATAATCAAATAGTTTAATTTCTATAAAACTACGCCAGAATATATGTTAAATATACTTCTTTAATTGGTTTTTTAACAATTTTAAAGTCTACAAACAACTAAAACCTAGTATCTACAAGGAAAATATTTTTTTAATATCTGAAAAATTTAACAACCAACATATTTAAAAATAAAATACATTTGCCTAAATTTTAAATATTAATTTGGCATCTAAATGAAGTTATATCAATTAATTATAGTTCTTGTACTATTTATTTCATCCGTAGCAAATTCTCAAAACGATTTACCTTTACGTTTAGATGATTCAAAAATTAAAACGTTAAATAATTTATCAAATCCCTTACTTCAAAAAAGTTTAGAACAAGAATTAAATAAAGTGCCTGCTTGGAAAAAATTAATTGCAGAAAACAAAATGGCTGTTGGAGTTATAGATTTAAGTAATCCAGAAGACGCAAAATATGCAAGCGTAAATAGCAACCAAATGATGTATGCTGCAAGTTTACCTAAAATTGCTGTGTTATTAGCAGCAATGGATGCTATTGAAAAAGGACAATTAAAAGAAACTCCAGAGGTAGTAAAAGATATGAAGCTAATGATTAGTAATTCTAATAATCAAGCTTCTACAAGAATGATAGATAGATTAGGTTATGCCAAAATAGAAAGCGTTATGACCGATGATAAATACAAATTATATGATAAAACTTATGGAGGTTTATGGGTTGGCAAACGTTATGCCGCAGGAGGACCTACCAATAGAGAACCTCTAAAACATTTAAGTCACGCTGCAACAGTAGCCCAAGTTTGCAAATATTACTATTTATTAGCAAATGGAAAACTGGTAAATAATGAAAGATCTAAAGAAATGTTAGATATTATGGAAAATCCAGCTTTGCATCACAAATTTGTAAATACGTTAGATTTAATTGCTCCGGATGCGCGACTATTTAGAAAATCCGGTTCTTGGAAAAACTTTCATTCAGACTCTATTTTAGTTTGGGGAAAAGAAGCTACCAGGCGCTATATTTTAGTGGCATTAATTGATGATGCAAATGGAGAAAGCATAATTAGAAACTTAGTAGTTCCTGTTGAAAAGGTACTAAAAAAAGCATTGGTTATATAAACAACATACTAAAGTTGTAATTATATAGTTTTAGTATAGTATTCTTCTAAATTACAAATTATCAAATTTAGTTTAATACATTTAAAACAAAACGGAAAATGAATAGGTTTCAAGCACTGCTATTTACAATTATTTTTGCCACAACTATTATGTTTGGGCAAAACGACTTACCAATACAAACTAATGATTTAAATATTAAACCATTAGGAAGCCTTTTAAATAAAGAATTGCAAACTGGTTTAGAATTAGAATTAAATAAAATTCCTAAATGGAAAAATTTAATACAACAAAATAAATTAGCTGTTGGTGTTATTGATTTAAGTAATCAAAACCAAATTGAATACGCCAGAATTAATGGCAATAATATGATGTATGCCGCAAGTTTACCTAAAATTGCTATTTTATTAGCTGCCATGGATGCTATAGAAAAAGGAGAATTAAAAGAAACTCCTGAAGTTAAAAATGATATGAAATTAATGATTAGCAAATCTAACAATCAAGCTGCAACCAGAATGATTGACAGATTAGGCTTTGATAAGATTGAAACCGTTTTAACAGATGAGAAATACCAATTATATGATGAAGAACACGGAGGTGGTTTATGGGTTGGTAAACGTTATGCTAGCAGTGGAAAAACGCATAGGGAGCCGCTAAAAAATTTAAGTCACGCTGCAACTGTAAATCAAGTTTGTAGGTTTTATTATTTATTAGCCAATGGAAAATTGGTAAACAAAGAAAGATCTAAAGAAATGTTAGGTATTATGGAAAAACCAGCATTACATCATAAATTTGTAAATACTTTAGATCAAATTGCTCCAAATGCACGGTTGTTTAGAAAATCCGGTTCTTGGAAAAATTTTCATTCAGATTCTATTTTAGTTTGGGGAAAAGACCCAAAAAGACGCTATATTTTAGTGGCTTTGGTGAATGATGCATCTGGTGAAAAAATAATCAGAAATTTAGTAAAACCAGTTGAAAAAGTATTGGCTAAATATTAAACTAAATTCTATTTTTTTAATATTTCTTCAAAAAACACACACTTATTTATTTTAGAATTGTTTGGGAATAAATACTTTGCAATCACTTTTCAATTCAATACCTTTATCAAAAAATCATCAACTTACAAAAGCATTATAAATGTTGATTAGCGTTGTTTTAAAAAAATATATATTAAAAGTATTTGATTTAAAAGAAGAAGAACTTCATAAAACACTTTTACTACAACTTAATATATTTTTATTAATAACCACATTATTAATTGTTAAACCCACCATAAATTCACTTTTTTTATCGGAATTAACTTCTGACGCCTTACCGCTTGGTTATGTATTAACGGCAATAATGGCAATGGTTGGTTCCTTTTTTTACGATAAATTACTAGAAAAGAATCCATTAAATAAAATAATTGAAGGCACTATAATTGGATCGGTAATTTCATTAATTGTTTTTGGAGTTGCTTTCACCTTTAATATTGCTGGTGGAATAATTTTATACATTCCATACGTTTGGGTGGCTATTTTTGGCTTACTAACAGCATCTCAATTTTGGATTTTAGCCAACTTAGTTTATAATGTTAGAGAGGCTAAACGAGTATTTGGTTTTATTGGTGCAGGAGCAATTGCAGGTGGTATTTTTGGTGGTTATTTAACATCAATCTTGACTACGTTTTTAAGAACCGAGGTGTTGTTTTTTGTGGCTGCAGTTTTTGTAGCTTTTTGTTTACCTATCACAAAATACATTTGGAAAAATGAAGTCGTTAAGTTAAACACATTTCAAGTTTCACTTCGTACAAATCCAAAAGGAGAATCGCCATTTAAATTAATTAAACAATCTAAACTTCTCAGTTTAATTGCCATTGTTGTTGGTTTAAGTGTACTGGTTGCAAAATTGGTAGATTACCAATATAGTGATTATGCTTCACGGCTAATTCAAGACCAAGATGAATTAACTTCCTTTTTTGGTTTTTGGTTTTCAACTTTAAGTGTTATTTCTTTATTAGTACAACTTTTTTTAACACAACGTATTGTTGGTACTTTTGGAGTTGGAAGATCGTTATTATGGCTACCTTCAGGAATTGTAATCGGTTCTATTTTACTATTATTTCTACCTCAAATTTGGGTAATAATAGTTATTAAAATCATTGACGGAAGTTTAAAACAATCGGTTAATAAAGCAGCAACCGAATTATTATCCATTCCAATTCCAATTGAAACAAAAAAGAAAACAAAAACATTTACCGATGTTGTTGTAGACAGTATTGCAACTGGTTTAGCAGGATTTATATTAATATTTTTTATTAACGGATTAGATATTTCTTCCACCTATATTAGTTTAATTATCATCGCTTTAATTTCAGTTTGGTTGTATTTTATCTATCATTTACGAAAAGAATATATTATTTCTTTTAAAGAATTATTAGATACATCTCACGTTAAAAAAGAAAAAGTAATTAAAAAAGAAATTGCAGTTACTTCTATTATTGATACGGTAAATAAGGTTTTAAATAATGGTTCTGAAGGACAAATTCTGCATATGCTTCAAAAAACCTTAGAAGCAAAAGATGAACGCTTTTTTACTGCAATCAAAAAATTATTAATTCATGAATCTCCAAAAATCAGAGCTTTAGCTATTGAAAATTTATACTTTTTAAAGTCCGAAAATTTAAGTTTTCAAATAGAAACTATGGTAAATGACCGCGATCAGCAAGTTACAACGGCTGCTTTTAGGTATTTATTAAAAAAATATGGTGAAGATACTATTGACCTTTTTGATAAATATTTAAACAGAAAAGATGACACTATTGCTAATGCTGCACTAATAGGACTTTCGTTGGAGTTAAGAAACCATCCGTTACTTCAAAATAGATTTGATTTAGAAAAAAGAATTCAATTAGCGTTACAACAAAGTGATGAATTAATTTCTGAAGAACAAAAAACATATAAAATTCAAGCTATTTTAGAAGCTATTGGAAATGCAAGAGTTGAAAATTTTTACCCTATTTTAAATCAACAATTACACTCCAAAAATCAAACTATCCAGAATACAGCAATTTTAAGCAGCGGTAAAACTTTAGATAAAGTATTTATTCCTCAACTAATTGATTTTTTAAGCGGAAAAGACACGAGAAAAGCGGCAATTGATGCATTATTTAGCTATGGAGAGCCTATTAATGATATTTTGGTTAAAAGCGTTAAAGAAGAATCTATTGCTTTAGATGATGCCGTTCATGTTATTGCAGTTATTGAAAAATTTGCTTCTCAAAAGGCTATTAGTTCCTTAAAAAAATTAACAGATGAAACAGAACATTCTGTTAAAATTGAAGCTATTGAAGCTTTAAAAAGATTAAAATGGAAATATCCAAACTTATATATTAAAGATAGGTATATTGTTGATAAAGTACTGGATGAATGTCATTTATATCAAAACACACTTTCTGTAATTCATTCTCAAATTGTTATTCAATATAAAAAGAAAGATTTTTCAAAAGATAATGTTGAAGTTATAGAAGCTAGAAATGGTTTAATGCAATTATTAGAACAACGTTTAGATAGACAGTTACAACGTATTTTTAGATTTTTAGGAATTAAATACCCCCCAAATGATGTAGAGCCAATACTAAACATCATTCTAAATGGAAAAGAAGAACAACGCATACACGCTATTGAATTTTTAGATAATATTTTAGATAACCAGCTAAAAAAGGAATTAATTCCAATTGCCGAATCTATTTTAGTAGAAGCAATTTCTGAAGAAAAAATAAAGAAACTGAACTTAAAAATGCTAAGTGAAGCTGAGTGTTATAGAACTTTATTAGAAAGAAAAGACAGTAAGTTAAAACTTGCCGTTTTATATTTAATTGAAAAAACCAACGATTCTAAATATAAACCGTTGGTTGAATTAGTTATAAATGACACAAATGACAATATTAAAAATAAAGCATTGGAGATTTTAAATAAAATTTAGCTTATTTATTAATTAACTTATCTATACTTCCTGCTAAATACATATGATCACTTGCTGAGTTTTTACGCAAAACATTGGTCATTAATGCAACCATATATATTTTACCATTGGGATGTTCAACAATCGCCACTGAATTCATGAAATTTTGAACATTCCCCATATATTTTCCACAAACTTCACCTTTACTTCTATCGCATTTATATAAACTTCCAGATTTAAAATAAACTGCAGCATCTTTTAATGCAGTTGCTTGTGCATAACGTATTCTTCTATCTGTCATATACATTAATCTTTTCATTTCTAAACTAGATTTTTCGTCAACCACTTTACCTTGCTCTAATTGCACTAAAAACTTCATTAAACCAATTGGACTACCAATACTTCCATCTTTACTGCCTATATAATTATTAGCACCTCTTGTAAAAAAAGTTCCCAAACGCCATTCTTCAAATGTAATTCCCAATTTTCTTAAAGGTAAATTCACTACATCATTTCCTAAATCTGTCAATTCTTTTTTCGGTGTATTTTTAAAATAAGCATCTGCTCCTTCTTGTGTTAAAGATGGGTAATCTTTGCCAAAAGAAGCCATCAATAACGTTTCTCTCCAAACAATACTCGCGGCTCCATTATTACTGACAGACATCATATGGTCTGCCCATTCAAACAATGAAAAAACATCACTAGGAATTACTGTTCGTTTTACCAATTTATTTGTTTCAATATTAAAAATTGGAACTGTATGTTCATCTGTCATTCCCCATTGTCCTGCTTTTACTGATTTTGTTCTTAATAATTCAATTCTTTTTTCAAAAGAATCTGGATATATTTTTGCTAATTGTGTAAATAAACCTGTTAAAACCGCTAATTTCCCAACACTTCCAGGCTGATATCCTGCCGATTCATTTCTGGCAGCATATCTAATATTATTAACATCAGAAATATCTAAAACAGACAACGAATAACTTTTATCCAACCCATAAAATAAACCATTAATTTCCTTGTTAAATTTTTCATCTTTAACTAAAAACTGAGCTGTACTATCTTTCTTTTTTGAAGTTAAACTTAATGCAATTTCATTGTAAGATTTTAATGCACCAGAAGGTAAATTTAAATTCTCTTTTATTACACCACTCTTTATGCGTTCTAATCTCAATAGTCGTTTTATTCCTGTTCTTGAATATCCATCTATTGGATACGGATTCATTCCAACAAACGTCCAACTTAATATTGCAACAACTGCTATTTTTAAATAATGCTTCATTTTATAATTTTTTAGAAAGTATTACTTCCTTGTTTTTATCAATTTTTGGTGTAATGGATTCTAAATATCCAGAACTTAATGCCTTTTTATTTTCTACAAATGGTCTAATTTGAAACAACCATAATTTATTATTTTTAAATCCGAGCTCCACATCATACGCACCTTTGTATTCTGCATTTACTTCTTTGGCCATTTTTTGTCGCACATTGTCTGCTAATTCTCTAATTTCTTTTATATTCTGTTGATTTAGAATAGAACTTTCAAATGTTGCAGATTTTTTAGCTGTTCCGCCGGTAGTTGGCAAACTATTGTAATCCGATTCTCTTGCCGGTGCAATTAATTTGGTTGTTCCATCAGCACCTAACTGATAAGCTTCTGCCGATTGTCCGTCAACTGCACCCCCTGCTCCTCTACTAAAAGCAATGGTTAAATCTTTTGAATTTCCAGAGTTTATTCCCGTTGTAATCATAACACCAGAATAATCAACATCAACACTCGGAATTACCAAAATAGAAGGAAATACATTTTCTGGATTCAATAAATATTTTTGACGCCATTTAAAACTACGTTCTGTATAAGGTGATGCCCAAACATCCTTTATTCCTTGTAAGATTTTATCTTTTGCAACAACATTAAACAAGGTTAAATTTAAACCAGCTCCCGAAAAATCTTTTAAATCTTCCATATTGGTATCACTTCTTAAAAACACCGGAACTTCACCTAATTTTTTTCCTAAAACCGCTACAAATTCACTTTCTAGTTGTGAAATAAAACTTGCTTGAATCGGCATTTTTTTAATTGCTTCTCGTAAAATTTCTAGTTGTTTTAATTGAAATTTTTCCACTTCAGCTTCCGAAATATTAGTAGAACGCTGTTTATCTGCTTCCAAAAACATATTGGTTAAAAATTTCCAATAGGAAACATTTTGACCTGGCATTGGTTGATTCATATGCGATTTAAAAATCCCAAAAGGAATTACAACGCCTTCCACTACTTTATCTGGAAACATTTTTTTCAATTGTCCCAAATTAGCTGCTTTCGGTCCGCATATTTTCCCTGAATCCTTCGCATCAACTTTTCTCATATTTAAAATGCTATTCACATCTAAACGAATTTGTTCAACAGGAACAGCAATTTTAGCTTCATTTCGTGCTGTTTTTGAAAACAATGCCTTCTCTTCAGCAGTCATATCTTTTTCTAATTTCATAATAACATTTCCTTTATTTGAAACCGCGTAAAACACTTTTTGACCGTTGAATTTTTTTAAATTTTGAAGATTATCATCCGACAATGCCGCATTTGGAATTCCTAAATTACGCGCCAATAATTGCACGTGCGAAACTAAATTTCCTTCAGCAACAGTGGCAATTCCTCCTACAGGTTTTAAATCTGATGGTGGTTTTTGAAAAATATAAATTTTTTTTGAAGAAACCTCAACACCTTCTGGTAAACCATCAATAACTACCAATTCTCCAAAAGCATAACCTGGATTTAATCCACGAACAGAACTTTGGTTTGAAATATTAAACACTTTATTGGTTAATGAAGATTCTGTGGCAATAAAATCTCCTAAATCACCCACCGTTTTACCTAAATGTAACGTCACCGAACTTCTAATTTTATCATCAATAAAACCATACGATTTTGGTTCAAATCCAGTGTAAATATTCACAACATCTTCATAATTTGCTTTTACCATAGATGAACTCCACTCTACAACACTTCTTGCCGATTGTAAAATAGTGGTTAACTCATTTAAAGTAAGTGAAGTTGCGCTTTTTGATTTTAAAATTGGTTCAATTTCATTCCATTCCCATAATTCAATATAACCAGCTCCAGCAGTTGCCATTGCTAAATAATATGTTTTATCTAATAATTCTTTTATAGTTATTGGCTGCCATTGGGATGCGTTTTTAAAAACAACTTCTTCCAATTTTAAAGAAGCATCTAGTAATTGAACTCTGGCTTGTGCTCGTTTTTCAACTAAAACTGCTTTTCTTAATTCCAACAACAACAAAGCAGATTCCGAAACTAGTTTTGAAGCATTAGCAGTTGTACTAATATTCACAGCATATTCTTTAATGAAATTTCCAATGGGTGTATTTTTAACCAAACCGGTTTTATTAGGTAACGCCTGAATATCAATTGGCTTGTAAAAATTGGCCATAGTTACCAATAACTCATCAAATTTTAGATTTAATGCAGCTGTTAATTTTGTTTCATTTTTTATTTTAAATTGTTTTACTTTTTCTATATCTACAAATTCTGGTTGTCCGTGAATTTTAACACGTAAATCCATAAATTGAGGAAATAAATCTGATAAAACTTTAGATTGGCTGCGCATTAATTGCGCTACATTATCATCTCCTTTATGTGGAATATCTTTTAATGATTGACGAATTAAAAAGAAATTTTTAGTAATACTTGTATCACCTGTTAATAACCATTTATAAAAATCAATTCCCCAAGCTTCTTCATCTTCAACCTGAACCGCTCCTCTATAATATTGTGCTTTTTGTAATACCCAACCATCATCTACACTTCGTAAATACTTATCTAATTGATATTGTTTAATACGTGAATTGTGATTTTGAGAATCCCAAAATTCTTGATTTGTGGAATATGCCAAAATTTGTCCTAAAAAAACGTGATTTTTTTTACCAATATTCTCAACTACATCTTTATAACGCGCATGTTGTACTCCAGGTCCAATTTCTAGTGGACAAGGATCTTTTGGTTGGCGCACACTTCCATCTTTACAAAACCATCGTATATCTTTATAAGGACCTCTTACATCATTTTTAAATACTGCTATTTGTTCTTTAATATATTGATTACTTAAATTTTGCGAAAAAATTACTATTGAGAAAATACTTGCTAAAAAACTGAAAAGTATTTGTTTTTTCATATAATTGTTATTGATATAATAGTTTGAATTTCAAATATAATGCCATAAATTCTAAATTTAAGGTAAATCCATTTTAAATCAAATTAAAAAAATCCATTTATTCTTAATTTTATTTTAAATTTAAATTGTTGACAGCATTATTTGTTTACTTTTATCCAACAAAAAGTGACTAATTTTATAGTTACTTTAAATGAAATTTAACTAGTATTTATTTTTTATTATGAATAAAACATTGGTATCCGCTAAGGCAAATTTTGGCACTCTTCCTGTTTTTTTAACAGCTATTTCAACAATTTTAGGAGCCGTAATGTTCTTACGATTTGGATTTGCTGTTGGTTCCGTTGGTTTTATGGGAACACTAGCTATTATAATAATTGGCCATTTGGTAACAATTCCAACCGCAATGGCTTTAGCAGAAATTGCTACCAACCAAAAAGTTGAAGGTGGTGGCGAATATTTTATTATTTCTAGATCATTTGGAGTTAATATTGGTGCTGCTATTGGTATTACGTTATACCTTTCTCAAGCAATTAGCGTAGCCTTTTATGTTATTGCATTTGCCGAATCTTTTGAAGCCATAAAACCTTGGGTTGCATCTGAATTTGGTTACGAGTTATACGACAATCGTTTATTTAGTATCCCTGCATTATTACTTTTAATTTGGCTCATGGTTACTAAAGGTGCAGATTTAGGAATGAAAGCATTATATGTTGTTGTGGCTATTTTGGCCGTTTCATTAGTATTATTCTTTTTTGGTTCCACTGAATTTGGAAATGTTTTTGAAAGTTCACAATTATTTAAAGGAACTACTCCCGAAAATGGTTTCTTTTATGTTTTTGCTATTATTTTCCCCGCATTTACAGGTATGACAGCCGGCGTAGGATTATCAGGAGATTTAAAAGATCCGAAAAAATCTATTCCAATGGGAACATTATCTGCCACTATTATTGGTATGATAATATATGTATTTATAGCTTTAAAATTAACCTCATCCGCTAGTGCTAGTGATTTAATTAATGACCAGCTTATAATGAGTAAAATTGCACTTTGGGGTCCAATTATCCCAATTGGTTTGGCTGCTGCAACTATTTCATCAGCTTTGGGTTCGTTTATGGTTGCTCCACGTACTTTACAAGCTATTGGGGGAGATTATGTATTTCCGAATAAAATGTTAAATACTTTTGTGGCTAAAGGAACTGCAAAAAATAACGAGCCAAGAAATGCAACTATTTTAACAAGTGGAATTGCACTTATTTTTGTTTTAATGGGTGATGTAAATGCCGTTGCTGAAATTATTTCTATGTTCTTTATGGTAACTTATGGTTCTCTTTGTTTAATCTCTTTTATGCAACATTTTGCTGCAGACCCATCATACCGTCCTTCATTTAAATCTAAATGGTATTTATCTCTTTTAGGAGCTGTAATGTGTGTGTTTTTAATGTTTAAAATTAACACAACTTATGCTATTGCAGCAATTGCTTTAATGGTTGGAATTTACTTTTATATTACCATAAAAAGTGAAAATAAAAAAGGAATGGCTACTATTTTTCAAGGAGTAATTCATCAATTTAGTAGAACAATGCAAGTATTTCTTCAAAAAACGGAAAAAGAAAAAACTGAAGAAGCCTGGAGACCGGCTGTAATTTGTTTATCTAAAGATAGTTTTGAACGTTATGGAGCTATGGAAATGATGAAATGGATATCTCATAGATATGGGTTTGGAACCTATATTCATTTTGAACAAGCTTATTTTTCAAAAGAATCTAAAAAAAGTGCTGAAATAAAACTTGAAAAATTAATTAAAACGGCGTCTTCTAGTAAAAATAATGTTTTTGTTGAAACTTTAATTTCACCTTCAAATACCGCCGCAATTATTCAGGCAATTCAACAACCAGGGATTTCGGGTCAGCCAAATAACATGATGCTTTTTGAATATAAAAAAGGTAAAAAAGATTGGCTAACTACTATTATTGATAACTTTAGTGTTTTAAAAAGTGCTCAGTACGATTTATGTATTTTAGCTTCTTCTGATAAAGGTTTTGGTTATAAAAAAGATATTCATGTTTGGATAAGCAAACAGGATTATGAGAATGCCAATTTAATGATTTTACTATCTTATATTATTTTAGGCCATCCAGATTGGAAAAAAGGAGAAATTAAAATATTTGCAACTTTTGCAAAAGAAAATATTGCCCAAGAAGAACAAAATTTAATTGAATTAACTTCTTCTGGACGTTTACCAATTTCAGCAAATAATATTCGTGTGCTACCAATTGAAGATGATAAAAGTAGAAGAGACTTGATTAATGAAAATTCCGTAGATGCTGATTTAACTCTTATAGGATTCCACGAAGGAATGATGAAATCTGAAAATAACCTAGAAATATTTGAAGGTTATGATAATATTGGAAATATTCTTTTTGTTAACACATTAACCTCTAAATCAATTAAATAGATAATTAAAATTGTTTTAAAATTATTGGTAACGTAAATTCTGTAGTAACTGGCATATCTCTTTTTATTGCCGGTTGCAATGTGGGTAAATTTTGTAAACTAACTTTAACAATACTATCAAAATTTGGGAGAAGTGTTTTTGTTTTTTCTGAAATTTTTATGCCCGACAAACTAATTTTACCAAAATTATCAACTTTTAATTTTACTAAAACAGTATCATTTATAATTTCTTTAGCATTCAACTGGTGCTCTTTTATAGACGCGTAAATGTGTTGCGACATTTCTAACTGAAAACAAATTTGTTGCTTTTCTCTTGATGGAATATGTTCACAATTTGGAAATAATGGAAATGCATCCACCGTATTAAAATCCACAATAGTATCTACTGGCATAATGCCATCCTTTTTGGATGTATTACCAAAATAGGAACAAGAAACTAATACGATAATTAAAAATACTAGACTTAAAAATTGCTTCAACATGGTTTTTTAATTCACCGGGTGAAAATACAATATTTTCTGTTAGTCAACAATTTCACCTTCAAGAAAGTATTGTTTTTTAATTTCTTGAATTCTTCCTTCAGCATAAATGGTCATTTTTTCATCGTTTCCTTTAAACCTACTTACATATTGTTGAAACCTTTTTAAAGCCATTTTTTTATCTTCATAATACATATCAGAAGTTGTTGCCAATTCAAACAAGGCTTTATAATTGTTATAATTATTTTGAAAAGATTTCTCAAAATTATCAATAGCTTCTTTTAAATTATGCTCTTCTTTTAACATAATTCCCATTAAAAAATATTGCCGATCTAAATCTGGTTTTGCCGTACCAATAGATCGAATGAGGTAAAATCTAGCCATTTCAAAATCCTTTTTATCATAATACAAAGTGGCTAAACGGTAATAAATAGTATAATCACTTGGATCTAACTTTATGGCATTTTTAAAATATTTTTCAGCCAAATCAAAATCTTGTAAATTATAATAACACATTCCAGCCATTTCATACGTACTTACTGAAACATAATTTAAACTGTCTAATTTTTTTAAATAGACTAAGGTGTTTTTAAAATCTTTGGTATAATATAAATCGTTTGCTTTTAACTGGTTGAAATTAATGTTATTAGAATCTATTTGTAACCCTTTATTAATAAACAGTGTTGTGGAATCTTTAAAACGTAACTTTTTAAAAAAATTAACCAATTCAAAAATACTTTTTAAATGAAGTGTATCTAATTTATAGGCATCTAAATAACTCTGTCCCATTTCATTAAACTTGTTTTGCTTATCTAAGCACTCACCTATTTGGTATGGATAATTTGGGTTTTCAGCATCTTTACTTTGTAAAAACCGAAACAATTTCTCAGCTCTTATTGGCTGATTTTGTGATAAATACAACTTTCCTAAACTATTTGCAACCAATAAATTAGAAGTATCTTTTGCAATTAAAACCTCATACGTTTCTATAGCTTTTGAAGTTAATCCAATGGCTAAATACAATTGTGCTAATTTTACTTTTGCCGTTTCACTATTTTCTAATTCAAGGGCTTTATTTAAATATATTAACGCTTTATTTTCATTGCCTACGGATTGATAAATACTAGCTGTTTTTTCAAAAATTGCAAAGGTTTTTGGTTGTGACCTTTCTAACAAAACCAATGCGTTTTGATAGTTTCCTTTTAACAACAAACTATCTACAGCGCTAAAAACCGAAAATTGTGCTTCGGTTTTTAATACAACTAATAATAGCAATAATGATATAATAATCTTTTTCATAGCATTTAAATTTTTAATCTACTTTAAACGCAATTGGCAAACTATATTTAACACCAACTGCTTGTCCACCATATTTCCCTGGTATCATTTTAGGCAAACTACTCACAACTCTAACAGCTTCTTCTTCTAAATTTTCATGTGGTGCTCTTGCTTGAACATCTGTAATATTCCCTTCTTTATTAATTTTAAATATCACAAAAACTCTTTTAATTCCAGGTTTTAAACCCAAGGTTTTTGCTAATCCTGAATTAAAGTTTTTAGCCACATGATTTGTAATGTTTTCTTGGATACAAGCTTTTAACTCTTCTTCTGATCCTTCACAACCTGGAAAAACAGGAACATTTTCAATAACAGCAAAAGGAAGATCAACATCCACATTTTCTGATATTAAACTATCAATGCGTTTTTTAGTATATTTTGGAATTTCATCTTTAGCTATTTTTCCATCAACCTTAAAAGCAATTGGTAGAGCATATTTAACATTTACAAAATTACTTTTGTGCTTTCCTGGAGTCATTTTTGGCAACAAACTAACCACTCGAATAGCTTCATCTTCTAGTGCTTTATGCGACGCTCTAGATTTAATATCAGAAATATTTCCATCTTTATCAATTTTAAACATCACATAAATTCTTTGAACACCAGGTTCTAGTTTTAATTCTTTTGTAAGATTTGTATTAAAATTCTTATTTACATGATTAGTAATACCTTCTTGTAAACATTTTTTTAATTCTTCTTCAGTTCCTGTGCAACCCGGAAAAACTGGAACATTTTCTATTTCACTAAACGGAACATCTAAAGTTTCAATAAGTGTATCATTCTTCTTTAACACTTTACTACTTTCTTCAACTTTTACATTCTCAATAATTTCATTTGAACTTATAACCTCATCAATTATAGGCAATGCTTGAATATTAGATTCTTTTTTATCTTCAAATGAACTTAAAACCAACATTCCTCCAATTAAAGGGATCATTAATAAATACTTTAATTGTTTAATTTTTTGTGATTTGTTTTTGGTAATCATAGCTATTCTTTTTTTAATTAATGAATGTTTAAAAAATTGGTTGATAAATGAAATGTTTTCTACATTAAAAGTTTGGGAAAGTATGGTGTTAAAATAATTATGCTTATCCGTTTTCTTTACAACTTCGGCATCAGAAATATACTCATGTAATAAGGTAATACGGTTTTGATACACATAAATTAAAGGATTAAACCACATTGCTATTTTTAAGAATTCAAAAAACAATAAATCTAATGTGTGTAATTGTTTGCAATGCACCATTTCGTGTTGGATAATGGAAAATACTTTTTGTTTAACAAAATCTCTTTTTATAAATATATAATTGAAAAACGAAAAGGCTGACTTCTTTTTATTTAATAAAACCAATTTAAAGTTTTCGCTTTTCACAACTTCATTAGTTACAATTAATTGAATAATTTTAAATAATTTGATTAAAAATAGAATTAAAAAAAGTACGATTCCAACATAAAAACCAATTTCAAAATAATTCATAGAAGACTCAATTTTAACGGTTTGCAAAATTACTGCTTGCGGATTTAAAAACACAGTTGGCAATTGTTCAACATATTGAATGGGAACACTTTTTTGCAAACTTTCAAATTTTAAAAAAGGAATTACAAATGCTAAAACGGGAGTTAACAATAAATAAAATCTGTTCCATTTAAAAAAGGTTTCCTTTTGTAAAAAGAAATCGTACACCGCTAAAAACAGTGCTTGAAACAATACCACTTGAAGTATAAAATTTATCATTTATCAGCATTTTTTTTGTTAATACTTTTTAAAATAGTTTCTAATTCATTTAAATCAACATCGTTTTTTTTCACAAAAAAGGATACCAAACTTTTAAATGAACCATCAAAATAGCCATCAACCAACTTTTGCAAACTTTGGTTACTATAATCCGCTTTTTTTATGAGCGGAAAATAAATATAACCTCTACCCTTGGCTTTATGAGCAACAAATTCTTTAGTCTCTAAAATTCTAATAATAGTTGAAACTGTGTTATACGCTGGCTTTGGCTCGGGTAATTTGTCAATAATATCTTGCACACTTCCCTGCTCTATTTCCCATAAAACTTGCATAAATTGCTCTTCAGCTTTTGTTAATTGTTTCTCCATTTTATAACTAATTGTTTAGTTCAATAATACAAATATAACTAAATATTTAGTTTTAACTAATATTTTAGTTGTAAAATAGTAAATTTTTAGAAAAACCTTTACAATTTAAAATTGAAAACTTACTTTAGCGTATGGATATTTTTCTTTTAATAGTTGGTTTTTTATTAGCCGTCACAGGAATTATTGGTTCAATTTTACCGGTTTTACCTGGTCCAATATTGGGTTGGTTTGGTTTATTATTATTGTACCTCACAAAAATTGTTCCTATTAATTATACACTGTTAGGTATTACTTTGGTAGTTGCAATTGCAGTTTTAGTTTTAGACTATGTCATTCCATCGGTTGGAACTAAAAAATTTGGAGGTACTAAATTTGGAGTTATAGGCACAACCATCGGTTTAATTCTGGGAATATTTTTCTTCCCTCCTATTGGATTAATTATTGGACCTTTTGTTGGTGCTTTTATTGGAGAAATGATTTATGATAGTAAAAATCCGAAAAAAGCATTAAAAGCATCTTACGGATCATTTATTGGTTTTTTAACAGGAACGCTGTTAAAATTTGTAGTAGCAGTAATTTTTACAGGCTTGTATTTTTCAATTTTTTGGGAATATAAAGCCTCTTTTTTCAATTTTTAAGCTTTAACATATACCTCTTAAAAACAAAAAAAGCGTCCCGGTTTTTCGGGAAGCTTTCCATTGGTTTATTAAACCACGACGCTTTTACACGTCAAACAACACAACTAAATCGCTTTAAAAGCGATACGCAAATATATAAATTTATTTTTGATTACAAATTCTAAACACTTTTTCTTTCTAAATTACCTATTTTTCTGAATTGATTGTATCTTTGCGCACTGTAAAATAAATACAACATATAAAAATCGCATTATGCAATTATCACCACTTGAAATAATTAGAAGAGAATCGTTACAAAAATTACGTGATTTAGGTATCAACCCATATCCTGCTGAAGAATTTAAAACTACAGCAACTATAAAGGATATCATAAATAATTTTGAAGATTTTGATGGTAAGGAGGTTGTATTAGCTGGGAGAATGATGAGCCGTAGAATTATGGGTAAAGCATCATTTGCAGAATTAAAAGATGCCAGTGGAAGAATGCAAATCTACATTAACAGAGATGAAATTTCTTCTGATGATGAAGGGACAATGTACAATACTGTATTCAAAAAATTATTGGATATGGGTGATATTATTGGAATTAAAGGTGAAGTTTTTAAAACCAAAGTTGGGGAAGAATCTGTAAACGTAAAAGAATTAACAGTGCTTTCTAAAAGTTTACGTCCATTGCCGGTTGTAAAAACAGATGCTGATGGAAAAGTTCACGATGCTTTTTCAGATAATGAACAACGTTATAGAAGACGTTATGTAGATTTAATTGTAAACGATCACGTTAAAGAAACATTCATAAAACGTACAAAAATAACCACTTCTATGCGTGAATTTTTTAATACACGTGGGTATTTAGAAGTTGAAACACCAATTTTACAACCAATTCCTGGAGGTGCAGCTGCACGCCCTTTTATGACACATCACAATGCATTAGATATGCCATTGTATTTGCGTATTGCCAATGAATTGTACTTAAAAAGATTAATTGTTGGTGGTTTTGATGCTGTTTACGAGTTTGCGAAAGACTTTAGAAATGAAGGAATGGATAGAACGCATAACCCTGAATTTACAGTGATGGAATTGTATGTTGCATACAAAGATTATAACTGGATGATGAGTATGACGGAAGAGTTATTGGAGAAAATTTGTTTGGATACAAATAATACTTCTGAAGTTATGATTGGTAATAATAAAGTAAGTTTTAAAGCGCCTTATCCAAGAGTTCCAATTTTAGAAGCTATTAAAATCCACACTGGTTTTGACGTGGCTGGAATGAATGAAGTTGAATTAAGAGACGTTTGTAAAAAAGTAGGGATTGATGTTGATGAGACTATGGGAATTGGAAAAATGATTGATGAATTATTTGGTGAAAAATGTGAGCACCACTACATTCAGCCAACATTTATAACGGATTATCCAAAAGAAATGAGCCCACTTACCAAAGAACACAGAACAAATCCTGCTTTAACAGAACGTTTTGAATTAATGGTAAACGGTAAGGAATTAGCCAACGCATATTCTGAGTTAAACGATCCTATTGACCAACGTGCTCGTTTTGAAGATCAATTGGCACTTTCAGAAAAGGGTGATGATGAAGCTATGTTTATAGATCAAGATTTTATTCGTGCTTTAGAATACGGAATGCCTCCAACTTCAGGAATTGGAATTGGAATTGACCGTTTGGTAATGTTTATGACCAATAATGCTTCTATTCAAGAAGTTTTATTCTTCCCTCAAATGAAACCAGAGAAAAAAGCACCTTCTGTAGAATTAAATGATGATGAAAAAGTATTGTTTGAAATGCTTAAAAAAGTAAATAAAATTTTATTGAATGATTTGAAAATACAAAGTGAATTCAGTAATAAAAAATGGGATAAAACCTTAAAAGGATTAACTAAACACAACTTAGCCAAAGTAAGTAATACCGATGATGGTTTATTTGTTGAGTTAATTTAAATTAAAACGTCATGCTGAACTTGTTTCAGCATCTCATATATTATTAAAAGGGAATTACTTCAACGTAGTTCCTTTTTCATATAAAAGCTATTTAGTATTAAAACCTGCTAAATAAAGTAAAATACCAATCAGTAAAAAAGTGTATCTTCGGAGGCTAAAATTAAAAAATTACATATGTTTCAAAAATTTAAAGGATTTACAAGAGCTTTTTGGACAGCAAATATTGTTGAACTACTAGAAAGAGCCGCGTATTATGGTGTATTTATTGTAATTACACTTTATTTATCAAGAATATTAGGGTTTAACGATATGGAAGCCGGTTTAATCTCTGGTGTGTTTTCTGGAGGGCTTTATTTATTACCAACTTTTACTGGAGCTTTAGCTGACAAAATCGGATTTAAATATTCATTAATAATTGCTTTTTCATTACTAACATTAGGTTATTTTGGACTTGGAGTATTGCCTTCAATTTTAGAATCAATGGGACTTGTTGACTATTCTGGTGATATTACTTTTACAGGTATTGTTGAATCTTACCAAAGATGGGCGATTGTACCAATTATGTTAGTACTTATGATTGGAGGCTCATTTATTAAATCAGTTATTACGGGAACTGTTGCAAAAGAAACCACTGAAGCAAACAGAGCTCAAGGATTTTCAATATTTTATATGATGGTAAATATTGGTGCTTTTTCTGGCAAAACCATTGTAAAACCATTAAGAGATTCTATGGGAGATATTGGTTATGTTTATATCAATTATTTTTCTGCAGTAATGACATTGTTAGGTTTAATTATGATTGTTGCGTTTTATAAAAGCTCAAAAAATACTGGAAAGGGAAAAACTTTTGGTGAAATATGGACTGGTTTAATAAAAGTTTGCACAAACGGAAGATTAATTTCACTTATATTAATTATTACCGGATTTTGGATGGTGCAACATCAATTATATGCAACTATGCCAAAATATGTACTTAGAATGGCCGGAGAAAATGCATCTCCATCATGGTATGCAAATGTTAATCCATTAACCGTGGTATTAACAGTAGCTTTTATTACTAGAATGATGGCAAGCAAAACTCCGTTATTTTCCATGACTGTTGGTATGTTTATAATGCCGCTTTCTGCTATTGCAATGGCTTCTGGAAATTGGTTTGGACAAGCTGAAATTGATTTAGTATTTATAAGTATGCACCCAATTGCGTTGATGATGATTGCTGGTATTGTGTTACAAGGTATAGCAGAATCGTTTATTTCTCCAAGATTTTTACAATTTTTCTCTTTACAAGCCCCTAAAGGTGAAGAAGGAATGTACTTAGGGTTTAGCCATTTACACTCTTTCATTTCATCTATTTTAGGTTTTGGTTTATCTGGTTATTTATTATCTAAATATTGCCCTGAACCAAAGTTATTTGAAACCAGAGAAGCTTGGGAAGCTGCGTCTGTAAATGCGCATTACATTTGGTATTATTTTGCTGCAATTGCACTAGTTTCTGCTATTTCTTTAATTATTTATGGAAAAGTAATTAAAAAATTAGACGCCAAGGAAGCTTAAAAAGTAATTAGTAACACATATTTATTAAATAAAGAAGCTTTCTACAAGAAAATTTTCGTCAACCTTAACTTGATTCAGGTTCTCATAATCATTGATTATAAACAGAATAAGATTCTGAAATAAATTCAGAATGACGATTTTAAATTTCTTGTAGAAAGCTTCTTCTATTGTTTATTTTTCACAAACTAATTCAACTTGTAGAAACTACTCAACGCCTTTATCATAAATGTATGGTCATCTACTCCACTTATTTCTCTAACGGAATGCATTGCCCACATAGGATTTCCAATATCAACAGAACGAATGGCTAATTGACCTGCAGAAACATTTCCTAAAGTACTTCCCCCAACCATATCCGATCTATTCACAAATTTTTGATACGGAACTTTTGCTTCTTTACAAACCATTTCAAAAACTGCACACGAATTACTATCGGTTGTATATTTCTGATTTCCTTCAATTTTAATAGCTGGACCACCATTAATTACAGGTCTTGAAACTGGGTCATGTTTATCTGGATGATTTGGATGTAATCCGTGCGCCATATCTGCACTAACCATAAAAGAATTATAAATTGCTCGCTGAACTTCCTCTTCATTTTTACCTTGAACAAAAGCAATTCTGTTTAAAATATCTTTTAATATTGGAGAACCAGCTCCTTGTTTAGAGCGGCTTCCCACCTCTTCATTATCAAAAATAGCCAACACATTTGTAGCTTTAGAAATTGGCGCGTCAATAAAAGCTGTTAAACCAGCGTGAACCATTGCTAAATCATCTAATTTACCCGATGAAATAAACTCATTATTTAAGCCAATAATACTTCCTTTTGTAAAATCGTATAAATTTAAATCTACTTCTAAAATGTCTTCAACTGCTACATTTATATGCTCTGAAATTTTAGTAGCTAATAAATTCTCTTTATTAATTTCTTTAGTTACAACAGCTGCAACAGGCAACATATCAACTTGCTTGTTTAAGGCAACTCCATCATTTACAGTTCTATTAAAATGAATTGGCAAATTAGGAATAACAAGTATTGGTTGTTTAATATTAAATAAATACGTTTTTGGTTTTAAAGGGTTTTCACCTTTTACACTTACTCTACCTGCAATTGATAAAGGTCTGTCTAACCAAGTATTTAAAATTGGACCTCCATAAGTCTCCGTATTAAATTTTATATATTTATCATCTACTGAAATTTCAGGCGATGGTTTAATTTTAAATGTTGGAGAATCAGAATGCGCAGCAACAATTTTAAAACCAGTTTCTTCAACTTCACTAGTTCCCAAAACAAAAGCAAAAAGCGAAGAATCATTTTGGCACACAAAATATTTTCCTCCTTTTTTAATTTGCCATTTTTCACCTAAATTCAATTCAATAAATCCTTTTTCTTTTAGAATTTTTACTGAATTTTCTATGACGTGATATGCACTTGGACTATCGTAAATAAAATCGATAAGATTTTGAGCGTTTTTTAAATTTTCATTCATAAAATTAGAATTATAATACAATTCAAAGATACTATTATTAACTATGAATTTTAACAATTGAAAGGAAACATAGGTCTCGATTTCAATTTTAACATCATTCAGATTCAATTAGTATTATTTTAACATTTCATTAACAAAAGTAAGCACTAAAATAAAATTCAAACACTACGGTTCTAACCATAAATACTTAATTTTGAGAAATTCAATCTACAAAATCAATTTAATTATGAATCTTTATTTTAATTCTAAAAAGTTTCAATTAATTACAGCTTTAAGTTTTATACTGGCTTTAACTAGTTGCAAGCAAACAAAAGAAAACGAACAACCTATGGAAGCAAACAATATTTTATTATCTGAATGGACAGGAGATTACGGTGGAACTCCAGCCTTTGATAAAATGAATATTAAAGATATTAAACCAGCCATTGAAAAAGGTATGGCAGAAAAATTAAGTGAAATTGACGCTATAACAAGCAACACAGAGCCTCCAACTTTTGAAAACACCATTGTTCCTTTAGAAAAATCTGGTAAAACGTTAGATAGAGTTTTTACATATTACGGAATTTGGAGTAGCAATATGTCTTCTCCTGAATTTAGAGAAATTGAAAGCGAAATGGCTCCAATTTTATCGGATTTCAATTCTAAAATCTCACAAAATTTAGAATTATTTAAACGTATTAAAACAGTTTATGACAATTCATTAGAAACACCTCTTGAAGAAGATCAACAAAGAGTAGTAAATTTAATTTATGAAGGTTTTGCTATGAATGGCGCTGAATTAGATGATGCAAAAAAAGAGAGATATGCAGCAATAAATAAAGAACTTTCTACTTTGTATACCAATTTTTCTAACAATGTGTTGGCCGATGAAGAAAACTATGTAGAATATTTAACCAAAGAACAATTAGGTGGTTTACCTGAATCTTTAGTAAAAGCAGCTGCAAATGCTGCCAAAGAAAAAGGAAAAGAAGGTATGTATGCAATTACAAATACACGTTCTTCTATGGATCCTTTTTTAACATATTCAACAGAAAGAGCCTTAAGAGAAAAAGTTTGGAAAAATTATTATTCTCGTGGTGATAATGGAGACCAATATGATAATAATGCAAATATTGCTAAAATTTTACAACTTAGAAAAGAGCGTGTTGGATTACTAGGGTTTGATAACTATGCTAATTGGCGTTTACAAAACAGAATGGCTAAAACTCCAGAAAATGCAATGGCTTTAATGAATGCTGTTTGGCCAGCTGCAATTGCCAGAGTAAAAGAAGAAGTTGCGGATATGCAAGCTGTTGCTGATAAAAATGGAGACAAAATAACCATTGAACCTTGGGATTACAGATATTATGCTGAGAAAGTTAGGAAATTAAAATACGATTTAGATTCTGATGAAGTAAAACAATACTTGCAATTAGATAAATTAACACAAGCATTATTTTTTGTTGCTGACGAATTATTTAACTATAAATTTACACCAGTTCCTGAAGGGTCAGTTTCAGTTTTTCAAGAAGATGTAAAAGTTTGGGAAGTTACTAATAAAACTACTGGAGAACATATTGGTTTATGGTATTTAGATCCGTTTGCGCGTCAAGGAAAAAGATCTGGTGCTTGGGCAAATACATATAGAAGTCATACAACTTTTGATGGAAATAAAACTGTTTTAGGTTCCAACAATTCAAACTTTGTAAAACCAGCACCGGGTGAACCTGTATTAGTTTCTTGGGATGATGCAACTACTTTTTTACATGAATTTGGTCATGCCTTACATTTCTTTTCATCAAACGTAAAATATCCAACATTAAATGGTGGTGTAAGAGATTATACAGAATTCCAAAGTCAGGTTTTAGAACGCTGGTTATCAACTGATAAAGTTATTAATCAATTTTTAGTACATTACAAAACAGGAAAACCAATGCCTGCAGAATTAATTGCTAAGATTAAAAAATCTGCAACTTTTAACCAAGGATTTTCAACAACTGAATATTTAGCATCAGCAATTATGGATATGAAATTTCATATGGCTGACCCAACAAATATTGATGTTGATGCATTTGAAAGAGAAACTTTAGCAGCATTAAATATGCCTAAAGAATTGGTGATGCGTCATAGAACACCACATTTTGGACATGTATTTTCTGGTGAAGGATACGCAACAGCGTACTATGGATATATGTGGGCAGATGTTTTAACTGCCGATGCTGCCGAAGCCTTTGCTGAAGCTCCAGGAGGATTTTATGACAAAGAATTGGCCGCTAAAATGGTAAAATATTTATTTGCACCTAGAAATTCCGTAGATCCTGCTGAAGCATATAGAAACTTTAGAGGAAGAGATGCAAAAATTGAAGCCCTTATGAGAGATAGAGGATTTCCAATTCCAAAAAAATAAAACTATTTCAACAATTTTATCAAAAGGGAGTACGGAAACGCACTCCCTTTTTTCTTTGTTATTATCTTATTAATTAGTAACTTGTATAGTCAAATTATGCTTCAATTAAATATTTGAAAATTATGAAACAGACACCTTTAAAAATAGCTTCAAAAAAAATAGTGAGCACCCTTTCTCTGCTATTTTTGTTTACTTTTTTAATTCAAACTAATGGTTTTTCTGCAACAACAATTAAAAAAGATACCGTTGAATTTAAACAATACCAAGGTGTTGTTATTGATAGTAAAACCAAAAAAGAATTGGTTTATGCCACCATTACGGTTAGCGGAACAAACATTAGTACAATTACAAATTCGCAAGGTGATTTCTCTATAAAAATCCCTACAGTTTACCTTACAAATAAAATTATAGTTTCATATTTAGGATATACTAGTCAGGTAATTGATATTCAAAATTTAGCCGAAAATAATAATATCATAAAACTTGAAACTTATATTGAAGAACTTTCCGAAGTGAAAATTGAAGTAAAAGATGCCAAATCACTTGTACTGGAAATGCTAAAAAGAAGGAGTCAAAATTATTTTTCTGAACAAACTACAATGACTGGTTTTTATAGAGAAACTATTAAAAAAAGAAGAAGTTATGTGTCACTTTCTGAAGCTGTTGTAGAAATATATAAGCAATCTTATTCCAACTCAAAAAATGATATATTAAAATTATACAAGGCTAGAAAAAGTACTGACTATAACAAATTAGATACCATTACTTTAAAATTACAAGGCGGACCATTTAGTGCTTTGTATATGGATATCATTAAAAATCCTAATTTATTTTTTAGTGAAGAAGGAACAGATAGTTATGATTTTCATTTTGATGCTGCTACAAAAATTGACAACAAACCAGTTTATGTAGTTAGTTTTGCGCCGAAACCACATATTGAAGATCCTCTTTATATTGGTAAATTGTATATTGAAGCAAAATCATTAGCATTAAAAAGTGCCACCTTCCAATTAGATTTAAAAGATATAGAAAAAGCAGCAAGATTATTTGTTGTTAAAAAGCCAAACAGAGCGGATGTTATTCCAATTGAAGCCAATTATCACGTAGATTATAGAGAGAAAAACGGCGAATGGTTTTATGGTTATAGCAGAATTGAATTAGGCTTTAAAATTGATTACGATAAAAGATTGTTTAATTCCGTTTATTACTTAACTATGGAAATGGCAATTACAGATTGGGAAAAAAACGAAGAAAATATGTCGCTCAAATATAAAGACAGATTTAAATCTAATGCAATTTTAAGCGATGAAGCATCCGGCTTTAGTGATCCAGAATTTTGGGGAGAATATAATGTAATTGAACCTGAAAAACCGATTGAATCTGCCATTAAAAAAATTCAAAAACAACTTAAAAAATCAAATTAAATTAATAGCTATAAAATTTCTTTAACAAAAAAAGCCATATTGTAACAAATATGGCTTTTTCTTTAACAAATATTTAAGAAATTTTGAAGTTTCATTTAATAATTTCAGCGCTTAATAATTATGCAATCAAACTTCATATTAATGACAAAACGAATTCTAACTTCAATTTTAACACTATTGTTAATTATAGGAGTATCGACTAGTGCCGAAGCACAAAAGAAAAAGAAAAACAAAGAGGATAAAGAAGCTCCAACTCCTCCAAAACCAAAAAAAGGAGAAATTGAACCTTATTCCAAAGTTATAACTAGCGAAGCTAAAACTGATGAAGGTTTATTTAAAGTTCATTTTTTAGATGATAAATATTTTTTTGAAATTCCTGATTCTTTGATGGAACGAGAAATGTTAATGGTAACTCGTATTGCTAAAAACACATCAAACAATGCAAGTTTTGGTGGTCAAAAAACAAATACACAAGTTTTACGTTGGCAAAAAAAAGATAAAAACATTATTTTAAGAGTTGTCTCGCACAACATTGTGGCCGATGAAGAATTACCTATTCATGAAGCTGTTGTAAATTCAAATTTTGAACCTGTTTTATTTTCTTTTCCGATTAAAGCATTTACTGATGATAAAAAAGCAACAGTTATAGATGTTACAGAATTATTTTCTACGGATGTAAAACCATTAGGCTTGCCAGAATATGTTAGAAAAGGTTATAAGATTTCACGACTAGAAACAAAAACATCCTTTATTGAAAGCATAAAAAGTTATCCTTTAAATATTGAATCTCGTCATGTAAAAACATATGTTGCAAGTGAGCCACCTTCTAATTCAAGCACAGGAACAGTTTCTGTTGAAATGAGTAACTCCATGATTTTACTTCCAAAAGAACCAATGAAACGAAGAATTTTTGACGAAAGAGTTGGTTGGTTTACTACAAGTCAAACAGATTATGGGTTAGAAGCTCAAAAAAGTAAAGAAATTACATTCTTAGATCGTTGGAGATTAGAAATTAAAGATGAAGACATTGAGAAATTTAAAAATGGTGAATTAGTAGAACCAAAAAAACAAATTGTTTATTATATAGATAGAGCAACACCAAAAAAATGGATACCATATATTAAAGCCGGTATTGAAGATTGGCAAGTTGCCTTTGAAGCTGCTGGATTTAAAAATGCCATTATTGCAAAAGATCCACCGTCAAAAGAAGAAGATCCAGAATGGACTCCAGAAGATGTGCGTTATTCAGTTGTAAGATATTTAGCTTCACCAATTGCAAATGCAAATGGTCCTCACGTAAGCGATCCACGCTCTGGTGAAATATTAGAATCTGACATAAACTGGTATCATAATGTAATGAGTTTATTACAAGGATGGTTTTTTGTACAAACCGCAGCTATAAATCCAGAAGCTCAGGGAGCAGAATTTGAAGATGATGTGATGGGAAGATTAATACGTTTTGTATCATCACATGAAGTAGGTCATACTTTAGGTTTACCACACAATATGGGAAGCAGTGCTGCTTATCCTGTAGATTCTTTAAGATCTGCCACTTTTACTAAAAAACATAGTACAGCGCCTTCTATTATGGATTATGCTCGTTTTAATTATGTAGCGCAACCAGGCGATAAAGATGTTGCTTTAAATCCAAATATTGGAGTGTATGATAAGTACGCAATGAGTTGGGGATATCGCCCAATTTTAGAAGCTAAAACTGCTGAGGAGGAAAAACCAATTTTAGATAGCTGGATTTTAAAACATGCTGGAGATCCATTATACAGATTTGGACATCAACAAGCAGGAAGTGTAGTAGATCCAAGTTCTCAAACTGAAGATTTAGGTGATGATGCTATAAAAGCAAGTGCTTACGGAATTGCAAATTTAAAAATAATTGTTCCTAATTTAATTAAATGGACAGCTGAAAAAGGTAAAAATTATGATGATTTAGAAACTATGTATGGTCATGTAATTGCTCAGTTTAACAGATATATGGGTCACGTTTCATCTAATTTAGGTGGTGTTTACGAAAACTATAAAACCTATGATCAAGAAGGTTTAGTGTATACTCATGTGGATAAAGCGCATCAAAAAAATTGTTTAAACTTTATTAATGAACAATTATTTGCAACACCTAATTGGTTAATAGATAAAGAAATTATTGGTAGAACTGAATATTCTGGAATTACAGAAAGAATTAGAAGTATTCAAGTTAGAACCTTAACTAATATTCTAGACATAGGTACTATGATGCGAATGATTGAAAACGAAACTTTAAACGGAAACAAAGCGTATACATTAATAAGTATGATGACCGATTTAAGAAATGGTATTTGGTCTGAATTAAATTCTGGAAAAGATATTGATACGTATAGAAGAAATTTACAAAGAGCCCATGTTGAAAGACTTGCGGAATTGTTAAATTCTAAAGATGTTAAAGTAAGTAGTCGTAAATCAAGTTATGTAAAAACAACTGCTGTAACGGTTAAAGAATCTGATATTATTCCAATTGTTAGAGGAGAATTGAATAGAATTAAAAAAGATGCTTACAGAGCTTCTTTAGCTACAACTAACACTGTTAAAAAATATCATTTACAAGATATTTCTGAAAGAATAGAAGCTATTTTAAATCCAAAAGGTTAATAATAGAATAGGTTTTTATAAAAACAAAAAAGGCTCTCAAAAATTTGAGAGCCTTTTTTTATATGTATTATTTTTTACATCATTCCTGGCATTCCTCCACCCATTGGAGGCATTGCAGGAGTGTCTTCTTTAATGTCAACAAGCGTACAAGCAGTTGTTAAAATCATTCCAGCTACAGAAGCAGCATTTTCTAACGCAATTCTTGTAACTTTAGTTGGATCAATAATTCCGGCTTTTAGCATTTTTGTATACTCATCTGTTTTAGCATTGTATCCAAAATCACCTTTACCTTCCATTACTTTTGCTACAACTACAGAACCTTCTCCTCCGGCGTTTTCAACAATTTGACGTAATGGCTCTTCAATAGCTCTTGCTAAAATTTTAACACCAGTTAATTCGTCTAAATTGTCTGTAGTAATAGTTTTTAAAACATCAATTGTTCTAACCAAAGCAACTCCACCACCAGCAACAATTCCTTCTTCAACAGCAGCACGTGTTGCGTGTAAAGCATCATCAACTCTATCTTTTTTCTCTTTCATTTCAACTTCACTAGCAGCTCCAACATATAAAACAGCAACTCCACCAGCTAATTTAGCTAAACGTTCTTGTAGTTTTTCTTTGTCGTAATCTGAAGTTGTAGTTTCAATCTGAGCTTTAATTTGGTTTACCCTAGCTTTAATATCTTCAGGATTACCTGCTCCATTTACAACTGTAGTGTTATCTTTATCAATAGTAATTCTTTCTGCGGTACCCAACATATCAATAGTTGTGTTCTCTAAAGTCAATCCTCTTTCTTCAGCAATTACAGTTCCACCTGTTAAAATTGCAATATCTTCTAACATTGCTTTTCTTCTGTCTCCAAAACCAGGAGCTTTTACAGCTGCAATTTTTAAAGCACCACGTAATTTATTCATTACTAATGTTGCTAAAGCTTCACCTTCAACATCTTCAGCAATAATTAATAATGGTTTTCCGCTTTGAGCAACTGGCTCTAAAATTGGTAATAAATCCTTAAGATTTGTAATTTTCTTTTCAAATAATAAAATGTAAGGATTTTCTAAATCGGTTAACATTTTATCTGCATTTGTAACAAAATATGGTGAAAGATACCCTCTATCAAATTGCATTCCTTCAACAATATCAACATAAGTAGCAGTTCCTTTTGCTTCTTCAACAGTAATTACTCCTTCTTTTCCTACTTTTTTAAATGCTTGAGCAATTAATTCTCCAATGGTATCATCGTTATTTGCTGAAATAGATGCTACTTGTTTAATTTTATCTGAATTGTTACCAACTTCTTGAGATTGTGCTCTTAAATTTGCAACAATAGCTTCAACAGCTTTGTCAATTCCGCGTTTTAAATCTAATGGATTTGCACCAGCAGCCACATTTTTCAATCCTTCTTTAACAATAGCTTGTGCTAAAACGGTTGCTGTTGTTGTTCCATCACCTGCTAAATCGTTGGTTTTAGATGCAACTTCTTTCACCATTTGAGCGCCCATATTTTCTAATGGATCTTCTAATTCAATTTCTTTAGCAACGGTTACACCATCTTTTGTAATTATTGGTCCCCCAAAAGATTTTCCAATAACAACATTTCTTCCTTTTGGTCCTAATGTTACTTTAACTGCATTTGCCAAAGCATCTACCCCACGTTTTAAACCATCACGTGCTTCAATATCAAATATTATATTTTTTGCCATTTTATTTTATTTTTTAATATTTAAACAATTGCTAAAATATCGCTTTCTCTCATAATTAAATAGTCAGTATTATCAACTACTAGTTCAGTTCCTGCATATTTACCATATAAAACGGTATCACCAACTTTAACTGTCATTGGTTCGTCTTTTAATCCGTTACCAACTGCAATTACAGTTCCTTTTTGCTGTTTTTCTTTTGCTGAATCTGGAATAATTAATCCTGACGCTGTTGTTTTTTCAGCTGGAAGAGGTTCTACTAAAACTCTATCTGATAATGGTTTAATATTAATTTTATTCATTTTTAATTAGTTTAAAAAATTATTAATTCTGTGAATTAAATGGTCTAAAAGTGTGCCAAGGTTTTAAAACTGACAAATGTACTTTTTAAGTGTTGTTTAAAAACAAAAAATGCCAACGTGTCATTTACGTTGGCATTTTCTAAAATATTATTTATGTACAATTATTGAACAGTATCTTGCGTAGTTGCAGGAGCTGTTGTTTCAATTGGTGCACTTTGAACTTCTCTATTTTGAAGTGTATTTTCAATTTCTGAACTAGTATCAACTGCATTTGGTTTTGGTGCAGCAAAATTAGATAATAAAATTAGTGCTAATAATACTACTGAAAGTGTCCAAGTACTTTTATCTAAAAAGTTAGTAGTATTCTGAACACCACCTAATGATTGTGATCCACCACCACCAAATGAAGAAGATAATCCTCCACCCTTAGGATTTTGAACCATAATAATTAATATTAGCAAAAATGCTACTATCATAATTAGAACTAAAAATAATGTATACGTCATGACTTATTTTTTTGTAAAATTTTTATTGCTTTAATTCGGTTTGCAAAGAAACTACTTTTTTCTGGATATTTCAAACTTAAAATGCGGTAAGCTTGCAGTGCATTATCATATTTTTTTTGTTCAAGGTAAACTTTGGCTAAAGTTTCGGTCATTAAACTTTCATTTTGATGATTACTTTCACTAGAAACATCAATATTTACGGCTTGTTTATCTACTGGTTTAATTTTAGGATTAGCTTCTATAAACTTATCAATTAAACTAAACTTATCTTCAATTTTTGATGAAATTTCTTCAGTTTCAGGAACTTTTTCTACTCTCTCAATTGGTTTTTGAGAAATTAACTGCATCCATTCATTAAAGGAATGCGGCTCAGAGTCACTAAACTGTAATGGTTTTCCTATTTCTAAAACTTCATTCACATCTTCTGTTTCAACCAATTTATTTTCTTCCTTTTCACTTTTTTCAACAAAATTAGTTGGTGTTTCTTTTGGTGGTTTTGGTTTAAACAAGTTAGTTATTCTAGTATGAAGAACTTTTATGGTTTCTGGCTCAATAACCTCAATTTCTTCTAAAATTTCAATTTCTTTTGAATTTTTTTTATCGAAACTCTTAGATGTTATATATTCAAATAGTACTTTTCTATCTATAGTATATGCTGCAGTTTTTTTTAGCGCTTCGTTATATTTAAAATTGTTATTTTTTTTAAAACTCTTTAATTGCACTGCTTTTACAGCTTGAAAATAAGGAAATTCATGAATAATACTCTCTAATACTTCAGATGATATAGCATCAGTATTTTCAGAATTATCCAATAAATTATTAAATTCAGTACTATTCATTTTTTACCATTTTGCTACAGAAGCATTAAAAATATCTTGTGTTATACGTTCAATAATTTCACTAAAAGCATCTTCTAACGCACTCCCTGAAAGAATTACATTTGCATCATAATCATAGTAATGTGAAAATGATTGTTCAAAATTATCATCTTCAAATTTATTGTTGAAAAAGCGAACATTTACGGTAATTGTTAACCTGTTTTGGGCTGCAGTTTGAGCTGCAGTAGCTGTCATTGGGTTAATTTTGTATCCTGTAATTTCACCTTCAAACTGTAAGTCTCCACCAGATTTTACTAAATCTAAATTGGTTTGTCTTAAAAACAAATCTTGTAAATCAGTTGTAAATTTCTGACTTAAACTTGGCTCAACTAATACAGCATTATTGGGAAAATAATCTATTTGAATTGTTTTTACATCTGGTTGAATATTTGTTCCTGTAAAAGAATAAATACCACAACTTTGAACTATAAAAGATAAAATTAATAAAACTACTATCTGTATTTTTTTCATTTATGAAATTGCTTTTTTTAAAATGTTTTCAAATTTAGGTATTTTAACTATAAATCGTATTGTTTAATTTTTCTATATAAAGTTCTTTCTGAAATACCCAACTCTTTTGCGGCTAATTTTCTTTTGCCATTATTACGTTCTAACGATTTTTTAATCAATTCTATTTCCTTTTCTTGAATTGATAAACTTTCATCAGCATCTATAGTTTCCGCAAATTCGTATTCTGTAGATTCATCATATTTTTCGTTTAAACGAACAACTTCAACATGATTTTCTTCTTGTTGCTGAGAAGGAACTTCGTTGTATATTTTTTTAATTAAATTTTTATTTTCTTCCTGAACCTTTTCTGCATCACCACTTTGCATTAACTCTAATGTAAGTTTTTTAAGATCGTTAATGTCATTTCTCATATCAAAAAGAACTTTGTACATTATTTCACGCTCTGAGCTAAAATCACTGTTGTTTTTTTTATTTTCAATTACAGAAGGTAAGTTAGTTCCTTTAGTAGGTAAATATTGTTGTAAACTAATTGGTGTAATTATTCTATTTTCCTCAACTACTGAAATTTGTTCGGCAATATTTTTTAGTTGACGAATATTTCCAGGAAAACCGTAATTTTCTAAAACTTTTACAGCTTCATCAGTTAGCCTAACGCCTGGCATATTATATTTTTGAGCAAAATCTGAAGCAAATTTTCTAAATAACAAATGAATATCACTTAAACGCTCTCTTAAAGGAGGTAAATGAATCTCAATAGTACTTAATCGGTAATATAAATCCTCTCTAAACTTTCCTTTATTTATTGCTTGATGCATATTTAGATTTGTAGCGGCTACAATTCTAACATTGGTTTTTTGAATTTCAGACGAACCAACTTTTATAAATTCTCCATTTTCTAAAACACGTAATAATCTTACTTGTGTTGTTAATGGCAATTCTCCAACTTCATCTAAAAAAATAGTACCGCCATCAGCCACTTCAAAATAACCCTTACGCGAAGCTGTTGCACCAGTAAAAGACCCTTTCTCATGTCCAAATAACTCACTATCAATGGTTCCTTCAGGAATTGCACCACAGTTTACAGCAATATATTTGGCGTGTTTGCGATGTGATAAAGCATGAATTATTTTTGGGATATTTTCTTTTCCAACACCACTTTCACCTGTAACTAACACTGAAATATCTGTAGGAGCAACTCTTACTGCTTTTTCTAACGCTCGGTTTAAATGCATATCGTTTCCAATAATGCCAAAGCGTTGTTTTATTGCTTGTAATGAATCCATAATTTTAAATTCTTTTCCCTAATAGTGTTGCAGAAGTACAATCTTCTATATAAATATTTACAAAATCACCAATTTGTTCATCTCCTTTTGGAAAAACAACTGTGGCGTTTTGAGAATTTCTTCCTTTCCAATGCGCATCCGATTTTTTTGATGAACCTTCAATTAAAACCTCTACAGTTTTACCAACAAATTTTTGGGTATTATATAAGCTGTATTTTTGTTGTAAAAGAATTATTTCAGCCAGGCGCCTTTTTTTAACTTCTAAAGGAATATCATCAACCATTTTTTTCTCGGCAGCTGTTCCAGGTCGTTCAGAATAAGCAAACATAAAACCAAAATCGTATTTCACGTACTCTATTAAACTTAATGTTTCTTGGTGTTCTTCTTCTGTTTCACCACAAAAACCTGTCATCATATCTTGTGAAATAGAGCAATCTGGTAGAATCCTTCTAATATTGTCTACTAATTCCATATATTCTTCTCTAGTATGTTGACGATTCATTCTTTGTAAAACAGCCGTACTTCCAGATTGAACCGGTAAGTGAATATATTTACAAATATTTTCGTGCTTTGCCATTGTATAAATAACATCTAAACTCATATCTTGAGGGTTAGATGTTGAAAATCTAAAACGCGTTTTTGGAAATTCAGCAGCTACTAAATCTAATAAATGTGAAAAATCTACCGCTGTGGCTTGGGCTATTTCTGAAGCATTTTTAAAATCCTTTTTTAATCCGCCGCCATACCAAAGATAACTATCTACATTTTGACCAAGAAGTGTAATTTCTTTATAATTATTATCTACTAGCTGTTTAATTTCTTCAACAATACTTTTCGGATCTCTACTTCTTTCTCTTCCTCTGGTAAACGGAACAACGCAAAAAGTGCACATGTTGTCACAACCTCTTGTTATTGAAACAAATGCAGATACTCCATTGCTATTTAAACGAACAGGAGAAACATCTCCATAGGTTTCTTCTTTAGATAGAATTACGTTTACAGCATCACGTCCAGCTTCTACTTCTTCCAATAAATTAGGTAAATCTCTGTATGAATCTGGCCCAACCACTAAATCTACTATTTTTTCTTCTTCTAAAAATTTAGCTTTTAAGCGTTCTGCCATACAACCTAAAACCCCCACTTTCATAGTTGGATTTATTTTTTTTACAGCATTGTATTTTTCCAATCGTTTACGAACAGTTTGTTCTGCTTTTTCCCTAATTGAGCAGGTATTTACCAAAACCAAATCCGCTTCTTCTAATAAATGTGTTGTATTATATCCTTGATCAGCAAGGATAGCTGCAACAATTTCACTGTCATTTAAATTCATGGAGCAACCATAACTTTCAATAAAAAGTTTTTTATGATTTCCTTCCTTATTTTCAGTTAAAAGCGCTTGTCCTTGCTTTTTTTCTTCTATTACTTTATCGGCACTCATATGTTTTATTTGGTTTGCAAAGATATAACCAAAAAATTAAAATCGTGACAATTTGGCAGAATTTTAACAATCAATTAAAGTGATAAATAAACCCAATAAAAAATAATCTAAATAGTTTCTGGAACTATTTAAATCTTCACTGTAGCGTTTTTATGTTTTTTATCGTATTGATTTATATAATTTTGAATTAAATTTAAACAAATGAAATATTCTTAAAATGAAAACAAAATTAATAGTACTTATCTTAAACTTAGCACTTATCTTTTCATGCACTAAAAATAATGAGGGCCTTGAAACCGTAAATGTTGCTAAGCCTCAATTTATGAGTTTAACGGCGTTTAGGTCTTCTGTAAAAATTGAGGAGCCTAAAAGCATCACAGAATCTGGAAAAATTTATGCTTTTAATAATTTGGTTTTAGTAAATGATGTTAATGAAGGAATTCATATTATAGATAATTCAAATCCAAATAGCCCAAAGAAAATTGCATTTATAAAAATAATTGCTAATAAGGATATGGAAATTAAGGACAATTATTTATACGCAGACAGCTTAATGGATTTATTGGTTTTTGACATTTCAGATCTTAATAATATTAAGGAAGTTTCGCGTCTAAATGATGTTTTTCCAACTTATATACCAATGCCATTTATGGATAACTTAATATTAGATTATAACACAAGTGGAAATGTTCAAAACGGTGTAATTGTAAAATGGACAATAACTCAAGAATTAAGAAGTAAGGAAGAAATAAATACAATTAGAAATAATACAGATATGATTTTTACTATGAATATGGCTTCTGCCGCTTCTACTGGGCAAGGTGGATCATTGGCTAGATTTAAAATTGTAAACGAGTATTTATATGCCGTTGATAGTCATAATATTAATATTTTTAATATTCAAAATTTAAATGCTCCAAGTTTATCAAAAACCGTTTTTGCTGGGTATGATATAGAAACTATTTTTTATAATGGAAATAATTTGTTTTTAGGAAGTATGAGTGGTATGTATGTTTACAATATTGAATTTCCAAACAATCCTCAATTTATTTCTGAATTTAAACACGGAACAGCTTGTGATCCGGTTGTGGTAGACGAAAAATATGCATACATAACATTGCGTGCTGGTAATAATTGTGGTGCTTTTGAAAGTAGTTTGCAAATTGTTGATATTTCAAATATTGAAAAACCATTTTTGGTAAAATCATACGCAATGGTAGGTCCATATGGATTAGGTGTTAAAGATGAAAAACTATTTATTTGTGATGGAGATGATGGTTTAAAAGTATATGATAAAACAGATATAAGTAATTTAAAACTCTTAAATCATTTTGAAAATATAAATACATATGATGTCATTCCGATGGAAAATCACTTACTTATGATTGGGGATAAAATATTGTATCAGTACAAATATTCTAACAATGGCATCACATTATTGAGTGAGTTTAAATTAATTTAAAATCAATTTTCATCAATAAAAACAGGCCATACAGCCTGTTTTTTTGTTTTTTTACAAATAGTTTTTCATAATTATTAAAAATCTTATATACATTTGCAATCCAAAATCACATATAATATATGTGGTGTATTTTAAGAAAAAGAAAAGATTTATGGCAAAAAATTTAGTAATAGTAGAGTCACCAGCAAAAGCAAAAACAATTGAAAAGTTTTTAGGAAAAGATTTTCAAGTAGAATCCAGCTTTGGTCATATTGCTGATTTACCTTCAAAAGAAATTGGAATAAATGTAGATGGAGATTTCATGCCAAATTACAGAGTGCCTTCAGATAAAAAAGCACTTGTTAAAAAATTAAAAGATTTATCTAAAAAAGCTGAAATGGTTTGGCTAGCATCAGATGAGGATCGTGAAGGAGAGGCAATTGCATGGCATTTATTTGAGCAATTAAAATTAAAAGATGCTAATACAAAACGTATTGTATTTCACGAAATTACCGAAAAAGCAATTTTAAAAGCAGTTGAAAACCCTAGAACTATTGATTATAACTTAGTAAACGCTCAACAAGCACGTAGAGTTTTAGATAGATTAGTAGGATATGAACTTTCACCTGTTTTATGGAGAAAAGTTAAAGGAGGTTTATCTGCAGGACGCGTTCAATCGGTTGCTGTCAGACTAATTGTTGAAAGAGAAAGAGATATTATAAATTTTGTTCCACAAGCTTCTTATAAAGTGGTTGCTGAATTTTTATCAGAAGAAGGTAAAAAGTTTAAAGCATCTATTCCTAAAAACTTTGAAACTAAAGAAGAAGCTCAAACTTTTTTAAATTCATCAATTGGAGCTAAATTTAAAGTTGAAGATTTACAAAAAAAACCAGCTAAAAAATCACCTGCTGCACCTTTTACAACATCAACTTTACAACAAGAAGCATCAAGAAAATTAGGTTTTCCTGTTGCAAAAACTATGATGATTGCACAACGTTTATATGAAGCCGGTTTAATTACCTATATGAGAACGGACAGTGTAAATTTATCTGAAGATGCAAAAAATGATGCCCAACAAGAAATAATTTCATCCTACGGCAAAAAATATAGTAAGCCAAGAAACTACAATACAAAAACAAAAGGTGCACAAGAAGCACACGAAGCTATTAGGCCAACAAGTATGAGCCAACAAACTATTAATGTTGATTTTGATCAAAATAGATTGTATGATTTAATTTGGAAAAGAACTATTGCTTCACAAATGAGTAGCGCACAAGTAGAGCGCACAAACGTTAGAATTGCTAATAACAATAACGAGAGCATTTTTACAGCAAATGGTGAAATGATTAAGTTTGAAGGGTTTTTAGCCGTTTATTTGGAAGGAAATGACAATGAAGATGAAGAACAAGAAGGTATGTTGCCAAAACTAGCCATTGGAGAAAACCTAGTAAATAAATATATTACTGCAACTGAACGTTACACAAAAGGCCCTTATAGATTTACAGAAGCATCTTTAGTTAAAAGTTTAGAAGAATTAGGTATTGGTAGACCATCCACGTATGCGCCAACCATTTCTACTATTCAAAAAAGAGAATACGTTCAAAAAGGAACTATTGAAGGAGATGACAGAAATTATACGGAGCTAAAATTAAAAGGGAAAGAAATTATCACTAAAATTTTAACCGAAAAAGTTGGTTCAGATAAAGGAAAATTAGTTCCAACAGATATTGGTAATATTGTAAACGATTTTTTAGTTGAAAATTTTTCAAGTATTCTAGATTTTGGGTTTACAGCTAAAGTTGAATCTGAATTTGATGATATTGCTGAAGGAAAGGAAGATTGGATAAAAATGATTAAAGATTTTTATAAAAAATTCCACCCAAATGTTGAGCATGTTGCTGAAAATGCAGACAGAGCAAAAGGAGAGCGTTTACTTGGTATTGATCCAGAATCTGGTAAAAACGTATATGCGCGCTTAGGTAGGTTTGGCGCTATGGTTCAAATTGGAGAAGCTACAGATGAGGAAAAACCGAAATTCGCAAGTTTATTAGTAGATCAAAATTTATCTACAATAACATTTGAAGAAGCAATGGATTTATTTAAGCTCCCAAAAACAGTTGGAAACTATGAGAAAAAACCAGTAGAAGTTGCTATTGGTAGATTTGGTCCTTACGTAAAATTTGATGACATGTATGTTTCCATCCCAAAAGATGAAAACCCTATGGAAGTAGATTTAGCCAGAGCAATTGAATTAATTGAAGAAAAGCGAGAATCAGATGCCCCAATTGCAACCTACGAAGACTTGCCAGTTCAAAAAGGAGTTGGTAGATTTGGTCCTTTTATTAAATGGAATAACACTTTTATTAATGTAAATAAAAAATATGATTTTGATAATTTATCTAAAAGCGATATAAAACTATTAATTGAAGATAAAAAAAGAAAAGATATAGAGAAAGTAATTCAAAATTGGCCAGAAGAAAAGATTACTGTTGAAAAAGCACGATGGGGAAGATTTAATATTATTAAAGGAAAAACGAAGATAGAATTAGCCAAAACTGTAGATGCAGCCAATTTAACATTAGAAGAAGTAAAAGAAATAATTGAAAAAAATGCTCCTAAAAAGAAAACAACAAGGAGTAAAAGTTCCAAAAAATAATTTTTTTTAATTATCTTGGCACCGAAAAAGAAAGTTTTAACCCCTAAAAATGAATTTCGAATACCTAAGTCCTATTGATGATGCATTGTTAATGCATTCAAAAATGCAATCCAACAAACCCATTGGTCAGTGTATTGATATTTATACTACTCTAGGTGAATTTCCTGATTTAGAAGGTAAAAAAATAGCTATAATTGGTGTTGAAGAAGATCGTAGTGCAATTGATAATTATGGCACTGGTAATAACTTAGATACTGTTAGAAAAGAATTTTATTCTTTATATCCTGGAAATTGGCCTATAAACCTTGTTGATTTAGGAAATATTAAGAAAGGTAACTCTATAGAAGACACTTATTTTGCCCTAAAAAGCATCCTATCAAGTTTAATTAAAAATAAAATTATTCCAATCATTCTTGGAGGCGGTCAAGATTTAACCTACGCAAACTATAGAGCCTATGATGTTTTAGAACAAACCGTAAATTTGGCTTGTGTAGATAACAAATTTGACTTAGGTTCAATAGAAGCCGATTTAAATTCTCAAACATTTTTAAGCAAAATTGTTATGAATCAACCCTGCAACCTGTTTAATTACAGCAATATAGGGTATCAAACTTATTTCAACTCACAAAATGAAATTGATTTATTAGAAAGCTTATTCTTTGAATCGCATAGATTAGGAGAAGTTTCCAACTCATTACAAATTGTTGAACCAGTTTTGAGAGATGCCGATATAGTTAGTATAGATTTATCTGCAGTAAAAAATTCTGAGGCTCCAGCAAATAATAAAGCTACTCCAAATGGATTTACTGGTGCTGAAATATGCGCAATCTCAAGATACGCAGGGATAAGTGATAAAGTTTCATCCTTTGGAATTTATGAATACAATTCTAAGTACGATAACAAAAACCAAACTGCTCAATTAATTGCCCAAATGATTTGGTATTTCATTGAAGGTGTAAATTATAGAGCAAATGATTACCCTTTTGGTTTGAAGGATAATTATCAGAAATTTATTGTTCCCATAGAAAATGAAGTTTTGAATTTCTTTAAAAGCAACAAAAGTGGAAGATGGTGGATGGAAATAAGTTTAAATGAAAATAATAAATACAAAAGACATGCGTTAATACCTTGTACATATCAAGATTATATTAGCGCTACCGACCAGGAAATTCCTGATAGATGGTTAAATACATTAAAAAAATTAATATAAAATAGCATTAGAATATAATAAAAACTGTTTTTTTTAGTTTTAAACAGATTAAAGAAAATATTGTTTATTAAAATAATTAGTAATAGGTTTGTCTTAAAAGAATAAGAGTATAAAATATGAAGAAAATATCATTGTATATTTTATTAGCTTTAATCATATGGAGTTGTGGATCAAATGATCAAGGAGAGTTAGTTGGTGTACGTTCGGCTAGTAAATGGAATTCTGAAAAACCTTTTGGAATGACATTAATTCCTGGAGGTTCTTTTACAATGGGAAAACAAAGTGAAGATGTTGCAGGATCATTAAGTACCCCTACCAGAACAGTTACAGTTCGTCCTTTTTATATGGATGAAACTGAAATTACAAACAGTGAATACAAAGAATTTGTTTTTTGGGTTAGAGATTCAATAGTAAGAACACAATTAGCCTTGTATTCTGAACTAATGTCTGCCGGCGGAACTCCAGTTCCTGGTTTAGAAGATTATCAATTTTTAAATATTGATGAAACTAAAATGACACCTTACCAAAAGTATATGATGAATACTTATGGAAGTTTAGGAGATTTAAACTCACCAACACAAGGTAAAATGTTAAATTGGGATGCTGATATTATTTGGAATGTAAATGAATTTCCAAGTGAAGAATATACAGAAGTTATGATTGATTCTGTTTTCATGCCAATTGAAGATAGTTTTGAAGGAAGAAGAATGATTAATACCGACAAACTAAAATTTAAGTATTTTTGGTTAGATCAAGAATCAGCTGCAAGAGATAAAGGAGATCGAAGAAAATTTATAAAGCAAGAAGTCGTAAAAGTTTATCCTGACACAACTGTTTGGGTTCGAGATTATAATTATTCTTATAATGACCCAATGCATCAAGATTATTTTTATCATCAAGCCTTTAATGATTACCCTGTTGTAGGTGTAACTTGGATGCAAGCAAAAGCATTTTGTAGATGGAGAACAAAAAAGAAAAATGACTACTTAAGTACCAAAAGAAAATCTACACAAATTCCTCAATTTAGATTAGCAACTGAAGCTGAATGGGAATATGCAGCTAGAGGTGGTCTTGAAAATGCAACATACCCTTGGGGTGGACCATATGCTACTAGTGATAGAGGATGCTTTTTAGCAAACTTTAAACCTACAAGAGGAAATTACTCAGTTGATGGGGCATTGTATACTGTGGAAGCCAAATCCTATTTTCCAAATGATTATGGTTTATACAATATGGCTGGAAATGTTTCAGAATGGACAAATACAGCTTACAGTGAGGCATCCTACTATATTGGATCAACAATGAATCCAAACGTAGAAATGTCTAAAAATCATAGAAAAATTATTCGTGGTGGCTCATGGAAAGATGTAGCTTACTTTTTAGAAGTTAGTACACGCGATTATGAATATGCTGATACAGCAAGAAGTTATATTGGATTCAGAACAGTACAAGACTTTTTGGGAACCAATTTAAGTGGAAAATAATTTTATAAAAAACCAATACCTATTTTATCATGTCACAATCAAAATCAACTAAAAAATTATTTAATATGGCCTATGGCCTAGGTGCATCAGTCGTAATTATTGGTGCTTTATTTAAAATTATGCATTTTAAAATTGGACCATTAACAGGTGGTGTAATGTTAACAATTGGAATGGCTGTAGAAGCTTTAGTTTTTGCTATATCAGCTTTTGAACCAGTAGAAGATGATCTTGATTGGTCTTTAGTTTATCCAGAATTAACTGGTGGAAACATAAGAAATAAAGATGCCGCACAAACAAAAGAAGCACAAAGTTTACTTTCTCAAAAACTTGACTCTATGCTTAAAGAAGCTAAATTAGATGCAACATTAATGCAAAGTTTAGGTGAAAGTATCCAAAATTTTAAAGGAGCAGCTGATAATATAGCACCAGCCGTGAACTCTATTGCAGCTACAACAAAATATAGCGAACAATTATCATTGGCAGCTGCACAAATGGAGTCATTAAACAGTTTATACAAAATTCAATTAGAAAGTTCAAGCAGACAAGCTGATATTAATGAACAAGTTACCGTAAATGCTGGTAAACTAAAAGAGCAAATGGAATCATTAGCTACTAACTTATCTTCTTTAAATGGAGTTTATGGAGGAATGTTATCTGCAATGTCAAATAAAAAATAATTAGTTGTGTATCATAATTATTTATTAACCAAAAAAACTAATTAAAATGGCTTCAGGTAAATTATCACCAAGGCAGAAAATGATTAACCTTATGTATTTAGTATTCATTGCTATGTTAGCAATGCAAATGTCTAAAGAGGTTCTTTCTGCATTTGGTTATATGAATGAAAAATTTTCAGAAACGAATATAACCGCAGATGCTAGAAATACAGCTACATTACAAAATTTAGCTACAAAAGCATCCGAACAACCGGAAAAGTATAAATCACTTTATGAAACCGCTACTAAAGTTAGCGCACTGTCTAAAAGTTTTAGTGACTACTTAGATACTAAAAATTCATTCTTTTTAGAAGAACAGGAAGACCCAAAAGCTTATGAAGCTATGGATAAAACTGATGTAGTTGATAATCACTTTTTTGCCGGAGATAAATATACAAAGGATGGTCAAGAATTTCTTGATCAAATTAATGGTTACCGTGATGGAATCATTAGTTTATTAGGAGAAAACAATACATTATCAAATACCATTGCAAATAGATTTGATACATCTGATCAAGATGTTGAAGGAGGAAAACAACCATGGCTAAAAAACAGGTATGAAGGTTTCCCTTTAATTTCAACAATTACTAACTTAACTTCTATGAAATCAGATATCAAAACAACTGAATCTGAAATCTATAGTTTATTATTAGGCGGTCAGTTAGAAAGTGATGTTTCAATGACAAAATATGAAGCAATTGTAATACCAGAAAAAACAGCATTTTTTCAAGGTGAAACATTTAAAGGTAAAATAGTTTTAGGTAAGGTGGATCCAACGTTAAAACCAAAAAGCGTTAAGGTTAATGGTAGTATGTTACCAGAGTCAAGCCTTCAAGCCGGACAAGTAATGTTAAGCTTTGCCGCAGGATCAGTTGGAGAAAGAGATATTGTTGGAGAATTTATTTTTACCGAAAAAGGGGAAGATATCTCAATTCCAATTAAAAGTAGTTATGCTGTAATTCCTAAACCAAATAGCGCAGTTATTTCAGCAGATAAAATGAATGTGGTTTATAGAGGTGTTGCAAACCCTATGACAATTTCTATACCAGGTGTACCAGACAACTTAGTTGCAGCATCAGGTGCTGGATTATCTAAAGCTAGTGGAACTGGAAAATATATTATGACTCCTAGTTCTGGGTCTGAAGTAAAAATTAGTGTTACTGGAAAGTTACCTGATGGAACAAGTGTTAGTAATTCTCAATCATTTAGAATTAAGGATATTCCATCTCCAAACGGTACTATTAGAAAACAATCTGGTTATGTAAAAATGCCAAGTAGTAGTTTAGAAAATGCTACCGTAGGCGCAGAATTACCAGATTTTGATTTTGATTTATCTTTAAATACTACCGGATTCACAATAAAAGTTCCTGGTCAAGGAGCTGTAGTTGTTAGAGGAGATAGAATGGATAGCGCAGCACAAAAAGCAATTGCAAAATCTAAAAGAGGTGATGTAATTGTAATATTTGATATAAAATCTTCGTTATCAGGAAATAGTTCATATAGAATTAAAGATGCTTCTGCAGTAAGTATAGAAATACAATAATAAAGTTTGTAATGATGAATAAAAGAAATATTGGAATTTTTATTTTGGCTTTTATGCTGATAAATACATTGTATTCGCAATCTAATTTGTTGAATGCCAAAAGACCTTCTGATATTGGTGTTAAAACTGCCGAACAATTGGCTGTTGATAACGATAAACCTTTAGAATATGGTTATGTAGATGATAGAGATATTCTATGGTCTAAAGTAGTATGGGAATATGTTGATTTAAATGAAAAAATAAATTTGCCTTTATATTACCCTGTTGATACTACAAATGTTTCTAAAGAAAGAAGATCTTTATTTGATACACTTTTAAGAGGTATTAAAAATGGAAAAATTACTGAAATTTATGATGATTCCTATTTTACTGCTAAAATGACAAAATCAGAAATTAGTAATAAATTATTTAGAGTTGACACAACTGATGCTGGTTTTGATGAATTAAATGCCGGAAGTACTGATATTAGCGAATATATTGATAAAATAAATTTAACATCACAAGATATTGAAGGGTTTAAAATTAAAGGATTATGGTATTTTGATAAACGCCAAGGTGAACTAAAATATAGAATGCTTGCCCTTGCTCCTGTTGCTCCAGATGTACAAACAATGGGTAGAGAAGATTTAAATATTGATGAACAACTACCTTTATTTTGGGTTTGGTTTCCAGATGCTCGAAATATTTTACATGAAATGAAAGTATTCAATGAAAAAAACTCAGCGTATCCAATTTCATTTGATCACTTATTAAATGCCAGAAGATTTAGTTCCCTTATCTATAGAGAAGAAAACATCTATGGAGATAGAGATGTGGATCAATATGTTAAAGGAAATTCATTATTCCAAGTTATAGAGTCTAATAAAATTAAAGAATATATTAGAAATAAAGAATTAGATATGTGGAACTATTAATACTCCATTTATTAAAACAAAAAACTCCTGTAATTTGCAGGAGTTTTTTGTTTTAATATATATTTGTTACTTATGAAGGTAGATTATATAATTGTAGGCTTAGGTCTCGCTGGTTTAGCTTTTTCCAAAGAATTAGAAAAAAATAATAAATCATTTATTGTTTTTGAAAACAATTCTCAAAACTCATCAATTGTTGCTGGTGGCGTTTACAATCCTGTTATTTTAAAACGATTTACACCAGTTTGGGAAGCTAAAAATCAGTTGGAAATTGCAATACCTTTTTATTCAGAATTAGAAGATCAATTCAAAAAAAAATACAATTATTCCTTAGATATTTTCAGAATATTTAAATCTATTGAAGAACAAAACAACTGGTTCATTGCAACAGATCATCAACAGCTATCAGAATATATGATTCCGAAAATTGAGAATTCGAAAATAAAAGGAATTATTTCAAATTATGGCTATGGAAAATTGATAAACACTGGTTGGGTTGACACAAAGAATCTTTTAGAAGATTATAGAAATTATTTATCAATCAATAAAAAGTTACTTCAAGAAGATTTCCAATATACAACCTTTAATATTCAAGAGAATTCCATAATATACAATTCAATTACATGTTCAAAAATTGTTTTTTGCGAAGGTTTTGGCATCAAACAAAATCCTTATTTTAATTATTTGCCAATGCAAGAAGCAAAAGGAGAACTTATAATTATTCACGCACCAAATTTAAATGTGAACGCCTTAATAAAAGCGGCTGTGTTTGTACTTCCTTTGGGAGATAATTATTATAAAATTGGCGCTACTTTTAATTGGAACCACAAAACCTCAATCCCAACAGATGAAGGCAAAAATGAATTGAAAGAAAAGTTGGATACTTTTATAAATGTTCCTTACAAAATTGTAGAACAATTAGCTGGAATTAGACCAACCGTAAAAGATAGACGACCATTATTAGGAACGCATCCAAATTATCCAAATTTAGCAGTTTTAAATGGTTTAGGAACACGCGGAGTAATGATTGCCCCTACTGCTGCAAAACAACTTTATAATTACTTAGAGAATAAAATTGAAATAAATAATGAATATTCTATTCTTCGTTTTTTAAAGAATTAAAAGCGTTTTTATCAAAATGCACAAAAATATTAATCCAAATAATTCTAGATAACCGAATTGAAATAGGTGTAGTTAATATCAACACTACAACAATTGGAATAAAACTTTCTAACATCGTTAAATCAAAAAACAGCACAGAAATAGCAAATGTAATAATGGCTAAACCCACTGTTAAACCGTAATTAACATACATTGCACCGTAAAAAAATGAAGGTTCCATCATATATTTTAATCCACAATTACTACATTTCTCATGCATTTGAAATGCTTTATGTAATATAAATATATTTTTTTCTTTCATAAAATCTCCTTCCTGGCATTTCGGACATTTATTGTGTAATATACTGTAGAGTTTAGATCCTTTCTTAAACATTTTAGTGAACTATTTTTAATTAAAAACTTTAATTGAGTGCCAATTTTTTTTATAGTAAATTTGTACGTTTTTTTAAAACTAATACAAAATTACACTAAATAATAAAAATAAATGCTTAACGTACATAATTTAACGGTAACCTTTGCCGGTTCTGATTTATTTTCTGGAATAACTTTTAAGTTAAATAAAGGAGATAGAATTGGATTGATAGGGAAAAATGGTGCAGGGAAATCGACATTATTAAAAGTAATTTCTAAAGATATTGAAAGTTCTGGCGGAACCATGGCTTTTGATAAAGATGTGCGTATTGGTTTTTTACGACAAGATATTGATTTTGTTGAAGGTAGAACTATATTAGAAGAAGCGTACCAAGCCTTTGAAGAAATTAAACAATTAGAAGCTAAAATTGATCAAATTAATTTTGAATTAGCCGAAAGAACCGATTATGAAAGCGAGTATTATCATGATTTAATGGTAAACTTAAATGAATTTTCTCATAGATATGATTTAATTGGTGGTTATAACTACCAAGGAAATACTGAAAGAATTCTACAAGGTTTAGGTTTTCAACGTGAAGATTTTGATAAATTAACTGAAACTTTTTCTGGTGGATGGAGAATGCGTATTGAATTGGCAAAATTATTATTACAAGATAATGATATTTTATTGCTAGATGAGCCAACGAATCATTTAGATATTGAATCTATTATTTGGTTAGAGAATTTCTTAAAAGCCTATTCAGGTGCCATAGTTTTAGTTTCACACGATAAAATGTTTTTAGATAATGTGACAAACCGAACTATTGAAATTTCATTGGGTAAAATTTATGATTATAAAAAACCGTACTCGCAATTTTTATTATTACGCGATGAAATAAAAGAAAAACAATTACAGGCTCAAAAAAATCAGGAGAAAGAAATAAAAGCAACGCAAATATTAATTGATAAATTTAGAGCAAAAGCCAACAAAGCTTCCATGGCGCAATCTTTAATCAAAAAATTAGATAAAGTTGAGCTAATTGAAGTTGACGACGACGACAATGCTGTTATGAATATTCGTTTCCAAATATCAAAAGATCCTGGAAAAGTAGTTTTTGAAGCTGAACATTTATCAAAAAGTTACGGAGACAAACATGTATTAGAAAATGTTGATTTATTAATTGAACGCAATAGCAAAATAGCATTTGTTGGTCAAAACGGCCAGGGAAAATCTACGTTGGCAAAAATTATGGTGGGTGAAATTGCCCATGGTGGTCATTTAAAACTGGGCCATAATGTTCAAATTGGCTATTTCGCTCAAAATCAATCAGAATATTTAGAACCTGAGAAAACGGTACTAGAAATTATGGAAGATGCCGCAACAGATGGAAATAGAGCGAAGGTTAGAGATATGCTGGGTTCATTTTTATTTGGAGGTGATGCCGTTGATAAAAAAGCAAAAATGCTATCAGGAGGTGAACGAAACAGATTGGCGCTTTGTAAATTATTATTATTACCATTTAACGTACTAATAATGGATGAGCCAACAAACCACTTGGATATTGCATCAAAAAATGTATTAAAACAAGCCCTTAAAAAGTTTGATGGAACGCTAATTTTAGTTTCGCATGATAGAGATTTTTTGCAAGGTTTAGCAACAACAGTGTATGGATTTAAAGATAAAGTTATAAAAGAATATTTAGGAGATATAGACTTTTTCTTAGAGCAACATCAAATTGAAAATTTAAGAGAAGCTGAAAAAAGAACTGTAGTAGAAACAGCTTCTAAACCATCCAAAAAAGGTGAATTTCAACTTTCAAAAGAAGAAGAAAAAGAACTAAAAAAGTTAAAAAATCAATTATCTAAAATTGAAACCCAAATTGATACGTTGGAAAAAGAAATTTTAGAAATGGATACTGAGCTAGCTAAAGATTATGAAAAAACAGCTTCTGAAATTAATTTCTTTGAAAAATATGAATCTAAAAAGAAAAAAATTGAAGATTTAATGGAAGAATGGTCTGAAATTGAAGAAAAAGTAACAAATTGTTCCTAGAAAATTTACATAGCAGAATTCAGCAAATTCACTTTTCGGAAATTGCAACTAAAGAAGTTTCGTTATATATAAAGCGAGAAGATGAATTGCATCCATTTATTTCAGGAAATAAATACCGAAAACTAAAATACAATTTACAGGATGCTAAACGGTTAGAAAAATCTAAACTCATAACCTTTGGTGGTGCATATTCAAATCATATTGCGGCAACTGCTGCTGCTGGATTTGAATATAATTTTGAGACAATTGGAGTAATTAGAGGCGATGAATTAGCTTTAAACACTGATGAAGTTATTCTAAACAATCCAACTTTAAAATTTGCTTCACAACATGGAATGAAATTTCATTTTGTATCAAGAAGCACCTATAGAGAAAAAGAATCAACAAGTTTTATAAATAATTTAAAAGCAGAATTTGGTGATTTTTATTTGATACCAGAAGGTGGAACAAATAATTTTGCAGTAAAAGGTTGTGAAGAAATACTAACTGATAAAGATGAAATATTTAATGTTATTTGTTCTGCAATAGGTACTGGCGGAACCATTTCTGGAATTATAAATGCTTCAAAAAAACATCAAAAAGTAGTTGGTTTTCCGGCACTAAAAGGTGATTTTCTTCAAAATGAAATTAATAAATATATACTAAAAAAAGATAATTGGTGTTTAAATACTAATTATCATTTTGGTGGATATGCTAAAATATCTGAAGAATTAATTACATTTATCAATAAATTTAAAAAGGAAACAACCATTCCACTAGACCCTGTTTATACTGGAAAAATGTTGTTTGGAATAATAGATTTAATTAAAAATGATTATTTTAAAAAAGGAACAAAAATAATAGCTATTCATACTGGTGGTTTACAAGGAATTGATGGAATGAATCTATATTTAAAAAACAAAAACTTACCTCAAATTAATTAATTTATGAAATTTAAATATCTTATAATTTTTATTTTTTCAATTGTATTTTTATCAAGTTGTAAATCAAAAAAACATGTTGTTCATTCACAACCCAAAAAAATATATCCAAAAGTTGTCCAAAAAAATAAAGATGAGGTAACGAAAATTGAAGACAAAACTTCTATAAAATCAACTATTTTTAATTCCACTGAAGACTATATTGCGTTTTTTAAAGATGCCGCAATTGAAGAAATGAAAATTTATAAAATTCCTGCAAGTATTACATTAGCACAAGGAATTTTAGAATCTTCAAGCGGAAATAGTGAATTAACAAAAAGATCTAACAATCACTTTGGAATTAAATGTCATAAAGGCTGGGAAGGCGAACAAACACTTCATGATGATGATGAAAAAGGAGAATGTTTTAGAGTATACAAAGACCCTACAACCTCGTATAGAGATCACTCTCTATTTTTAACCTCAAGAAGTAGATATTCAAAATTATTTTCATTAGAATCTGGCGATTATGTTGGTTGGGCTAAAGGGCTTAGCGAAGCTGGTTATGCCACAGATAGAAGATATCCAGCAAAATTAATTGGTTTAATAGAAAAATTTGAATTACATAAGTATGATACTCAGGTTTTAGGAAGAAAACATATTGTTGAAAAATCAGATATAACTAAAAACCATAACGTTCAAAAAGGAGATACTTTGTATAATATCTCAAAAAGGTATGGGTTATCTGTTGATGAATTGAAAGATATAAACGATTTAAAATCTAATGAAATTAGTATCGGACAAATATTAATTATTTCAAAATAAAAAAAAAAGATGCTACAAAATGTAGCATCTTTCCAAACAAATATAATTAAACTAATTTTATCCTTTATTTTTAAATTGTCTTTGCGAATTATTTCCTTTTGTTCCTTTCGCATCTTTATTTTTAGATCTGTTCATCATAGTACTTTCCCATTTGACAAACTGATCTTTATTTAAGATTTTTTTCATTTCAGCTTTATGAGCCGCTTGTTTTTCTAATCTGTTATTTTCAAAAGCATATTTCTCATCAGCTGTTAAATTGCCACTTTGTTTTTTTTGTCTAAATTCATCTCTCAACTGATCATTTTCATTTGCAGATTTTAAAAGCATTTGTTCAACTTCTTTTTGTTGATTCGCATCTAAGTCAAGATTTAGTGTCATTCTCTTAGTTTGTAAAGCCACTCTTTGCTCTATTGATAAATCAGAATCGCTATTCGCTCCTCCTCTTTGTTTTCCTTGTGCACTCATTGAAATTGACAATAAAAGTACGATTGCTGTTAAGCCTATTAATTTTTTCATAATTATGTGTTATTTAATTTATTTTATATCCTTAAGACTCTTGAAAATATGAAAGGTTTAATATGTTAACAATCATTAACACTACTTAACAATAGTTTTAAAGTCAACTTTAACAATTTTATTTAGAATTATTAAAAATAGTGTACTTTTGCAGCGTATGATGAATAAACTTTCAGACTGGTTACCTACAACAAATAAAGAGGTAAAACTTAGAGGATGGGAAGAATTAGATGTAATTCTTTTTAGTGGAGATGCCTATGTAGATCACCCAGCTTTTGGTCCTGCCGTAATTGGTAGAATTTTAGAAAGCTATGGTTTAAAAGTTGCTATTGTACCTCAGCCTAGTGTAAATGATAATTTACAGGACTTTACCAAAATGGGAATTCCTAAATTATTTTTTGCAGTAACTGGTGGTTGTATGGATCCAATGGTTAGTAATTACACTGCCAACAAAAAAAGTAGAGATCACGATGCGTATACTCCAAACGGAGATAAAGGGTTTCGTCCAGATTATGCAACAACAGTTTATACCAATATTTTAAAAGATAAATTTCCTGATATTCCCGTTTTAATTGGTGGAATTGAAGCCTCCTTGCGTAGAGTTACACATTACGATTATTGGAGTGACACCTTAAAACCAACCATTTTAAAAGATTCAAAAGCAGATTTGTTGGTGTATGGAATGGGTGAACAACCACTGAGAGAAATTGTAAACTTGTTACAAAAAGGAGTTCCTTTTTCAAGTTTACGAACAGTAAAACAAACAGCTTTTTTATTAAATAAAGGGGAAGAAATTCCAAAAAATAAAAATTGGAAAGATGTTACAATTAATTCTCACGAAGTTTGTTTGAAAGATAAAAAAGCGTACGCTTCAAATTTTAAAGTTATTGAGCAAGAGTCTAACAAGTTGTTTGCAGATAGAGTTTTTCAAGATGTTGGAAATACCAAATTGGTTATAAATCCGCCTTTTGAAACAATGACAGAAGCTGAAATAGATGCTTCGTTTGATTTACCTTTTACAAGATTACCACATCCAAAATATAACAAAAGAGGTCCAATTCCTGCTTTTGAAATGATTAAATTTTCTATAAATATTCATAGAGGATGTTTTGGAGGTTGTAGTTTTTGTACAATTTCTGCACATCAAGGAAAATTTATTGCGAGCAGAAGTCAAGAATCTATTTTAAAAGAAGTTGACAAAGTTGCAAATATGCCCGATTTTAAAGGCTATTTATCTGATATTGGTGGACCATCGGCAAATATGTATAAGATGAAAGGAAAAGTGCAAGAAATTTGTGATAGATGTGTTTCTCCTTCGTGTATTTCGCCAGTAATTTGCCATAATTTAGATACTTCACACAAACCATTAACAGAGCTTTATAAAGCAGTTGATAGTCATCCTAAAATTAAAAAATCGTTTATAGGAAGTGGTATTCGTCACGATTTATTAGTTCCGGAATTTAATAAATTGGCTGATCCAAAAGAGTTAGATGCGTATACTGAAGAAGTAATGACAAACCACGTTTCTGGACGATTAAAAGTGGCTCCTGAACATACATCTGATAATGTGTTGAAATTAATGCGTAAACCTTCATTTATTTATTTTCATAAATTTAAAGAACGGTTTGATAAAATTAATATCCGAAAAAGATTAAATCTACAATTAATTCCATATTTTATTTCAAGCCATCCTGCTTGTGAGTTAGAAGATATGGCAAATTTAGCTGCAGAAACCAAAGATATGGGATTTCAGTTAGAACAAGTGCAAGGTTTTACACCAACACCAATGACGGTAGCTACGGTAATTTATTACAGCGGTTACCATCCGTATACGCTAAAACCAATGAAAACTCCAAGAACAAAAACGGAACGCGAAGAACAACATCGCTTCTTTTTTTGGTATAAAAAGGAAAATCAGCAGTGGATTAGAAATACATTGACAAAAGTTGGAAGAACCGATTTACTTCAAAAATTACTGCCAGACACCAATAAATGGAGAAAAAATAAAGGTAATAAAGCAAAAGACACTTTTGATGATACTGTTTCTTTCAATTCTGGAAGAAAGAAAAAATTCAACAAAAAGAAAAAGGGTTAAGAATTTATTGTAAATAATTAATATCTTAAATTTGTCAACTACAAAAACATTAATTTAAGATGAAAAAAATTTGCTTATTATTTCTACTAATAACAACTTCAATATTTGCACAAGAACCAGTTAAAGTTGATTTAAGTAATCCAAACGCAACTATTTTAACACATTGGTATTTTTTACAAGAAAATTCATACGAGCCAGAAAATGCAGCTAAAACAATTTATGGTTTTGAAGGAGAAGAAGCCGTTGAAATTGCAAAAAAACTAAAACAAATTATTGTTGGAAAAGGCTTGAAATTTGATTTCAATAAAATCCCAATGGATTCTATGTTTGTAGATTCTTCTCAAGTTTTAAACAAAAACAGATATTTGGTTTTCCCAATGCAATTACCAGATGTTTATTTAGAAAAAATTGGCAGCAATTGGTATTACTCTCCAGAAACAACAAGTAAAATAAATGAAATTTGGTCCAATGTTTTTCCTTGGTATACGGAGCAACTTCTTCAAATAATCCCAGAATTTGGCCATAAAACTTTTTTGGGAATTGAACTTTGGCAATACTTTGGTTTTGTATTTTTAATTTTTTGCTGCTTTATTCTATTTTATATTTTATATAGACTTGTATATTTTATATTACGAAAACTACAATATTGGATAGTACATTATAAAAATCAAGATGTAAATATTGCATTAAAAAAATTAACCAGACCAATTGTATTTCTTTTATTAATGGAGTTTGCTAAAAAGGTGCTTCCATCACTTTTTTTACCTTTAGACATTAATAACGTGCTGTTTTTAGGCTTAAACATAATGGTCACTGTATTTTGGATTTATGTTTTTCTTAAATTAGTAAAAGTAGCAATGAGTATTTATGCAATTTATGCAGAATCTACAGAAAGCAAACTAGACGATCAATTAATTCCTGTACTAAATAATTTCTTATCTGGTTTAGTTATATTTTTAGGATTTTTAAAATTCTTAACCATTTTTGGAGTAGATCCTGTAACGGTTGTTGCTGGAGCTTCAATTGGTGGTTTGGCGGTTGCATTGGCTTCACAAGACACTGTTAAAAACTTGATTGGAACCATCATGATATTTATTGATAAACCATTTCATATCGGTGACTGGATTGAAGCAGATATTGCTGCCGGAACTGTAGAAAAAGTTGGGTTTCGTTCAACAAGAGTTCGTGCAGCTGATACTTCAATTTTTCAAATTCCAAATAGTGCTTTGGCTGAAATGATTGTAAATAATAAAGGATTGAGAGCATTCAGAAGATATCAAACTAATTTAGGCGTAAGATATGATACACCTCCAGAATTAATTGAAGCATTTGTTGTTGGAATTAGAAAAATAATAGAAATTGATCCAGGAACAAGAAATGATGCTTTTAATGCAGAATTTATAGGTTTTGGTGATTCCTCATTACAAATTCTTTTAAATGTGTACTTTACAGAACTTGATTGGAATTCTGAACAAGCTTCAAAACATAAACTACATATGGAAATTTTAAAATTAGCCAAAGAATTAGGTGTAGAATTTGCATTCCCATCAACTACTTTAATGATAGAGCAATTTCCTGATAAAAAAGGAATTACAATGCCGTATAATATCGATAAAGAAAGAACTCAAAAAGTTTTAGATGCTATTAAATAATTTTTAAAAATGAAAAAAATACTATTTATTCTAGTAACCCTTGTGCTTTTTTCTTGTAAAAATGAAAAAGTTGCACGTAAACCAATTAAACAGGTTACTATTGAAGATAATATAACAGAAATGGAAATAAAATTGAGTAAATATATTTCATTTAAATTAACAGCAAACACAGATAATTTAACTGAAAATGAACAAAAAATGTTGCCGATTTTAATAAAAGCGGCATCTATTATGAATGACTTATTTTGGTATGAAGCTTACGGAAATAAACAGCAATTATTAGATAGTATTTCTGATGAAGACACCAAAAAATATATTGAAATAAATTATGGGCCTTGGGATAGATTAGATGGAAATAAATCATTTGTTGAAGGAATAAATGAAAAACCTTTAGGCGCAAATTACTACCCGAAAAATATTACAAAAGCCGAATTTGAAGCATTTCCAGATGAATCTAAATTAAGTGAGTATACATTTATTAGAAGAGATAGTTTAGGAAAATTAATAACAGTTCCATACCACCAGCAATTTAAAGAAAAGGTTGCAAAAGTTTCTATGTTGTTAATGGAAGCATCTATGTTAGCTGAAGATGAAGGACTTAAAAAATATTTAGAATTACGCTCTTTGGCTTTTTTAGATGACAATTACCAACCTAGTGATTTAGCTTGGATGGAAATGAAAACCAATACGTTAGATATTGTAATTGGCCCAATAGAAACCTATGAAGACCAACTTTTTGGAATTAAAGCTTCACACGAAGCGTACGTTTTAATTAAAGATCAAAAATGGAGCGCAAAACTAGCACGTTTTACTTCTTTTTTACCAGAACTTCAAAATGGATTACCTGTTGATTTTATTTATAAAGCTGAAATTCCAGGAACTGATTCTGATTTAAATGCGTATGATGTTGTTTATTATGCTGGAGATTGTAATGCGGGAAGCAAAACTATTGCAATAAATTTACCGAATGATGAAGAAGTACAATTACAAAAAGGTACAAGAAGATTGCAATTAAAAAATGCAATGAAAGCAAAGTTTGATAACATAATGCTACCTATTTCAAAAGTTTTAATTGACAGCACTCAACAAAAATACGTAACATTTGATGCGTTTTTCGCAAACACCATGTTTCATGAAGTTGCGCATGGTTTAGGTATAAAAAACACCATTAACAATAAAGGAACCGTTAGAAATTCATTAAAAGAATTGGCATCTGCATTAGAAGAAGGAAAAGCTGATATTTTAGGATTATATATGGTGCTACAACTTCATAAAAAAGGTGAACTTGATGGAAATATTCAAGAGTATTTCACAACATTTATGGCAGGAATATTCAGATCGGTTAGATTTGGAGCATCTAGCGCACATGGAAAAGCCAATATGATTCGTTTTAACTTTTTTAAAGAAAAAGGAGCTTTTACCAAAAATAAATGGGGAACATATACCGTAAATTACGATAAAATGGAAATTGCAATGACCGAATTATCTGAACTTATTTTAAAGTTACAAGGAAATGGTGATTACAATGGCGTTGCTAACTTGGTAAAAGAAAAAGGTGTAATTTCTCCAGAATTACAATCCGATTTAAATAAATTAAGTGAATCTAACATTCCCGTAGACGTTATTTTTGAGCAAGGAATTGAAATGTTAAAATAAAAGATGAAATAAAATTTCATCTTTTATTTTAACAATATTATTTAAATGAAAATCATGTTTAATTAACTGTATCTTTCTTTTTCTTTTTACCTGAAAGTAAACTATTTAATTTATTTTTCACTAAATTATCCACAGCTTCTTTAGGCTTAGTTACATCAATTTTTGGAGTGGTGGTTGTATTATTCACAGTGTCTGTTTCTTTGGTAACTGGAACTTTCAACAATCCAGATAACATATCTACACCCTTTCCTTTTAACTTATTTACATCCACCAATTGTTTTGTTAAGTTAGTAACAGACGATTTATAATCGGTTGTAACCGTTGGTTTAGTAAAATTTCCTCCAATACTTGCTGTAACGGGTACAATTAGCTTAGAAACATCTACTGAGCTCATTTTCGCCATTAATGAAGTCACTTCTGTTCCCAAATATTTTGCAGGAACCATAAAAGTTGCTTTATAATCCATTGTTTTATCAAAACCGTGGCTTCCGCTAATGTTAATATCAATATCTTTATATTTAATGGTAAAAGGTTTCACATTTACTTTACCGTTTTCAAAAGAAACCAATGCTTTAATATTATTTAAATCTAATTTTGAAAGGTCTATAAATTTAAGTTGAGTAGCTAAAGTATTTAATAACGGTGACGTTTTAGTATCCACATTTTTTGTTATAATTTCAGCTAGCGCATTTCCAGAAATTGTTCCTAAATTAGGAATAAAATCTTCATTTAAATTTCCAGAAAATTTTAGTGTTGAATTTAAAGTTCCATCAATAATTTGAGCAATTGGTGCAATTGCATTTAACATTTCCATTTTACTAAATGATTGTGCAATATTAAATGTGTTCATACCAATATCCATTGCAAAAGTTGGTGGAGCTTCTTTGGTTGAAACATTTCCATTCAACGCTATATTTCCACCAAAAATAGATGAAGTAACATTTTCAAGCGTTACTTTTTCATCTTTAATATACATTTTCCCTTTTAAGTTTTGAAGTTCTAAATTATCATACAAAACGGTTTTTGCTGAAGCTGTAATTGTACAATCTAAAAAAGCTGGTATTTTTAATGCTGCTTTTGAAGTTGATGCAGTTTCTTCTTTCGTTTCAACAGCATCACTCATAAAATCATTCACAGAAAAAGTATTAGATGTCAAATTAAAATTACCTTTTAATTGTTTATTTGAAACCACAAAACCAATAACATCTTGCATGGTTCCAGTTGCATTCATATCTGTTTTTCCAGTGGATGCACTAAACTGTGTTAATGTGATAACTTCAGGGGTGAAATTTATAGCAGTTGATTTTATATTAAACGGATTTTTAAATTCACTGCCGTTATACACAAAATCTGTTAAGGCCATTGTTCCGCTACTTTTTATGCGAGCATAATTACTTTTTTCAACAGCTTCCATATCAAAATTTGTGGTGATATCCATTTTCAATATTCCCGCTAATTTTTGTTCCATTTTAAACGGATACGCTTTTGAAATATTTGCTAAATTAATAGTTCCTTTCAATTTTGCATTTACCAAAGGATTGGTAGTTAAATTTTTAATTGCAGCACTTGATTCAAATCTATCTTGATCAATTCTAAAATTTAAAGCATCTAAATTAACATAAGTATCAGCAATAATTCCAGTTTCATTTTTAATAAGCGCTTTAATTACAATATTTTCCACACTTTTTGGTAAATCTGGATATTTAAAAGATGCGTTATTTGAAGCAATATTTATATCAAAATTAGGAATTCTATCATCATTATTCATTCCTTTAATAGCACCAATTACAGTAAAATCGCCTTCCGTTTTTACATTATCTAAATTTTTAGCATACTCTTTTGGCATTACTGCTAAAAAGTTTTTAAATGAAGATGTTGGCGTTTTAAAATTAATATCAATTTGTTGTCCGTTATCTAATAAAACTACATTTCCATCAAAAGTTAAAGGTAAACCGCTAATATTTGCTTCATTTTCTAAAAATGAAAAAGTAAATGTTTTTAAATCAATTCCAATTAAGGCGTCTAAGGATAATTCATTTTCTTCAAAATATTTAACTTTATCAAATTCAAAAGATAATTTAGTAGATGATTTTGTATCTAACTTTGATTTTTCGACTGACAAATCTCCTGAGCCAGAATGGTTAAAATCTTTTAAATCTAATAAAATATTCGATTCTTCATTTTTGTAAATAATACGGCTATTTGTAATTTCATAACTTTTTACAGCAAAATTTAAAGCGCCTTCCTCGTTTTTATTTTTATCATCAGAAGGTTTCATGATATCGTAATTTGTTTTCCCGTCTTTATTGGAAATAAAATTTAAATAAGCACCTTCTACTTTAATATCAGTTATTTGTATGGATTCGTTTTTACCTTTAAAAAGTTCACGAATTGGCATATTTAAACTTAATTGTTTTACAAAAGCCAGCGTATCATTTTCAAATGGAGCATTGGTAGTTATTTTAAAATCTGAAATAGTAAGTGCCGCACTTGGAAAGCTTTTAAACAAACTTAAATCAACGTCATTAAAAGCAACCTTCGCATTTACATTTTCATTGATGGCAGTTAAAACAGCTTCTTTAATTTTTCCTTTTAATAAAAATGGCGCCGCAATTAAAACACCTATAAACAGTATAAAAATTATAGCAAGTATTTTAATAATTTTTTTATTTTTCATGATTTAAAATATAATTTTAGGTTCTTTTTTTGCAAAGTGAAATTATTAATTTTTCAGATAAAAATATAACGAAAAAATAATAATTGAATTGTACTTATAATATAACAAAAAGGTATTAACTAATTGTTAATACCTTTTTGAGAATAAATATCAAATTTTTTAAATAGGTAGTTTATAACCAATAGAAATTTGATTATAGTCAAATGTATTTCTCATAGTGTAATCAATGTATAAATTATCACTAATTACCGGAAGGTTGGCACCTAAAATTGCATTATAAATTCCTTTAAAATCATTTCCGTTATGCAGTGCTCCTACTCCTGCCCCAAAATAAGGTTTTACGTTTTGATTCTTTAAATTAACTGAATAAATTATATTTCCTGAAACACCATAATATGTAGTATCTCCAAAGCCCACAAAAGCTTCAGGCATAAATATTAAATTAGTTTTAGTAATTTTAAAATGCGATCTAATTCCTGCATTTAAATAACCTGAATTTGAAAAATCATATCCAAAAAACAAATTTGACCACTCATACTTTAAAAGTTTCTCGTTTTTTTCAATTGAAGAATCATCAGATTGTAAATCAGCTATTTCTTTTTTTATGGTTAAAGTATCTGTTTCTTTATTTTTAATCTCATTAGATTTCAACTCAATTTCATCATCCATATTTTTTAAGCGATCTTCAGATTTAGATTTTTTAACCTCTTTATTTTCTTTCTTATTATCCTTAGTTACATTTATATCTTTAATTTCTGATTCTTGAGTTGCTGTTTTTTTTGATTCTGAAAATATTTTCTCTAGCATTTCAATTCTTTTATTTAAAGAATCAATTGCTTTACTTTCTATTACTTCTGATTTTTGAACATTCCCGTCTGAATTTTCATTTAATCCTTTTAAAATACGATCAATTAACGATTCAAATTCTGCAGGTGTCATTTGAATAATAGTCTCCTGCTGAGGCGTTTTATTTTCTATATTTTTTTCAACTTGTATTTCAGAAACTTTATTAATTTCTTTTAAAGCCGTTTTAAGATCATTTTTCTCTTCTAATAGCTCAATAGCTTTATTAACATCTTTTTCTTGATTGGCCTTTTTTAAGTCTTCCTCTAGAACTGCTAACTTTAAAGAATATTCATTCTTTAATTTTTGAATTTTCAAATCATTTGTTGCTGATTGAGATTTTTCCTCACTTTTAATATTTGTATCAAAAACCTCATTTGGTGATTTTGATTTTTTTCCTAAAGTAAATTTCAAACCTGCATTATACATCATATGAGTTTGAATTTGATTTGGTGCAGAAATGTTTGAAATATCATCACCTGATGTTAATATTGCTCTTAATCCACCTGAAATTAATACTCTTCTACCTAAAGGAATATTTAAACCTAATCCACCAGATCCAAACTCGCCGCTTTTAACATTTAAATCATTTTTTCCTAAATAAGAGTCTGCAGCATTTAAGTAACCTCCTCCTAAAATTAAATATGGAGTTACTCCATTTCCATCATTTAATCGCGCTCTAAATTCTACACCATACATGGCTAAATTGTCAAAACTTGTTGATATTTCATCATTTACAGTTCCTTTAAAGTAAAAACCTCTTAACCCTATATATTCATTAAAATCTAAGCCAACATAACCTCCTAAAAAATATGTATCGCGTAAAAGCGACTTTTCATCAAAAGAAATATGAGCAATACTTGGCTCAACAACTAATTGCAATCCTTTAAAACCACCTTTAAACTTATTTAAATAAGCTTCATCTAATTCTGATAGTGTTCCTGGCTTTCTACCACCTAAATAAAATTGTAATGAACCCAAAACTGCCCAGTTACTCAAACTTTCAGTAGAAAAATCTGCATCTGAAACACCAAAAGAAATTTTATCAACTGTACTTAATAAATTTGAACCAGCATTAAAATTATAGGTAGTATTTTTAGCTTCTACAGATAAAACAGCCCTTTTTGCAATATTAAATTTAAAACCCAAACCTACAGTTCCATAAATTTGTTCAAAATTAGTTGCGTTTACTTCAATATTTTGAACTCCTGTTCCTAGTGTTAAATAAGGCATTAATTTTTTTGTGCCAATATTCGCCTTAAATTCTCCTCCCCATCTAGTTAATTTAGCATTTTGTTGCGTAAATAAAGTAGCATCAAAATTTGTTAATCCAAAATTTTCAAAATTAGTTGTCAAATCTAATGATTGCAAATACACACCTCTTAATTCAATATATTCACCAAAACCAAAACCCAATTTTCCACCAATTAAAGTTCCATCATTAAATCCAGCTTTAGCATCCCACCAAGTATATTCAGCAGATGGTGAAAATGTGAAACTGATATCTTTCACTTGAGAATTAGCTACAGTAAGTCCAAAAAAAGCAATTAGCACTAAAAATATTTTTCTCATTTATATAATTATATATTTAATTAATTCTATTATTTTAACCTTCTTCATTTAGGAAGAAATTTTAGATATGACACAAATTAATAACAAAAGTCACAATTAATACTATTAAAATTATAATTTAGATGTGACATAATTTAATTTTTTGTGTCTCAACTAAAAAAATATAGATTAATTCATGAAAACATATTTAAATTCAGCTATCACTTTATTCATTTTATTTTTAAGCTCATCTATATTGGGGCAGCAAATACAAAATAATGCTACTATAAAAGTTTCTGAAGGACAGTTATCATCTTTTACAAAAATGTTGAAGAAGCACAAAGTAGCATCCTATAAAAATGATCAGAAAAACGAAAAAACTTTTATAAATAATAGCCTTGATTTACAACAAGATTCATTAGTTAAAAACAATCCTGTAAAATTAGATTCAAAAATTGTTGAAATAAAAAATGATTCATTTTTAAGTAAAAAACCTCAATTTAAAACTGAAAAACAGCTAAAATATAAAAAAGAATTAGTTGTAACGGATATAGAAAATACCGTTTTAGTAAATAAAGCAGATTTAGATAGCATTCAAACTGAGATTAAAGAATTAAAAGCAGTAATTACATCATTTATATTAAATAAAAATAGCATTCATAAGGTTGATGAACTAAAACCTATAGAAGCTAAAAACACTATTGATTCAAAAAAGATTGAACAAAAACCAATAATTTCAGAGACTTTTGTATATAAAACCGATACTATTTATGTGCTGCAAAACAAGGAAAGTATTAAAAAAGTTGATTCCTTAACAATTTTGAATTCAAATGAAAGAATAAGTGTTTTAGAAAATAAATTAAAGACACAAGATTCAATTCAGAAAAGCATCTTAAAAAATTCTATTGAATTAAATAAGAATGCTATTGTTTCAGATTCAATTAAAAAAATACCTCAAAAAATTGCTTTTAACAAGATTCTTTTATTTGAAAATAACATCTCAAACTTGAGTTATGAAAACCAGGAAACTTTAAAAGAATTGTTGAACATAGCTTTACCAAACAAATTAATTCATATCTATTTAAAAGGATATTCAAGTAATTCTGGAAATAAAAACTACAATAAAATCTTGTCTTCAAAAAGAACAGCATCAGTGAAATATTTCCTAATTGAAAACGGTATTGAAGCAGAAAGAATTTCCTCAAATTCCTTTGGAATAGATTACAATGAAGGTAATGAAGCCAAAGCTAGAAGAGTGGAAATAAAAATATTTAACAATTAAATTTAAAAAATTAAATTAGCTTCAAATGAGTCCGACCAAGCTGAAGCTCTTCCAATAGCAGGAATTAATGTTGCAAATACCTCTAGCTTTCTGGAAAAATAAGAATCTCCTTCTTCTAAATTTCCTAATTTTAAAGCTATTGGTGTTTCAAAATCTAATTGATTATTTTCTGCAGTTATCAAAATATTAACTTTCCCTAAAAGGTGGTCATTTCTATCATTTGAAACTCCATAAACCTGAGTTTCATTCCAATTTCCAATAATAACAGGGATATCTATTTCACCATTTATATCATATACAAACAAGAATAATTGATATTCCATTTGAAGGGAAATATCCAACGGATGAAATTCAATTTTTGTATGAACAATAATATCAGTCACCTCATCACCTACATTTATAATTTCCGGGATTGCACCTAAAAGAACAGATTTTATTTTAGCCATTACTATCTTTTTTTAAATATTTTTTTTTCATTGAAATTAACACACCTACTAAAATTCCAATAGCAAAACTTCCTAAAATTATTAATACTCTTGAAATAGATAATTTCCAAAAAAGGAATTTAATATCTGTTATTTCTACATTTTGTATTGAAAAAATTACAATAAGTGAAATAAATACTACAATTAAAAAAGTTTTAAATTTCATTCGTTTATCTTTTAATTATTTCAGATTTATCATTTAACCCTTCCACTTTAATTTCTGGCTTTCCATACACATATATTTTACTTTTATCTTTTGCATATATTTTTAAAAGTTTACTAGTATAAATATGTACAAGTGCAGATTCGGCTATATTCACATTTGAATTTGTTGTTTTTAAATCTTTTCCTTTTAACGTACCCGAACCAGTTCCATTAAATTGTAAATTGTTCACTTCTCCAGACAAATCTAGGTCAGATCTGTCAGTCATTTTCAATTCTAACTCTTCTAAAACAACATTTCCTTTCATAAAAGAATTTTCATCAAACATCATCACCGCTTTTTGTCCGTTTAAACTAATTTCACCCGACACACTTTTCGCCAACCTAAAATAAGAATTATCAGCCTTTAAATCTAGTTTAAATGAAGCATTATCAAAAGCTGCAAAGGTTAAACTTTTTGCGTAAATTTTACTAATACACGTCAATTTAGCATCATCTCTTAATGTTAAATTCGAAATATTTTTTACTGTTAAATCAATTTCAAGTTTTTTCTTCGAAACAATGTTTGAAGTAGTGTAAATTTTTAAAACACTATCTATAACTTGAAAATTAATATCACTCACCAAATTTTCATCTGCCATTAAATGATATCCGTTATTCCCTGCTTGAGAAATTGTAACTTTTAAATTATCCCCAATATCAACAGCATTAAACCCTTCTAAGGTATTAAATACATCCGTCACTATTTTATTTCCCTTTAATTTTGCTTTTTTTTGCGCAAATACATTAGTTATACAAATCACTAAAATTAGCATTAAAACTATTTTTTTCATCTTTGAAGTTTAAATTATATAAAATTAGACACTAAACACTAATTTAAGTCACATTATCACCTTATAAATATTACCTATCAAATATAAATATAATACGTAACTAATTCTGTTACTGAAGTAATAAAAAATAATTAAAAAAATATCGAAAAATATTTGGTAATTAAACAGAAAGTAATTTAATTTGCACCCGTTAATAAGCCGATGTAGCTCAGCTGGCTAGAGCAGCTGATTTGTAATCAGCAGGTCGTGGGTTCGAGTCCCTCTATCGGCTCAAAAAAGCCTCTTCAAATTTGAAGAGGCTTTTTTATTTGATTTAATATAAATGAATACTATTTAAATTTATTAAATTCGCAGTTGAAAATAAACTTATAAAAGTATGCTTATAATAGGAATTGCTGGAGGAACTGGAAGTGGTAAAACAACTGTAGTAAATCAAATATTACATGAATTACCTGCCGATGAAGTATGTGTTATATCTCAGGATTCATATTACAACGCAACCCACAACCTTTCTTATCTAGAACGTACCAAAATTAATTTTGACCATCCAAAAGCAATTGATTTTGAACTGCTAGTTTCTGATTTAAATAAATTAAGAAAAGGCGAAGTTATTCAACAACCTGTATATTCTTTTGTGACGCATGACAGAACTGTAGATACACTTTTAACACATCCAAGAAAAGTTGTAATTGTTGAAGGAATTCTTATTTTTAACAACAAGGAATTAAGAGATTTGTTTGATATTAAAATATTTGTTCATGCAGATACTGATGAACGCTTAATTAGAAGAATACGACGAGATATTGAAGAGCGCGGAAGAGATATTAATGAAGTTTTAACTCGCTATCAAAACACATTAAAACCTATGCATCAGCAATTTATAGAGCCAACAAAAAATTATGCAGATATTATAATTCCTAATGACAGGTATAATACTGTTGCCATAGATATTGTAAGGACGGTTATTAGTAACAAACTTTAAAATAATGACTTTTTCACAATTCAGAAATAAACCATTCATAAAATTTATTACCAATAAATATGTTATTATTTTAGTGACATTTATTGTTTGGATGCTTTTTTTTGATGAAAACTCTTACTTAACTCACAGAGAGTTTAATAAAGAGATTGATAAATTAAATAGTGAAAAAGAATATTACAATTCTGAAATAAATCACGATAAAGAACTCATCAATAAGTTAAAAGACAAAGAAGAATTAGAAAAATTTGCTCGTGAAGAATACCATATGAAAAAAGAAAATGAAGATATTTACATTATTGAATACGATACTTTAGAAAAAAAATAACGTATTTTTAATCTCATCATTTTATTCAACAATAAAAACTATGTCTAATTTTTTCACCAATGAATTTCAACCAAGTTCATCAGCAGCTTGGAAACAAAAAATTCAGTTTGAATTAGACGGTGCAGATTATAATCAAACACTGCTTACCAAAACAAATGAAGGAATTACTATAAAACCTTTTTATCACTCTGATAGTTTTGAAAAAATACAGGTTCCAATCATTGATAATACTTTTAAAATTTGCCAATCAGTTACTATTTTAAATGAAGAAACTGCTAATAATGAAGCTGTAAAAGCTATTAATAAAGGTGTAAACACCATTCAATTTAAAGCTGCAAAACCATTTAGTGTTAAAACAGTATTTCAAAATTTATTGCATAAAAATGTTGAGTTCCATTTCAGTTTCAGTTTTTTATCTGAAACTTTTCTACAAGATCTTTGTAAAACGCTAAATACCGAAATTGTTTATTTAAATATTGATATTATTGGAAATTTAGCAAAAACAGGGAATTGGTATTCTAATTTAACTACTGATTTTAATACATTAGAAAACATCCTAAAAACTGCGAAACCAAATTTTGTGATAAGTGTAAATTCAGAAATTTATCAAAATGCAGGTGCAAATAGTATACAACAAATAGCGTATGCATTGGCACACGCAAATGAATATTTAAACAAATTTGGAGGGAATATTGCAGCTAAAATTCAATTTAAATTTGCTTTAGGCAGTAATTATTTTTTTGAAATTGCAAAAATTAGGGCTTTTAGATACTTATATCAACTAATTTGTGAGCAATACAATACAAATTGTAGTGCACAAGTTTTTGTTGAACCAAGTTTTAGAAACAAAACCTCAGATAGCTACAATAACCATGTGCAAAGGGTTTCAACCGAATTTATGAGCGGAATTATCGGTGGCGCTAATACTATTTCAAACAATAGTAATAATAAATCTTGCTTACAAAATTTAGTAAGTTTAAAAGAGGAATTTTTAAAAAATAATATCCAAGAAATTACAGAAGGTAATTATTACATAGAATCTTTAACCAAACAAATTGCCGAAAAAGCACTCGATATTTTTAAAGAAATTGAAAAAAGCGGTGGATTTTTACACCAACTTAAAGAAGGAATCATTCAACGTAAAATAGCTGAAAACGCAAAAAAAGAACAAAATCAATTTAATACTGGAGAACTTATTTTAGTTGGAAGTAATAAATTTAAAAACAACGTTGAAAAAGCAACTATGTTTAAAGAAACCTCAACCTTAAAAAATTATAGACAAACCTTAATAATTCCTATTATAGCGAAAAGATTAGCCGCTAAATTAGAGCAAAAATAACAATAAAAATGAAACGTAAAGATTTTTCAGCCCTTTCAATTCAAACTCAAAATGAGAAAATCTCTTATTTTGAACATGAAGATTTTATTGCTGGAACTGCTCCGTTTCTGCGAGGTATTGATGCTACTATGTTTTTAAAAAAACCTTTAATTACACAATTATTAGTTAATTTTTCATCACCTGAAAAAAGTAATACTTTTATTAAAGAACATATTTCTTTAGGTTATAAAGCCGTAATTCTTGATATAAAAACGTTTCCCGAAGCAACTTCAGGAATTTTAATTGAGTCTGTTGACGATATGAAGCTATTGTTAAGAGAAATTCCTTTAAAGGAGCTCTCCATAACTTTAACTACAAAAAACGCCATTTTAACTGTTTTATCTTTATTTATAGCAGCAACCAAACAACTAGGAATTGTACAGGAAAGCTTGACTTTATCTATTAATTACAATTATAAAAATGCTATAATTAATACTGAATTTCATCAAAATATAATTGAATCCATTTTAAAATATTCAAAAAAGCATTTACCAAATTTTAATACCATATCAATTTCTGCAACTCTACCAAAGAACAAAAAAACTGTTGAAACTGAATTAGCTTATTTTTTAGCGGAAACTTATGAAAACATCACAAATTGTATTTCAAAAGGAATGACTATTGATAGTATTGCTCCAAAAATATCTTTTAATTGTTCCATTGAAGACAATCATTTTTTAGAAATCTCAAAAATGAGAGCGGCAAGATTTCTTTGGGCAAAAATGATAAATCAATTTAACCCTAAACAACAACAATCTTTAGCTCTTAAAATACACGCGCTTCAAAATTTTAATAATTCCCACAAAGTACTTTCAGTATTTTTAGGAGACGCACAAAGTGTAATTTCAAATATAAACACCGTGCTTTTAATTGAGAATGAAACTGCAATTACAAAAACTGTAGATTCTTGGGCTGGTTCAACTTTTGTTGAAAAAACTACTGAAGAAATTTCAAAAAATATGTGGGCTCTTTTTAATGAACTCCTTAATAATGGTGGCTTTTCAAAGAATATTAATCTTACCTTAAATACTGAGAATCAAAAAGAATTTTCATTAGAATTAATGATAGAAGCAGCAGAGAAAAACGCTGCAATTAATGAATTAAACTCATTTTAATATTAAAATCTATTTCTAAAAAAACCCATAATTATAATTTTTAAGTTATAATTATGGGTAGTGTAAATATAAAGAACTCTGTGTAAATATTGTCTAATTAGAATAAAGTAACTGCCAATTGAACTCTTGCTATTTTAGTAGAAGGATTCCACATTGTAGTTGCAGAAACTGGAATACTTAAATCAGAAAGTTTTAATGTTTTTGAAGCTGTTAAACCAACATTCACAATATCAAAATTTTCTTGTCCATCACCATATAAATGTGTATCTCCATTTAATGAGAAACCTGCACCTACATAACCACTTAAATTAACTTTTGAATTACTTACTAAAGGATATGAAACCTGAACATATGTTGAAGTTCGTTGTTCAAAATCACCATTAGTAGCAAATTGTGAATCTCCACTACCAAATAACAAAAAGTCTGCTTCTAAAGTTAAAGGAAAACTTTCTCCAAAATTATAGGATGTTCTTAAATCTAATAAATGCCCTGAAGTTTCTTTATTATAATCCCAAACATCTGGACTTGCAACACCTCTTGTGTTAAATAAATCCCATAACCCAATAGAAAATCCATTTGCAGCATATTGCATGTAATAGTTTATTTCCTTGTAATGAGTTCCATCGCTATCATTAGACATCGCCATTCCACCCCAAAAACCTGCAGTAAAATTACCTGACTCGTTTAATTTAAAAGTTGTAAGCACCATTACCAATGGTTTATCAGTAATAACTAAACCTCTCCACAAATGGTTTGATTGTATATTTACCGAAAAATCAACAGGACCATCTTTCAATTCAGCTTTTTGAGCTACACTCATTTGAACTGATAAAACAGCAACTAATAATATTAATAATATTTTTTTCATTATTATATTTTTAAAATTTAATTATTTTATTTTTTAAACTAAGGCAACATATAGAAGAGCTGCAATTACACATCCAATAATTGGACCTACAACTGGAATCCAAGCATATCCCCAATCACTTTTACCTTTTATTGGTAAAATAGCGTGCATAATTCTTGGTCCTAAATCACGTGCTGGATTAATTGCATAACCAGTTGTTCCACCTAATGATAAACCAATTACCCAAACTAAGAATGCTACTGGAAGTGCTCCTAAAGATCCTAACCCTATAATTGCTTTTGCATCAACATTCCCTATAATATCTAAGTTTGGTCCTGCCAAATAAAATATTACAAATACCAAAACAAAGGTTCCAATAATTTCGCTGATTAAATTTGAAAACGTGTTTTTAATAGCTGGTCCTGTACTAAAACAAGCTAATTTTCCACCTTCATCTTCAGTTGCATTAAAATGATCTCTATAAAACAACCAAACTAAAAATGCTCCTAACATTGCCCCAATCATTTCTCCTGCAATGTATTCAGGTACTAAACTCCAAGATAATTTTCCTGCGGTTGCTAATGCAATAGTTACTGCTGGATTTAAATGCGCACCACTATAAGGTCCCGCAACTACTACTCCAACAAATACAGCTAACGCCCAAGCTGTTGTAATAACAATCCATCCAGAATTGTTACCTTTTGTATCTTTCAATACTACGTTTGCTACTACTCCGTTACCTAATAAAATAAGCAACATTGTCCCTAATATTTCTGCTACTAGAATTGACATAATCTAATTTTTTATAATTTTTATTTGTTTATTATTCTTCGATCCAGTTTTGTGCACATTTTACAGCTTTATGCCAGTAATGCAACATGTTTTCAACTTTCTCTGCTTCTAGTTGTGGGTAAAACTCTTTATCAACTATCCATTGAGATTGAATGTCATCAACACTATCCCAATAACCTACTGCCAAACCTGCTAAATATGCAGCACCTAAAGCAGTTGTTTCTAAAGTTTTTGGACGAATAATTTTAAATCCAAATAAATCTGATTGAATTTGCATTAATAAGTTACTCGCTGCTGCTCCTCCATCCACTCTTAACTCAATACTTTTTTCACCAGCATCAGCTTCCATTGCTTTTACTATATCATACACTTGAAAAGCAATACCTTCTAGTGTTGCACGAGCAATATGATTATCTGTTGTTCCTCTAGTAATACCCATAATTACACCACGAGCATATTGATCCCAATAAGGAGCTCCTAAACCAGTAAGTGCAGGTACAAAATAAACGCCTCCATTATCTTCAACTGTCTCAGCTAATGAATTAACTCCCGGAGCTGTTTTAATAACTCTTGCTCCATCTCTTAACCACTGAACTGCAGCACCTCCAACAAATACACTTCCTTCTAATGCATAGGTAGTTTTTCCGTTAATTTTCCAACCAATAGTAGTTAATAAATTATTTTTAGAATACACCGCTTTCTCACCAGTATTCATTAATAAGAAACATCCTGTTCCATAGGTGTTTTTTACCATTCCTGGTTTTGTACACATTTGACCAAATAATGCTGCTTGTTGATCTCCAGCAATACCCGCAATTGGAATTTTTGTTGAAAATAACGTAGTAGCAGTTGTTCCATAAATTTCACTACTTTCTTTTACAGTTGGTAAAATTGCTTTTGGAATATTAAACAATGTTAATAATTCTTCATCCCACTCTAAAGTATGAATGTTCAATAACATTGTTCTACTTGCGTTTGAAACATCAGTAATAAACATATTACCTCTTGTTAGTTTCCAAACCAACCAAGTATCAACAGTACCAAAGCATAATTTACCTGCTTCAGCTTTTTCTCTTGCTCCTTCAACATTATCAAGAATCCATTTTAATTTAGTTGCAGAAAAATAAGCATCTAAAACTAATCCGGTTTTCTTTTTAATCATATCAATATGACCAGCAGCTTTTAATTCATCACAGTATTTAGCCGTTCTTCTATCTTGCCATACAATAGCATTGTATACTGGCTCACTAGTTTCGCGATCCCACACTATTGTAGTTTCTCTCTGATTTGTAATTCCAATTGCAGCAATTCCCTCACCTGAAATTCCTTCTTGCGCAACAACTTCTGCAGCAACAGATATTTGTGATGACCAAATTTCATTAGGATTATGCTCTACCCATCCCGGTTTTGGAAATATTTGTTCAAAAGGTTTTTGAGATGTTCTAACAATTTCTCCATTGTGATTAAACAATATCGCTCTAGAGGATGTAGTACCTTGATCTAAGGCTAAAATTAATTTGTTTTTCATTATATATTGGGTTTTATGGTTAATCTTTAATTCTGTAATTACAAAATGTAATTCATTGTTACATTAATATAATCTTCAACTTGTTTTGCTTGCCAAGCTTCATCTTGACCTAATTTTTCAGCCATTATTTTAGCAACTCTTGGAGCCATTTTAACACTCTCTCGAGCATCTAATAATTGACATCTTGTTCTTCTTGCTAAAAAATCTTCAACCGTCCGACACATTTCGTGCTCCACAGCCCATAGCACTTGAGCTTCTATTACCTGAAGACTTTTGCTAATTACTTTATTATTTCCATTTATTTTTGCTAACTCTAAAATTGGAGCCTCATCTGAACCATAGAAATACAAAGGATTATTGTGATCTGGGTTTTCTTTATACCCATGAATTTTTAAATGCTTGGTTTTTGTAGGCTTTTTAGTCCAACCATTTTTACTTTCAGATTTATCTACTAAATCTTCACCCATTTTTCTAAAAGTTGTCCATTTTCCACCAACCATTGTCAACATTCCTGAAGCTGATGTAAATATTTTATGACTTCTAGAAATCTCTTTCGTTTTCTTTCCCTCTTGAGTTGCTGCCAAAGGTCTAAGTCCTGCAAAAACACTTAACACATCACTTCTCTTTGGTGCTTTTGTTAAATATCTGGCTGCGGTATTTAAAATAAACTCTATTTCTTCATCTAAAGCAATTGGCTCTAAAGATTCTTCTTTTATAGGGGTATCTGTTGTTCCTACAACAACTCTTCCGTGCCAAGGCACCAAAAACAATACTCTACCGTCATCAGTTTTCGGTATCATAATAGCATCATTATCCGGTAAAAAAGATTTATCTAACACTAAATGAACACCTTGACTTGGCGCTATTGTTTTCTTAGCATTTGGAGAATCCATCATTAAAACATCATCTGCAAACACACCCGTTGCATTCACAACTTGCTTTCCTTTTATTTCGTATTGTTTACCTCCTTCTTCATCAAACACTTTAACTCCTGTAATTAATCCTTTATCATCTTTCAATAATCCATTTACAGAACAATAATTAATAACAACAGCACCTAATTCTGTTGCACTTTGTAGCGTATTAATTGCTAAACGAGTATCATCAAACTGACCGTCATGATACACAACACCCGCTGATATTTTTTCTGGATTAATTGTTGAAATACGCTTTAAAGTTTTAGCTTTTGAAATTCTTTTAGATCTCCCTAAACTTAATTTTCCTGCTAACAAATCGTACATTGTTAAACCAACAGTATATTGTAACTCATCAAACAACCCATGTGTAGGTATAATAAATGATTGGTTTTTTACCAAATGAGGGGCATTTTGAGTTAACAAACCTCTTTCTACTACAGCCTCTCTAACCAACCCAACATCTCCTTGTGCCAAATAACGAACTCCTCCGTGCACAAGTTTTGTACTTTTACTAGAAGTTGATTTTGTAAAATCAGATTTCTCTAACAATACAACCGAATAACCTCTTGCTGAAGCTTCTAAAGCTATTCCAATTCCAGTAGCTCCACCACCTATAATAATAAAATCAAATTCTTTTGAATTTTTACTAATTTTATTAATCATCTCACTTCTTTTCATATCTCAAATAATTTAAATCAATAGTTTATTTCTTTTCACGAAGTAAATATAAAAACTTTCGAAAGCTTTCGAAAGTTTTTTTTAGTTTTTTTTTCAATTTAATGACAAATATCAGTGTTTCGTATTATTTCTATAAAACCTAAATCATTTTCAATCTAACTTAAACGCCTTTAAAAGCTAAACATTAAATTACTTCAATTCCAATACCTAAAACACTTAAAATTTCTTTCGAAATATTTCGAAATATTTCAGTATTACCGTATATTTGTTAATCTAAAAAGCTTTCCTATGATTTTAAATATAGCCGAACGACATAAACTAATTTTAAAAAAGCTGGAGGAAAAAGGCTTTGTTGAAGTAGCCGATTTAAGTCAAGAGTTTGATGTTTCTTTAGTAACTATAAGAAAAGATTTAAAGGCTTTGGAAGAAAAAAAATTACTCTTTCGTTCTCACGGAAGAGCAATTCCATCTGATCCTTACACAACTGAAAACCATGTAAATGTTAAAGAAAAAATTCAAACTAAGGAAAAAATTAGAATTGCAATAGCGGCTGGCTTAATTTTAGAACCAAACGATAGTATTATTATTGCTTCTGGAACTTCTGTTATTGAATTTGCTAGACATTTAAAACCTGTTGAAGGCTTAACAGTTTTAACAGCATCATTAAACACTGCTTTAATATTATCTGAAAATCCAAATATAGATGTCATTCAATTAGGAGGTATTGTTAGACGAAGCTCCTCTTCTGTCATTGGGCCGATAAGCGAAAAAATGCTTGCTGAATTTACTTTTACCAAATTATTTCTAGGAGTAGACGGGATAGATTTAGATTATGGCCTTACCACAACCAATTCCATGGAAGCATCTTTAAATAAAGAAATGATTAAAGCTGCTCATAAAATTATTGTTTTGGCAGATTCTTCAAAATTTGGAAGAAAAGGATTTGGAAGAATTTGTGGACTTCACGAAGTTGACCAAATAATTACGGATAGCGGCATTGACGAAAAAACAAAAACCAAACTTTTTGAGTTAGGAATAGATGTTACAATAGCATAAAAACCATATTAAAATTAAGAAAAAATATGTCTGAAAATTATTTTAAAAAATACCCAAACCAAGAAGGATTCTTTAATGAATACGGTGGTGCATTTATACCTCCAAATTTAGAAGAGGAAATGAAAAAAATAAATGATGCCTATTTCTCAATAAGCAAATCACATAAATTCATATCTGAACTAAGAGATATTCGAAAACATTTTCAAGGCAGACCAACTCCAGTATATCATTGTCATCGTTTATCTCAAAAATATGGTGGACAAATCTATTTAAAAAGGGAAGACTTAAATCATACTGGTGCTCACAAATTAAATCACTGCATGGGGGAAGCTTTACTAGCTAAACACATGGGTAAAAAGAAATTAATTGCCGAAACTGGTGCAGGACAACATGGAGTAGCTTTAGCAACCGCTGCCGCATATTTTGGTTTGGAATGTGAAATTCACATGGGAGAAGTTGATATTGCAAAGGAATATCCCAACGTTCTTAGAATGAAAATTTTAGGAGCTACTGTAGTTCCTGCTACACACGGATTAAAAACTTTAAAAGAAGCTGTTGACAGCGCCTTTGAAGCATATTTAAAAGACCCCATAAATACTATTTACTGTATTGGTTCTGTAGTTGGACCTCACCCATTTCCAATGATTGTTCGCGATTTCCAACGCATTGTTGGCATAGAAGCCAAAGAACAATTTTTTAATATGACAGGTGAATTACCAGACAACATTGTTGCTTGTGTTGGAGGAGGAAGTAATGCAATAGGAATTTTTTCAGCCTTTTTAGAAGATGAAGAATGTAAACTTTATGGAATTGAACCTGGAGGAAAATCACTCAAAACAGGAGAACATGCAGCAACAATGACTTTAGGAAAACCTGGTATTATTCACGGTTTTAAATGCTATACTTTACAAGATGAAAATGGAAACCCCGCACCCGTTCATTCCATTGCAAGTGGAATGGATTATCCAGGAGTTGGACCAGAACATAGTATGTTGAAAGATTTAGAAAAAGTAACTTATAACAGTATTACAGATAAAGAATGTATTGACGCCTTTTTTGAATTAAGCCGTTTAGAAGGAATTATTCCGGCTCTAGAAAGCGCACACGCCGTAGCTTTTGCTTTAAAATTAGCTAAAGAAAACCCTAAACAATCAATTTTAGTGAATTTAAGTGGTAGAGGCGATAAAGATTTAGACTACGTAGTAGAAAACTATGGGATACCTGAGTAACTCATTCCATATTAAGGAATTTTAACATTATTATAATTCAATAAAAAAAATGAGAAAAATATATATTTTATTATTAATGCTCTTTGGAACTATTATTAACTATGCACAAAACATTAATGATAAAAATATTGGCGATAAAATAGCACCATTTTCAAGCTTAGATGATTCTGGAAAAACTTGGAAATCATCCAATGTAAAATCAGATTTTTTGGTAGTTTATTTTTACCCAGCGGCTATGACAGGAGGTTGCACAAAACAAGCATGCGCTTACAGAGATAATAAGGATTCCTTTGATAAAATGGATGTATCTATAATAGGAGTTAGCGGTGATGAAGTTGAAGGTTTAAAGCATTTTAAAGAATCATACCAATTAAATTTTCCTCTTTTATCTGATTCCAAAGGAACTATTTCAAAACTATTTGGAGTTCCAACTACTGAAGGCGGAACTATTAACAAAGAATTTAATGGTGAAAACTTTTTATTAGTAAGAGGAATTACAACACCTCGCTGGACCTTTATCCTTAATAAAGAACGAAAAATAATTTACAAAAACGCATCGGTGAATGCTTCTGATGATAGCGAAATTGTTAAAGAAATCATTAAAAAACAAATTTCAAAATAACCTTAAAAATCCACTTAAATAAGTGGATTTTTTTCTTCATAAATTTTTCTTCGCAACCAAAACATTAAAATTATTGCAATGATTCCTAAAATACCCATTAAGTACCAATTTGCTGCATAACCAAACTGATTAATAACTTCCATACCTGTTTTTGCACTAAAAATATGCGCAAATGAAAACGCCATAGAATATAACGCTAAATATCGCCCCTCTTTTCCTTCGGGAGCTCTACTCATCGCAAAATTATTTGTAAACGGAAATGCCAACATTTCACCAACGGTAATAAAAATCATGCCCAAAATTAGAATACTTACCCAATTAAAGGTATTCAAAACAACAAAACTTAGCGCAAATAAAGCTAAACTCCACGTAATAATTCTCATTCTATCAAACAGCGTTTTTTCTATATAATGAATTAAAGGCATTTCAAATAAAAAGATTAAAAATCCGTTTAGCGCCATAATTAAACCAATTTGTACTTCCGTTAAACTATGTACTTCTCTATAAAATAATGGCAATGTTGTAAACAACTGTAAAAACATGAAACCCATTAGGAAAACTACCATTAAAAAAATCCAAAATGGTTTATCTTGATATATGGATTTTGAACTAGTTTCTAATGCCAAATCTTTACTTAAAGACTTTTTAATTGCTTTTTTCTTCAAAACTATTTTCATAATAAAAATAGCTAAAATACAAGTAACCCCATCCACCCAAAACAATCCAGCATACCCAATTCCAGCAATTATAATTCCACCTAAAAATGGCCCAAATGAAAATCCTAAATTAATTGCTAACCTTATTAAAGTTAAAGATCTGGTTCTGTTTTCTGGCTTACTATAAGCTTTTAAAGAAACAAACATTGCAGGACGAAACATATCTGCAACAGTCATTGTTAAAAAAATTCCAATCAAAAATCCTTCAAAAGTTGTAATAAATTGAAGCATAATAAACAAAAAACCGGTAGTAAATAAACTCCAAAACATTACAGAATAAAAACCAATTTTATCAGTTAGCTTACCCCCAATCCAAGAGCCCAGTAAAGATCCTACTCCAAAACTACTCATAACCCAACCTACTTGCGTTAAAGAAAAGTTTAAATCCGAAGTTAAATACAACGACAAAAATGGTAAAACCATGGTGCCTGCTCTATTTACAAATGTAATTAAAGCCAAATACCAAACCTCACTTGACAATCCTTTAAAAGAATCTTGATAACTCCTTATTGTACTTTTTACCATTATATTAAACTAAAAAACCCAGCTTTTAGCTGGGTTTAAATTGAATTGATATTATTTATTATATATAATCACAACGCATACACAGCAAGATAGTTATTTAAAAACCACTTATTTACTACTATGTTTTGCTTACAATATTTCATTTTTCTTATTTTAAAGTTCAAACATACAAAATTATTTCCAATCGATATCTTTGCTCAAATAAAATTATTATTTAGTACTTTTGATTTCTAATTATTTTTTTATGAAAAACATAGTATTTATATTCATAATTTCACTAGCAATTACTCAATGCTCATCGCAAAATACTTCTTATACTGATGAAATAAAACTATTTCAATATGAGCTAAATACTGAATATGCAGATAAATCTAAATCTCCTTTAACAGAGGAAGATTTCAAATCATTTAAATCGTTAGATTTTTTTGAAATTAATGAAAAATATAAAGTGATAGCTGAGTTTGAATTAACACCAAATACGCCCATTTTTGAATTAAAAACCACAACAGATAGATTACCATTATATAGAAAATATGGAATTGCAACTTTTATTTTAGAGGGTAAAAAACACACATTAAATATTTATCAAAGTCAAGATTTAATGAATTCTTTGGAATATGAGAATTATCTATTTTTACCTTTTAACGATGCCACAAATGGAAAAAGCAGCTATGGCGGCGGACGGTTTATTGATTTAGAAATTCCAAAAGACGGCAGAAAAACTATAGTAATAGATTTCAATAAAGCATACAACCCTTATTGCGCCTACAATCACAAATATTCTTGTCCAATTCCTCCCAAAGAGAATTTATTAGCAATTCCCATTTCAGCCGGAGTAAAAGCCTATAAAAAACATTAAAAAAAGAGCTTTCTAAAAAGTATTTGGAAACGTCATTCTGAACTTGTTTCAGAATCTCATCTTACGGGGCATCAATCCCTATGAGAACCTGAAACAAGTTCAGGTTGACCATTTTTCCACTTTTTAGATAGCTCTTTTAAAATTTATAAAAGAAATATATTAATGCTGATTTAAACGAAAGTCTGGATATGCATCCATACCATGCTCGTGAATATCAAGCCCTTCTTGTTCTTCTTCAGCAGAAACTCTAATTCCAACAGTTTTCTTTAAGGTATAAATAATTCCAAAAGAACTAATTACACAAAATGCACCAATAGCAACAACACCTAATAATTGAGTTCCAAATTGCGACCAACCAGCTAAATCCCCAAAGATTCCCACAGCTAAAGTTCCCCAAATACCATTAATTAAATGTACTGCAATAGCACCAACAGGATCATCTAATTTCATTTTATCAACCAAAGCAACACCTAAAACAATTAAGGCACCTGCAATAAATCCAATTACAATAGAATCGGTTACACTCATTACGTCGGCCCCTGCAGTAATACCAACCAATCCACCTAAAATTCCGTTTAAAAACATAGATAAATCATATTGTTTATATTTAAATAATGAGACTAAAAATGCAGATAACCCACCAGCTGCAGCTGCCATACAAGTTGTAACTAATACTTTTGAAGTTGCTCCTGGATCTGCAGAAAGAACAGAACCACCATTAAATCCAAACCAACCTAACCATAAAATTAAAACTCCTGCAGTTGCAAAAGGAACATTATGTCCAGGAATTACACCTATTGATCCATCTTTTTTGAACTTTCCAATTCTTGCACCTAATAAATATACTGCAACTAATGCTGCCCATCCACCAACTGAATGCACCAAAGTAGACCCTGCAAAGTCATAAAAACCTAATTCATCTAACCAACCTGCTCCCCATTTCCAAGATCCTGCAATTGGATACACAACTCCAACATATATTATTGTAAAAATCATAAATGCTCCCAATTTCACTCTTTCCGCTACCGCACCAGAAACTATTGTTGCAGCAGTTGCAGCAAACATTCCTTGAAATAAGAAATCTGTCCAATACGTATAATGACCATCAGCATAAGCAATAGTTAATCCATTTGCTGGTTCATTTAATCCAAATAAACCAAAAAAGTAATCTGGAATTACCCCCCCAATAAATGACCCCGGGTACATTAAGTTAAACCCAACTAATGCATAAAGCACCAATCCTATAGAGATTATAAATACATTTTTAAATAAGATATTAATAGTGTTCTTTTGTCTCGTTAAACCAATTTCTAACAATGAGAATCCTAAATGCATTAGAAAAACTAATGCAGTACAAATCATCATCCATACATTGTTAATTGTAAATATTGTTTCTTCCATAATATAATTTCTAAATTTTTATTTTAAAGATTCTGAACCAGTTTCTTTTGTTCTTATTCTATACGTTTCAATAATATCTGAAACAAATATTTTCCCATCCCCAACTGCACCTGTATAAGCTGTTTTTAACAAAACATCAATAGTTCTATCTAAAAATGGGTCTGAAACTACGATTGATAAATATCTTCTTTGAATATCTGAAGTACTATAACTAACACCTCTATATACGTGTCCTTCTTTTTCATTACCAACTCCTGTCACATCCCAATAGCTGAAAAAATTCACTTCAATTTGGTGTAACGCATCTTTAACTTCCACAAATTTTGATTTCCTGATTATTGCTTCAATTTTCTTCATAATTGTACTTTTTTATAATTGATTCGGCCAAAAATATATTATTTTTTCTTTAACCCCTAATTTTTTTAGGGTGTAAATTTTATTTTTAATAAATAATTACTTTTACCCCTTATTATTTTATAGTTAACTATAAATAATTGCTATTTATTAAAAATTCAATAAAATAAAATCACCCTTAAGAATTAATCCTAAGGATGATTTTTAACTAAACCTCAATTAAAATATTATAGTGAAAACCCAAATGTTAGATAAACATTTTCAGCATCAGGATTAATAGTTAGAGCTGCATTTACAGGTAAACTAAAAGAATCTGAAATTTTGATTTCTTTTGAAGCACTGATTCCTAAATTAATTAAACCAGAACCTGAAGTAAGATAATAACCCGCATCATCCATAAAAACAGCACCAGCAAAAATTCCAAAATCAGCGGAACCAATGGTAGTTCCATAACTAATTTCAGCATACGTAGAATACGCCTGATCTCCGTTTGAATCTAAATCCGCATTTCCAGCAACATTAGTAGCAAGGGTAAAACCAAAATCCCCAGCCGTATAACCTAACATTAATTCTAAAACATGTCCATTATATTTTAAATAATCCATAGCAACACCTTCCGAAGGGAAGAAATAATCCGTCAATGTAATTGAGAAATTATCTGTCGCATTAAAAGTTGCGTATAAATCTGCCTCCTGACCTGCAGAAACTCCACCAGTTGAATAAGCACCCCAAGCACCAAATGCAAATTTACCTGTTGACAACTCTACATAAGGCTGTAAACTAGGGCTACTCCCTCCAAATTGAAGACCTCTCCAAATATATCTTGATTGCACATCTAATCCTAAATCTAATGAAGAACCTGATTCTTCTTGAGCATTTATTGCCGTTATCGATAATAATGCCACAAAAACTAATACTATACTTTTAATTGTTTTCATTCTTTTTAATTTTAATTATTAATAATTGATTGATTGAATATTGTTATTTTAATTTATTTAATCGTTGTAAACATTCGCTTTATGCTCATGAATATCTAAACCATCTATTTCCTCTTCCTTAGAAACTCTTAATCCAATTACTTTCTTCAAGGTAAATAACACTACAAAAGCAGTTGTCATAGCCCAAGTCCCAATTGCAATAACACCCGTTGCTTGCACTCCCAATAAATGAAATCCACCACCATAAAACAATCCACCATCTACCGCAAACACACCAACTAGTAAAGTACCAAACGCACCACAAACTCCGTGCACTGAAACCGCACCAACTGGATCATCTACTTTTAATTTTTTATCAATAAATTCAATAGAGAACACTACTAAAGCCCCTGCTAAAACACCAATTATAGCAGCTCCCATTGGACTTACAGCAGCACAACCAGCAGTTATTGCAACCAAACCAGCTAAAGCACCGTTTAATGTCATTGAAATATCTGGCTTTTTATACAGTCCCCAAGAAACAAACATTGCTGATATTGCAGCTGCAGCTGCAGCCAAATTTGTAGTAATAATAATCCCAGCAACAGCATTCGCGTTATCTCCAGAGATGGCCAACTGAGACCCTCCATTAAAACCAAACCATCCAAACCACAAGATAAATACACCTAAAGCACCAATTAATAAGTTATGGCCTTGTATTGCATTTGACTTACCATTAGTATACTTTCCAATTCTTGGCCCCACTAAATAAGCCGCAACTAACGATGCCCAACCACCAACAGAATGCACAACAGTTGATCCTGCAAAATCAATAAATCCAAGGTTTGTTAACCAACCCTCACCTTGCCAAACCCAGTGACCTGAAATTGGATAGATAAAAACCGTCATAATCATTGAAAAGATAAGATATGTTGTAAACTTTGTTCTTTCTGCAATTGCTCCTGAAACAATAGTTGCTGCCGTTGCCGCAAAAACTGTTTGAAAGAATAAGTTATGCATATTTTCTGAGTCACTAAAAAACAAACTTGGACTACCAACAAACGACCCAATAGTATCTCCATACATTATTGTGTATCCTATTGCCCAAAAACCAAGACTTCCAATACAAAAGTCCATAATGTTTTTCATTATTATATTTCCCGCATTTTTACCTCTTGTAAATCCTGTTTCAACAAGCGTAAAACCCGCCTGCATAAAAAACACTAAAATACCCGCTATCAAAATCCATAGTAAGTCTAAAACTCCATTAGTATCCATAATATTTAATTTTTTTAAAGTTTAAAATTGATTTTTTATTATTTTAAGGCGTCAGATCCTTTTTCTTTGGTTCTTATTCTATATGTCTCCTCAATATCCGAGACAAATATTTTTCCATCTCCAACCACACCTGTATATGCCGTTTTTAACAAAACATCCATTGTTCTATCTAAAAATGGATCAGAAACCACAATTGATAAAAACCTTCGCTGAATATCAGACGTGCTATAACTAACACCTCTATACACATGACCTTGTTTTTCATTTCCAACACCAGTTACGTCCCAGTAACTAAAAAAATTAACCTCAATAAGATGTAAAGCCTCTTTAACTTCATCAAATTTTGATTTTCTAATAATTGCTTCAATTTTCTTCATAATAAAGTGATTTTTATAATTGATTTCGAAGCAAAAATATATTTAATTTTTTTTACCCCCTAATTTTTTAGGGGTATCAATGTTATTTTTGTGTTTTATTTATTTTTAACCCTATTTTTTTATAGGTATAAAAATAATATAGTTCTATTTTATCGAATATAATCGAATAAAATAGAACTATAAATAAGTTTTGAAGTTAAAAAATAGGCCTTAAAGTAGTTTTGAAATGTAAATTCCAGCAAAAACTGCTGAAAAACCTACTAGCAAGGAAATAAATGTGTAAACTAAGAAATTGAAGTAATCACCATTTTTTATAAAAAGTTGATTTTCGTAAGCAAACGTGGAGAAAGTTGTAAAACCTCCACAAAAACCTGAAGCTAATAATAATGATTGACTTTGGGACATATTAGAAGTTTTGGATAAATAACCTAAAATAACTCCTATTAATAAGCTCCCCAATATATTTGCCAAAAAGGTTCCATAAGGAATATAGTTTCCTGAAGTGTTTAAATACTTGCCTATAAAGTATCTGGCAACACTTCCAAACCCACCTCCTATAAAAACCAAAATAGCTTGTTTCATTTATATTTAAGTTAAAAACCTTAGATGCTATTTGAATTTCACTTTATCAGCATCAATCCAATTCCATTTACCTTTTACAACACCTTCTTGTAAAGTTAAAATTCCAGGATTTGCTCTAATAATAGTTTTCAACGTTGTTTCATCACAAAACAACATATCAAAATTCAATTCAAACTCTTCTTTAATATCAATAAACTCATCACTTAAAGATGCGGAAAGTGCATAAACTGAAAATCCATTTTGCAAAGCTTTATCTGTAACTGTTTTAATATTAGTAAAACCGTCTCTATCACTTTTACTAATATTATACATAATAATCAACATTACATTTTTATCTGTTAACACTTTATCAGTTAAATTTTCACCATCATTAGATTCCAAATAAAAATCATGAATTGGCGGTAATTCTTGCCCAACAAACTCCATTCCTTCAGGAATACTTTTACCAATAGCATACGGTCTAAAATCTATAATTGGTAAATGCACCAATACATAGTACGTAATATATAAGAATGTAAAAAACGAAAGAAACGTAGACCATTTAGCAATTGTTACACTAATAATAGGTGTAATTAGTTTTGCTTTCCAAACCAAAACTAAAATTAAAGCTATTAAAACAACATTTTTATAAAAAGTTCCCCAAGTAGATAATTTTACAGCATCACCAAAACATCCACAATCTGTCACCTTATTGTAATAAGCGGAATACCAAGTTAAAAATAAAAATACAGTGATTAAAAGCAATAAACTCCAAGCTGTAAATTTTGGTAAATACCCAACAAATAGCATAACCCCTAACATTATTTCAGCCAAAATTAATACTATTGAAAATGGTAAAGAATATGGAATTAAAAATTCCAGATTTAAAACATCAACTCCAAAATATTCCTGAAATTTATATGATGAACCCAGCGGATCAACCAATTTCACAAATCCTGAAAAAATAAATGTGAACGCAACAAAAAACCTACAAATTTGAACTAATACTTTCATTTTCTAATCTTCTTTTAAATGAATCAGTGCAAAAACAGCATAATTAATCATATCCTGATAATTGGCATCAATTCCTTCTGAAACAATTGTTTTTCCTTTATTATCTTCTATTTGTTTTACACGTAATAATTTTTGAAGAATTAAATCTGTTAATGAACTCACGCGCATATCGCGCCAAGCTTCACCATAATCGTGATTTTTATCTTCCATTAATTTTTTGGTAATACTCACGTGCTTATCATACAACTTTACAGCTTCATCCATCGCTAAATCTGGCTGTTCAACAACACCTCTTTCTAACTGAATTAAAGCCATTACAGAATAATTAATAATTCCGATAAATTCAGAAACTTCACCTTCATCCACTTTCCTTGTTGAATTTTCTTGTAACTGACGAATTCTTTGTGCTTTAATAAATATTTGATCGGTTAAGGATGGTAATCTTAAAATTCGCCAAGCACTCCCATAATCTTTTAGCTTGTTACTATATAAGGTGCGGCATTTTTCAATAACCTCATCGTATTGTTTTGAAGTTTGTTGCATGTAACTTTAATTATTTCCGTAAATTTCCAACAAATTTAATGAATTAAAAAATCAATTCCCTATTTATGAAGAAAGTTGCTGTTTTTTGTGGTTCCAGTTTAGGATTTAATGAAATATATAAGAATGATGCTATAAAATTAGGGCTTCATTTTGCTGAAAATAACATTGGATTAGTGTATGGCGGTGGGAAAATAGGAATGATGGGCGTTATTGCCGATACCATTATTGAAAAAAAAGGGGAAGTTATTGGTGTTATTCCTGGGTTATTGCGGCATGAAGAAGTTGCGCATACCAATATTACTGAAATGATTGTTACTAAAACAATGAGCAAACGAAAAGTAAAAATCAGCAAATTGGTGGATGGATATATTGCATTGCCTGGTGGATTTGGAACCTTAGATGAAATTTTTGAAGCCCTAACTCTAGGACAATTAGGTATTGAAAAAAAACCAGTAGGAATTTTAAATACCAACGGATTTTTTAATCACCTTATTAAACAATTAGATGTCATGGTAACTGAAGGTTATTTAAAACAATCTAATAAAGAAATGCTGATTGTTAGTGAATCTGTTGACGATTTAATTACCAAAATGTTTAACTACCAAGCTCCAGACATGAGTAAAGTAATTAATAAAGTAGTTAGTTAATGAAAAGTATAAATTGTAAAGGAAATTTAATTAATCTTTCTTCACCAAAAGTGATGGGTATTTTAAATATTACGCCAGATTCTTTTTTTGACGGTGGAAAATTTAATAATACCACTTCCATTATTTCACAAGTTGAAAAAATGCTAAGCGAAGGCGCAACTTTTATTGATATTGGCGCATATTCCTCACGTCCTGGCGCAAAACATATTACCGAAGAAGAAGAATTAAGTAGAATTATACCTGTTGTTGAATTATTAATCAGTGAATTTCCGGATATTTTAATTTCTATAGATACTTTTAGAAGCGCTATTGCCGAACAATGTATACAAAAAGGCGCAAGTATAATTAATGATATTTCAGCAGGAAGTATGGACAAAAATATGTTTTCAACTATTGGAAAACTACAAGTACCATATATTATGATGCATATGCAAGGAACACCTCAAAATATGCAAGAAAACCCAACGTATGTAGCTATTGTAAAAGATGTTTTACTGTATTTCTCCAAAAAACTTACAGAATTGCGTTCACTTGATGTAAACGATATAATTACCGATGTTGGTTTCGGCTTCGGAAAAACCTTAGAACATAATTACAATTTATTAGCTAACTTGGAGTTATTTAAGAATTTAGAAGCTCCAACTTTGGTTGGTTTATCAAGAAAATCAATGCTTTTTAAACCGTTGGGAATTTCAGCAAAAGAAGCTTTAAACGCAACAACTATTGCAAATACCATAGCACTAACAAAAGGCGTTAATATTTTAAGAGTGCACGATGTAAAAGAAGCTATGGAAGCCATAAAGATTGCGGAATTATTAAAAAATAATTAAATGAAACATATAACAATTATATTTCTTACTCTATTACTTATAAGCTGTAATAAAAAAGAAGTTAAAATTCCAACCTTGGCTGAAAAAGGAATTCAAGAAGTATTTAATCACTCACAAGTTTGGTTTTTCTTTGATGTAAAGGAAAATGATACTATTGCCATTTTAAATAGAAAAAACACTATTAGCACAACACATTGGATTTATAATATTGATAAAAGATTACCATTAAAAGCAATAATTTCATCTCTTATAATATTACAAGATAAACACAAAAACTCATTACATTCAGAAGAAGGAATGCATGATTACTTTAGTTATTCTGATACTATTTCAAAAAAATTATCTTTTTTAGAATTTGATACTGTTATTTTTAAAACGGATAGCTTATTATCTAAATTTGAAATTAAATTAAATAGTGACACCTATAAAAATTATAACAACATTAATATTACATTTAATTCAAATAACACTTGGATAAACGATTCTAAAATAGAAACAGATGAATTTAAAAATACGTTGCTTGAATTTATAGATTTCTCTTCTGAAGGAAAACAAACAATGCTTCATCTCAATTTTAATGAAGATTTAACATATCAAAAATATTTATTTTATAAAACTATGGTTCAATCAATAAAGTCTCCAAGTATTTTAATCAATAATTTTGAATATGTTTTTAATTCAAAAAAAGTTCCAGATTGCGGTTGCGAATAACTATTTAGTGTGCAATCTTTTTCCTATTTTTACAAAAAATACTAACTAAATGCTCGATTTTTTAGACTTCACCTTTTTAGATGCTTTAGACATTTTATTAGTTGCTACTTTATTGTATTACATATATAAATTGTTAAAAGGAACTGTTGCCATCAATATTTTTATTGGAATTGCATTGGTGGTTTTAATATGGAAAATTACAGAAGCATTGCAAATGAAAATGCTAAGCAGTTTATTAAACGCATTAATTAGTTTAGGAGCAATTGCTATATTAATTGTATTTCAGCCAGAAGTTCGGAAGTTTTTATTAATGATTGGATCTACTAATTTTACGAATAGAAAGAATTTTTTAAAGCAGTTGAAATTTTTAAATACTGAAGTACAAACCGCTATGGATGTTGAAACTGTTGTTGCAGCTTGTGAGGCTATGGCAAACACAAAAACAGGCGCTTTAATTGTATTAGAAAGAACTCATAATTTAGATTTTGTAAAGCCTACAGGCGATAAAATGAGTGCCGAAATTAGCTTGCCATTATTAGAGAGCATTTTTTACAAAAACAGCCCGCTACATGATGGCGCTATTATTATTAAAGATAATTTTATTATTGCAACACGTATAATTTTACCATTATCTACCAAAACATTGCCTTCTCGTTTTGGATTAAGACATAGAGCTGCCATTGGTATTACTGAAAAAACGGATGCACTTTGCCTAGCTGTTTCAGAAGAAACTGGAAAAATATCTTATATAAAAAATGGGGAGTTTGTTTTATTTAATTCTATTAACGAATTAATTGAAACCATTAGATACGATTTAAATTAAAGCTTCATTAGCAAACTGCATATCATATAAGTTTTTATAATAACCTTCTTTAGAAAGCAACTCTGCATGAGTACCTTGCTCTACAATATTACCTTTATCCATTACAATAATTCTGTCTGCTTTTTTAACTGTTGTTAACCTATGTGCAATAATTATTGACGTTTGGTATTGTGTAATTTTATCTGTTGCTAATTGAATTAATTTTTCGGAATACGAATCTATTGAAGAAGTTGCTTCATCTAAAATTAACACACTTGGTTTACTTACATAAGCTCTTAAAAAAGCAATTAATTGTCGTTGTCCTGCTGATAACATTACGCCACGCTCTTTCACATTATAGTTGTAATCGTTTGGTAAACTCATAATAAAATCGTGTATTCCAATTTCTTCTGCAGCTCTTTTTACCTCTTCTAAAGAAATTTCGTAATTATTTAATACAATATTATTATAAATGGTGTCAGAAAAAAGAAATACATCTTGCAACACTACCGCAATTTGCTTTCTTAAGGATGTTAATGTATAGGCATCTACATTATTCCCATCAATACAAATTTCACCATTATCAATTTCATAAAAACGATTTACTAAATTAATAATTGTTGATTTTCCAGCTCCAGTAGCTCCAACAATGGCAACAGTTTCACCTGCTTTTACATCTAAATTTATACCTTTTAAAACTTCTTCTCCTTTTATATAACTAAAATGAACATTTTTAAAAGAAATATCACCTTTAAAATGAGTTGCCTCTAAATCACCTGTTTTAGCAATTTTACTATCTGTGTCTAATACTTCAAAAACACGATCTCCAGCAACCATTCCCATTTGAAGTGTGTTAAATTTATCTGCAATTTGACGCAATGGTCTAAACAACATTTGAGACATCATAATAAAAGCAATTATTTCACCTGCATTTGTTGCTCCAGAAGAAACTACATCTAATCCACCATACCAAACCGATAACCCAACGGCTATTGATGATAAAATTTCAGCAATTGGAAAGAAAATAGAATAATACCAAACTGTTTTTATATATGCTTTTTTATGTTTATCATTGATATTTACAAAATTATTATACTCTATTTTTTCTCTATTAAAAAGCTGAACAATGTTCATTCCTGTCACTCTTTCTTGTACAAAACCATTTAAATTAGCAACTTGCAAACGAACTTCCTGAAAAGAAGCTTTTATGGCAATTTGAAATAATTTAGTAGCATAGATTAAAATTGGCAAAACAATAAATGAAATTAATGCCATTTTCCAATTCATCCACAACATTACAATTGCAACCACAAACATTTTTAAAATATCACTAACAATCATAAATAATCCTTGCCCAAAAAACTGTGCAATTGTTTCAGTATCTGAAACCAATCTAGTTACTAATTTCCCAACAGATGAATTATCAAAATAGGTCATTTTAAATTGCAGCATATGCTTTTGCAGTTTAATTCTAATATCTTTAATAATATGTTGCCCCAACCAATTCACTTTATAAATAAATATAAACTGTAAAAAAACTTCACTAAACAAAAAAACCATCATTAATAAAGAATAGTCTAACAATCCCTGTTTATCCTTATTTTCTAAGTAAACGTTTACCACTTTTTGCAATAAAATAGGCTTCACTACAGAAACTAACGATAGTAAAATGGCAGAAATTATTCCTATAAAAAATTGCATTCTATAGTTTTTTGCAAATCCCATTAAACGTTTAAAAATAACTGGATCAAACGCTTTACCTGTAACTTTTTTACTCATTAATAAATATTGTTTTTGGGTATTCAACCTTTGTTAAAAATAGTCCGTGGGCAGGTGCTGAAGGCCCAGCATTGCTTCTATTTTTACTTTCTATAATTTTTTTAAAATCTTCAATGGATATTTTGTCTTCTCCAACTTTTATTAAAGTTCCAACTACTGCTCTTACCATATTTCTAAGAAATCTATCTGCAGAAATATGAAAAATTAAAAATTCACCACTCTCAATCCACTCAGCATTTGTAATTGCACAGTTATATGTTTTTACATCAGAATTTGAACGAGAAAAACATTGAAAATTAGTGTAAGTTAATAAAATTTCAGCCGCCTCATTCATTTTATCAATATTTAACTTTTTATTAATAAGTTGATACGTTGTTTCTGTTAAAAACGGGTTTCTTCCTCTATAAATACGGTATTCATAACTTCTGGAAACGGCATCAAAACGCGCATGTGCTTCATCTTCAACCTTTAAAACGGCATGAATTACAATGTCTTTTGGTAATAGCGCATTTAACTTATAAAGTACTTCTTCTTCATTAAATTCATTTTCCAAATCAACATGCGCATACATTTGCTCCGCGTGTACACCACTATCTGTGCGCCCAGCTCCCAAAATATCAATATTAACTCTAAAAACAGTAGACATTGCTTTATTTATAAGTTCTTGCACGCTTATTGCGTTGGGCTGATATTGCCATCCGTGATAATTAGTTCCTTTATATGATAATTCAATAAAATATCTCAACTGAAATGTTATTTTTGCACCGATGCAAATATACAGCATATTTACAATTTCTTTATTTTTAAAACGAAATGAAAAAAATTTTACTGCTTTCAGACACTCATAGCTATATTGATGACCAAATTTTAAAATTTGTTAAACTGGCTGATGAAGTTTGGCACGCAGGAGATATTGGTTCGTTAGAAGTTGTTGATACCATAAAAAAATTAAAACCATTGCGAGCAGTTTATGGTAATATTGATGACCATTTAATGCGAACAGAATTTCCCTTAGATTTAAAATTTACCATTGAAAATGTTACTGTTTGGATTACTCACATTGGAGGTTACCCTAATAGATATGATTTTAGAATAAAAGAAGAATTAGCTAAAAACCCACCAAAATTATTTATTTGTGGACATTCTCATATTTTAAAAGTTATTTATGATAAAAAGTTGAATTTACTACATATGAATCCTGGCGCAGCTGGCAAACACGGTTTTCACAAAGTTAGAACAATTCTTCGCTTTGAAATTAATGAAGAAAACATCTCCAACTTAGAAATTATTGAACTGGAAAATCGTTAATATATTATTGGAACGGAAATAAAAATACGGGTTCCGCCTTTTATTGAGTTTACTTTAAACAAACCTTGCAACACACTTATTCTGGCTTCAATTTGGCTAATACCAATACCATCTTTTTCCTGAATTTTCTCAACATCAAATCCAATTCCATTATCACTTACAACAACTTGTAAATTACCTTCAATTTGCTCTAGTTTGATTAACCCTTTGTTTGCGCCACTATGTTTTAAAATATTATTTAATAATTCATTTATGATATTAAATATTTTAATTTCAAAATTCTGCTCAAAACGAGATAGGTTTTTATGCTCACATTCAATAATTAAATTAGAATTTGAAGATTTCTCACATAAATCTTGAACCGCCATTCCAAGTCCAAACTTTAACAAAACTGCTGAAATTAAATTGTGCGACAAATCTCTAATTTGATCTGAAGCTTCTTTTAAAATACTTTGAGATTTCTCAATTTCTTGAGGAACTATTCCCTTTAATTGTTTTTTGCTGGCGTACAAATGTAAATTTGCAGCAGACAACAAAGCACTAATATTGTCGTGTAAAATTGATGCTATTTTTTTACGTTCTTCCAATCTTCCATCTAAAGTTGCTGTTAAAATTTTCAATTGAAAATCTCCTTTCACTTTTTCAACTTTACTTTGATGGACTAATTTCTCTTGTTCAATTTTTAGTTTATAATTTTTTTTCCGTAATTTAATTATTTTGTACAAAACATAAATACCTGATAAAAGAATTAAAATAGCCACACTCAAACCATACGTTAAATACTCTGCTTCTTTTCTTTTTGCTTTTTCAATTTCAGCTTCCTTAGCTTTAGACTCAACATTATACTTAGATTCAATTTCAGCAATTTCTTTATATTTTAACTCTTGATTTAAAGAGTCATTTAATGAGAAATATTTATCCTGATATTCAAATGCCTTTTCAAAATCTTTTAACCCACTATAGGCATATGCCATATTTATATATGAAGTGTTTCTAGTTTTTTTCTGAAGTTCCTTTTGACCAAAACCAACCAATGCCAAAGCACTTTCAAAAGTTTTAAGCGCTTCTTTGTATTCACCAGTCATATAATAAATACCTCCTAAATTATTTAAAATACCTGCTTCAATTTCTTTGTTTCCTAAAATTCTTTGATATTCTACAGCTATTTTAGAATGTTCAATAGCTTTTGGATAATTGGCTTTTAAATAATAAATTCCTGAAAGATTTGCGTGTACTTTTGCTTTTAAATCGTATTTTTTCTCAATTTGGTTTCCTATAAAAATAGATTTTTCATAATTCACCATAGCACTATCTACATTGCCTTCATATTGAAAATTCCCACCCTTTTTAAAGTAAATAATTTGAATTTCATCTTTATTTTTTTGAGCGGAATTTAACGCGTTTGTTAAAAAACCATTAGATTTAATATAATCTCCATTATCCCTATAAATATCTGCTAACAGCAAATTTACCTCTAAAATTAGTCGATTATTTTTTTTATGATTAGCTTCCTTTAAAAGTACATAAAGTCTTTCCAGCGCATCCTTTGTATTGCCTTCTGCTAATAATTTTTTAATTGCTATAATTTCTTTATTCTCAGAATTAACTTGAAGTTCAAATTCCGTAAAAAAGTTTTTAGAAAAGGAATTTTGAATGGTAAATACCAATAAATTAAAAAGTATAATTTTACAAATAGTAAGTCTTAGTTTGTACATATTAAATAAATATAAATACTAAGATACCTAAACTAAGTCATTTTTTAGCGCATAAATAGCTAATCCAACAACATTTTTTACATTTAGTTTTGAAATTAGGTTTTTTCTATGTGTTTCAACAGTATTAACAGAAATATGTAGTTCTGCACTTATTTCTTTTGTGTTATATTGTCTTGCAATTAATTGAAGCACTTCTAATTCACGTGGAGTTAATGAGCTAAAAAATGGGCCATCTTGAGAAATAGACTCTTTACTTGTAGATTGTTTGTTAAAAGTATTTAATAGCTTTTGCTGTATACTTTTTTCTAAATATTGTTCTCCTTTAGAAACTTTAATAATTGCTTCAACAATATTTTCTCCGGCACATTTTTTAGCTAAAAAACCAACTGCACCTATCTTTAAGACTTCTTTAATTAACTTAACATCATCATAACTAGATAAGACAATTACTTTTTGTTGAAAATTTTGTTTTACAAAGTTTTGCAGAACTGCAATTCCATCAACTTTTGGCATATTAATGTCTAAAATTAAAACATCAGCTTCATTAGCAGCAAACCAATTTAAAACATCCGCACCATTAAGTGAGTACCCAACAACTTCAATGTTTTCTTCAGAAGATAAAACTGCAATAATACCATCAATTAAAATTTGATGGTCGTCTGCAATATGTACTTTGATCTTTTCCATCTTTTTCCTCATTTCAAATATATTTAATTAGATAATCTTAAACATACCCAAAAGTAGTGATATTTATTTATCACTGAAAACCGTTAGAAATAAAAAACCATTTCAATAAAAATTGAAATGGTTTTTTTGCACATAATATACTAAGATGTTAGGTTTATCTCAATCTATCCACAGATTTTACAAGTTCTTCATCCCTTTTTATTGCTCTATTAGCTAACACAACTAACACAATGGACAAAATAGGAATAACTAACCCAATACCTTTCTCAGAAACTATTGTTTCTCCAGATAAATTTTGTGAAAAATATATAAGAACACCTAATAAAATAAAATTGATCAAAATTGATAGCCTTCCCAAAACAAATTGCAATTTTCTATTCTTAAATAGAAATATTGTAAAAAATGTTAAAAATGCTGAAATAAAAAATAATACCGCCATCATCAATAACCATGTATTTCCAGAATTAAAAGCATCTATAACAAAAAACGAAATGCCTTCCACATTTTTCCATAAATCAAAAACAAATATTAGTCCACCTGAACCAATAGTTGCAAGCAATAAATAAACGGTTTGAATTCTTTGAATCATATTATATTTTATTGTTTGCAAAAATACATTTTATTTTTAAAGAATTAAATATAACTATATAAAATAAATTTATATATTTGCATTATTGATACTCATAATTGTGTACAACAACTACAACCAAAACTTATATCACCACAATTGATTTACTCACAATTAAATTCTTAACAATTAAGAAACTACAATTAATACATTAACAATTATTATATATTTAAATAATGTTTGAAATTTCCCAACTAAAGGAGAAAACCCTTTTAGAATTACAAGAGATTGCTAAAACTATTGGAGCTAAAAAATATAGTCAACTAAAAAAATTAGATTTAGTGTATGCTATATTAGACATCCAAGCAGCAACTCCTGTTAACGTTACACAAAACGAAAAAGCCAATGATAGCGATGGCAAAATAAAACGAAAAAGAATCGTTAAAAAAGCTAAACCTAACAAGGAAAATGTAAAAGCTGCCAACCCTTTTAAAAAGACTATTATTTCCGATGTACCATCTATAGTAACTGAATCAACAGTAGAAACTACAACAGCTACAGAAGTGACTTCAAAAGAAATAGCTTCAAAAGAAGCTCAAACTATCAACAAGCCAGTTTTTAAGGAAGTTATTAAAAAACCAGATGTTAGAAAAGTAGTAAAACCTTTACCTGCTCAACCCAAATTAGATTTTGAGAAAACCGATAAAGAAGTAAATACTAATGAAAAACCAACTCCAATTCAGGCTAAAAGGGAGCGAATAAATCCTAATCAACAAAATAAACCTAAACACCAAAATAAGCCTCAAGGTCAAGGAAATCCTCAACAAAACAACCAACAGAACACTAATACACCGCAAACACCTAACCAACCTAGAGACACTAAAGTACCTAGAAAATCTGGCAATAGATATAGAGATCCAGATTATGAATTTGATGGAATTATAGAAAGTGAAGGTGTTTTAGAAATGATGCCTGATGGTTATGGATTTTTAAGATCGTCGGATTATAATTACCTTTCATCACCAGATGATATTTACTTATCTCAATCTCAAATAAAATTATTTGGGTTAAAAACAGGAGATACAGTTAAAGGTGTAGTTAGACCACCAAAAGAAGGTGAAAAATATTTTCCTTTAATTAGAGTCTCTAAAATTAATGGTTTAAGTCCAAATGTGGTAAGAGACAGAGTTTCTTTTGAGCATTTAACACCATTATTTCCTCAAGAAAAATTCAACTTAGCAGGTAAAAACAGTACACTTTCAACTAGAATTATTGATTTATTTTCACCGCTAGGGAAAGGACAAAGAGGTATGATTGTATCTCAACCTAAAACTGGTAAAACAATGTTATTAAAAGACATTGCTAATTCAATTGCATCAAATCATCCTGAAGTTTATCAAATCATCTTATTAATTGACGAAAGACCTGAAGAGGTAACCGACATGCAACGAAGCGTTAAAGGTGAAGTTGTAGCGTCAACTTTTGATGAACCTGCAGAAAAACACGTACGTGTTGCTAATATTGTTTTAGAAAAAGCTAAAAGATTAGTAGAATGTGGACACGATGTAGTTATTTTACTTGATTCAATTACACGTTTAGCAAGAGCCTACAACACAGTTGCACCAGCTTCTGGAAAAATTTTATCAGGTGGTATTGATGCAAATGCTTTACACAAACCAAAACGCTTTTTTGGAGCTGCAAGAAATATTGAAAACGGAGGTTCTTTATCTATTATAGCAACTGCTTTAACTGAAACTGGTTCTAAAATGGATGAGGTTATTTTTGAAGAATTTAAAGGTACAGGTAATATGGAGCTTCAATTAGAACGAAATATTGCAAACCGAAGAATATATCCTGCTATTGATTTAGTGAAATCTAGTACGCGTAGAGATGATTTACTATTAGATGCTAAAACAGTTCAACGTATGTGGGTTTTACGAAAATATCTTGCTGATATGAACCCTGTGGAAGCTATGGAGTTTATTAAAAGTAAAATTCAATACACAACTTCAAATGATGAATTTTTAATCTCTATGAACGGTTAAAATAATCACTTTTTAAGGTTATAATTTATAAAACCAGAGAATTGAATTCTCTGGTTTTTTTTATCACTATAAATGTATTTATTTAAAAAAATAACTTGTGAACCAACAATTCATTAAATAAAAAAGACCGAGATTTATCTCGGTCTTTTTTTATGTTTAAGTAGTAAATTCTAATTAAAAGAATTTAGCTCTATTATCAACAATATCAGCATTATCCTCTAACACTTGGTACAATTGATAACTTCTTGCTCCTAATTTTGCAACAATTTGTTTACGGAAATTATCATAATTTTCCAATTCAGCTGGATTAGGTCTATTCGTTACTTTTACAATAAACACACCCTTATCACCTTCAATTAAACTAGAAACTTTATTAACTCCCAAAGTAGACATAGCTCCAACAACTCCCGGCTCATTTCCAACTCCTGAGATTAATGGGCTAGCCATTGTTATTAATGAAGCCGCACTAACAGTTGAATTAGAATTTTTTGCAACTTCTTCTAAGGTAGCTCCTGTCATTTTCTTTTTAATTAATTCAGCTTTCTTTTTATTTATAAGTTCAGGACGAATTTGCGCAATTAAATCTGAAGTTATTACAGTACCGTTTTTATCTGTTTTATTTTTTAAAACAACAACCACATAACCTCTGTTTCCATTCACATCAAAATCAAATCTTTTAGAATCACCAATTTCTCTTGAAGCATCAAAAGACCAAGTTACAATTTGACGTTGGTTAAGTAACCCTGGTAAATTTTCATCCAATGCTTTTAAATTAAAGGCTGATTGAACATTGTAGCCATTTTCTTTAGCAATATCTTCTAGATTACCTTCACCAGCTAATTTAGACGCTAATGTTTCAGCGCTTTCAAAAATAGCATTCTCTGTTTCTTCAGAAGGTTCAATTAATCTTGAGAATGTAGCTAATTTAACAGCTGGTTCTGCTTTCTTTTGCTCATCAACGCTAATTACATGGTAACCAAATGCAGTTTCAACAACTCCCATTGTACCAGCGTTATTTTTGTAAATAAAGTTTGCAAAATCCTTATCAAAAGATTGCGAAAATGCTTGATCTTTTCTAATCCAACCTATATCACCACCTTTTCCTTTTGTTCCATCAGTATTAATTTCATCAGCTATTTCAGCAAATTTAGTTTTATTACCTTTTACTAAAGCAAACACACTATCAGCAGATTTCTTTGCTTCTTCTTTAGTTTTTAATGAAGTAGAACGAGTAGCTCCAACAAATGGAATTAAAATGTGACTTGATTTAACAGAATCTGCAATTTGAACAGTCTCAATAACTTTTGAAATTTTATAAAAACCATTTTCTTTATAAGGCCCTACAACATCACCATTTGATGCTGCAAAAATTTCTTCTGAAATTGTTGCAGGAAGTTGATTTTTATATTTATAACCTTCAGTCATTGGTAAATCAGACTTGTTGTCATTCATAAAAGACTCATAGTGAGTAGCTGTTTTTAATCCTGCAATTTGAACTGTAGTTTTAGCAGCATTACTGTACTCTTCTCTATCGTTAATATAGCTTTCAACTACACTTTTCACTTCTGCATCATCTTTCTCTGAAGGAGCAATATCAAATTTTACATATTCTAAGGAACGTGTAGCTTCAGACTTAAATTTCTTAGTGTTATTTTCTAGATATTTTTTAATCTCATCTCTTGAAACAACAGTTAAACTATCACTTATAGAAGAATAAGGAACAAAAACATACTCAGCATCTATTTTGGTGTTTTGAGATAAATAATCTCGTCTACCTTCAGCTAAAGATGCACCTAAACCAGCACTCACTAACGATGTGTATGCCTGACGCTCTAAATTTTGTTTAATGTTTTTTTCTGTAGCTAACCAATTTACCCAAGCTTCTTTATTACCTGCTTCAGCCTCGTCCTTTAAATTAGCAATATATTCTTTTAACTTTTCTTCGTCAAATAAATTTGCTTCATTTTTAAACATAGGAGAATTTTGTACTTCAGGTAAAGAAACCATCGCGTCCCAAATATCTTTTTCACCAACTACAATACCAGCTTTTTCTAACTGGTTTGCAAACATTTTTTCACTTACCATAGCATTCCAAACAGCGTTTACAGCTTGCATTTGAGTTGCTCTTCCTCCGCTTTGTGTTCTATAAGCTTCTACTTGTTGTGCAAATTCTTCTCTATCAATATCATCTCCATTAACTTGACCTATTGAATTAATTTTGCTTGAACTGAAAAAATTTTGAATTGAGCTTGGATCAAGTACAAATGCAAATAACGCTAATCCTACAATTAGGATTAAAAACATTGAACGATCTCTAATTTTTGATAAAATTGCCATTATATTATTTCTTTTATTACAGTTTGCGAAAATACAATTTAGTATTTAATTATGAAAGTTAATTGAATATTATTAACCAGTATTTGGATGAGTTTTTTATATAATTTTTCAATTAATCAGCTTTATCCATTACTTTCACATAAACTTCCATGATTTTTGAAGAATCTACCTTTAACATTTTGAAATGAAGATTGTTAATTTTAATTATTTCATCTTGTTTTGGAATGTCTTCGTTATGATAAACTATAAAGCCTCCTAAGGTTTCATAAGCTTCATCTTCTTCAATATTTAGATTGTAATTCTCATTTAAATAATCTACCTCCAAGCGCGCTGAAAATTCAAATTCACGATTATTAATTTGATTTTCTAAAAGCTCTACAGTATCGTGTTCATCAATTATTTCACCAAATAGCTCTTCTACAATATCTTCTACAGTAATAACTCCTGATGTTCCTCCAAACTCATCTAAAACAACAGAAATACTTCGTTTCTTTTTAATTAAAATGTTTAAAACATTATTAATCATCATACTTTCAGGAACAAATTCTACAGGTAATAGAATGGATTTAATATTTTTTGGTTTTTTAAATAATTCAAATGCATGTGCGTATCCTAAAATATCATCAAGAGACTCATTATACACCAATATTTTAGAATATCCTGTTTCAATAAATAATTTTTTTAAGGCCGAAATATTTTCCTTAATATCAACTGCAACAATTTCAGTTCTTGGAATCATTATTTCACGTGCTTTTACAGTATCAAATTCTAGGGCATTTTGAAATATTTGAATTTCAGAATCTACATCATCACTACCATTAGAATGTTCTAATTGGGTTGAAATATAATTTCCAAGTTCTTCTTTACTAAATTCTGTTTGTTGAATATCTTTATCTGAATTAAAAATAATTTTTAAAAAGAAATCTGAAATAAAAGTTATAAAATTAGATATATAATGAAATATTATATAAAAAACATAGGTAACAGGTGCTAAGAAAACTAACGTTTCATTGGCGTAAATTCTAAAAATTGCTTTCGGTAAAAATTCGGCTGTAACTAAAATAACCAAGGTAGAAATTACAGTATGAATTATTAATATACCAATTTCATTAAATGTTCCATTTGGCAGTAAATCTGTTAAAAACTTACCCATTGAAAAACTGTAAACTACTAATGCAATGTTGTTACCAACCAACATGGTTGTAATAAATTTTGATGATTTTGCCGTAAGCTTCCCTAATATTCTTGAAGTAAAACCTTCTTTCTTTTTTTCTAATTCTATTTGAAATTTATTAGCCGACACATAGGCTATTTCCATTCCAGAGAAAAAAGCTGAAAGTAAAATTGAAATTAAAATAACAACAATATCAATCCCCATTTAATTTTTATTTCGGTTTTGAATTCGATTTCTAAATCTTCTTTTGAAAAAATACATAAAAATTGCAACTACAGCAAATAACAGCATTAAATAGGCTTTTTCTCTATCTGCATTCCAACTCAACACTGTTTCAACAATAAAAACAATAGCTATTATTAAATAACCATACTCAAATATTTTATAAATTTTATTCATTTCTTAATCTTTAATTTCAATAACTCCACTTTGGTTTTTAACCCACCATTTTTTTAAATCTTCAGATGCTTCAAAACCTATTCCATTAATTGTATCAGTTTCAGTATAAAAAACAAATCTTTTCTCTGTAAAAAAGTAATGTGTTTTTTGATCCCAATAAACTTCTTCCGTTGTTAACTTCGTTTTTTCTTTATGGTTAATAATTATTACATTATTTCTCAATTCAGACACTTGTGTTAACCTATAATTTTTAGCATAATCACCTTCTATAGTTACAGAATCTTTATTTTTATCAATAGTCGTAATTTTAATTCCTTTAGGGAATTCTGAATATGGATGCACCTTTCTATTGTCAAAATCTAGCATTACTGGCGCCTTCATTTTAACATCTATTCTACCGGAATCTGTATGCTTATGGTCAATATTATAAGATTCACCTATTGGTAAATTTTTATCTGCTAAAAAATCACGCACTTCTTTTGCGTCATTTTTACACGAAAAAAACATTGCCATAGTTATAACTACAGCAATGTTTATTATATTTTTTACAACTGATTTTGTCATTCAACAAATATAATCAATTATACTATTTTAAAACTATTTATTAAGGAACTCTAACAGTTTCATTAATCCAACAGTTAATTTTAAACGATGTACCAGATTTTACACCCGCAACAAATAAATCTTTTGTAGTTGGAATATTTTCTGAATAACTTGCAATATATTTATTTGCATGACCACTAATACTTGGATCTACAGCTTTTGCTTTATATGCCATATTTAAAGCAGCTACATATACCATTCTTTTAGAAACTACATCATCTCCACAAGAATTAGCACTAGTTGCATACATACTTGCAATTAATAAATAGGCTTTTCCCATTGTTGGTGCATAATCTAATGCTTTATAACAATAGCTTCTAGCTTCACTTTTTCTACCTTGCTTACTTAAAATTCTAGCAACTTTATATAAATTTCCAGCTTTTTTATAAGTATCAGTTTCCTGATCAATAGCTCTCTTAAAATAATCCATTGCTTTGTTAGTTTCTCCTCTGTTCATTAGGATATCTGCATAAAAAACAGAAGCAGAAGGTGAAGGATCTGCATGTACATAGGCTTCAACCAATTTTGGGTAGAAAGGGTCTCCAGTACATTCTTTATTAAACATTCTTGATACTGCTCTTTTTAACCATTCTGCATTTGTTTTGTTCTCTTCAAAATACTTTTTATTTAAAGGTATTAAGTTTTCACAAGTTGAAATTGCAGATAATTTAGCATCTAACCCTGTTTCAACTAATGATAAGTTAGTTAAAACTTGTTGGTATGCATCTCTATTTTTAACATCTTTAGAACTTAATCTAGTAGAATCTTTCGCGTTAATAATATCAATTTTCTTAGTGTATTCTTCTCTTTTTAATTCAAGACCTTCACTTACTTCATCATACGTATCAAAAACTTTTTGAGCATCAGTATCTTTATTTTTATTCAAAATTATATCAAAATACTTATAGATATTTCTAGCATTTACCGCAGTAACATCAGCCTTAAATGCCTTTTCAATCCAACCAAAAACTTCATCATCAGAAGCACCTTGATCTGCTTTAAAGCTAGCTACATCATTATATACATCAGCTGCATCGTCTGGAAAATGTTGTAATCTTTGTGTATAAACTCTCATTACTAGTTCTCTTGCAGCTGGTTTATCTGCTTCAGTAGCATTCTCTAATCTATCTTCAGCAATTTTAATACCCATCTTATAAATATTTACTGATAATGTAGGACAATTATCCATACACCATATCCAGTTCTCATAAGCAGTATCATATTTTTTAGAGCTGTAGTCTCCTTTAAAAAGATTGTATTTAATATAACAATCATTATTATCTTCTTGAGAAAACACAACCGATACCGAAACTACTAAAAATAGTACTGTTAAAATTTGTTTCATTTTTTTCATCTTCTTGTTCTTTTATTAAAATATTTCTAATTTTCTAAACCATTTATCGTTAAGCGAAAGACTTAATCTAAAATTTACATAATTTTCTTTAACTAATCCATTTGAGACTTCACCTCTTTTTCCAAACTCAAAACCTAAATTTAAATTTGATAACTGGTTACTCACTGGTAATCCTATACCAAAAGATATGCCAAAATCATCAATTGCAGTGAAATCATTCCCACTTCCTAAACCATCTACTAAAAGTCCCGTTTTCTCTAATTTAACACCAGCTCTATAAGTAACTCTATTCCAGTAACTTGTAATTGAATTGTATTTTGGAATATAGTAACCACCTAAAGATAACTTATTAGAATCATCATATTTAATTTTAGAATAATTACTAAAAACACTACCGCTTAATTCAATTGCTTTTTGATAACTATAATCAATCCCTGCGTACCATTTATTTTCCTTACCAACTCCAACTCCTAATGAACTTTTCAAAGGATATTTCATAACACCTTCGCTTTCTGTACTTAAAATTGTATCTTTTGGTGTTTCATAAGAACCTAAAGAAACAGAATACAAATATTCATTCCCGTTAGATTTAATCTCACTTTCTAGGTTAAAATTCCCTCCAAAGTGCAAATTTAATTTATTTTTTAATTCCTTCTTATATTGAAAGCCAGTATTTAATGAAAAACTTTTAACATTTGCAATTGTTTGGTATTTAGTTGCTAATGTTACATCTTTAATTTGATTAACTACACTATTATCAATTTTACCAAATAAATAATTTCCTTGCAATCCAACACTAAAACCTTTAAATACTTCAAATCCAAATCCTAAAAAAACTTTATTTGTTCCGCCTTCTCCATTATAAAAAGTTATCTCTTCTAACTCATCACTTGATGAATAAGTATTAGAAGTTAAAGAATAGCCTACAGATGAATTTGGCAACAATCCAAAGGTTAAACCTCCTTTTTCACCCAAAGGAATTCCTAAAGCTAAATATGATAAGTACGTTGCTGCCGCTTTTTGTTTATCCGTACCATCATTTGCTCTAATATTTTTATTTTCAAGACCAATTGCATACGTTGTAAAACTTAATGATGAATTTGATGCTGGGTTAGATAAATTTAAATGAAAACTATCATCTAAAGAAACCCCAATACCACCCATACTTAATTGTTCTACCGTATTTGAGCTATTAACATCTCCAATACCAAAAAAAGAATATGCTGAAGTGTTGTTTTTTTGAGCAAAACTACCAATTGTTATAAATAGAGTTGTAAATACTACTATTATTTTTTTTACCATTTATTTTAAATTATAGGTCAAAATTGAGTTCAATCCTTCTAATAAGAAATTAGAATTGGCAAAGATGCTATTTTTTAATTTATTTGACAAGAATTTAACGTCACCACCTGTTAAAACTACTGTTAAATCTTCATTTTTAATTCTATACCTTTCAATTATTGAGTCCATTTCACCTAAAACACCATTAATTATACCAGAATGAATGCTTGTTTCTGTAGAATCTCCAATTAATTGAACATTAAAATTGGGCTTTAACAAAGGTAATTTTTTTGTAAATTTTTTTAAGGACTTATATCTAATATTAATTCCTGGAGAAATTGCACCACCATAATAGTTGGCTTTAGCATCAACAAAATCATAGGTTATACAAGTTCCTGCATCAATAACTAATACATTTTTTTTTGGAAATTGAGAAACAGCTGCAGCCACCAATCCAATTCTATCTACTCCAAGCGTTTTTGGGGTGCTATATTTGTTGAAAAAAGGAATTTTCAACGTTGAATTTACCTGAATAAGTGGAATTTTTTCTTTAATTGTATTTATTTCTTCAATTTTTAAATCACCAACTGAAGAAATTATTGCATTATTACACTTATACTTTTCAATACAATTTACAACCTCTTCTAAAAAATTATGAGTCGTAAATGCTTCATTATAAATCATTTTGCTATTGTTAAAAACAGCTAATTTAATTCTCGTATTTCCGCAATCAATTATTAAGTTCATATAATTTTTTAAGAAGTATCAAAAATACAACAGATTTTTTTAAAATTGTTTTGATTTGTCTAAAAAATACATTTATATTTGCAACCGCTAAAGCGATGGTGCCTTAGCTCAGTTGGTAGAGCAAAGGACTGAAAATCCTTGTGTCCCTGGTTCGATTCCTGGAGGCACCACCATAAAAACCCAAACATAAGTTTGGGTTTTTTAATTTATAATGTTAATAGAAACAAAAAAAGCTATTGAAAAATCAATAGCTTTTTTTGTTAAAACTGTCCCGTCCTAAAATAAGTTGACACAAAATCAACTTATTATGTATTATTCAGAGAAACCGCTTAAGAAGCG
>NZ_JAEINV010000013.1 GCF_016342705.1 Lutibacter sp. | reverse complement strand
CTTTCTTTTGAAAACCTTCAACTTTTTTGTTGAAGGTTTTTTTTTGAACTTTCCCCTAAATTTTTATTGACGTTTTATTTAGAAGGTTTTAATGGTTTCTAATAAAAATTCTTATTTATTGCGTTATTGAATTATTCTCAATAGGTCTATCTCTATAAATTATATAAATTCAAGATATTATTAGTGTTATTGTTTACTTTTTATGGATCTAGTTATTTGATATAAGTTACTTATTCTCTAATTCAAGTTAAAATATTATATTTACTAATATAAATTAAAAAAATTATTTATGAAAGAACAGAATTTTAAAAACCATGCTCGGTTGGTAGCTGGTTTCCATGGTGTCGCATTTTTAGCAATTGTTATTTTGTTAATTGGAGCTATCAGAAATTTTATAAAATCTAGTGAAGAAAATTTATATTCGGCCTCTTTATTAATATTGGTTTCAATTATTTTTTTACTCTTATTTTATTATATCAGAGCATTTGCTTTAAAAGCTCAGGATAGAGCTATTAGAGCTGAAGAAAAACTTCGTTATTTTATACTAACCGGCAAGCCGTTAAGTAGTAAAATAACTACCAGACAAATTATAGGTTTACGTTTTGCTTCAGATACAGAAATTGTTGCTTTGGTTGATAGAGCAGAAAAAGAAACCTTATCAGAAAAGGAAATTAAAAAGTTAATTAAAAACTGGAAGGCTGATACATATAGAGTATAAGTATCAATTAATATTTAAAAATCAAAAAAAGCTCTTTGAAAGAGGTTTTTTTGTTTTTTGCGTGAGCGATTGAAACGATATCCTTTAGCTTTTTTGCAAAAGATTTAGTGAAAGACGTGCCGGTAATTTTTATTGCCGGCACGCCCAACTTATTTTAATCTTGTAAAATACTTCTGGAGATTACGATTTTTTGAATTTCAGAAGTTCCTTCGTAAATCTGCGTAATTTTAGCATCGCGCATTAAACGTTCTACATGATATTCTTTTACAAATCCATAACCACCGTGTATTTGAACCGCCTCTATAGTTACTTGCATGGCCATATCGGCAGCATATAATTTTGCCATTGCGCCACTTAAATCGTAGTTTAGTTTTTGGTCTTTTTCCCAAGCGGCTTTTATGCAAAGGTGACGTGCAGCTTCAATCTGTAAAGCCATATCTGCCAATTTAAATGCAATTGCCTGATGTTTGCTAATTTCTTTACCAAAGGCTTTGCGTTCTTTAGAATATTTTAATGCTAATTCATAAGCGCCAGATGCAATTCCTAAGGCTTGTGAAGCAATTCCAATTCTTCCTCCAGCTAATGTTTTCATTGCAAATTTAAAACCAAAACCATCATCTCCAATTCTGTTTCCTTTTGGAACTTTTACATCTGTAAACATTAATGAATGTGTATCAGAACCTCTAATTCCTAATTTATTTTCTTTTGGGCCTACCACAAAACCTTCCATTCCTTTTTCAACGATTAAGGCGTTAATTCCTTTATGCATTTTTTCTGGATGCGTTTGTGCTATTACCAAATAAATGCTTGCATTGTTACCATTAGTAATCCAGTTTTTTGTACCGTTTAACAAATAATAATCTCCTTTATCTATGGCGGTCGTTTTTTGTGATGTTGCATCAGAGCCAGCTTCTGGTTCGCTTAAACAAAACGCACCTATTATTTCTCCTTTTGCTAAAGGAATTAAATATTTTTGTTTTTGTTCTTCTGTACCATAATGTTCTAAGCCCCAACAAACTAATGAATTGTTAACAGACATTACAACAGAAGCCGATGCATCTATTTTAGATATTTCTTCCATGGCTAATACATAAGAAACTGTATCTAAACCGCTTCCTCCGTATTTTGGATCCACCATCATTCCTAAAAAACCAAGTTCTCCCATTTTTTTAATTTGTTCAGCAGGAAATTGTTGTTTTTCATCGCGTTCAATTACGCCAGGGAGCAGTTCAGCTTGAGCAAAATCGCGAGCTGCATCGCGGATCATTATTTGTTCTTCCGATAAGTTAAAATCCATAATTGATAAAATTTTGTTATTTAGTGGTACTTTTTATCAAATATAAGTCTTTTATACCTAAAAAATTGTTAAATATGTAACATATTAGAAATCGTTATTTTTGAAGTATGAATAATAAAATTTGGCATATTATTGGGCTTATGTCCGGCACGTCTTTAGATGGATTAGATATTGTGTATACACAAATTTATAAAGATAGAAGTGGTTATAAATTTAGAATAATTTTCTGTGAAACTATTCCATATACTACAGAGTGGGAGCATACTTTAAGAAATGCTTTTACAGCTTCAGCCGATGAAATTGTTGCGTTAAACATAACTTATGGTAGATATTTAGGTGAAGCGGTGAATACATTTATTTCAAAAAATATTATAACAACAATTGATTTTCTAGCTTCACACGGGCATACTATTTTTCATAAACCGAATGAAGGTTATACTCTTCAAATTGGTGATGGACAAACTATTAGTTCTGTTACTGGTTTAAATGTAATATGTGATTTTAGAACGCAAGATGTTGCTTTTGGCGGACAAGGAGCACCGTTGGTTCCAATTGGAGATCAATTGTTATTTTTCCAATATAAATACTGTTTAAATTTAGGCGGTTTTGCAAATATTTCATTTCAAGAAAAAAATAAAAGAATTGCTTTTGATATTTGTCCAGTAAATATTGTTTTGAACCATTATTCAAAAATGATAGGTTTCAATTTTGACGAAAGTGGTAATATAGCTAAAACGGGTGAAATTCATCAAAATTTACTAGATGAATTAAATGCAATTTCATTTTATAAAGCACCAACACCAAAATCCTTAGGCTTTGAGTTTGTAAAAGAAATAATTTTTCCAATTATTAATAATTATCAATTAGAAGTGGAGGATGTTTTAAGAACTTTTGTAGCCCATATTGTTTTTCAAATATTGAATTTTTTAGATAATAGCTCAAATTCTAGTTTGTTAATTACGGGTGGAGGAGCTTTTAATACTTTTTTAATTGAAGAACTTAAAAATTCAACAAAAAACATTATCGTAATTCCTGATTCTGATATAATTAATTATAAGGAAGCTTTAATTTTTGCTTTTTTAGGTTTATTGCGTAATGAAAATAAGGTGAATTGTTTAAGCAGTGTTACTGGTGCAAAAAAAGACCATAGTTCTGGAGAAATCTTCTTAAAACAAGTATAGTTTTTACTATATTTGTTGCCATTGTTACTAAAAAATAATAATTCTAAATCAATATAATTATGACACAATTGTGACTTCTTTTAAAAGAATAAAATTTAAGCAAACAATTGAATAGTTAAATGAATTTTGATTTTATAAACATTAAAACATGAAAGAATTATTAAAAAAGTATGAAAATAAACAACCAGAAATAGTGTTTCATTGGAAAGACCAAGAAACAGAAGCAGAAGGCTGGACAGTAATAAACTCGTTACGTGGTGGTGCTGCAGGAGGAGGAACAAGAATGCGTAAAGGATTGGATATGAATGAGGTGCTTTCTTTAGCTAAAACTATGGAAGTGAAGTTTACAGTATCTGGCCCAGCAATAGGTGGTGCAAAATCGGGTATTAATTTTGATCCAAACGACCCAAGGAAAGAAGAAGTTTTAAGACGATGGTATAAAGCAGTTTCTCCACTATTAAAATTTTATTACGGAACAGGTGGTGACTTAAATGTTGATGAAATTCACGATGTTATTCCTATGACTGAAGATTGTGGTGTTTGGCATCCACAAGAAGGTGTTTTTAATGGGCATTTTAAACCTACTGAAGCTGAAAAAATTAATAGAATAGGTCAATTACGTCATGGAGTTATTAAAGTGATTGAAGATAAAAAGTTTTCTCCAGACTTGTCTAAAAAATATACAGTAGCCGATATGTTAACCGGTTATGGCGTTGCTGAAGCTGTGAAACATTATTATAATATTTACGGAGGAAAATTAGAAGGGAAAAGAGCTATAATTCAAGGTTTTGGAAATGTTGGGGCAGCAGCAGCTTATTATTTAACACAATTGGGTGCTAAAGTTGTTGGAATCATTGATATTTCTGGAGGTTTAATAAATGAAAATGGGTTTTCAATGGAAGAAATGACCCACTTATTTTTACATAAAGATAAAAATAAGTTAAATAACGCTAGTCTAATTGCTTTTGAAGAAATAAATGAGAAAATTTGGAGTTTGCCGTCAGAAATATTTATTCCTGCAGCTGCTTCACGTTTGGTTACACAAGAACAAGTAGCCAAAATGATTGCGTCTGGTTTAGAAGTAATTTCACCAGGAGCGAATGTCCCTTTTGCAGATAAAGAAATATTTTTCGGCCCTATAATGGAATTTGCAGATAAAAAAGTAAGTTTGCTGCCGGATTTTATTTCTAATTGTGGTATTGCAAGAGTATTTGCATATTTAATGGAATCAAAAATTGAATTACCAATGAAGGATAGTGCTATTTTTGATGATACATCAAATACTATTAAAAAAGCATTGGAAAAAACATATCAGAAAAATAATAGTAAAAAAGAAATTTGTAAAACAGCTTTTGAAATAGCACTTAATCAACTAGTTTAAACAATCATATGGAAACACTCATTATAATAATTTTTATTTTAGGTTATTTAGCAATAACATTAGAACACAATTTAAAATTAGATAAGTTAATACCTGCATTAGGTATGATGGCAATACTTTGGGCTATTGTAGCTTTTGGGATTGATAATTTTACAAATTGGTTTGATTCTGCAGCTCATGCCTTAATTGATGGTTTTTCTAATTTTACAAGTGAAGAAAAGCACCATTTATTAGAAGAAACTTTGTTGCACCATTTAGGAAAAACAGCAGAAATTTTATTTTTCTTGTTAGGAGCTATGACAATTGTTGAAATTATAGATTATTTTGATGGTTTTGCAACGTTTAAAAATTACATTAAAACCAAAAACAAGAAAAGACTATTGTGGATTTTTGCAGCCCTTGCCTTTATTTTATCTGCAATTATAGATAATTTAACAGCAACAATTGTATTAATTACTATTCTACAGAAAATTATTAATGATAAAGAAACTCGTTTGTGGTTTGCAGGTTTAATAATTATTGCCGCTAATGCGGGTGGAGCTTGGTCACCAATTGGAGATGTTACAACAACAATGCTTTGGATTGGTAAAAAAGTAACTTCTGGAAAATTGATTGAATATTTAATTATTCCTTCATTATTATGCGTTATTGTTCCAGTTTTAATTGCTTCATTTATGAAACCATTTAAAGGAGATTTAGATATTGTTGAAGGAGAAGAAGTAGGAGCTAAAAGCAAATATGGACCAACAATGTTATATTTAGGTTTGTCAGCAATAATTTTTGTGCCAATTTTTAAAACAGTTACTCATTTACCTCCTTATGTTGGTATGATGTTGTCTTTAGCTGTGGTTGGAATTTTCGCAGAAATATATAGCAGATCTCAGTTTAGCATTTCACATGCAATTGATGATGAAGGAGATGATTCTCATGGATTTCATAGCCCAGTTCACAAATCCTTATCAAGAATTGAAATGCCTAGTGTATTGTTCTTTTTTGGTATTTTAATGGCTGTTGCAGCCCTTGAATCGTTAGGGATGTTATTTATTGGCGCAGAACATTTAAAAACTATTATTCCAAATACAGATGTGGTTATTATGCTTTTAGGTTTGGGTTCTGCAGTTGTAGATAATGTTCCTTTAGTTGCCGCAAGTATGGGAATGTTTCAAGAACCACTAGATGATCATATTTGGCACTTTATTGCATTTTCAGCAGGTACAGGAGGAAGTATGTTAATTATAGGTTCAGCAGCAGGAGTTGTTGCTATGGGAATGGAAAAAATTAATTTCTTTTGGTATTTTAAAAATATTGCTTGGCTTGCAGCAATTGGATTTATTGTAGGAGCTTTAACTTTTATGTTTTTAAGACAATTTTAATATTGACAAACCGAGATTTTTATCTCGGTTTTTTTTTGTTTGTTATTTTCATTTTAATTTAAAAAAAACTGTACATTTATTTCGCTAAATCAATAAATTAAAAAAGACATAATAGCTCTGATAAATATAAGTTTTGAGATTAATTATTTTTAAATAAATTGTAAGAAAATAAAATTACTTTCTAACTAGGAGGAATTTTTTTTCTATGAAATTGGTAAAAATATTCTTCAAATTTTTTCAAAAAGAATTAGATATGCTGCTTACTTTGGGTAGTTCTAATGTATTTTAATCTAGCTTTCTTGTTAATGAATTTATTTTAGTATTCAAATTAACTTTTTATAGTCTTTTTTATATGGAAAATATTTTAATTCTAATATTTGTTATGGGTTATTTAGCCATAACATTGGAGCACTCTTTAAAAATTGACAAATTAATTCCCGCATTATCAATGATGGTGCTTATGTGGGCTTTTATTTCAGTTGGAAATTTTAATATTTATATTGTAGATGAAGCCTTGAAAACTCTGGTTATAGCAGATTTTAATGAAACTTTGTTGCATCATTTTGGTAAAACCACTGAGATTTTAATATTTTTAATTGGTGCAATGACAATAGTTGAAATTATTGACCATTTTGATGGGTTTTCAGCAATTAAGGGATTTGTTAAAACCAAAAGTAAAAGAAAGCTGATTGTTGTATTTTGTGCAATTGGTTTTTTTCTTTCTGCAGTGATAGATAATTTAACGGCAACTATTATTTTAATTTCAATTCTGCGAAAAATTGTAAAATCTAATGAATTACGTGTTTGGTATGCTAGTTTAATTGTTATTGCCGCTAACTCAGGTGGAGCTTGGTCGCCAATTGGAGATGTAACAACAACTATGTTATGGATTGCAAATAAAGTTACTGCAGTAAAATTAATTGAAAGCTTATTTTTGCCTTCAATAATATCAATAATTGTTCCTGTAGTCATAGCATCATTTCTTCCTATTTTTAAAGGGAATTTAGAGGAAGTTGTTGTGGAGAATGAACAAAAATCAACTCATAGTAGTTTAATGTTTTATTTAGGGTTAGGTGGAATTGTATTTGTACCAATATTTAAAACAATTACTCATTTACCACCCTATTTGGGTATGATGTTTTCATTAGCAGTGATTGCTGCAATTGCTGAGATTTTAAGTAGAAAAAAGTTTGAATTGACAACTTTAGAAAATGAAAGTACTCATATAAGCCCACTTCAAAAATCATTGTCAAGAATTGAACTACCAAGCGTACTATTTTTTTTAGGAATATTAATGGCTGTTGCGGCAATGGAGTCCGTTGGTAATTTATTTGAATTTTCTAAATGGCTGAGCGTTACAATTCCAAATTTGGATATAGTTGTATTAATATTAGGAGTGAGCTCATCAATAATAGATAATGTGCCTTTGGTTGCGGCAAGTATTGGTATGTTTCAACATGGTACTGATGATATGTTGTGGCATTTCATAGCCTTTTCAGCAGGGACTGGCGGTAGTATGTTAATAATTGGTTCAGCAGCAGGTGTTGTTGCTATGGGAATGGAGAGAATCAATTTCTTTTGGTATTTAAAAAATATAACATGGTTGGCAGTTTTAGGTTTTTTGTCAGGAGCTGTAACGTTTATGGTATTACAATCATTTTAAATTACTAAGCACTAAGTTAATTATATATTTACTTTGTTTAGTAATTATAAAAATTTTCATTTTTTTGATAATTAAACAATTTTCATATCGTACTTTCGTTAATTAAAAGAACAAATAATAAAATATATGGCATTAAATATAATTCAAGAGACTAGTGAAGTTGTTCCAGAAATTATTTCTGAAGAAAAAACACTTTCTATTTATAATTTAATAATGGATGGAGGTTTAGGAGGGCAAATTATTATTGCAATATTATTAGTATTACTAGCAGTGTCATTATATATTTATTTTGAACGTTTTTTTGCTATAAAAGCTGCCTCACAAACTGATAGTAATTTTATGAATCAAATTAGAGACTATGTTTCACATGGAAAATTAGATGCAGCTAAAGTATTATGTGCGCAGGCAAATTCTCCAGCATCTAGACTTGTAGAAAAAGGGATTTCAAGAATAGGAAAGCCATTAGCAGATATTCATACCGCCATTGAAAATGCCGGAAGATTGGAAATATATAAGTTAGAAAAGAATGTGAGTGTATTAGCAACAGTTGCTGGTGCAGCTCCAATGTTAGGGTTTTTAGGAACTGTTGTGGGTATGATTGTTGCCATTCATGAAATTGCAAATGCAGGCGGACAAATAGATATTAAAATGTTATCTGATGGTTTATATACAGCAATGACAACTACAGTGGCTGGATTAATTGTAGGAATTATAGCGTATGTGCAATACAATCATTTGGTAGTTAGAACTAATAAAGTGGTTTACGAAATGGAAGCTAAATCTGTGGAGTTTTTAGATTTACTAAACGAACCAATATAATATGGATATTAGAGGAAGAAATAAGGTAAACCCTAACTTCAACATGTCATCTATGACTGACATTGTTTTTCTATTGCTCATATTTTTTATGATAACTTCAACATTAGTAACTACAAGTGCGTTAGATATTTTATTACCGAAAGCAAGTGGTAAAACCGAAAATAAAAAATCTATTGCCGTTAGTATTACAAAAGCATTAGATTATTATATTGATAGTAAAGAAACTACTGAAGCAACTTTGGAACAAGAATTGTTGGTATTGTTAGAGGGTAAAGAAAATCCAACTATTATTTTAAGAGCAGAAGAAGGTGTGCCAATTGAGTATGCTGTAAAAGTATTGGATATTGCCAATAGAAATAGATTTAAAGTAATTTTAGCAGTTAGACCAAAATAAGAAATTGAACTTTTTAGACACAAAATATAAAAGACAGTCGGCAGCAATAACAAGCGTACTTATGTGCTTGTTAATGGTTGCTTTATTCTTTTTTGGAATGAGGTATCTTGATCCTCCAGAAGAATTTGGAATTGCTGTAAATTTTGGAACTTCAGATGTTGGGATGGGTGATATACAACCAACAGAACCATTAAAATCTGCACCTCAAGAAATAGCAGAACAACAAGAACAAATTGTTGAAGAGAAAGTTTTAGAAAGTGCCACTACAAAAATAGAAGAAGTACTTACTCAAAATACCGAAGATGCAATTGCTATAAAAAAGCAAGTTGAAGCTAAAAAAAGGGCTGATGAAATGGCTAGGCTAGAAAGAATTAAGCAAGATGCAATAGCCAAACAGAAAGCAGAAGAAGATGCTAAGCGTAAAAAACTAGACGCTTTAATTGGAGGAGTGAGTAATTCAAATGGCACAGCAAGTGGTGGAGAAGGAAATGACAATACTGCAGGCGATAAAGGTAAAACCACCGGAGATCCAAACGCCAATGGTTATTATGGAAATGCAGGAAGTGGAGGAAATGGTGATTCGCTTGGGGACAGAAAGCTTTTAAGTAAACCAAAACCAAATTTTGAGCCTTGTAACAGTAATGAAGAAGGTGTGGTAGTTGTTGCAATCGAGGTTGATAAAAATGGAAAAATTATTAAAGCAACTTCTGGTGCAAAAGGGACTACGATAATCAATACTTGTTTATTAGAAAAAGCAAAAGAAGCGGCATTAAGTGCCAAATGGTCATCCGATAGTAATGCGAGTATTAAACAGTCAGGAAAGCTAATTTACACGTTTACTCCACCTTTAAAACAATGAATTACAAAAACACCCTAAATTGGATGTTTTCACAATTGCCAATGTTTCAAAGGCAAGGTAAAACAGCTTTTAAAAAAGATTTAACCAATAGCATTGCACTATCTAAACACTTAAATTATCCAGATACAAAGTTTAAAACCATTCATGTAGCTGGAACCAATGGTAAAGGATCAACAAGCCACATGTTAGCGTCTGTTTTGCAAGAAGCTGGCTATAAAGTAGGTTTGTATACTTCTCCACACTTAAAAGATTTTAGAGAGCGCATTAAAATAAACGGTGAAGTTATTAGAAAAATTGATGTCATAAATTTTGTAAAGAAAAATCAACTATTTTTTGAAACGCATAGTTTGTCTTTTTTTGAAATGACCGTTGGTTTGGCGTTTGAATATTTTGCAAAACAAAAAGTTGATATTGCTATTATTGAAGTTGGCCTTGGAGGTAGATTAGATTCAACCAATATTATTACTCCTGAAGTTTCGGTTATCACCAATATTGGATTAGATCATACACAGTTTTTAGGCGAAACATTACCAGAAATTGCGTTTGAAAAAGCTGGAATTATTAAAAATGAAATTCCAGTTGTTATTGGAGAATATCAAGAAAAAATTTTTAATGTGTTTAATGAAAAAGCAAAGCAATGTAATGCTGAAATTTATATTGCTTCCAAAAACAACAACAAGGAAATATATGAATCAGATTTAAAAGGTATTTACCAACAACATAATATTAAAACTGTTATTCAAACTATTCAAGTATTAAATTCCAAAGGATATACTATTTCAGAAGAGCATTTAAAAAAAGGTTTAAATAATGTTGTGAAAAATACAGGTTTACTTGGAAGATGGCAACAAATTAATGAAAATCCTAGAGCAATTTGCGATACAGGTCATAATAAAGAAGGTTTGTTATATGTTTTAAACCAATTAAAAGAAGAAAAGTACAATACGTTACATTTTGTTTTTGGCGTTGTTAATGATAAAGATCTTTCAACGATTTTACATTTGTTTCCAAAAGAAGCAGTTTATTACTTTTGTAAACCAGATATACCTAGGGGATTAGAGGCTAATGAATTACAGCAAAAATGCATCCAATATAATTTAATTGGGAATGTTTATCCATCAGTAAATTCTGCCTATTCTCAGGCATTATTAAATGGGTGTAAAAATGACTTAATTTTTATTGGCGGTAGTACTTTTGTTGTTGCAGAAGTTGTATAAAATTAAATTTAATTATAATTTAAATACGTGGCAACTTCAATTTTAACTTCACTCCAAGTTTTTGAAATACCATCTTCTCCAGCATGAAGTTCTGCGCAAACAGTGTTTAAAGCAGTAATGGCAGCTTGTGCTTTCCAATTATCTAAATCCATAACAGCTTCAATTGTTGCCATTTGTCCATCAATTACGTATGTAATTGGCAACGATTGTGTAATGCCATTCATAGTAATATCAACATTACCTGAGGTTTCGTTAAGCATATGAATTTCCCCCAAAATATTTGATGTATTTTCCATGGTACCAAAAAAGAATTTTTTTAATTTACCATCTCTAATAGTGTCGTTTGTAAACAAGCTGTTAACAGGAATACTAAATTTTAAATTATTTAATACTTCTTTTACAGAGCTACCCGTTTTTAAGGTATCAATACTAACTGTTGAAAATTCACCTTTCACTGGGACTTTATTGGTTGTTTTATAAGCCGTCCATTTTATTGAAGTGGTTCTTGAATCTATGCTATATGATTTAGTATGAGTATTTTCTTCTTTTTTAGTAGTGTTTTTACATGAAAATGAAATTACTGCTACTAAAATTAATAAACTTAATGCGATTTGTTTTTTCATGGTTTTTTTAAATATTTATTTACAAGTTCAATATATTTTGTTTTTGCCTCTATTTCAGATAAGTGGTTTAATTGAAACCATGCATTTAATTTAAAAGCATTACGCAATTCTACATCTCCAGATGGTTCTTCGTAGTTATTGCCTTTTGTAGCTTGTTTGTAGTAAGCATAAAATTGCAACATAATATCTGGTGCTAATTTTATATTAGTTGTAGATGCAATTTTATAGGCTTCTTGAAATTCTATATTTAATTTATTTTTCATTCTAAATTTTTTAAATATAAAAATTAGAGAATTGCTATTATTTGCTCTCCACCTGTAACTTTGTCATTTAAATTAACTTTAATAGTAGCGTTTAAAGGTAAAAATAAATCTACCCTAGATCCAAATTTAATAAAACCAGCATCAGTTCCTTGTACAACCTGCATTTGTGGTTTAGCGTAATTTACAATTCTTTTAGCCAAAGCTCCAGCAATTTGTCTATATAAAATTTCTCCAATTACGTTATTTTTAATTACAATAGTTGTTCTTTCATTTTCTTCAGAAGCTTTAGGATGCCATGCAACTAAATATTTTCCGGGGTGGTACGCACTAAATATTACTTCTCCACTAACTGGATATCTGGTAACGTGTACGTTTAAAGGAGACATAAATATTGAAACTTGTAGGCGTTTATCCTTAAAATATTCTTTTTCAAAAACTTCTTCAATAACAACAACTTTTCCATCAACTGGAGCAATTATTACGTTATCATTTAGTTGAGTATTTCTTTTTGGATTTCTGAAAAACTGCAAAATAATTACATAAAAAAGCAAAAAACAAATAGCTAAAAGTTTGTTTAACCAACTTATTGAAATAAAGCTATCGATTAAAATTATACCAATACCAACAATGAAAGTTGCTATTACAATTATTTTATAACCTTCTTTATGAAACATATTTATTGAATAATTTGTAAATAAATAAAAATAAAAGGTGCCGCAAAAATCACACTATCAAATCGATCTAAAAAGCCGCCGTGACCAGGAATAAAGTTACTACTATCTTTAACTCCGGCTTGTCTTTTAAACATAGATTCTATTAAATCACCCAATACACCAAATATACTAACAATTCCTGCAATTACAACCCATTGAATTATAGAATGTGTTGTAAATTGGTTGGCTATTATAAAACTTGCTATAAATGTAGCCACCATTCCGCCAATAAATCCTTCAATGGTTTTGTTGGGAGAAATTCGTTCAAGTAATTTATGTTTACCTATATTTTTACCTACTAAATACGCAAAGGTATCATTCGTCCAAATTAATATAAATACCCCTAAAATGGTTGAATTCACATAATTAAACGTTGCATTTAAAAATGGTATTTGCACAATCAAAGTAAATGGAACAACAATATAAATAATTGTTAAAAATATTTTTCCTAAGTGGCTAATAACTTCTTCCTTTTTAGCAAATAGGATAGAAGCAAAAGATATAAATATTGTAAGAAATAATGCAACTCCAACATATTCAAAAATCATGATGGAAGGTAAATCTTCAACATTTAGGATGTTTCCAAATACAAAAACCAAAGAACCAATTAAATAAGGGAAAACACTTTTTAAACCTATCATTTTTTTGAATTCATATAAACAGAATATCATTAAAACAAAAAATAGGCTAATAAATGTTATTTTACTATATAGGATACAAAAAATTAGAACACTAACAAAAACAATTCCTGAGAGCGCACGTTTAAAAAATTTTCTCATAAGTTATAAATCTTCAAACAGCAATAAATATAAGTTTTTTGCATTGGTATTGCCGTAACTCATAAAATCGGTCTCCTCAAAATTAGGATTGTAATTTTTTATTGCACTTATATTACTTGGAATGTTTCCTTGGTAACGTGTTTTTATACCTGTTAAACTTTCTCCTTTAGTTTTTACAAACTGACTTGTAGTTGCATAAACTATAAAATTTTCAGTAAGTTCTGATATTTTAAATTCTTTTAGCTGATTTGAGGAAAACAATATACTTCCATTTTCAGCTATTAAATGCTCGCATGTTGTGAAAAGAGGAAATGAATTACTGAATTTTTCAACTGTTTTCACATTTACAGTTTTTATAAGTTTTATCAAATCATTATCGTTGCAAATAATAGATTCCCAAGAATTTTCCTGAATAATATTTGCTAAGTTTTGTGTAACTTCCTGAAGAGAAGTACAATACAAAAACTTTCCATTATTTTTAATAAAATTTTGGACAAATATTTGATCTAATGATAAGTTTTGAACCTCTAAAGACTCGTCTTCAGGTTCAGGTTGCTTTGGGGCATTAAATAATTTTTTGAAAAAACTCATTATTTATTTTGAATAATTTCAAAATTATAAAAAACTTATCAATTTATTCAACAGTTTCTGATGAATTTTCAGTTTTAGATGAATCTTCTGATTTTAAAACCTCTTTATCGAAAGGTCTTTTTCCAAAAATAACTTCTAAATCATTCTTAAATATAACTTCTTTCTCCAATAAAAGTTCAGCAAGTGTTACTAATTTATCTTTATTATCACTCAAAATTTTGATTGCTCTTTGGTATTGAGTTTCAATAATTTCAGAAATTTCTTTATCAATTATTTGTGCCGTTTCTTCACTATATGGCTTAGTAAAATTGTATTCAGATTGCCCTGAAGAATCATAATAAGTGATATTTCCAATTTTATCATTTAAACCATAAACAGTAACCATGGCTCTTGCTTGACGCGTAATTTTTTCAAGATCGTTTAACGCTCCTGTTGAAATTTTATTGAACATTATTTTTTCAGCAGCTCTACCAGCTAAAGTTGCACACATTTCATCTAACATTTGTTCTGCTTGTACAATTTGGCGTTCTTCTGGTAAATACCAAGCGGCTCCTAAAGATTGTCCACGAGGAACAATGGTAACTTTTACCAATGGAGCAGCGTGCTCAAGCATCCAACTTGCAGTTGCGTGTCCTGCTTCATGAAAAGCAATAGTTTTCTTTTCTCTTGGAGTAATTATTTTATTTTTCTTTTCTAATCCACCAACAATTCTGTCAACAGCATCTAAAAAGTCTTGATGATGAACAGCTGTTTTACCGTTTCTAGCAGCGATTAATGCGGCCTCATTACATAAATTGGCAATATCAGCACCTGAAAAACCAGGAGTCTGTTGCGATAAAAATTCAATATCAGCATCTTTATCCAATTTAATTGGTTTTAAATGCACTTTAAAAATTTCTGCACGTTCTGTTAAATTTGGCAAGTCAACATAAATTTGTCTATCAAATCTTCCTGCTCTCAATAATGCTTTATCTAAAACATCTGCTCTGTTTGTAGCAGCAATAACAATAACGTTTGTATCTGTACCAAAACCATCCATTTCTGTTAGTAATTGGTTCAGTGTATTTTCTCTTTCGTCATTTCCACCAGTCATATTGCTTTTACCACGAGATCTACCAACCGCATCAATTTCATCAATAAATATAATTGATGGTGCTTTTTGTTGTGCTTGTTTAAATAAATCTCTAACTCTAGAAGCTCCAACACCCACAAACATTTCAACAAAATCTGAACCTGATAATGAGAAAAATGGAACACCAGCTTCTCCTGCTACTGCCTTAGCTAATAATGTTTTTCCTGTTCCTGGAGGACCTACTAGTAAAGCTCCTTTAGGAATTTTACCACCTAATGAAGTATATTTGTCTGGGCTTTTTAAAAAGTCTACAATTTCTTGCACTTCTTCTTTCGCACCTTCTAATCCAGCAACATCTTTAAATGATGTTTTTACTTTTTGGTTTTCATCAAATAATTTAGCTTTAGATTTTCCAATACTAAATATTTGACCTCCACCACCTGAACTACCACCAGACATTCTTCTCATAAAATATATCCACAAACCTATTAAAAAGATAAAAGGCAAGTACATAAAAATTTGTTCTAAAAAGTTTGTTTGCTCTTCGTTTTTAAGGTCAAAATCTAAAGAATCTGCTTGTTTTGTCTGTTTTAATTGATCTTCAAAGTTTTTCAAATCACCAAAATTATAATAATACATTGGTGAATTACTAGCATAAATTGAACTTACATTCTTTTTATGTTTTTCTTTTTCTAATGCCTCTTTTTTAATAAAAATATTGGCAACATCTTTATTAACTATTACAATTTTGTCAATATCATTTTCCTTCAAAATAGTTTCAAACTCATTTTGAGATAAATTTTTAGATGACATACTGTCGCTGCTAAATAACTGGTAGCCAATTATTAATGCAAAAATAATTCCATATATCCAATAAAAATTGAATTTTGGAGCTTTTATTTTTGAATTTGAAGTATTCTTATTTTCCTGACTCATTTAGTTTTTTTTAAAGATTTACTAACTTAATTAGTTAATTAAGCAATTTGTGTAATTTTTGCATCGCCCCATAAACTCTCTATATCATAATATTCACGAATTCTTTTTTGAAAAACGTGTACTACAATATTTACATAATCTATTAAAATCCATTCAGCTAATCCTTCACCTTCAACGTGCCAAGGTTTTTCTTTTGCTAATTTACCTACCTGTTTTTGAATATTCCCAGAAATTGCATTTACGTGAGTATTTGAAGTTCCAGAACAGATTATAAAATAATCACAAACGGTATTTTCAATTTCTCTCAAATCTAATATTTGAACATCCACTCCTTTTAATTCATCAATAGCCTTTAATATTACTGCTATTTGATCGTCTGCGCTTATATTTTTTTTACTCATTAAATTTTTTTTAAGTTGCTGCAAAGTTATTATTTTTTTATAATAAAATAAGTTTTAAGTAACTTTGGTGAAATTACAATTATTTAAATGAATATTATCAAACTTAATGCCATTGATTCTACCAATTCTTACATGAAGAAGAATGCTAATAAAAACAATTTTGAAAGTTTTACAGTTGTGGTAGCTGAAAAGCAAACAGATGGAAGAGGTCAGTTAGGAACTGTTTGGGAATCTGATCAAGGTAAAAACCTAACGTTTAGTGTTTTAATTAAGTTTTTAGATTTTAAAATAACCCAACAATTTTACTTAAGTATGGCTGTTTCTTTGGGTGTTTTAAAAGTGTTACAATCTCAATTTAATTCCAATTTTCATATTAAATGGCCAAACGACATTTTGGCAGATAAAGATAAAGTTGCAGGAATTTTAATTGAAAATAGTATTACTGGAAATTTTATTAAAAACGCGGTAATAGGTATTGGGTTGAATGTGAATCAAACAAATTTTTCAAAAGAAATAGCATATGTTACTTCATTAAAAAATATTTCAGGAAATGAAATAAATAAAGGCGAATTATTAAAAGATATTATTGCATCAATTCAATATTATGTTGAATTTATTTACAGGAAAGAATTTATAAAATTAAAAGAAATGTATATGAGTTCTTTATATAAATTTAATTCACCGGCGATGTTTATGGATAAAGATAATGTAGTTTTTATGGGGAAAATTATAAATATTTCTGTTGAAGGTCAGTTGGTTATAGAGTTGGAGAATGAAAAAACTCGCAAATTTAATTTGAAAGAAATTAAATTTGCGAGTCGATAAAAAGTAGCTTTTATTAAAGTTTCCCTGCGTTATCTGTAAGTGTATCAATAAATTTTTGCAATGGACTTTTAACCATCATAGCCATCATTGGGTTAAAATCGCCATTAAATAACAATTGCGTTTCACAACTATTATCTGTAATAGGTAGAATATTAGCAGTTAAAGAAAAATTTAATTTACTGCTTGCAGCACCTAAAACAATTTTATCAAATTCTTGTTTTTCTTTAATTACCAATCTAATTTCTGGCATTCCTTTTAAGCTAAAAATAAACGAGTCGCCATCAACTTCAAACTTATCCGTATTTTCTGGCATTAATTGTTTGAAATTATTAAGGTCTGATAAAAAATCAAAAAATTCTTTTTGAGATTTATTAATTACTGATTTTTTAGTTTCTAAATTCATAATCTTATTTTTTATTCCACTCACTAGGATTTTCTCTCCAGTTTTTTAGGGTTTCTAATTCTTTTTCCGAAATATAACTGCTATCTAAAGCTTGTTCTAATAAATAATGGTAATTACTTAAAGTTGATAATTTTACATCTGCGTTTGAGAAATTTTCATTAGCAATTTCAAAACCATATGAAAATATAGCCACCATTCCTTTAACGTTAGCACCTTCTTCTTTCAATGCTTTTACAGCATTTAAACTACTTTTTCCAGTACTAATTAAATCTTCAACAACAACAACACTTTTATTTTTTTCTAACAAACCTTCTACTTGATTTTTTCTACCATGAGATTTTGGCTCAGGTCTAACATATACAAACGGAACGTTTAAATGTTGAGCAACTAAAACGCCAATGGCGATTGCTCCAGTTGCTACTCCTGCAATTACATCGGGTTTTCCATATTCTTGCTCAATTAAATTAGCTAAATTTTCTCTCAAATAATTTCTTATTTTTGGAAAAGATAACGTAGTTCTATTGTCGCAATAAATTGGAGAATTCCACCCAGAGGCCCAAGTAAAAGGATCGTTTGGTTGTAATTTTATAGCTTTTATTTGTAATAAAAGTTCAGCAGTTTTTTTTGCAGTATCTTTGTTCTTAATCATAATGCAAATGTATAAAGTTTTTGTGAATGACTGTCTAATAATTTTGACAGAAAATAATAATATTTCAACAAAATTGAAGAAAATTAATTTTGAAGAAGCTTCAATTCTTAAAATTACAGAAGAATTATTTAATAATAAAGCTGAAGGAATTTGCTTGTTATGTAGTAATTTAAAAAGTTGTTGGAAACAGTTTAAAAGTTATTTTAAAATTCAAAAAGCTGCTGGAGGAAAGGTTTTCAATCCTTCTAATGATGTGCTGTTTATTTATAGATTTAATAAATGGGATTTACCTAAAGGAAAAATAAATAAAGGCGAAAATAAAAAAGATTGTGCCATTAGAGAAGTTGAAGAAGAGTGTGGAATTGACTGTTTACATATAGAAAAAAAACTAGAAACTACCTATCATATTTTTAAACGAAATAATAAAACAATTTTAAAAATTACCTATTGGTTTTTAATGAAAACAGATTACAAAGGACAATTAATTCCTCAAATTGAAGAAGATATTGAAGAAGTAGTTTTTAAAAATAAAGAAGAAACCAAACGAGCATTAAATAATTCGTACCAAAATATTAAATTGCTATTTTAAGCAATACTTGAAATTACACTTTTTGGCGTGAAAATTCATCAGCCAAAACTTCAAATTTAAAATCCTTATATTTGCCGACTTTTGAAAATTATAGACTATGACAGAATTTATTAAAAAGCAAACGGCTAATTTTAGAAATGATGTTTTATCTGGTGTAACAGTTGCGTTGGCATTAGTTCCGGAAGCTGTTGCCTTTGCCTTTGTGGCAGGAGTAGACCCATTAGTTGGTTTGTATGCAGCCTTTATGGTTGGTTTAATTACATCTATTTTTGGAGGAAGACCAGGTATGATTTCTGGAGCAACAGGCGCTTTAGCTGTAGTAATGGTAACCTTGGTAGCTAGAGGAAATGAAATGGGAAATCCAGATGAAAACTTAGGATTATATTATTTGTTTGCTACTGTAATTTTAATGGGAATAATTCAAGTTTTAGCGGGTGTTTTAAAGCTTGGTAAATTTGTTCGTTTAATTCCACATCCGGTAATGATGGGTTTTGTGAATGGTTTGGCAATTGTAATTTTTCTTTCGCAATTAGGAATGTTTAAAAAAACTATTGATAGTGAAAAAGTTTGGCTGCAAGGAAATCAATTGTATTTAATGATTGGTTTGGTTGCTTTAACAATGCTAATAATGTGGGGACTTCCAAAAATTAAACAATTAAAAAAGTTGCCAGAAGCATTAATTGCAATTCTTGTTGTTAGTACTATTGCAATTTTATCAAACTTTGATGTAGCAACTGTGGGTTCATTTATTAGAGATGGTGGAGGAGAAGGTTTAAAAGGTGGTTTACCTACGCTAAATTTAGAAACTTTCGCAAAAGTTCCTTTTACCATTGAATCAATTAAATTTATTTTACCCTACGCTTTAATATTGGCTGCAATCGGTTTAATAGAATCTTTAATGACTTTAAATTTAATAGATGATTTAACTGAAACGCGTGGAAATGGTAATAAAGAATGTGTAGCGCAAGGAAGTGCAAACATAATTACTGGACTATTTGGAGGAATGGGAGGTTGCGCAATGATTGGTCAATCTATTATCAATATAAAAGGTGGTGGTAGAGGAAGATTATCTGGAGTTGTTGCTGCTGTAATGTTGTTGATTTTTATTTTATTTGGATCATCATATATAGAGCAAGTTCCAATTGCAGCGTTAGTTGGTGTTATGTTTATGGTTGTTATTGGTACTTTTGAATGGAGTAGCTTTAGAATTTCAAATAAAATACCAAGAACTGATTTATTTGTATTGATTTTAGTTTCAGCTTTAACTGTAATTTTCGATTTAGCAATTGCTGTTATTGCAGGTGTAATTGTAAGTGCTTTGGTTTTTTCTTGGGAAAACGCCACCAGAATTAGAGCCAGAAAAAGAATGAAAGATGATGGGACTAAAGTGTATGAAATTTGGGGACCACTTTTCTTTGGTTCTATAACAACGTTTAATGAAAAGTTTGATGTTAAAAATGATCCAGATTTTGTGGAAATTGACTTTGTAGAATCTCGTATAAGTGATCATTCTGCTTTAGAAGCTATTTTTAATATTGTTGAAAAATATGAAACAGCAGGAAAACAAATTCACTTAAAACATTTAAGTGAAGAATGTAAAGAATTGTTGTATAAATCTAATCCAAAATTTAAGGAAGTTATTGTTGAAGATATTGATGATCCTCGTTATCATTTAGCAGCAAATCCTGAAAGTTTTACCAAAGGATTGTTTGAAAAATAATACTAAATTATTGATTTTCTAAGTAAGAATTCCAATCGTTTTTAGAATTCAAATTAAGAGTTATAGCCCTATCAAAAACTTCAACAGTTGAAATTTTGATAGGGTTTATTTTTTTTAGTTGAAAATCCAAACGAGCATCTTTTTCTGTTGCTTTTATTTGAATTAAATTAATCCAAATGTCAGCACTCAATTTTATTGGATGTCCATTTTTATTTTTGAAATGAGGTATCACAACATCATTTTCTGTTAAAATAATTTTATTTAATTCCGCAGTATTTAAAATTGGAATATCAATATGGTTTAAAATGATAGCTGATTTTTCTGGAACTTCTTTTAAAACAGTTTTCAATGTGGAAAATGAACCTAACTCTGGTACATTATTAATAACAACTTTTACCTTTAAATTTTTATAACTAACAAAATCATTTAAAGCATCTTTAAGCCAAGGAATCGCCTCAAAATAATGTTGTGAGTGAAATCCTAAACCAATATAAACTTCTTGTATTGTTGATTTTGAAATTCTGTTAAGTTGTTCAAGTATCCAATAAGTGTCATTAAATTTCAACAAGCCTTTGTCTGTTCCCATGCGTTCAGATTTTCCTCCGGCGAGCATCACAAAAACAGTATTATTTTTCATAATAAACTTTCAATAATTCTGCGGCAACACTAATGGCAATTTCTTTTGGAGTATTTCCACCTAAATCTAAACCAATAGGACAATGAACTGGTGAAATCCCTGCTTCAAAATTTAATTCATTTCTCAGCATATTATTAAATTTATTCTTTTTGGTTTTACTGCCAATTAAGCCAATATATTTAGTTTTTTCATGAAGTGCCAAAGCTGTAATTTCAAAATCTAATTTATGATCGTGGGTTAAAATAACAACATAACAATTTGGTCCCCAATTAATAGTTTGTTTATACAGTTCAAAGTCAATATTAGAAAACGTAATACTTTTATCAATAGAAATAGTTTCTTTCCAATTTTCACGAATATCTAAAAGTGTTATATTAAAAGGTGTATTTTTTAAGATGTCACAAATTTCAACGCCAATATGACCGGCACCAAAAATATATAATTCAGGAGATTGATTCATAGGTTCAATAATTAATTCAACTTTTCCACCGCAACATTGTTCAAATTCAGGTCCTAATGTATAAGCGAATTCTTTAATTTTATTTTCTTTTAGAGCAATAATTGCTTCATCAATTACTTGAAATTCTAATTTTCCGCCACCAATTGTTCCAATAATTTCTTTGTGTTTAGTAACAATCATTTTTGATGCAACTTTACAAGGTGCTGAGCCTAAAACTTTTGTTATAGTAACTAAAGCAATTGGTTGCTTTTTAACCTTAAAATTGTACAGGTAATCAATCCAATTATTCATTTAAATTTTCAAAATAAATTAAACTAATCCGTAATCACTCAACGGCAAATTATAATATCTTTTTCCAGTTGCTTTAAAAATAGCGTTTATTATTGCTGGTGCAATTACTGGAACTCCAGGTTCGCCAACTCCAGTTGGATTTTCAGTACTTTCTACAATTTCAACATTAATTTTAGGAGCTTCATGCATTCTAATCATTTTATAGTCATGATAATTTCCTTGTTCAATAGCACCATTTTTTGCAGTAATTTTCCCGTAAAATGCTAACGACATTCCAAAAATTGCAGAACCTTCCATTTGCGCAATTACAGTATTTTTATTCACTACTAAACCACAATCAATGACTGTATGCACTTGGTGAACTTTTAATTTGCCTTCAATTACAGAAACTTCAACAACAGAAGCAACGTATGAATTAAAACTGTAATGCACAGCTAAACCTTGTGCGTGGCCTTCGGGTAAATCTTTTCCCCAATTGGCATTTTTGGCAGCTAATTTTAAAACATTTTTAAGTCGTTGTGTTTTAAACGGAATCTGTTCATCTGGATTTACAATTCTATCTTCACCAATTAAATTTAATCTAAATTCTAAAGGATCTTTTTTTGCTGCAACTGCTAATTCATCGGCAAAAACATTAATAGAAAACCCATGTGGAATATTTATAACCGAACGCAACCAACCAATTCTTACGTGTGCAGGTGCTTTACCAACTTCAATTTTAATATTTTCAATGTCAAATGGAATATTAGATGCACTACTAATTTCAAATCCTGCGGCATAATCTACTCCAGATGAAAAAGTAGATGTTATTGATGGCAATGCAAATCTATGTAACCAACCAGTAACTTTTCCTTCTATATCTATAGAAGCTTTCATGTATTGTGCGCTAACTGTATGGTAATATCCGTGTTGAATATCGTCTTCTCTAGACCAAACTACTTGAGCCGGAGCATTTATGGCTTTTGAAATTATTGCAGCTTCAACAACATAATCTGGTTTAGATTTACGTCCAAATCCACCTCCTAAAAAAGTAACATTAACTATAACATTTTCTTCTGGAACTCCTAAATATGCGACAACTTCAGCTCTTGAAGCTTGGGGTTCTTGCGTTGGAGCCCAAATTTCACATGTTTCACCCTGAACCCAAGCAACTGCATTGGGAACTTCCATTGGTGCGTGTGATAAATGCGGTAGTTGAAAAGTACTTTCTATAATTTTATGTCCCTTTTTAAAAGCTTTATTTACATTACCAGTAGTGTTTGCAACTTTTCCTTCTTTATGAACATTTTTAGTAATTTGATTCATGTATTTTTCTGAATCATATTCTTTATTATTGCCAAAATACCATTCAATTTTTAAGGCATCTCTTCCTTTAAATGCAGCCCACGTATTTGTTGCAATAACCGCTATTCCTCCAAGTGTTCCAAAAGGGCGCTCAATTCTTGGAATTTCAATAACATTTAGTACTCCATTAATTTTTAAAGCTTCAGTTTTATCAAAGGATTTTACTTTTCCAAAAGTAACCGGACAACGTGCAATTGCTGTAAATTTCATACCTGGCAATCGTTTATCTAAACCAAAAATGGCATTTCCGGAAACATAATCGTCAACATCAATACTTTTTAATTCTTTCCCAATGTATTTGAAATCTTTAGAATCTTTTAATTTCACATCAGTTGGAACTTCTAAAGTTTTGGCAACTTCAACTAATTCTCCAAACCCCAATTTTTTACCACTTGTATGAATCACAAAATGGTTTTCCGCAGTGCATTCCGCTTCTGGAACATTCCAAGTTTGTGCTGCTGCAGTAATTAACATTGCTTTTGCTGTGGCTCCCATTTGGCGCATAGTTTCAAATAAGTATCGAATACTTCTTGAACCATCCGTATTTTGATCACCATATTTTTTATCGCCAGTTGCTTGTTGAATAGAAACTCTGCTCCAATCTGCTTCCATTTCATCAGCAATTATTGAAGGTAAAGAAGTTCTAACGCCATTACCCATTTCTGAACGTGAAGCCACTAAAATTAAACTTCCATCAGAATTAAGTTGAACAAATAAATTAGGATTAAAATTTGTTAAACTCTTCACTTCTTTTTCTTTATCTGAAAAAATGGAAGTGTTACAAGCTAAAACCAATCCGCCAGAAGCCAAACCAATACTTTTAACAAAACTTCTTCTACTTATATTTTGAATTTTCTTCATAATTAGTGTTGTTTGTTAAGGTTTACAGTTCTGTTGATGGCATTTTTTATGCGTTGATATGTTCCACATCTGCAAATATTTCCAATCATAGCTTCGTCAATTTCTTCATCTGTTGGCTTCGGATTTTTATCTAACAAAGCTGTAGCTGCAATTAATTGTCCTGGTTGACAAAAACCACATTGAGGAACGTTTAATTCCATCCAAGATTCTTGTAATAATTGTAAGTTTTTAGATGTACCTTCAACGGTAATAATACTTTTGCCTTCTGCAGCAGCAACCGGAATCATGCAAGATTGAACAGGGGAATTATCTAGCAGCACTTTGCAAGAGCCACAAACTCCAATACCGCAACTATATTTTGTGCCAGTTAGTCCAATAACATCTCTAATTGCCCAAAGCAAAGGCATTTCTGGGTCAACATCAATAGAGTGAGATTTGCCGTTTATTTGAAGTGTGATCATTTTGTTAGTAGTTTAAATTTGAATTACAAGATAAGTATTTTTTTGAAAAAGAACTTTTTAATATGTTTGGTTTAACCTTATTTATAACTGTATTATGCGATGAACAATTAAATTGTTAAAAATTGCCTTTATTTTATAAAAGAAACTATCTCTTTTACTTCTCCAACTTTCATTAAATCAATAGAGTGAGAACCAATCCTAACGCGAACCAGCCGTAATGTTGGATACCCAACTGCAGCAGTCATTTTTCTAATTTGCCGAAATTTTCCTTCAGTTAAAGTAATTGAAATCCAGCTTGTTGGTCCGTGTCTGTCATCTCTAATTTTTTTTCCCCTATCAGGAAATTGAGGAGTTTTAGTTAATTTATAAACCGAGCAATTGTTGGTCATATATTTTGTTCCGTGAATACCAATTTCAACCCCATTTTGTAATTCTGTAATTGCCTCAGGTGAAATATCTCCATCAACTTGAACATAATATTCTTTTTCAAAATGGCTACTTCTAACCAATTCACTCATATTTCCATCGGTAGTTAAAAATAACAATCCTTCGGATTTTTCATCTAATCGTCCAATAGCCATTATATTTTCAGGGAAATTGTAAAACTCACCTAATAACTTTTTTTTGTGCTTACTAATATCATTATTGGCAAACTGACTTAAATATCCAAAAGGTTTAAAAATAACAAAATGTTGATGTTCCATTCAATTAATTTCCTTTTAATATTGAAAGAACTAATTCTTTAGTCAATGGTTTTTCACCAGCTTTTTTTCTGATATCATCAAAACTAAAAAGAAAATTACAACCGTTTTTATACTCGCTACAACCATACGCTGTTTTTCCTTTTAAAACCGTTCCCTTTTTACATTTTGGACACGGAATTTTATCTGATACATCCAATTTTTTTACTGTTTTTTTAGGCTCAAAAACTAAATTGTAATCATCATTAAAACGTACCAAACCTTCAACTTCTTCATTATTGCTTTTGAAACCTTTTAAGTTAACGGTACAACCTTTCTTTAAAAGTCTGATATATTGATTTTCTGATATTTTTTTGTCTAAAAAAGTGAATGGTAAAATAAATTTACAACCGTTTTTATAGTTGCTACAACCATAGGCAGATGAGCCTTTTAGCAAAGTCCCGTTATTGCATTTTGGGCATTTTTCAGCAGTTATTCCTTTTGTTTTTTTAACCTTTTTTTCTGATGAATTATTTTCATTTTTTGAAATAGTTGTAACGTGGGAAATATTAGCTCTCACAGTTTCTGACCGAACTTCGTACACCAAATTTTCAACCATACTTTTCATATTTTTTATAAAAAGTGCAGCATTAAATGTTCCTTTTTCAATTTCTTTTAATTGTTTTTCCCATAAACCGGTAAGTTCAGCTGACTTTAATAATTCATTTTGAATGGTGTCAATTAACTGAATTCCAGTACTTGTTGGGTACAATAATTTCTTTTTACGCTCAATATATTTTCTTTTAAAAAGCGTTTCAATAATGTTTGCTCTGGTTGATGGTCTTCCAATGCCATTTTCTTTCATTAACTCACGCATTTCATCATCATCTACCTGTTTACCAGCAGTTTCCATAGCTCTTAGCAATGTTGCTTCAGTATATATTTTTGGTGGACTTGTTTGTTTTTCTAAAAAAGAAGGTTCATGTGGACCTTTTTCACCTTTTACAAAATTTGGTAAAATCCCTGATTCTTTTTTTTCTGGTGAATCTGGATTTTCAAAAACAACGCGCCAACCTTTTTCTAAAATTTCTTTTCCAGTAGTTTTAAAAGTTACGTCACTTGCTTTTCCAATAACAGTGGTGTTAGATACTTTACATTCATCATAAAAAACAGCAATAAAGCGTTTTGTAATAATGTCATACACTTGTTGCTGATTGTACTGTAAGTTTGTTTGAACTCCAGTTGGAATAATTGCGTGGTGATCGGTTACTTTTTTATCATCAAAAACTTTAGATGATTTTTTTATTTTTTTACCTAAAAGAGGTTGAACTAAGTTGGAATAATTGGTTAAGTTTTTTAATATTCCCGGAACTTTTGGGTAAATATCATTTGGTAAAAATGTGGTATCAACTCTTGGATACGTAACTACTTTTTGTTCATATAATTTTTGAACAATGTTTAATGTTTCTTCTGCAGAAAATGCAAATTTATTATTGCAATACACTTGTAAACCAGTTAAATCGAAGAGTTTTGGTGCGTATTCTTTTCCTTTTGATTTGGTATTAGATACAATTTCAAATTCAGCTTCTTTTACTTTATTCGCTAAAATTTCACCATCTTCTTTTTTTAGAAATCGTCCTTCTTCGCAGTTGAAAATTGTTTCTCTATACAAAGTTTGTAATTCCCAAAACGGTTGAGGTACAAAATTTTCAATTTCTTTAAATCTGTTCACCACCATTGCCAATGTTGGCGTTTGAACTCTTCCAACAGACAAAACTTGTTTATAACCTCCGTGTTTTACGGTGTACAATCTGGTAGCGTTCATTCCCAGTAACCAATCTCCAATGGCACGTGAAAATCCGGCATAAAATAAATTATCGTAGTTTTTGGATGGTTTTAAATTTTCAAATCCTTCTTTTATTGCTTCTGTTGTAAGTGAAGAAATCCACAAACGTTTAACTTCACCTTTATAATTTGCTTGGTTTATCACCCAACGCTGAATTAATTCTCCTTCTTGGCCGGCATCACCACAATTTATAATTTCTGTAGCCTTATCAAATAAACTTTTTACAATTTTAAATTGCTTTTGTATTCCAGAATTGGCAACAACCTTGGTTTCAAATTTTTCAGGAAGCATTGGTAAATTATTCAAATCCCAACTTTTCCAATGTGGTTTGTAATCGTTTGGTTCAAAAAGTGTGCATAAATGGCCAAAAGTATAAGTTACAGCATATCCGTTTCCTTCAAAATAACCATCTCTTTTAGTTGTTGCTCCTAATACGGAAGCAATCTCACGAGCTACACTTGGTTTTTCGGCAATACAAACTTTCATTTTTTTTCTTTTTAGAAGCGTTGCAAAATACTAAAATTTGATTGATTTTAAGCAATAATAGAAGTCTAAAAAAAGGATACTGAAATTAAATTATAGTAACTTTTTTAGTTTTATAATATGACAAAATAGTATTAATTAAATTTTCCTATGAATTGTATTTTTGAAGTAGTTAACAAAATTATTTTATAATGAATAAGGAAATATTAGAATTTTCAAAAGTAAATATAAATAAACATTTAAATTTATTAATACTGTTAATGTGTATTTCATTGGTGTCGTGCAATTCAAAAAAAGCAGAACCAGAGTTTAGTGATGCGATTAGGATAAATCAAATTGGATTTTACCCAAATTCAGTAAAGCAATTTGTTGTTGCAGATGTTCAAGTTGAAACTTTTGCTGTTGTAAATGAGAAAGATGAAGTTGTTTATACTGGAAAATTGATAAATAAGGGAATTTGGAATATTTCTGGAGAACAGGTTTTTTTAGGAGATTTTAGTTCAGTTATTTCTGAAGGAAAATATTATATTTTGATAGATAATAAATTAAAATCATATTCATTTCAAATAAAAAAAGAAATTTATACAGATGCCTTAAATGCGGCAATAAAAAGTTTTTATTTTCAAAGAGCATCTATGCCAATTGAGGAACAATATGGCGGGGTTTATAGCCGAAAAGCTGGAATGTTAGATGATAATTGTTTATTTCACCCTTCATCTGGACATTCTGTAGGTAGTTTAAATTCTCCAGGTGGATGGTTTGATGCTGGTGATTATGGGAAATATGTTGTAAACGCTAGCTTTTCCGTTGGTCAAATGCTTCATTTGGTAGAAGAATACCCTAATTTAATTGCAGACGGACAATTAAATATTCCAGAAAGTGGAAATGGAGAAAGTGATTTAATGAATGAGTTAAAATATGAATTAAACTGGATTTTGACAATGCAAGACACCGATGGAGGTGTATATCATAAATTAACAGCAAAAAATTTCAGTGGTTTTATTATGCCTGAAGCTTATAATTTACAGCGGATGATTATTGGAAAAGGAACGGCTGCAACACTTAATTTTGCTGCTGTTTTGGCACAAGCCGTAAGATTGGAATCCGCAAAAAATCCTGAATGGTCACAAAAAGCTTTGATTGCTGCTGAAAAAGCTTGGGAATGGGCTGTAAAAAATCCAAAATTAGCATATAAAAATCCTGAGGATGTTGTTACAGGTCCTTATGATGATATATTATTTTCAGATGATTTTTATTGGGCAGCAACAGAATTATATTTGACAACAAGAAATGAAATTTATTTAAATTATTTACTAGAAAATAAGGAAGAATATATTCATCAATTAACTAATAGTTGGAAATTTTTTGTTAGAAATAATGCATTTCATTCGTTGATAGAAAATAAAGAAAATTTAAATGAAGAGTTAAAATTATATGTAACTAAAGGTCAAATTAAATTAGCCGATGAAATATTAGAAAAAATATCAAAAAATCCATATAAAATTGCCTTAGAAACATTTGAATGGGGATCAAATAGCGATATTTTAAATCAGGCAATGATTCTTTGTTTTGCTCATAAATTATCTAATGACGAAAAGTATTTAATTGGTGCTGAGCAAATAAACGATTATATTTTTGGTAAAAATGCCACTAGATATAGCTTTTTAACTGGGTATGGTTCAAAACAAGTAAAGTTTCCACATCATAGAATAAGTGGAGCAGATGGTGTTGAAAACCCAATACCTGGATTTATTGTTGGCGGTCCAAATAAAGATAAACAAGATAGTAATGAAGTTAAATACCTTTCAAGTTTTCCAGCAAAAGCATATGTAGATGTAGAAGCTAGCTATGCATCAAATGAAGTTTGCCTAAATTGGAATGCTCCTGCTATATATGTTTTAGGTTATTTACAACAGCATAGAAAATAGTAAATTCTATAGTTTTCATTTATTTTTTAGGAATACAAACTTTCATTTCAATTTTAATTACATTAATTAATTTAAAGTAATATATTTATCAAAAGTAAATAAGCTTCTCATAAAATTAATGAGGTTAAAAATTAAAGAATGATATCATATTCAATTGAAGAAATAAATAGCCTATTAAATGGGGAACTTATTGGTTTTACTGATGTAAAAATTGAAGGGCCAGAAGAAATTAGGAAAGCGAAAAACAATCAAATCAGTTTAATTGGGAGTCAGAAATATTGTAAGTTTTGGGAGAGTTCAAATGCTTGTGCAGCTATAATTAGCGATAAAATAGATTTGCAACCTGGCGAAAATAAAGCGTTTATAAAAGTTAAAAATGCTGATTTGGCTATGGCAAAATTACTGGAAGCTTTTAGTCCGCCAATGCCTGAGTTAGAAGAAGAAATTCATCCAAATGCAGTAATTCATTTAACTGCAGTTATAGGAAAAGGTTGTAAAATTGGTGCAAATTGTTATGTTGGAAAAAATGTAGTTATTGGCGATAGCGTACTAATTTACCCAAATGTCACCATTTTTGATGATTCAACCATTGGAAATAATACCGTAATTTGGTCAGGTACCGTAATTAGAGAAAGAAGTATTATTGGGAGCCATTGTATTTTTCATTTAAATGTAAGTATTGGAGCCGATGGTTTTGGGTATAGACCAAGTGATGACGGAAGAGGTTTGGTGAAAATTCCACAAATAGGAAACGTAATTATTGGAAATTATGTTGAAATTGGGGCCAATACAACGGTAGATCGTGCTAAATTTAGTTCAACAATTATTGGAGATGGTTGCAAAATTGATAATTTAGTTCAAATTGCGCATAATTGCGTGTTAGGTCGTTCTTGTATTATGGCAGGAAGCAGTGGTTTAGCAGGTTCTGTAACTTTGGGCGATGGCGTAATTATTGGCGGAAGCGCCTCCATAAAAGATCACGTAACTATTGGGTCTGGAGCTGTTATTGGTGGAGGATCAGGAGTTATGGGAGATATTGAGGCTGGAAAATCGGTATTAGGATATCCAGCAGCAGATTCAAGAGATATGCTTAGGCAATGGTCTGCGTTAAGAAATTTAATAAAAAAGTAAACAATTAATAATAATTTATAAAGTAAATTTACTTTATAAAAAGTAGAATAAAATGAAAAAAGCTTTAAAGGAAATAAAACCTGGTTATGGGTTGGGAAATTTAAAATTTGGAATGACAAGAGCCGAAGCAAAATTAATGCTTGGAGAACCCTCTTTTATTGATAAATATTCTCATTCAGATTCTGCAGAAGATTTAACGGAATCATGGGAATATGAAGATTTAGGTTTGTCAATTAGTTTTGATGAAGAAGAAAAATGGAAGTTAATTATGATTTCTGTGACTTCAGATTTTTATGAATTAAATGGTGTTTCACTTATTGGTTTAAAAGAAAAAGAGCTTTTAAAGAAATTAGAAACAATGAACCTAGGAGAATTAGATTTAGAAGATTGTTCCGATTTAGGAAGTGATGAACAAAAAGTAATTGAAGTTGAAGAAAAATCCATTAATTTTTGGTTGATTGATGATACTTTAGATGAAATTCAATGGTCGCCTTTTTTTATAGATGATGATACTATTGATTGGCCTAAATAACAAGTAGTTACCACCAAACAATAAAGAATTTTTGAACTTCTCCATTTGGTTGTTTTATCCAACACAGTGGAGAAGTTTTTTGTTCAATAGTAATTTTAACTTTTGAATTAAATTGTTGAAATGTTAACCAGTTTACTTGAGTTTGAATTTCTTGTAACCAGTTTATTTTTGATGGAATGTAAAATTTACATTTGGAAAACAGTTGTAGATCATTAAAAGAAATATAAAAACCTTTTACACAATCTGAATTTACCTGTTTTAGTTTTGCTGTTTTACCATTGTAGGGTAAAAATAGTTGCGCTTTAAAAAGTACTTTTTGTTCAATTTCAGTAACTTCTAAACTTAATTTATTCAATAAGTTTTGTGTGTTGGTATTATAAAGAAGTGGCAATTGTTTTTGTTGCAATTTTTGTAACTTTTGCAATAAACTATCTTTTTTATTAGGGCCAATAAAGTGCTCAATTTCTGTTTCTCCAATAGTTTCATCATATAAATAAAACTTGTAAACTACTTCTAAATGAATTGGTGTTTGGTTTTCTTTTAGCAGAAAATCAATTTCGCCAACGGTTATTTTTTCTTGTTGAATTTGAATAGTCTCCGCTAAAATTGAAATAGTAGTATCTTGTTTCAGTTGATGTGCAACAAAACGTTCTACGCGTTTTCCAAGTCGTAAATATTTTGGAAGTTCACCTTCAAAAGTTGTTGTTGAAGTAATTTTTAAATCAAATTGTTGTAATTCAAAAATAGTTGCATTTTTCCAAAGTGAAGGCGTTTTGCAAAATCCTTCAAATTGTAATTGAATATTTTTTGAGTCTAAGTCTAACAAATTATTTTTTTAAAACACTATCGGGTACAAAACCAGTAGCATCGCCACCATTTCTTATAATATCTCGTACAATACTTGAACTTATAAATGAAGTATTTGCAGAAGTTAGCAAAAACACAGTTTCAATATTAGATAATTTTCTATTGGTTTGCGCAATGGCTTTCTCAAACTCAAAATCTGCGGGATTTCTTAAACCTCTTAAAATAAAATCGACATTTATTTTTTTACAAAAATCAATAGTTAAACCCGTATAAGTTTCAACAGTAATTTTTGGTTCGTTGGCATAATTTTCTTTAATAAACCGAATCCTGTCTTCTAAAGAAAACATATACGATTTATCTGAATTTATACCAATTGCAATAATTATTTCATCAAATAAAGGTAAGGCTCTGTTTATAATATCAACGTGTCCTAAAGTAATTGGATCAAACGATCCTGGGAAAATTGCGCATCTCATATTTCGTTTTTTAATGCCATTTCAATAGCGTTATCAAAAAGTTCTGGCAAAGTTATACCTGCGGCGGCAGCTTGTTGTGGAATTATACTTGCAGAAGTTAATCCAGGAACTGTATTCATTTCTAAAAAATGAGGTTCGTTATTTACAATAATATATTCGCTTCTAGAAAAACCGCTCATATTTAATATTTCGTATACTTTTTTGGCAGTTTTTTCTAATTTTTTGTGCAATTCATCGGAGATTCTTGCAGGCGTAATTTCTTGAGATTTCCCTAAATATTTGGCTTCGTAATCAAAAAAGTCATTTTCAGAAACAATTTCTGTCATTGGCAATACTTTTGTTTCACCTTTATATTGAATAACTCCAATAGTAATTTCGGGTCCATCTAAAAAGGCTTCAATTAAAATTTGTGAATCTTCTTTAAATGCTTTTTCAATTGCTGGTAAAATTTCTTCTTTAGTTTTTGCTTTAGAAATTCCAAAACTTGAGCCAGCGTTATTTGGTTTTACAAAACAAGGTAAGCCAACTTTGGCAATAATTTCATCAACATTTATAGTATTTCCTTTATCTAAATAATATGAAGTTGCTGTTTTTATGCCATATTGTTTTACAACACTTAAACAATCTCTTTTGTTAAAAGTTAATGCCATTTGGTAAAATGGAGCTGAAGTTTGTTTTAAGCCAATTAAATTAAAATAAGCTAAAATGGTTCCATCTTCACCCGGATTTCCATGAATTGCATTAAAAACACAATCAAATTTTATTTTTTCACCATTTAATTCAAAAGAAAAATCGTGTTTATTAATGGGGAATTCATTGTTTAAATGGTCTAAAGCAATCCATTTATTCTTAAGTATATGAACCCTATAAGAAATGTATTTTTCTTTAGGTAAATTTTCATAAACAACATTTCCACTCTTTAAAGAAATTTCTACTTCAGAAGAGTAGCCACCCATTATTATGGCAATATTTTTTTTCATTTTCAGTTATGTTCTATAAAATACAAACTTACTATTAAAAGTTGAAAGTTTGAAAGTTTTTTAAAATGGCAAATAGCGAAATGCTATTAAAACTAATTCATAATTCAACGATAAAATATTTAAACAATTCAAAAAAAAGTATCTTTGCCTAAAAATAAAACTATAAAATGAGTGTCATTCAATTTATTAAATCAAAAACTTTTTTAAAACAGCTAATTTTAGCGCTTGTTGCTTTTTTGATTTTCGCAGTTGCGGTTGTACAATGGTTAAAGTTTTCAACTAACCATAACCAAAAAATAGAAGTTCCAAATTTAGAAAAAATGAGTTTGAACGAAGCTGAAATTGTGTTGCAAAATATTGATTTAAACTTAGAAGTTATAGATTCTGCGAGTTTTAACCCAGAGTATCCAGCAAAATCTGTAATTGAACAAAGCCCAGAAGCTGGACAGTTTGTAAAAGAAAATAGAAAAATATATTTAACTTTAAACCCATCAAGATATCCAAATATTGAAATGCCAGATCTTTACGGAAAAACAAAAAGACAGGCGTTATCACAATTATTAGCCATCGGTTTTAGAGTAGATACTTCTGCAGTTTATGTAAAAGACATAGCCAAAGATGTGGTGCGTGGTTTATTATTAAATGGAAATTTAATTAAAACAGGTGATAAAATTCCAAAAAATTCAATGATTAAATTAAAATTGGGTGATGGAAATGAAGGTGAATTCCAAACAGAAAACTCAGAAGAAGATTCTGAAGAAATAGCATTTTAAATTGATGAATGATACAGAAGAATTAGTTGATCAGGAAGAATTTTACGAACATTTTAAATATGTTGCAAATGTTGGGCAAGAGCCTTTACGTGTAGATAAATTTTTAATGAATTTTATTGAAAATGCAACCAGAAATAAAGTACAACAAGCGGCAAGAGCCGGAAACGTTTTAGTAAACGATATTCCTGTAAAACCTAATTATAAAGTAAAGCCCAAAGATGTTGTTAGAGTTGTTTTAGCGCATCCGCCACACGAAAATTTATTAGTTGCTGAAGATATTCCTTTAGATATTATTTTTGAAGATAACGATGTAATTGTTGTAAATAAACCACCCGGAATGGTTGTGCATCCTGGTCATGGAAATTACAGCGGAACTTTGGTAAATGGTTTAATTCATCATATTGAAAATTTACCAACCAATTCTAACGAAAGACCTGGTTTGGTGCACAGAATTGATAAAGATACAAGTGGATTGTTAGTTGTTGCCAAAACAGAATTTGCGATGGCGCATTTATCAAAACAATTTTTTGATAGAACTACCGAACGTTTGTATTATGCGTTGGTGTGGGGAAATATAGATGAAGATGAAGGTAGAATTGAAGGTCATATTGGACGAAGTTTAAAAAATCGTTTACAAATGGATGTTTTTCCTGATGGCGAATTCGGGAAAGCTGCAATAACGCATTTTAAAGTAATTGAGCGTTTTAACTATGTAACGCTTGTGCAATGTAAATTAGAAACCGGTAGAACGCATCAAATTAGAGCGCATTTTAAACATATTGGACATACACTTTTTAATGATGAACGATATGGTGGAAATGCCATTTTAAAAGGAACCACCTTTACAAAATACAAACAATTTGTAGAAAACTGTTTTAAAGTTTTGCCAAGACAAGCTTTACACGCAAAAACATTAGGATTTGAACATCCAACTACCAAAGAATTTTTAAGGTTTAATTCTGAAATTCCGCAAGATATGGTAGATTGTTTAGAGAAATGGAGAACGTATACAATTAATCAACCAGATGACCATAATGCATAAATTTGATGTTGAAAATTGGATTAGAAAACCGCAGTATGATTTTTTTAAAAGCTACGAAGATCCATTTTTTAATATTACAGCAACTATTGAAGTAAGCAATTTATACACTTACTGTAAAAAACATAATTTATCATTCTCATTAGCGTGTATATATATTGCACTTAAATGCATGAATGAAATTCAGGAATTTAAATTGCGTATTTTTAATGAAGAAGTTTATTTGTTTGATACTGTTAATATTGGTTCAACCATATTAAATGATAACAAAACTTTTTCATTTTGTTATTTTGAAAACAAATCATCCATTTTTGAATTTGATACCCAAGGAAAAAAGGTAATAGAAAATCATAAAAAAGGAATGATTTTTGAACCAAAAGAAGAATTATTTGGTATCATACATTGCTCAACATTACCTTGGATTTCTTTTACAGGAATTAAACATGCTAGAAAAGGAGATGAAGCAGGGAACGGAATTCCAAAAATAATATTTGGAAAAGTATTTGTAGAAAATGAAACAAAAAAAATACCATTTTCAGTAGAAGTAAATCACGCATTAATGGATGGTTATCATGCAGCGTTATTATTTGAAAAAATGCAAGCTTTTATAAATGAATTAAGTTAATTTTAAAGTTGAAAAAGAAATTAAAATGAAAATAGTTATATCACCTGCAAAATCATTAGATTTTGAAACTCAACTTCCTATAAATAAATATACACAAGGTCTTTTTTTAGAAGAAGCAGCTAAAATAAATAGTGTATTAAAAAGTAAATCGCCTAAAAAGTTAAGTGAATTAATGAGTATTTCTTCAAATTTAGGAGAATTAAATTGGCAGCGAAATCAAGATTGGCAATTGCCTTTTACATTAGAAAATGCACGTCAAGCAATTTATGCTTTTAAAGGCGATGTTTATATTGGTTTGGATGCATATACATTAAATGAAGAAAAAATAAATCAACTTCAAAATAAGTTAAGAATATTATCTGGTCAATATGGTTTATTAAAGCCGTTAGATTTAATGCAGCCATATAGATTGGAAATGGGAACAAAACTAAAAATTGGTGTAAAAAAAGATTTGTATCAGTTTTGGGATAAAAAAATAACAAATGAGCTTAATGCAGAGTTGTCTGATAATGAGGTTTTTATTAACTTAGCAAGTAATGAATATTTTAAAGTGATTAAACCTACATTATTAAAAGCAAAAGTAATTACTCCAGTCTTTAAAGATTATAAAGATGGAAAACTTAAAATAATTAGTTTTTTTTCTAAAAAGGCCAGAGGTTTAATGGTCAGGTATATTATTGACAATTCAATTGAAAAAATTGAAGATTTGAAAGGATTTAATAGCGAAGGATACGCTTTCGATTCAAATTTATCTTCGGAAAACCAGTTAGTTTTTACAAGATAAATACATATTTTTTTCAATTTGTATTGATTTTTTATATATGTTTGCCTCGTGTTTTTGTAAACATTTTAAGAGTATAAACGTGAAAAATTCAACTTATTGATTTTCAGTTTTTTAAAAGGAATTTAATAATATATAACAACGAAGATTAAAAGATTTAATGACTTCTTTTAACTACATTTTAAAGTTATACAGCCCGTTAAAAGCTGTAAGGTTTAAAAAAACTTATTTGGTGATAAGAGTGTAGGTAGAACCTTGCTGTAAAGAACTTAATAAAAGCCATAATTGGTTGCGTTATTAAATGTTAAATTAAAACAACTAAATGAATACAAAATATATTGATTTAATAAATCAAACTTTCGATTTTCCTCAAGAAGAATTTAAAATAGATTCCAACAAAAATTTACATTTTCATGATATTGATACCATGAAGTTGGCAGAAGAATTTGGAACCCCATTAAAATTTACATACTTACCAAAAATTAGTGAGAATATTCAAAATGCTAAATCAATGTTTGAAAAAGCAATGAAAAAGCATAAATATAAAGCTAAATATAACTACTGTTATTGCACAAAAAGTTCTCATTTTAAACACATTTTAGATGAGGCCTTAAAAAATGATATACATATTGAAACTTCTTCGGCAGTTGATATTGATATTATTGAAAATCTTAAAAGAGATGGTAAAATTACCGATAAAAACTATATTATTTGTAATGGTTTTAAACGGGAAGAATACGTTACTAAAATTCAAAATCTAATTAATAGTGGACATAAAAATTGCATTCCAATTATTGATAATTATGAGGAAATTGGTTTACTAACTGAAGGTGTAAAGAAAAAAATTAATATTGGAATTAGGATAGCATCTGAAGAAGAGCCAAAATTTGAGTTTTATACATCACGTCTTGGAATTGGTTATAAAAACATTGTAGACTTTTACAGACGAGAAGTAAAAGATAATCATAAGGTAAACCTTAAAATGTTGCATTTCTTCATTAATACAGGTATTAAAGATAATGCCTATTATTGGAATGAATTAAGTAAATGCATGAAAGTTTACATTAGTTTAAAACGTATTTGCCCATCATTAGACAGTTTAAATATAGGTGGTGGTTTTCCAATAAAAAACTCGTTAGGCTTTAATTACGATTATGACTATATGGTGGATGAAATTATATGCCAAATTAAAGATGCTTGTGAAGATGCTGAAGTGCAAGTGCCACATATTTTTACTGAGTTTGGTAGTTATACTGTAGGTGAAAGTGGAGGTGCAATTTATAAAGTATTATATCAAAAGAAACAAAACGATAGAGAACGATGGAATATGATAAATTCTTCGTTTATTACAACATTACCAGATAGTTGGGCTATAAATAAACGATTTATTTTATTACCTTTAAATCGTTGGAATGATGTTTATGAAAGAGTTCTATTAGGAGGTTTAACCTGTGATAGTGATGATTATTACAACTCCGAACAACATATAAATGCTATTTATTTACCAGCATACAAAGAAGAAAAACCATTGTATTTAGGCTTTTTTAATACGGGTGCATATCAAGAATCAATAGGAGGTTATGGAGGTTTACAACACTGTTTAATTCCACAACCAAAACATGTGATTATATCAAAGAATAACGAAGGAAAACTAGAATATAAAGTATTTAAAGAAAAACAAACAGCAAGCGACTTTTTAAAGATATTAGGTTATGAATAAAAGAACTTACGCAGGAATACCTGAAAAATATGCTAAAATTGATACTTCTAAAGTAGTATTAATTCCTGTTCCTTTTGATGGAACAGTAAATTGGGAAAAAGGAGCAGTGAATGGTCCAAAAGCCTTTTTAGATGCTTCAGAAAATATGGAATTGTATGACATAGAAACTGATTCTGAAGTTTATAAAAGCGGTATATTTTTAGCAGATGATGTTATTGAAACTGCTACTGCAGAAAAAATGGTTAGATCTGTTCATGCAACTACCAAAGAATATATCAGAAAAAACAAATTTGTAACACTTGTTGGCGGTGAACACTCTGTTTCAATTGGTTCAATAAGAGCATTTAATGAATGTTTTGATAATTTAACAGTTGTTCATATTGGCGCACACGCAAATGTAAGAGCAGAATTTGACGGATCAAGCTATAATAATGCTTGTGCACTTTCAGATGCTAGTCAAACAACAAATTTAATTCAAATTGGTATTCGTAGTATGGATGCTATTGAAAAAACTATTGTTGATGAAGACAAAACTTTTTATGCTCATGAAATGGTAAGTGATGACTATTGGATGGAAAATGCGATTGATTTAATGACAAACAATGTGTTTTTGTCATTTAACTTGAACGCATTAGATATGTCTTTAGTTAGATCTACAAGTTATCCAGAACCAGGAGGTTTATTCTGGTATGAAACATTAGAATTTCTTAAAAAATTATTTAAAGAAAAAAATGTTGTTGGTCTAGATTTAACAGATCTTTGCCCAAATGAAAATGATAAAGCTTCTAGTTATTTAGCTTCAAAACTTTACTACAAAATGTTAAGTTATAAGTTTGATAATGCAGATGAAGATGATTATGAAAACGAAAGTGGTTTTTCAGAGCCAAATAATAAAACATCAAAATTCCAAGACGAAGATTATGAGTAAAAAAGGAGCAATTTCCCAATTTATTGAAAAATACTATTTACATTTTAACTCCGCAACAGTTGTTGATGCAGCAAAAGAGTATGAAAATCAATTAGCATCAGGTAAAAAAATGTTGGTTTCATTAGCTGGAGCCATGAGTACTGCTGAATTAGGAAAAATATTTGCAGAAATTATCAGACAAGATAAAGTTCAAATCATATCATGTACAGGAGCAAATCTTGAAGAAGACATTATGAATTTGGTTGCACATTCTCACTACAAAAGAGTTCCAAATTATAGAGACTTAACTCCAAAAGAAGAATGGGATTTATTAGAAAAAGGTTTAAATAGAGTTACAGATACTTGTATTCCAGAAGAAGAAGCATTCCGACGATTACAAGAACATATTTATAAAATTTGGAAAGATGCAGAGGATAAAGGTGAGCGTTACTTTCCACATGAATTTATGTATAAATTATTGCTTTCAGGAGTTTTAGATCAATATCATGAAATTGATCCAAAAAACAGCTGGATGATTGCTGCTGCAGAAGCTAATTTACCAATGGTTGTTCCAGGATGGGAAGATAGTACAATGGGTAATATATTTGCTTCTTATGTTTTAAAAGGAGAATTAAAAGCTAGTACTATGAAATCTGGAATTGAATATATGACATTCTTAGCAGATTGGTACACAGCTAATTCTAAAGAAGGAATTGGATTTTTTCAAATAGGAGGAGGTATTGCTGGAGATTTTCCAATATGCGTAGTGCCAATGTTGTATCAAGATATGGAAAGAACTGACACGCCATTTTGGAGTTATTTCTGCCAAATATCAGATTCAACAACAAGTTACGGTTCATATTCAGGAGCGGTTCCAAATGAAAAAATAACTTGGGGTAAATTAGATATTGATACTCCAAAATATATAATTGAAAGTGACGCTACAATTGTTGCGCCATTAATTTTCGCCTATTTATTAAATATGTAATTGAAGTTTAAATGAAAAGAGTTATTGTAGATTATAGTAAATTAACTGAAGATATTCTTAATATGTTGGTTGATAAATATCCGAATGGATATGGTTATAAAGATATTATTACTTTTAAAAATGCGCAGGGTGAAACCGTGAGAGCAGTAGAAGTAAGTACTGAAGATACTATGTATTTAGTAAAAATAAGTCTTAAATTGGAAGAAACAATGGAAGATTATGATGCAGATGAAGATAACTTTGATGATGTATATGATTCTGATGGAGATTTAGATGAAATTCCAGATGAAGACACTGAGGAAGATTAATTAGAAAAAATATAGAAAACAAAAAAGCCACAAATTATTGTGGCTTTTTTATTTTGTACTAAAAATCTAATTAATATTTAGATTCTTGTTTAAGTTCTTTAACTAATAAATAATAAACAATAGCTCTGTATTTATTTCTGTTAGATTTTCCAACCTTTTCAATAACTGCATCAATTGCGCTATCTAATTTAGGTCCATCAGTTAAACCAAGTTTTTTAATTAAGAAATTATTCTTAACAGTTGCTAATTCTTTTTTATCAGATCCTGAAACAGTTTCAGCGTCAGCTTTATAAATTGAAGGTCCCAATCCTTTAGTAACCTTTGTTAATAAATCAGCGTCAAATTTTAGACCTAATTTGTTCATTTCACTTTGATATAGTGCTATTTTTTCATCGAATTTACTCATGAGTAACGAATTTTTTTTTATTAATAATAGAGTTCAATGTATCAAATATAAAGAATAATATTTGTATATATAAATTTATTTTAACAATCAGATAGATTTACACCAACAGCTAATCCACCTTCCGAGGTTTCTTTATACTTGTTGTTCATATCTTTAGCAGTTTCCCACATACTAGAGATAACCATATCTAACGGTACTTTAGCATTTAAATAATTACTTTCTAAAGCTAATTCTGCAGCATTAATTGCTTTTATAGCTCCCATTGCATTACGCTCAATACAAGGTACTTGAACCAAGCCCCCAATTGGATCACAAGTCATACCTAAGTGGTGCTCCATAGCAATTTCACTAGCCATTAAAACTTGCTCTGGTGTTCCTCCTAATAATTCCGTTAGGGCTCCAGCAGCCATTGCCGATGACACGCCAATTTCTGCCTGACATCCGCCCATTGCCGCTGAAATAGTAGCTCCTTTTTTAAAAATGCTTCCAATTTCGCCAGCTACTAACAAAAATTGTTTTATATCTGTAAAACTAGCTTCGTGATTTTCCAATACCATATAATACATTAAAACTGCCGGAATTACACCTGCACTTCCATTGGTTGGAGCAGTTACAACTCTGCCTAAAGATGCATTTACTTCATTTACACTTAGAGCAAAACAACTCACCCATTTTAAGATTTCTCGAAACTTTACTTCAGTTTTTCGGATAGTATTTAACCATTCTTTAGGTGAATTATATTCTAACTCACCTTTTAATTTTTTGTGCATGTCAAAAGCTCTACGTCGAACGTTTAACCCGCCAGGTAAAGTTCCTTCTGTATGGCAACCAATATACATGCATTCTAACATTGTATCCCAAATTCGTTTAATTTCAATATCAATTCCGGTATCTGTTCTGAGAGATCTTTCGTTTTCTAAAACAATTTCCGAAATTTTAAGTTTGGTTTCTTTACAATAGTTTTCCAGTTCTTTTGCTTTTTGTATCGGATAAGGAAAGGTTTTATGAATTTCTCTATTTTCTTTAGCATGAATTAATTCTTCCCGAACTACAAATCCTCCACCAATTGAATAATATGTGTCATTTGAAATTTCTATATTATTTTTAAAAGCAGTAAACTTTATGGCATTTGCATGAAAAGGAAGAAACTCTCTATTAAATATAATTGATGTTGAAGAATTGAAATCTATAAAATACCTATTTCCAAACTTAATTTTGTGTAAGTTTTTTACGTTGTCTACTAAAGGTTGAATTTCAGTAACGGATATATACTCTGGGTCTTGTCCGGCCAAACCTAAAATAACAGCCAAATCTGTAGCATGACCTCTTCCTGTTAATGACAATGAGCCATATAAATTAACTTTAATTGCTGTAATTCCTTCAAAATTATTTTCTTTTTTAAGATGATTTATCCAACGTTCAGCCGCACGCCAAGGTCCTAAAGTGTGTGAACTTGAAGGACCTATACCAATCTTTAACATATCAAAAATAGAAATACACTCCATTATACTCTTAATTATTTTTAGATTGTAAATATATGTTTTTGAAAAAATATTTTTCTTAAAATCATGAATTTATTAAAATATTATAATTTGAAAATTTGTCAAAAAAAATGAATAAAAAATATTTTTATGACAACTTGACATAAAAAGTTAAATGGCATAATCATTGTCTAATTCAATATGTAAGTTTAAAAAAAATTAAGAACAAAAAAATATACTATTATGGGTAAAATTATAGGAATAGATTTAGGAACTACAAACTCGTGTGTTTCTGTAATGGAAGGGAACGAACCGGTGGTAATTCCTAATGCAGAAGGAAAAAGAACAACACCTTCTATTGTTGCATTTATTGAAGGTGGCGAAAGAAAAGTAGGTGACCCTGCTAAACGTCAAGCCGTTACAAATCCATTAAAAACAATATATTCAATAAAACGTTTTATGGGGAACAAATATTCTGAGTCTAAAATGGAAGCGGACCGTATACCTTATAAAGTTGTAAAAGGTGATAATGATACACCTCGTGTTGATATTGACGGAAGATTATACACTCCTCAAGAAATTTCAGCAATGATTCTTCAAAAAATGAAGAAAACTGCAGAAGATTATTTAGGAACTGAAGTAACAGAAGCTGTTGTAACTGTACCAGCTTATTTTAATGATGCACAACGTCAAGCAACTAAAGAAGCTGGTGAAATTGCAGGTTTAAAAGTAAGTCGTATTATAAATGAGCCAACTGCAGCTGCTTTGGCTTATGGAATGGATAAAAAAGGAGTTGATCAAAAAATAGTTGTTTTTGACTTTGGTGGTGGAACACATGATGTTTCTATATTAGAGTTGGGAGATGGTGTTTTTGAAGTGTTATCAACAGATGGAGATACACACCTGGGTGGTGATGACGTGGATCAAAAAATTATTGATTGGTTAGCTGATGAGTTTAAAGCTGAAGAAAACATGGATTTACGTAAAGATCCTATGGCTTTACAACGTTTAAAAGAAGCTGCTGAAAAAGCGAAGATTGAATTGTCATCTTCAGCAACAACTGAAATTAACTTGCCTTATATTACGGCAACTGCTTCAGGACCAAAACATTTAGTACGTAGTTTAACGAAAGCTAAGTTTGAACAATTAATTGATGATTTAATAAAAAGAACTATTGAGCCTTGTAAAACTGCATTAAAAGGTGCTGGTTTAACAACTGGAGATATTGATGAAGTCATCTTAGTTGGTGGTTCAACTCGTATTCCTGCAGTAGTTGAAGCTGTTGAAAAATTCTTTGGAAAAGTACCTTCAAAAGGTGTAAATCCAGATGAGGTTGTTGCAATTGGAGCAGCTATTCAAGGTGGAGTTTTAACCGGTGATGTTAAGGATGTATTGTTATTAGATGTTACACCGTTATCTTTAGGAATTGAAACTATGGGTAATGTTATGACTAAGCTAATTGAGGCTAATACTACAATTCCAACTAAAAAGTCACAAGTATTCTCAACGGCAGCGGATAATCAACCATCAGTAGAAATTCATGTATTACAAGGTGAACGTGCAATGGCAGCTGATAACAAAACAATTGGTCGTTTCCATTTAGATGGTATTCCACCAGCACAAAGAGGAACTCCACAAATTGAAGTTACCTTTGATATTGATGCTAACGGAATTATTCATGTAACTGCAGGAGATAAAGCTACAGGTAAAACGCAAGATATTAGAATTGAAGCTTCTTCTGGTTTAACTGAAGATGAAATCAAAAAAATGAAAGCAGATGCAGAAGCAAATGCTGATTTAGATAAAAAAGCAAAAGAAACTGCTGAGAAAATTAATGGAGCTGATTCTATGATTTTCCAAACAGAAAAACAATTGAAAGAATTTGGTGAAAAATTATCAGCTGATAAAAAAGATCCAATTGAAGCAGCACTTGCTGAATTGAAAAAAGCGCATGAATCTAAAGATATTGCACAAATTGATGCTGCAATGGAAAAGATAAATGAAGCTTGGAAAGTTGCAAGTGAGGAAATGTACAAAGCAGAACAAGAAGCGCAACCTCAAGGTGCACCAACTGGAGATGCAGGTAATGCAAATCCTAAAAAAGAAGGTGACAATGTTGAAGATGTAGACTTTGAAGAAGTAAAAGAATAATAATATTCTAAATACATAAAAAAACGCACCCAATTTGGGTGCGTTTTTCGTTTAAAAATATTTATTATGCGTGCATAATATTTACTATATTTGAGAAAAATCAATACAATGAATTCAGTAAAATTAACTCAACTACTTAATATTAAATACCCAATAATACAAGCGCCAATGTTTTTAGTATCTAATACTAAAATGGTTATTGAAGGAATGAAAAGTGGAATTGCAGGTTGTATTCCAGCGTTAAATTATAGAACTAATGAAGAATTAAGAACTGCAATTAAAGAATTAAAAGCTGCAAAAATTGAAGGTGGTGCCTTTGGATTTAATTTAATTGTAAACAAATCTAACATTAAGTATATGGGGCAATTAGCTGTTTTTTGTGAAGAAGGTGTTGATTTTATCATCACATCTTTAGGAAGTCCAGAAGAAACAATTAAACAAGCTCATCAACATAATATTATAGTTTTTTGTGATGTAACGGATTTAAATTTTGCTAAAAAAGTTGAAAGTTTAGGTGCGGACGCTATTATAGCTGTTAATAATGAAGCGGGTGGACATAGAGGAGGTAATAGTCCTAAGGAATTAATTACTGAATTAGTTGCAAATTGTAATATTCCGGTCATTTCTGCTGGAGGAGTAGGGTGTAAGAAAGATGTAGATAAGATGATGAATTTTGGTGCAGCCGGTGTTTCTGTTGGGAGTCCATTTATCGCTTCTATAGAAGCGAGCGTTACAAAAGAGTATAAAGAAGCTTGTGTGCATTATGGAGCAGATGATATTGTAATGACTGAGCGAATTTCAGGAACTCCTTGTACAGTAATCAATACTCCTTATGTTCAAAAAATTGGAACAAAACAAACCTGGATTGAAGGTGTTTTAAATAAAAACAAAAAATTAAAAAAATGGGTGAAAATGATTCGTTTTTCAATTGGTATGAAAGCAACTGAGAAAGCAGCTACAAAAGCTACTTATAAAACTGTTTGGGTTGCTGGCCCTAGTATTCAACATACTAATTCCATTTTACCAGTGAGTGAAATTGTTTTAAAATTAATTAAATAGGCAATTTTACCCAATAATTTATAACATAAATTTTTTGGTAAAGTCATCCTATAAATTGTAAGTTTGCATGAACTAATTAAAAGAAATGAATATACCTAAAACAAGTTTTCCAAGACTTGTAATTATTGGCGGAGGATTTGCTGGAATTGCTTTAGCAAAAGGATTAAAAAATAAAGAAATTCAAGTAGTATTGCTAGATAAGCACAATTATCACACCTTTCAACCATTATTGTATCAAGTAGCAACGGGTGGTTTGGAACCAGATTCTATTGCTTTTCCTTTGCGTAAAATAATAAAAAGCATCCCTAATTTTTTTTTCAGATTAACTAAAGTACTTAATATAGATGCTGAAAATAATGAAATTCATTCTACTATTGGCAAACTAAAATATGATTATTTAGTAATTGCAACTGGTTCAAAAACAAATTATTTTGGAAATACTTTTATTGAACGCTACAGTATGGCCATGAAAAATGTTCCACAATCTTTAAATCTAAGAAGTTTAATAATTGAAAATTTTGAAGAGGCTTTGTTGACTTCAAATTTTGAAGTGCGAAATGCCTTAATGAATTTTGTGATTGTTGGCGGCGGACCTACGGGCGTTGAGCTAGCTGGTGCTTTAGCTGAAATGAAAAAAGCAATTTTACCAAAGGATTATCCTGATTTAGATATTCGGCAAATGCAAATTAATATTGTTGAAGGAAGTGATAGATTGTTAAATTCAATGAGTGAAAAGGCTTCTGTTAAGGCCGAAGATTTTTTAGTTGAATTAGGAGTACAAATATGGAAAAATGTTAACATTACTAATTACGATGGTTTTTTAGTTTCAACAAATAAAGATTTATCATTTAATTCTTCTACAGTAGTTTGGGCGGCTGGTGTAAAAGGAGCTCCTGTAAATGGGTTAAGTGAAGGATGTGTTGTTGAAAGAGTAAATAGAATTCAAGTTGATGAATTTAATTGTGTAAAAGGCTATAAGAATATTTTTGCAGTTGGAGATGTTTCAAATATGGTAACTTCTAAATTTCCAAAAGGACTTCCAATGATGGCGCAACCTGCTATACAAGAAGGAACTCAATTAGCTAAGAATATTATTGCAGTTTTAAATAATAAGCCAATGAAACCATTTAAATATAAAGACAAGGGTTCTATGGCAACAATTGGAAGAAATAAGGCAGTTGTAGATTTAGATATATGGAAATTTCAAGGATTTTTTGCTTGGTTTGTTTGGATGTTTGTTCATCTAATATCATTAATTGGATTTAGAAATAAAGCAGTTGTATTTTTCAATTGGGTATATAATTATATTTGGTTTGATAGAGAGACTAGATTGATAATTAGGCCTTTCAAAAATAAAAACAAAGAATCTTTCTAATTGTTTAATAAATTTTTTAGTGCATCATTTAAATTTGAAAATTGAAATTTAAAGCCTGTTTCCTCTATTTTTTTTGAAGATACTTTGCTACCTTCAAGTAAAATACATGATAATTTACCCAACACAATTTTTAATAAAAAAGCAGGAATATTTGGAAGGAAGAAAGGTTTGTTTAACACTTTAGCAATGGCTTTTGATAAAGTATTATTTGTACAATGTTCTGGAGCCACAGCATTATAAATTCCTTTAAGTTTTGTATTTTCAATTGCTTGTAAATACATTTCACATAAATCATCAATATGAATCCAAGGCATATATTGTTTTCCGCTTCCTAAAGCTGCACCCAAACCAAATTTTATAGGCATTATTATTATTTCTAAAGCACCACCTTTTTTTGTAAGAACAACGCCAGTTCTTAATAATACTGTTCTAATATTTAATAAATTAAATTGAAGTGATGCTTCTTCCCATTGTACACATATAGTACTTAAAAAATCATTTCCAGAAGCACTATTTTCATCAAAAATTTCTTCTGAAGTAATTGCTCCGTAATAACCTATTCCAGATGCTGAAATAAACCCTTTTAGATTTGGGTTTAGCTCTTTTACTTTTTTAAATAATAAATTGGCTGATGCAACTCTGCTTTTAATTAAAAGTTTCTTTCTATCCGAAGTCCAGCGTTTGTCAGCAATTCCTTCTCCAGCCAAGTGAATGATAAAATCTATATTTTTAATAGCATTTTCGTCAATATAATTATTTTCAATATCCCATTTAAATACATTGGGATTGTTAGATGAATTTCTACTTAAAATTAAAACTTTATGTCCTTTTTTTGAAAGAAGATTACAAAGATGTTTACCTATTAAGCCTGTTCCGCCAGTCACTAAAATTGATGCCATAAATAAAAATTCGCTTATTTTATAGAAATGTACTATAAAATAAGCGAATTTAAATATGTTTAACAACTAATATCTAACTATTCAATAACTTTTTCTTTCATTTTATAAGGAGTAATGGATTCCATTCCTTTATTTATAGCTTCTTCATTTAAAGGTATTAAAAAATGATAGCGTTCAGATAATGATTTTTTTAATCCTTCAATTACATTTTCTAATTTTACAATGGGCTTTTCTTTTAAGAAACCGCCTAAAATAATCATATTAAATATTTTTTTATTTCCCATTTCAGCGGCTAATTTAGTAGCTTCAACTTGAAATATTTTAATATCTTTTCTAACAGGATGAACAGAAATTCCGTTGGGATCATAAATTAATATTCCTCCAGGTTTAACGGTATTTTCAAACTTATCCATAGACTGTTGGTTTAAAATAATGGCAGTATCAAAAAGTTTTAAATAAGGAGAACTGATTCTTTCATCACTTAAAATAACGGTAACATTAGCAGTTCCACCTCTCATTTCTGGTCCGTATGATGGCATCCAGCTTACTTCTTGATTTTGCATAATGCCAGAATATGCTAATATTTTACCCATTGATAGCACACCTTGTCCACCAAATCCTGCAATAATAATTTCTTCTGTCATAATTTCTATTTTAATATTCCATCAACTTTAATATCACCTAAAGGAAAATATGGAAACATATGTTCTTCCATCCAAATATTAGATTCATTTGGAGTCATTTTCCATCCTGAATTACAGTTTGAAACAATTTCAACAAATGATAATCCTTTTTTTAGTCGAGTATTTTCAAATGCTTTTTGAATTGCTTTTTTTGCTTTTCTAGCGTGTTTATGTGTATGTACAGATTGACGAGTAACATAATATACACCAGGTAAATTAGCTACTAATTCAGTCATTTTTAATGGAGATCCCATTGATTTTATTTCTCTACCATAAGGTGAAGTTGAAGAAACCATACCTTCTAATGTAGTTGGAGCCATTTGTCCACCAGTCATTCCATAAATACCATTATTTACAAAAATGATAACTATGTTTTCTCCTCTGTTACAAGCGTGAATTGTTTCAGCGGTACCAATAGCTGCTAAATCTCCATCACCCTGATAGGTGAAAACATATTTTTCTGGCCAAGTTCTCGCAATTGCGGTTGCAACTGCAGGAGCCCTACCGTGAGCGGCCTGTGTAATATCAATATTCATGAAATCATATGCTAAAACAGAGCACCCAACGGGAGCAACACCAATGGTTTCTTCAGAAATTCCCATTTCATCCACTACTTCCATTGTTAAATTATGAGCTGTTCCGTGACCGCATCCTGGACAATATGACAGCGCAGTGTCTGTCATTAATTTTGTTTTACAAAATACTTGATTCTGTGGTTTTATAATGTCGGCTATATCCATTATTTTATAATTTTTTGTTCTAAAGCTTCTAAAACTTCTTCAGGAGTGTGAATAATTCCGCCAGTTCGTCCAAAATGTTCAACAGGAACTTTAAATTGAACTGAAAGTTGTACATCTTCAATCATTTGACCAGCGTTTAATTCAACACTTAAAATACCTTTAACTTGGTCGGCTAATTCTAATAATTGTTGTTTTGGGTATGGAAATAAAGTAATAGGTCTTAATAAACCAGCTTTTATTCCTTTTTTTCTTGCTAATTCTACTGCTTTTTGACTGATACGTGCACTTGATCCGTAGGCAACAATTAAGTATTCGGCATCATCACATAGAATTTTTTCGTATCGTAAATCTTCTTTTTCCATTTGTTCATATTTTTTCATTAATCTATGAACTCTTTTCTCCATTTTTTCAGATTCTAAATCTAAAGAAGTAATAATATTTCTTTCTCTATTTTTTCTACCAGTTACTGCCCAACTTCCGTTTTTTTCAATAAGTTGTTCATCAGTCAAACGAGGTTTTTGATCTTTTAATTGTACTTTTTCCATCATTTGACCTATCAAACCATCAGAAAGAATTAAAACGGGGGCTCTATATTTAAATGCTATATCAAAAGCATCTTCAACAAAATCTGACATTTCTTGAACTGATGCGGGTGCTAAAACATATAATTTATAATCTCCGTGTCCGCCACCTTTAACAGATTGGAAATAATCTGCTTGTGAAGGCTGAATAGTTCCTAAACCAGGACCACCGCGAACTACATTTACAATAACTGCAGGTAACTCTGCTCCAGCTAAATAGGAAATCCCCTCTAATTTTAAAGAAATACCTGGACTTGATGATGAAGTCAATACTTTTTTACCAGTACTTGCAGCTCCATAAACCATATTAATTGCAGCAATTTCACTTTCTGCTTGTAAAACAACCATTCCTGTTCTTTTTTCAGGTTGTTCGGTCATTAAATATTCAATGACTTCTGATTGTGGTGTAATTGGATACCCAAAATAAGCATCAGCTCCAGCTCTAATAGCTGCTTCAGCCAATGCTTCATTACCTTTCATTAACTTTAATTCTGACATTTTAAGATTTTTATTAATTAAGCAGATACTTTAACTCTATATACAGAGATTGCTCTATCTGGGCAAACTATACCGCAATTAGTACAACCTGTACAAGCTTCTGGATTTTTCATATATGCGTAGTGATAACCCTTTCGGTTAACATCAGCTGTCATTCCTATAACATCTTCACCACAAACAGGTATACAAACTTCACAACCTTTACAAGCTTCTGTGTCAACTACTATAGCTCCTTTAACTTTTGCCATTTTAATAATTTTAAGTGTTATTATTAACTAGTAATTCTATTATTCTCAAATTTATGGCTATTTCATTGTAAAAACTATGACAAATATCAATCATTGATATTTGTCATAGTTAATTTTTAAAAATTAAAAGGTTTAAATAAAAAAAAACGCTCGAAATGGCGTTTTTATTATGAAATTTGAAATTGTAACAATTGTATCCTTTTAATAAAGTGGTTTGTATTTTAAAGGATTTACTTCTTGCATAATTTTATAAATTGTTTCAAAAATATCTTCAGTATTAGGTTTTGAAAAATAATCTCCATCAGTGCCATAGGCTGTTCTATGGTCTTTTGCTGTTAAAGTTATGGGTTTGCTATCTAAAAACTGATATGCGTTTTGTTTACCAAGTATTTCATTTAAAATATATGCAGAAGCACCACCCGGTACGTCTTCATCAATTATAATTAACCTGTTTGTTTTTTCAATACTTTTCACAATATCATGATTAATATCAAATGGGAGTAAAGATTGAACATCAATAATTTCTATATCAATATCAACTTGGGCTAAAGAATTTACAACATCTTCTACAATTTTTAATGTTGACGCGTAGGATACAACTGTAATATCTTTACCCATTTTAATGGTTTCAACAACTCCAATAGGTGTTTTAAATTCACCTAAATTATTAGGTAATTTTTCTTTTAATCTATAGCCATTTAGGTTTTCTATAATTAATGCAGGTTCATCACATTCTAACAACGTATTGTAAAAACCTGCTGCTTTTGTCATGTTTCTTGGAACCAAAATATGCATACCTCTAAGCATATGAACAATAGCGCCCATTGGTGATCCAGAATGCCAAATACCTTCTAGTCTGTGACCTCTTGTTCTAACAATTAATGGTGCTTTTTGTGTGCCAGAAGTTCTATAGTGCAATGTTGCTAAATCGTCACTTAAAATTTGAATAGCATACAATAAATAATCTAAATATTGAATTTCGGCAATTGGTCGAAGTCCTCTTAAAGCCATTCCAATTCCTTGACCAACTATGGTTGCTTCTCTAATTCCAGTATCTGAAACTCTTAGTTTACCATATTTTTCTTGTAAACCAACTAAGCCTTGATTTACATCACCAATATTTCCTGAATCTTCACCAAAAATGAATAAATCAGGATGTTTTAAGAATAATTTATCAAAGTTATCTTTAATTATAATTCTACCATCAACCAATTCTGCATTTTCACTATAACTTGGCAATTCTTCTTTAACATGAAAGACATTTTGTTTTGTAACGCTATATAAATGAGAGCTATATCTATATTGTTCTGTACTTGAATATGTTGTGATCCATTTTTGAAGTTGTGTTTTTTCGTAACTTTCTTCATCTCTAATATAGACGGTTACTTTCCTTGCTGTTGATAAATTATCTTTTCTTGAAGGGTCTGGAATTTCAGCTAAATCATTTTTTAATTTTAAAATAAACGCTTTGTTTTTACTTTTAGAAGCTACATTTTCAAGTAGTTGCAGCAAAATACTTCGTTGTTCTTTTATTGGGTTTAAAAAATCGGTCCAAGCTTCTCTTCTTGCTTGGTTTACCGTTTTTTTTGCTTCTTTCTCAATTCTTATTAATTCATCTTCAGAATGCACAAATTTCAGGCTATTTCCCTCACCATCATTTAATTCAAATTCAATAATCCAATCACGCATTTTTGAAATACAATCGTGTTGTCTTTCCCAAATTAAACGTTCTTTAGATTTATAGCGTTCATGAGAACCAGAAGTAGAATGCCCTTGTGGCTGTGTTAAATCTGTTACATGAATTAATACAGGAACGTGTTCTTCTCTGGCAATTTTTGCAGCTTTATTGTAGGTGTCTACTAATTTTGCATAGTTGTAACCTTCCACTACAAAAATTTCGTAGCCTTTATTTTTTTCATCTCTTTGAAATCCTTTTAAAATTTCAGAAATATTCTCTTTCGTTGTTTGAAATTTAGCAGGGACAGAAATGCCATAAGCATCATCCCAAACACTAATAATCATTGGAACTTGTAATACTCCAGCGGCATTAAATGTTTCAAAAAATACACCTTCAGAAGTACTTGCATTTCCTATGGTTCCCCAAGAAATTTCATTTCCGTTGTTAGATAATTTTGGGTTTTTTAATTCAGGTAAATTTCTAAACATTTTAGAAGCCTGAGCTATTCCTAACATTCTTGGCATTTGACCAGCTGTCGGGGAAATATCTGAACTTGAATTGTATTGTTCTGTTAAATTTTTGAACTGACCGTTTTCATCTAAACTGTGTGTTTGAAAATGACCACCCATTTGTCTTCCAGCCGACATTGGATCAGCTTTTAAATCGGGATGCGCATATAGGCCAGCAAAAAATTGTTGTGGTGTTAGTTCACCAATTGCCATCATAAATGTTTGATCACGGTAATATCCAGATCTAAAATCACCTTTTTTAAAGGCTTTTGCCATGGCTAATTGCGGAACTTCTTTTCCATCACCAAAAATACCAAATTTAGCTTTTCCTGTTAAAACTTCTCTTCGGCCAAGTAAACTGCATTCTCTGCTTATAACTGCAATTTTATAATCGTTTAATACTTCTGATTTAAATTGGTTGAAAGAGAGTTGTTCTTTACTGGTAGCTGAAGTTTTTACATTCATATTTATTTGATTTTTTTAGTACTGCAAACTTACTCAATTTTAATGATACTTAAAAATAGATGCTATTTGTTGCATATAATTAGCGAAATTTGTTAAAAATCATTGATTCAATATGATATATTGAAATAAATGTATTTTTTTTAGTTATTAGTAACAAAAAATTAATAAAATCCTCGTTTTATAAAGTTGTATATTTTTTTTGGTTTTATAACCAATACAAATCTAATTTTTGAACTGTAGTTTGGTTCTGTAATTTCCCAACCTAAATTAGAGTGTAATGGGAAATAAACTTCTAAAATATCTTGGACAAAATTTAATCGAACTCCATTTTCATGAGCAAAAAAGACTCTTTCATTTTTGTTTTTTACAAAACCAACATCAGTATATACTTCAAACCAACGCCATAATCCAATACTTGTGTTTAAGGTGGTTAAAAATTGATTTGCATATTGTACGGGTAATTTAGATTTAAAACCTCCTTCGTTAATAATTATTTGTTGGCTAAAAATTCCTGAAGTTTCAGATCTTCCTAAATAATCATATTGAAATAAATAATCAGTTGGTCTATCTAAAGCAAAACTAAAATAATTTGTTTCTGTATTATTGTTTAAAAATGCTCCAGCAAAAAACCTAAAATCAAATTGCCTGTTTGTATCTGTTAATTTTCTAAATTGGGCAGTAACTGATAATTTACTAAATTTACTAGATACTTCTAATCCTGTTGAAAAGCGTACATCATCAATAATATCTGGTTTAGAATATCCAAATTCTAAATTAAAAACACTGTATTTGTTTGTTTCAGGATGTTGGGTTTGAGTTAATGATTTTTCTTTATCTATAGTAACTAAAGAAGCCGCCAAAACTTTATTGCTAACATCTCTTAAGTTTTTTCTTTTAAATTGAATTAAAGCGAAAGGAGTTAATGAATTATATGTTAAATCTGGTGCGTAAAGAAAACTACTTCCTCCGGCGCCAATTACAAATTTATTTATATTATTATCTTCAGGTAGGTATTCATAAATAAAGGAGTAAGAACCGGAAAAAGTATTGCTTTTTGTACTGTAAGATGGTGTTAGTTTATATTGAAAACTTTTTTCTAAAATTGTTTTGTTTGAAATAGCCATCCCTAATACAAGACCATCATAATAATTAAACCTATACACAGGTGTGTAAAAAAGTTGATTGTAATATGGGTTTTCCACATCTTTTAAAAATTTTAGTTGAACAGGTTTATTTAAAAGTTTTCTTTCAACATTTTTCCAATTGTTCTTCAAATTATATTCAGGTAGTTCAAAATCATAATTAAGTGATAATCTATCAAATCCGTTTTGAGGAATTTTTATGGTTGAAATAGAATCAATTCCAGTAAGCCATTTTTTAAATTTTATTTCGTTGTCTTTTAAGCCATATAATTGAATGGGAGCTGTAAAATGGCGTTTGTTTAAAATAGTAACTTCAATTGAATCTTTTGTTTTATGAATTTTTTTAATAGTATAATCTATTTTTTTATTGGTTTTTAAATAGTCATTTTCAAACCAAGTGAGATCTTTATCTGTTTTTAAGTTTTGAATAAAAGTTGAGCTATGGGATAATTTACCAGAGTTTATTTTAGCAAAATCAACAATTCCTTGTTTAACAATTGAATCTCCCAAATAGCTTTCAAGAAACTTTAAGCCTAAACCTGCTTTATATTTATTTACAATTTTACGGTTGAAATTTGAGAGTGAAGCAGCATTTTCATTAAGTGCTTGGTCAATGTTTTTTCGTGTTGCAAATTGATACAAAAATGGATATTTATCATTAAAACCTAATTTAGCTAAATTGAAATTTTTGATTCCCCAAATTTTAGAAACATTTCCAATGGCTTTTATTTCAGGATAATATTTTTCAACATATTTTATCATTAAAAATGTTTGTATGGCATCAGCAAGCCAAGCATCTTCTCTTTGATTGAAAACAAAGATATTTTCAATATATTTTTTAGATAATACTTTAAAAAATTGAATATCCCATTCAAAAGTATCACTGAAAGGTGCTAAAAATGAAGGCAGTTGATTAAATCCATACACGGGATTTTTGTCGTATTCAATTTTGTTTATTAAAAGTTTTTCGTGAGGAAAATCGCCTAAGTATGATTGTATAAATAGTAATTCTCGGTTTAAAATATCTGTTTGAACGTTGGTGTTCAATTTTTCTGAAGTTAAATTGGTAATTATTGCAACCGGCTCTGATTGAAATTCAATAAAACTATTTTCTTGTGTAATATTAAGTTCAATATCAGTTTTGTGTTTACCAGTTAAATTATAACGTATAACGTCCTTAATGGTATCTTTACTTACGTTAAGATCAGTATTTATTTTATAAGAAATAGGTAAAATGAGGTTGATATTGTAGTCAAAAAAATCAACGTATAAATCGTCTAAATCTAAATTATTATAAACATTCCATTTATTGTTAAATATAGCAGGTGTTAAATACCAATACCTTAAATTAAAATCAACAGTGTTTACACCATATTTGGTAAATTTATCTTTTGGAAGTCTCACAACATATGTTGCGCTAATTTTTGCGTTTTCTTTAGGTTGTAGCGGTTTATTTAAAATAATTTTAAAAAAATCTGGATTCTTTTCTGTTACTTCCCAAGTTGCTATTTCATAATCTACAGAAATACTATTAATTTTTCCAAATCCTCTGTGCTTATCTTTTGCAAAATGAAAACTTTTAGAATAATTTTCAATAAATCGTTTAGCTAAAGGAGTGTTTTTATCTCTATAAGCATTTGGCCAATTATGTAAATAAATTTCATTTAAAACGGTATTTGAACTATTATAGTAATTTATTACTTGAGTAACTTTAAGTTCATTAGATTCAGGTTTAAAAACGGATATTATATCAATAGTATTATTTTGCCCATATGTTTTTTTTGAACAGATGACGCATAAAAAGAATATGAATATAATATATTTTTTCAATGAAATTAATGGTTAGAAGTTAGGGCTTAAACTGTATTTTTTATAAAAAGTATCAATAACTTCTAAAACTTCATCTTCAGTATCAACTATAGAAATAAGGTCTAAATCTTCAGGACTAATATTGCCTTCTTCAACAAGTGTTGTTTTAATCCAATCTATTAAACCTGACCAAAATTTTCTTCCAACAAGTACAATAGGAAACTTTCCTATTTTTTTTGTTTGAATTAAAGTAATTGCTTCAAAAAGTTCATCCATAGTTCCAAAACCACCTGGCATTACTATAAAACCTTGAGAATATTTCATAAACATTACTTTTCTAACAAAGAAATAATCAAAATCTAAACTTTTATCAGGGTCAATATAAGGATTGTCGTGTTGTTCAAAAGGCAATTTAATATTTAAACCAACTGATGTTCCTTTACCTCTATGTGCACCTCTGTTTCCTGCTTCCATAATTCCTGGTCCGCCTCCTGTAACTATTCCGTAACCACTTTGGGTTAATTCATAAGCAATATTTTCTGCTAAAATGTAATATTCATCTTCTGGTTTTGTTCTAGCAGATCCAAAAATTGTTACACAAGGACCTATTTTTCCTAATCGTTCATAGCCTTCAACAAACTCGGCCATTATTTTAAAAATTGCCCAAGAATCGTTAGTTTTAATTTCGTTCCAAGTTTTTTGTTTAAATTTTTCTCTTATTTTTCTATCTTCATTTGGAGTCATAAATCTATTGTATTTTTATTTTTTCAATTTTTTTAAAGGAATTTATTGGCCTAATTTAATTCTTTTTTTAAGAATTGGGCAGTATAGCTTTTTTTATTTTTAATTATATCTTCAGGAGTACCAAAGCAAATAACTTCACCGCCATTTTTGCCACCTTCCATACCAATATCAATAATATGATCTGCTAATTTAATAACATCCATATTGTGTTCAATTACCAAAATGGTGTTTCCTTTATTAGCTAATTTATTTAAAACTAGCATTAAAACTCTAATGTCTTCAAAATGTAAACCAGTGGTTGGTTCGTCTAAAATATAAAAAGTGTTTCCAGTATCTCTTTTAGATAATTCTGAAGCCAATTTTATACGTTGCGCTTCACCTCCAGAAAGCGTTGTAGATTGCTGACCCAAAGTAATATATCCTAAACCAACATCTTTAATAGTTTTTAATTTTCTATTTATTTTTGGAATGTTTTCAAAAAACTCAACCGATTCTTCAATAGTCATATTTAAAACATCGGAAATAGATTTTCCTTTGTATCTAATTTCTAGAGTTTCTCTGTTGAAACGTTTTCCCTGACAGGTTTCACATTCTACATGCACATCAGGTAAAAAATTCATTTCAATAACTCTAACTCCTCCACCTTCACAAGTTTCGCATCTTCCATCTTTAACGTTAAAAGAAAATCTTCCTGGTTTATAGCCTCTAATTGCTGCTTCACTTGTTTTGGCAAATAAATTTCTGATTTCGCTAAAAACACCAGTGTAAGTTGCTGGATTTGAGCGTGGTGTTCTTCCAATAGGTGATTGATCTATATCAATAACTTTATCAATATGTTCTAATCCTTCAATTTTTTTGAATGGCATGGGTTTTTTTACACCTCTATAAATATGATGATTTAAAATAGGGTATAGGGTTTCATTTATTAAAGTTGATTTTCCACTACCTGAAACGCCGGTAACACAAATTAATTTACCCAAAGGAAATTCAACCGTAACATTTTTTAAATTGTTTCCAGTTGCTCCAGAAAGTATTATTGATTTTCCATTCCCAGTTCTTCTTTTTTTAGGAATTTCTATAGTTTTTGTACCATTTAAATAATCGGCAGTTAAAGTTTTATGTGTTTTTAATTCATTAAAGGTTCCTTCACTTACAATTTCTCCTCCGTGAATTCCTGCTCCGGGACCAATATCTAACACAAAATCAGCGTGTTCAATCATGTCTTTATCATGTTCAACTACAATCACGGAATTTCCAATATCACGTAAATTTATAAGTGATTTAATGAGTTTTGCATTGTCTCTTTGATGTAATCCAATGCTTGGTTCATCTAAAATATAAAGTACTCCAACCAATTGAGAACCAATTTGTGTTGCTAGTCTAATTCGTTGCGCTTCACCACCGGACAGTGATTTAGAACTTCTATCTAAACTTAAATAGTCTAAACCAACATCTACTAAAAATTGAATTCTGGTTCTAATTTCTTTTAAAACTTCGGATGCAATTTGTAATTGTTTTTCTGATAATTTAGATTCAATATCCGAAAACCAATCAGCAAGTTCGGTTATGTCCATTTGAGCTAAATCCGAAATATTTTTTTCGTTTAATTTAAAATATAACGCTTCTTTTTTTAGACGTTTTCCTTCACAAGTTTCACAAACAACATCGTCCATAAAATCTTTTGCCCAACGCTTAATTGAAGTAGATTCTGTTGAATTGTATTGATTTTGAATGAAGTTTGTAATTCCCTCAAAATCAATTTCATACGTTCTAGTAACTCCAACTGTTTTAGAAATGATTTCAAATTTTTCGTTTCCACCATTTAATATAATATTTAAAGCTTCTTCCGGAATTTTTGAAATTGGATCGGTTAGTTCAAATTTGTAGCGTTCAGCAATTAATTGTAATTGTTTAAAAATCCAACTATTTTTTTGTTCACCAATGGGTGCAATTCCTCCTTTTTTAATTGAAATTTCAGGATTTGGAATTATTTTATCAATATTAACTTTGTGTATTTTTCCTAAACCATTACAAGTTTCGCAAGCACCTTTTGGTGAGTTAAATGAAAAGGTGTTAGGTTCAGGATTAGGATAGGAAATTCCAGAAACCGGACACATTAAATCTCTACTAAAATAACGTGGCGTATTGGTTTCATGTTCTAAAACCATTAATATATTATCTCCAGAATATAATGCCGTTGTAATAGTTTCTGTTAATCTTTTTTCTGCATCTTTTGATACTAATAAACGATCTATAACTATTTCAATATCATGTGTTTTATAACGATCAAGGCGCATTCCTTTTTCAATATCAACAATTTCTCCATCAACTCTAACTTTTATAAAACCTTGTTTGGCAATTTGTTCAAATAGCTCTCTGTAATGTCCTTTTCTCGATTTAATTAACGGCGCCAGAATTATAATTTTTTTGCCATCAAATTCCTCCAAAATAAGTTCATTTATTTGCTCATCGGTATAACTTACCATTTTTTGATTGGTATTATAAGAGTAAGCATCAGAAGCTCTAGCGTATAATAATCGTAAAAAATCGTAAATTTCTGTTATGGTTCCTACTGTTGAGCGCGGACTTTTATTGGTAGTTTTTTGTTCAATAGAAATTACAGGAGATAATCCATCAATTTTATCAACATCTGGACGTTCTAATCCGCCTAAAAATTGACGAGCATATGCTGAAAAAGTTTCAATATAGCGTCGCTGTCCTTCAGCATAAATTGTATCAAAAGCCAACGATGATTTTCCGCTACCACTTAAACCTGTAATTACAACTAGTTTTTCTCTAGGAATTTTAACATCAATATTTTTTAAATTATGAACTCGCGCTCCTAAAACCTCTATAAATTCTTCATTTTTAGCCATAAGAAAATTTGGAAAGTTGCAAAGTTAAAAAAATGTAATCACAATTTAACTGTAGTTCAATATCTTATTTTGAAAATTAGTATATTGCGTTGAAATATTTTAGCTAATGAATTGGATTCACTCCTTAAGACATTTTTTTGAAAAACACGGTTTTGCAGTATCTTCCAGATTTGCAGATAGACTGGGAATTAGCGTTTCAAATGTGCGCTTGTTTTTTATTTATATTTCATTTGTAACCTTAGGCTTTTCATTCGGAATTTATTTAACATTGGCTTTTTTATTGCGATTAAAAGATATGATTTACACCAAAAGAAGTTCAGTTTTTGATTTATAATTTATGGTAGCAAAATCTAAATTATATATTTCAAGTGTTCTTTTAACAACAGTTTTAGTTATTGGAATTGGTGGTTTTATGTTTATTTCAAATGAATCTTTTGTTGATTCGTTGTATATGACCATAATTACCATGTCTACCGTTGGATTTGGTACACTTCACGAATTAAATCAAACCGAAAAATTATTTACAGTTTTTTTAATCATATTTAGTATCATAGTTTACGGTTACTCTGTTACAGCGTTAACAGAATATTTTGCAAATAGAAACATTTTTCAAATTTTAAAAATAAAAAAGGTGCAACAAGAAATTCAAAGTTTAAAAAATCATACAGTGGTATGTGGTTATGGACGAAATGGGAAACAAGCCGTTGCTAAATTAAAACAATTTAATCAGCCTTGTATAGTTATTGAAAAGCGAAAAGATGAAATTGCAGATTTAGAACGTGATAATATATTATATATTGAAGGGGATGCAACGAATGATGATGATTTAAAGAAATTAGGTTTGGAAAGAGCCAAGAGTTTAATAACAGCATTACCATCAGATGCCGATAATTTATTTGTTGTTTTGTCTGCAAGGCAATTCAATAAAGATTTTACAATTATAAGTAGAGCATCAAATGAATCTTCCTACGGAAAATTAAAATTTGCTGGAGCCACCAATGTTATTATGCCAGATAAATTGGGTGGAGCTCATATGGCGTCCTTAGTTGTTACACCTGATTTAGTTGAATTTGTTGATAGGCTTACCATTGCTGGAACTACCAATGCTAATTTAGAAGAGATTTCTGTAAACTCACTTCCTGATGAGTACTTATCAAAAACAATTTTAGATATGGATTTACGCAAAAAAACAGGATGTAATGTTATTGGTTTTAAAACTAAGGAAGGTGAATATTTAATAAATCCAGATTCAAAAACAAAATTAGAAAAAGATACTCATTTAATTGTACTAGGAAACAAAGATCAAATACTAAAATTACGCGAACATTTTTAAAAATTGATTAAAAACCAACATTTTTATCATTTAGTTATTTATTTATTTGCTCCAACTTCATTTTTTTGCCATATTGCGTACACTTTTCAAACAAATTTAAAATTATGAATAAAAAACTCCTGTCAATGTTGCTTTTATTGGTAACATTCGCCTCAAATGCACAAGAAAAAGGTTTAGATGAAAGAATTAATGATTGGTTTGAACCAATTACGGCAAAATGGGAGGGCATAGTTTTTTGGATTGTTCCGGGAACCGGAGTTCCGTTAGTTGTAATACTATTGGTTTTAGGAGCGGTATTTTTCACAGTATATTTTAAGTTTATAAATTTAAGACGTTTTACCCTTGCAATAAATGTAGTAAGAGGAAAACACGATGCAGTTGAAAGTCACGGTGTTGAAAAGGCTGAAGTTAATATTGTTGATGGAGACATTGTAGATACAATAAGAGATGAAAGCCAGGAAGGTGAAGTTAGCCATTTTCAAGCGTTAGCTACAGCCGTTTCGGGTACTGTAGGTTTGGGAAATATAGCAGGTGTTGCTTTAGCAATTTCAGTTGGAGGACCTGGAGCTACATTTTGGATGGTTGTAGCAGGTTTATTAAGTATGTCAACTAAATTTGTGGAATGTACCTTAGGAGTGAAATATAGAGATGTTGGTCCTGATGGAACGGTTTATGGAGGTCCAATGTATTACCTAAAAAAGGGAATGGCGGAAAGAGGTTATGTAAAACTAGGAAAGGTGTTGGCGGTTCTTTTTGCAATTTTATGTGTTGGAGCATCTTTTGGAGGAGGAAATGCTGTGCAATCAAATCAAGCAGCTGAACAAATAGCAGGGATGTTAGGTATGCATGGCGGTTATAGTGGAACCATTATAGGTGTTGGAATAGCTATAATTGTTGGTTTTGTAATTATTGGAGGTATTAAAAGGATCGCTTCTGTTACAGAAAAAATTGTGCCATTTATGGCTGTAATTTATATACTTGCTTGTTTAATTGTAATGTTTGCACATTGGAGATATATTGATGATGCTATTGCATTAATTTTTAGAGAAGCATTTAGTCCAAGTGCTGGTTTGGGAGGTTTCTTTGGGGTTTTAATAACAGGATTTAGACGAGCCGTTTTTTCTAACGAAGCAGGTGCTGGTTCAGCTGCAATTGCACATTCAGCAGTAAAAACTAGATATCCAGCATCTGAAGGAATTGTATCTCTACTAGAACCATTTATTGATACAGTAGTAATTTGTACAATGACCGCTTTGGTAATTATTTTTTATAATAGCGATGGATTATTTGTTTATGGTGGTGATGGAGCAGGTTCTGTAATAATTGATGGCGTTGCGGTTGGTGGTGTTAATTTAACATCTATGGCTTTTGAAGCTGTAATACCTTGGTTTCCCTATGTATTAACTTTGGCTGTTGTACTATTTGCAATTTCAACAATGATTTCTTGGTCTTATTACGGATTGCAATCGTGGAAATTCTTATTCGGAAGAAGCAAATTGGCAGATATAACTTATAAATTATTATTTATTGCATTTATTGTAATTGGTGCAGCTGCTTCCATGAAAGCCGTATTTGATTTTTCTGATGCAATGATTTTAGCTTTAGTATTTCCAAATATGATTGGTTTATTATTTTTATTTCCAATTGTTAGAACTGAATTAATTAAATACTTGAAAGCAATTAAAATAAAATTGACTTTAATAAAATAGAATTTTTATAATGAACATATTTAAATCCCATTTCAGTTACAATAAACGGCAACGAAATGGGATTTTCTTTTTATTATTTTTAATTGTAGCATTTCAAATAGCCTATTTTTTTATTGATTTTTCACCTAAAAATGAATCAAAAGATTATTCAAATGAAATGACTTCGTTTTTAAAAGAAGTTGATTCATTGCAAGAAATTAAAATTGAAAATAGTAAACCTAAAATTTATCCTTTTAACCCAAATTATATAACCGATTATAAAGGGTATCAGTTAGGAATGAGTGTTGCAGAAATAGATAAATTATTAGAATTTAGAAAATCGGGTACGTTTATAAATTCTACAAAACAATTTCAACAAGTAACAGGAGTTAATGATAGTTTGCTCAATATTATTTCCCCATATTTTAAATTTCCTCAATGGGTTACTACTGCTGCTAAAAACGCAAGTAAGAAAATTATTTCAGAAACAAAATCTTCTGCAATAATTAAAGATATTAATACTGCAACACTTGAGGAATTAAAATGTATTAATGGAATAGGAGATAAATTAGGCCAAAGAATTATTAGTTACAGAACAAAATTACAAGGATTTACTTTTGATGATCAGTTATTTGAAGTTTGGTATTTAGAGAAAGAAGTAGCAGATAAAGTATTGGTAAATTTTAAAGTTCTTAAAAAGCCGGTAATCAATAAAATAAATGTAAATAAAGCTACTTTTAAAGAGGTGTTATCTATTCCTTATTTAGATTATGAATTAACAAAAAAGATTTTTCAATATAGAGATGAAGTGGCTGAAATTCAGTCGATTGAAGAATTGAAAAAAATTGATGACTTTCCTTTAGAAAAATTTAATAGAATAGCCCTATATTTGCAAGCTAAATAATAAAGTAAGCCTAAATGAGCAGCATGTATTTTACAGAAGAACACAATGCGTTTCGCCAAAGTTTTAGAGATTTTTTACAGAAAGAAGTTGTCCCTAATGTTGATAAATGGGAGAAGCAAGGTTTTGTAGATAAAGAAATATGGAAGAAGTTTGGAGAAATGGGCTATTTTGGTTTAAACTATCCAGAAGAATATGGAGGTTTAAATTTAGACTTATTTTATACAACTATTTTTTTAGAAGAATTACAAAAAGTTAATTCTGGTGGATTTGCAGCTGCAATGTGGGCACATGTGTATTTAGCAATGACACATCTTGAAAAAGAAGGAAGTCAGTTTATAAAAGAGAAATACTTAACCCCAAGTATTCACGGTGAAAAAGTTGGATGCTTATGTATAACTGAGCCATTTGGAGGTTCTGATGTTGCAGGAATGCGCACCACGGCGGTAAGAAATGGAGATTCATATGTTATAAATGGATCTAAAACATTTATAACTAATGGGGTTTATTCAGATTATTTAGTGGTTTCTGCAAAAACAAATGCTGATTTGGGAAATAAGGGAATGAGCATTTTTGTAGTTGATAGGGAGACAATAGGAATTTCATCAACAAATCTTGAAAAGTTAGGTTGGAAAGCCTCTGATACAGCTGAAATTGCTTTTGATAATGTAATTGTTCCAAGTGAAAATTTATTGGGTGAAGAAGGAAAGGGTTTTCCATATATTATGCAGCACTTTGCATTAGAGCGTATTGTTATGGGAATAAATGCACATGCTAGAGCTGAGTTTGCTTTAGAATATGCCATCCAGTATATGTCAGAAAGAACTGCTTTTGGAAAAACAATAGATAAATTTCAAGCATTACGCCATAAAGTAGCAGATATGTCTAGTGAGGTTGAAATGTGTAAAGAATTTAATTACTCTGTTATATATAGATTAAATAAGGGCGAATATGTTGTAAAAGAAGCAACAATGTCTAAATTAGTAGCTACAAAAATTGCAGATGAAGTAATTTACCAATGTTTACAGTTGCTTGGTGGTTACGGTTATATGGAAGAATATCCAATGGCGCGTTTGTTTAGAGATAGCAGATTAGGTCCAATTGGCGGGGGAACTTCAGAGATTTTGAGAGAGATAATTGCAAAAATTATTATTGATAAAAAAGAATACAAACCAATTACTGAATAAATAATTACTTAATTGTTTGGATTTTGAAATTTAATAGTATATTTGCAATCCAAAATTTAAAATAGAACAACTTGAAAGGAGGTGCCAAAATATGTTAATCATACCAGTAAAAGACGGAGAAAATATCGATAGAGCCTTAAAGCGTTATAAGAGAAAATTTGATCGTACGAAAACTATGAAAAATTTACGTAATCGTAAACAATTCAATAAACCTTCAGTTGTAAAACGCGCTCAAAACATTAAAGCTAATTATGTACAAAAATTGAGAACTGCAGAAGAGCAAGCTTAATTTTTAGTTAATAAAATTAGAACCGTTAGTTAATACAAATTACAATTCGTAAATTTGTGTACTAACGGTTTTTTTATGCCTATAAATTCTTTTTTAAATTATATAGCTTTAGAGAAAAAATATTCTCAACATACAGTTACAGCTTATAAAAATGATTTAAACACCTTTCAAGAATTTTGTTTAACTGAATTTGATTCAAGTAATATTATAAATATTAATTATGCCCAAATTAGAAGTTGGATTATTAGGTTAGTGAATTCAAATATTTCTAATAGAAGTATAAACAGGAAACTTTCTGCATTAAAATCATTCTATAAATTTCTTCAAAAAACAAAACAAATAGAAATTAGCCCTATGGTAAAGCATAAAGCGCTAAAAATTTCAAAAAAAATTCAAATACCATTTTCTGAAAAAGAAATTAAAGAGGTGTTAAATTTAGTTGAAGATAGTTTTGATTTTGAGTTGGTTAGGAATAAATTAATTGTTGAACTTTTTTACTCAACTGGAATGAGAAGAGCAGAATTGGTCAATATTAAATTAACAGATATTGATATGGTTAATGAAACTGTTAAAGTGTTAGGAAAAAGGAATAAAGAAAGGTATATTCCGTTAATAAAATCAGTTCAAATATCTTTAAAAAAATATATTGAAATTAGAACTGAAATTGTAAACAACGAACCATATTTATTTATTACCAAACAAGGAAAAAAATTATATGATACACTTGTTTATAGAATAATAAATAATTATTTTAGTTGTGTGTCGTCAAAAGAAAAAAAGAGCCCGCATATTTTAAGACATTCTTTTGCAACACATTTATTAAATGAAGGAGCGGATTTAAACTCTGTTAAAGAATTGCTTGGGCATTCTAGTTTAGCATCAACTCAAGTTTACACCCATAGTAGTTTGGGTAAGTTAAAGGAAATATATAATCAAGCTCACCCAAGGAGCGATAAAAACTAATTTATTATGAAAGTGTACGTACAATCGGTTAATTTTAATGCAGACAAAAGTTTAATTGAATTTATAGAAAAAAAACTAAATAGTTTAGAAAAATTTTATGATAAAATAGTGGATTCTGAAGTGTATTTAAAAGTACAGCAAACTAGTGAAAAGGAAAATAAAACGGTTGAAATTAAGCTAAATGTACCTGGAAATGATATTGTTGTAAAAAAACAATGCAAGACATTTGAAGAAGGTACTATGTTAGCGATAGATTCTCTTAAAAGATCGTTAGAAAAGGTAAAAGAAAAAGTAAAAGTTAAATAATTAAAAAAATAATTAGAAAAGTTTTGTTTAAATATAAAACTTTAATACATTTGCAGTCCGTTAGAAATAGCGGACTTCTTTTATGGAGTAAAATGCCGATGTAGCTCAGCTGGCTAGAGCAGCTGATTTGTAATCAGCAGGTCGTGGGTTCGAGTCCCTCTATCGGCTCAGGTCTTTGAAAAAGAATGGTGAGATACTCAAGTGGCCAACGAGGGCAGACTGTAAATCTGCTGCGCAAGCTTCGAAGGTTCGAATCCTTCTCTCACCACAATTAATTTATAGAGATATGAATTAATATGGAATTGAAAAAAAAATATTGCGAGAGTAGCTCAGTTGGTAGAGCTTCAGCCTTCCAAGCTGACTGTCGCCGGTTCGAGCCCGGTCTCTCGCTCTTTTTTTTGGCCGGTGTAGCTCAGGGGTAGAGCGTTTCCTTGGTAAGGAAGAGGTCATGGGTTCAATTCCCATCATTGGCTCAAAAGTAGAATTGAAATTAACACTATATATAACTAAGATTTAAAAATTAAATAATCATGGCAAAAGAAACCTTCGATCGTTCAAAACCGCATTTAAACATTGGTACTATTGGACACGTTGACCACGGTAAAACAACCCTAACAGCTGCTATTACTGTTGTATTGGCAGAAAAGGGACTTTCTAAGATAATGAATTTCGATCAAATCGATAATGCACCTGAAGAAAAGGAAAGAGGTATTACAATTAATACTGCACACGTAGAATATCAAACTGCTAATCGTCATTACGCTCACGTTGACTGTCCAGGTCACGCGGATTACGTTAAGAACATGGTAACTGGTGCTGCGCAAATGGATGGAGCAATCATCGTTGTAGCTGCAACAGATGGTCCAATGCCTCAAACAAGAGAGCACATCTTATTGGGTCGTCAGGTAGGTATTCCAAGATTAGTTGTATTCATGAATAAAGTGGATATGGTTGATGATGAAGAATTATTAGAATTAGTTGAGATGGAAATTAGAGATTTATTATCATTCTATGAGTATGATGGTGATAACACTCCTGTGATTTTAGGATCTGCTTTAGGTGGTTTAAATAAAGAACCAAAGTGGATGGAGAAAATTATGGAATTAATGGATGCTGTGGATACTTGGATTGAGTTGCCAAAGCGTGATGTTGATAAGGATTTCTTAATGCCAGTTGAAGATGTATTCTCAATTACTGGTCGTGGTACTGTTGCAACAGGTCGTATTGAAACTGGTGTTGCTAACACTGGAGATGTTGTTGACATCATTGGTATGGGAGCTGAAAAGTTAGCATCTACTATTACTGGTGTTGAAATGTTCCGTAAAATATTAGATAGAGGTGAAGCTGGAGATAACGTAGGTCTTTTATTAAGAGGTATTGCAAAAGAAGATATAAAAAGAGGTATGGTAATCTGTAAAAAAGGTTCTGTAACTCCACACGCTAAATTTAAAGCTGAGGTTTATATCCTTAAAAAAGAAGAAGGTGGACGTCATACTCCATTCCATAATAATTATCGTCCACAATTCTACGTTCGTACAACTGACGTTACAGGAACAATTATGTTGCCAGAAGGTGTTGAGATGGTAATGCCAGGTGATAACTTGACAATTAATGTGGAATTACACCAAAAAATTGCATTAAACGTTGGTTTACGTTTTGCAATCCGTGAAGGTGGTAGAACAGTTGGAGCGGGTCAGGTAACAGAAATGTTAGACTAGTTTTTTACAACTAAAATAAATTATATAACAATATTAGGTGCTTCTTTATAGAGGGGCACCTTGTGTTTACGGGCGTAGCTCAGTTGGTAGAGCACTGGTCTCCAAAACCAGGTGTCGGGAGTTCGAGTCTCTCCGCCCGTGCAAAATTTGAAAAAATGAATTTAGTTAATTATATAAAAGACTCATTTGAAGAGTTACGCAATAAAGTATCATGGATTTCTTGGGAAGAGGCTCAAAAATCTACAGTTGTTGTTGCTGTTTTTACAGTATTATTTGCATTAGCGGTTTTTGCTGTAGATAAATTCTTTCAAACAGGTTTAACTGAATATTTTAAATTATTTTAATTATAGAAGTTTCTTATGACTGATTCTGTGAAAAAATGGTACGTAGTTAGAGCTATAGGTGGACAAGAAAATAAGGTGAAAACCTATATTGAAAATGAAATTGCCCGTTTAGGTATGACAGACTATGTAGACAGAGTAATTGTTCCAACAGAAAAAGTTATTCAAGTACGTAATGGAAAGAAAATTAACAAAGAACGAGTTTATTTTCCTGGTTATGTAATGATAGAAGCAAACTTAAGTGGTGAATTACCACATATAATTAAGTCAATTACTGGGGTAATTGGATTTTTAGGTGAAGTGAAGGGTGGAGATCCTGTACCAATGAGAAAATCTGAAATAAACCGTATGTTAGGTAAAGTTGATGAGTTATCAGTTCAAAATGATAATGTGGCGATACCTTACATTGTTGGAGAAACAGTAAAAGTAATTGATGGACCTTTCAATGGTTTTGATGGAACTATTGAGAAAATAAATGAAGAAAAGCGTAAACTTGAAGTTATGGTGAAAATTTTTGGAAGAAAGACACCGTTAGAATTAAGTTATATGCAAGTAGATAAAATTTCATAATTGTTACATGAATAACAATGATATTGTATAACGCTTCCAAGATTATATAATATCTAATTTTAAGATTAAAAGATGGCAAAAGAAATTAGTAAAGTAGTAAAATTACAAGTTAAAGGAGGCGCTGCTAACCCATCGCCACCAGTTGGACCTGCTTTAGGTGCTGCCGGAGTTAATATTATGGAGTTCTGTAAGCAGTTTAATGCTAGAACTCAGGATAAACAAGGGAAAATTTTACCTGTTGCAATTACTGTATATAAGGATAAATCTTTCGAGTTTGTTGTAAAAACTCCTCCAGCGGCTGTTCAAATTCTAGAAGCAGCTAAAGTAAAAAAAGGTTCATCAGAACCTAATCGTAAAAAAGTAGCCTCAGTTACTTGGGATCAATTGAAAACAATAGCAGAAGACAAAATGGTAGATTTAAATGCATTTACTGTAGAGTCTGCAATGCTAATGATGGCTGGTACAGCACGTTCAATGGGTATTAAAGTAAGTGGAGTTGCTCCAAAAAAACAATAAAACAGTTATTAAAAAATGGCAAAATTAACTAAAAAGCAAAAGGAAGCGCACGCTAAGGTTGATCATAATCAAGCTTATTCTTTAAAGGATGCTTCTGCTTTAGTAAAAGAAATTACTAATGTAAATTTCGATGCATCTATTGATATAGCTGTTAAATTGGGAGTAGATCCTCGTAAGGCGAATCAAATGGTTAGAGGTGTAGTTACATTACCTCATGGTACTGGTAAAGATGTTAAAGTTTTAGCATTGGTAACTCCTGATAAGGAAGCAGAAGCTCAAGAAGCTGGTGCGGATTATGTTGGGTTGGATGAATACCTTCAAAAAATTAAAGAAGGATGGACTGATGTAGATGTTATTATTACAATGCCTAGTGTTATGGGTAAGTTAGGACCATTAGGACGTATTTTAGGTCCTAGAGGATTAATGCCTAACCCTAAAACTGGTACGGTAACAATGGATGTTGCAAAGGCTGTTACAGAAGTAAAAGCTGGTAAAATTGACTTTAGAGTTGATAAAACAGGTATTATTCATGCTGCAATTGGAAAAGCATCATTTGATGCTGATAAGATTGTTGATAATGCCCACGAAATTATCCAAACTTTAGTGAAGATGAAACCAACTGCTTCAAAAGGAACATATATTAAGAGTATTTACCTTTCTAGTACTATGAGTCCTAGTATAGGTATTGATCCTAAAACAGTTTAATTATAGTTAAATCTTAGTAATTATGACGAGAGAAGAAAAATCAAAAGTAATAGAAGTTTTAACAACTCAATTAGGCGAAGAAAATATTGTTTATTTAGCAGATATTTCAGGATTAAATGCTCTAAGCACTTCTAATTTACGTAGAGCTTGTTTTAAAGCTAATATAAAATTAGCAGTTGTTAAAAATACTTTGCTTGCAAAAGCAATGGAGAAATCTGATAAAGATTTTGGTGATTTACCATCAGCGTTGAAGGGAAATACAGCCTTAATGTTTTCAGAGACTGGTAATGCGCCAGCTAAATTAATTAAAGATTTTCGTAAGAAATCTACTATTCCTTTATTGAAAGGAGCTTATATTGAAGAAGCAATTTATATTGGAGATGATCAATTAGAAGCATTAGTAGGTTTAAAATCAAAAGAAGAGGTAATTGGAGATATCATTACCTTATTACAATCGCCAGCTAAAAATGTTATTTCAGCATTACAGTCAGGTGGTAACAAATTGTCTGGTATTATTAAAACATTATCAGAGAAATAAATAAGTGCACTAATAAACTAAATAATAAAATTTAAACAAAGAGAAATGGCAGATTTAAAAGATTTCGCAGAACAACTTGTTAACTTAACAGTTAAAGAAGTAAACGAGTTAGCTAAGATTTTAAAAGACGAATATGGTATTGAACCAGCAGCAGCTGCAGTAGCAGTAGCAGGTCCAGCAGCAGCTGGAGGAGATGATGCAGCTGATGAAAAAACTGAATTTGATGTAATCTTAAAAGCAGCAGGTGCTTCTAAATTAGCAGTTGTAAAATTAGTTAAAGAATTAACTGGTTTAGGATTAAAAGAATCTAAAGAAATTGTTGATAGCGCACCAGCACCAATTAAAGAAGGTGTAACTAAAGACGAAGCTGAAGGTTTAAAAGCTTCATTAGAAGAAGCTGGAGCTGAGGTTGAGATTAAGTAAGCTCTCAATCGCAAAATCAATTTAAGGTTTAGGTCTTAGGTATACCCTTAAGACCTAAACCATTTTGCATATATATTCGTTCTTATATTTTAATAGTTTTTTAACCTAAAGTTTTTGTCCATTGGCAACAAAAAAATTTACCGAAAGAATAAACTTTGCATCAGCTAAATTGGTAACTGAATATCCTGATTTTTTAGATATTCAAGTAAAATCTTTTCAAGATTTTTTCCAATTAAAAACAAAAGCTGACGAACGAAGTACGGAAGGATTGTACAAAACCTTCTTAGATAATTTCCCAATTACAGACACTCGCAATCAATTTGTATTAGAGTTTTTGGATTACTTTGTTGACCCTCCGCGATACTCTATACAAGAATGTATTGAAAGAGGTTTAACGTATTGTGTTCCATTAAAGGCTAGATTAAAGCTTTACTGTACTGATCCTGAACACGAAGATTTTGAAACAATTGTACAAGATGTTTATCTTGGTACAATTCCTTACATGACTCATAGTGGTACCTTTGTAATTAATGGTGCAGAAAGAGTTGTTGTATCTCAATTACATCGTTCGCCTGGAGTATTCTTCGGACAGTCTTTCCATGCAAATGGAACTAAATTATATTCAGCAAGAGTAATTCCATTTAAAGGTTCTTGGATTGAATTTGCTACCGATATCAATCAAGTGATGTATGCGTATATCGATAGAAAGAAAAAATTACCTGTAACAACATTGTTTAGAGCAATTGGTTATGAGAGAGATAAAGATATTTTAGAAATTTTTGATCTTGCAGAAGAGATTAAGGTTTCTAAAAGTGGTCTTAAAAAATATATTGGTAGAAAATTAGCTGCACGTGTTTTAAAAACTTGGTTTGAGGATTTCGTAGATGAGGATACTGGTGAGGTTGTTTCAATTGAAAGAAACGAAATTGTATTAGACCGTGATACTATTTTAGAAAAAGAACAAATTGATGAAATTGTTGATTCAGGCGCAAAAACTATCTTGCTTCATAAGGAAGATAATGAAATGGCTGATTATGCAATTATTCATAATACATTACAAAAAGATCCAACAAACTCTGAAAAAGAGGCTGTTGAACATATATATAGACAATTACGTAACGCGGAACCACCAGATTTTGAAACTGCAAAAGGAATTATTGATAAATTATTCTTTTCAGAGCAACGTTATAATTTAGGTGAAGTTGGTCGTTATAGAATGAATAAAAAGTTAGAACTTTCAATCGATATGGATGAAAAAGTTTTAACAAAAGTAGATATTATTACTATTATCAAGAATTTGATAAAATTAGTAAATTCTAAAGCTGAAGTTGATGATATTGACCATTTATCTAATCGTCGTGTACGTACAGTTGGTGAGCAATTAGCAAGTCAGTTTGGTGTTGGTTTATCTCGTATGGCTCGTACTATTCGTGAGAGAATGAATGTTCGTGACAATGAGGTATTTACTCCAATTGATTTAATTAACGCCAAAACGTTATCATCTGTTATTAACTCATTCTTTGGTACAAACCAGTTATCTCAATTTATGGATCAAACAAATCCGTTAGCTGAGATTACGCACAAAAGAAGGTTGTCAGCATTAGGACCTGGAGGTTTATCTCGTGAAAGAGCAGGATTTGAGGTTCGTGACGTTCACTATACGCATTACGGTCGTTTATGTCCAATTGAAACTCCAGAGGGACCAAACATTGGTTTGATTTCGTCTTTAGCTGTTTTCGCAAAAGTTAACAATTTAGGTTTTATTGAAACTCCTTATAGAGAAGTTGTTGATGGTAATGTAAATATTACTGATGAGCCTAGATATTTAAGCGCTGAAGAAGAAGAAGGAATGAAATTTGCACAATCTAACCTGCCATTAACGGATGAGGGTAGGTTTGTTGCGGAAAAAGTTATTGTTCGTGAAGAAGCAGATTATCCTGTTGTAGACCCTACTTTGGTAAACTTTATGGATGTTGCTCCTAATCAAATAGCTTCAATTTCAGCATCACTTATTCCATTTTTAGAGCATGATGATGCGAACCGTGCATTAATGGGGTCTAACATGATGCGTCAGGCAGTTCCATTATTACAACCAGAATCACCAATTGTTGGTACAGGTTTAGAACGTAGAGTTGCAAAAGACTCTCGTATTTTGATGAATGCTGAAGGAGCTGGAGTTGTTGAGTATGTTGATGCAAATACCATCATTATTAAATATGATAGTACCGAAGAAGATAGAATGGTTAGTTTTGATAGCGATAGCAAAACATACGACTTAATTAAATTTAGAAAAACAAACCAAGGAACTTCAATTAACTTAAAACCAATTGTTAAAAAAGGAGATAGAGTTGAAGAAGGACAAGTACTTTGTGAAGGATATGCAACTCAAAAAGGTGAATTAGCTTTAGGAAGAAACATGAAGGTTGCCTTTATGCCTTGGAAAGGATATAACTTTGAGGATGCAATTGTAATTTCAGAAAAAGTTGTAAAAGAAGATATTTTTACATCTATTCATATTGATGAATATTCATTAGAAGTTAGAGATACTAAATTAGGTGCTGAAGAATTAACCAACGATATTCCAAATGTTTCAGAAGAAGCTACTAAAGATTTAGATGAAAATGGAATGATTCGTATTGGTGCAGAAGTGAAGCCTGGAGATATTTTAATAGGTAAAATTACTCCAAAAGGCGAATCTGATCCAACACCTGAAGAAAAATTATTAAGAGCTATTTTTGGTGATAAAGCAGGTGATGTAAAAGATGCATCATTAAAAGCTTCTCCATCTTTAAGAGGTGTAGTAATTGATAAAAAATTATTTGAAAGAGCTGTAAAAGATAAATCTAAAAGAGCTCAAGATAAAATTAGTTTAGCTAATTTAGAAAGCAAATATACTGCTAAATTAGAAGATTTAAGAACTGTTTTAATTGATAAACTTTTCACGCTTATTAGTGGGAAAACTTCTCAAGGGGTTATAAATGATTTAGGTGAAGAAATTCTTCAAAAAGGAAAAAAATTCACTTTAAAAATGTTAAATGCTGTACCAGATTTCAGCTATTTAACAAAGGGTGTTTGGACAACTGATGATCATATTAATGTTCTTGTAGCTGAGTTAATTCACAACTATAAAATTAAAGTAAATGACTTGCAAGGTTCTTTGCGTCGTGAGAAATTTACGGTTTCTGTAGGAGATGAATTACCAGCAGGTATTTTAAAATTAGCTAAAATTTACATTGCTAAAAAACGTAAATTAAAAGTTGGTGATAAAATGGCGGGTCGTCATGGTAACAAAGGTATTGTTGCAAGAATTGTTAGAGCTGAAGATATGCCTTTCTTAGAAGACGGAACACCTGTTGATATTGTATTAAATCCGCTTGGGGTACCATCACGTATGAACATTGGTCAGATTTATGAAACAGTACTTGGATGGGCTGGTCAGAATTTAGGTAGAAAATATGCAACACCAATTTTTGATGGAGCAACTATCGATCAGATTAATGCATTAACTGATGAAGCTGGAATTCCAAGATTTGGTCATACTTATTTATATGATGGAGGAACTGGACAGCGTTTTGATCAACCTGCAACTGTGGGTGTTATTTATATGATTAAACTAGGTCATATGATTGATGATAAAATGCATGCTCGTTCTATTGGACCATATTCTTTAATTACACAACAACCATTAGGTGGTAAAGCACAATTTGGAGGTCAACGTTTTGGGGAAATGGAAGTTTGGGCACTTGAAGCATATGGCGCATCAAGTACATTGAGAGAAATCTTAACAGTGAAATCGGATGATGTTCTTGGTAGAGCAAAAACATACGAAGCAATTGTTAAAGGAGATTCAATGCCTGAGCCAGGTTTACCAGAATCATTTAACGTATTAATGCATGAACTAAAAGGTTTAGGTTTAGACGTTAGATTAGAAGAATAATAACTAAAAATAGTAAGGAGGATTTCACCTCCTTACTATTCAATATATTTTTACATTTTTAAATTATCCATCATTATTATGGCAATTAAAAGCGATAAATACACTGTAAAAAAATTTAATAAAATTTCAATTGGTTTGGCATCTCCAGAAGCAATTCTTGAGAAATCTAACGGTGAAGTTTTAAAACCAGAGACTATAAATTACCGAACACATAAACCTGAAAGAGATGGATTATTTTGTGAGCGTATTTTTGGTCCTATCAAAGATTATGAATGTGCCTGTGGTAAATACAAAAGAATCCGTTATAAAGGAATTGTTTGTGATCGATGTGGTGTTGAAGTTACAGAAAAGAAAGTACGTAGAGATAGAGTAGGGCATATTAATTTAGTAGTTCCTGTTGCTCATATTTGGTACTTTAAATCATTACCTAACAAAATGGGATACCTTTTAGGTTTGCCATCTAAAAAGTTAGATATGATTATTTACTATGAAAGATACGTAGTAATTCAACCAGCAGGTGCAAAAAATGCAGCTGGTGAACCATTACAAAAAATGGACTTTTTAACAGAAGAAGAATATTTAGATATTCTAGATAGTTTCCCTATTGAAAATCAATATTTAGACGATAACGATCCAGATAAATTCATTGCTAAAATGGGTGCGTCTTGTTTAATCGATTTATTTAATAGAATTGATTTAGACGAGTTATCTTATGAATTACGTCATAAAGCAAATACAGAAACATCTAAGCAACGTAAAACTGAAGCTTTAAAAAGATTAAATGTTGTTGAAGCTTTTAGAGATGCAAGTAAAAATAGAGAAAATCGTCCTGAATGGATGATTATGAAAGTGATACCTGTGACTCCACCAGAATTAAGACCGTTAGTGCCTTTAGATGGTGGTAGATTTGCAACTTCAGATTTAAATGATTTATACCGAAGAGTAATTATAAGAAACAATCGTTTAAAAAGATTGGTTGAAATAAAAGCTCCAGAAGTAATTTTACGTAATGAAAAACGTATGTTGCAAGAATCAGTAGATTCATTATTTGATAACACTCGTAAATCTTCAGCAGTAAAAACTGAATCAAACCGTCCATTAAAATCATTATCAGATTCATTAAAAGGTAAACAAGGACGTTTCCGTCAAAACCTTTTAGGAAAACGTGTAGATTATTCTGCTCGTTCTGTAATTGTTGTTGGACCAGAATTAAAATTATACGAATGTGGATTGCCAAAAGATATGGCAGCTGAATTATACAAACCTTTTGTTATTAGAAAATTAATTGAAAGAGGGATTGTGAAAACAGTAAAATCTGCAAAGAAAATTATAGATAAAAGAGAACCAGTTGTATGGGATATATTAGAGAATGTATTAAAAGGACATCCTGTAATGTTAAACCGTGCTCCTACATTACACAGATTGGGTATTCAAGCTTTCCAACCAAAATTAATTGAAGGAAAAGCAATCCAACTACACCCATTAGTTTGTACAGCGTTTAACGCGGATTTTGATGGGGATCAAATGGCGGTTCATTTACCATTAGGACCTGAGGCTATTTTAGAGTGTCAGTTATTAATGTTAGCTTCTCACAATATTTTAAACCCTGCAAATGGTGCTCCTATTACTGTGCCATCTCAGGATATGGTACTTGGTTTATATTATATGACCAAAGAAAGAAGATCAACTCCTGAAGTTCCTGTTAAAGGAGAAGGATTGACTTTTTATTCTCCAGAAGAAGTTACAATTGCTTTTAATGAAAAAGCTGTTGACTTGAATGCTGTTATTAAAGTTAGAACTAAAGATTTTAATGAAGAAAGAAAATTAGTTTCTAAAATTATTGAAACAACTGTAGGTAGAGTTTTATTTAATGAAGTTGTTCCTGAAAAAGCTGGGTACGTTAACGAAGTATTAAATAAAAAGTCATTAAGAGATATTATTGGTGAAATTTTAAAATTAACCGATGTTCCAACTACAGGAAAATTCTTAGATGAAATGAAAGATATGGGATACAAATTTGCATTCCAAGGAGGTCTTTCATTTAGTTTGGGTGATATTATTATACCACCAGAAAAGCATAAGATGATTGCTGATGCAAATGAGCAAGTTGATAATATTATAGCAAACTATAATATGGGTATGTTAACTAATAAAGAGCGTTACAATCAGGTAATTGATATTTGGGGATCAACAAACAACCGTTTAACTGAACTGTCAATGAAACGTTTGCGTGAAGATCAACAAGGATTTAACTCAGTATTTATGATGCTAGATTCTGGTGCAAGGGGATCAAAAGAACAAATTCGTCAGTTAACAGGTATGCGTGGATTAATGGCGAAACCTAAAAAATCTACATCAAGTGGTGGAGAAATTATTGAAAACCCAATTTTATCGAACTTTAAGGAAGGTTTATCAATTTTAGAGTACTTCATTTCTACTCACGGTGCACGTAAAGGTTTAGCGGATACGGCTTTAAAAACTGCCGATGCAGGATATTTAACACGTCGTTTAGTTGATGTGTCTCAAGATGTTATTATCAATGAATTTGATTGTGGTACATTAAGAGGTTTAAATGTTGAAGCACTTAAAAAGAATGACGAAATTGTTGAATCATTAAGTGAAAGAATTGAAGGTCGTGTAACTTTATATGATGTAATTGATCCAATTACTGAAGAAGTTTTAATTAAGGCTGGAGAAGAAATATCTGGTGATATTGCAAAATTAATAGAGAAATCTGCAGTAGAGGCAGTTGAAGTTAGATCCGCATTAACTTGTGAATCTAAAAAAGGAATTTGTTCTAAATGTTATGGACACAGTCTATCAACTAAAAAAATGGTTCAAATTGGAGAAGCAGTGGGGGTTGTTGCGGCACAATCTATTGGTGAACCTGGTACGCAGTTAACATTAAGGACTTTCCACGTTGGAGGGGTAGCTGGTAACATTTCTGAAGAAAATAATTTAAAAACTAGATTCTCAGGTATTGCTAACATTGACGATTTAAAAACTGTTCAAGGTAAAGATAATGATGGAAATCAAATTAATATTGTTATTTCAAGAACTTCAGAAATTAAAGTTGTTGATGAAAAAACAGGCTTAACTTTAAGTACTAACAATATACCTTATGGATCTATAATTTATTTTGCAGATGGAGATAAAGTTAAAAGAGGTGATGTAATATGTAAATGGGATCCATTTAACGGTGTTATTGTATCTGAATTTGGCGGAAAAATAGAGTTTGAAAGTATTGAAAGAGGGATTAACTATCTGGTAGAAATTGATGAGCAAACTGGTTTCCAAGAAAAAGTTATAATTGAATCTAAAAACAAAAAAACAATTCCAACATTATTATTGAAAGATAAAAATAATGAAGTTATTAGATCTTATAATTTACCAGTTGGAGCACATTTAATTGTTGAAGATGGAGAAAAAATTGAAGCAGGTAAAATTGTTGTAAAAATTCCTCGTAAATCTGGTAAAGCAGGTGATATTACAGGAGGTTTACCTAGAGTAACAGAATTATTTGAAGCTCGTAATCCTTCTAATCCAGCAGTAGTTTCTGAAATTGATGGTGTTGTTTCTTTTGGGAAAATTAAACGTGGAAATAGAGAAATAATTGTTGAATCTAAATTAGGAGAAGTTACTAAGTATTTAATTAAACTTTCTAATCAAATCTTAGTTCAAGAAAACGATTTTATTAAAGCGGGTATGCCACTTTCAGAAGGAGCTGTTACACCAAATGATATATTAAATATTGAAGGACCTGGAAAAGTTCAAGAATATTTAGTAAACGAAATTCAAGAGGTATATAGGCTGCAAGGGGTGAAAATTAATGATAAGCATTTTGAGGTTGTAGTTCGTCAAATGATGCGTAAAGTTAGAATTATAGATTCTGGAGATACATTATTCTTAGAAAATCAATTAGTTCATAAAAATGACTTTATTGAAGAAAATGATGAAATTTACGGAATGAAAGTTGTTGAAGCTGCTGGAGATTCAAAAGTTCTTAAAGAAGGTCAAATTGTAACTCCACGTCAGTTAAGAGATGAAAATTCTGTTTTAAGAAGAGAAGATAAAGAATTAGTTGTTGCCAGAGATGCAAATCCAGCTACAGCTGAACAAATTCTTCAAGGAATTACAAGAGCTTCTTTACAAACAAAATCGTTTATTTCTGCGGCATCGTTCCAAGAAACAACTAAAGTATTAAATGAAGCTGCTGTAAGTGGTAAAGTTGATGATTTAGAAGGATTGAAAGAGAATGTTATTGTTGGAAAACGAATTCCAGCAGGTACAGGTATGAGAGCTTATGATAATATTATTGTAGGATCTAAAGAAGAAATGGATTCAAAGTTATAATTTATGAGTAGCCAGAAACCAAAAAATGATGGGCAATTAAATATTGAGCTTGATGACAAAACAGCTGAAGGAACGTATTCCAATTTAGCTATTATTAATCATTCGGTTTCAGAATTTATAGTTGATTTTATAAGTGTAATGCCTGGGCAACCAAAAGCTAAGGTAAAGTCAAGAATAATTTTAACGCCTCAACACGCAAAACGCTTAGCGAAAGCTTTGGCAGAAAATGTTCATAAGTTTGAACAAAGTAATGGTGAAATTAAAGATTACGAACAGTATCCGATTCCAATGAATTTTGGACCCACCGGAGAAGCATAAAAATTAAAAGCCGAACAAAATGTTCGGCTTTTTTTATTTAAAAATCACCGTATTATAAGCTCGTTTTAATTTTTTAATAACAAGTTCTATTTCTTCTTCATTTAAATGTCCAAAACCAAAACGAATGGCACAAATATTTTTATCCTGATATAGAATTGTTTTTGGTAAATGTAAATCGTTTTTTTCGGCTTCTTTTGCTAGTTTTAGGATCGATATTTTAGGATGAAATTGTAACCAAATGGCTAATCCTCCTGAAGGAATTTCCCATTGCGCAGTTTCTAAAAAATATTTTGTTAAAAGGTTACATAAAAAATCTCTTCTTCTTTTATATATGACAATATTCTTTTTCATAAGGCGGTATATTTCGCCTTCATTAATTAATTCTGAGAGTAGTTGTTCTTGAATTAAATCACCTTGTTTGTCAAGTAATTCTAAATAATTTTTAGCTTCTGAAATCAGATTTTCTGGAGCTACTACAAATCCTGTTTGAAAACTTGGAAATAAAGACTGCCCAATTTTTCCTAAATAAATTACCATACCGTTTGCATCTGCACTTGCCATAGGTAACATTGCTGAACCTTCATACTGAAAATCGTAATCGAAATCATCTTCAATAATTGCAAATCCATACTCTTTAGAAAGTTTCAGTAGCTCTAAACGACGTTCTGTACTTAATTTTACCGTTGTAGGATAATCTCTATGGGCGCTTATATACACACATCTAATACTATGTTTAATAAAATGCTTTTTTATATACTCAATATCTAACCCATCAGCATCAATAGGAACGGTTTTTATACGTGCACCTGTTTGTTGAAAAATCATATTAGATGCATAATTACTTAATTGCCCTACTAATACAATGTCATTTGGTTTTATTATGAGTTGAGATACTATATATAAACTCATTTCTGAACTACGCGTATTAATGAGGTTAGTAGGATTAATATGAAAACCTCTTGTTGCATTTAAGTAATTACATAGCTGTGTTTGAAATTTAGAGTTGAAAAAATCGGCTGTTCTGTTCCATTTATTCACCAATGTCTTTCGTTTCATGGCAGCACTATACCACCGTGTAAATTGGTGTACAGGATGTAAGCGTAAATCTGGTTTACCATCGTTAATAGTATACTTTGCACTTGTAAATTCATCAGTTGATATTAAATTAAATGACTTTTGAAAAGGAAACCCTGTTGTTTTAGCATAGGTATATGCTTCATTTATTTTTTGAGAAGTTGCTTTTATTTTTACTGTTGAATGCTTTGGTTCTAATACAAATGTCCCTTTATTTGGTATAATTTCAACCCAACCTTGTGAAGCTAGCTCTTCATAAATTGCAACTGCAGTATTTCTATGGACTTTTAATAATTGACTTAATACACGGGTTCCTGGTAGAATTGTTCCTTTGGTTAAATAGCTGCGTTGTATAGCATTTACAATTTGTCCGGAGACTTGTAAATATATAGGTTGTGATTTAGATTTATCTAAACTAATTAATTGTTTAAAAACAGTATTTACCGGACTATCTTTCATTTTGGAACTGGCCTATATTAGTAGTCCGGAAAATTACTACTTTTGCAGCGTTTTTAAATTAATATTTATGAAAATTTCAATTAAAGTAATGATATTTTTTGTTTTCACCACAATATCATTAAATGCTCAAAATGACACCATTAGATTAAAGGAAGTAATTGTTTCTGGAAATAGAATATCTCTTCCAATTTCAGAAGATTCTAAAACAATTTCCTTTATAAGTAGTGATATGATAAAAAGTTCACCAGCTACTAATTTATCGGATTTGTTGCAGTCAGTTGCAGGAATTGATATTAGAAGAAGAGGAACTGATGGTATGCAGTCGGACTTATATATAAGAGGTGGTAATTTTGATCAAACATTAGTTTTAATTGATGGTGTGAAAATGGATGATTCTCAAACAGGCCATCATACAATGAATGCTATTTTATCATTAGATAATATTGAAAGTGTTGAGATTGTTAAGGGGCCAGCTGCACGTATTTATGGGCAGAATGCATTTGCTGGTGCAATTAATATTGTCACTAAAAAAATTACGGATGATTCTTTAAATTTAAAACTTGGGTACGGTTCTTTTAGTAATAAAAAAGCTTCTATTGGAATTCAAGAAAAGTTTTCTGATGATGCTTCAATTTTAGCACATATAGAAAAACAAGAGTCTGATGGTTATAGAGTGAATTCAGATTTTAAAAACACTTCTGCTTTTATAAAATCTCAAATAAAAAATTATACTTTAATAGCATCTTTTAATGATAGAAAATTCGGTGCTGAAAATTTTTATACTTCAAATCCCAATTTTAAAGAATATGAAGAAACTCAGAACAGTTTAATAGCTATAACTTCATCTCATTCCACAGGTAATTTTTTGATTAAACCAAGAGTTTATTGGAAAAGAAATCAAGATATGTTTTTATTAAAACGAGAAGATCCTTCTTTTTATAGAAATTTACATATTTCAAATAAATTTGGCGTTGAAACAAATATAGTGTACAATTCTAAATTGGGAAAAACTGGTTTTGGTATTGATGTCGCAAAAGTTTATTTAAGCAGCAATAATTTAGGTGATAGAGATCGTTTAATGTTTAATTCTTTTTTAGAGCAACGATTTGATAATTTAGAAAAGTTTGATGTTACATTAGGTGTTGCAATTAGTTCTTTTTCAGATTTTAAAACACAATTTTTACCTGGTTTAGATTTAGGTTATGATATTAATGATAATTTGAAAATATTTGGAAATGTTGGTTATACCTACAGAGTTCCAACGTACACAGATTTATATTATTCTGATCCGGGAAATGAAGGAAACTCTGAATTACAGCCAGAATCTGCAATTTCAGAAGAAATTGGAATTAAGTACTTAACAGATTCATTTAACTTTACATTGTCTTTATTTAATAGAAATTCTAGTAATTTAATTGATTGGACGAGAAATTCTACTACTGAAAAATGGAAAGCTCAAAATTTTAGTGCTGTAGAAACTAAGGGTTTTGAAACATCGGTCAATTACACATTTAAACTAGCTAATTTTAATCAACGATTTGATTTAAGTTATAATTTTATTGATGATAAAATACAAGATCAGAATGTAGCTTTTGCTCGTTACTCTTTAAATAGTTTAAAACACCAATTCACCACTAGTTTAAATACTCAGTTTTTTAAATATGTAAATCAAACTATTTCTTATAGATATGTTGAAAGAACAAGAGGTAATAGTTATAATTTAGTTGATGCAAAGGTTAGTGCACAAATGAATAAGATAAATTTTTCATTAAATGCAAATAATATATTTAATACAAATTATATTGAAGTAGGTTTAGTGCCAATGCCAAAAGGCAATGTAATGTTTGGTGTTGCCTATAAAGTTTATTAATTTTAGTAGTATAGGAGTGTAAATCATTTCCTAAAATTAATTATTTGAAAATTGTTATTTAAATTAAAGTTATGGAACAAAAAATTAATTCATTTTATGAGTTTTATCCGTTTTATTTAAAGCAACATAGCAATAAAATTTGTAGACTATTACATGTAATTGGTACTACAATTGTTTTTGCATTGGCTATAACTGCAATTTATCATGGCAATCACAGATTATGGATATTTGTTCCTATTGCTGGTTATGGATTTGCATGGGTTGGCCATTTCTTTTTTGAAAAAAATAAACCGGCTACATTTCAATATCCATTATGGAGCTTAAGGGATGATTTTAAAATGTATTTTGATATTTTATCTGGTAGAATAAGTTTAAATGCTAAAAATGAACAATAATATTAAATGTGTAATTTGATATATGTATAAATGTAAAAATATCAACAAATAGTTTTTTAAATGTTAAAAAAATGTAAATAATATAAATTATGCATTGTGGTAAATTAAAAAAATTATAAATTTGTACAGTTATTGAAACAGAAAAAGAATAGTGATTTTAATTTTTGAAGCCTTGCAAATTTTTTAAATATTAAAAAGTCTATTAAGTCTTTTAATTGTGAATTAAATATACGAAATACTCATATTAAGTATAATAAAGAAATAACATTATAAATTATTTGAATTAATAAAAAGCGATAAGTTTTCCTATCGCTTTTTTATTGCTATAATTCGGTAAATTCAATACTTAAATTTTGTAAAAAGGCTATAGTTTTATTAATTTCTAGATTTAAAACAGTATCATTTTCAATAAAGGGAACTTCATTTCTATAAATTTTTAAAAATGATTCTAAAAAATTAGAAGTTTTTGAAGGAAGTCTAAAATGTAATGCTTGTGAAGCATTTAATAATTCTATGGCTAAAATTGTTTCAATATTATTTACAATTTGATACGCTTTTGTTGCTCCATTAGCTCCCATACTAACGTGATCTTCTTGTCCATTACTTGATACTATGGAATCTACGGAAGAAGGTGTAGCTAATTGTTTATTTTGACTAACAATGCTTGCTGCGGTATATTGAGGAATCATAAAACCACTATTTAAACCAGGGTTTTTAACTAAAAAAGGTGGTAAACCACGTAGTCCAGAAACTAATTGAAAGGTTCTTCTTTCAGAAATACTTCCTAATTCAGCCATTGCAATTCCTAAAAAATCAAATGCGAAAGCCAATGGTTGTCCATGAAAATTTCCGCCAGAAATAATTTCGTCTTCTTCAATAAAAATATTTGGGTTATCAGTAACAGAGTTTATTTCTGTTAAAAACACTTTTTGACAATATTCAATGGCATCTTTACTGGCTCCATGAACTTGTGGCATACATCTAAAAGAATATGGATCTTGCACGTGCTCTTTATGTTGTTGTATTAGTTCACTGTCTAGTAAAAATTGGTTTATTCTTTGTGCGGTTTTTATTTGTCCTTTATGTGGTCTAACTTTATGAATTAATGGGTTAAATGGTGAATTTCTACCATCAAAAGCTTCTAAAGATAATGTGCCAATTAAATCTGCATAATAAGAGAGTTTTAATGCTTTTAAAATTAAATGCACTCCGTAAGCACTCATAAATTGCGTTCCATTTAAAAGAGCCAAACCTTCTTTAGATTTTAATTCTATTTTATTCCAATTTAATTCTTTCAATAATTCTTCACCAGTAATTCGTTCATTTTTATAATAAACTTCTCCTTTTCCAATTAATGGTAATGATAAATGAGCCAAGGGCGCTAAATCTCCCGACGCGCCCAAAGAGCCTTGTGTATAAACAATTGGTAAAATATCATTATTATAAAAGTCAATGAGCCTTTCTACAGTAATGAGTTGAACACCTGAATGGCCATAGCTTAAAGATTGAATTTTTAAAAAGAGCATTAATTTTACAATTTCTTTAGGTACTTCGCTACCTGTACCACACGCGTGGCTCATGACTAAGTTTTCTTGTAAAAGTTGTAAGTTGTTGTTATCTATTTTAACGTTGCATAAAGAACCAAAACCTGTGTTAATACCATAAATTGGCGACTTATCACGTTTAATTTTTTCATCTAAATAGGATCGACAATTATTAATGTTTTTAATTACTTCTTCTGAAAGTTTTAATTTTTTATTTGAAACAATTATTTCATTTAAAATATTAAAATCTACTATTTCAGAAGTTATAAAATGGATTGAATTCATAATATATATTTGGTTGTTCAAAATTGATTAATACTAATAACATATGCAAATAATTTGTTAAAGTATTAGCAATTATTATTTGTATTCTTTTATGTTTTATCTTTGGCCATTAATTTAAAATTTAGAATAAAAAATATGAAAAAAATATGGTTGCTTTTAGCGCTTGTTATAGTTGTTTCTTGCGAAAATGATTCAACTCTTAATTTTGTTATTTTATCAGGAAAAGTAACAAATAGTAGATCTAAGGAAATTACAATAAAAGGCATAGATAACGCTGTAAATGAAAGTATTAAGCTTTTAGAGGATGGTAGTTTTATAGATACGCTTTATGTAAGTAATGGTGTGTACATGCTTAATTATGGTAGAAATAGAGCACAGTTGTATTTTGAAGGAGGAAATAATTTAACTGTAAATTTTGATGCAAAAGATTTTGAAAATACGTTAACTTTTTTAGGTGATGGAAGTGGAGAAAGTGCTTATGTGTTTGCAAAAGGGAAAAAGATAAAAGAGGCAAAAATAGATGATATGAAAGTTTATGAGATGCCAGAAAAAGAATTTAAAGATTTTCTAAAAGAAGTTAATAAATCATTAGAAACAATTTTAAATAGTACAGATGGAGTTTCAAGAAGTTTTAAAACTAAAGAAGAAAGAAATTTAAATTATGCTTATATTAATAAACTTGAAAATTATAAAGTATATCACTCTTTTTTAACTAAAAATCCTGAGTATAAAGTTTCTGAAGATTTTTTAAAGGAAGTAAAAGATGTAAAGTATGATAATGAAGAAGATTTTTTATTCTCTTCTGAATATAGAAACCTTTTATTAGGATATTATAGAAAACAATCTTTTGAAAATTTAAAAGATAAAGCAACCTCCGTAGAATTGTCTTTTATTAATACTGTAAGTACAATTTCAAATGAAACTATTAAAAATGGTTTGTTGTTTAATTATGCAAATACAATGTTTAATAGAGCAAAAGAGAAAGATAGTTTTTATAAGGCATTTTTAGCAGCTTCAACTAATGAAGAAAACAATAAAATAATAACTGAATTATATAATAAATATGAAATTATTTCTGAAGGAAAACCTTCTCCAATATTTTCAGATTATGAGAAAATGGATGGAAGTAAAGTTTCTTTAGGTGATTTAAAAGGTAAGTTTGTTTATATTTATGTTTGGTCATCATCATTTAGTCCAAGTACAGAGCAAATCAAATCTTTTAATGAACTTCAAAACAAATATAGTTCTAAAAACATTGAATTTGTAGCTTTAAGCATCGATAGAATTTCAAATAAAGATGGTTGGAAAGAAGCTATAATTAAGGAAGGTTTTAAAGGACTTCATATAATTGCAGATAAAGGAAAAGATTCTGATTTTATAAAAAACTATGCAATTTTATTTCCTCCTCGTTTTATTTTTATTGATATGGACGGAAACATTATTGATGCAGACGCACCAAGACCGTCTGATATAAAACTAGAAAAATTATTTAATAAACAAAATATATAAAAGTTTAACAATGAAGAAATTAATAGTACTATTTGGATTGTTTTTAATTGTTTCTTGTAAAAAAGAAGTAACTGACTATGTAAAATTGGAAGGGAAATTAAATGCAGAAGGCATTGAAAAATTAACAGTTCAGGGTAAAAATTTCATAAAAGAAATTAGTGTGAATGCAGATGGAACTTTTTCAGACACATTAAAGGTTACCGATGGAGTTCATGCAATTTCAAACGGATCGGACAGAATTACATTATATTTAAAAAATGGGTACGATTTAAAACTTGATTTTAAAGGAAAAGCTTTAATGGATGGAATTAAATTTTCTGGTGTAGGATCAGAAACTAATAACTTTATGGAAAATAAGCGTAATTTTTTCATGAGTGATTATGCAAATCCTAAAACATATTTTACGCTAGAAAAAGAAGCATTTGATGCAAGAATGGCTGAGGCAAAATCAAAATTAACTGGGTTTAAAAGTGAAGTTAAAGATTTAGATTCATTAATTAATGCTATGGATCTTAGGAATGATGAAATGTTTTTTGGGTATATAGAATCTAATTATGAAAAAATGCATGAGGATATAATGCGTTTTGCAAAAGGCAAAGTATCTCCAACCTTTGAAAATTATGAAAATTTTAATGGAGGTAAAACTTCATTATCTGATTTAAAAGGGAAATATGTTTATATTGATGTTTGGGCTACTTGGTGTGCGCCTTGTAAAGCTGAAATTCCATTTTTAAAAACTTTGGAAAAGGAATATCATGGGAAAAATATTCAATTTGTAAGTATTTCAGTTGATATGCCCGATTTTCACGAAGCTTGGAAAGAAATGGTGAAAAAGGAAGAGTTAGGAGGAATTCAATTGTATGCAGATAAGAATTTTGAATCTAAATTTATTGTAGATTATGGGATTAATGCAATTCCTCGTTTTATTTTACTAGATCCAAATGGAAATATTGTTGACTCTGATGCTGAGCGACCTTCAAGTCCAAAATTAAAAGAATTATTTACTGAGTTAGGTATATAATAAAAAAGCGCTGAGAAATCAGCGCTTTTTTTATGTTTAATCTGTCCCGTCCTAAAATAAGTTGACACAAAATCAACTTATTATGTATTATTCAGAGAAACCGCTTAAGAAGCGTACC
>NZ_JAEINV010000002.1 GCF_016342705.1 Lutibacter sp. | reverse complement strand
TATTATTGGAAAGTTGTTGTAAAAGACAATAAAGGAGGCCAAACTATTGGACAAGTTTGGAATTTTGTAACGGATTAATAATTATCATATTCTTAAACTCAAAAGTGTAATATTACATATTACACTTTTTTTTATGCTTTTTTTTAGCTGATTTTTATAGTAATTCGAAAAAAATTGTATTTTGCGTCAGTTAATCAAAATTATATAGGATATTATGAAAAAATTATTAAGTGTATTTCTTGCGCTTTTTATTGGATCTGTTATGGTTGCCCAAACAACAATTTCAGGAACCGTTAAAGAAGCAAAAACTGGGGAGCCTATTCCTGGTGCTAACATTAAAGTTGTTGGAAAATCAATAGGTACTACATCAGATTTTGATGGAAATTTTTCTTTGAAAATCGCTCAAAACCCACCGTTTACATTAGAAGTTTCATTAATTGGATTTTCTTCAAAAACTGTAGAAGTAACTAAAACCAGCCAATCATTAAATGTGCTATTAGATGAATCTGCAACAGCTTTAGATGAGGTTGTTGTGTCTGCTTCAAGAACACCTGAGAGAATATTAGAATCACCTGTTACCATTGAGAGAATGGATGTGAGAGAAATTAAAAACACTTCTTCACCTTCTTTTTATGATGGATTAGAAAATTTAAAAGGAGTAGATGTGAACACAAATAGTTTTACATTTAAATCTGTTAATACGCGTGGCTTTGCAACATTTGCAAATACAAGATTTATGCAGTTAGTTGATGGAATGGATAATTCTTCACCTGCTTTAAACTTTAATTTGGGGAATCTTTTGGGGATGTCTGAATTAGATGTTAGCACTGTGGAATTACTTCCGGGAGCATCTTCTGCATTATATGGTGCAAATGCCTTTAATGGTGTTTTATTTATGACTAGTAAAAGCCCTTTTGAATCAGCAGGGATTAGTTCCTATGTTAAAACAGGAATTACTTCTCAAAAAGCAGCTGGAGATAATCAGTTTGCGGATGTAGGGATAAGAATGGCATATAAATTTAGCGATAAATTTGCTGCAAAAGCTTCTTTCTCTTTTCTGAAAGGAGAGGAATGGCATGCAACAGATTATAACCAATATATTGATACCGGAGCTGGAAATGCTGATACTGTAATTTCTTCAATAGGTAATCAAACAGCTTTTGATCAAGCAAATATATATGGAGATGAAGTTACTTTAGCGGCAACACCATTTGAAAACTTAAAAGGTGTTGGTCAATATTTAGAATCAATAGGGCAATTACCTCCTGGGACTAGTAATTTACTTCCAGCAGATAATGTATCACGAACAGGGTATAAAGAGTCTGATTTAACAGACTACAATGCGCAAAGTGCAAAAGTTGACATAGCTTTACATTATAAACCTTTTGCGGATGATTTAGAAATTATTTATAATGCAAAGTTTGGAAACGGAAACACCATTTATCAAGGAGCAAATAGGTATGCAATTGAAAACTTTTTTATGCAACAACATAAATTAGAAATCAGAAATAAAAACCTCTTTGTAAGAGGTTACATTACGGATGAAGATGCGGGTGATTCGTATGATATGCGTTTTGCGGGTATTAATATGAATAAGGCTGATGCCTCTCAGTGGTTTGGAACTTATGCAGGTGCTTATGCAACTGGTGCAGCACAAATATTAGGAGGTGGAGGTTCTTTGGCAGATGTTCAAGCAGCTTCATCACAATTACATGCTGGTGCAAGGCAATATGCAGATGCAAATGTAACATTGAAACCAGGTACTCCAGAATTTAAGGCAGCGTTAAATGCGGTTAAATCTGATCCGAATTTGTTAACAGGTGCAAAATTTCAGGATAAAACTAAAATTTATCATTCTGATGCAAATTACAATTTTGCAGATGTTATTGATTTTGCTGATATTCAAATTGGAGGTTCTTGGAGACAGTATTCTTTGAATTCATCAGGAACAATTTTCACAGATTATGATGGTCCAATTGATTACAATGAATATGGAGCATACACGCAGTTTCAGAAAAAATTTGTAGATGATAGATTAAAATTTACAGGCTCTTTACGTTACGATAAAGCAAAGAATTTTGATGGTAACGTTTCACCAAGAGTATCCTTATCATATTCTCTAGGGCAAGGTAAAACTAGAAATGTAAGAGCGTCTTTCCAAACAGGGTTTAGAAATCCAACAACTCAAGATCAATATATTGGATTAGATGCCGGTCAGGCAATTTTAGTTGGGTCTGCACCAGATAATTTAGACAGATACACTTCGGCGCCATTATCAACAAGTTCAACTGCACAGGCCATTGGAATTCCGGCATCTGTACAATTGTCTGGTAGAGCAGCTTATGAAAATGCATATACGCTTACGTCTTTATATGCGTTTGGAGCAGCCGCAGCTGGAGGAACTGTAAATCCAGGATTGTTAAAAGTTGCAAATTTTGACTATGTAAAACCAGAGAAAGTTACTGCATATGAAATTGGGTATAGAGCTGGGTTTGGAAAATTATCTTTAGATGTAAGTGCGTATTATAATCAGTATGAAGACTTTATTGGGAATAAAACGGTGGTTTCTCCTTTATATGGAAAAGTAGATTTTTCTGACATTATCCCGTTGCCAGCTCAATTAGGAGGGCCAACACCGGCAGCATTAATTGCTATTGCAAATGGTGACTATCAACCGTTTCAAGTTTACACTAATTCCAATGCAGATATAGCTTCTTATGGAGGAAGTTTAGGTTTGGCAAGTAAAGTATTTGGCAACTACACTGTTGGTTTAAATTATACATATGCTAAATTTGATTTTGACCAAAGTTCTGATCCGGATTATGAAGCTGGTTTTAACACACCGGAACATAAGGTGAAATTTTCAATAGGTAATGAAAACTTAATTGAAGATTTAGGATTTAACGTTAATGTGCGTTGGAATGATGAATATTTATGGGAATCTTCTTTTGCAGATGCAATTATAGATGCAAAAACTGTTGTTGATGCTCAGGTGAATTATACAGTTGAAAAATGGAAATCAATATTTAAAGTTGGTGGTGCTAACATAGGAGGTAAAGAATATACAAGTGCTCCTGGTACTGGTAGGATTGGTTCTCAATTCTATGTGTCTTGGACAATTAATCCATAAAATAAATCAGTATTTAATTAATAAAGAACGCTCTAATATTTTTAGAGCGTTTCTTTTTTCAAAAAAGAAGAACATTTTTTTTTCAAAAATAAAATCAAAAAACTATCTTTGCAACCTGAAAAATACGATTAAACTAAAAAGATTAATTATCTAAATTATAAACAGTTAAAGTAATGACAAAGGTTACAGGTAAAGTTGCACAAATTATTGGTCCAGTTATCGACGTTGAATTTGGTTCTGAGGCAGAACTTCCAAAATTATACGATTCGTTAGAAATTAAAAGAGAAGACGGGTCAATATTAGTTTTAGAAGTACAATCTCACATTGGTGAGGATACTGTAAGAACTATCTCAATGGATTCAACAGATGGTTTAAGTAGAGGTACTGAAGTTGTTGCAACTGGAAATGCAATTCAAATGCCAGTTGGGAAAGATATTTACGGAAGATTGTTTAATGTAATTGGTGATGCAATTGATGGTTTAGGTAATTTGCCAAAAGCAGGTGAAAATGGATTGCCAATTCACCGTCAAGCTCCAAAATTCGAAGATTTATCAAACTCAACAGAGGTTTTATTTACTGGAATTAAAGTGGTAGACTTAATTGAGCCTTATGCAAAAGGAGGTAAAATTGGATTATTTGGTGGTGCAGGTGTAGGTAAAACAGTATTAATCCAAGAATTGATTAATAACATTGCAAAAGGTCACGGAGGTTTATCAGTATTTGCTGGTGTAGGTGAGAGAACTCGTGAAGGAAATGACCTTTTAAGAGAGATGTTAGAGTCTGGAATTATAAAATATGGTGAAGATTTTATGCACTCTATGGAAGATGGAGGATGGGATTTAGCTAAAGTTGATAAAGTTGGAATGAGAGAGTCAAAAGCAACTTTCGTTTTTGGACAAATGAATGAGCCACCAGGAGCTCGTGCACGTGTTGCTTTATCAGGTTTAACTATTGCTGAATATTTCCGTGATGGTGCTGGTGAAGGGCAAGGAAAAGACGTATTATTTTTCGTAGATAATATTTTCCGTTTTACACAAGCAGGTTCTGAGGTATCGGCTTTATTAGGTCGTATGCCATCAGCGGTAGGTTACCAACCAACCTTAGCAACTGAAATGGGAGCTATGCAAGAGCGTATTACTTCAACAAAAAATGGTTCAATTACATCAGTACAAGCGGTATATGTACCTGCCGATGATTTAACGGATCCAGCTCCGGCAACAACGTTTGCACATTTAGATGCAACAACGGTATTGTCTCGTAAAATTGCTGAGTTAGGTATTTATCCTGCAGTAGATCCATTAGATTCTACTTCAAGAATTTTAACTCCTGAAATTTTAGGAAAAGAACATTATAACTGTGCACAACGTGTAAAAGAGTTGTTACAACGTTATAAAGAATTACAAGATATTATTGCTATTTTAGGTATGGAAGAATTATCTGAAGAAGATAAATTGGTAGTACATAGAGCTCGTAGAGCGCAACGTTTCTTATCTCAACCTTTCCATGTAGCTGAACAATTTACTGGTATTCCAGGTGTTTTAGTTGATATTAAAGATACTATTAAAGGATTTAATATGATTATGGATGGTGAGTTAGATAAATATCCTGAAGCGGCATTTAACTTAAGAGGATCAATTCAAGATGCAATTGATGCTGGTGAGAAAATGTTGTCAGAAGCATAAATAACAAGAAACTAATAACTACATAAAATGATTTTAGAAATTGTATCGCCAGAAGCAACATTATTAAATACGGAAGTTGAGTTGATTTCAGTTCCAGGTGTGAATGGTGAATTTCAAATGTTGAATAACCACGCACCAATTGTATCTTTATTAGTAGAAGGTTCCGTTAGATTTAAAGGTGTTAATGTTAAAATTAACGAACAATTTGCTAGTAAATTTAGCAATGTTAAAGGTGAATTTAGTTTACCAATTAAAAGTGGTACCATTGAAATGAAAGATAATAAAGTAATTATTTTAGCAGACTAATAACTTTAAACAACATAAAAAAAGCCGAGAAATTTCTCGGCTTTTTTGTTTTTATAATGTAATTATTGGAATCTGTACCCAATAGAAACTCCTCCACGACCAACTACTTCAATGTCACTTTGGTTAAACATGTCTCTACCAATTCCGGCATAAATCTCAGCTACAAAACCTCTTGCTGTAACCCATTTTGCTCCTGCAGAAATACCCACAGCAAAATCTGTAAAACTATCTTTATTATTTAAATCTGTTTCATAGTTGTAATATTCATCTTTTCCAGAATGCAACATAGTGAATGCTTCCACAAAGAAACCTTGAGCATATTTATCAGAAAAGAAATGTCTGTAATAAGGTGTTAATGAAAACGTTCTGTATTCATCTAAACCATCAACGCTATGATCTAAACTAATAAGCGTTCCAAAACCAATTGAAGATTCTTCGTTTAAAATTCTTTCGTAACCAACATCTAGCCATTTAAAACCAATTAAATTGGACATATTAATTTTTAATTCATTTTGATCAGTTTCATTTTGTGCAAATAAGCCTAAACTAATTGCAAATAATACCATGCTTAGTGCAAGTTTCTTCATAGATATAAGTTTTAAATTATTTTCAAATATAATAGCAATAATTAAACCAATAACAATAATTATTAAAATAATGCTTTTAATTGAATTGTTCCAGTATGAATTGTTTTAGAAGTTTCACTTTTTCTTCCTAAATAATTGATATTTAAATTTAAAAATGAATTAATTTTTTTGTAAAACAACAAACTCCAAGTATAATTATTTCCAGGTTGTAAGCCTTCTAACATCTGATAGCCAACAGGGGAATTGTAGTTGCCCATAAAATTATTTTTAAATAAATTAATTTCGGCTTTTAATAAATAGTGATCGCTGTTGGCATAATTTGTTTGAAAACCAATTTTTTGAAGTTTTAATGTTTCTATATCACCAAGCAAATTTTCCTTATTTTTTAATTCATAAAAAACGGATATATAAACGTCATCACTATAATAATATGAAATCTTTGGAAAAATGGAATTGTTATTTAATTCATAATTTCTATTGGCATAATTTAATGAATTAGTAGTGTTTTTAGCATTGCTAACTTCAAAATTCAATTGCCAAAAATCACCGAGTTTATGCTCAAATTCAAGTTTATGTAATTTTAAATTGTTTTCTAAATTGTCTACCGTTGTGGTGTTTTTGTTTTGAGAATTTATAAAATTATACGTGGTAGAATAGTGCTTTTTACCGCGATTAAAATAGAAATTATTGTTTAAATTAAAGTTTAACCCAATTAAATGATCATTAGAAACATTAAACGGATTAAGGTTGAAATGGGTTTGTTTTTTTTGTTTATTATCAATTAAAATGGAAGTTTGATTATAAAAAGAGGAAAACAATTTTTTCATTCCTTTTTTTGAATTCCACTGTTGCGGGTTAATGGAAAGCGATTGTGTAAATTTATTTTGATGTGTGGCAATATATTTTACGGTTGGTAAAATAATTCTCAAGTAAGTTGCCTGATCTGGAAATTGGGCAATTTCAAACTCATTTAATTCTTTAATTCCGTTGTTATTATAATCTATCCAAGTGTAAAAGCCTTGTCCCGGTTCGGTTTTAATATACGTATAATCTTGCTGAGGTAAATTACCAGATAAGGTTTGGTACATAGTGCTTAAACTTAAGAACTGCTTAAAAAGTTGTTGTTGATATACAATTTTTGAATTTAAGGATTCTTCATTTTTAAAATTGGTATTTTCAACAGTTCTATAATTAATATACGTATTTAAATTCGCCGTTTCTGAATTGATTAATATAGATTTTATATAGTACGTTTTAGCATTATTTACGCGTTCAAATCTGTTATTTTGAATACTATCGGTGGTTCTAAAATTTACACCAATTTGGCTATATAATTTTGTAGAATCTCCAACACCTAAAAAAGCTTCGTATTCGTTAAATTTATGACTTAAATTAGAAAATGTTTGAAGTTCGTTTACCGTTTTTTTATTGTTTTCAGCATTAAATAAAACACCATACCAGCTCTTTTTGAGCTGATATTTTGCAGCTAAAAAGTTTCTTGAGAAAACACCATTTTCTATAATAGATTCACTGTTTAAAATACTGTTATTGAATTTAATAGAAAAATTATTTAATAGTAAATTTCCATAAAACTTATGTTTGTTTCCGGAAAAAGAATCACCCAATTCTAAATTTTCAAACTCGTAAATTACTCGGTTTTGTTTTTTAGATAGTTGTAATGATGTATTTACTAATTTTTGTGTTCCAGTAATAGTTTCAATATTCCAATCTCGGTTAAATTCCACAGGTTGAATACGTTCAATACTTTTAAAATTTTCGTTTAAATAATCAAATTTTAGGTTGCTTTTTAATTCCCAATTTTTTTGAAATATAATTTGTTCCCAGCCTAATTTTGTAGCCATTCCTTTATTATTGCCATCATCAATTTCGGAAAACAAATTTTCATCGTTAGCACTAAAAGCGGTTTCAATATTTAGGGCTGTTTTTAAAGAAGGTTTATACAACGTTTTTAAAACAACTATTTGCAATTTGTTAGGTGCAATTAATTGAATAACAGGATTGTAGTTTCCTGAATTTTCACCAACAAATTCGTAAATTTTTCCATAAGCAACTATATCTTTCAGTCTGTAATTTCCTAAATTTTCACCAACATACGTAAAAGAAACGTTGTATAATTCTTCCGTTTCATTGGTTGAATATTCAAAATAGTCATCAATTCCATTGCTTATTTTTTTATATTGAATTTTATCTTCAGAAAAATTATCTTCATAAGAAGATGGTGAAACCATTAAGTTTTTGTTGTTACCGGCATTAGCCAATAATTGTTTTTGTTCGTTAGATAAATCTTGTTCTAACGGCTGATTTTTTAAATCGTTTTCATTGTAAAAATAACCACTTACGGAAAGTTTTTCGGTTTTATAATCTATGTTATTATACGTTACAAAACGCGTGTAAACTCTATCGGTATATTGATATTCCGCAGTAATTCTCATATTTGCTGTAATAGGAAATGTGGTTGAAAAGGTAATTTCAGCAGTATTATAATCTATAACATAATCGTTTTCTTCACCTCTTTTAAGTTGAATTCCGTTCACATAAATTTGTTCTGTGTTTGATAAAATTAAAATGTAACTATTTTCAAAATCGGATAATTTATATGGACCTTGGTTTCCTTCTTGTCCTTTAAATTGATATTTTTTGTATTTCCCTTTTACTATAGCGCCTGATGATTCAATGTTAATTTCAGAGTTTTCATTTATAATTTGAGCATTTACAGAAAGTCCAGAAACTTTTTTATTAAATCTTAAAAAGGAAGTTTCTGAATTGTTTAGATAAATATCACCGGCATTAATTTGCCATCTATCGCTAGATAATTCAATAAAAACTCTGTCGAATTCATTTAATTTGTACGTGTTTCCATTTTCTTGAATTGGTAAATTTGTGTCAATTATAGACGCTTTTAAAGTTACCTTGTCGGATAATTTACCTTCAATTTGTAAGTCTAACGTAGAATTTGTCACGCCATTTTGGTTGTTTCCAACAGTTAATCCACGCGTAACATTTCCTGAAGTAATTAAACCATCAAAAGGTTTATAAGGTATTTTTTGTTGATTAGAATTGAAACTATATAATTGATTTTCAAACGAAGTATTTGGAACAATTAAATTTTTGTCAAAAGCCATATAGGTTTTGGTTAAAAAATCAGGAAAAGGGTTGTATTCTATAGTTACTTCAGTTGGTTTGGGTTGAATGTTTGGTTTAAAAATTAAGAGTGCTTTTGAAAAATCTATGATATACTTGGATGTATCTATTTCCGTTTGTAAATATGATAATACCTTAAAGCCATAAGGACTAATGCTAACAGGAGAAATTTGTATAGAATCATTTTTAACTACATATTTTTTTTTAACAATTGAACTCAATTCTGTTTGAGCATACAATGACACGGTGAAAATTAAAAATAATAATAAGAATCCTTTTTTCATTTTTTAAACTAACGTGCTTTTTACAAAAATAGTTTAAAATAATGATTGTTGTGTTGAAGGATTTTCGTGTTCTAATAACCACTTTTTACGCCAAATTCCTCCCGCATAACCAGTTAATGATCCATTGCTTCCAATAATTCTATGGCAAGGAATAACAATCCAAATTGGGTTTTTTCCATTTGCTGAAGCAACAGCTCTTATGGCTTTTACATCGCCTAATTTTTTGCTTTGTTCTAAATATGTTCTGGTTTTTCCGTAAGGGACTTTCAATAATTCATCCCAAACTTTTTGTTGAAATTCAGTTCCTTTAGGATTTAATGTTAAATTAAAATTGGTTCTTTTTCCTTTAAAATATTCCTCTAATTGTTGCACGCAATCTTTTAAGCAAGTCGGTATTTTTTTTGAAGTTTCAATTTCTTCATCAATAACAGAAACCGAAGTTATCCCATTTTCATCTCCAATAATTTTTGCGGTTCCAATAGGTGTTTTGTAATATGTTATTTTACTAGATTCCAAATACGTCTTTTGAGTTTTGAGTAGTTATTGCAGCAACTTCCTGCGGACTTAGTTTATAAATATCTACTAATTTATCTAAAACTTTGGTAATATAGCCACTTTCGTTTCTTTTTCCTCTAAAGGGTGTTGGCGCTAAATAAGGGGAATCGGTTTCTAGTACAATGTTCTCAATAGGAATTTCATTTAAAAACTGATCTATTTTTCCATTTTTAAAGGTTACTACACCGCCAATTCCCAGTTTCATATTGTATGAAATTGCTTTTATAGCTTGTTCTAAATTTCCGGAAAAGCAATGAAATATACCAAATAGTTTAGCATCTTTCTCATCTTCTAAAATTTCAAAAATTTCATCAAAAGCATCTCTACAGTGGATTACAATTGGTAAGTTTTTTTCTTTTGCCCATTTTATTTGCGTTTTAAAAGCAAGTTGTTGCTGCTTTAAAAACGTTTTATCCCAATATAAATCAATGCCAATTTCGCCAACGGCATAAAAATTTCTAGTATCTAACCATTTTTTAACAAAAGCCAATTCTTCTTCAACATTTTCTTTAACGTGAGTTGGATGCAACCCCATCATTAAAAAAATATTTTCAGGAAATGCTTTTTCTAAATCTAACATAGCATCTAAATAATTAGAATCTATGGCTGGAATAAAAAAACGAGAAACGCCCAAATCAATAGCGCGTTGAATCATTTCGTTTCTATCTTCATCAAATTGTTCGCTGTATAAATGCGTGTGTGTATCGGTAATAATCATGTTGCAAAAGTAATTAAAAACTCTTAGGAATTATTGTTTGTTATATAGTTTGATACATATTTAAAGGCTAATTTTGATGCTAGTTAAAATTCTTTCTATTCATGAAAATAAAATATTTAAGTTTATTAGTTTCCTTACTTTTTATTCAAGCAACGCATTCTCAAGAATGGAAGAATTATAGAACATTTAAAAAACAAACGGGTGGTTTAATTTTAAAAGAAGGTTGTTGGTTAAAAAAGGATAGAATAAGAAATACGAAGACTTGGAAGGCTGCAAATAGTTTTAATTTGTCGCAAGAAAATGGAAATTTAAAATATACTTCAATAAGTATAATTAGAGATTTTTATTTGTGGTTTGATGATGAAATTAAGCAAAAAGGTCATGAAATTAATGGTGTTGGAATAGCAGCTATAGCAGCGAAACAATTATCAAATGTGGATAATTTTTTTATTAGATGTTTAATAATTAGAAATAAAGAAGTGGTTTCTTTTGCAAATGAAGGTTCGCTTAAAGTTATTGAATTTGTATTTCCTTTAATGTCTAGCATTTATTTTTCTGATGAAATTTTTAAAAATGAAAGCGCTAGAAATTGGGATTTAAAATATGGTGAAATGGAACAATGTGAAATTTTGGATCCATTGTACCAAAAGCTGTCAAATAAAGCCTTAAATAGATTACAAAAAATGGCCAAAGGAAAAGGTGTTTTTAATTTAGCCGTTCCTAATGAGTTGAAATTTAAAGGAGATATTAAAAATTGTGAAACTAGATTTGAACATGGGGAAAATGTTCTTTTTCCATATTATTTAAAACATAGAAATTAATAATTTAAAACTTATAAAGGTCCTCATTCAGAACTTGTTTCAGAATCTCATAAGGCATTAAATTTGTGAACCTGAAACAAGTTCAGGTTGACTGGTAAGTTTAATTTTAAGACTATAATTTTTTTAATAATTTTTGAGCTTGGTTATACTCTTCAGCGCTTTCTGGAATAGTTTGCAAAACCACTTTACAATCTTCAAATTTTTCTTGTTTTAAATAATTAAGTGCTTTGTACCAAGTTGCTTTGGTTGAAAATGATGAATTTCCGTTGCTAATTTTAGTGAAAATTTGTTCAGCATTCGTGTAATTATTCAATTCTAAATTACAAATTCCTTTATACAATTCAATTTCAACATCATCAGAATATTCATCAGATAAAACAGTTAACTGCTTTAAAGCTTCCTCATATTTTTTTGAATTAAAAGCTTTTTCAGCAGCAACAATAGCGTCGTTATTTTCACCTCTTACAACTAATTCTAACGAATTATGATTTGCAAAATCTCCATAAACAGGATTACCATTATTAAAAACAAAAAGCCCTATTAAAATGGCAATACTTGCAGCAACCAATAGCTTTTTATAGTTAAATAATGAAATTACTGTTGTTTCTTTTTTAGCAGTTTCGTTTTCTTTTATATGTTGATTTCCTAAATTTTGAAGTGTTTTTCTTAACGCAATTTCATCTTCTTCATTTTCAAATTTTGAAGCTAATGAAGTTTCTAATGCTTTATAAATTTCAAATTCTTTTTTAAAATCTTCATTGGAAAGCAATTGTTCTTCAAATGATGTTAGTTCAACATCACCCAATTCGTTGTTTAAATATTTATCGAATAATATGTATTTTGATTCGTCCATTTTAATACGCTTTTAGTTGATTAAATTCATTCGAATTTTTCACAAGTTGGGTTAATTTCCCCATACATTGTGATTTCTTCTTGCGAGCATATCCGTACGTTACACCTAAAAAATCAGCAACTTCTTCCATAGATTTTATTTTAAAAGTGGCTTTTAATAATTCCTGACATTTTTCTCCTAATTCTTTAAATTTCAACTCAAATAATTGATGTTGCTTTTCAAAAATTTCTGTTTCTTCAACTTGTTGTTCTTGCTCTTCACTAATAGATGTGACATCATCAATAATTGTTACCCTATTATTTCCTCTTTTTTTCAATTCATTTAACCAGCGTCTTTTACATAATAAAAAAAAGTACGCATCAAACGGACACGTAAGTATAAAGTTTTTTTCTTTTGCTTGGTGATAAATGGTGACTAATGTTTCTTGAATAACATCTTGTGCGGCATCAGCATCACCACTATTATTCTTTATATAAGCTACTATTTTAGGTGAAAACGTTGCATATAATGTAGAAAGCACTTTACTATCATTTTTTAAAAGTGCTTCTATATATATATGATCTTCGTGTGGTTTTACGTCCATTTACAAAAGTTAGTTTCAGCTAATTTAAAATTTTTTTCAGAATAAGGGGTAACAAATTTTAAAGTGTATTGATATGTTAGTATAAAACAAATTTAAAAAAACATTTAAAAACTAATAATTATGAAAACACTAACACAAAAATTCAGAAACTTAAAAAACAGTAAAACTGTAACTAACATTTTAAAAAACGCAATTGGTTTATCTGTCATATTTTTATTTGGAAGTTGTATGCCAGATAATGAAGTGGAACCTTTTCAGCCACAACCAGATGGACAAGCATTAAATGAACGCTTTTTAGATAATAGAAATGATGCCGTTCAGGAATTTATAATTGACGCTTCTGTTGGTGGAACTGTAATAGGAGCCCAAGGAACAAAAGTACAGTTTCAAGCAAATTCTTTTGGAATAAATGGAGTTCCAGTAACAGGAAATGTAACTGTACAATTACTTGAAATTTACGATAAGGCTTCAATGCTATTGAAAAATAAATCAACATTAGGGCAAAGACCAAACGGAGATAAGGAAGTTTTAAAATCAGCAGGTGAATTTTTTATTGATGCCAAACAAGGCACAAATGAATTAGAATTATTGGAAAATGCTACTGTAACTAGTAGAGAAATTGATCCGGCCAACGTTGATGGAGCAATGCAGATTTTTAAAACAGGTGGTTTAGATAATGATTGTGACGGAATTGATGATGATTGTGATTGGGTTGAGGCGGATGACAATGGTGATGGGATAAATGATAAACCAGTAATTAGAGATGGTCAAAATACCACTGGTGGTAGTTATGTAACATACGGATTTGATATTAGTTCTTTTGGTTGGACAAACCTTGACAGATGGTACAGTTTTACAGGTCCAAAAACGGAAATTTATGTGGATGTTCCTGCTGGATATAACGGAGATAATTGTGCAGTTTATTTATCATATGATGGTGAACCAACAGCTTTAGCTAAAATGGATATTTGGGATACAACAACTGAAATGTTTACAGAACATTATGGATTAATTCCAATTGGTCAACAAGTTCACATAATAGTTGTTACTGAAATTGACGGAGAATTACATTATGCAATTCAAGGAACAACAGTTATTGATAACCATATTGAAATTATAACAAGTTTAAGTCCAATTACGCAAGCCGCTTTAGAAAGTTTAATTAACGGATTACCATAAAATATTGCAATTAGTGAACAGTTAGAAATAGGTTAATTGCTAGTGGAAAGGGCTATCTAAGTATTTAGATGGCTCTTTTTTTATGCTTAATAGAAATAAAAAATAATATTTTAAAAAAAACTCAAAATAGGGGTAACAATATAAATAGGTAGTTGATATATAGGTATAAAACAAATATTAAAAATTTTAAAAACTAATAATTATGAAAACACAAACACAAAATTTCGCAAACTTGAATACTAGTAAAGTAGTGAACAGAATTTTAAAAAATGCAATTGGATTATCAGTAGTATTATTTTTTGGTAGTTGTATGCCAGACAATGAAGTTGAACCATACCAGCCACAACCAAATGGCATAGCTTTAAATAATCGTTTTGAAAATAATAGAATTGATGATTTAGAAGAATTTACTATAGATGCCGCTTCAGGAGGAATAATTACAGGATCGCAAGGAACAAAAGTAAATTTTCCACCAAATGTATTTGGTTTAAATGGTACTCCGGTAACTGGTCAAGTAATTATTCAATTAGTTGAAATATACGACAAATCAGATATTGTTTTATCAAACATGTCAACGTTAGGAAGGAAAAACAATGGAAACAAAGAAGCTTTAAAGTCGGCTGGTGAATTTTTTATTAACGCAAAACAAGGTTCAAATGAACTAGAACTTTTAGGAATGATTGATGTAACAAGTAGAGATACTGCCCCTGCTAATATGGATTGGAATATGAAATTATTTAGAGCTGGTGATGAATTAAATGATACCGATGAATGGATTGAGGCTGATGAAAATAATGACGGTGAGCCTGACGGTGTAGAGTTTAAAGAAGCACAAGGAGCAAATGGAGTTATGGCAACTTATAATTTTAATTTAGGAAGCTTTGGTTGGTCAAATTTAGACAGATGGTATAGTTATGCTGGTCCAAAAACTGAAATTTTTATAGACGTTCCTGAAGGGTATGATGCAGATAATTGTGCAGTATTTTTATACTATGATGGTGAAAATACAGCAATTGCAAGAATGGATGTTTGGAATGAAAGTTTAGAAATGTTTACAGAGCATTATGGGTCAATTCCAATTGGATTAGAAGTTCATATTATAGTTGTAACAGAAATTGATGGGCAAGTTTATTATGCACTACAAGGAACAACTATTGTTGATAATCATATTGAAGTAATTTCAAGCTTAAGTCCAATTACACAATCTGCTTTAGAAACGCTAATTAATGGATTACCTTAAATAATTACCGAACAAATTTATTAAAAAAGTGAAAGAAGCTGCATTTTAATGCAGCTTCTTTTTTTTGGTATGTTTCTTGATATTAACAAAATATTAACAGTTGCTATTTTTCACCTTTTAATAAATAATTAATTTTTTCAATTCCACTCAATCCAATTAATTATAAAATTCAAAGAAAAAGTAGGAACATAAAACCTTAATATTATGAACTTTTCTAAGAAAAATTATGAAATCAAAAAACACCCTAAAGCAAATTTAGAAAATTACAGTAAACTATTTGTTCAATTAGGCTTAGTTTTATCTCTTTTTGTGGTGTATTTGTTAATTCAAAACAAAACCTTTAATAATGAAATTAGTACTTTAACAGATTCCGGCAGCCATTTAATAGACAATACGCCACCTATGATTGAGCTTAAAATAGAACCCGAGAAAGTTACGCAGCCAAAACAAAAGCAAATTTTGGTAGATATTAAGCAAGAAAAAAATGATGCTGATATAGATGAAACTCTTTACTTTACTCCAGATATTGATGCGCCATTTGATCAGAACACATTAGTTGAAGTTCCAAAAGAAGTAATAATTGATCCAAAAGATGATTTTTTTGATATTACATTTTTAGAAGAAGCTCCACTTTTTCCCGGTTGTAAAGGAACAAATGAAGAGCGTAAAGCTTGTTTTTCTGAAGAAATCGCTAAATATATCAATAAAAAATTTAATAATCAGCTAGCCGGAGAATTAGGTTTAACTCCTGGAATTCAAAGAATTTATACCCAATTTAAAATTGATAAAAACGGAAATGTAATAGATATTGAAGCGAGAGCTCCACATAAAAGATTGCAAGATGAAGCAATTAGAGTTATTAGTTTATTACCAAAAATGAAACCTGGAAAGCAACAAGGGAAGCCTATAAAAGTAAGATATGCGGTACCAATTGCATTTAAAGTTGAATAGTCTTTTAAAACCAGTATTTATACTGGTTTTTTTATTTAATAAATTGTAAATCATTTAAAAATGTTGTATCTTTAATATGAAATTAATCTTGCAAGGAGTTGCTTTTAAAGGCATCTTGTTTTTGCAAATTCATGCATTATATACTTCAACTGTTTTATAACAGCGGACTCATTTTATTCTTGTTGAACTTAAAAAAGGTCATCATGGAACTTAAAAAATATCCACACGTAGTACTTGAAAATTATTCAAAAATTTTAATGGAATTAGGCTTAGTTCTTTCACTATTTATTGTATATCAATTTATTAATTTTAAATCGTACCCGTCAGAAATAAAAGATTTAAATAGCACATTTGTTGGTGTAGATGATATGGAAAGAACCATTGAAATAAAGCCAATAGAAATTCAAGAACCGCCAGCTGCTAAAACAGTAATTTCTGAAAGGATTTTAAAAGTGGATGACGCGGTTGATGTTCAAGAAAGTATTATTGAATCTACAGAATTAGATATAACTGACGCTGTTGTTGTAAATGTTGATAAACAACTAGTTACAGTTGAAGAAGAAGAGGAAACCGTTGTTGAAGATGTGCCATTTATGATTATTGAAGATGTACCTATTTTCCCTGGCTGTAAAGGAACTAAACAAGAAAAACGAGATTGTTTTTCAAATGAGGTTACAAAATTTGTTTCTAAAAAATTTAATATAGAACTAGCCTCGGAGTTAGGTTTACAATCTGGAACAATTCAAAAAATATTTGTAATGTTTAAAATTGATAATACAGGTCATATAACAAATATTCAAGCAAGAGCACCACATAAAAAATTACAGGAAGAAGCCATTAGAGTGGTAGAATTACTACCTGCTATGACTCCAGGAAAACAACGCGGAAGAGCAGTTTCTGTAAGTTATGGACTTCCAATTGTATTTAAAGTAGAATAATTTGTAGCTTAATTACAGAATCCCGCAATCGCGGGATTTTTTTTATAGTGATGGTTTTAAAAAGTTTATATTTGTTTTATAAAAAAAGTATTTCAAAAAATGAACGAAATTAATATCAATCAATATTTAGATTCTACCTATCTAAAAACAGCGCAACAAGCAAATATTTCAGAAGAAGAAACAAAATTAAAAGTTCAAGGACTTATAAATGAAGCTATTGACAATAATTTTAAATTAGCAATGATTCGCCCAGAATTTGTTTCAATGGCAAGAGAAATGATTTCAAAAGCAAATGCTAGTGTTTTAATAGGAACCGTTATTGGCTTTCATGAAGGCACATATTCTACAGAAGAAAAGCTTAAAGAGGCGTTACAAGCTGTAAAAGACGATGCAGATGAATTAGATTATGTGGTAAATTATGAAGCTTTTAAAGAAGAAAAAATAAATTTAGTAAAAGCCGAAGTTTTTAAAGGAACTAAATTGGCTTTGGATAATAACAAAGTTGCAAAATGGATTATTGAAATAGCAGCTTTAACTAATGAAGAAATTGTTGCTTTAACTCAATTAATACGAGATGTTGTTTTAGAAAATTTTGGAGAAGAAAACGCTTCAAAAGTTTTTGTAAAATCATCTACCGGATTTTTTAAAACTGAAGAAGGCAAACCAAATGGAGCAACTTTTGAAGCTATGGAATTAATTGTTGAAAATGCAAAACCATTACCTGCAAAAGCAGCTGGTGGTGTTAGAAATTTTGAAGATGCAGTGAGAATGGCTAACATGGGAGTAACAAGAATTGGAACTTCTTCAGCAAAATTAATTGCTGATGGTGGAAAAGCAGAAGGAGGTTATTAGTATGGAAACATTTTTTGCACACGAAACAGCGGTTATAGATAAAGGTTGTACCATTGGGAAAGGGACAAAAATTTGGCATTTCAGTCATATTATGCCAAATTCAGTAATAGGAGAACAATGTAATATTGGACAAAACGTTGTTATTTCACCGGAAGTTGTTTTAGGCAAAAATGTAAAAGTGCAAAATAATGTTTCAATATATTCAGGCGTTATTTGTGAAGACGATGTTTTTTTAGGTCCATCTATGGTTTTTACAAATGTTATTAATCCAAGAAGCGCCGTAATTAGGCGAGATGAGTATAAAAAAACCTTGGTTAGAAAAGGTGCAAGTATTGGTGCAAACGCCACTATAATTTGTGGAAATGAAATTGGACAATATGCTTTAATTGGCGCAGGAGCGGTAGTTACAAAACCAGTTTTACCCTATGCGTTGGTTGTTGGAAATCCATCAAAACAAATTGGTTGGATTAGTGAATATGGACATCGTTTAAATTTTGATGAAAATGGATATGCAATTTGCGAAGAAAGTGGTGAAAAATATCAATTATTAAGTAATAGCGTTCAAAAAATTCAGTAAGTATTTATAATGAAAAATTCTATTTTAAGTATTCTTTTTATTCTTTTTAGTATTTCAGTTTTTTCACAAATTGAAAAATATCCAGTTTTTCCATCGTGTGATACCTTAGATATTTCAGGATTGTCTAATTGTTTTAATAATCAGATAAAAAAAATTGTTGTTGAGGAGTTTAAACTTCCAGAAAATATTAAGAAAGATAATTTTACGGATACTATAAATGTTGTTTTTGTAGTTACTTCATCTGGAAATTTTAAAGTTGTGTACGTAAATTCGCCATATAAAGAATTAAAAGAGGAGATTGAACGTGTTTTTGCAACCTTTCCAACAATTAGTCCAGCAACATATAATAATCATCCCATAGAAATGCAATTTGTATTTCCTATCTCAATTCCAATAGAAAAAAATCAACAAGTTCAGATTGTTAAAAAACTAGCAGAAGAACAAGAAGAAATTTCTCCTTTTGAATTAAGGGAGGCTACTGAAGTTGTTGTTTCAAAAAGCACATTGTTTCCAGAACATACCAGCGATTTAAATATTCCATTTACACATGAAGCTTATGCTAATTTTGACTATTATTTAAATCAGTCTGATAATTTGCACACAGCGGTTAAACCTTTTGTTTATAGTGAAGTTACTAAATATGTAGATTTAGAGGCTCAAAAAAATAAATTGATACAACCTAAAGAAACTTGGTTTGGCAAGAAATTATTGAATGAACATATGGCTTTTGTAAAAGGCAATGGGTTTTGGTTTACTGTAGATCCTGTTGTTGATTTGCAATTAGGGAAAGATAGTGAAGGCGTTAATACGTTTAATAATACACGTGCTGTAACTATCAATGGCGCAATTGGTAAAAACTTAAGTTTTTCAACAAGTTTTTATGAAAGCCAAGGAAGGTTTGCTACATATTTTAATGAATATGCTAATTCCATAAAGCCAGATGGTGGAAATCCAGCCATAATTCCCGGAAGAGGAATTGCAAAAGATTATAAATCGGATGCCTATGATTACCCTGTTGCCGAAGCTTATTTATCTTACACACCAAGTAAATACTTTAATTTTCAATTTGGAAATGGTAAAAATTTTATAGGAGATGGTTATCGATCATTATTTTTATCTGATGTTGCTTCACCATATCCATTTTTTAAAATTAACACTAGCTTTTGGAAAATTAAATACACAAATTTGTTTATGACCATGCAAGATGTTAGACCTGAACTAACAGAAGATGGCGCATATAAACAAAAATTTATTGCAACACATTATTTAAGTTGGAATGCAACTAAAAAGTTAAATATAGGCTTATTTGAAACTGTTATTTGGGATGATGTAAATAACAGAGGATTTGATGTGAATTATTTAAATCCATTAATATTTTACACCGCTGTTGAGTTTTCAACCGGATCAAGAGCAGGAAACTCATTACTAGGTTTAAGTTTAAAATATAAAATGAAAGATATTTCACTTTATTCACAATTATTATTGGATGAATTTAGAATTTCTGAAATTACAAGTAATGATGGTTGGTGGGCAAATAAAAATGGAATTCAAATTGGAGCTAAATATTACAATGCTTTTGCTATTGAAAATTTGTACTTACAAGCGGAATATAATTCTGTGAGACCTTTTACGTATTCTCATGATGAGTTAAATTATAACTACGGACATAATAACCAACCATTAGCACATTTATGGGGTTCAAATTTTAATGAATTTATTGCAATAGCTCGTTATTCTAAAGATAGATGGTTTGTAAATTCTAAATTTGTTTTTGGAAAAAAAGGATTTGACTTTAATTCAGTTGCAGATTCTTATAGTTACGGTGGAAATGTTTATAGAGATAATGATGATAGGGCTTCTGATTATGGAAATACTATTGGTCAAGGGAATGCAGCCAAAATATTTATAGCTGATTTACAGGTTGGTTATTTAGTAAATCCGGCAACAAATTTAAAAGTGTTTGGAGGTTTATCATATAGAAATTTTAACCCAGATATTCCAACAGTAAGTTTTGATAAAACAAGTTCTACATGGATTTCATTCGGTTTAAAAACCGATGTATTTAATTGGTATACTGATTTTTAAACACAAAAAATGGCTTTTTAAAAGCCATTTTTTGTTAAAGAACATAGTGTAATACTATTATTTAATTGTTTCAAAGTATTCCTTAGCCATACTTTCTCTAAAATCTGGATGAGAAATTTTAATTAATTCGGTAACACGCTGATCTATAGTTTTACCATATAAATCGGCAACACCATACTCAGTTACTATATATTGTACGTGAGCTCTTGTAGTTACTACTCCAGCTCCTTTATTTAAAAACGGCACAATTCTACTAATTCCTTTGTTTGTAACAGAAGGCAATGCAATAATTGCTTTTCCTCCTTCACTTAAAGAAGCACCTCTAATAAAATCCATTTGTCCACCAACACCCGAAAACATATTTGGCCCAATAGAATCTGCGCAAACTTGCCCGGTTAAATCCACCTGAATAGCAGAATTAATAGCCACCATTTTCGGATTTTGTCTAATATTAACCACATTGTTTGTATAATCGCAAGAGCGCATTTCAATAAATGGGTTATCATCCACATAATCATATAAACGTTTAGAACCTCCTAAAAATGTAGTTAAAGCTCTTCCTGCATTAATGCCTTTATAATTTCCGTTTATGACATCTTTTAAAATTAAATCAATAACTCCGTCTGAAAACATTTCGGTATGTAACCCTAAATCTTTATGATTTCCTAAGCGCGACAAAACGGCATTTGGAATAGAACCAATTCCCATTTGTAAAGTGCTTCTATCTTCTATTAGTTCAGCAATATAATCTCCTATTTTGCTTTCTATTTTAGTAGGTATTGGCATATGAAATTCGTGAATTGGAGTACTTTCTTCAACAAAAGTATCTAATTCTGAAATATGGATTAAACCTTCTCCATGTACTCTTGGCATTTGATCATTAATATGTGCAATTACATGTTTTGCATTTGCTATTACCGCTAAAATTGCTTCAACAGAAACACCTAGTGAGCAATACCCATGTTTATCTGGTGTTGAAACTTGTATTAAAGCAACATCAACCGGTAACACATTTCTCTTAAATAAATTTGGTACTTCACTTAAAAAAACGGGTGTGTAAGATCCATTTCCAGCCTTAATGGTATGTCGCACGTTTTTACCTATAAAAAGTGAATTTACATGAAAGCTATCTTTATATTTTGGATCTGCATATGGAGTTTCTCCTTCAATGTGTAAATGGCAAACTTCAACACCTCTTAATTCTTCATGTCTTGCAGACATGGCATTAATTAAAATTTGAGATGCCGAGGCTGCTGCCTGAATATAAACTCTATCGTGAGATTTTATTACTTTAACTGCTTGTTCTGCGGTTACTGATTTATACATATATTTTATTTTAAATATTTGGTGGTGCAAATTTACCAAACATATTCCTTTAAAAAACTGTCGAAAATCATCTTTCGAAAACGTTTTCTTAATTATTTCAATTGATGTCAACTTCACTTTGATTTTCTTTTTTTTAAAGTAACTTTGCAAAACCAATTTTGAAGAAGATGATAAAAATTAAAACTAGAGAAGAAATTGAGTTAATGCGCGAAAGTGCATTGGTGGTATCTAAAACATTAGGGATGTTAGCTGGCGAAGTAAAACCAGGTGTAACAACTTTATATTTGGATAAATTAGCCGAAGATTTTATTCGTGCAGAAGGAGCTATTCCTGGATTTTTAGGTTTGTACGATTTTCCAAACACCTTGTGTATGAGTCCAAATGCTCAGGTTGTGCACGGAATCCCAAATGATAAACCGCTAATTGAAGGAGATATTATTTCAATAGATTGTGGTGCGCTAAAAAATGGTTTTTATGGTGATCACGCTTATACTTTTGAAGTTGGAGTAGTTGCTCCTGAAGTTAAAAAATTGTTAGATGTTACTAAACAAAGTTTATACGAAGGAATAAGACAATTTAGAGCAGGAAACAGAGTGGAAGATGTTGGTTTTGCAATTCAAAACTATTGTGAAAAGTACGGATATGGCGTTGTTAGAGAATTAGTGGGTCATGGTTTAGGAAAAACAATGCACGAAGATCCTGAAATGCCAAATTATGGTAGAAGAGGAAGAGGTAAAAAATTTGTGGAAGGAATGGTGGTTGCCATTGAACCTATGATTAATTTAGGAACACATCAAATCAATCAATTAAAAGATGGTTGGACTATTTTAACACGTGATGGAAAACCTAGTGCTCATTTTGAACACGATGTGGCAATTGTAAATGGCAAACCGGAATTATTGTCTACTTTTAAATATGTTTATGATGCTTTAGGAATTGTAAGTACTGAAGAAGATGAGTTTAGACAAAACTTATAATGAAAATTTTTAAGTTTATTTTAAATACAATTCCGAGGCCAATTCTTATAAAAGTAAGTTATTGGGTACGTCCATTAATTTCATTTTATTTAAAAGGTTCAACATTTACAGATCCAATAGATGGTAAAAGTTTTCGCAAGTTCTTACCTTATGGATATGGCCAACAGCGACCAAATGCATTATCACCTAGCACGCTTTCATTAGAGCGTCATCGTTTAATTTGGTTGTATTTAAAAAATGAAACAGATTTTTTTACAGCAGAAAAAAAAGTGCTACATATTGCACCAGAACAGTGCTTTTTAAAATTGTTTAAAGCACAAAAAAACCTTCACTACATTACAGCTGATTTATATTCGCCAATTGCTGATGTAAAAGCAGATATTTGTGATTTGCCTTTTGAAGAAAACTCATTTGATGTGGTGTTTTGCAACCATGTGTTAGAACACATTACAGATGATAAAAAAGCAATGAGCGAATTATTTAGAGTTTTAAAACCTGGCGGGATGGGAATATTTCAAATCCCCCAAGATTTAACCCTTGAAACTACGTACGAAGATTTTTCAATTACAAACCCAGAAGAACGTAAAAAGCACTTTGGCCAATATGACCATGTACGTATTTATGGGAAAGATTATTTTAATAAATTGAGAAATGCTGGTTTTAAAGTAACCGAAGTTGATTATTCAAAAACAATTTCACAAGATTTACTTATAAAATACTGTTTAGTTAAAGGTGAAATTTTACCAGTTTGCACGAAATAAATTAATTATCAAAATTTTCTGATTTGTAGGTTTGTAATTGATCGTTTTCATCAATATAAATTAAGAATGCTTTTAATTCAGTGTGCTTTTTTAAAAATTCTTTCGTTTTTTCTAAGCCCATTGCCATGCAGGCAGTTGCGTAGCCATCAACATCAGCACAATCAGATTTTGAAATAACGGAAGCGCTTAATAAATTACTTTCAGTAGCATAACCAGTTTTTGTATTTATAGTATGCACAAACTTTTTGCCATCAGGTGTTGTTCTATATTTTCTATAATTGCCTGAAGTTGCAATAGATTCGTTATGTAATTGAATAACGGTTGCAAAAGAACGAGAACCATCTTCATTTGGGTTTTCAATGGCAATTTTCCAGGCAACTCCATCTTGGTTTACACCTCTTGCTCTAATTTCACCACCAATTTCAACCATGTAATTTTCAATATTATATTGTTCAAAAAGTCTCCCAATAACATCTACCAAAAAACCTTTACCAATAGCATTAAAATCAAAATAAATTTGAGGATACATTTTTTTAATCTTTCCATTGTTTAAACTCACTTTATGAAAACCTACAAAGGTTAACAAAGAATCTATTTTAAGCGAGTCTAAGTCTGTAATTTCGTCTTCAGGTCCAAATCCCCAAGCATTCACTAAAATACCAACCGTAGGGTCAAAATCTCCATCTGTTTCATTAAATATTTTAGCAGATTTATGAAATACTTCAGCAAAATAAGCATCAACAATTACAGTTGTATCACCATCGTTTATTTTTGAAATATCAGAGGTTGGAATATATGTAGAAGTAGACTTGTTAATTACTTTTATGAGGCTATCAATTTTAGTTTCAAACTCAATGGTATCATTTTCTAAATATTTAATAGAAAAAGTAGTGCCAATGGCATCACCTTGTAATGTTTTTAATATGAAGGTATTTTTTTTTGAACATGAAAAAAATAGCACTAAAACTGAGAAAAATAGGAGGTTTTTCATTATAATTTTGTATATTGAAATGTCAGTAAAATTAGGATGTAAAGATAGTAATTTATTAGAATCATAAATATTTCTTAAATTATTTTCGAATTAAATTTATGATGCTCTTTTTACTACATTTGTTCAGTATTTAAACAATTTTAATTATGAAAAGAATATCAGTTTTGATTATCACAGCATCGGTTGTGTTGAGTTCATGTGTGTCGCAAAAGAAGTACACTGAATTAGAAGGAAATTATAAAAAAACAAGTCAGGAATTGGTAGATACCAAGGCTGATTTAATGAAATGTAGAATTGAAAGTGAAGGAAAACTTTCAGCGCTGGAACAAAGAGTTTTGGATTTGAAAAAAGACAAAGAAAAAACATTAGAGTATGTGGATAATTTAACAGTATTATCTAAATCTGCTTCAGATAATATTAAAGAAACACTTTCTCAAATGGGTAAAAAGGATGAGTACATACAGCACATCCAAAAAGCTATGAATAAAAAAGATTCAATTAATTTAGCTTTAGGATTCCAATTGAAAAAAGTACTTAAAGATGGATTTAATGATGAAGACATTGAGGTAAGTGTTGAGAAAACAGTAGTATACATTAATATTGCTGATAAATTATTATTCAAAAGCGGAAGTGCTACAATTTCTAACGAAGCTAAAAGAGTGTTAGGTAAAGTTGCTGAAGTAATTGCTGCTCAACCAGGTTTAGAAGTAATGGTTGAAGGGTATACTGACAACAAACCAATTAGTACTGCGGGAATTCAAGACAACTGGGATTTAAGTGTTAAAAGAGCTACATCAGTTATTAGAGTTTTACAAGACGACTTTAAAATTGCTCCAGATCGTTTAGTTGCTGCGGGTAGAAGTGAGTACAAACCTTTAGCTACAAATGATACTGTAGAAGGTAGAGCTAAAAACAGAAGAACAAGAATTGTTTTAATGCCTAAATTAGACCAGTTCTTTAAATTATTAGAAAATAAAATTGAGTAAACTTTAAAATTTAAATAGAAAAAACCACGCAATTTGCGTGGTTTTTTTATGCTTATTAATTAGTTAAGTTCTATATCTAGTAATTGTAAACCTTCGTATTGTAATAAGTATTCTTCATTTAAAAATGGAGGTTGTGAGGTGTCATTTTTATGCGCCAAACCAACTCCTGCAAATAGTACTTTAGCATTATTATTTCTTGCATGAACCTTAAAGGTTTCCATCCAAATAACATCATAAGTTAAAGCAAAATCTGAAATGGCGGTTGCTTTAACAATCACAAAATAACGTTGGTTATTTTTATCAATGCAAACGTATTGTGGGTTTCTTTTTAGCTGGCTATTGATTGCTATAAACTCATATCCTTTTGCTTCTAAATCTTTACCTACAATATTCATTGCTAAATTATGTATTTCTTGTTCAGTTAAAGGTCTACTCATTTTTTTAATATTAGGAAATAAAAAATCCGATACAAAAGTACCGGATTTTATGAATGTAAAAAATTTTAATCTAATTGTTTTGTCTATCCTCCAAAGTCATCAAATCTAATATTCTCATCTGCAAGACCAAAGTCTTCACCCATTTTTTGAACAGCTTTGTTCATTAATGGAGGTCCACAGAAATATAACTCTAAATCTTCAGGAGATTCATGTTTAGATAAATATTCATCGATTACTGCTTGATGCACAAATCCTGTAAATCCATCACCATTTAAATCATCAGCATCTTTTTTATTTACCCAGTTATCTTCTGGAGCTGGTTCTGATAATACTAAGTAAAACTTGAAATTAGGAAACTCTTTCTCTAAATCGTGGAAATGTTTTAAATAGAACAATTCACGTTTAGAACGACCACCATACCAATATGTTACTTTTCTACCTGTTTTTAATGTTTTGAATAGGTGATATAAGTGTGAACGCATTGGCGCCATTCCAGCTCCACCACCAACATATAACATTTCTGCATCAGATTCATTAATGAAAAACTCTCCATAAGGACCAGAAATAGTAACTTTATCTCCTTTTTTTCTTGAGAAAATATAAGAAGATGCAATACCTGGGTTAACGTTCATCCAGCCATTTTTAGCTCTATCCCAAGGCGGAGTTGCAATACGTACATTTAACATAATTTCTCTTCCTTCAGCAGGATAAGAAGCCATAGAATAAGCACGTTCAACTAATTCGGTATTTTTCATTTTTAAATCCCATAAACCGAACTTATCCCATTCCATTTGAAATTTATCAGGAGTTTCGTGTTCTTCTGGATGCGCAGTAATATCAATATCCTTAAAATCTACCTCGCAAGATGGGATTTCAATTTGAATATATCCACCTGCTTTGTAACCCATATCTTCAGGAATTTCAACAACAAATTCCTTAATAAATGATGCTACGTTATAATTTCTAACAACAGTTGCTTCCCATTTTTTAATCCCAAAAACCTCTTCAGGAATGGTGATATCCATGTCTTGCTTAACTTTCACTTGACAAGCTAAACGCGCTCCGTGTTGTAATTCTTTTCTAGTGAAATGAGGAGTTTCTGTTGGTAAAGCTTCTCCACCACCTGAGTTTACGTGACATTCGCATTGAATACAAGTTCCACCTCCACCACAAGCTGATGGTAAAAATATTTTAGCATTTCCTAATGTTGAAAGCAATGAACTTCCAGAAGGAACTTCTATTTCTTTTTCACCATTAATTCTGATTTTCACAGGTCCTGATGGTGATAATTTTTGTTTTACTACTAATAAAAGAGCAACCAATAATAGTGTTATTACTAAAAATGCCACTACTGTTGCCACTACTGTACCTAAAGTATTTGCTGCTAATATGATCATTATTCTATAATTTTAGGTTCGTTAATAGTTGCAGTACTGTCAATAACAGTTTCAACGTCTTCCGTATTAGTAATTTCTTCCGAAGTAGTTACAACTTCTATTGAAGCAGTTGTTGTTTCTTCTTTTTCATCACCACCTGTTAACATTCCACCAAAACTCATAAACCCAATTGCCATAAGTCCTGTAATGATAAACGTAATACCCAATCCTCTTAATGGAGCGGGTACGTTTGAATATCTGATTTTTTCACGAATAGCAGCAATTGCTAAAATTGCTAAAAACCATCCAATTCCTGAGCTAACACCATAATTAAACGCTAAACCTAAACTTGGTATTTCACGAGATTGCATAAATAATGAACCTCCTAAAATTGCGCAGTTTACTGCAATTAGTGGTAAAAATATACCTAATGAGTTATATAAAGAAGGTGAAAATTTTTCTACAATTATTTCTACTAATTGAACCATTGTTGCAATGGTTGCAATAAACATAATAAATGATAAGAAACTTAAATCGTATTCGGCATATTCTGGGCCTAACCAAACTAAAGCTCCTTCTTTTAATAAATAAGTGTCTAATAACCAGTTTAAAGGTACTGTAATAGCCATTACAAATATTACAGCTGCTCCTAAACCAACAGCAGTAGAAACTTTTTTAGATACCGCTAAGTATGAGCACATTCCAAGGAATGTTGCAAATACCATGTTATCTACAAATATTGACTTAAAAAATAATTCTAAATGTTCCATAATTGTTAGTTATCTTCAATTAATGCTGTGTTTCTTGAGCGTTGTACCCAAATAATTAATCCTACAGTTATTAATGCCATTGGCGCTAACAACATAAATCCGTTGTTTTCATATCCGTAAGCATATACTCCAGTTTTTTCAACAGAATCTCCTAAAACTTTAAATCCTAAGAGTGACCCTGAGCCTAATAACTCTCTAAAAAATGCAACTATCACTAATATAAGTCCATATCCTGCAGAGTTTCCTATTCCGTCTAAAAACGATTTCCAAGGTCCGTTTGCCAAAGCAAAAGCTTCAAAACGACCCATAATAATACAGTTTGTAATAATTAAACCTACAAATACGGATAATTGTTTAGAAAGTTCATATGCATATGCTTTTAAAACTTGGTCAACAATAATTACCAATGCTGCAGCAATAACAAGCTGAACTATAATTCTAATTTTTGAAGGAATAATATTTCTTATTAATGAAATAACTACGTTACCCATTGCTAATACAAACATTACCGATATAGCCATTACTATAGATGCCTTTAATTCAGCAGTAATTGCTAATGCAGAACAAATACCTAATACTTGAATAGTAATTGGATTATTGTCTAATAAAGGGTCTGAAATTAATTTAGCGTCTTTTTTTGATAGAAGTCCCATAAATTATTGCTTTAAAGTTTTTAAATATGGTAAATACAATTGTAAATCTTTCTTTAACATTGCTGCTAAACCATTTCCTGTAATTGTTGCGCCAGCAATAGCATCTACCTCATTATCTGTTTTGTCATTATTTTTTGGATCTGCATTTCCTTTAGCAACATCAATACCTTTAAATGTATCACCATTTAAAATATGTTCACCAGTAAAATCATCCATAAAGAAACGTTCTTTTATGTTTGAGCCCAAACCAGGAGTTTCTCCTGCGTGGTCAAAAAATACACCTTGAACAACTAAATCTTTATCTAAAGAGACATATCCCCAAATGGCATCCCATAAACCTTTACCTCTTACAGGAATAATATAAAATTCTTTATTGTCTTTATTTCCAACAAACAAAGGTAATCTTCTTTGATATGCTGGATTTTTAGCTTCAGCTTCTTCTTTTTTAATATCAATTAAATAAGCGTTAGCATCTTCAATTGCTTCAGTTCCTTTAACTACAAATTGCTTTGTAATATATTTAGAAAATTCACCAGCAACAATGTCTTTTGAAACAAAAGCAACAGTGCCTTCTTCATTTTCGTTTACGCCCATAGCGTATAATATATTTTGCTGTTTTTCTATTCTTTTATTTTCAGCTATTTTTTCTCTCAATGATGAAGCTACAAAGGCAAGTAGCGCCCCAACTATTAGCACCATTCCTGTTGCGAACAGTACTGTATACGAGTTTTTATCAGTATTATTTGCCATGGTTACGCTGTTTTTACTTTTAAACGTTTCAATCTTCTTTTTACATTACCTTGAACCACATAATGGTCAATTGTTGGTGCAAATACGTTCATTAATAATATTGCTAACATTACTCCTTCTGGATATGCTGGGTTAAATACACGAATCATAATGGAAATAAATCCAATAAAAAATCCATAATACCATTTCCCTTTATTTGTTTGAGAAGCTGTAACTGGATCTGTAGCCATAAATACAACACCAAAGGCAAAACCACCTAATAGTAAATGATGCCAAAATACTGTACTCATTAAACTATAAAATTTACTTCCTTCAGCAATCCAACCTGCGTTTACAACACCGTTAAAAATAAGCCCCATTACAAGTGCTCCAACTATAGATGAAAGCATAATTCTCCAACTTCCAATTTTAGTAACTACTAAAAATATACCGGCTAAAAGAATTAAGAATGTAGATGTTTCTCCAACAGATCCGGGAATGTATCCAAAAAACATATCAGATACGGAATAAACAAATTCTTTTCCTTGCGCCAAGCTTCCTAAAATAGTTTCGCCAGAAATGGCATCTAAATTAGCACCTGCTGCAATTTCTTTAGCTCTTTCTGTAGCTCCTTCAACCCAAACTTTATCACCACTCATCCAAGTTGGATATGCGAAGAATAAAAATGCACGGATTACTAGGGCTGGATTTAAAATATTCATTCCAGTACCACCAAAAACTTCTTTTCCAATTACAACACCAAAAATTACGGCAACGGCTAACATCCATAAAGGAATATCAACTGGTACAATTAGCGGAACTAACATACCTGTTACAAAATAACCTTCTTCAACTTCATGATTTTTTATCACTGCAAAAAGTACTTCAACTCCTAAACCAACTACATAAGAAACAATAATTAGAGGAAGGATTTTTAAGAATCCAAATAAAAATGCATCCATTGATAAAAACTCAACCGGAGCACCAAAAGCTTTAAAATGTTGAAAACCGGTATTAAACATACCAAATATTAAACATGGTATTAGCGCTAATACAACCATTGTCATGGTTCTTTTTAAATCGTCTGCCGCTCTAACGTGACCTCCTGAATGTGTAGTTTCATTTGGTGTGTATAAAAAAGTATGTAAAGCGCTAAAAGCAGGTAACCACTTTTTGTCTTTATTCTTTTCTTTTATATTATGTAAATTTTCTTTTAATCCCATAATCTTATCCTATTTCTTTTAACATTAAGTCTAACCCTTTTCTGATAATTTCTTGATGTGGTTGTTTAGACACACACACAAATTCAGTTAAGGCAAAATCTTCAGGAGCAACTTCGTACATTCCTAGTTGTTCCATTTCATCTAAATCTTTATACATACAAGCTTTTAAAATTTGCATAGGATAAATATCTAAAGGAAACACTTCTTCATAATTACCAGTTACCACAAAAGCTCTGTGCTCACCGTTGGTATTGGTATTTAAATCAAATTTTTTATTTGGAAATAACCAAGAAAAAGTTAAAGCTCTTGAAGTAGAAATTTTATTGAAAACTGGTAAATTCCAACCAAACATTTCATAATCATTTCCTTCAGGAATTACAGTAATCATAGTGTCATAAAATCCAAAAGAACCTTTTAAACTTTTAGTTCTTCCAGTTAAAACATTGCCACTAATAATTCTATTATTATCTCCTTTCAATTTCCCTTCAACTAAAGAAGCTATAGATGCTCCAATAATTGTTTTGTAATATTTTGGTGCTGCAACAGAAGAACCAGCTAATGCAATAATTCGCTCTGCGTGAAATTTTCCTGTAAGCAACAATTCTCCAATAATTACTAAATCTTGTGGGTTGATTGTCCAAACAACTTCACCTTTATTTACAGGATCTATTTTTGCAATTTGCGTTCCAACATTTCCTATTGGATGCGGTCCTGAAACTTTATGCAATGAAATATTGTCTAAGCCAGCAAATGGCGAATTGTCGTTTTTACCAACGGAAACGTGAACACTTCCTGACGTTAATTTACTTAATGCAGTAACGGCAGCTTGTAGTTCTTTTTCTTTCCCTGCTAAAACGTAATTAAAATCTGCTGCTAGTGGAGCACTCGCATAACCAGAAACAAAAATTGCTTTAGGAGTGTTGGATGGTTTTGCAATTACATCGTAGGGGCGTTGCTTTATAAAAGGCCAACAGCCTGCTGCTAATAAGTGACTTTTAATTTCATCAGCTTTCATAGCTTTTGGGTCTTTCTTCCCAAAATCTACAAACTGTTGGTCATTTTCTGCACTTATTTTAATTGCTAAAATCTTTCTTTTTTCACCACGTATGATATCTATAATTTCACCGCTAACTGGCGAAGGAAATTTCATTTCTTCGTTCGCTTTGTTGTAAAAAACTGCTTCACCAGCTTTTACTTTTGCGCCAATTTTTACGGATAATTTTGGGATAATACTGTGAAAGTCTTCTGGCTTAATGGTAAACACCTTCGATGTTGAAGCTTGTTCGGTAACCTTCTCAGCATCACCTTTTAGCTTAATATCTAGCCCTTTTTTAATTTGAATGCCTTGTGACATATTTTAAGTATATTTAATAGTATCTAAAAAACGGTGCAAAAATAACAATTTAATATGTAGTTTTTAGCTTTTTCAGACAATTTTTTACGCAAAGGTTGTAATCATTCGTAATCACATTAGGTTTTACTATATTTACGGTTAAATTTTTGGTATAACTATTGATTTTACCTTAACAACCTAATATTAAAATATTTTGAAAAACATTTTTCTATTTTCCTTTTTTACATTTATTTATTGCAATAGCTATAGCCAAATTAATTTTTCGCAGCCAGATTATATTAAAACGGTACAATTAAAACCAGCAGTATCTAATTTGTACGCGCCCATTATTAAACTTGGAGAAACCATTCAATTATCTTTTGATGATTTAAATGCCGATGAGCATACTTATACGTATAAAATAGAGCATTGTGATTATGATTGGAGTGTTTCAAACCTCTCGGAAACAGAATTTATAAACGGCTATGCTGAAGATAGAATTAGAGATTACGAAAATTCATTTAACACTTTACAACCTTATACAAATTATACCGTATCCATTCCAAATGAAAACACCACACTTAAAATTTCTGGAAATTATATAATTTCTGTTTTAAATGAAGCGGAGGAAGTTGTTTTTAAAAGATCTTTTGTAGTGTATGAACCAAAGGTTACTGTTGGTGTAGCAATTTATAGAAGTAGAGATATTTCAACCATTAACAGCAAACAATCTGTGGAATTTACTATTAACAATTCAAACTTTAGAATAAACAATCCAAACGCAGAAATTTTCCCTGTAATTCTTCAAAATAACAATTGGCAAACTGCCATAACAGGATTAAAACCTCAGTTTTTTAGAGGTACACAATTGTTGTATAAATACAATAAAGAAACTAGTTTTTTTGGTGGAAATGAATTTTTATATTTTGATTCAAAGTCTATCAGAAATTCAAGTTTAAATATTGCCAGAGCAGAATTAGGAGAAGATTTATATCACACCTATTTATATACCAATGAGGAACGAATTGACAAACCTTATACGTTGTTTCCAGATGTAAACGGTAATTTTATTGTTCGGAATTTAAGCAGTAATCATCCAAATACAGATGCTGATTACAGTTGGGTTCATTTTTCATTAAGTTGTTTAGAAAATTTAGCTGGTAAAGATGTTTATGTTAGCGGAAACTTTAATAATTGGCAGTTAAACAACTCAAATAAATTAACGTATAATACTTCATTAGGGTTATATGAAGGTGAAATTTTACTAAAACAAGGTTTCTATAATTTTCAATATGTAACTAAAAATAAGGTTGGTGAAATTAGCAACCATGATGTTGATGGGTCTTTTTATGAAACCGAAAATGAGTATACCGTTTTAATTTACTACAAAGGATTTGGAAACAGATATACTCAAGTAATTGGCGCAGGATTTGGGAATTCCGAAAAGATAAACAATTAGGCATTACTTTCAAAAATTTCTTATCTTTGAAGAACTAATAAAAAAATCAAATAGAGTTACTATGGTACAACAAGTAACAAATGGAATTAAAATATCTGTAATTTCTAATTTTGAAGGCACAAGCTATCGAAATTATAAGTTATACTATGGTTTTAGTTACCAAGTTACCATTGAAAACCAAAGTAATGATACCGTTCAATTATTGGAACGCCAATGGAAAATTTTTGATTCATTAAACAATGTTGAAATTGTGGAAGGGTCTGGTGTTGTTGGAAAAAAACCAATTTTAAAACCGACAGAAATACATACCTATGGATCAAACTGTTTTTTAACTTCACCAATTGGTGCCATGAAAGGTTATTACAAAATGATTAATTTTACAACCTCAAAATTATTTAAAGTTTACATACCTACATTTCAGTTAATGGTTCCTAATAGTAGTAATTAGAAAAATGAAATTTAGTTTAAAAAAATATAATCCAAACCAACGGAAAGGTTTAGAATGTTTAAACTGTGGACAGCCTTTAACGGGTAATGAAAACTTTTGTACTTATTGTGGGCAAAAAAATACGACAGCTAAACTTACTATTGGCAACTTTATAAATAGTCTTTTTTCAGGGTTCTTATCATACGATTCTAGATTTTGGGCAACATTTATTCCGCTGTTAACCAAACCAGGAAAAGTTTCAAAGCAATATATTGAAGGAAAACGCGCGCGTTTTGTAAACCCATTTCAATTGTACTTAAATGTTTCTATAATTTTCTTTTTAATTGTTGGAATCTCCAATAAATTTAGTACTGAAGTTGAAAATGAAAATGCTTTCATACAAGCAAAAACAGCCATTGATTCTTTATCTCAAAATGAAAAAAAACAACTCGATTCGGTTTTAACGAACATAAAAGAGGAAGTTATAAAAGTAAAGGAACTAGATTCATCCAAAGCCGAAATAGCTGCAAATTTTGAAACCGCTTTAGCGCTAAGTAAACTTACGGACACAAGTTCTGCAAAAAAGAAGTATGAGTATTTTATAAAAAAAGAACCAAAAACAGCCATTAGTTTTATTAATAGGGTGCAGGATTTTCATCATTTTTATAATGAAAATACAACATATTCAGTGGAGAAAGCATTAGATAGTTTAGGGTATGAGAAAACATTTTGGAATAAAATGTACTACCAGCAAACCATTAATTCTAACAAAAATTTTAAAAAATATAAAACCGAAGGGCAAAAGGCATTTTTTAAAGCTATGACTTCGTATGTGTCCATATCTTTATTTATTTTTCTACCCTTTTTTACGTTGTTTTTAAAGTTAATTTGTTTCCGAAAAAAGTATACATATATAGAACATTTAGTGTTTGTTTTTCACGTACAAACAGTATTCTTTTTATTATTATCTATATTTTATTTCATAAATTTATTCACTAAAACAGATGGCTTTTTAGTTGCATTTATAGTGTTGTTTGCCATTTATTTATATAAAGCATTGCGTTATTTTTATGAGCAGAGCAGAATTAGAACTATATTAAAATTTATACTTTTAAATAGCTTTTATATGGTTTTAGCAGGATTTGGGTTTGTTATAATTGCTATATTATCTTTTATAGTTGGTTAAAATTTATGAGAAAAATAGTCGCCATTTACAACATCTTCATAATCCATTTTAACAGCGGTATTTGTTTTTTCTACAGATGTAATGCTCACCGTTTCAACATACGAGCGTTTCATTAAAATAGACTGTTCTTTATCGCCAATTTCTGAATGATGAAAATTTAAAATAGCTTCTTTAGAATTGTTGTTAGTATTTTTCCAATCTTCAAACCAATTTTTTCTAGTGGCTTTAGCTTCTTCAGAATATAATGTTGAAGATGACCAGATTTTAGGTTCAATAGTTAATGTGTTGAAATGCTTTTTTTGATCGTCCCAAATTAATTCAAACAATCTTAAGTTGTTATGGTTCCAATCTACAATAACCATGGTAAAAGGCTCAATCTTTTGTAAATCCATTTCACTAATAAAGGTTTCAAAATTTAATGATTTTAAAATTTCTTTGGCAATAACCCCTCTACTTTTAGTATAGGTATTTTTTCTAATATGTTTTTTAAAAGCACCATTTAACACACAAACCAATCTTTTGTTAGCACTAATGCCAATCCAAGTTCCGCCCGCTAATTTATCTTTCGGAAAAAGCATTTCAATTCCATCTTCAACATATTTTTTAGGAGCAACTGTTTCTCGGGTTCTTTGTTCATCTCTGTTAGATGTTAAAATAAAGTTATTTTTTGATGTTGGTAGAAACGTAACGGTGCACATGCTATTAAAATTTGTATATTGAGTATTAGTATCAAATAAAAAAAGTGATTCAATTTTTGTAACTTTGTAAGCAAATTTAATTCAAAAAAAACTAAAAAAATAATACCATGGCTTCAGGATTTTATAATGTACCAAAAGCGGTAAACGAACCAGTAAAATCTTATGCTCCAGGAAGTTCTGAGCGTAAGGCTTTAATTGAAACTTATAAAAAAATGTTTAACCAACAGGTTGACATTCCTTTTTATATTGGCGGAAAAGAATATAGAACCGGAAATACTGTTGATATTCATCCTCCGCATGACCATAAACATTGCGTAGGAAAATACCATACTGCAGATAAAGAACATATTGAATTAGCGGTTAAAAAAGCTGCTGAAGCACGTGTAAAATGGGCTGCAACAAGTTGGGAGCACAGAGCTGCAATATTTTTAAAAGCAGCAGAATTATTAGCAGGACCTTTCCGTTATAAAATGAATGCTGCAACAATGATTGCGCAATCTAAAAATGTATATCAAGCTGAAATTGATGCTGCTTGTGAACTAATTGACTTTTTACGTTTTAACGTAGAATTTATGACAGAGATTTATAGCAATCAACCACAATCTTCTCCAGGAATTTGGAACAGAATGGAATACCGTCCATTAGAAGGTTTTGTATATGCAATTACTCCTTTTAACTTTACAGCAATTGCGGGTAATTTACCTGCTGCACCTGCTTTAATGGGGAATGTAATTATCTGGAAACCGGCAAGTTCTCAAGTGTATTCAGCACAAGTTATTATGGAATTATTTAAAGCTGCAGGTTTACCTGATGGTGTAATAAATATGGTGACTGGTAACTCAGGAATGATTACAGATGTAATTTTAAATAGTACTGATTTTTCTGGAGTTCACTTTACAGGATCAACACCAGTATTCAATAGTTTTTGGGAAACTATTGGTAAAAACATGAACCACTATAAAACATACCCAAGAATTGTTGGTGAAACTGGTGGAAAAGATTTTATTTGGGCACACGGATCATCAAATGCACAAGAAGTTGCAACAGCTATTTCTAGAGGAGCTTTTGAATATCAAGGACAAAAATGTTCTGCAGCTTCACGTGCTTATTTACCAAAAAGTTTATGGCCAGCAATTAAAGAAGCGGTAATTAAAGACGTAAATTCATTTAAAATGGGTTCGCCTGAAGATCCTACAAACTTTATAAACGCAGTAATTGATAATAGAGCATTTAAAAAATTATCTGGATATTTAGACCAAGCGAAAAAAGATGCTGATGCTGAAATTATTGTTGGTGGTGGTTATGATGATTCTGTTGGTTATTTTATTGAACCAACTATAATTGTTACAACAAATCCTATGTACGAAACAATGTGTACTGAATTGTTCGGGCCAATTATTACCATTTATATTTATGAAGATGAAAAATGGCTAGAAACATTAGATTTAGTGGATAAAACAGGTGAATATGCCTTGACTGGAGCTATTTTTAGTGGAGATAGATATATAATTGATATTGCTACAAACAAATTAGAAAACGCTGCAGGAAACTTTTATATTAATGATAAGCCAACAGGAGCGGTAGTTGGGCAACAACCTTTTGGTGGTGCTCGTGGATCTGGAACTAATGATAAAGCTGGATCTGTTTGGAATTTATTACGTTGGGTAAGTAACAGAACTATTAAAGAAACTTTTGTTCCACCAACAGATTACAGATATCCGTTTTTACAAGAAAGCACTATTGAAACTGTAGAAAAAGAAGTGGAAAGTGCTGTTGAAAAACTAAAAGAATTAGGAAAAGACCTAAAGAATAAATTTAAATAGAAAATTATAAAAACTAAAAAACTCGCCAATTGGCGAGTTTTTTTATGTTAAAAATTCACTTAAACGCCTTTAAATTTGTCAGCGCCTTCTAATAATCCAATAAGTTGTTGTGGATTATGAATGATAACTGGCATATGTTGCGGACAAATAAAAAATTCACTTTCCTGATAATAAAATTTTGTAACTGGTATTTCAGTTGCGGGTGTTTTACAAACTAAACATTCTTTAACTTGACTCATAATTGTAAATATTAATTAAAAGACAAAGTTATCTTAATTATTTTATAAAAAACTAACAAATATCATCTCTTTTTTAGTGGAATATGCACCACTTTTTTTGTTTCAAAGAAATCGTTATCAAAATAATCAGTTAAATTATATTCAGTGGCCTTTGGGAAATTTTGTAATTCTTCAGTTAAATCGCCACCTTTTAAATATAAAATACCATTTTTAAGTTCATGACGTTGTTTTTTAGCAATTTTACCTTTGGTCCATTTCGCAAAATCATCCATATTAGTTACGGCTCTGCTTACAATAAAATCGAACTCTTCGTTCACCAACTCAGCTCTCATTTGTTCCGCTTTTACATTTGTTAAACCAATAGCAGAGGAAACTTCATTTACAACTTTTATTTTTTTACCAATAGAATCTACTAAATAAAACTGTGTTTCAGGAAATAAAATAGCTAAAGGAATTCCCGGAAAACCACCACCAGTGCCAATATCTAATATTTTTGATTTTGGTAAAAAGCTTTGAACCTTTGCAATTCCTAGAGAGTGCAACACATGGTGCGTGTAAATTTCGTCTATATCTTTTCTTGAAATAACATTAATTTGCTCATTCCAAAATTTATAAAGGGCTTCTAATTTACCAAATTGCTCCATTTGAGTTTCTGTTAAATTAGGGAAGTATTTCAAGATGATTTCCATAGTTAATATTTGATTGGCGCAAAATTACTATTTATAAAATTAAATTAACATCTTTTCAAAAAATGTTATTTTTTTCATAAAATTTTAATATTAGAACATAAATGGCTTAATTTTGGAGCGAATAGAATAATATAGATACATATTATAATGAGTAACAAAACAATAAGCTTTTCTAGAGATGATAAAGCAAATTTTTTTAGAACATTAAATAAAAGAATAAATTCATATTTTAAGGACAATCATATTGCACGAACTGGTAATTGGAAATTATACACAAAAGCCATTATCATGTTTAGTATATTTTTAGTTCCTTTAGTGTTAATTTTAACTGTTTCAATGCCACAATGGGCATTGCTTTTACTAACAATTGTTATTGGAATTGGAATGGCAGGTGTGGGTATGAACGTAATGCATGATAGTAATCATGAATCTTTTTCAAGTAAAAAATGGGTGAATAAAATAATGGGAAGTAGTATATACATTTTAGCAGGAAATGTGTATAACTGGAAAGTTCAGCACAACGTATTACACCATACTTTTACAAATATACAAGGACATGATGAAGATATTGATGCGGGTAGAATTATCCGATTTTCAAAACATGCAAAGTGGTTGCCTGTGCATAAGTTTCAAAAATATTACTCCATTTTCTTATATGGTTTATTAACCATCAATTGGGCAATTACAACCGATTTTAAACAAATGCGTCGTTATTTAAAACGTAAACTTTCCTACGGGAAATTCCCAAACCCAACCACCGAATGGACAGTTTTAATTATAACAAAAATAATTTATTATCTGCTATGGATTGTATTGCCATTAGTTGTTTTAGATATAGCTTGGTGGAAAGTATTTATAGGCTTTTTTGTAATGCATTATACGGCTGGAATGATTTTAAGTGTGGTTTTTCAATTAGCACACGTGGTTCCTGCAACTGAAATGCCAATTCCTGACAAAGAAGGACATTTAGAGCACACTTGGGCAATTCATCAATTATATACTACAGCCAATTTTGCACCTACTAACAAGTTTATATCTTGGTATACGGGAGGTTTAAATCACCAGGTAGAACATCATATTTTTCCACACATTTCACATATACATTATGGAAAAATCGCAAAAATTGTAAAGGAAACAGCAAAAGAATTTAATTTACCATACAACGAGTATAAAACATTTTCAAAAGCAATTAAAGAACATTTTAATCAATTAAAAACGTTAGGTGTAGAGCCAACGTATGCCTAAAATTTAAGTTATGAACGATCAACTATCCAACAGAATTAACAGTTTACCGGTTTCAGAAACTTTAGCAATGGCTGCTAAAGCAAGAGAACTAAAAGAGCAAGGAAAAAATATTATCAGTTTAAGTTTAGGGGAACCTGACTTTAATACACCTGATTTTATTAAAGAAGCAGCAATACAAGCTATAAACGATAATTATAGCACGTATAGCCCAGTTGATGGTTATTTAGATTTAAAACAAGCTATTTGCAGAAAATTTAAACGTGATAATAACTTAGAATACAAACCAAGTCAAATTGTAGTTTCAACAGGAGCAAAACAATCTATTGCTAACATAGCAATGGTTTTACTAAATCCGGGTGATGAAGTTTTATTACCAGCACCTTATTGGGTGAGTTATTCTGCAATTGCAACATTAGCTGAGGCAACTTATAAAGAAATTCCTTCTACTGTTGAAACTGATTTTAAAATTACACCAGAACAACTAGAAGCAGCCATTACTCCTAAAACAAAGATGATTTTCTTTAACTCGCCAAACAACCCAAGCGGAACTGTTTATTCTGAAGCGGAATACAGAGCTTTGGCGGCGGTAATTGAAAAATATCCAAACATTTACATCATGTCTGATGAAATTTATGAGCATATTAATTACGGAGAGCCAATGTTTAGTTTTGCAGCCATAGAAAGTATGTACGACCGAACAATTACTGTTAATGGTGTTGCAAAAGCATTTGCCATGACAGGTTGGAGAATTGGATATATTGGAGCGCCAGAATGGATTGCAAAAGCGTGTAATAAATTACAAGGTCAAATTACTTCTGGAGCAAATTCTATTGCGCAACGTGCAACTATTGCCGCATTAGATGCGCCTGTTTCTAAAATTCAATTTATGGTTGATGAATTTAAAAAACGTAGAGATATAGTTTTAGAATTGTTACGAGAAATTGATGGAATTAAATGTAATACTCCAGGTGGTGCATTTTATGTTTTCCCAGATGTTTCTTCTTTCTTTGGAAAAACTATTAAAGGTCATAAAATTGAAAACGCAGGAGATTTTTCTATGTTTTTATTAGAAGAAGCCAATGTTGCAACAGTAACTGGCGATGCGTTTGGAGCGCCAACTTGTTTAAGAATATCATATGCCGCCTCTGAATCGCAATTGCGTGAAGCAATTGCAAACATTAAAAAAGCAGTTAGCTAAAAATCTATAAATTTTAAAAAAAAACCGAAACCTACGTTTCGGTTTTTTTTATGTTTCATTTTTTGGCTTTATATAATTCTTACTTTTATTGTTATTCCTCTGCAGGCAAGAATCTATTTATTATGTTGTGGTGAAATGGCGGCTGAGAATGTTTTGACACTTCTTTAAAAATAAGTTTAAGGCCTATTAAATTTTTATAAAAGCCTTAGTGTTTTTTATCGAATCCCTAAGAGTTTTTTATAAAAGTTAAAGGACTTTAAAGATTTAGTTGTACAATTAAGTATATAATAAATGTAGATTTAATTTAGAAAACTTGTACAATTAATTTGAAAACATTGTACATTTTTTTTAAAGTGTTTAAAACCTGAGTAGAAACAGGGCGTTAGAAGTGAATTTTAAAGGTATAAAATTATTGAATATAAATGGCACTAAAATGTTTTATTTTATAAACATTTAGGATTGTTTTTTAGTAAAATCAACATCGTAACTTAAAGTAAGTTGTAAAATATCGTTGGAAATAAATTTGGTGGCGTTGGATTTATAATAATATCTCCCGTAACCCACCCATATTTTTGAGTTTTCTATTAATTGATAACCTATTAAAGCAGCAAAATTGTTTTGATCAAAATCAGGAGCGGTCAATCCTGTTCCAAATCTTATCCTAGTTTCATTGGAGAGTTTTCCATATATAATTTTATCATCAAGTAGCTTTATTAAATTAGCGGTAACTTCTAATCTATATCTAATTCTTTGCGAATAGGATACACCATCAATACTATATTCATTGTCATTATTTTGCACAACAACATCTTTAAATCGTTGTTCAAAAACAAATCGTTGATTTAGTTTTAAATTTCCTAAAGTAGAATTAACAACTAAGTTTTGCCAAATTCTGTTTTCATTCTTTTTAATAGGTGCATGCGCTGCACCGTTTGGATAATAGGTATATAACAAATATCCGGCAGCAACACTTATATTTTTGTTTAATTTATAACTAACACCTGGTTGAATTAAAAATGCTTGATTTTTTTGAATAAAATCAACGGTTCTTAATTGAGTTACATTACTTACAGAAAATTTATTGGAAAGTTTAAAATTATTAGTAAGCGTTAGCCAAGATCCTTTATCTTTTAAAACAGTAGTTTGTGCGTTTAAACTATTCAGAATTATAAAAATTAAAATAGTCAATCGAATAGTTTTCATACTACAATAGGTGTTTTTTATAGGTGGCAAAGGTATTATTTTAACATAGGATTAAGAAAGAATAGCCTACTATTTTGGTCTGAAATGATTATATTTAAGGATATTAATTAAAAAAATAAACCGTTATGGCAGTAATGAAAGTAATTGAAGTAATGGCAAGTTCTAGCGTAAGTTGGGAAGAAGCCACCAAAAATGCAGTAGAACACGCATCAAAAAGTGTGAAGCATATTAAATCGGCATTTGTACAATCACAAAGCGTGGTTATTAATGATAACGAAGTTTCTGAATTTCGTGTGAATGTTAAAATTACATTTGAAGTGAAATAAACTTAATTGTTGACTAATATTTAAAAGCGCTTTTTTAAAAGCGCTTTTCTTTTTTTGTATTTTTACTTAAATACTACTTTTAAATGAATAAACTTTTAATGACATTCATGCTAATTTCAATTTTTAGTTGTAAAGGTCAAAACGAAAAAAAAATGACAGATTTTATATTCACAAATAGCTTAATAAAAGAAACAAGTCCTTATTTATTGCAACATGCACATAATCCTGTAAACTGGTATGCATGGAATAATGAAACGTTGGCATTGGCAAAAAAAGAAAATAAGTTATTACTTATTTCAATTGGGTATTCATCGTGTCATTGGTGTCACGTAATGGAACATGAAAGTTTTGAAAATGAAGAAGTTGCCGCTATAATGAATGCAAATTTCATTAATGTTAAAGTGGATAGAGAGGAACGGCCAGATGTTGATCAAATTTATATGAATGCTGTTCAGTTAATGACTGGGAGTGGAGGTTGGCCTTTAAATTGTATTGCTTTACCAGATGGAAGACCAATTTGGGGAGGAACTTATTTTCCTAAAGAAAATTGGATAAATGCGTTAACTCAAATTAGTAAAATGTATGTTGAAAAACCAAACGATGTTATTGATTATGCGATAAAATTAACCGAAGGTGTAAAAAATTCTGATTTGGTTACTTTAAAAGAGAATGTAATTGAATTTTCAAAGGAAGATTTAAAGCAAATTACTAATAAGTGGCAACAATATATGGATTTTGATTTAGGTGGAAGATCTGGCGCACCAAAATTTCCAATGCCAAATAATTATGAATTTTTATTAAGATATGGAACCCAAGCAGCGAATGATTCAATTTTAAACTATGTAAATAAAACATTAACGAATATGGCTTTTGGAGGAATTTACGACCAAGTTGGTGGTGGTTTTTCTCGATATTCGGTGGATAAAAAATGGCATGTGCCTCATTTTGAAAAAATGTTATATGACAATGGCCAATTGGTAAGCTTATATGCCGAAGCCTATCAGGCAACTAAAAATCCATTGTATAAAAAAACAGTGTATGAAACGTTAGAATTTATTGAACGTGAGTTAACTAACAAAGAAGGAGCCTTTTATTCATCTTTAGATGCTGACAGTATAAATGCTGAAGGAAAATTAGAAGAAGGTGCTTATTATGTTTGGACCATTAATGAGTTGAAATCTATTTTAGGAAACGATTTTAATTTATTTTCAGAGTACTACAATGTAAATGACTATGGTTTATGGGAACACCAAAATTATGTGTTAATAAGAACAAAATCGAATATTGAAATTTCAAAAGAATATAATATTTCAGAAAATGATTTAGCGGAAAAAGTTGAAAAATGGCAACAAGTTTTATTGAAAGAACGAAATAAAAAAGAAAAACCACGGTTAGATGATAAATCTTTAACATCGTGGAATGCCTTAATGTTAAAAGGATATATTGATGCCTACAAAGTGTTTCATGATGCAAGTTTTTTAGAAATAGCCATTAAAAACGCCAATTTTATTCTATCAAAACAATTACAAGAAAACGGAAATTTAAATCATACGTATAAAAATGGCAAAAGTAGTATCAACGGTTATTTAGAAGATTATGCGACAGTGATTGATGCGTACATTTCTCTATATGAAGTGACACTAAATGAAAAGTGGTTGTTAAATGCGAAACAATTAACCGACTATGCATTCGATCATTTTTTTGATGCTAAAAGTTCTATGTTTTACTTTACTTCAGACGAAGATCATAATTTAATAACACGAAAAATGGAAATTGAAGATAACGTAATACCGGCTTCAAATTCTATTATGGCTAAAAATTTGTTTTTATTAAGTCATTATTATTCTAATTCCTATTATTTAAAAGTAAGCAAACAAATGCTTCATAATGTAAAAGATAGAACCGATCAATATGCTTCGGGATATTCTAACTGGCTACAATTAGCGTGTAATTTTACAGGAGATTTTTATGAAATTGCAATTTCAGGAAAAGAAGCTTTAGAAAGAATAAAAGAAATTAACAAAAATTATATTCCCAATAAATTAATTGCAGGAAGTATTTCAAAAAGCAGTTTACCATTGATGGAAGGACGATTTAGTGAAAATGAAACGTACATTTTTGTTTGTGTTGATGGCGCATGTTTGCTTCCTGAAAAAAGCACGGAAAAAGCATTGTCTCAACTTAAAATAAAGTTGTAAGAATGAAATATTTACAAATTTTCTTTGTGGCACTAGTTGCTTTTGAACATATTTATTTTATGATTTTAGAAATGTTTTATTGGGATAAACCAAAAGGACTGAAAGCATTTGGAATGAAATTAGAAGAAGCTAAAATATCCAAAACATTGGCTAAAAACCAAGGATTGTACAATGGTTTTTTAGCGGCCGGATTAATTTGGGCATTAATTAATAAAAATAATTTTGAAGAATTATCGCTTTTTTTTCTAATATGTGTGACTATTGCCGGAATTTATGGGTCCTATACAACAAAGAATATAAAACTTTTTTATGTTCAAGGAATTCCAGCAATACTTGGGATAATAACTTTAATTTTATAAAAAATAACTATGGATTATCAAAAATATACAGATTTAGCTCTAACTTTTATTGGAAAATATGCTGTAAATGTTGTTGTAGCAATACTAATTTTAATTATTGGTCTTTGGCTTTCTAAGAAATTAATTAGAATTTCTAAAAAGTTAATGGCTAAGCAAGGTATCGATGAAACATTACAAAAATTTTTAGGAGACTTATTAGGTTGGACTCTAAAGGTATTGATTTTTATAACCGCTATTTCTCAAGTTGGAGTAGAAACCACATCATTTATTGCAATATTAGGAGCTGCAGGGTTGGCTGTTGGTTTAGCTTTACAAGGGTCTTTAGCTAATTTTGCTGGTGGTGCTTTAATTATGATTTTTAAACCTTTTAAAGTTGGCGATGTAATTGAAGCTCAAGGAGAGGTTGGTACCGTAAAGGAAATTCAAATTTTTGTAACTAAAATAATTACCCCAGGAAATAAATTGGCAATTATTCCAAACGGAACATTATCTAACGGAAATATTAAAAATTATACGGAGGAAGGCAAATTACGGGTTGATTTAACTTTTGGAATAGGCTATGGGGAAGACATTAAAAAGGCAAAAGAAGTTTTTATGAACGTTTTAAAAAGCAATCCAAATGTTTTACAAGAGCCAGCACCAACAGTTAATGTATCGGCATTGGCAGATAGTTCTGTAAATTTTGCGGTGAGGCCATGGTCAACCCCAGAAAATTACTGGAATGTTTACTTTGCAATTACTGAAGAAGTGAAATTAGCCTTAGATAAAGAAGGAATTGAAATTCCATATCCTCATATGGTTGAAATTAGAAAATAAACTACTTTTTAGAAGTGGTAATCACAAAATCTTTTAAATAAAAAGGTTCAAAATAGGCGACATTTTCAATGTCGCTTTTTTTATACTTTTCATAGGATAGTTTGCCCATATCTTTTGCTGAAGGAAATTTATGGTCCATAAATGTAGCTCTTGGGTGTACTAATATGTCTTTGCATTTATCTGCTCCATCACCAAAAAAGTATACGTTGTTTTTTTCTAAAAATTCTTTAAATGAATCTTCCGTAATTATTGTAGCAGTAACAGCTTCTTTAAGTTGGTTATTCTCATCAAAAACTGCCGAATAAACTTCCATTCGGCGCGCATCTAACATTGGTATTTTATATCCTTCAGTAATTGAAATTGATTCTGCTAAAGATTGCAATGTGTTCACCGAAATTAAAGGGATATCAAGCGCAAAACAAAGTCCTTTTGCAGCAGAAACACCAATTCTTAATCCTGTATAGGATCCTGGTCCTTTACTAACGGCAATGGCTTTTAAATCTGAAAAAGTAATGTTGCATTCTTTTAAAACATCGGAAATAAATTCGTGTAATTTCTCAGCATGAGAAAAACCACCTTCATTTAATTCCTTAAGCGCTACTATTTCGCCATCTTTTGCTAAACCAACCGAGCAGTTTTTGGTAGCAGTTTCAATATTTAATATATATGCCAAAATCTATCTTTTTTAAAAGGCAAATATACTTAATAAGTTGTGTATAAAACAAAACATCCAACTTTATGGGTTGGATGTTTTATAAACTATTTTAATAATTCTTAGTCAAGTGTAATAGATTCACCGTAATAGAATTTCAATACTTTAGTTTTAAAAATATAATCGTATTTAGCTCTAATAATAGCTCCTTCCGCATTTACTAAACGATTTCTAACTAAATCAAAATCAAACTGTGTCATCGCGCCAATATTATAACTTTCTTGCGCATTTTTAAATGATTCTTTTTGAGCAATTAAAGATTTTTCTGCTGATTGGAATGATTTTGCAGCAGCTTTTGCATCATAATATGCTTTTTGAATAGTTTGTTGTAGTTGTAATTTTTGATTATCTAATCCAAATTTAGAAATCTCATGATTAATTTTTTGTCTATTTACATTCGATTTTGTTTGGTTTCTGTTGAATATAGGAATATTTACATTGAAATTAATACCATACCCTAAATTATCATCTAATTGGGTAAAATAAGGAATATGAGAATTGTTTTTAAGATTGTATCCATAACCAGTTCCAATATTAGCACCTAAACTTACAGATGGTAAAAAAGCTGCTTTCGCAATTTCAACAGATAAATCAGCAGATTCAATATCTAATTCTGCTTTTTTAATTTCTGGTCTGTTCGTTAGTGCTTTTTGATAAACATCATCTGGATTATTATACAACATTGCAATTGAAGGGGATTCAATATCAATAGTTTCTATATCAAAACCAGTTGGATTAATTTGCAGCAGTTGTGCTAAATCTAGCAAGGCTAAATTTAACGTATTTTCATATGAAATTACAGCTTGTTCATCTGCAGCAGCGGTAGATTGTGCGTTTAATAAATCTCCTTTTGGTTTTACACCAGCTTCAAATTTTGCTTTTGCATTTTCAATTTGTTTGGTGCTAATTTCAAATTGAACTTTAGCAACACTTAAGTTTTCTTTAGCAAATAAAACGTTTAAATAGGTGTTTACAATATATAGAGAAATATCATCTTGAATTTTCTCTAAATCAAGTTGACTTGTTTCAACGCCTAATTGTGCTTGTTTGTAAGTGTTTAAATTTCTGTAACCATTAAATACTGTAATTCCAGAGCTAATTCCAAAAGAACCTCCAAAAGTACTTGTTGAAACTCTATCTTGAGAAACGGGATCAAAACCAGAACCAAAATTTAAATTTCCACTAGTAGAAGCATTTAAATTAGGTAAAAAATTTCCTTTAGCACTAATTAAATTCTCTTGGCTAATTTCAACATTTAGCTTGTTTTGCTTAATTGTAATATTATTGTCTATTGCGTATTCAACGCATTCTTGCAATGTCCATTTTTTGTCCTGCGCATTTATAGTTACAAATAACATAATAGCTAAAAGACTAAGAATTTTTGTTCTCATTAATTAGTTGAGTTTTGGTTAAATTGTTTAATAACAATGCCTGAAAAATGTAGCTATTTTAGTTTACATTGAAAAATAGACACGTATTCAGAAACGTTTAATTTGTTATATGACGACTAAAATTATTATTTGTTACACTGTTTCCCTCTTATAGAAATGTTAAATTTTCTTTTTTCTTTTATTTTTAATGATAAAATATAATAATGTTCCCACTAAAATGTATGGAAAAATCATTAAATAAAGAATACCAGAGTTTAAACCTTCTGCCTGAGAAACATCACCACTTTCTACTACAGCTTTACACATGGCGCATTGTGCATTTGCAATATAAATGCTTAAAAAAAATAAAATAGAAAGTGTTAATTTTTTCATTGTACGTAATAAGGAGATATCATTAAATATACTACAACTCCAGTTATTGTTACGTATAACCACAATGGAAATGTATATTTTGCAATTTTTTTATGTAGTTCAATATTATTTGTTATGGCTCTAACAAACGTAATTAATACAAAAGGAATTACAGCGATAGATAATAAAATATGAGAAAATAAAATGATGAAATAAATAGTTTTTAAAACTCCTTCACCACCATATTTAGTAGATTCCGATGTCATATGGTAAGCAACATACATTACTAAAAATAGTACCGAAAAAACAATGGCTGTTTTCATTAATTTTTCGTGTAATTTCACTTTTTTATTTTTAACAGCCCAAACTGCAGCAATTAATAACAATGATGTTAATCCGTTAATTGTTGCATAAATTGGTGGTAAAAACACGGGTAATTCCGCATCTATTTTAACGCCAAATAAAATGGCTACAACCAATGGAATTGCAATTGATAAAATGACAATCCATTTATTATATTTTGTGCTATTTTTTTCCATTATTCTTTTAGTAGTATTTTAATATCTTCTTTTATCATTTGAACTCCTTTAGGATCTAATCCTTCATAAAAAGCAATTGGATTTCCATTTTCGTCTAGCCTAGATCTAATGTTTCCTTGCTTATCTACTAAGGCAAACATTCCTGAATGTTCAAAACCACCTTCAGCATCACTGTTTTCACCAGCATATAATGTAAAACCAGTATTTGCTAATTCATAAATTGTTTCTTGCTCTCCTGTTAAAAAGTTCCAGTTTTTTAAAGTTGCACCGTGATCTTTGGCATATTGTTTTAGAATTTCTGGAGTATCGTGTTTTGGATTGATGCTGAAAGATGCAATTCCAAAATCTAAATTTCCGTAAAATTCATTTTGAATTTTCACCATATTCTCATTCATTTTCGGGCAAATAGTTGGACACGTTGTAAAAAAGAATTCAACAACATATACTTTGTTTTCATAAAATGAATTTGAGATTAATTGCCCATCTTGATTTGTAAACTCAAAATTTGGAACTTTTGAAATGGTAATTAATTTTGGAGTTTTAAATTTATCTACAATTTTAGGAACTGCATAAATTCCAAAAATTAAAATAATAAACGCCACTCCTACGTATGAATATTTTTTCATTGTATTTAAATTTCTCTTTTTCTACGTTGTTCTTTTTCAGCAGTTTTTTTTAGCTGATAATAAATAATAGCAATATCATCTTTCATTTTATTTTTTAAAATGGAGATAGATTTCATATTATATCCGTACAACTTCCCATCTTTTGTATCTTCATCATCTTTTCTGCCTCTTAAACGCAAATCCATATCAATTATATATGCGTTTTCAGAATATAAATTTTCATTTAGATTGAAAGGAGTTTTAAAACTGTCAAATAATGCTTTTATAGTTGTAGCATTGGAGTATATAAAATGCCATTTGCTAATGTTGGTAAAAGCAGAAAGTTCTTCTATTGCTTCTTTGTATAATGCTTGAGAACCTTCAGGTAATATGGCAATTATTTGAAAATAAGGTTTTTGGTAATAACGCTTATAAATGGTTTGATTTAAGTTAAACAAACTACCTTTTCCTGTACTACTGTCATTTCCTAAAAAGCAAACAATGGAAAGATGATTGGAAAATGAAATATTAACTGCATTATCAAGTGTTTTAACATCTATAACACTTTCAGTTAAAATTGGTAAGTTGGAATATTTATAAATTCCTTTCGATAAGAAAATATAAAAAACCAATGGTAATATAAATAAACTAAAAAGTACCCAGAATTTTTTCATAGCACAAAGTTAAAATAAAAAAAGGTGGTTAAAAACCACCTTCATCAATTTATTTTTTAATTTTTAATAACTCCATTTTACTAAAGGAGATAAAACATCATTTATATAACTACCTTCAATAAGTAACAACGTAGCTAAATAAATAATTAAGAAAACGGCTGTCCAAACAACGGCTCTTCTTAAACTTTTAGATTCATCTGCCATATGCATAAAGAACCAAGTAATGTAATATGCTTTTACTAAAGTTAAAACTAAGAATATTATATTTAATGGACTAGTGCCTAAAATTGTTGTTAAATGAAGTGATGCAGGTTTTAAAATACCTAAAATAACTTCAACAATTGTAACAACAGAAAGTATTCCAAATACTTTCCAAATTAAACCTGTGTGTGATGTATGTTCTTGTGTGTGAGTTCCCATTTTTAAGTCTTTTTAATAAATTAAACTAAGTAGAAGAATGTAAATACAAATACCCAAACTAAATCTACAAAGTGCCAGTATAATCCTACTTTTTCAACCATTTCGTAATGGCCTCTTCTTTCATAAGTTCCTATAATAACATTAAAGAAAATGATAATATTGATAATTACACCTGAAAAAACGTGGAAACCGTGAAACCCAGTAATAAAGAAAAAGAAATCGGCAAATAATGGTTTTCCGTATTCATTCACCTGTAAGTTAGCACCTTTTACCACAGCTTTTGTTTCGTTTAAATACGTCATTGCTTCAGCACGTGGAACAATAGTTTTTGTTTTTGTTACCGGATCAATTTTTTCTAATCTTATAGAAATATCTGGATTTGCTTTAAATCCAGCCATCACTTCTTCAACTGAAAATGGTGGCAATGAGCTTTCATTCATAAACCAAACTCCTTTATCTCTTGTTAATTGTGTTCTATCTGAATGAGAAGATACTGCAAATTTCTCTAACTCTATTTGATGGCCAGAAGCATCAACAAATTGAACAATTTTACCATCATTCAATTCAACCGCACCGTAAGAACCTCCAATAAAATTTTTCCATTCCCAAGCTTGTGATCCTAAGAAAATGAAACCACCAATAATAGTAAGTAACATATAAAAAGTAACTTTTCCTTTTTTCATTTGATGACCAGCATCAACAGCTAATACCATTGTTACTGATGAAAATATTAAAACAAAGGTCATTAATGCTACGTAATACATTGGCGCGTGAACACCGTGTAAAAATGGAAAGTGCGTAAACACTTCATCGGCAATTGGCCAGCTCTCAATAAATTTAAAACGCATTAAACCATACGCGCCTAAAAAGGCTGAAAAGGTCAGTGCATCTGATAAAATGAAGAACCACATCATCATTTTACCATAACTTGCCCCTAAAGGATTATTGTTTCCTCCACCCCATGAAGTACCCGTAGAATCAGTAGCAATAGTTGCTTCCATATAAGTTTTGTTTTGATTTTTTAGTTATAGTTGCGCCAAAAATACATTATTTTTTTTATCTAATAAAATAGAAAAATAAAAACAAGTAAATCCATAGAATATCCACAAAATGCCAGAAAATAGCTCCAAGTTCTAATCCTAAGGTATCTTTTGATGAATATTTTTTATTGAAATGATTAAAAATAACCACTAATAATACAACAATTCCGGCAGCAATATGCGCTATATGAGCCAGCGTAATTCCATAAATAAACGAAGATTTCACCGTGCTTTGCGCTCCTGCAAATACAAAACCTGCATTAAATAATTCTTTAAAACCTTCAAATTGAAAAAATATAAATCCAGCACCCAGTAAAAGTGTAGCAATTAAAAATGCTGTTGTTAATTGTCGATTGTCTTTTTTAATGAAAAATTTAGCCAGTAAAAAAGTAATGCTACTTAGAATAATAAGTGCAGTACTGGTGTAAAATGCTTCAGGTAAATCAAAAGAAACCCAATCGTTTCTTTTTCTACTTACTACATAAGCGCTGGTTAATCCAGCAAACATCATTGTCATACTAATCATAGAAACCCATAACATTGGTTTCGCAGACTTTCTTCTGGCCGATTTGTATTCTTGTTCTAAAGTTTGTCCCATTTTTTTAATGTAAAAATTTATCTACAACGTAAATTATTTGTACTAAAGTAATATATAAAACGCTTGAAAGCATTAATTGTCGTGCTTCTTTATTAGTTTGATGTTTGTATAGTTTAATGGCATAATAGAGCATTGTACTGCCTAAAAGCACCAAAATTACAGCTGTTAAAGGGTAAATATAAAAACTTCCAGTGATTTTTAAAACAGGAATTATAGAAACTAGTATTAAACATACTGTATATATTATAATTTGAACAACAGCTTTTCTGTTCTTCTGTCCCATTGGCATTAAATTAAAGCCTGCTTTTTTGTATTCATCAAATTGTAACCAAGCAATTGCCCAAAAATGTGGGAACTGCCAAAAAAATTGAATTAAAAACAACATTCCTGGTTCAATGGAAAAAGCATTAGTAGCCGCAACCCAACCTAGCATAAAAGGAATAGCTCCTGGAATTGCCCCTACAAAAACTGATAATGGCGTAACTGCTTTTAAAGGTGTGTAAATACTAGTGTATAAAAAAATTGAAATCGCTCCAAATAAAGCACTTTTAGGGTTAATACTATATAATATAGCCAAACCTACAATGGTAAATGAAACCGCAATAACCATCGCCATTGAAACATGCATTCTTCCTGCAGGTAAAGGTCTGTTCATGGTACGTTTCATTAAAGCATCTGTATCTTTTTCAATAATTTGATTGAAAGCATTAGATGCTCCAACCATTAAATAACCACCAATGGCTAATAAAATTAATATTGAATAATCAATTTTTTCAACGGCTAATAAATAACCTGCCAAAGATGAAAATACCACACTTAATGATAAACCAACTTTAGTTAATTGTTTAAAATCATTAAAAACCGCAGAAAAAGTCATTTTTACAGGTATAGAATTTGGAGATAATCGCATTTATTTAGTTATAATATGTGCAAAGATATTTTTTTATTGGACAATTACAACCTTATAATAAGGGGATTAAAAAAAATATTGAAATAAATTTAAAAAAAGTCTTTGCTATTAAGAGAATTGTTTTAAATTTGCCCTCGCATTTAAGAGATTAAATGAATGTTCTTTAAAACAATGACTGCGAAAGTAGCTCAGGGGTAGAGCATCACCTTGCCAAGGTGAGGGTCGCGGGTTCAAATCCCGTCTTTCGCTCTACAATATAAAGTACCAATGCAGGAGTGGTGGAATTGGTAGACACGCTGGACTTAAAATCCAGTGGGCTGTAAGGCCCGTGCGGGTTCAAGTCCCGCCTCTTGTACTTTAAAAGCCGAAACAATTTGTTTCGGCTTTTTTATTTTAATAGATTACTTAAAAAATTATTTATCCCTTTCAAAGTATTTTCTCTAACTAGTTGAATATTACAAATAAATTGTAAATTTATTACGTTATAATTTACAGTTATGGAATTAACTTTTCCCTTGTTTGCAGGAATAATTGCAGCAGCACTTCACGTAATTTCTGGGCCAGATCATTTAGCTGCCGTAACACCATTTGCTATAGAAAGTAAAAAGAAGGCATGGAAAGTTGGATTATTCTGGGGAATTGGCCATTTAACGGGTATGCTTTTTATTGGAATTCTATTTTTAATTTTTAAAGAATTAATTCCGGTTGAAAAAATTTCTGAACATAGCGAACAATTTGTTGGAGTTATTTTAGTAGGATTAGGCTTGTGGATTTTTTTTAAAATTTTTAAAGAAGAGAAAAAACACAAGCATACTCATGTTCATAGTAATGGAAATCCAATAATACACGAGCACCAACACAAGCATACTTCTGAAAAAGTACACACGCATTCGCATCCAAATTTAAAGCAAGGAAATATAGCTTCTTTATCTTTTGGCTTTATACATGGACTTGCTGGAGTTGCTCATTTTTTACTTTTTTTACCTGTTATTGGTTTTTCGTCTAAATTAGATTCTGTAAAATATATTATTGGTTTTGGAATAGGTACACTAATTGCCATGATGGCTTTTGCCATGGTTATTGGAAAAGTAGCTGCTTATTCCAAGCAAGACCATAATGAAACCTTTTTTAAAGGAATTCGCTTGGCTGGAGGTTTATTTGCTTTAATAATTGGTGTTTATTGGATATTTGCTAACTAACAAATTCTAGGCAATTGTTCACCAACTAAGGGACTTACAATTCTTTTTCCACCTATTAAACTTTTTAAAACTACTTTATTTGGATGTTCTTCTGTAATTTCACCAATTATTGATGCGTTTTTGCCTTTCTCATGATTTCTCATTAATGCTAAAACTTCATTTTCTACACTTGGATCTACGATAGCAATAAACACACCTTCATTTGCAACATACATAGGATCTAAACCTAACATTTCACAAGCAGCAGCAACTTGTTTTTCTATAGGAATTTGAACTTCTTTTATAAAAACACCCAATTCAATATCAGTGGCAATTTCATGTAAAACAGTTCCCAAACCTCCACGAGTTGGATCTCTAAATAATTTTATTTTATTGCCAAATGCATCTAATAAATCTTTTACCAAATAGTTTAAATTGGTTGAATCGCTTTGAATATCCGATTCAAATTCTAAGCCTTTTCGTTCACTCATTATGGCCATTCCATGTTGCGCAATAAACCCGTTGACTATTATTCTATCACCAACATTAATGTTGTCCATTGAAATACTTGCTTTTGGATGCACTTCTCCAAAACCTGTGGTATTTATAAAAATTTTATCGCCTTTTCCCTTTTCAACAACTTTTGTATCGCCAGTAACAATAATAACACCACTTTCATCAGCCGCTTTTTTAATCGATTTTATGATGTTATAAAATTCAACTACACCCAATCCTTCTTCAATAATAAAAGCCAAGGATAAATATTTTGGAATGGCACCGCACATGGCAACATCATTTACCGTTCCGTGAACAGCTAAACTTCCAATATTTCCACCTTTAAAAAATATAGGTGTAATTACAAAACTATCTGTAGAAATAGCCATTTTACCTTCCATTTTAACAATAGCACCGTCGTGTTTTTCATTTAAATAAGGATTGCTAAAAACAGAAAATATAAGGTTGTCTAATAATTTTCTAGTTAACTCACCACCACTTCCATGTCCTAAATTAATTGTTGTAAATCCTAAATTATTTATATCCATTTTAACTAATTATAAATTGTTTGAAAAATGATAATATGCTGCGCACGCTCCTTCCGAAGATACCATTGGAGCGCCTAACGGATTAGCTGGCTTGCAAGCTTTTCCAAATTGCTCACATTCATGAGGCTTTTTAATTCCTCTTAAAATTTGGCCAGCAATACAATTCGGATTTTCAGGTACCTTTATGTTACTGATATCAAACTTTGCTTCAGCATCATATTTTCTATATGCTTCTTTAATAACATATCCGCTATTTGGAATTTCACCTATACCGCGCCATTCTCTATTGCCAATTTCAAATATTTTATTAATAACATTAATGGCTGCAATATTCCCCTCTTCTTTTACAATGCGAGAATATTGATTTTCTAGTTTGTATTTTCCTGCTTCCAACTGTTTTACAGCCAAATAAATACCTTGAACCAAATCCAACGGTTCAAAACCAGTTACTACAATTGGAATTTTATATTTCTCCACTAACGGATTATATTCTTTAGTTCCCATAATTGCACAAACGTGACCTGCGCCTAAAAAAGCATCAATTGTACAGAATTTATCATCTAAAATAGCTTCCATTGCTGGCGGCACCAACACATGAGATGCTAAAATTGAATAATTTGAAATTCCTTCTTTTTCAGCATGTAAAACCGATAAAGCATTTGCGGGTGCAGTAGTTTCAAATCCAACAGCGAAAAATACAACTTCCTTATCTGGATTTTCTTTTGCAATAGAAACTGCTTCAATGGGTGAATATAAAATGCGTAAATCGCCACCCAACGCTTTGGCTTCTAATAAGCTTTTTTTACTTCCCGGAACACGAATCATATCGCCAAACGAACACACAATTACACCTTTTTCTAACAACTCTATCGCTTTGTCAATTAAGTTTAAAGGTGTAACACAAACGGGGCAACCCGGGCCATGAATCATGCGCACTTTTTCAGGTAATAATTCTAAAATACCGTTTTTTACTAAACTATGCGTTTGACCTCCGCAAATCTCCATAATGTTCCACTCACGCGTTGTAATTTTGTGAATTTCATCTAAGATTTTCTTAGTTTCTTCTAAATTTCTGTATTCACTTAAATACTTCATTTCTATGTTTTTTTGCACCTATCATAAAGGCATTTAATAAGTTTTAAAAAGGGTCATTCTCAATTTATTTCAGAATCTCATCAAACTTACAACCAATGATTATGAGAACCTGAAACAAGTTCAGGTTGACGTAAATTATATTTTTTAAATCTATTTTAATTTTATTTTCAAATAATACATGATTTGTCCAAAGGAAATATTTTCATCGTTTGGTGATAATTCTCTATGAAAATACAATTTAATTTCTTTTGGAGCTAATTCTAAAAGCATATCTACCAAAGTTGTGTTTTGAAAAACACCTCCACTGCAAGCAATATATTTAAAATGGTGTTTTTTAGCCATTTTTAAAATGGAAGTTGCCAACGTAAATAAAAAATTAGCAATAATATTTGCTGTTGAATTTTCTTGTTGAATATCTTTATATACTGCCGAAATTATTTTATTAGCAGAAATAACATCCGTTGAATTTAAATAGTTTTTACAGTTTTTTAAATTATAATTGTCAATTGAATTTTCCAATAAAATAGCGGCTTCACCTTCGTAGGAATTATAATCAGAAATATTTAATAAAGAAGCAACGGCGTCAAATAATCTCCCGACCGAAGATGTTTTAAGTTGATTATTTTTCTTTAAATAACTATAATTTTTTAATTCAGTTGATGTGAATTTTTGTACTAAAACGTCATTCATTTCTTCTGAAGCCAGCGAAAACAAAGATAAACGAGGTTCTTTGGACATTTTATCGCCTAACAACCAATTAAAGTTTTCAATATGTCCAATTCTGTCAATAGAATTATTTGAATAAATAAAGAATTCTCCGCCCCAAATTTGTGCATCATCACCAAAACCAGTGCCATCAAAAACAACACCTAATACTTTTTCTTTAAATAAATGATGTTCTCCTAAAATTGCTGCAAAATGTGCTTTATGATGTTGAATTTCAATAATTTTAGCATTCGTTTTTTGAGCCAATTCTTTGCCAAATTGCGAACTTTGATACAACGGATGTTTATCCACTAAAATAACTTCTGGTTGTTGTTCAAATATGTTTATAAATGAGTTTACTTCCGAAGAAAACCGATTGTAAACATCAAAATTTTCTAAATTCCCAATATACTGACTTATATATAAAAAACTATTCGGATAATATGCAAAACTACTTTTTAAATCGGCGCCCATAGCCAATATTTTTTCTTCAGATTGAATATCAATATTCATATAATTTGGCGCAAAACCTCGTGAGCGCCTAAACATAGTTTTTTGTTGAAACTTTGCGCTCAATTTCACTAAAGAATCATCTTGTGGATGTGTAATTTTTAAATTATGTTGTAAAAAATAGTCAGCTACTTGTTTTAATTTTTCAAATGCTTCATTATTTTCGCAAATAATTGGTGATCCATGAATATTTCCGCTGGTTGCAACAATGGGAAAACTTAATTCATTTGCCAATAACTGTAAAATACCTGTATAAGGTAACATTACACCAAGTTGTTTTAGGTTTGGAGCAATTGTATTTAAAGCTAAATTTCCAGTGTAGTTTTTTGATGAAATTATAGTAATTGGACTTTCCGTTGAAGTAAGTGATTCCTTTTCGTTTTGGCTAATTTCAACTTCTTTTTGAAGTTTCTCCAGCGACGGGAATAATACTGCAAACGGTTTTTTTGGACGATGTTTTTTTTCTCTTAACTTTTGAATAACATTTTTATTTTCGGCATTGCAACAGAGTAAATAACCACTTGTGTTTTTAATAGCAACAATATTTCCTTCAGAAAGTAAAAAGGCAACACTATTAAAAATAGTATCTTTTGAAGTTTCAACTGTTTTTCCCTCAGCATTTATTAAAACTAAATCAATTCCACAGGTTGAACACGTATTTGTTTGCGAATGAAATCTTCTATTGATTGGATTTGTGTATTCTTCCATACAATCAACACACATTGGAAATTCATCAATATTTGTATTACTTCTTTCAAAAGGAAAATTTTCTGTAATTGCATATCTAGGGCCGCAATTTACGCACGTTGTGAAAGGATAATTGAAACGTTTGTTCTTTGGATTTTTGATTTCATTTTTACAGTCATCACAAATGGCAAAATCAGGTGTTAATGGTAAGTTTAATTTTCCGCCTTTTTCACTAGGAATTATTTTAAAACCTTCAAATTTTCGACTTTCAATTTCTTCAATTAAACTGTTTTGAATGTTGGAAGCTGGCGGTGGAAAATTTATTAATTTTTTATAAAAGGCAGATATATTTTGCGGTTCTCCACAAGCAAAAATCAATACTCCGTATTCATTGTTTGAAACCGTACCTTTTAAATTGAATTTTATAGCCAACATATAAACATATGGCCGAAAACCTACACCCTGAACTTGTCCGGAAACTCTAATTTTATAGGTTTTAACCATTTAATTTATAGCTTTATAGGTTACTATAAATTTACACTTTTTTTAGGTGAAGTGCTTCTGAATGGCTTAAAATATTATCAATAATTTCAGGAATACAGGCTCTAACTTTGTCGTTTAAATCTATAGTCATAGGATTTAATTCTTTAATAGAAACTGTAAATAAATGAATATCAGGAATATGATCCATTAAATACACTGCTTCAATCATATCTTTTAAACCAACATCATGAACACTTAATGCGGAAGGAAAATCCGATGCGAATTTTGGACGAATAAGAGAAATTGTTCCAGCTGGTTTTCCATCCATAGTTGCATCCACAAAAATGATGGTTTTATAGGCTTCAAAACAATTCAGCAATAAAAAACCACCTGTTCCGCCATCTAAAATATCAACATATTCAGGTAGTTCAATTTTACTCATTTCCTGAATAATATGCACGCCAATCCCTTCATCACCCATTAAATAATTGCCAACACCCATGACTAAAATACTGTTGGATTTGTCTTTTTCAAAAAAATAGGAATCGCTGCTAATGGCAACTGGAGTTCTTTCGTTCATATATTTTCAAATTTTAAAAAGCAAATTCATTTTATTTGAAATAGTGATAAAATGAATTTACTTTTAAGAATGTATTATTTTTTATTTTCTTCTGGAATATCTTCGTGATGTTTAATTCTATCTTCTCGTACAAATTTAAAGCCTCCAAACATTGAAGAAACTTCGCCACGACCTTCTAACCAATCGTGATAAAAAACTAAATACACGTGTACTAAACTAAATAAAATGAATGTCCACATTGCAACATGATGAATGGTGCGAACCATAAAATCACCTCCAAACAATGGAACTACCCACGAAAATAATTTTGGCAACCACCAACCTGAAGTATCTGCATACAACGCAAAACCAGTACATATTTGAATTATTGCTATAAAAAACATCACTAAATAAGATAACGTTGCAACACTATTATGACCAACGCTAATATCTTTAATATTTGGATGATCTTCATTTAAGAGCATTACATCTATTTTAACAACGTGCCAAAAGTTATTCCAATTCTTTTTACTGAATGGCCAAAAAGCACGCCAACTAGCAAATTGATTTCCCACAAACGACCAATAAATTCTCATTATCATAATAAAAAGAAAAATATAAGCAGCTACAAAATGTATAAAACGAACGATTCCGAACGAGTGTAAATTTGTAGCTTCAGCGTTTGACAATAATGCCGGTGGATTTGCAATTAAAAAACCTGTAATACACAGCACAATAATAGCAAGCACATTTAACCAGTGAAATAAACGCACTGGGAGTTCCCAAACCATGACTCTTATAAATTTTTTTGCTTCCATAGTTTACGTTTTAACTTTCACAACTTGCAATATTTTGAACTTGCGAAATATGATTTCCATGTTCATCATATAAATGCACAGCACAAGCAATACAAGGGTCAAAAGAGTGGATAGTTCTTATAATTTCTAACGGTAATTCTGGGTCTGCAACAGGTGTTCCTATTAGGCAAGATTCATAAGCAGAACGTTGTCCTTTTGGATCACGCGGTGAAGCATTCCAAGTACTTGGTACCACTTGTTGATAATTTTCAGTTTTACCATCTTTAATTTTAATCCAATGCGCTAATGCACCACGAGGAGCTTCCATAAATCCAACTCCTTTAGCTTCAGAAGGCCAAGTTGAAGGTTCCCAACTGTCCATATTTGCCATACGTTCGTCTCCATTTTTAATGTTAGTCATTAAAGTATTGTAGAATTCCATGGTCCAATTAGCCACTAATTGTGTTTCAATTCCACGAGCAGCAGTTCTTCCTAATGTTGAAAATAATGCATCAACAGGCACGTCCAAATGAGTTAATGCTCCATTTACAGCATCTTGAATTTCTTTATTTCCACGTCCGTAACCGACTAATAAACGTGCTAAAGGTCCAACTTCCATTGGTAAACCTTTCCAACGTGGTGTTTTAATAAAACTGTATTTTTCCTCCACATTTAAAAACTCATATGGTGGTTTTGGTCCTGAGTATTTAATGTTAGTTTCACCATCCCAAGGATGTTTTCCTTTATCATCACCATCAGAATAATTGTACCATGAATTATTTACAAATTCTTCAATATCACCATTTCTATGGTCTACCTCATGTATTTTTGATAAATCGCCATTTAAAATAACTCCCGAAGGGAATTTAAAACTAGATAAATCTGCGTAACCATTAGTTGGGAAATCACCATAACTCATATAATTTCCAAATCCTTTACCAATAGCTCCCCAATCTTTGTAGAAAGAAGCAATGGCTAATAAATCTGGAATATACACTTGTTCAATAAAATCTTTTCCGTCTTGTAACAACTTTCCTACGTATGCAAGTCTTTCAGCATTTAAACCTCCAGCGCCATCAGAATTAATAGCACAAGCCATTCCACCAACTAAATAATTTGGATGTGGATTTTTACCTCCAAAAATGGTATGTACTTTTACAATTTCTTTTTGCCAATCTAACGCTTCTAAATAATGTGCCACCGCTAATAAATTTACTTCAGCAGGCAATTTCATTTGTGGATGTCCCCAATAGCCATTGGCGAAAATTCCAAGTTGACCGCTTTCAACAAATTTTTGAATTCTTTTTTGAATATCAGAAAAATAACCAGGTGAACTTTTTGGCCATTTTGAAATACTTTGCGCTAAGGCTGAAGTTTGAGCAGGATCCGCTTTTAAACAGTTTACAACATCTACCCAGTCTAATGCATGCAAATGATAAAAATGTACGGCGTGATCGTGCATATACAAAGCACCTTCCATAATATTACGAACCATTTCGGCGTTTGGAGGCACTGCAATTCCTAAAGCATCTTCTACAGAGCGAACTGAAGCAAGTGCATGAACGGTTGTACAAACACCACAAGTACGTTGTACAAATGCCCAAACATCACGCGGATCTCGGCCTTTAACAATTTGTTCAATACCTCTAACCATGGTACTTGAGCTAAAAGCATCTACTATAATACCATCTTTTATTTCTGCTTCTATTCTTAAATGACCTTCTATACGTGTAATTGGGTCAACTACTATTCTATTTGCCATTGTTATATGTTTTAAGACTCAATATTTTTTTCGTTATCCTTACCTCTGTTAATTCTATCCATTAACTCTTTTCGTTTAGAGATATTTGCAGCTATAGCGTGCACTGCAATTCCACCGGCTAAAACACCAGCAGCTACTTTTCCAACGGTATCAGCATTAGATTCTACTGCAAATCCAGGCATTTTAGTTGTTCTTTCGTAGAAAGGTCCGTTATCCCAGAAATCTTCTTCACTACAACCAATACATCCGTGACCAGATTGAATAGGATAGCTTACACCATTATTCCATTTTATAGTTCCACAAGAGTTGTAAGTCATTGGCCCTTTGCAACCTAATTTATATAAGCAATAGCCGTTTTTTGCATTTTGATCATCAAAAGTTTCGGCAAATAAACCAGCATCATAATAAGGTCTTCTGTAGCAAGAGTCATGAACACGTTTTGCGTAAAATGCTTTTGGTCTTCCTAATCGATCTAATTTTGGTAAGCGACCAAATGCAACTACGTGTACAATAATCCCAGCCATTACTTCACCAATTGGTGGACAACCAGGAACTCTAATTATTGGTTTGTTTTTTACAATTTTATGAATTGGAGTCGCGCCTGTTGGATTTGGTTTTGCTGCCTGAACACAACCGTTTGAAGCGCAACTTCCCCAAGCAATAATAGCTTTTGCTCCTTCGGCCGCTTCTAAAAATGCATCTTTAGCAGATTTTCCAGCAATACAGCAATAATTTCCGTCATCTCCCATTGGAATTGAACCTTCCACACATAAAATATATTCACCATGATATTTTTTCATGGTTTCTTGTTTTGCTGCTTCTGCTTGATGACCAGATGCAGCCATTAGTGTTAAGGTATAGTCTAATGAAATTTTATCTAAAATAATATCAGCAACAATTGGGTGATTTGACCTGATAAATGATTCACTGCAACACGTGCATTCTTGGTAATGTTCCCAAATAACAGGCAATCGAGGCGTTTTTTCTAAAGATTGTGCTATTTGTCCCACCATAGAATTTTCTAACCCCATAAAAGCGGCCATATAAGTGGAAAACTTCATGAAATCTCTACGGCTATAACCTTGTTTTATGATGCTTTCATAATAGGTTTTGCGTTGTTCATTATTGTTAGACATAAGTAAAAATTTAAATAATAAAAAGACTTTTTATGTAGTTTGTTTCTTTAAGTGAAAAGAACCTATCTAATTTACAATATTATTTGATTAAAACAAGTGTAACTACCTAATTTAGAATGTTTTAAAATAAGACTGCACAATCCTTAATAGTAACAATTGTTACAGTGGTTTTTTACTGATGATTATCATAGGGTTTCTTTTTATATATTTTGTAACTTTGAGAGTAAATCGTTTAATACTCATGCACGAATTATCCATTGCTTTAGGAATTGTGAAAATTGCAGAAGATGAAACTGCAAAAGCGAAGGCTAAAAAGGTGACAAAAATTGAATTAGAAATTGGTGTTTTGGCTGGTATTGAAATTGATTCATTAAATTTTGTTTGGAGTTCTGCGGTGCAAGACACCGTACTTGAAAATGCAGAAAAAGAAATTCATGTGATTGATGGAGTTGGAAAATGTATAGATTGTGATACTGAGTTTGCAATGGAAAACATTCATGATTGCTGCCCAAATTGTGGTAGTAATTTTAAAGGAATTTTAAAAGGAAAAGAGTTAAAAGTTAAAACGTTAGAAGTCATTTAAATTTATAAAATTATGTGTGGAACTTGCGGCTGTGGATCAGATAATGAGGGTCCAACAATTTTAAAACCTGGAGAACATAAACATTCACATGAAGAACGTCACCATCATCACGGTGAACATTCTCATACTCATGATGATGATCACCACCACCATCATGATGGACATTCACATGCGCATGCGCATTCTCATGACCATAAACACAAAGTATTAGAGATTGAGCAGGATATTTTAAATAACAATGCATTGTTAGCTGCTAGAAATAGAGGATATTTTGAGGCTAAACATATTTTTGCTTTGAATTTGGTAAGTTCACCGGGCTCTGGAAAAACATCTATTTTAGAGCGAACTTTAGCCGATTTAAAAAATGAAATAATGTTTTATGTGATTGAAGGTGATCAACAAACAATGAATGATGCCAATAGAATTGATGCATTACAGATTCCCGTTGTTCAAATAAATACAGGTAAAGGCTGTCATTTAGAAAGTGATATGGTGTATGAAGCTGTTAAAAAGCTGGAAATGAAAGATAACTCGGTTTTAATGATTGAAAATGTGGGGAATTTGGTGTGTCCTTCAATGTTTGATTTAGGCGAAAGCAAACGGGTGGTAATTATCAGTACTACCGAAGGTGAAGACAAGCCCATAAAATATCCGGATATGTTTCATACAGCAGATATTTGCATCATCAATAAAATAGATTTATTACCATATGTAAATATTGATGTTCAAAAATTGAAAGAGTATGCTTTAAAAGTGAATCCAAATTTGGAGTTTTTTGAAGTTTCCGCTACAAAAGGAGATGGAATGGAAGCTTGGTATAAATGGTTGAAAGAAAATTTAGTTTAGGTAGTTTAAATTTTGCGTTAGCGATTGAAGTGGCATCCTTTTTTGGAGTGCAACGAAGAAAAAGATAGAACGAAAAGCGCGACCCGAAAGGGAACGCCCAAATAATATTAAATAATTATGTGTTTATCAATACCAGGAAAATTAATAGCAATAACATCGCAATTAGATGAAACTTTTAGAGTTGGAAAAGTATCGTTTGATGGGGTTATAAAAGAAGTAAGTTTAACATTGGTTCCTGAAGCGAATGTTGGTGATTATGTGTTGGTTCATGTAGGTGCAGCAATTTCAACTATTGATGAAGAGGAAGCTAAAAAAACTTTTGAATTATTAAAACAATTAGATGAACTTCATGAATTAGATAGTGATGATTGAATAGATTTTAACTGAAGATCTATGAAGGATTATTTTAGTTAGCTTTAAAATATGCTATACATAAAAAAGCGTTTATGAATAACTTAAACATAAACGCTTTTAAATAAAATATAATTATTAATTACTCTTGGTAAGAGTGTTTATAAGGTTCTCCGCTTACAATTTTCAGAATATCTTTTTCAACAGTTTCTCTTGGATATTCAACAAAACGCCCAATTTCTTTTCCATTTTTATAAAAAATAAAAGTTGGTACACGAACAATATCAAAACCTTCTTGTAAATTATCGGGAGTAGATTTGCTTCTGTTTACAGTGACTAATTGTAAGTTTTTATAATTGAAATTAGCAGCATCTAATATTTTATAAAATACTGGAGTTTGTTGCTGACTATCACCACACCAAGTTCCCATAAATGCTTTTATAGTTACTTTGTTAAGTTGTGGTTTTAATTTTTCAATTATTTCAGTATTTAAAGTATAGCTATCATAATTTGGTTGAAACCAAGAATTATAAGGCGCAACATTAAAACTTTCTTTAGTTGCTATTCCAACTAAATTACCGGAAGCATCTTTAGTGGCGTTCACGATATTCTTTTTTGATGAACAACTAAACGCACTTACGATGAAAACTAAAAGCAACAATTTTTTCATATTATAAAATTTAAGTTGAAATATATAAAATTAAAGTAATGAATGTCTACTCATTGCTTTTGGTTGTTCAACACCCATTAACTCTAAAATAGTTGGCGCAATATCACCTAAAACACCATCTTTTACAGTTTTTAAATCTTTATCTACTAAAATAAAAGGAACAGGATTTGTTGTGTGTGCTGTGTTTGGTGAACCATCAGGATTTATCATTGTTTCACAGTTTCCGTGATCGGCAATAACCAACGTAGTATAATTATTTTCATTGGCAGCTGTAATTACATCTTTCACACATTCATCAACGGCTTCACAAGCTTTTATAGCCGCTTCCATAACACCTGTATGTCCAACCATATCACCATTTGCAAAATTTAAACACACAAAATCAACCTCACCTTTTTGCAATTCAGGAATAATTGCATCACGAATTTCAAAAGCACTCATTTCAGGTTGTAAGTCGTATGTTGCAACTTTTGGAGATGGGCATAATAAACGTTTTTCACCAACAAACTCTTGCTCTCTTCCTCCAGAAAAGAAGAAAGTTACGTGTGGATATTTTTCAGTTTCAGCAATTCTAATTTGTTTTTTTCCTGCTTTTTCTAAAACTTCACCTAAAGTATCAACTAAATTATCTGTATTATAAATTACATTAATCCCTTTGTAGGTTTCATCGTAATTAGTAATTGTAACATAATGAAGCGGTAATGTTTTCATACCAAATTCTGGGTAATCTTGTTGAGTAAGCACCTCTGTTAATTCACGTCCTCTGTCCGTTCTGTAGTTAAAGAAAATTACAACATCATCAGCTTTTATTTGTGCTTTTGGAGTTCCATCCGCATTGGTCATAATAATTGGCTTAATAAACTCATCGGTAACATTTTCCGCATAACTTTTCTCAATACTTTCAATGGCATTTGTAGATTTTACTCCAACAGCATTTACCATTGCATCGTAAGAAATTTTAACTCGTTCCCAACGTTTATCTCTATCCATTGCAAAATATCTTCCAGTAATTGTTGCCAATTCACCAGTAGTTTTTGCCATGTGCTCTTGAACGTCATTTATAAAGAATTTTCCTGATTTTGGATCGCAATCTCTACCATCAGAAAATGCATGTAAAAATACATTTTCAGCATTATTTTCAGCGGCAACGTCTAGCAATCCTTTTAAATGACCTATATGAGAGTGGATACCACCATTAGAAACCAATCCTAATAAATGTATGTTTTTGTTGTTTTCTTTTGCATATTTAAGTGCGTCTAACAAAACTTTTTCTTGTCCTAAGGTTTTATTTTTAACGGCCATGTTAATTCTAACTAAGTTTTGGTAAACAATTCTGCCGGCTCCTAAATTCATATGTCCAACTTCACTGTTTCCCATTTGTCCATCAGGTAAACCAACATGTTCACCATCTGTACGTAAACTTGCGTTTGCATATGAATTGTACAAACTATCTATATATGATGTTTTTGCATTAAAAATTGCTGAAACTTTTGGGTCTTGTGTAATTCCCCATCCATCTAAAATCATTAAAATTACTTTCTTATTCATTCTAAAATATATTTAATTTTGAGTGTCAAATATACGAAGTATTCAACTTAAGAGCCTTATTTTTAGGTCTTAAATTCTACTTAAAATTACTAAAACGATTGCGGAAAAAAGGAAATGCAGAAAGCTGAAAGGTAAAAATAATCTGAATAGAAAATCTTTTGTAAAACAGCAATTAGTTTTACTTTTTATATTTTTCTATGGCTTCCTTAATTTTCTCAATTCTATTTTCAGGATCAGGGTGTGTACTCATTCTTTCAGGAGTTTTGTTTGGTCCAGCATCGGCTTTTAAAATTTCCATGACACCAATTAACTCCATTGGGTTGTATCCTGCATCAATCATAAATCTAACACCTAACTCATCACTTTCTAATTCATCATCTCTACCATAACTCATATTTATAACATTTGCCAAAGCAGCTGCACCTTGTGCGGTATTTGGATCAATACCAACTGCTACTCCATTAACTACGGCCTCTGTAAAACCTTGTTTGGCCATGCGTTCAGCAGAATGTCTGCCAACTACGTGTCCAATTTCGTGCCCTAATACTCCGGCCAATTGATCTTCATTTTCTAATTTTGAAAATAGAGCGTAGGTTATAAAAATTTGTCCGCCAGGAAGTGCAAAAGCATTTATTGTTTGTGGATCTTTTAATAAATGAAAATCGTATTGGTAATTGGTTTGTTTAGCAACGCTATTATTTACTAATTTTTGACCAACCATATCAACAAATTGTTGATATTTTTGATCAGGATATAAACCACCATGTTGCTGTGCCATTTCTGGTGCAGATTGTAAACCTATGGCAATTTCATCTTCAGTAGAAATTGAAATATGTTGCTTTTTACCAGTAAATTCATTTACTTCACTGTTGGAATAGTATTTAAAAACTCCAAACAAAATAATTGCAGCACCTATTAATAGTTTTATTTTTGAATTTCCCCTTCTCATTTTTTTAGTTAAAGTATAAATGTAAATATACAATGTAAAATTTTTATGAACAACACTACTAGATTTGAAAAAATTGTAACTTACCCAAATAATTTATTTTTATGACTCAGCGTTTTGTTTTTAATGAAGTTACAAAAAGGCTTCCAAAGCATTTACATCCATTTATTGTGAAGCAACCATACAGTGAATATACTGCCCAAAACCAAGCGGTTTGGAGATATGTGATGCGTTTGAATATAGATTATTTAAGTAAAGTGGCACATGAATCTTATATTTTGGGATTAAAAAAAACAGGAATTTCTGTAGATCGTATTCCTGAAATGGAAGGGATGAACCGCATTTTAAAAGATATTGGTTGGGCAGCAGTTTCTGTTGATGGCTTTATTCCACCAAATGCTTTTATGGAATTTCAAGCCTATAATGTTTTGGTGATTGCTTCTGATATTAGAACTATAAATCATATAGAATATACGCCGGCACCAGATATTATTCATGAGGCTGCTGGTCATGCTCCAATTATTGCAAATCCTGAATATGCTGAATATTTAAGACGTTTTGGTGAAATTGGCAGTAAAGCTATTTCTTCAGCAAAAGATTATGAAATGTATGAAGCTGTTAGATTACTTTCTATTTTAAAGGAAGATCCAAATTCTACGGAAGAGAGTATTGAAAATGCCCAGAAAATTGTTGAAGAGTTGCAAAATACTATGGGCGAATTGTCTGAAATGGCTCAAATTAGAAATTTACATTGGTGGACGGTAGAATATGGGTTAGTTGGAGAGCTTCATAATCCAAAAATTTATGGAGCTGGTTTATTATCATCCATAGGAGAAAGTAAAGAATGTTTGACGAATAAAGTTGAAAAATTACCATATTCTATACAGGCTGCAACTCAAAATTTTGATATTACAAAACAGCAGCCACAATTATTTGTAACTCCAGATTTTGCGCATTTAAGTTTTGTTTTAGAAGAATTCGCAAATAAAATGGCCTTAAGAAAAGGTGGTTTAACGGGTGTTAAAAAATTAATTGATTCTTCAAATTTAGGAACTATTGAGTTGAGTACTGGAATTCAAATATCAGGAATTTTCACAAATGTGATTTCAGATGAAAATAACAATCCAGTTTATATTCAAACAACAGGTCCAACAGCTTTGGCAACTAGAGATAAAGAAATTATTGGTCATGGTACAACATTTCATTCTGAAGGGTTTGGCAGTCCAATAGGAAAGTTAAAAGGAATTAATTTGGCTATTGAAGATATGTCTCCAAAAGATTTAGAAGTTTATGGAATATATGAAGGTAAAAAAACAGTATTATTGTTTGAAGGAAATATAAAAGTTGAAGGAGAAGTGATTACTGGGAAAAGAGATTTAAAAGGTAAAATAATTCTAATTTCTTTTAAAAATTGTTCGGTTACACATTATAATAACTATTTATTTAAACCAGAATGGGGAATATATGATATGGCAGTTGGGAAAGAAATAATTTCTGCATTTTCCGGACCAGCCTCTGTAGTTTCTTTTCCCAATTTCGGAAAGGTTTCGGAAGAAAAAACACATAAAATTAAGTATTCAGAAAACGAGTTAAATCTTCATAAAATGTATGATGAAGTTGCTTGTATGCGGAATGGAAATGTTGATGTTGATCGCGTGAAAATACTATTTGGAATTTTAAGAAAAATGTATCCAAATGATTGGCTTTTACCTTTAGAAATGTATGAATTATTACATAAAAGCAACTCAGATTTATCCACTGAAATTTACAATTATTTAACACAATTAAAAGATAATGAGCGGTTTATGTATTTGATTGAAAACGGGTTAAAGCTTATTTTAAGAAACAATTAGTAACAGGTGTTACCATATTTCTAATATTATAACTTATATTTGCGCAAAATTTAAAATAGTTTAAGATGAGTTTTTTCGGATTATTTGGTGGTGGTAACGAAGGTTCCTCAATTGAAGAATATTTAAAAGAAGGCGCTGTTGTAATTGATGTTAGAACAGCTGAAGAATTTGCAAGTGGCCATGTAAATGGTTCTAAAAACATGGTGTTAAATACAATTCCAACGAAGGTGAAAGAAATTAAAGCTTTCAACAAAAAGGTAATTGCAGTATGCAGAAGTGGCGCAAGAAGTGGTCAGGCAACATCATTTTTAAAGCAACAAGGTATTGATGTAATTAATGGAGGTCCTTGGCAAAATGTAGCTAAATTTGTAAAGTAATAGTAACAATTAATTAATAAAAAAAGAGAAGCATTTTGCTTCTCTTTTTCATTAATAATCACTTTTTCTTCTTCGCTTTAAAATTTTATATAGGATTAAAAATAGTATTAATCCAATTACTAATGGAATTCCATAAAACATAAAATAGTAAATTCCATCAATAATAAAGTTTCCAACCCCTTTAACTTTATAAGGATTTTTTAATGAAATTTCAGTGTATCCGATAGTGGTTTTTTCAGTGGAAAAAGCATCAATTTCTTGAAATAAATAATTGCTTTTTGCTATAATTTCTTCAAAATTAAAATCATCAATTTTTCTATTATAAATTAGAATAAAGTTATCATCTGGTTGAACCCCATAATTTGCTAATTTAAAATGTAGTGTTTTATTAGATGGATTAAAATATAGTTGTGAGGGCGCAATACCTTTTATATCAGCAAGGTTAATATCATCTTTTAGTTGCGCATAAAAGTCACCATTTTCAATGGGCGATTTCCAAATGGAACCTGTTTCAATTAAATAAATAAAGCCGTTTTTATATTCTTTATTATATCCTTGCAAAATTTGCGCATTATTGGTGTTTACAATAAAATGAACTGTGAAATTTATTAATTGTTTAGGAGGAAATGTTATTTCCCAAACATACCAATTGTTATTATTTAAAGGTAATTTTAATAAAGGTATTTCTTGCTGATGAATACTGCCTTTAATCTTATATAAATCATCAAAAACTACTTGGTTTAGGTGCGATTGATAATTTTTAGAAGGAAAAACCGTATTTATTGGATAACCAACTTTTATAGTAAGTGGAGTATTAGTTGTATTTAAGAAATTGTAAACACCTTTTACAACTGCAAAACCCTTGTATAATTGTATATGTATAGATTCGGATTGCATTTGTATTTTTTTATATGCTATAGAATCTTCAGGGTATAATAATTGAAATGAACCACTTCCACCAGCATTCCAAATACCTGGTTGTGCAGTATTAGAAAGTAAGGTGGAATAAAGGATGAAGATTCCGATAATTGCGATTGTATTTTTTAGGAATTTTCTCATATTAAATGATAGGTTTTTCATTACCATCTAAAATATTATTTGTTGGGTTTGCAATAAAATAAATTTCTATTAGCGTTCTGAAAATAATTAAAATAATAGCAACGACAGTTATTCCAGAAGAAAAAACGATAAAAAAACCACTAACTATTACTGTAAATTGCTGCACAAATATCCTTATATAAGGCTCTGTAAAAATTTTGTTTAAAGAACTTGTTTCGTATTTTTTTGGAATAATAAAATTAAAGACATAGTCGGCAAAATTATAGGCAGTAATTGAAATTAATACAAAGGTTATTCCTTTGTATGTAAGTACATATTTTATATTTTCTAAAATGTTAAATGCCTCTTTTATATTATTGTCTGTAATAGTTAAAAATGCAAATACAAATATGAGTTGAATGGCAATAAAAAATGAAAAGTGAACTATAAAGAATAGGATAAGAGAGTAGTTGGAATAAGAAGGGTTTTTTTCTTTTTTATTGCCAAATGAAATTATAGTGTACATTTTAAATACATATACAACACCAACAATAGCTGTTTCTAAAAAATATGCGGTAACAATTGTTAATGGATCTACTTTTCCAATAATTAAAAGGTAAAGTAAAAAAAGTGCATTTAAATAAACAAATGAATTTTGTTTAGTAGGAACATGTTTTTTTAAATTAAAACTATTCATTTTTTTCATAACTTTTGGTTTCCACTTTTAATCAAAAATCTTTAAAAATTAAAAACCAATCAATACGACAAATGCCTTATTTTTTATATAAGTTTATGTTTTTGTGCCATAATAACGGCTTCCATTTTGTTATGTACTTGTAGTTTTTTGTAGATGTTTTCAATATGCTTTCTAACTGTTGAAGGTGAAATAATTAAATTATCGGCAATTTCATTGTAATTTAATCCTTTGCTTAACTGCTCTAAAATATCGGTTTCTCTATTGGTAAGTGTTAATTTTTCGGCCTCTGAACTATTTTCAATTGTAAATGGGTTTCGCAATAAATTTAATGTTTTAAGAGCAATACTTGGCGTCATTGGAGCGCCTCCACTTACAACTTCTAAAATGCATTTATGTAAATTTTCTGCATCAATTTCTTTTAATAAATAACCATTTGCGCCTGCCTTTATTGCATTAAAAATATTTTCGTCATCATCAAAAACAGTGAGCATAATTATTTTAATATGTGGATATTTAGATTTTACAATTTCTGTTGCGGTAATGCCATCCATTTCAGGCATTTGAATATCCATTAAAATCACATCAATATTATGATTTACTTCTAATTTTCCAATTAATTCTGCACCATTATTACCTTTAAATTTATAATCTAAATCATTGAAAAATGATAATTTTTCTATAACTGATTTTGCTAAAAAACTATTGTCTTCTGCAATGGCTATTTTTAAAGTCATAATATTAATTTTTTTAGTATTTGTAAATCTAGCTAGAAATACTTTTTGAAACTATACGGCATTTGTCTTATTTTTAGGGCATATTATTTTAATAGACGTTCCTTTGTTTGGTTCAGAATTTATAAAAATTTCACCTCCAATTTCAAGAATTCTACGTTGCATATTTTCCAAACCGTTGCCAAGTTCTATGGTGTTTTTGTCAAAGCCTTTTCCGTTGTCTTGTATTTCAAAAGCAATAGTATTTTTATTTTCTGAAATTTTTATATTAATTTCAGTTGCTTCGGCATATTTTAAGGTATTGTTAATAGCTTCTTGAAAAACTCTAAATATGTTCATGCCTTTTATGGAGGAAAAAACAATTTTACTTGTTACCATGTTTTCAATACTAAAATGAATATTTTCTGAAACTGATTTTGCTTTTTCAATGAGCGATAAAGTTCTGCTATAAAAATCTTCAAAAGTAATTTCATTTTTATTCATTGCCCAAATAGTATCTCTTAATTGTCCAATTGTTGAGCTTGCGAACTGATTAATTTCAGATAATTTGTTTTTAAGTTTTTCATTTGTTGCGTCAGTTAAAAACTTTAAATTATCTATAGATGAAATTATAAAGGTTAATTGAGAACCAATATTATCATGTAAATCACGAGAAATTTGTAGTCGTTGATCTTGTAATTTACTATATGTTTGCGCTTCTTTTAGTTGAAGTTGATTTTTATATTCTCTTTTTTTATGTTGTTGGCGTTTATATAAGCCTAAAGAAACTATTGAAAATATTAAAAGGCCAGAGCCTAAAAGCAAGGCATATAAATTTTTATTTTTTATCTCTAATTCACTTTTTAATATTTGCTCCTTTTGTTGTGCAATTTCTTTTTCTTTTTTTTCGGTTTCAAATTCAATTTGTAATTCAGCAACACGTGTATTAATTTGGATATTAGTTGTACTATCTTTTAAAGTTTGAAATATTTTGTTGTAGTTAAAAGCATTTTTATAATCGTTTAATTCTAAATAACACTGCGTAATTAATTCTGCACAATATTTTTCTAAGTGTTGGTATTTATATTTTTTAGCTAAATCGCCACTTTTTTTAAAATTTTTAATGGATTCTTCATATTTCTTTTCGGCAAAATTTATATCTCCAATATGTGTATAACTAACAGCAATTCCATAATTATCATTCAATTTTTGTCTAATAGTTAGCGAACTATCAATATATTTTTTTGCAATATTAAATTTTTTAAGTTCAGAAAAAGTATCTGCAAGATTGGCATACCCGTAGCCTAAACCAACATTATCTTTTAATTGTTTTTTTAAAACCAAAGATTTTTTATGATAGTATAAAGCGCTATCTGCATTTTTATTTAATAAGTGTAGCGTGCCATAATTATCATAAATAGGATCAATTAAAGTAATATCTTTTGTAGACTCAATTAATTTAATGCTCATTCGCATATAGTAAAAAGCCTTATCCATATCATTTCTTTTTATGGAATATCCTAATTGACCATAAGCTACACCGGCTTTTAAAGTTTCGCCTAAATTTTCATAAATTTTAATAGCTTTTAATATATAATCAATTTTTTGGTCGCTTTTATCTTTATAGGCGCTTATTTGACTTAATTTGAAATAAATTTCGGCTAATGAAAGGCTGTCGTTTAGCGTAATTGCTAAATCTTTTCCAGAATTAATTAGCTGCTCAGATTTTGAGATATTACCAACAAATTTATCGTATGGAATTGCAACAATTACCTGAAGTTGTTTTGGTTTTTATAAATTTTCAAGAGATAATTTAAGACTGTCAATGTATTGATTGTTTTGGGAAATAGCACAAACCCAAATCAATAAAAAAATAAAGAGGAATTTTAATTTCATATGATGTTATTGAGCAATTTAATTTGAAAAATAATAATAATTTCACAAATTAAAAAATCAATAATAAAATGGATTTTTTGAAATGTTAATTGTAAAATCTATAATATTCAATTAAAGCTTCAGCTCTTTCTAATTTATCTTTAGGTATTGGAACTCTTACCTCATCAAAAGTATCACCTTTTCGCGTTCGCCAGGCAATTTCAATTTCTAACAACAATAACTGATTTTCAGTCTTGATTATATTCATATCCTTTATCCATTTTTTAGGAGTGAACAAGTCTATTTTTTTATCATTAATTTTTACGTATTCAGAATAAAATACAACTGTTGACAAGCTGTTTGTTGTCTTTAAATACGTAGTTGTAAATTTATTTCGAAGCCAAGGAATTAAAAAGGCAAAAGGAATTACAAATACACAAGCTATTAAAAAAGTGGTATTCCGAGCTAACATTAAAAAAGGGATTCCCCCAATTAAAATAGCAAAACCAAAGTAAATATTATCTTCTTTTTTTAGTGTTTTAGCTTTCTCAATAAAATAATTCCATTCTATTGGAGAAAATTCCCAAGTTTCTAAAAAGTTATTGGATGATTCTGAAGTTTTCAAATTAAATTATTTTAAAAAATGAAAAGACCGCTTCAATTATTGTAGATTATTGAAAACGGTCTTTTAAAAAAATATTATTTTAAATTGTAAGCATTTATAGTACTATTATCTGCTTTGTAATATAAAAACCCTTCAAATTCATCAATTTGATATTCAGGTTTTTTGTCGTTCAATATTATTTCTTTTGCAACTTTACCTGTATTCTTGTCTACCTTTACCAATCCAACGCCATCGTCTAATTTGGTTAAAATAAATTGTGAATTTTCAGTGGCTGAAGTTGCTTTAAACCTTTTAGACATTACATCAAAAGAGGTGCTTCTAATGGCGGCAAACATATCGGCAGCTCTTTTGTTTTCTTTACCATAATCATTATAATTACTTAAATCGTTAGAACTTCCATAAGAGTTTGTTCTATTCATTCCTGCTTTTGCTGCATGCGCCATTGCCAATCCGGTTGATGCTACTGCTACAACTCCTGCCAATACTTTTATAAACCCACTTTGTGATGGAGATTTAAAATACTCTTGATATAGTTGTTTTCCGTCCACTCCTAAAAGTGCCATATTTTGAGAAGAACTTAAAAATATATTTCCATTTTTCATTTCCATGGTATTTGCAACTTCTTTTTCATCAAATTTTACATTTGCTAATTCGTTTATATCGCTTGTGTTCGCGTCAATAGCAAAAATGGTTCCATCTGCAGCTATTAAATACCTATTTTTAGCACTGTCATAGGTTGATGCAACAGCTGCAGAATTTTTGTATTTTAAAGGTTTTTTCCAAACCTGGTCACCTGTTTTTAAATTTACAATATTAGCATCTTCACTTGTTATGTAAATAAGACCTTGCGGAGTCTCAGCCATTGTCATAATATTTTCACCAGTTTTTAAAGGTTTTTTAAATAGCGTATTTCCATCAAATGAAATTTTGTTAATTCCTCCTTGTTGAATTCCAAATAAAATTCCATCGTCTTGTACATAAAAATGTTGTACAAATCCTTTTGTTTTTGGTGCTTTTTCCCATAAATCTTCTCCACTATTAGCACTTAAAAAAGCAATTTCAGATTCTTCAGCAGCAACTTTATCACTAACAACTGCTAGCCCTTGAGGTAAGATTTGGAAATTTGAAACATTACCTTGTACTTTTCGGTCATCTTTCCATAATTCTGCACCATCTTTACTAATTTTATGAATTCTTGTATTTTTTCCGTTTGTGGTGGTTTCAAAACCATAAATTTCTTGTTCTGATTCATCTGCTACCATCCAGTTTACACCTTTTATTTTGCATTCCCATAAATCATCTCCTTTGTGAGATTTTGCAATTAATCCTTGTGCAGTAGGAATTATTATAAAGTTTTTTAATAAAAGAGGCATTCCTGTTACGCTAAAATCTCTTGCAATACCAACTCTTCCCGGCTTGTCTAAAAAGAAACTATAGTCTAATTTTCTTGAATTTAAATCGTAAATAGCAACTTTTGGAGTTATTTTTTCGAATTTATCTCCTTCTTTTTGAATACCGCTAACAATTAATTTATTTTGTGGTAATACAATATTGCAGGTGTAAATTTGGTTCCAATTATCATTTTCAGAGTTAAAAATAACATCTCCATTTATATAATCAATAACTGCTCGTTTTGTTTTAGTAATTCCAGCAAATTTGGAGTTAGCCCCTTGTGAAACAATTATATAAGGCGAGCCTGGTATAAATTCAGTTTCTTCAGGTTTTAATTGCCCAAAAGTGTTAAATACAAATACTGGTTCGTTTTGCGTTGGTCTAATTCCTGTTAAACCATCATTTGTTGCCACTACCAAAACACCTCCAACGGTAAGAGTCATTTCGTTTATTTTTGCACCTAAATCATAAGTAGTATGTGGTGTTTCAGATTTTTGTGCCACTATTGAAATTGTACTGAAAAGAAGTACAAGTATCAAAATGTTCTTTAAATTAAAATAGTTTAATTTCATAATTAATAATTTTTTTAAATTTTGCGTGATATGTAACCAAAAGTCTTGTAAATATTGACTTTAAACAATACGGCATATGTCGTATTTTTTTAAAATCTCAAAAATTATAAGAGAATAATTAAGGATGTTACTGCAATTAAAACTCCTATAATTAACATTGAAAGAATACTAGTACGTTTTATATTGGTATAATACTTCCTAAATTTTAACCATAAGAGAAAACTAATGAGGCCAAAAGGAAATGATATAAATAAATTTATGTAATAAATCCAAAAAGAACTTGTGAGCATAAACCATAAGGCAAAAATGAAAGTTAAATAAAAAATTACAGCGCCCTTTTTCATTTTTTAAAAAATCTTTTTGAATTTAAAGCAATTAAAAGTTTATTTAAGGTATTTATAATCGGGATCCTTTTGTAAAATTAAGTCTAAAGCTAAATTATAGGATTTCAGCGTTTTTATTAAAGTAGCATCCGTAAAGCCTTTTTCAATCCATAAATAGGCTACATAATTAATTGAATTATTATTTTCTCCATAATACGATTTTACCAAAGCAACATCAGTATTTAATTTGTTTATAAAATCTAAAATTTCCATTTTGGTTAAATTTGGTTGAAGCGCATAATTACCACTTATTGTTATGTACCTTTTTTCAGAATCTAGATCAATAAAAGATTCATATTTATCCTTTATTTTAAGGTAAGAGTCATTTACTTGAAGAACCTCAACATATGCATTTTTAAACATTTCTGAAAGTTTTTGCGTAGTTAAAGTTGAATTGTCAATGTAATTTTGAGAAAATGAAATAGCTGAGATTAATAATGCAACTATCACAAATTTTAATTTTTTTGAAGTAATGTGTAGTGTTTTCATAAAATGATTTTTGAGTTTGTGAGTCAAAAATCATATATATTATCACTTAAAACAATACGGCAAATGTCGTATTTTATCAAAAATTTATAGTTGGAATACTTGTTTGAAGTTCCTTTATTTTATGTTGAAGCGTTTTTAAAAACTGTTGATGTTGTTCAGCTTTTTCATTAAATGGTCTGTGAGCTATACCTTTTTGAATGGAGTCAACTTCTTTTAATATTGGCGCTGTTTTTTCATCAATCCAAACATGTTTAAACTGTTCCCAAATATAATTTATGGCGGTTTCATTTGGGTGTAACATATCGTTAGCAAAAAAGCGATAATCACGTAAATCATCTAACATAATTTCAAAAGAAGGAAAATATAATAGTTGATTTTTTAGGTCAATAATTTGATGAATTGCAGCAATTAAATGCGCTTTGCTTTGTGTGTTTTCAACAAAACCATCTTTTAAATGCCTAATCGGACTTACAGTAAATATAATGGTTACCGTTGGATTAATGTCTTTTATAAGCGCGCATATATTTTGTAATGAAGTAGAAGTTTCATCAACCGAAAGCATTTCTTTCAAAAACTTTTTTTGAGGAACTTTATGGCAATTACCAACAATTGAATTAGTTTCAATAAATCTGTAAACCCAAGCTGTGCCTAATGTAATTATAATGTGGCTTGCATTTTTTAATTGTCGCTGAGTTTCTTCAATTGCGCTATTTAAATTTTGTAGTAATTGGTTTTGAGTTGAAGAACTAATATCTGAATGTGCGTCAAAACAATGCCAACGTTCATTTAATAAAAAAGTATCGTTTTCGGAATACTTTTTAATGTGAATAGCATTTAAAATTAAATTTTCAATGGCAATAGGATTAAACAAAATACCGAATGGATTGCTGAAAGTTTGAAACTTAAAATATTTTAGTTTTTCGCTAATATTTTCAGAAAAGCAAGAGCCAATTAAAACTAATTTTGAATTATAATCTATTTGATTACGTTCTTTTTGAAGTTTTATGTTGGTTCTAAAATTCATTTTAGTTGAATTGTACAATTATCCTTATGCTGAACTTGTTTCAGGATCTTTTTATGAGCCTCTGAAACAAGTTCAGTATATTAATGTATAATAAATTATAAAATATACTCTTTTCCTTTTTGTAAAGCTTCTTCAATTCCTGCTGGATTTTTACCTCCTGCAGTTGCAAAAAATGGTTGTCCGCCACCGCCGCCTTGAATTAGCTTTCCTAATTCTCTAACAACTTGCCCAGCGTTTAATTTTTTCTCCTCCACTAAATTTTTTGATATATAACACGTTAAAAATGCTTTTCCATCAGATTCAGCACCAGCTAATAAAAATAAATTATCAACCTGATTTCCAATTTCAAAAGCTAAATCTTTAATGCTATTTTGATCTAAATCTAGTTTTTTAGCCAAAAAGTTAACGCCATTAATTGCTTCAACTTCTTGAATTAAATCACCCTTTAAATTTTTGGCTTTATCTTTTAATAATGCTTCAATTTGTTTTTTAAGGGTTGTATTTTCTTCTTGTAAATCTACAATAGCTTTTAACGGATTTACAGGATTTTTCAACATGTCTTTAATTTCGAAAAATGCTTTGTTATTTTCAAAATAAAAATCTTTTGTTGCATCGCCAGTGATGGCTTCAATACGTCTAATTCCAGAAGCTATGGCGCTTTCTGAAGTAATTTTAAAATGCCAAATATCACCAGTGTTTTGAATGTGAGTTCCACCGCATAATTCTACCGATTGACCAAATTGAATGGCGCGAACTGTGTCTCCGTATTTTTCTCCAAATAAAGCCATAGCGCCTTTTTCTAGCGCTGTTTCCATTGGAATGTTTCTAAATTCTTTTAAAGGAATTTTACTATCAATTCTGGCATTTACAAAATCTTCAACTTCCCGTAATTCATCAGTAGTTAATTTTGCAAAGTGAGAAAAATCGAAACGTAAATTTTTTGAATGTACTGCAGATCCTTTTTGCTCCACATGCGTTCCTAAAATTTCGCGCAATGCTTGGTGTAATAAATGTGTTGCTGAGTGATTGCAAGTTGTTCTAAAACGTTGTTTTTCATCAACAACAACTTTTAGTTTTTGTGTTGGATCTTTAGGTAAATTTTCAGCAAAATGAATAATTAAGTTGTTTTCTTTTTTTGTATCAACAATATAAATAACGTTTCCGTTACTCACTTCAATATATCCTTTATCACCAACTTGTCCGCCGCCTTCTGGGTAAAATGGTGTCATATTAAATACTAATTGATAAAAATTACCTTCTTTTTTAGAGGAAACTTTTCGGTAACGCGTAATTTTTACGTTAGCTTCTAAAGTATCATAGCCAATAAATTCTTCTTCGGCATCGTCTTCTAAAATAACCCAATCATCAGTCTCTACAACTGCAGCAGCTCTAGATCTTGTTTTTTGTTTTTCTAATTCAGAATTAAAATCAACTTCATTTAAGGTCATTCCTTTTTCGGAAAGAATTAAAGCGGTTAAATCTATAGGAAAGCCATAAGTATCAAATAATTCAAAAGCTTTTTTTCCAGAAACTTCTGTGCCTTTTGTATTTTTTATAATACCATCAAGTAATACTAAACCTTGATCTAATGTTCTTAAAAATGAATTTTCCTCTTCTTTAATTACGTTTGTTATTAATTGTTTTTGAGCTTTTAATTCAGGGAAATATTCTCCCATTTGCTTACTTAATGTATTTACTAATTTGTAAATAAATGGTTCTTTTATATTTAAAAATGTAAAACCGTAACGAATAGCTCTTCTTAAAATTCGTCTAATAACATAACCAGCACCTGTGTTAGATGGCAATTGACCGTCTGCAATTGCAAATGCAACAGCTCTTAAGTGGTCAGCTATTACGCGTATGGCAATGTCTGTTTCTTCTTTAACTCCGTAATCATTACTAGTAATGGCTTCAACTTCTCTAATTAATGGTGTAAAAACATCAGTATCGTAATTAGATTGTTTGTTTTGTAAAACCATACACAAACGCTCAAATCCCATTCCAGTATCAACGTGTTGTGCAGGTAATTTTTCTAAGGAACCATCAGCTTTACGGTTAAACTCCATAAAAACTAAATTCCATATTTCAACTACTTGTGGATGATCATTATTTACTAAACTTTTACCAGAAATTTTTGCTTTTTCTTCCGCAGAACGAATATCCACATGAATTTCTGAACAAGGACCACAAGGACCTTGTGCTCCCATTTCCCAAAAATTATCTTTTTTATTTCCGTTTATAATTCGGTCTTCATCAATAAATTGTTTCCAATAATTGTAAGCTTCTTGGTCGTAACCTAATCCATCTTCTTCAGCACCTTCAAAAACAGTTACGTATAAACAGTCTTTATCAATTTTATAAACATCAACTAATAATTCCCAAGCCCAAGAAATGGCTTCTTTTTTAAAGTAATCACCAAAACTCCAGTTACCCAACATTTCAAACATTGTATGGTGGTAAGTATCTTTTCCAACCTCTTCTAAATCGTTATGTTTCCCTGAAACACGTAAACATTTTTGAGTGTCTGCAACACGTTTTTCAGTGGCTGTTTTTTGGCCTAAAAAATATTCTTTAAAAGGTACCATTCCAGCATTTGTAAACATTAATGTTGGATCGTTTTTTAAAACCATTGGAGAAGATGCAACGATTTGGTGTTTTTTAGATGCAAAAAAATCTAAAAATTGTTGACGTATTTGTTGTGATTTCATCTGTTAATTATTTACTAAAAAAAAGGAGTTTGATTCCTTTTGTAAAACATTTTGTAATTTTGTTAATTGTGTGCTGCAATATTATAAATTAAGATTGCGTTTAAAATGCAAAAATAATATAATTTAATAACAATGGCGAAGGTAAAATATTATTACGATTCTGATACACTTTCCTATAAAAAGATAAAGTCTAAAATAAGTGATATTTTAAAAAAAATATCATTGGCTTTGGTGTCTGCAATCATGTTTATGGTATTGGGCTACGTTGTGCTTACTCAGTTTTTTGATTCTCCAAAAGAAAAAGAATTGAAAAGAGAATTAGAGTTTATAAAGTTAAATGAACAACTTCACAGTAAAAAGATAGTTCAATTAGAGAAAATTTTGCAGGATATTCAAGATAGAGATAACAATATTTATAGGTTGTATTTTGAAGTAAGTCCAATTTCAAATGAACAGCGTAAAGCTGGTTTTGGAGGAATTAATAGATACAAGGCTTTAGAAGGTTTTGATAACTCTGAGATGATTATTGACGTTACTAAAAATATGGATATTTTATCTAAGCAATTATATGTGCAGTCAAAATCTTTAGATGAAATAGTAAAATTGGCTGAAAATAAAGAAAAGTTATTAGCGGCAATTCCAGCAATTCAACCTGTTAAAAATCAAGATTTAACAAGAATGGCTTCTGGTTATGGTTGGCGTTCAGATCCTTTTACAAAAGCAAATAAGAAACATCAAGGAATGGATTTTACAGCGCCTAAAGGAACTCCTGTTTATGCTTCTGGTGATGGTGTAATTGATAGAGCTGATCAAAATGCAGCAGGATATGGAAAACATATTAGAATAAATCATGGGTTTGGGTATACTTCATTATATGCGCATTTAAGTAATTATAATGTTAAAAAAGGGCAGCATGTAAAAAGAGGCGATTTAATTGGTTTTGTTGGTAGTACGGGTCGTTCACAAGCGCCACATTTACATTACGAAATTATTAAAAACGGCGAAAAAATAAATCCTATTAACTTTTATTATGGTAACTTATCTCCAGAAGAGTTTGCAGCAATGCAAAAAGCTGCTGAGATTCAAGGCCAATCATTAGACTAATGTACATAGATTTACCAGAAAAAAGATATTATAAAATTGGAGAAGTTGCCAAAGCATTTGGTTTAAATGCTTCTCATATTCGCTTTTGGGAGAAAGAATTTGATATTTTGAAACCTAAAAAAAACAAAAAGGGGAACCGTTTGTTTACGCAAGAAGATCTTAAAAATCTCCAATTAATTTATCATTTAGTGAAAGAAAAGGGTTTTACTTTAGAAGGTGCTAAAAGTAAAATGAAAGAAAACTCAAAAAGTACTGAAGGTAATTATGATATAATTTTACGTTTGGAAAAGATTAAAGCTGAGCTTATTAACATAAAAAATGAAATATCTTAAGGATATTTTACATAATTTAGTAACAAATTTAATTTTTCAACAACTAATAAATATAATATTAATTTAAAAATAGAAAACAATGAAAAAGTGGTTAATTCCTGTAATTATAATTGGTTTATTGGTATTAGGTAGTTATAGTTGGGTAAAAGGTTTTTATAATTCAACAGTTCAATTAAATGAAAATGTTTCAGAAAGTTGGGGAAATGTTCAAACAGCTTACCAACGTAGAGGCGATTTAATTGGTAATTTAGTGAAAACGGTACAAGGTGCTGCAGATTACGAAAAAGAAACTTTAACATCTGTTATTGAAGCACGTGCAAAAGCTACATCAGTAACTGTGGACCCTTCAAATATTACACCTGAGCAGTTAGCTAAATTTAATAAAGTACAAGGTGGATTAAGTGGTGCTTTAAAAAGTTTATTGGTAACTGTTGAACGTTATCCAGATTTAAAAGCAAATCAGAACTTTTTGAAGTTGCAAGATGAACTAACAAGCACAGAAAACCAAATACTTACGGCACGTACACGTTATAACGAAGCTATAAAACCTTTTAACAATCACGTAAAAACATTCCCAAACAATATTTTAGCTGGATTTTTTAATTTTGTTGGTAAGCCATATTTTGATGCTGAAGCGGGATCTGAAAAAGCACCAGATGTTGAATTTGATTTTGGAAATAAAGAATAAAGAATAATGTCTAAAGTTGAAGATTTTTTAACAGCCGAGCAAGAGCAAGCAATTGTTTCAGCAATAAAAACTGCAGAAAAAAATACTTCAGGTGAAATACGTGTTCATATAGAAAAAAGTACAGAAAAACCTCCTATGGATAGAGCATTGGAGGTTTTCTATTTCTTAAAAATGGATCTAACGGATTTAAAAAATGGTGTATTGATTTATGTAGCCGTGGAAAGTAAAAAGTTTGCCATTTTGGGAGATGAAGGAATTAACAAGTTAGTTCCAGAAAATTTTTGGGATAACGAAAAAAATATACTACTCGCACATTTTAAAAATAAGGAATACACTTTAGGGCTTGAAAAAACAATTTTAGAAGTTGGTAATAAATTAAAGCAATTTTTTCCATATCAATCAGATGATACAAATGAATTATCTGATGAAATTTCAAAAGGGTAAAATGAACTCAAAAAATAAATATTTTCAGTTAATTAATACGTTTTTACTAGTAATTTGTTTCACTCAAGTAACTTTTGGTCAGTTTACAATTCCTAAAGTTCCAAAGCTACAAACCAGTGTTTATGATTATGCTTCAATTTTAAATGCCAACCAAAAAGCGGCTTTAGAACAAAAATTAATTCAATATTCCGACTCAACTTCCACGCAAATTGTGGTAATTACTGTTGAAACTATTAACGGTGAAGATATTGGTATTTTAACGCCAAAATGGGCCCATGAATGGAAAATTGGACAGGCAAAAGAAGATAATGGGGTGCTTATTTTATTAGCAAACAAAGAACGTAAAATATGGATTTCGCCTGGTTATGGTGTTGAAATAAAATTAACGGCTGGTATTACAGGTGATATTGTTCGTGAAGTAATTATTCCTGAATTTAAAACTGGTGATTTTTATGCTGGTTTGGATAAAGGTGCTGATGCAATTTTTGAAGTTTTAAAAGGTACTTATAAAGCAAACAAAACCAATGAAAAGGAAGAAGGTTTCCCGTCTTTCGTTATCATATTCATCATATTTATTATTTTAATAATTATTTTTTCTAAGAAAAACAGTGGCGGTGGAAATGGCGGTAAAGGTTTTAGAAGAGATTCTACAGCTGCAGATATTTTAGAAACTATTATATTGACACGTGCAGGACGAGGAGGTTTTGGCGGCGGTTTTGGAAGCGGTAGCGGTTCTAGTGGCGGCTTTGGCGGTGGTGGCTTCGGAGGAGGTTTTGGTGGCGGTGGCTTTAGCGGCGGTGGAGCTGGCGGTGGCTGGTAAACTTCAATTTATATAGTGATTTTCATTATTTGAGACTCGTAAATAGTAAACTTGCCTCATTTTTAAATAGAATATAAGGGACTTGTACTTTAATTAAAAACATATCAACTTTTTTGTTAACTAGCTTAAGTAGGTTTTATAGAACTTCATAACCTATTTTGTTACACTATTGTTTAAAATTCACTTTTTTAATAAAATAGCTATAAGTTTTAAGTGAGTTAAAAGGTTTAGTATAGTTAAAATAAACTTTAATTAAACTCTCATTTACACTTTTACACTTCACAAATAACTTTACTTGTAGTTTGTACAATGATGAAAATCAAGTGAATAATTATAATTGAAACTCTCATCAATTATAATACAACTACTCAACCTGATAAATATCATTCTAAATCGTTTTAGTCGACCATAATTTTGGTAAAAACTTTTAGTGATGATAAAAATATTTAAAACTTCAAAAAATGTCATTATTAATATTGATGAATATTTTAATACAGTTGAGTTAGGTATACTAAATTTTAAAGAAGGAGTCAATAATTATTTAGAAGGAAATTTAACCGAATTTGAAAATAATCTAAAAATCATTGAAGTCTTGGAAGGAAAGGCAGATTCAATAATTAGGAAAATTGAGAATGATTTATACATATATTCATTAATTCCAAATTATGCAAGTGAAGTTTTAAATTTGCTTGAAAAAGTGGATGATATTATTGATAAGGTCAAAAATAATTTAAGCCAATTTGATGTTGAAAGACCTTTTATTCCTGAAGAAATTAAAATCGATTTTTCTCGCCTATTAAACATTTCGGTGAAATCTGCCGAAAATGTAATTCCTGCTGCACGTGTTTTTTTTACAGACCAAAACTTAGTAAAAGATAGAATTCAAAAAGTTATTTTTTACGAACGTGAAACAGATAAGTTGGCAACAAATATTAAGCGAAAAGTGTTTAAAGAAATGCCTCATTTAAAACTAAGTGAAAAAATTCACTTACGTTATTTTACTTTACACGTGGAAGAAGTTTCTGATGCAGCCGAGGTTGTTGCAAAAATGCTATCATCATTGGTAATAAAAACTAGAATGTAATATTTAAATAAAATTTATGTTTTTATTTTTTCTAACTAGCGGATTATTTTTAGGTTGGTCATTAGGCGCAAATGATGCTGCCAATATTTTTGGTTCTGCTGTTGGCACTAAAATGGTTAAGTTTAGTTCTGCTGTTATAATTGCTTCTGTTTTTGTGGTGTTGGGTGCTGTTTTACAAGGTTATGGAGCTTCACAAACTTTGGGAGATTTAGGCTCTATAAATGCAATTGGAGGCGCGTTTACAGTGGCACTTTGCGCTGGATTAACGGTGTTTTGGATGACCAAGTTGCAATTACCAGTTTCTACTTCACAAGGAATTATTGGAGCAATAATAGGATGGAATTTTTATTCTGGAAATCCAACTGATTTAGCAGTTTTAAGTAAAATTATTGGGACTTGGGTGGCAGGACCTATTTTAGGAGGAATTTTTGCAATAGTATTGTATTTACTCTTAAAATATTTTCTTGATAAAAGAAGAATTCATCTTTTAAAATTAGATGCATATTTAAAATATGGACTCTTAATTGTTGGTGCTTTTGGCGCTTATAGTTTAGGAGCTAATAATGTATCTAATGTTGTTGGTGTTTTTATTCCTTCACTTCCAGAAATTAATTTAAACTTTGGGTTTTTCTCATTAAACTCCATTCAACTTTTATTTTTGGTAGGTGGTACATCAATAGCTTTGGGAATTATTACCTATTCTAAAAGGGTAATGATGACCGTTGGAAATAATTTAATGAAACTTTCTGCAGAAGCTGCTTTGGTGGTGGTTTTATCTCACTCGCTAGTGTTATTTGTTTTTTCTTCAACAACGCTATCAAACTTGTTTCAAAGTGTTGGTTTACCTGGAATTATGTTAGTTCCTGTTTCAAGTTCACAGGCAATTGTTGGTGCAATTGTTGGAATTGGTTTATTAAAAGGCGGAAGAGGAATTCAATTTGGTGTTTTAGGAAAAATTTCATTGGGATGGATTGCTACACCAATTATTGCTGGTTTAACAACATTTGTATCATTGTTTTTTATGAACAACGTTTTTAAAATGGTTGTTGTTCAAAATGAAAATAATGTAATATCTCATAAAATAAATGAAGTAATTACACACCCTCAAACTAATACATCTGTTAATTTATACCAACCTTTATTGTTTTTAATTATTATTGTTTTAATAGCAGTTATTGTTGTAATGCTTGTTAAATCAATTCGCAAGTCAGCTCAAACAAAGGAAGATGCTTCATCTGAAAGATTATTTAAATATGAATCTCAAGAAAAAATATTAAATACAGAACTACAAAAAGTAAATTCAGAAAATGCCAAGTTAGAAAAGCAAATAGAATTTAAGAGAAAAGAACAAATGGTAATTGCTTTAAGTATCATTCAAAAAAATCAATTTCTTGAAAAATTAAAAATTAAAATAGATAAAATAATTTCAAAACCTGAAGTAAAAGCAGAAGAATTAATAACCCTAAAAAGGTTGATTATTGATAATTTAAGTATTGATAAAGAACGAGAAAAATTTAATTTTTATGTAAATGAATTAAATGCAGATTTTTACTTAAGGCTAGTAAACAGATTTCCAGATTTGTCTGAAAATGAACAACGATTAGCAGCCTTAATACGTCTTAATTTAAGTTCAAAAGAAATTGCTTCTATATTAAATATATCTACTAAAAGTGTTGAAGTAAATAGACATAGACTCCGAAAGAAAATACGTTTAAAACGCGAAGAAAACTTAACAGAAATAATCAGTAAACTTTAAATATAATATGAACTTTAATTAAAATAACAATGAAAAACAAATTTTACACATTGCTAGTGGCAATAATCCTATATAGTATTGGATCCGTTGCTCAAGAAGGAACTAAAACTGACTCTATAAGGGTAAATCAGTATGGACAAGCAGTTCGTTTTCAGCCGCTAAATGCTGAAGCACAAGATGGAATTTTAAAATTTACTTCCGCAGACAAAAGTTACTCTATTTGGATGGATAACCGCGTTCAGTTTGATGGTGAAATGTTTTCTAATGATGCATTTAATCCAATTGGAAACGGAGCTTCTATTAGAAGAGCAAGATTTGCAATGAAAGCAGAACTTTGGAATAATTGGTATGGAGAAATTGATTTAGATTTTTCAGGATCTGCAGTTGAGTTAAAAGATGCTTACATTAAATACACTCCAGATTCAGATAGCTGGAATATTAAAGCAGGACATTTTAAGGAAAGTTTTGGTATGGAAACCACTACAACTTCTAGATATTTAACCTTTACAGAACGTTCTCTTATGTCTAAGTTTGATCCATCACGCCATTTGGGATTTCAATTTAACCATTGGGCTGATAAATACTTAATAACAGCAGGATTACATTTTAGTACAGTTGGAGATAATGAAGAAGTAGTTTTTACTCAAGACAACAATAAAGATTTGGGTGTAGATGATGGTTATTCATTAACTGGTAGAGCTGTTTTTATTCCTATTAATGACGAGGATAAAGTATTACATTTAGGAATTGCAGGTACGTATAGAACTCCAAAAGTAGATTTAGAAATTCCTTATTCTTATAGATTTAGTACAAGATCACATTCATCAATCAACAGAAAAAAATATATTGATACAGATGATATTTTAAATGTTGATAATAATACGATGGTAAACTTTGAATTAGCAGGTAGATATAAAGGATTTATGTTTCAAAGTGAATATAAGTTAGTTACTGTAAATAGAAATGATGATTTAGATGCCATTAATTTTAATGGTTTTTATGTGCAAGGAGCCTATTTATTATTTGGCGGTCATCATAATTATAATGCAGAAGAAGGTGAGTTTACAAGAATTACAAGGGGAAAAGAATATGGTGATTTAGAACTTGCTTTTAGATATGATTTTGTAGATGCAAATGATTTTGATAATGAAATTTATGGTGGTTCAGCTGAAGGATATACTGTCGGTTTAAACTATCATGTAAATCCAAATGTGAAATTTATGTTGAATTATATTTATAATAATAACGATAGATTTGCGAACGGTAAAGGTAAATTATATGCGGGTTTAGATGCTGATGGCAACTTAACAAAAGATCCAACAAATGTATTTGATGCTGATGGCAATGGAGGAGATGATTTTGGAATGGCGGCATTTAGAATAGAAATTGATTTTTAACAATTAAAAAATATTAAAATGAAAAATATTAAATACTTATTAGTAATGATAATAGCCTTAATAACAACTGTTAGTTGTGTTGAGGACGAGAATGTGTATGTTGAACCTAGCCCTTGGAATGCTGTAACTACAAAAACAGTAAATTATACGCAAGGACCATTAAAAACGGTGAATTTCCCTAATAACCCAATTCCTGGAGATGCTGTAAATGTTGTTTTAGCATATGTAAGTGCTGAGCCAATTTTAGAAGCTAGAATTTATTTTGCAATAGGTGATAACCCAGTGTATGTTAAAGCTAATAAAATTGGAGGTGAAGACGATGCCTCATTTACTCAAACTGGAGTGACTATTAACATGAAAGATCAATCACAATCTGGTGTTAAAACTTCATTTTATGTTCGTATTGCAACAGCAAACGCAGAGTTTTATTATGGGAATGACGGAACTATGTATATAGATGATACTCCTGGTGGAGGCACAACAGATGAATCTGATGCCTTTAAAGGCGACCCAACTCTTTGGAACGTATTTACTGCTCAATAAATTAATTTAAAACCAACTTGAAGATTTATTTTCAAGTTGGTTTAGTTTCAAAAAATGCGACATATTTATAAAATATTCATAAAAAGTATTTATTTTTTGGTAGTTTTTTGCTTGTCATGTAGCAACAGTAATGATTTTCCTATAAAAAATAAATTAGAATTAATAGCGAGTTATAAAATAAACGTGTTGGAGCCTTCAGGTTTGGCAATTAATAGCGATGGATCTATTTTATATACTGTAAGTGATAATACTAACAAAATATATAAACTTTCAATTACGGGAGATATTCTTAAAACTTTTGAGTATGCTGGAAACGATTTAGAAGGTGTTTCAACTTTTACAACTAATAAATTATTATTAGCAGAAGAAAGAACCAAAGAAATTGTTGAATATGATATGGGAACAGGTAGTTTTACTAAGCATAAAATTGATTACAAAAATACTACTGCCAATAGTGGATTAGAAGGTGTAGCGTATAATATGAATGATGAAACTATTTTTATTTTAAATGAAAAAGATCCAGGATTATTAATTAGGTTAAACCCAAATTACACCATTAAATCTTCAATAGAATTGGATTTTGCTGCTGATTTTTCAGGAATTTTTCATGAAAGTGCCACAGATAATTTATGGATTGTTAGCGATCAAAGTAAAACAATTAATAAATGTAATCTCTTGGGAAAATTAATGGAGAGTTACCCAATTAATGTAACAAAAGCGGAAGGAATTGCAATTAGTAACGATAAAATTTATGTAGTAAGTGATGCCGAGGCAAAACTGTACGTATTTAAAAAACCAGTTTAAAAATTAAAAAAAATACAATAATGACAAAACCAGAAATGAAAATAGGTGAAATATCTAAACCTCGTTTTGAGTTTAGAAGTTTTGGACAGAGTTTTGAAGAATCAGCAAAAAGAATGTCCAGATTTTCAGTTCCAATTCCTGAAAAAGTTTGGGAAAGAGAATCAGAAGAAATTTATATCTTATCCAAAACAAACGACATCAATAACACTAAAATACGTGATGGTAAAATGGATATTAAAACCTATGTGCAAACTGTAGATGGTTTAGAACAATGGAATCCGTTAATGAAAGGTGAATTTCCAATCGCAAAAGAAGTGTTGTTAAAAGAAGTTTTCCCTGCGTTTAAAGTTAAAATGCCAGCGTTAAATAAAGAGGTTTATACTTTTGATGAATTTATGGCAATTATTGAGGCGCACCCAGATCTACAAGGAGTTCGTGTTTACAAACAACGTTTTGGTTATATGGTAAATAACACCTTAAGTGAAGTAGGAAATGTTTTAATAAACGGAGCAAAAGTAGTTACTATTAATTCTGAATCTACAGAGTTAGAAGACATCAAGAAAACAATTACAGATTGCAAGTTAGAAGGCGTTGAAAATATTAACTATTTACAAGCAATAAAAAGAGTAATAGGTTGGATTAATAAACCATTAGCAAATTAATTATGGCACAAGAAATAGAAAGAAAGTTTTTGGTAAAAAGCGATACTTTTAAAGCAGAAGCTGCGGCTAAAATGAGAATTACACAAGGTTATTTATCATCCATTCCAGAAAGAACGGTGCGTGTTCGTATAAAAGGAGATCAAGGGTTTTTAACCATTAAAGGAATTGGAAATGAATCTGGCGCATCTCGGTACGAATGGGAAAAAGAAATTGCAATTGAAGAGGTAAATCAGTTATTAAAAATTTGTGAGCCGGGTGTAATAGATAAAACACGTTTTAATGTAAAATCTGGTAAACACACGTTTGAAGTTGATGAATTTTATGGAGATAATGATGGTTTGGTTGTAGCGGAAGTAGAATTATCATCAGAAGATGAAAATTTTGAAAAACCAAGTTGGTTAGGAGAAGAGGTTACAGGACAAGTAAAATATTACAATTCTATGTTAATGAAAACGCCTTACAAAAACTGGTAATATTCAAATAATAGATGCAGTCTAAAAAGTAAAAAACCGTCATTCTGAATTGGATGCTAAGTGGATTCGAAGCATAATTTCAATAGCTCTATATATGATTACAAACCTATAGAAGAACCTGAAAAAGTTCAGGATGACGGTTCAATACTTTCAAATCATTAAAATAAGATAATTATGATAAAAAATGTATTAGATATGAGTAACTACCGAATGGAAAAACTTCCAAAAAGGCAGTTAACCAAGGTAGAAAAAGTATTTGCCATTATTGGTGGTCCGTTGGCAATTATTTCATTTATACTCATCATGTTTGTGCTCGATCTTTCATTTTTACAAAATTTTAATCAGGATAGTTTAAGTAAAAGTGCGTTGGCTAATTTTGATAAAATAGGAATTGTAAATTTTATTCAATCTAATAGAGCTATGTTAGCCATTTTTGTTGCCTCTCTTATTTTATGGATTACAGAAGCAATTCCAAATTACTTAACATCATTAATTTTAATTATAGCATTGGTATTAACGGGTGTTTTGCCTGAGAAAGTTGCTTATGCGCAATTAGGTCACGAAGTAATGTGGTTAAACATTTTGTCGTTTATTTTGGCAAGTATGTTGGTTGCAACTGGTGTGGCAAAAAGATTCGCCCTTTGGTTTATTTTAAAGTTTGGAAAAAATGCTTCCTCCATATTTTTAAGTTTTATAGTTATTAATGTCCTTTTATCTATATTTATTTCAGCTACAACTGCAAAAGCCGCTATTTTATTACCAATATTTATGGTGATTGCTGCCGTTTACGGCGCTTCTAATGGAAATAGAAATAATTTTGGACGTAATATTATTTTGCAAAATCTATTTCAAATTAATATGGGAGCCAGTGCTTTTTTAACAGGTTCTGGAGCCAATTTATTAGCCGCTTCATTAATTGCTGGCGCTATTGGTAGCGACATATTTTTTGCTGATTGGATGATAGCAGCATTTCCAGGAGCAATGATTTTAATGATTTTGGGTTGGATAATTGGAACTAAAGTTATTTTTCCATTGAAAAAAGAAGAGAAAACACCCTCTATTGAAGGTGGAATGGATACCTTAAAAAAAGAATTACACAACATGGGTAAAGTTTCATTTAATGAAATTAAATCCATTTTTATATTTGTCTCAATTTTAGCACTTTGGGTAACAGATAAATATCACGGAATCAGTCCTACAGCGGTTGCATTTGTGGGTGCAATTGTTGCGTTACTGCCAAAAATTGGAATTGTATCATGGAATGATGTTGATATTCCTTGGCATTTATTATTATTCTCTGCAGGTGCTTATACTTTAGGTGCTGGATTTAATGTAACAGATTTGCCTAGTATTTCTGTGAATGCTATGTTTGATAGTTTGGGAATAAGTGTCAATACTCCTTTTTGGGTGTTGTATATGGTATTAACTTTTGGGATGGTTTTTAGCGCATTAATATTTCAAAGTAAAACAATGCGTGCTATGATTTTTATTCCAATAGCCATTGGAATTGCCACCAGATTTGGTTTTGAAATTATTAGTTTAACTTTACCTGTAGCCTTTTTAATTGAGCATGTGTACACGTTGCCTTTTAATAGTAAACCCGCATTGCTCTTGTATTCTACAAACCATTACAGTTGGGCAGATACTTTTAAATATGGAATAACTATGCAAATTTTAGCTTGGATACTTTCATTAGTAATGGCAATGACCTATTTTAAATGGCTGGACATTACGCCAAACGGACTTTTTTAAAAACTAAAATTAAATGATTCAAAATAGTGTAAAAATTCATGATAATTTTTCTTTAGAAATTAAATCAATATATGAAAACATTTCAAAAAGTAAAAAAACCAATTATGATACTATTACCTACTTGTTTATACCAAACGGTTTAAATATTAACAATCAAACGTATTCAAACTCAAAATTTTATAATGATGTAAAAGTTTATATTAGATATAATGCTTCTGCATACACTTTAGAAGAAATAATTAATTTAAAAACGGGTCCTTTAAATTTATTTGCAAAAAGCGTAAAAAGGATTCTCAAGGAAAAATTAACTAAAAAAAATAGATTAGATTTTGAGTCTAAAGTAAAAATGTTAGGTGCAATTTTAAATAATTCCTTAAAATTAAAAACGCAATTTTATAAGTCTCAAAACCAATCAGATTTACAAATTTCTGATCAGAATTTCTTTATTGAACTAAAAGAGATTCTGCAAATGTATAGAGTGCAAATTCCTCTTATTGAAAACTCTGGTTTAGACGAAAATTTAAAAAATATTATAAAATTAGGAGATGAGTATTTAAGTAATATTTCAAACTATTACACCATACAATTGTTTGAACATTTCAAAAAAAGTAGTGTTGAAAAGTCAGATTTAAAAGCAGTTATTCAGTTTATAAAAGAAGAGCAAGAGTATAGAAAAGCACAAAATTTTGATGCTTCTAAAGATGATGATTATTACGATGAAATATTACTTCATAAAAGAAGTCAATTGAAGAAATATATTGAAGGAGTTTTGTTTTTAAATAGAGATATTAGAAAAGATGGGGCTTTTGTAGAGCAATCTGTTTTTGCAATAGCAGCAGGTTTAGCTATGGTTTTTTCTACAGGAATAGCATTTTACTATCAGCAAGTTTACGGGAATTTCACCCTTCCTTTTTTTATAGTTCTGGTAGTTGGTTATATGTTTAAAGATAGAATAAAATCATCTATTGGTCAATTATTTATAAGCAAGGCAAGTTCTTTTTTTTATGATTATAAAATAAAAATTAAAGATCACGAAAATAATTTAATTGGCATCACCAAAGAGAATTTCGCATTTGTTCCGTTTGAAAAATTAGGGCCAAAAGTTAAAAGAAATCGTGTTAAAAATGGGTATTTAGATGCCGATTATGATTTTTATGGAGAACAAATAATTCAGTATAAACGAAAAATTGAAATTTATCCGAAAAAATTTGGACAAGAAATTTCAGATAATCGTTTAAAAAGTTTGGTTGATATTACGCGCTTTAATTTCTATAGATTTATTGCTCAAATGGATGACCCTAAAAAAAGTTATTCTATTTTAAAAAAGGGGAAAATTATTAATAGAATTGGCAATAAAATTTATCATATAAATGTAATTCAAAAAATTTATTCAGAACAAGGAATTGAGTTTAAAAGATATAGAGTTATTATGAATAGAAAAGGGATAAAACGTATAGAATCTGTAAAACTTGATGTTTTATAACAGTTGTTTTAAACGTTTTTTAAAATTATAGTTTGTATTTTTAATGCTAATTTTAAATGCAATCTACTTTCATGAACGAATATGTAGAATTAGTAAAAGAATATCCAATATACAGCGCTATAGTTCAATTTGCAGTATTAGGAACTTTAGGTGATATTTTTTCAAAATGGATGCAAAAAGGCAAGGTATTTATGCCTTATAAAGTAGTTATTTTAGTTTTAAAAATGTTAGAATGGGCTTTTTTAGCTATTTGTATAAAATATGCCTTTGTAGGATTTCAAGGATTTGTAGATAGTTTAATTTCGCATCAATTATTACCAGGTTTAGGAGTATTTGGAAGGGCTTTTTGGGTTTCGGTAACTATGAACTTACAGTTTGGATTGTTATTAGTTATTCTTCATCGTTTTTTAGATAATGTAATAGTAAAACAAAACAATTGGGAAAATATAGATAAGGGAATGTGGTCTTTAATTTGGTTTTGGATTCCGGCTCATACTATAACTTTTATGTTAGATAAACCATATCAAATTGGTTTAGCAGCTGTTTGGAGTGTAGTTTTAGGATTAATATTGGGTTATTATAATAAAACAACAACCCAATAATTATTAAAATATTTTTTGTTTTTGAAACCAATTACCTAATAAACTAAAATTAATAGATAATTTATGGTAATTATCCTGAATTAGTTGTTTATTAATAGTCCCTTCTTTTCCGTAAGAGTAATTTATATTTAGCATTGATGAAATATTGCTTTTTGAAACTGGAAGACCTAATCCTAAAGAAAAGGAGTAGTTATCAATATTTTGATCAGATAATTGTAAATATCCGGTATTATAATTTACACCGGCTCTATATTTTACTCTATTCCAAAAATTATTGATGTTTTTAGTTGATAAGTATTCAACTCCAAGCCCAAAAACTTCTTGATCTTTATAAGTATAAGTACTGTTGGATTGATATGTATCTGTCCGAAATGTTTTTTTATAGTCTAAACTTGCGGTTAAATTATTGTTTAATTTTGAAGTAATTCCAACACCTAATTTTAAGGGTAATTCAAAGTTATCTATTGGAGTGTCGGTGGTATTTACAATGGTAGTTTCATCGGATCCATTAAAAGATTTTGTACCGACTTCATCAGACGTGCCACTTAAATATGTAGGTAAATTTATGGTTGCACCAATTGTTGTTTCGACTCCTAAAAGTTTATAGTTGGTGTATTGTACACCAGCATTTAACCCAAATCCGGCATAATTACTAGAATTTGTGATTGATGCGTATTCAGTTCCAAAATAAATAAGTTGATCTTCAGTTATATTTCCAAATAAAACAGAGGCTTCAACACCTAACGATAAATTTTTAGAAATTTTCACCCCATTTCCCCAAAATACTTCATTTATTCCGCCAGTACCAATAACGTTGGTGTTTGAATAAAATGTGGAACCTTCAACTGGTTTGGTTATATCAATTTCATAATTCACTTTTGTATACGGCAATAATCCAAAACTCATTTTCCAATAATCTTTAACTTCAAAAGCCATTGCTAAATGTGAAACATTAAAATCGAAATTATTTTGTGAAGTGTTTTCAGTTTTTTTATTAGAATACGTACCGCTTAATCCTATTTCATATAAAAATGCGTTTGAAGCAATTGAACTTAAAGATGCTGGGTTAGCTTTGTTAATAGAAAATGGATTTCTACTGGCAATACCTGTATTTCCTAAAGCAGAATAACCTCCAAAATAAGTTGAATTTTCTTGTCCTAAACCAAAGAGTGAATATGGAGAGCTAAAATCGCTTTGCGCATGTAAACAAAAGTTAAATGTTATAACAAACAATATGATTGAAAATATTTTTTTGTTCATAAATAAATCTTAATAATTAGTACAGTAAATAGGTTAGGGTGAGTTTCATTTTATTATCAGTACTAGCTGAGTCATAAATTTTTATTTTATTCGTGCTATTATTGTTATTTGGAAATTGAAAAAGTAACGAATAGTTTAAGTTGTATGAACTTGTTTGAATTAATTCAATAAAATATGTAATGTCTGCAGAGTAATAATTTTTAGAGTTAAACTCTGTGTTTTCAGTATTGTATTTTGCATAAACCGTATCGCCATTAAAATCTATTAATTGTTGAACGAGTCTATTTTTTTTATCAACAATATATACTGCCAGTGAATCAGCTCCAATTGAATTTGATTCATAACTTTTAATTTCAGGATATAATTTTAAGGTTGCGCCAATTGTTGTTCCGTTTTGTTCAAGTTCATTTAAATTTTTAATGTACGGAATGCTTACACGCATATTTAATGCTGATCCAGATTGGATATATGCAAAATTGTTGGTGTTGCTAGTTTCAAGAATATCGTCATAGGTTTTAAGTGAATTTAAGAGAGTGGAAGACCTATTGCTTGTAATGTTGTTAAAATTTTTGTTGTAACTCTCTATTGTAAAATCTTTAGTATAATCGTTGTCATCATTATCACTATCTTTTAAGGTATAATACATTCTTAATACCGATGAGGTTCTACTAAAACCTAAAACCACATTGTTATCTGTGTCAGGAATAATAGTTAATCCTTTAAAAATTTGATATAAATCATCGTAATTATTTACATCATTATCTTGAAGTTTATTAAAAAGATTACTTCCAAAACTGTCATTTAATGGAATGTATATAGAGTCTTTTTTATTTGGAAAAGGAGTAAAAGACAATTCACCTAAAGAGGTGTCGCTAAATTTTAAAGTAGAGGTGTTGTAAAAAGTGTCATCATCATCATTGGGTTCAAAATTCTCAATAATTTCGTGTACTTTAAATGTTTGCACTTTTGTGGTATCTCCATAATAATACCTATCATAGTATAAAATTACTCCAATAGAATCAAAGGTATCGTCGCTATCAATATCATAGCTAGAAGTTAACAAATTAAAATATGTTTGACTTGTTAAGTTACCAAACTCTTCATCTTGCAATGCGCCAATTAATAGTCTGGTCGCATTGGTTGTAGAAACAGAATCTAAAAGAACGGTTGAAGTTACTAAAGATAGTGTATCGGTTAAAATTACTCTTGTATCAATATCTAAAAAATCTTCACCTACAGTATATGTTGATGAATCTTCACTGCAAGAAAAAAGAGCTGTTAAGCAAGTAAATATTAGGATAAAACGGGTTCTCATTACTATAATTTTTGGTAAATGTATTTTAACCGATTAGTTTATACCTACTAAAATAGATGAAGGCCCAAATAACCTCGATAAAAACGTTAACAAAATGTTAAATAACTGTAAATCAAGCTATTTTGTAGTTAGTAGTGGTTAAGTATGTTTAAGTAGATAAAAAAGGCTATTTGGTCTATTTTAGGGTTTAAAGCTCGGTTTTACTAAATATTTTTGAGCCATAGTTATGAATTTAAATATGCGTTTTAAAATAGTATTGCTTTCAGTTTTTATTGGGTTTAATTCAATTATAGCACAAGACAATAATGTATCTGCAGGTGTTGATTTTAGCTTTGTTCCAGAACATTCAAATTCTGTTGGTTTTCAAAATAAAGTTGTTTCAATAAACTTTCCAGTAAAAATTAAAAGTGGTTTATTATTAAATAGTTTACAATTTTCTAATTATCAAATGAATTATGATTCTGACCTAAAAATGAATACATCATTTATAGATGAAGACACTTTTAAAACAATTAGTTATTCAATGAGCTACATAAATTCAATAAATAACAATTGGAGTTATTTAGTTGAAGTCAAACCAGTGCTTTCTTCAAATTTTGCAACGGATATAACCAGTAATGATTTTTTATTAAATGGTGGAATTATTTTAACTAAAAAATATGAAAGTAGCAGTTTTCAACTTGGAGCAATAAAAAATTCAAGTTATGGGTTTAATTCGATAATTCCAGTAATAGCATTTAATGGTAATTTAAGTGATAAGGTTTCTTATACGTTAGGAATCCCAATTACAGAATTAACCTACAAGGTAAACCAAACAAACACCTTTAAGACATATATAAAACCAAATGGATTTTATGCAAATATTGGAAACGAAGCTTTTGAAGATACTACTAGTATAGCTGAAAAAGCTAGATTTCAATCAATAGTTTCAGGAATTAATTTTTCTCATAGTATTGATGATAATTGGAAAATTGGATTAGATGTTGGGTATCAGATTTCGTCAACATATGAATTATTAGATAAAAATAAGAATAGTGTATATGAGTTTCAAACAAAAAACAACGTTAATGTTGGTGTAAGTTTAAAGTTCAATTTGTTAAATAATAAAAATTAAAAAAAGTAAATTATGAATTTAAAAAGAATGAATTTGAAATATTTGGCTATACTTTTAGCTTTGGTAAGTGTAGCTTGTTCAAATGATGATGATACCGTTGAATATGGAAATTGGGTAGAAAGTTCTTCATTTGATGGTGTTGCAAGAGGAAACTCCGTTTCATTTGTTATTGGAGATAAAGGATATTTAATAGCAGGTTATGATGGAGATGATTATTTAAGTGACCTATGGGAATATAACAAAGATGGAGATTATTGGGTTAAAAAAGCAGATTTTCCTGGTGTGGCAAGAAGCGGTGCTGTTGGTTTTGAATTAAACGGTAAAGGATATTTTGGAACAGGATATGATGGAAGTAACAAATTAAATGATTTTTGGATGTATGATCCAGCAACAGATACTTGGGCTCAAAAAGCCGATTTTATTGGGTCTGCAAGATACGGAGCCGTTGGATTTTCGGTAAGTAATAAAGGATATATAGGAACAGGTTATGATGGTAGCGAATTAAAAGATTTTTATGAGTACAATGATGTAAGTAATACTTGGACACAATCTGTTGGTTTTGGTGGTAATAAAAGAAAAGATGCACTTGTATTTGTTATTGATAACAAGGCTTATTTAGGAACAGGTTTAAGAAATGGAGCTTATGAAAATGATTTTTATGTATTTGATGGAAATTCTCAAGTTTGGACTAGATTAACAGATTTAGATGATGATGATTCAGATTATTCTGTGCTTTTATCTGGTGGAGTTGCTTTTACTTTAAATGGTTTAGGATATATAACAACAGGAGAATCATCAGGAGTTTCATCAAATTTATGGGTGTATGATCCATCTACAGATACTTGGGATGAAGATCCTAATTTTGAGGGAACAGCAAGACAAGATGCCGTTTCTTTTAGTTTCTCAGACAAAGCCTTCGTTTTAATGGGTAGAAGTGGAAGTTATTATTTTGATGACAATTGGGAATATAGACCTTTGGAAGAATCTGACACAGATGATTAAAAAATTGAGTTAAATTAATGTTTGGTTAAATTGAATAGGAGTTGCATTTAAAATATGTGCAACTCCTTTATTCAAATAAAAGCATAAAGAAGAATTGTAAATTAATTAATAATATAAAGTAAATTTGTAATTAAAATTTCACAACATAAAAAATTGTTTTCTTGAAAATTAAATTCAAAAATATAAATCCTGTAATTATCCATTTTTTATGTTGGGTGATACTTATTTTAATTAATTTATTAACTTTTTATAACAGATTTCAAGATTTTCCACACGAGTATCAATTTTATTTTAGAATATCATTAGATGTCTTATTATTCTATTTAAATTATACTTTACTTGTTCCAAAACTTTTATTAAATAGAAAAATTGTGCTATATATTTTAGTATCTTTTTCATTTATACTTTTTTATAGCTATTTAAATAACCAAGTTTCTCCACCACCTCATTTAAAAGAAATGGTGCCTCAAATGCAGGGTTTTAAACCTAACGAACGAATTTTTAGAGGAGTTCAAATATTGGTTGCGGTATTGCTATTTGCAGTTGGAGCAAGTGTTAAATTAGTAACCGAATGGTATAAAAACGAAAAGGTAAAAGCACTCATTGAAACTCAAAAAATTAATACAGAACTTTCATTTTTAAAAACTCAGTTAAATCCTCATTTTCTTTTTAATTCATTAAATAGTATTTATTCATTAGCCAATAAAAAATCTGACGCTACAACTGACGCTATTGTAACACTTTCTGAATTAATGCGGTACATGCTTTATGAAACAGATAAAGAATATGTATTATTAAAAAAAGAAATAGAGTATATTAAAAACTACATTTCACTTCAAAATCTTAGATTGAAAGATTCTAGTGGTGTGAGATTTAATGTACATGGAAATCTAAAGCATTATATTGAGCCCTTGCTGTTAATTTCATTTATTGAAAACGCCTTTAAATACGGAACAGATTATACTGGTAAAACTAATATTAATATTCAAATTTCTATTGAAGAAAATAATCTTATTTTAAATATAAAAAATTATATTTCTGTAAAAGAAAAACAAAAAAACAACTCTGGAATAGGGTTGCAAAATGTAAAAAGTAGGTTAAACTTATTGTATCCAAACGCACATGTTTTAACTATAAATCAATCAGAAAATGAATACAGTGTTGAATTAGTGCTAAATTTAAAAAAACAATGAGATGTTTAATTATTGATGATGAACCTTTAGCTATTGAATTGTTAGAAGATTTTGTATCTAAAGTTCCTTTTTTAACTTTGGTGGCAAGTTGCTCTAATGGAATTGAAGCAATTTCAATTATAAAATCGAACACTATTGATTTAATTTTTACAGATATTGAAATGCCAGATTTTTCAGGTATAGAATTCATAAAGTCGTTAGATGTTAAACCGCTATTTGTCTTCACAACAGCATATTCGCATTATGCAATTGAAGGCTTTAACTTAAATGCCGTAGATTATTTAGTAAAGCCAATTCCATTTCATCGATTTTTAACCGCTGTAAACAGAGCTCAAGAAATTTTCTCGTTAAAAAATAATAATACTAAAACACCAATTCAACCTTTAATTCAGCAAGAGCAAAGTAATTTTATATTTGTAAAATCTGATTATGAAAACGTTAAAATTAATATAGAAGACATTAAGTATATTGAAGGATTAAAAGATTATATTAAAATATTTTCTACTTCACATAAACCAATTTTAACGTTAAGTAGTTTTAAAAAAATTGAAGAAAAATTACCAACAAATATCTTTGTTAGGGTGCATAGATCTTACATAGTTTCGTTAAAATATATTCATTCTGTACAACGAAATAGAATAATAATTGACCAAGTTAGAATTCCTATTGGTAATAATTATAAAAACGAATTTATTAAAAAAATAGGAGGGTAAATCCTAATTTTAATAATGCTTTTTTCTTCAGTTAATTATTATTTATTCATTAATAATTGTAGCTTTTTTATTAAAATTACAGCAACAACACCCCCTAAAAAAGCTACCATTAAATTTAGAAAAAGCAATTCAAAATTTATGCTTTCTAACTGTACTATTGATACGGGATCAAAACCTAATCTTCCAAATAATTTAATAAAAAAGATACTTCCAAAAACACCTACAATGGTATTTCCAACAATACCAAATGAATATTTTTTAAAAATAAAACCAGTTGTATTTGCTCCAATTATTCCTGTTAAAACACTTAATAATGAAATTAAAGTTGCAGTCATAATGCGTAATTAATGTCCGTAATCCATCTCATCAATTTTTCCTTTTAAAAGTCTTTTTTGAATTAAAAAATAAATTAAAAGTAAAATTAGACCTATAATTCCCCAATTAAAAGCAACTGATAACCCATATTCAGAAGCTGAGGTATTATATATTGTTAACGATTCATTTATTGAATTTGTTGAAGGTAATATAATTGGAAACAATGAAGCTAAAGAAGATGTTATACCACCAATTATTAATAAAGTTGAGAGTATAAAACTATAACTATCTTTTTTTATTTTCTTAATAAAAAACAGTCCAAATAAGCCTGTAAAATAAATAATGGGAAAAATTAATAAATATGGTTTTTCAATAAAATTATTTAATGAATCAGGATTTACAATTTGCCAAACTACTAATGAAAATATTGTTAATATAAACAACACAATATTCAAATTAAAAATAACGGTTATTAATTTTTTATTGATGGAAGAATTTGTTTTTAATCGGATCCAAGTTGCTCCATGGATTGCTAAAGTTACCGCAGAAATTACTCCAATAATAATTGTAAACCAGTCAATTACACCTGGGTGCTCAGTTAACGGGCTAAAACTACTATCCCATAAAGGAAGAAAAAAGTAATGTCCTTCATAAGCAGATATTCCATTTTCTACGCCACCTAAATTTACGCCTCTCACAATATTTCCTAAAGCAATTCCAAAAAATAGCGCCAATAACAAACTGGAAACTCCAAAGGCTGTATCCCAAATTGTGTACCACATTGTATTGTTAAATTGACTTCTAAATTCTAAACCAATAGCTCTAAACACAATTAACCATAATACAATAATTAGCGGAAGGTAAAAGCCACTGAAAACAGCAGCGTAAAATGTGGGAAATGCCATAAAAAGCATTCCGCCACCAGCTACTAACCAAACTTCGTTAGAGTCCCAAAATAATCCTGCAGCTTTTGCAATAACCTTTTTATCTTTTTCTTCTTTAGCGAAAAATAAATGAATAATACCTGTGCCAAAATCATAACCATCTAAAACAAAGAAAATGGCCAATACAAGCGCTATAATAATAAACCAAAATAGTTCCATAATTTAATGTTTTAAAGGTTTAGGGCCTTGATAAATAGTTTTACCAACTAATATTAAAAATAACAATCCAAGTAGCATATATAAGCCCACAAAACCTAAGAGTGTGAACAATGTATTTCCTGAAGAAACCGTTGGTGAAATACCTTCGCTTGTTTTTAATAAACCGTAAACTAAATAGGGTTGCCTACCTAATTCTGCAACATACCAGCCAGTAAGATTTGCGATGTAAGGAAATGGGACTAAAAACATAATTGCCCAAAGCAGTGGCTTCATTGTATATAGTTTTTTTCTCCATAAAAAGAAGATGGCTAATAACATAACACCTATAAATATAGTTCCTAAACCAACCATAATATGGTATGAATAATACAAGGCAGGAATATTATCTGGTAATTCTTCTTTTTTAAATTTATCCATTCCAGCAATTTGCTTATTCCAATCCTGATAGGTTAAAAAGCTTAAAATATTTGGAACAGCAATTTTATTATCTAATTTTTTTTCAACCATATTTGGTTGTCCTATTAAAACAATTTCAGCTCCTGCGTTTTCAGTTTCAAAAATACCTTCCATGGCGGCAAAACTTGCAGGTTGATATTTGGCTACATTTTTGGCATTCCAGTCGCCAGTTGGAAAAGCAACTAATAAACTTGCTATTAAGCCAAATATGACACCAGTTTTTAAAAATAGTTTGCCGTGTTCTAAATTTTTATTCCTTAAAATATAAAATGCACCAATACTAGCTACCACAAAAGAAGAGGTAACAACAGATGCAAATTGATTGTGTAAAAAAGCAGGTAAAAGCCAAGGATTACTAAATAATGCTGAGAAATTTTGGAGGACAAATTTTCCGTTTTCTAAAATTTCATGTCCCACAGGATGTTGCATCCAAGCGTTTGTAGCTAAAATAAACCATCCGCTTGCCCAAGATCCTAAAAAGACTAAAAAGCCGGTTAATAAATGTAATTTTTGACCCATTAATTTTTCTCCAAAAATAAAAAGGGCTAAGAATGAAGATTCTAAAAAGAAAGAAAACAAGCCTTCCATAGCTAAAGTTTGCCCAATTATTCCACCAGTAAGCTCAGAAAACTTTGCCCAATTTGTTCCGAATTGAAACTCCATTGGAATTCCGGTTACAACACCCATTGTAAAATTAATGGCAAATATTTTCATGAAAAATATTGCAGCATCATTATATTTTTGAATGTTGGTTCTTAAAAATTTCCATTTAAAATAAACTATCATTAAAGAGAGTCCCATTGTTAATTGTGGAAATATGTAGTGAAATGTGATAGTAAATGCAAACTGCAATCTATCATAGAAAATCAGATCTTCCATTTTTTAGATTTTGAATAAAATTAAAGGTGTTTTGTTGGTAAAAATACAAATTATTGCACCACTCTATGTAAGTAGTATTACTTAAAGAGAGTATTTATTTAACTATTTTCTTTCTGAAAGAAATTAGTCAATATCTTTAGGAAATGCCTTTTTATTAAAAATAATTAAAAGACCTACAGCTATAGAAATTGCGGCATCTGCAACATTAAAAATTGCATTAAAAAATGTAAAAGGTTTACCGCCCCAAAAAGGTAGCCAACTAGGTAAATCCCCACTCCATATTGGGAAATATAACATATCTACAACTTTACCATAAAACAATTCACCGTATGGTTTTTCTGCAAAAAGTGTTGCTGTAGCATTTGCTGGGGTGTCAAATATAACACCATAAAAAACAGAGTCAATAATGTTTCCCATGGCACCAGCAAAAATTAATGAAATAGCAACTATTAAAATAGTATGTGCATTATTTTTAATTGAACTATATAACCAATACCCAATACCGCCAATAGCGAACAACCTGAAAATTGTTAAAAATAATTTACCTGCTTTACCTCCAAATTCTGCTCCCCAAGCCATTCCATTGTTTTCAATAAAATGAATTCTAAACCAGTCAAAAACAACAACATCTTCTCCATATAAGAAATTTGTTTTGATATAAATTTTACTTATTTGATCAATTAATAAAACAGTGATTATTATAAATAAGGCTTTTTTCAAGGTAATAAGTGGTATTGTATGGTTTATAAATAATGAAGCCTCCTAATTAAGGAAGCTTCCTATTTAAAATATAAAATTATTTTATTGTTGCATGTTTTTAGCTTCAATACTTAAGGTTGCATGAGGCACTAATTTTAATCGCTCTTTTGCAATTAATTTACCAGTAACTCTGCAAATTCCATAGGTTTTGTTTTCAATTCTTACTAAAGCATTTTTTAAATCTCTAATAAATTTTTCTTGACGAATGGCTAAGGCAACATTTGCTTCTTTAGACATAGTTTCTGACCCTTCCTCAAAAGCTTTAAAAGTTGGAGAAGTATCATCAGTTCCATTATTAGAATCATTTTTAAATGAACTTTTAATCAAATCTAAATCCTCCATGGCATAATCAATTTTCTTCTGAATTAATTCTTTAAATTCCGCAAGATCATTATCTGAGTATCTATTATTTTCATCCATAACTTACATTTTTTCAATTAATATTTTTGTATTTACATCGTCAAAAGCAATTTCTATACCTTTTTCTAAATATTCAATAAAAATTAGTTCTTTTGTTAATGTTTCTGTTTTAATATATTGTTCATTTGCTAAAACAGATTGCTCTAATATATCATTTTTTTGAATAACTAATTTAATTTTATCATTAACTTCTAAACCACTTTCTTTACGTAAATTTTGCACCCTGTTAATTAATTCTCTTGCATTTCCTTCTTTACGTAATTCATCTGAAATTGTAACATCTAAAGCTACTGTTAAATTCCCTTGATTTGCTACTAGCCAACCTTCAATATCTTGTGATGTAATTTCAACTTCATCTAGTGTTAAATTTACAATATTTCCGTTTATGTTTAAAGAAATTTCTCCTTGTTTTTCAACAATTGCAATATCTTTTTGAGTTAATTTTTGAATTGCTTCTCCAACAAATCTCATATCCTTCCCAAACTTAGGTCCAAGTACTTTAAAGTTTGGCTTTATGTTTTTCACTAATATTCCAGAAGCATCATCAATTAACTCAATTTCCTTCACATTTACTTCTGATTTTATTAAATTTTCAACAGCTAAAATTTCTTCTCTATCATTTTCATCCAACACAGGAATCATAATTCGCTGTAATGGCTGACGCACTTTTATCATTTCTTTTTTACGTAATGATAATACCATAGAAGATATTTTTTGTGCTTGTTGCATTTTATGCTCTAACTTGCTATCGACTATACTTTCATCATATTTTGGAAATTCTCCCAAATGTATTGATTCAAAATTTTCTTTGCCAGTTGTGCTTGTTAAATCTTTGTAAAGATTATCCATGAAAAATGGCGCAATTGGCGAACTTAATTTAGCAACAGTTACCAAACAAGTATATAAGGTTTGATATGCAGAAATTTTATCTTGACCATATTCACCTTTCCAAAAACGTCTTCTACTTAAACGTACAAACCAGTTGCTTAAATTTTCACCAACATATTCTTGTATTGCTCTTGCTGCTTTAGTTGGTTCGTAATCTTCATAAAAACTTTCAACATTTTTCACTAAAGTATTTAATTCAGATAAAATCCAACGATCAATTTCTGGTCTTTCATTTAATGGAATTTCATCTTCCGCATATGTAAAACTATCTAAATTAGCGTATAATGCAAAGAAAGAATAAGTGTTGTATAGTGTTCCAAAGAATTTTCTTCTCACTTCATCAATTCCTTCAATATCAAATTTTAAATTATCCCAAGGGTTTGCATTTGAAATCATGTACCAACGTGTAGCATCTGCTCCGTATTTATCCATTGTTTCAAATGGATCTACAGCGTTTCCTAAACGTTTAGACATTTTTTTACCGTCCTTATCTAAAACCAATCCGTTAGAAACTACATTTTTATAGGCCACAGAATCAAAAACCATGGTTCCAATTGCGTGTAAGGTATAAAACCAACCACGAGTTTGATCTACTCCTTCAGCAATAAAATCGGCTGGGAAGAATTTTTTCTCATCGATCAATTTTTTATTTTCAAACGGATAATGCCACTGTGCATAAGGCATAGAACCAGAATCAAACCAAACATCAATTAAATCGCTTTCGCGTTTCATTGGTTGTCCTTTTGGCGAAACCAACACCACTTTATCAACTACGTTTTTATGAAGATCTATTTTATCATAGTTTTCTTCACTCATATTTCCAACTTCAAAATCGGCAAAAATATCAGCTTTCATAAAACCAGCATCTACTGATTTTTTCATTTCAGCTTTTAATTCTTCAACGGAACCAATAATAATTTCTTCCGTTCCATCTTCCGTTCTCCAAATAGGTAGTGGAATTCCCCAATAACGAGATCGAGATAAATTCCAGTCGTTTGCATTTTTTAACCAGTTCCCAAAACGACCTTCTCCGGTAGATTTTGGTTTCCAGTTAATAGTATTGTTTAAATCAAACATTCTATCGCGTTTCTCGGTTACTTTAATAAACCAAGAATCTAACGGATAATATAAAACCGGTTTATCAGTTCTCCAACAATGTGGGTAACTGTGACGGTATTTTTCTACGTGAAAAGCTTTATTTTCTTCTTTTAATTTGATTGAAATTTCAACATCTAAAGAACGTTCTGGAGCTTCACCTTCATCGTAATATTCATTTTTCACATACTTTCCAGCAAATTCACCCATATGTTTGGTGAATCTTCCTTGTAAATCTACTAAAGGAACTGGATTTCCATTATCATCTAACACCAACATTGGCGGAATTTCAGGACTTGCTTGTTTTGCAACTAGAGCATCATCTGCTCCAAAAGTTGGTGCAGTGTGTACAATTCCTGTTCCGTCTTCTGTAGTTACAAAATCACCTGCAATTACTCTAAATGCATTTTCTGGGTTTTTATAAGGAAGTGTGTATGGTAATAATTGTTCGTACTTAGCTTCTAATATATCTGCTCCTTTAAATTCTTGAACTACAATAAAAGGAATTTTTTTATCGTCTTGTTTGTAATCTGAAAGTTGCGCTTCGTTTTCAACAGCAAAAAACTTTCCAGTAAATTGTTTTCCAACTAAATTCTTCGCTAAAATTACATTTATAGGATCAAAAGTATATTGGTTGAAAGATTTTACCAACACGTAATCTATCTTTTTACCAACTGTTAATGCTGTGTTTGAAGGCAAAGTCCAAGGAGTTGTTGTCCAAGCTAAAAAGTGAATATCACCTTCAATTGTTTGCAATTGTTCAGGTAAGGTGTTTTTAATAGCTTTAAATTGAGCAACTGCGGTTGTATCGGTTACATCTTGGTATGTTCCTGGTTGGTTTAATTCGTGAGAACTTAAACCTGTACCAGCCTTTGGAGAATATGGTTGAATTGTATATCCCTTGTAAATTAAGTCTTTTTTATACATTTCGGCCAATAACCACCAAACGGTTTCCATATATTTTGGCTTGTAAGTTACATATGGATCTTCCATATCTACCCAATAACCAACACGCTTCGTAAGATCATTCCAAACATCGGTATAACGCATTACTGCTTTTTTACAAGCTTCGTTATATTCTTCAACAGTTATTTTTACACCAATATCTTCTTTGGTTATACCTAATTCTTTTTCAACGCCTAATTCAATAGGTAAACCATGAGTATCCCAACCTGCTTTACGCTTCACTTGGAAACCTTGTAATGTTTTATATCTACAAAAAATATCTTTAATAGCTCTCGCCATTACGTGGTGAATACCCGGTAAACCATTTGCTGAAGGTGGCCCTTCAAAAAATATGTAAGGCTTATTTTCATTTCTTGTTGTAATACTTTTTTCGAAAATATTTTCTTTTTCCCAAAATGCCAAAGTTTCATCTGCTACATTTGTGAGGCTCAAACCCTTATATTCTCTAAACTTTTTACTCATTTTTACTTTTAATTCAATTAGTTTGCGAAATTACGTATTTTCTGCAAAATATCATTTCATAATTTGTAAAAAATTACACGCATAAAACATTGACTTTATTAGAATTATAGTAAGTTTATATTTCAATAAATTTTTATACTAAATATGATTCAAAATATTATCTCTAATTCCTATAAAAAAGCTAAAAGAATTCCATTGAATTGCGATTCTAAATTCATTTTTTTTAGTGATTGCCATAGAGGAGATAATAGCTATGCCGATGATTTTGCAAACAACAGTAATATTTATTGTCATGCTTTACGAAACTACTTAGAGAACGACTACACTTATATTGAACTTGGTGATGGAATTGAATTATGGGAAAATTTATTTTTTAATGATGTTTTTGAAGCTCACAAAAATAATTTTTTATTATTGCGAGAATTTCATTTAAAAAACAAGTTGCATATGCTTTGGGGAAATCATGATATGGTTTTAAAAAGCCCTAAAAAAGCAGCACAACTTTTGGACAGTTATTTTGATAAAATTACGGGTAAAGATCAAGATTTATTAGCCGGCTTAACTTTAGAAGAAGGGATTGTTTTAGAGGTTGAAGGCAGTGAAAAAGATATATTATTAATACACGGACATCAGGCAGATTTTCATAATTACGTTTTATGGAAATGGAGCCGGTTTTTAGTCAGAATTTTATGGAAACCCCTACAGGTTGTTGGAATAAAAGACCCCACAAGCCCTGCTAAAAATTTTACTGAACTTATAAAAGTGGAACGCCGACTTAAAAAATGGATTTTAGCCAACAATAATCAAATGGTAATTGCCGGCCATACGCATCGGCCACGTTTTCCAGAACCAAACGAATTGCCTTATTTTAACGATGGAAGTTGCGTGCATCCGCGCTCCATCACTGGAATTGAAATTGTTGATATGCAAATTTCATTAATAAAATGGCACATTATTTCACAACAAAATGGCACACTTCAAATTGTGAAAACTATTTTAGAAGGACCAACAGATATTACGGCTTATTTAAAATAAAAAAAGCGCCTCGAGAGAGACGCCTAAATTAATCTTTGGGCAAATATTCACTTGGGGTTCATATATCCCTGAACTAATTTTTACTAACCTATTTGTTTGACACACTTAGCTTAAATAAGTCACATGTTTTTTAAATAAAAAAACTTCTAATTATTTCTTTCCTTTTGAATTTGTTCATAAGCTTTTTGAACTTGCTTAAATTTTTCTTCGGCACCTTTTACGTGTTCTTCGCCTAAATGTTGCAATTTATCTGGATGGTATTTTTTCACCATTTTTCTATAAGCAGTTTTCACTTCATCATTTGTAGCACTTTTTTCAATTTCTAAAATTTTATAAGCACTTAAAGAATCTTCATAAAACATGGCTTTAATAGATTCAAAATCATTTAAACTAATGTATAAATAACTTGCAATAGTTTTAATGGCATTTACTTCCACTTCAACAACATTACCATCTGATTTTGCAATTTCAAATAAGAAATGAACCAGTTGCAAGCGCGAAGCATGTGTTAAATTTTGACGAATTTGCACGCAAATTTGTTGCGTTGAAATAGTATTATTTTGCATAAAACCTTTAAATAATTTAAAGGCATTATTGGCTCTTTCTTCTCCGTACATATTTTTAAAATGAGTACGTACGTAATTTAATTCGCGCTCATCAACCTTTCCATCAGCTTTAATTACCACAGCAGAGAGTAATAATAAACTTATTTCAAAATCTCCTGATTGCACGTTACCGCCAGATGCGCTATATTTTTTAGCATTTTCAATATCTTCTTTTGAAAAACCACCAATAATACTTCCTACTACAAACCCCAAAATACTTCCAATTGGTCCACCAAGAGTAAATCCAACTCCGGCGCCAATCCACTTAATAAAATTTCCCATAATTTATTTTAATCCTGCAAAGATAATTGAAATATTAGTACCCTTAAAGCCCATAAATGTAACAGTTGTTAAAATATTTATAAACTTTTAGCATATAAACTGTTATATTTGCAACCAATTTACGTCTAACAAAATCTAACAAAAATCAAAATATTATGTATCCACCAGAATTAGTTAAACCAATGCAATTAGAATTAGAAAATGCAGGTTTTACATCATTACATACAGCACAAGAAGTTGAGAAATCAATAGCAAAAGAAGGAACTACATTAGTGGTAGTAAATTCAGTTTGTGGTTGCGCAGCAGGAACTTGTCGTCCAGGAGCCGTTGCTTCTTTACAATTTGACAAAGTACCTACTAATTTAGTAACTGTTTTTGCTGGCGTTGACAGCGAAGCTACAGCTAAAGCTAGAGAATTTATGATTCCTTTTCCTCCATCTTCACCAGCAATTGCATTGTTTAAAGATGGTGCTTTAGTTCATATGTTAGAACGTCATCATATTGAAGGAAGACCAGCAGAAGTAATTGCTTCTAATTTAGCAGCTGCTTACGAAGAGTACTGTAATTAAATTTTTTTAAAATACTTAATGTAATAATTGAGTAAAATATAATTCTAAAATCCGTTTTATTTAAAGCGGATTTTTTATTTTTAAAAAATGAATAAACAACAAATAATTTTAAATACAGAGGCTTTTGTAAAAGACACCTTAAAAAATGCTGAAGGAGGTCACGATTGGTTTCATATTTTACGCGTTTGGAGCAATGCTAAGTTAATAGCAAAAAATGAAAATGTTGATGAATTTATTGTTGAATTAGGTGCTTTATTGCACGATATTGCCGATTCTAAATTTTATAATGGTGATGAAACTATTGGCCCAAAAATGGCACGTAGTTTTTTAGAAAATGAAAAGGTTGATAATGCTGTAATTGCTCATGTTGAAAATATTATTTCAAATATTTCATACAAAGGAGGGAATTTTCATCAAACATTTCAATCGCCAGAATTAGATGTTGTGCAAGATGCAGATAGGTTAGATGCTATTGGAGCTGTTGGAATTGCACGTTGTTTTAATTACGGTGGTTTTAAAAACAGACCATTATACAATCCTGAAATTTCACCAAAATTAAATCAAACCAAAGAAGAGTATAAAAATTCAGAGGCACCAACCATCAATCATTTTTACGAAAAATTACTATTGCTTAAAGATAAAATGAATACCAAAACTGGTAAAAAGATTGCTGAAAATCGTCATAATTACATGGAAACTTTTCTTCAACAGTTTTATAATGAATGGGAAGGAAAGTTATAACATATTTTATTAGACGTTGAACTAATTAAATAAATGTTAAAAGTTTTGTCAATAGTTTTTCAACTTCATGGTTTTTATATCTTGGCTCGCTTTTAAAAACCAATATTTTAGAGCGTTATAAAATTATTAAAAAATGAATATTTTAAAACTTTTTTCGCTTTTCATATTGCTTTTAACAGGTAGTGCCTATTCTCAGGCAACCTTAAAACATAAAGTTACAAAAGGAGAAAGTATTTATACCATTTCAAAAAAATACAATGTAAAAGAAACTGAGATTTATGAGTTGAACCCAGAAACTCAGGGTAAATATTTACAATTGAATGCAACGCTTTTAATTCCAACTAAAAATTTAGAAGATGTTACTCCAAAAACACATACAATAGTAGCTGGAGAAACATTAAATTTAATTGCTCAAAAATACAATTTGAAACTTTCTAAATTAATGGAATTAAATCCAAATGTTGATTCTAGAAGGTTAAAGATTGGGACAGTTTTACACATAGCTTCTTCAGAAAAAAAAGAAGAAACGACTACTATTGTAGCTGAGCACAAAGTTGTATCTGGTGAAACCTTGGGTGGAATTGCTCAAAAATATAATTTAAGTTTAAATGCTTTGTTAAAATTAAATCCAGAAGTTGATGCAAATAAAATAAAAGTTGGAACTGTTTTAAAATTAGCAGATGTACATGAAAACACTGAAAATAAAACGGATGCTTTTCAAAATCAACAAACTGAAATAATTACTAATTCGGAACAATTTCAGCTTAAAACCCATAAAATTAAAAAAGGCGAAACTTTAAAGTTAATTGCTAAAAAATATAAATTAAGTATTCAACAATTACAAGCGCTAAATCCAAAATTGGAACCTAGAAAATTAAAAGTTGGAGCTGTAGTTGCATTAAATAAAATGGACTCAATTGCTGGAAATAAATTTAAAAAAGACTCTAGCTATACAGTTTTTGTTGATGAAACAAAAGATTTAGTACACAAAGTACTAGAAAACGAAACAAAATATAGTATTGCAAAAAAATATGGTATTACTGTTGAAAAAATTGATGAGTTAAATCCAGAGGTTATTAATAATTTGCCAGAAGATTATTTATTATTAATTAAGAAAGGTACTAGTAGCTTAAGTTTATCGCCTGATGTTATTAATAAAATAAAATTAGATGAAACAACTTCTGTAAAAATTGAAATTTTAATTGATGAAGCTTCAAAAAAAATAGGAACGCCTTATAGAAGTGGAGGAACAAGTACTAGAGGTTTTGATTGTTCAGGATTAATGTATACTACTTTTAAGGAAATTAATATGAATTTACCGAGATCATCTCGAGGAATGGCAAAATATGGGACGAAAATTAATAAATCCGAAGCTAAAAAGGGTGATCTAATATTTTTTGCCACCAACAGAAAAGGAACAATTAGCCATGTTGGAATGATTACTGAAGTGTTGGATGATGAGATAAAATTTATTCATTCATCTACTAGTTTAGGTGTAGTAGTATCTTCTATAAAAGAGGCATATTACGCCAAGAGATTTGTGCAAATAAATAGAGTTTTATAAAAAAAAATGCTCAAGAAAACTTGAGCATTTTAAATTGTTATAATTTAGAATTCTAAATCAGCTACTAAATCAAATTCATCATAAATAGCTTTATCTTTTAAGTTATCAAAAAAGCTAGTTGAACCGTATCTAACATCATATTTTGTTCTATCAATTTTTAACGAAGCATTGGCTTTATTTCCGTATACAGAAAGATCAAAAGTGACAGCGTTTTTAATTCCTTTTATAGTTAAATCACCTGTTACTTTGTAAGAATTTTTCCCAGAAACTTCTACTTTTGTCACAATCATAGTTGCAGTAGGATTTTTTTCAACACTAAAAAAATCATCCGATTTTAAATGACCTTCTAGTTTTCCTTTGTATTCGCCAGTTAAATCAGTTGTTATAATTGTAGTCATATCCATTACAAATTCTCCTCCAGTTAATTTGTTATCAACAAAGTTTAAAAAACCAGATTTTAAGTTAATTGTACCTTCATGAGAGCCTGTAACTTTGTATCCTTTCCAAATTACTTTACTATTAGCAATTTTAATTTCTTTTTGTTGTGCATTTACTGTTGTAAATGAAAATGTAAAAATAGCTACAATTGCTATTAACCATAAATTTTTAAATGTTTTCATGTGCTTATGTTTTTATAAAATTAAATTAATATTATTTGAAGCAAAAATGCAATTGTTTTATTGAAATAAAAAGAAGGTAGATTATTAAAAATAGTTAATATAGATTAACTTTTTAGTCTTCTATTGCCAATTGACTCTTTATTTTGCTGAAGAATTCTTTTGTGATACCAAGGTAAGAAGCAATCATATATTGGGGAACACGTTGTTCAATTGATGGGTATTGCTCTTTAAAATATAGATATTGTTCTTTAGCATTCAAACTAAAACTTCTTATAATTCTTTTTTGAGATGATGCATATGCTTTTTCAACAATTTTTCTAAAAAAGCGTTCTAATTTTGGAATTTTTAAAAGTAACTCTTCACTATCATCATACGTAATTTCAATAAGTTCTGTGTTTTCAATACATTGTACATTAAAATCAGCGCTAGTTTGAGTTGTAAAACTTCCCATGTCAGATGTCCACCAATCTTCAATTGCAAATAAAATAATATGCTCTTGCCCATTAGCATCCATATAAAATGTTTTTGTGCAACCAGAAATTATAAAGCATTGTTTTTTACAAATATCTCCCTGTTGAACAATGTATTGCCCTTTTAAATATTTTCTGAATGTTATTTTTGAAATTAAAAATAAGGCTTCCTCTTCAGTTAAACTGACGTATTTGTTAATATAATTAAGAAGAGGTTGTGCATTCATGTAACTTTATATAAAATAATTTTATTCAAAATTAGGTTTGCGTTTTTCTAAAAAGGCAGTTGTTCCTTCGGTAAAATCATCCGTACCAAAACTCACTCCAAATTGCTCAATTTCAATGCTGTATCCATTTACTCCATTTGTGTAATTTGCATTTATAGCTTTTATGGCAGCCGAAATTGCTACTGATGAATTTCGTGTTATTTTTTCAGCCAATTTTTCGCATAATGGTAATAACTCTGTTTGATCAACTACATAATTTACCAAACCATATTCTTTCGCTTCTTCTGCTCCAATCATACCAGCAGTCATTATCATTTCCATCGCTTTTCCTTTTCCAACCAATTGCGGTAAACGCTGTGTCCCTCCATACCCTGGAATAACACCCAAACTTACTTCTGGCAATCCCATTTTTGCATTGTTACTGGCAACTCTAAAATGTGCAGCCATTGCAAGTTCTAAACCACCGCCCAACGCAAAACCATTTACGGCTGCAATCACAGGAGTTTCTAAATTTTGAACAAAATTAAACAGTATTTCTTGTCCTTTTCTAGCTAACTCTGTTCCTTCTTCAATACTGAAATTTGCAAATTCAGAAATATCAGCTCCAGCAACAAATGCTTTTTCACCACTTCCAGTAATAATAATTATCTTAATTTCTTTGTTGTTATTTAAATTTTTAAACGCAACATGAAGCTCTTCAATGGTTTTTTTGTTTAAAGCATTTAATTTTGAAGGTCTGTTGATGGTAATTATTCCAATATTGTTTTTTTGGTCTACTAATAAATTTTCGAAATTCATACTTATTTATTTTTTGGAATTATTATTTTAAATACTGTTCCTGTATTTTCTTGCGATGTAAATGAAATGGTTCCGTTATAGGCTTCAACAATGTTTTTTACCATTGCTAAACCTAAGCCTGTTCCACTAGACTTTGTGGTAAATTGTGGTTCAAAAACTTTTGTTTTATCTTCTTCTGTAATTCCTTTTCCATTGTCTGCAATAATAATATTTAAATTATTTTCTTCTTCCGAAACTGTTACTTCAATTTTTTCATTTTCAACTTCTTCTAAAGCTTGAGTTGCATTTTTCACCAAGTTAGTTACAATTCTAATCAATTGGTTTTTATCTAAATTAGCAATTATTACTGGTTGTTTTGGAAAAAAAGATATGTAATCTTCCGTAAATATATCTAATGCATGTTTCACAACTTCAACAACATCAATTTCTTCTCTGTTTTGCGAAGGCATTTTAGCAAAATTTGAAAATGCAGAAGCAATAGAGCTCATAGTGTCAATTTGTTGAATTAAAGCTTTACTATATTCGTTTAATTTTTCATTTATTTTTGGATCTGTTGGATCAAATTTTCGTTGAAAACTTTGAACCGTTAGACGCATGGGTGTTAATGGATTTTTAATTTCATGAGCCACTTGTTTTGCCATTTCTCGCCAAGCTTGTTCACGTTCACCTTTCGCTAATTTTAATGCACTTTTCTCCAATTCATTTACCATATTATTATAGGCATTTACCAAAGTAGAAATTTCAGCACTAGCATCTTTTAATATAATTTTTTCATTGGTTTTATTAAGGCTGGTTTGCTTCATTTTATCCGTTACAGCCTTTATATTTCTGGTAATATAGCTCGAAATAAAATAGGCCAAACCAATAGCCAATAAAAACATAAAACAATATACATACGCCATTCTCACCAAAAATTCTTCCAAATCTCTTTCCTGATCGGTATTGTCTTGAAAGTATTGTAAATTTAAAATACCTATTGGTTTAAATTTATTATCGGTTATAAAAGTGTACGATGATTGTAAATTGCTATCGTTTATAATTTTGTCATTTACATATCTATGGTCGTAACTATTGCTAACAACATATAATATTTCTTGAGGAAGTTTAGTTGGCGCATCACTTTTTACAAACCCAGAATGTGAGCTTTTTACCATATTTCCGTCTAAATCATAAATATTAATTTCTAATTTTTCAATATCAGAAATTTCATAAATTTTATCTTTAAAAATAAATGGTAAATTTTTTGTTTCTAGTGGAAAAGTATTTCCATTTCCACTATTTAACCAATAATTAATAGATGCTTTTACAGATTCTTCTTTACGTTCTAAACGGCCTTGGTTGTATTCATTAGTTTGTTCTTTGTACTGATAAATAGTTACAGCTGCAATTAATATTGAAGCCAATAATATTAACAATATCATTGCCAAAAAAATACGAATTCGTAAAGAAAAATGTTTGATTTTCATATTCTAATTTGAAGTAAATATAAGTAATAAATTACAGTCTATTTAACAACAAACGTACCAACTAAGTTATTTGTATTTTAGTTTTAAAATTATAAGTACCAAAGCTAAAATTCCTGTAATAATATTTGAAAGTATCATGGCTAAACTATTTAAATGAAAACCGTACACTAGCCATAACATAATGCCAACAAAAAATATGAGGTACATTGGTAAGGACAAACTTTCTGTAGATTTACTTTTTACAGCTTTATATACCTGTGGAACAAAGGCTGAAGTTGTTAATAAAGCAGCAATTAAGCCAATAATTTCAAATTTGTCTATCATTTTTTATGAAGAAATAAAAGAAATCGTCTAAAAGTAGACTTTTCGTCAACCTGAACTTGATTCAGGTTCTTAGGCTATTTTTTAACAGCTTTATGAGATTCTGAAATAAATTCAGAATGACGTATTTTAGTATTTTTTAGATGATTTCTTTCAATTAAAATTTACCCAACTATATTTATAATTTTACCCGGAACTATAATTACTTTTTTAGGTGTTCTTCCTTGTAATTGTTCTTGAGTTCTTTCGTGCGCCATTACTATATTTTCAATTTCTTTTACAGTTAAATCCAATCCCAATTCAATAGTAAAACGCATTTTTCCGTTGAACGAAACAGGATAAACTTTACTGCTTTCCACCAAATATTCTGGTTTAAATTCTGGAAAATCAACTATTGAAATGGATGTTGTATGTCCTAAATTTTTCCATAATTCCTCAGCAATATGAGGTGCGTATGGTTCCATAATAATTGCCAACGGTTCTAAAATTTTACGCTTGTTACATTTTAATGCCGTTAATTCGTTTACCGCAATCATAAATGTTGAAACCGATGTATTGAATGAAAAATTAGCAATATCTTCTTCAACTTTTTTAATAGTTTTATGAAGTGTTTTATATTCTTCATTTGTTGGCTCTTCTTCTGAAACAGCAAAAACATCGTTTACAATATATAATTTCCACAATTTTTTTAGAAAACTGTAAACACCAGAAATACCAGAAGTTTTCCATGGTTTTGATTGCTCTAACGGTCCTAAAAACATTTCGAACAAACGCAAGCTGTCCGCTCCGTATTCTTCACAAATTTGATCAGGATTTACAACATTGTATTTAGATTTCGACATTTTCTCAACCTCGCGACCAACAATATATTTTCCGTCTTCTAATGCAAATTCCGCATCTTTAAACTCCTCTCTCCAGTTTTTAAATGCTTCAACATCTAATTCATCTGAACCATTTACAAAGGCAACATCTGAGTGAATAGGTTGTACTTTAAAATCATTCATTAATCCTTTTGAAACGAATTTATTTTCACCTTCAACTCTATAAACAAAAGCCGAAGTTCCTGTAATCATTCCTTGGTTTATTAGCTTTTTAGCATATTCATCGGTTGGAACAAAACCTCTATCAAACATAAATTTCTGCCAAAAACGAGAGTATAATAAATGTCCAGTTGCGTGTTCACTACCGCCAATGTATAAATCTACGTCCTGCCAATAATTAATTGCTTCTTTTGAAAACATTTCCTCAGTATTTTCAGGATCCATATACCTATTAAAATATTGTGAACTACCTGCCCAACCTGGCATTGTATTTAATTCCAACTGGAAAATTGAAACATTATCTATTAAATTAGTTGAAACAACTTCATTTTTTGAAGAGTCCCAAGCCCACGTATTTGCATTTCCTAATGGTGGTTTTCCATCTTCGGTAGGTAAATATTTTTCAACTTCTGGCAATACAATTGGCAAATGTGCTTTGTCAATCATTTGCGGCAAGCCATTTTTGTAATATACAGGGAAAGGTTCTCCCCAATAACGCTGACGACTAAAAACAGCATCGCGCAATCTGTAATTTATTTTTCCGTAACCAAATCCGCGTTTTTCAATTTCTTCAATAACGGTTTTCATTGCTTTTTTGTAAGGCAATCCATTTAAAAAATCAGAATTTGCAATTACTGAATTTTCTTTATCTGTAAACGCTTCTTCTGAAATATCAACACCTTCAAAAATATTTATGATTTCAATTCCAAAATGATTTGCAAAAGCATAATCACGTTCATCACCACAAGGAACCGCCATAACAGCACCGGTTCCGTAACCTGCTAACACATAATCACCAATCCAAATTTGCACTTTTTCACCTGTAAAAGGATGTAATGCATACGCACCAGTAAATACGCCAGAAATGGTTTTTACATCGGCCATTCGCTCTAATTCACTACGCTTTGCAGTAGCTTTTATGTATGCTTCAACAGCTGCTTTTTGCGCAGGGGTTGTAATTTTAGAAACCAATTCATGTTCTGGAGCTAAGGTCATAAAACTTACACCAAAAATAGTATCTGGTCTTGTTGTGAAAACTTCAATTTGGTAGCCTAAGTCTTCAACGGTAACATTTTCGCTATTTTCAACTTTTTTAGGTGTTGCAAATTGTATTGCAGTATCTATTTTAGAAACTACGGAGTCTACATTTTCTAGTACTTCTTCTAAAGTAGTATAAACTACATTAAAACCTTCTTTTTCAAAAAATTGACCTCTTGCATTTTCATCTTTTTTACCAGCAAATTCAACAATGGTATTTTTAGAAAAACATACAAAATCTACTTCAAAATTTCCAACAGTATAATTGGCTCTAAATTTAGAAGTTCCTTTTTTCTTTCTCAATTTTCCCCATAACAAAGCTGTAGCTTCGGATGGATTTAAGCGTTTTACTTTAAGCTCTTCAATTTCTTTAAAGGATAATTTTATAGCTCTGTTTTCAGAAATTGCATTTGGCATTACTTTAAAAGTAACCATAGCGCCTTCAGATCTTCCAATCCAATAAGTTTGAGAGTCTTTTAATGGTTGTGGCCAATCTATTTTAGCCATTCCATCTAATAAACGTTGTGCATACGCAGTAATTCTCATACTCCATTGCATCATTTTTTTACGAACAACAGTATGTCCGCCACGTTCTGAAACGCCGTTTACAATTTCATCATTTGCTAAAACGGTTCCTAAAGCAGGACACCAATTCACTTCAGTTTCCGATAAAAATGTTAATCGGTATTTTAATAAAATTGTTTGTTTTTCTTCTTCTGAATATTTTTTCCAATCTGCCGCAGTAAAAATGGCAATAGCATCATCACTTGCAGCTTTTACATTTGCATTTCCTTTTGATTCAAAAATTGAAATTAAGGTAGAAATATCTTCTGCTTTATCACTTGTTTTATTGTACCACGAATTAAATAATTGAATAAAAATCCACTGCGTCCATTTATAATAATTAGGATCAGAAGTTCTTACTTCACGCGACCAATCGAATGAAAATCCAATTTTATCTAATTGCGTTCTATAGGTTGCAATATTAGCTTCCGTAGTAATTGCAGGATGTTGACCTGTTTGAATAGCATATTGCTCTGCAGGTAATCCAAAAGAGTCGTAACCTTGTGGATGCAATACGTTAAATCCTTTATGGCGTTTGTAACGTGCGTAAATATCTGACGCAATATAACCTAGCGGATGCCCAACATGTAAACCTGCTCCTGATGGATATGGAAACATATCCAACACATAAAACTTTGGTTTTTTTGAATTATTTGTTGCCTTAAATGTTTGGTTGTCTGCCCAATATTTTTGCCAGTTAGCTTCTATCTCTCTAAAATTGTATTCCATTTTTTGCTATTCCTTTTTGAAAAGCGCAAAGTTACGTTTTATATGGAAAACAGTAAAGTGTTTATTTTTAATTCATCGCATTGTTTTTTAAATTGAATTATTACATCACATATTATTAGTTTAATTCTGTAAATATTGTACTTTTCAAGCGTAAAAAAAACGATACAAATTGATTAAAAGCACACAGAAAGCACATTTAGCACTTTTAGGAGCGAACATTATATATGGCGCAAATTTTTTAATTGCAAAAGGATTGATGCCGGATAAAATTGGAGCTTCAGCGTTAGTATTATTAAGGGTTGTAGCGGCAGGAATGTTATTTTGGGTGATTAAACAATTTGTAAAAGAAAAGGTTGAAAAAAAAGATTTTATACTGCTGGCTTTTTGTGGATTGTTTGGGATTTCAACAAATATGTTACTTTTTTTTCATGGTTTAAGTTTAACTTCACCTATTGATGCTTCCATAATTATGACTGCTACGCCGGTAATAGTTTTAATTTTAAGTGCATTTATTTTAAAAGAAAAAATAACTACAAATAAATATATAGGGATTTTAATTGGTGGCATTGGTGCAATAGTATTAATCGTTTATGGTAAAAGTGCCGGAGGAACAAGTTCTTTTTTAGGCAATTTATTTGTGTTTTTAAATGCTTGTTCTTACGGTTTATATTTAGTATTGGTAAAACCATTAATGAAAAAATACAAAGCAATTACTGTAATTAGTTGGGTGTTTTTATTTGGACTTATTTTTGTTTTTCCCTTTGGAATTAGCGATTTGATGAATACCGACCTTAGCGGATTTACAACAAATACCTATTTGGCAATTACTTTTGTTATTATTGGAACTACTTTTTTTACGTATTTATTTAATATTTATGCACTTAGTCATGTTCCGCCTTCTGTAAATGGGAGTTATATTTACCTGCAACCTGTGTTAAGTTTTATTTTAGTAAGTTTATATGCAACTGTTTTTGGTAACAATGAATATGCTCAAGATATTAATCTAATTAAAATTGCCAGTTGTATATTAGTTGTTTTTGGTGTTTATATGATTAGTAAAAAACCAAAATTAGTGTAATAATCTCACCTTTTTTTCTTGAGGTAATAAGCAAAAATATATAAAATCATTAATTGGTGTTGGAATCCCTAATTCTTTTCCAAACTTTACAATTGTTCCATTTTGTGACTCTAATTCGGAAGGTTTTCCATCCATAATATCTCGTTGTAAAGATGAAGTTGTTTTTGGAGGTTGATTATCAATTATTTTAAATTGATTTTCAATAGTTTCTTTAGAAATGGCAATTCCTTTTGCGTTTGCTATTGCCAAAATTTCTTCAGCAGTTTTATACATTATTTTTTTTATTTCTGGTGAAGCTGCCATTTCATCAACATATGTTCGCGTTAATGCACCAATAGCACTCACAGTAGAAATATATAAATATTTTGTCCAAATTTCTTTTTGAATAGTATCGGTTAGAATTGTATAAATACCAGCATTTTTAAAAACTTGTTCAATTTCAATGGCTCTTTTAGATTTTTCATGAGTTAGTTCTCCAAAAATTATTGTTGGCTCATATGAAATATGATTTATAATCCCGTAATCTTCAACTTTACTAATTACTTTGCATAAACCTCCAATAATATGTTTTGAATTAATTTTTGAACATAATATATCCTGATTTTCAACGCCATTTAACAATGAAATAACTATAGTTTTATCATTTAAAACGGGTTTAATTATTTCAGCAACTTCTTTTAATTGCCACGTTTTTACACAGATTAATATTAAATCTATATTCTTAATTTCAGAAATTGTGTCCGTAGCATTTGCAGGATAAATTAAACAATCTCCTTTCGCACTTTTTAGTTGCAAACCACGTTGTTGTATGGTTTCTAAATGTTTTCCGCGCGCTATAAATGTTACATTATTTCCTGCTTCTGCAAGTCTTGCGCCAAAATAGCCGCCAACGCCACCAGTTCCATAAATTACTATATTCATTGCGTATAAATTTATTCAAAAATACAACTTTAAGAAATTCAAATCAAATTAATAATTTTAAATTTAGACAAGTCTAAAAATATATTTATATTTGCCTAAATATTGTTTTTATGTTTTCCCATTCAGAAGAAAATTATTTAAAGGTTATTCATAATTTAGAGCTTACAAACTCAAAAAATGTAAGCACTACTTTAATTGCAAATGAACTACAAACAAAAGCTTCATCTGTAACTGATATGTTGAAAAAGTTAGCTGATAAAAAATTGGTTAATTATGAAAAATATAAAGGCGTTACCCTTACCAAACAAGGTGAAATTATTGCTTTAAACGTTGTTAGAAAACATAGGTTATGGGAAGTTTTTTTGGTGGATAAATTAAATTTTAATTGGGATGAAGTTCATGAAGTTGCCGAACAATTAGAACATATTAAATCCGATCAACTAATAGATAGATTAGATGCTTTTTTAAATTATCCAACAAAAGATCCACATGGAGATCCAATTCCAACAAAAAACGGAAAAATGCCTTTGGATAATTCAATTTTATTGAGTGATGCCCATGCAGATATTGTATATGAAGTATCTTGTGTAAAAGACAATTCAAAATCACTTTTACAGTTTTTAGATAAGCATGCCATAACTATTAATTCTGAAATTACTATTGTAGATAAATTTGATTTTGATGATTCTATGACTGTAAAATTAAGTAATGGCATTTTATTAACATTATCAAACAAAGTGAGTGCAAACGTTTTTGTGAATTTAAAATAAAGCTATGGAAAGTCCTTTAACATATTTACTGTATTTTTTACTGATAATTACCGGTTTAATAGTTGTTTTTTATCCGAATGGAGGTATTTATTGGCGATTAAAAAACAGTTTTAAAAACGATTCAAAAACATTAATTGAAGATATTTTAAAGAAATTATATCACGCAGAAGATGGTGGAAATTCATTAAGTACAAACGATATTATTTCTTCAACCAATATTCGGCCAAAAATAATTATTGAAATCATTGCGCAAATGAAGGCAAATGAATTAATTAATTTTAATAATGGAAATATTAAGCTGACGGAGAATGGAATGGATTATGCGCTAAAAATTATAAGAGTGCATAGGTTATGGGAAAAATACCTTTCAGAAAAAACAGGCTTCGATAAAAAAGATTGGCATGATATTGCTGAAAAAATGGAACATAAATTAGATTCTCAGCAAACTAAAGAGCTAGCAAATGATTTAGGAAATCCAAGATTTGACCCACACGGAGACCCAATTCCTACTGAATTTGGGGAAATTGAATCTATTCAAGGAGAACCATTACCCGTTTTTAAAGAAGGGACCATTGGTAGAATTGTTCATATTGAAGACGAACCAGATATTATTTACAAACAAATTTTAGCTGAAGATTTACATATTGGTTCGCACGTTCATATTGTTGAAAATAATGAAAAACGAATTGTATTTCATTCGGAAGGAGAAGAGTATATATTAGCACCAATTGTTGCAAATAATATTACTATTTTACAATTATTAAAAGAAGAAATTTCAGAAGAAAACACCTTTAGACTTTCCAATTTAAAAGAAAATGAACAAGCTAAAATTATTGGAATATCAAACGAATGCAGAGGTGAAATACGAAGAAGATTGTTAGATTTAGGGTTTGTTCTAAACACTAAAATTGAATTGGATTTAATCAGCCCAATGAACAATCCAAGATCATATTTAGTAAGAGATACCGCAATTGCCATAAGAAATGAACAAGCCAAATATATTTTAATAGAAAAAATTAAAAATGATGCAAACAGTAACTAAAAGCGCTTGTGAAAGTTGTGAACATAGTAATGCTTCTGGGCTAAAAAAACTCGGAATTAATATTGATAATTCGGACTTTGTTGTTGCCTTAGCAGGAAATCCAAACACCGGAAAAAGTACGGTTTTTAATGCTTTAACAGGATTAAGGCAACATACAGGAAATTGGCCTGGAAAAACTGTAACAAGAGCAGAAGGTGGCTATAGTTTTGGAGATAAAAAATATAAATTGGTTGATTTACCCGGAACTTACTCATTACTATCAACATCTCAAGATGAGGAGGTTGCACGGAATTTTATACTTTTTGGGAAACCAGATGTTACTGTTATTGTTGTTGATGCGAGCAGATTGGAACGAAACCTAAATTTGGTGTTACAGATTTTAGAAATAACAGATAAGGCGGTTTTGTGTTTAAACTTGATGGACGAAGCAAAACGAATGGAAATTGAAATTGATGACAGAACGTTGGCTCGGGATTTAGGAATTCCAGTAATTCCAACAAGTGCACGTTCAAAAGAAGGAATTCAACAATTAATTAGTACAATTCATCAAGTGGCAACGGGCGAAATTATTTGTAAACCACATCGTATAAAAAATGTACCAAAGCAAATTAACAATGCTATTGAAAAATTGTGCACAGAAATAGAAAAGGAATATCCAAACATTCCAAATAGTAGATGGATTGCCTTGCGATTATTAGATGGTGATGAACGTATTATTGAAGCTGTAAAAACAGGTGAATTTATAACTGAATAATACAATTTTCTAAAAAAAGGAAATACATAGAAATGAAAAACAATAAAATACTAAATATTAGTAATGATCTTAGATGGCAAATAGGAGATGGCTTTCATGATAAATTAACGGAAGGTATTTATTCTGATGCTGCTCAAATTGCTCAAAATTCTGTATTTAAAAAAGGACAAACAAAACGTTTTCGTTTTGATAGATCTTTGGATAAAATTGTAACAAGTAAAATTTGGGGATTCCCAATTATGATTCTGATTTTGTCTGTGGTTTTATGGTTAACTATTATCGGAGCAAATTATCCTTCTGGTTTATTGTCAGAATTATTACTAGACACTATTCAGCCTTGGTTAAAAGAAACTTCACTTTCTATTGGATTTCCAATTTGGTTAGCTGGCTTTTTGTTTGACGGTGTGTATTTAGCGTTGGCTTGGGTAATAGCTGTAATGCTTCCGCCAATGGCAATATTTTTTCCGCTATTTACTTTGTTAGAAGATTTTGGTTATTTACCAAGAGCTGCTTTTAATTTAGATAATTTATTTAAAAAAGCGGGCGCGCATGGGAAACAAGCTTTAACAATGAGTATGGGTTTTGGCTGCAATGCTGCAGGTGTTGTGGCAACTAGAATTATTGATAGTCCAAGAGAACGACTTATAGCAATAATCACCAATAATTTTTCTTTATGTAATGGACGTTGGCCAACTCAAATTTTAATTGCATCCATTTTTATTGGAGCATTGGCGCCGCAAAGTCTATCAGGAGCATTATCAACTTTATCAGTAATAAGTATTGCGCTTTTAGGGGTGTTTTTTACGTTTGTTGTTTCTTATTTTTTATCAAAAACGGTACTTAAAGGAGAGGTTTCTTCCTTCACATTGGAGCTGCCGCCTTATAGACCACCTATTTTTTGGAAAACAATATACACTTCATTAATAGATAGAACACTTATTGTTTTATGGAGAGCTTGTGTTTTTGCGGCACCTGCAGGAGCAGTTATATGGTTAATTTCAAATGTAACTTTTGGAGATACAACTATTGCACATTGGTTGATAGAAAATTTAAATGGTTTCGGTTTTATATTAGGTCTTAATGGTGTAATTTTAGTTGCCTATATAGTAGCAATTCCTGCGAATGAAATTGTAATTCCGACTATATTAATGCTTACAGTTATGAGTGTTTCTATTTCTGGTGTTGGAGAAGGAAATGGTGTTATGTTTGAATTGGATTCTGTTTCGGCAACTGGTGAAATTTTAAAAGCTGGAGGGTGGACGCTTTTAACAGCGGTTAATTTAATGGTATTCAGCTTGTTACATAATCCATGTAGCACAACAATTTATACAATTTATAAAGAAACTAAAAGTATAAAATGGACAGTAATAGCAAGTGTTTTACCACTAATTATGGGTTTTGTAGTATGTTTTGTGGTTGCTCAAGTATGGCGAATTCTACTATAATTTAATGGCAATCGCAACCATCTGAACAATTGCTGTTTTTTTTGGAACTAAAAAAGTATTTTTTAATCAAAAATCCAAGGGCAAATCCTAATGCTATATATGCTAATATTTCTTGCATTATTTTAATATATTATATGCTATAAATGCAGCTATATATGCTAGAGCTCCCATACCGCTTAATTGTAAAATGGGCCATTTCCAACTTTTTGTTTCTCTTTTTACAATTGCTAATGTTCCTATACATTGCATTGCAAAAGCATAAAAAAGAAGTAAGGACATTCCTGTAGCAAAATTAAAGCGTTTTAAACCTGTTTTTGTATTTATTTCAGCGCCCATTCGTTCTTTTATTGTGCCAACATCTTCGCCTTCACTTTCAACACTATAAATTGTTGCTAATGCTCCAACAAAAACTTCACGGGCAGCAAATGAACTTATTAAAGCAATTCCTATTTTCCAATCATAACCCAAAGGTTCAATTACGGGTTCAATAAATTTTCCCATTGTACCAATATAGGAGTTTTCTAATTTATAAGAGGCTATCTTTTTTTGAAGTGCTTCAGTATCTAAATTTGAATTTTCTTCAAGAGTTGGAACATATTTTTCTGCATTTTTATATGCGGAAGTTCCGTTAGAAGCTAAAAACCATAATACAATGGATAATGCTAAAATAATTTTTCCAGCTCCTAAAATAAATGCTTTGGTTTTTTCAACAACTTCGTAAAAAACATTTTTAATTGAAGGAACTTTATAATTAGGCATTTCAATTATAAAAAAACTTTTGCTTTTAACTTTTAATATATTATTTAATAAAATAGCTGAACATATAGCAGCGGTAAATCCTAATAAATATAAAGCCATTAATGTTAATCCTTGCAAATTAAAGATGCCAAATACACGTTTACTTGGAATAATTAAAGCAATTAAAATAGCATAAACAGGAAGCCTTGCAGAACATGTTGTAAATGGAACTACTAATATTGTAATTAAGCGTTCTTTCCAATTACTTATATTTCTAGATGCCATAATTGCAGGGATTGCACAAGCTGTTCCTGAAATTAATGGAATAATACTTTTTCCGCTCATTCCAAATTTTCGCATTATTTTGTCCATTAAAAAAACAACTCTACTCATATATCCTGTTTCTTCTAACAGTGATATGAATAGGAATAAAATGGCAATTTGTGGAATGAAAATTAAAACACCACCAATACCTGGGATAATTCCTTCGGCAATTAAATTGGTAAAAACACCTTCTGGTAAATTGGTTTTTGCAAGTTCACTTAAATTAGCAAAAACGCTATCAATTAAGTCCATTGGGAAGCTTGCCCATTCAAAAATGGATTGAAATATTAACAGTAAAACAACTGCAAATATAACATACCCCCAAATTTTGTGCGTTAACACACTATCTAATTTAGAACGTAAATCGGTTGCTTTAGACTTATCTATTTTATAGGTGGTTTTTAGAATTTCATTAATTCTTTGATATCTAAAAATAGTTTCTTTGTGTTGATATTTTTTTATTTTTTCAATATCAGTTTTAAAAGCATTTATTTTATTGTTTTGTTCTTCAGTTAAAAAAAGACAATATTCCTGCTGTGTAATTAATAACCAAGATTTATACAATGAATTTTCTAAAAAAGTAGTTTCAAGTTCTTTAAAATATTTAGCATCAATTTTGGTAGAAATATTTGCTAATGTTTCAGTGTTCCAATTTTTATAATTTGCCAGTTCATTTTTTAAAATATCTATTCCTTTATTTTTTCGAGAACTTATTAAAACAATTTCTGTTTTTAATGCTGTTTTAAGTGCTGCAATATCAATATCAATTCCTTTTCTTTCCATTTGATCAGACATATTTATGGCTAAAATGGTTGGAATTTGTAAATCCTTAATTTGAGAGAATAGTAATAAGTTACGTTTTAAATTTTCTACTTCTGCTACAACAATTACGGCATCGGGATACGATTCGTTATTTGTATTTAAAAGTGTTTCAAGAACAATGGTTTCATCTAATGTTTGTGGATTAATACTGTAAGTTCCGGGTAAATCAACAATTTCTGCAGTTAATTCATCAGAAATTTTACATTTTCCATGTTTCTTATCTACAGTAATACCTGGGTAATTCCCCACTTTTTGTTTTAAACCGGTAAGCTGATTGAATAGTGAAGTTTTTCCAGTATTAGGGTTTCCCACTAATGCAACATTTAAAACGGCATTATTTTTCATGCATTACAACTTTGTAATATTAATTAAATCAGCCATTTCTTTTCTAATTGCTAAATGGCTTCCATTAACCTTAATATAAAGTGGATCTTTAAGTGGTGCAATTTGAATTAAACTTACTTCTTTTCCAGGTAGGCAACCCATTTCTAACAAACATAATGGGATAACATCTAAAGAAAAATCTTCAATAATTCCACTTTCTCCTATACGTAAGCTTGCAATTGTATCGCCCATTATTAAGAATAATTATAAATAATGAGCAAATATAGTAAATTAGAATGATTCTAAACTATGATAAATATCATTAATAATTTTATTCAGTTTGCAGTAGTTTTATATCCGCAATAAGCCTTTCTATATCTTCATTATTGGTTCCGTCATAAAATCCTCTAATCTGTTTTTTCTTATCAACCAATATAAAATTTTCTGTGTGGATAAAATCTTGTAATCCGCCATCGCCTTCCTCTAAAACTGCAAAATAACTTTTTCGGGCTAATTCGTAAATATGCTTTTTGCTACCTGTAGTAATATTCCATTTTGAATCAATTACTCCTTTTTTAATAGCATATTCTTTTAATACTGAAACACTATCAATATCTGGCGTTACAGAATGAGATAAAAACTTAACATCATCATCATTTTTAAAAACTTCTTGCAATTTTCCAATATTATTAGTCATTACTGGGCAGATAGTTAAGCATCTGGTAAAGAAAAAATCCGCCACATATATTTTATCTTTATAATCGTCCTGAGTAATAGTATCACCATTTTGATTGATTAAACTGAAATCTGCCACTTTATGATTTCGTCTAATATGAACCACGCTTTCATCAACTAATTTCGGGTTTACATCGGAAGGATTAAAAACAGGTAATTTTTTTTCAGGAGTAAGTAACGTGTATATTGCGTAAATCATTCCAACAGAAAAAACTGCCATTATAGCAAGTGTTGGAATAGATTTTTTGAAGAAATTTATATCCATTTTATTTGAAAATTAAATAACAAATTTAGTATAATTAGCAATTATAGTTACAATTTAGTTTTAAAACTTTGTTAAAACCTTCATTAACTTAATTCATGGCTTTTAAAAACTGTATTTAAAACCGTACATTTGTGCGATTTTAGTTATTTGAAACACATTTATGGAAATATTAATAAAGGCAACGCAGTTTATTTTAAGTTTATCGTTTTTAATTGTATTACACGAATTAGGACACTTTATACCTGCAAAATTATTTAAAACAAGAGTTGAAAAATTCTATTTATTCTTTGATTATAAATTTTCTTTATTGAAGAAAAAAATAGGAGAAACAGAATACGGAATTGGTTGGATTCCTTTAGGTGGTTACGTGAAAATATCAGGAATGATTGATGAAAGTATGGATACCGAACAATTAAAACTACCTGCTCAACCTTGGGAATTTAGATCTAAGCCAGCTTGGCAACGTTTAATTATAATGTTAGGTGGTGTTATTGTAAATTTTATTTTAGGTATTGTTATTTATATAATAATAACTTTTACTTGGGGTGTTGAATTTGTAAAACCATTAGATGTTAAAAATGGTTTTGCGGTTAATGAACTATTTAAAGAATACGGATTTAAAGATGGTGATAAAATCACTAAATTTAATGATAAAGAGCCTTTAGATGTAACGGATATTAATAAGCATTTATTTTTAAGAGGAATTACTTCGTTAGAGGTATTGCATGAGGATGGAACTACTGAAACAATTAGTATTCCTGAAGATATTGGAAGTATTATGTGGGCAAATGGAGTTATGGAGCCTTTTTCTGTAAGAACTGAAGCCGTTGTAGATACTGTAATTGTAGATTCACCTGCCGCTAAAGCGGGATTACTAAAAAATGATAAAATTGTTTCAGTAAATGGAGCTCCTGTTACATATTGGCAAGAATTTACAGACCTAGTTTTAAATTCAAAAGAAGATATAAATGTTGCTTTTGAAAGAGACGGATTGGCGAAAAACATCACAATTTCACCGAGAGAAGATAATACAATAGGAGTTTCAAATTCTAAATTAAGAGGTGTTACCATTCAGCATAAAGATTATTCATTTTTTGAAAGTATTTCGGTAGGAAATTCTTTAGCTGTTTGGACTTTAAAAGATTATATCACACAATTTAAATATGTGTTCACTAAAAAAGGCGCTACAAGTATTGGTGGTTTTATAGCTATCGGAAATATTTTTCCTGCAACTTGGAGTTGGGAAGCTTTTTGGTCAATTACTGCATTTTTATCAATAATGCTTGGTTTTATGAACCTTTTACCTATTCCAGCTTTAGATGGAGGACACGTTGTGTTTACTTTATTTGAAATGATTTCAGGAAGAAAACCTAATGATAAATTTTTAGAATACGCTCAAATAACTGGGTTTGTATTATTAATTGGATTGTTGCTTTTAGCAAACGGTAATGATGTTGTTAAATTACTTTCCAAGTTTTTCTAGAATAATAAAAAAACCTAAATTTTATGAATTTAGGTTTTTTTAAATGAACATTAATCGTAATATTGCAATAAATTAATAAGCTAGATGGGAACTACAAAAACTGACATATTTTCAACAGAGCAAAATGATATTTCTATAATTGCTAAGGCTTTTGCACATCCAGCAAGAGTTGCAATCCTTCAACAATTATTTAAGTTAAATGCTTGTATTTGTGGTGATTTAGTGGAGGAAATTGGATTAGCACAACCTACTATATCGCAACATTTAAAAGAATTGAAAAATTTGGGTATCATAAAAGGAACTATTGAAGGAACAACTGTTTGTTATTGTATTAATGATGAGGTTTGGAATAATAAAAAACAAATTTTTATAAATTTTTTAAATCAAGATGCTGACTTAAATAAGCAGTGTTGTTAAATTTTAAAGATAAGTGTTTATGAATATTCAAGAGATTAAAAATCATTTAAGCAATTTAAAAACTATTGCTTTTCAATTGCCAAACGGAGAATTAGTGCCGAATCACTTTCATGTGACGGAGGTGGGGAAAGTAACTAAGCATTTTATTGATTGTGGTGGAACATTGAGAAATGAAGTGAAAGCAAATTTTCAATTGTGGGAAGCTAATGATTATGATCATCGGTTGCATCCAGAAAAATTAATTCATATAATTGAGTTATCTGATAAGTATTTAGATTTGGGAAACTTAGAGATTGAAATCGAATATCAAGGTGCAACAATTGGAAAATATGGATTGGATTTTGATGGAACAAACTTTTTATTGACTGCCAAACATACCGATTGTTTAGCCAAAGATAATTGTGGGATTTCTGAAACAAAACCACGAGTAAAATTAGCAGAATTAAAAAAGGACCAGGAGAACTCTTGTTGTGCACCAAATTCTAATTGTTGTTAAATTATAGAAACAAAATATGAGTAAGATTATTAAAATTTTAGGTTCAGGTTGTGCAAATTGCACAAGTGCAGAAAAAAGAGTAAAAGAAGTGGTTCATGAATTAAATATTGATGCGCAAATAATTAAAGTAACCGATATTCAAGAAATAATGAAGTATGATATTATGAGTACTCCTGCCGTTGTAATTGATGAAAAAGTGGTTATTAAAGGTAAAGTTCCTTCAAAAGAAGAAATAATGGCCTTTTTGGTAGATGATTTTGCAAGTATTGCTTGTTGTGCTGATAAAAATATTGAAAATTCAAATAATATTAACTGTTGTTAAAAAACTAAATATGCTATTTCAAAATATAAAAAATAAGATTGAATTGTTGTTAATAATTGATTCAATTTCAACCGAAAGAAAAGAAGAATTAAGACCTTTTATAGATTTTATTCAAGATAAAGTTTCAAACAATAAAACTATAAATCTTAACTTTATTTGCACTCATAATTCACGCAGAAGTCATTTGTCACAAGTTTGGGCGCAAACTGCAGCCTATTATTTCAATATTAAAAATGTAAATTGTTACTCCGGTGGAACAGAAGCAACGGCAATGTTTCCAATGGCAGCTCAAACATTGTCTTCAGCTGGTTTTCAAATTGGAAAATTATCAGAAGAAAGCAACCCTGTTTACAGTATTAAATATGCGGAAAACCAACATCCTATTATTGGGTTTTCTAAAACTTTTGATCATCCTTTTAATCCTAAAAGTGAATTTGCTGCAATAATGACGTGTGCTCATGCCGATGAAAATTGTCCGTTTATAATTGGCTGCGAACAGCGAATTCCTGTTAGATATGATGATCCGAAAGCTTTTGACAATACGCCTCAACAAGAAGAAAAATATATGGAAAGAAGCAATCAAATTGCAACAGAAATGCTCTATGTTTTTTCACAAATTAAACAGAAATAAATGAAAAAGAAATTAAGTTTTTTAGATAGTTATTTAACGCTTTGGATATTTATTGCAATGGCAATCGGAGTTGGAATTGGGTATTTTGTTCCGTCTTTTCCAGTATTAATTGATTCATTTAGCAGTGGAACAACAAATATTCCAATTGCTATTGGTTTAATTGTAATGATGTATCCACCATTGGCAAAAGTGAATTATGCATTGTTACCTAAAGTTTTTAAAAATGTGAAAATTCTAACAATTTCTTTAGTGTTAAACTGGATTGTTGGACCAATTTTAATGTTTGTTTTAGCCATTACTTTTTTGCAAGAATATCCAGAATATATGGTTGGGTTAATATTAATTGGTTTGGCGCGTTGTATTGCAATGGTGTTAGTTTGGAACGATTTAGCTGAAGGAAGTAGCGAATATGGAGCCGGTTTAGTGGCGCTAAATAGTATTTTTCAAGTGTTTGCTTACAGTTTTTATGCGTGGTTATTTATCACCGTTTTACCGCCATATTTTGGTTTTGAAGGCGCAATTGTAGATATTTCAATTGAAACAATAGCCGAAAGTGTTGCCATTTATTTAGGAATTCCTTTCCTGTTAGGAATTGTAAGTCGCTTTGTTTTGGTAAAATTAAAAGGAGAAGATTGGTATACTAATAAATTTATTCCAACAATTTCACCTCTAACATTAATTGCCTTATTATTTACAATTGTTGTAATGTTTTCATTAAAAGGAGAATTAATTGTTGAAATTCCAATGGATGTGGTAATTATTGCTATTCCGCTGTTAATTTATTTTGCTAGTATGTTTTTGGTTGGATTTTTCACCACAAAAGCAATGGGAGGGAAATATAGCGAAACTGCTGCAGTAGCATTTACAGCTGCTGGAAATAATTTTGAATTAGCTATTGCTGTTGCTATTGCAGTTTTCGGTTTGAATTCTGGACAAGCTTTTGCAGGTGTAATTGGTCCTTTGGTGGAAGTGCCAGCATTAATTTTATTGGTGCGTGTTTCTTTTTGGTTGAAGAAGAAATACAGTATGTAAAAAAAGGTTGAAAGTGATAAAAATCAGTTTCAACTTTAAACATCAATCGTATATTTGCGATATAACATGAAAAGATCATTAGAAAATATAGAATACAAAGAAGGTACTGAACTTTTAGCTCGTTTTGCAAAAGCTTTAGGCCATCCAACCCGAATTGCAATTTTAAAACATTTAGAAAATCAAAGTTGCTGTTTTACGGGTGATTTGGTTGGGATTTTTCCATTAGCACAATCTACTATTTCTCAGCATTTAAAAGAATTAAAAAATGCAGGTTTAATTCAAGGAGAATTAAATCCGCCAAAAATCAAATATTGTATTAATAAAGAGAATTGGGAAATCGCAAAGAAATTATTTACTAATTTTTTTGAATGATTTTTTTAATAAACACATTAACTATTTACGTTAAATATAAATATAAAAAGAATGAGTATTTCAATTAAAATTTTAGGAACAGGTTGTCCAAAATGTAAACAAACAACGGCATTAGTGCAAGAAGTTGTAAACGAAAACAATATTATAGCGACCATTGAAAAAGTAGAAGATATTATGGAAATTATGAATTATGAAGTAATGTCTACGCCAGCTATTGTGGTAAATGAAGTAGTTAAAATAAAAGGTAGAGTTCCTTCAAAAGAAGAAATTTTTGGAATTTTAACTGGGAAGTTAAATATTAAAAACGAAAAAGAAGCTGGAGATTGCTGTTCAGGAACTAGTTGTTGCTAAATTATATTCAACATGTTTGATTGGATTCAAAAATTTGCTGATTGGGTAGTTTATGATTCCTTTGGATTATTAAAAGGAAATCACTTATCTGAAGCATTAAACTTTTTTATTTACGATAGTATTAAAATTGTATTACTGCTTTTTGTTATTATTTTCTTCATGGGAATTGTAAACAGTTATTTTCCCATTGAAAAAGTAAGAAATTTCCTTTCCCGCAATAAATTATACGGTTTTGAATACTTAATGGCAAGTCTTTTTGGCGTTGTAACGCCATTTTGCTCGTGCTCATCTGTACCATTGTTTATTGGTTTTGTAAGAGGAGGTATTCCGTTAGGAGTTACATTTTCATTTTTAATTACTTCACCATTGGTAAATGAAGTGGCTATAGGTCTTTTTCTAGGTCTTTTCGGATTTAAAACAACTATTATATACATTATCTCCGGAATTTTATTAGGAGTTATCTCAGGTGTTATTTTAAGTAAATTTAAATTAGAACGCTTTTTAACACCTTGGGTTTTACAAGTGTTGGAAAATGCACAACGAGAAGAAGCCGTTTTTGAAGCTGAAAAAACACCATTTTTAAATAGACTACCAATTATTTGGGAAGAAGTAAAGAATATTTTAAAAGGTGTAATACCATATGTAATTGCTGGTATTGCAATAGGAGGCTTAATGCACGGATATATTCCAGATGGTTTTTTTGAAAAGTATATGGCAAAAGACAATATGTTTGCAGTTCCGGTTGCAACCATTTTGGCAGTACCAATGTATATGAATGCTTCGGGAATATTACCAGTGGTTCAAGTATTAGTTTCAAAAGGAATTCCATTAGGAACTGCCATAGCTTTTATGATGGGAGTTGTTGGCTTATCTTTTCCAGAAGCAATGTTGCTAAAAAAAGTAATGACATTTAAATTAATAGGAATTTTCTTTGGCGTAGTAACAGTTTGTATCATTATTTCAGGATATATATTTAATCTAATTTTTTAACCATTTAAATCATAAAAAATGAAACAATTCGTAATCTTATCAATGTTAACAGTGAGTCTTTTTTTAGTTTCTTGCTCAGGAAAAGCTCAAAATAAAGGGGCAGATAATCAAGTACAAAAAAACACTATTGAAGTGTTCGATTTTCATACAACAAACAGATGTGTAACTTGTAAAGCTATTGAAGCAAATACAAAATATACCTTAGAAACGTATTTTGCTAAAGAACTTAAAAGTGGTAAAATAACTTTTAAAGTTATTAATATTGATGAAAAAGAAAACGAGAAATTAGCTGAAAAATTTCAAGCTGCAGGAACTTCATTATTCTTAAATGTTATAAGTGAAAAAAAAGAAAAACAGATAGATTTAACAAATTTTGCATTTAGTTACGGTAAAAAACAAGCCGAATTTTCTGAAAAATTAAAAAGTACAATTGAAAAAGAGTTAGCTAAAATTTAAATGGATTTTTTACAATCACTATTAGAAAATTATAATATTCCATTATTGTCAGCATTTATATTGGGATTAATGACAGCCATTAGTCCTTGTCCGTTGGCAACTAATATAACGGCAACTGCGTTTATTTCAAAAAATATAGCCAATAAAAAGAAAGTTTTTTTGAGTGGTGTTTTGTACTCTTTAGGAAGAGCTTTTAGTTATACAATTATAGGTTTAATACTTTTTTTTGGTGCCAGTAAATTTCATATTGCTCGTTTTTTTAGTCAAAATGGTGAGAAATATTTAGGGCCATTATTAATTATTATTGGATTAATTATGTTGAATATTTTAAGATTCAATTTTCTAAATAAATTTAATTTTACCGATAAATTATCAGAAAAATTTCAAGGAAAAGGATTATTAGGCTCATTTTTAATTGGAGCTGTTTTTGCGTTGGCATTTTGCCCATATAGTGGAGCATTGTATTTTGGAATGCTAATACCAATGACAATTTCTAGTGTTGATGGGTTGTTTTTACCAATGGTGTTTGCAATAGGTACTGGATTACCTGTACTAATTTTTACGTATTTGTTGGCTTTTTCTGCTGATAGAATTGGAATATTTCATGCCAAAATTACAAAAGTTGAAAAAGTAATGAGATTAGTAGCCGGAGTTGTTTTTATACTTACTGGAATTTACTATATTTCTATTTTTATTGAAATAATTTAAACGTTTTATGAAGTCAGAAAAGCAAAAAATAATTGTAGCACTTGTAGTGTTTGTAATAACTTTTATGGTTTTTAGATGGATTTTCTCTAATTGGAATTTTATTAAAGACCTATTATTTTAAATAAAAAAAGCTGTTTAAAATATAGGAGTAGCGCTCCAATTTTTAAACAGCTTTTATAGGGCTTAAAGACTTTTTAATTCTTCAATAAATTTTAATAAATCATCAATTTCTACGTGGTCCATCATAATTACTTTGTACCATTTGTTTTCTCCTTCATGAGTTTGCGGAACTACACCAAATTTCTTAGCCAAATCTGCTGGTACATGAGCGGATTTTAGGGTAACAATATTCATAAAAGGATTTCGGTAATACTCAATTCCTAAATCATTTAATTGGTTACAGAACCATTCAGTTCTTAATAATAATGTGTTTATTTTTTCGAACCAACCATAATATCCATAGCTAAATAAAATCATCCAAACGGCAATGGCATTTGCACCAGATCTACTTCCTGAAATAGTTAAATCCATTCCATCAACATATTGCGCTTCTTTGGTTAAAACATTTTCAATTAAATTTTTTCTACATAAAAATACGCCTGTTCCATAAGGAGCTTGCAACATTTTATGTGCATCAATTGTAATTGATGACACATTTGAATTTTCAAAATTAATAGTAGATTTTCGGTTAGAAATTGGATAAATAAAACCACCAAAAGCACCATCAACGTGTATTTTGAATTCCACAGTATGTTTGGTTAATATTTCGGCATACATATCTGGATTATCAACAGAGCCAAACATAGTTGTAGCCATATTTGAAATTACCATAAAGTACTTTTTACCTTCTGAAATCAATTTTCCTACAATTGCATCTAATTCTTCAACAATAATTTCGCGAGAATTAAAATCTACAGGAATTTGAACACTATCAACGCTTAATAGGTTAGAGCCTTTATTTACCGAGTAATGCGTGTCTTCTGATGAAATAATTACCATTTCATTTAAAGTAGCATTAAAATCTTTTTTGAATTTATTTCTGTAAATCCATAAGGCTTGAATGTTTGCTTCGGTTCCACCATTTGCAATATATCCATCATATTCGTTTTCTTTCGCCTTAAAAATATCAACAGCTAAAACTTGTATTACTTCTTTTTCTAACTCCTGAGATCCTTTAAAAGCTGGTTCAGATTTTCCCAAAGTGTGACAGCCAATATTATTTGGATTGGCAATAAAAGACTTTAATAAAGGCGAATCATTCAAAAAAGCACCACTTGTGTTGAATACGTTTTCATCTAATTTTGAAACTGGGTAACCCAAATGTTTGCTATTTTGAAAATCAATTGTAGACGCCAAAGCTTTATCAATTTTAGCGATTAATTTTTCTTTTGAATATTTTTTCCAGTATTTCATGTGTAATAATTTGAATTATATTTAAAAAAAGGCTGAAAAAACGCCAAATCTTAAACTTTTCGCAAAAGTACATAAATTATGTTATTAAAAATGCCTTTAAACGTCTGATATATAGTTGAAATTTATTCAATAAAAAATGAGTAATTTTATTTTTTAAATCTGATCACCCTTTGGACATAGAAATTCAAATAAAAACATTACCAAATCAGCCTGGCGTTTATCAATATTACGATAAAAACGACAAGATTTTATATGTTGGAAAAGCAAAAAACTTAAAAAAGAGAGTTGCTTCTTATTTTAATAAAACTCAGGAAAATGGAAAAACAAGAGTTTTAGTTAAAAAAATTGTAACTATCAAACATATTGTTGTTGATACGGAAACCGACGCGTTATTATTAGAAAATAATCTCATTAAAAAATACCAACCTCGCTATAATGTAATGTTAAAGGATGATAAAACATATCCTTGGATTTGCATTAAAAAAGAACGTTTTCCGCGAATATTTTTAACCAGAAATGTAATAAAAGATGGTTCAGAATATTACGGACCTTATACTTCTGTAAGAACTGTAAAAGCCTTGTTAGATTTAATTAAAGAATTGTATCAATTGCGTTCTTGCATGTTTGATTTAAGTGAAAAAAATATTGAAACCGGGAAATATAAAGTTTGTTTAGATTTTCATATTGGAAACTGCAAAGGTGCTTGTGAAGGTTTGCAAAGTGAAGAAGATTATGTGAATGATATTACAGCAATTAGAGATATTATTAAAGGTAATTTTAAAGAATCTTTAAAATCTTTTCAGGAATTAATGATGCGTTTTGCTTCTGAAATGGAATTTGAAGAAGCCCAAAAAATTAAAGAAAAAATAGATTTATTAGCCAATTATCAAGCAAAATCTACGGTTGTAAATCCGTCAATTACAAATGTTGATGTATTTTCAATTATTTCTGATGAAAGTTATAGTTACGTTAACTTTTTTAAGATTTCAAATGGTGCAATTATTCAATCGCATACTACTGAAATAAAAAAGAAATTAGATGAAGCAGATAAAGATTTGTTAGAACTAGCAATTATTGAAATTCGTCAGCGTTTTAACTCACAATCAACAGAAATTTATGTGCCGTTTCCTGTGGAAGTTGGAGATAATATTAAAGTTACAGTTCCAAAGCTTGGTGATAAAAAAAGAATTGTAGATTTAAGTTTGCGTAATGCAAAATACTATAGACAAGAACAATTTAAGCAGATTAAAATTGTAGATCCGGACAGACACGTGAACAGAATTATGGCGCAAATGCAGAAAGATTTACGTTTGAGCAAAGAACCTCGCCATATTGAGTGTTTTGATAACTCAAACATACAAGGAACAAATCCTGTTGCAGCGTGTGTGGTTTTTAAAGATGGAAAGCCGAGTAAAAAAGATTATAGGCATTTTAATATAAAAACGGTGGAAGGCCCTGATGATTTTGCATCTATGGAAGAAGTTGTTTTTAGGCGCTATAAACGATTGCAAGACGAAGAAGAACCTTTACCTCAGTTAATAGTTATTGATGGTGGTAAAGGGCAACTATCTTCTGCATTAAAAAGTTTAGATATTTTAGGACTTAGAAATAAAATAGCAATAATAGGAATTGCAAAACGATTGGAAGAAATTTATTATCCAGGAGATGCTGTTCCGTTGTATTTAGATAAAAAGTCGGAAAGCTTAAAAATTATTCAGCAATTACGTAACGAAGCACACAGATTTGGAATAACACATCATAGAAACAAACGAAGTAAAAGTGCTATTACAAATGAATTAGAACAAATTTCTGGAATTGGAAAACAAACTGTTGTATCTTTATTAAAACAATTTAAATCAGCCAAAAGAGTTGGTTTAGCTACTTTTGAAGAGTTAGAAAGTGTTGTTGGAAAAAGTAAGGCCACAATTATAAATGATCATTATCAAAATAATAAAAAGTGAAAAACGTATTATTAATTGCTTTTATGTTGTCATTTTTTTTAGGAATTTCACAAGAAGTTTCTGAGAAAAAAGATCTAAAAGTCGGACTAGTTTTAAGTGGCGGTGGCGCAAAAGGATTTGCACATGTTGCTGTGTTAAAAGTATTGGAAGAAACGGGAGTTCGTGTTGATTATATTGGCGGAACAAGTATGGGTGCAATTGTTGGTGCTTTATATGCATCAGGTTATACGGCCTCACAACTAGATTCTATATTGAAATCTATTAATTTCGATAAAATATTAAGAGACGAATTACCACGAAAAGCAAAGCCCTTTTACGAAAAAGAAAGTGGAGAAAAATACGCTTTAACTTTACCTATAAAATCAAAAAAAGTAGGGATTCCAACAGCAATTTCCGAAGGTCAAAATGTGCTAAATTTATTAACTCAGTTATTGCAACACGTAGATCATATTAACGATTTCAGTAAACTTCCAATTCCATTTGTATGCATTGCAACTAATTTAGAAACGGGTACGCAAGTTATTTTAGATAAAGGCTTTTTGCCAGAAGCTGTGAAAGCAAGTGGTTCATTTCCAACATTATTGGCACCAGTTGAAATAGATGGAATGTTGTTAACAGATGGTGGTATTGTGAATAATTTTCCAGTTAATGAAGTGCTAGATATGGGAGCCGATGTAATTATTGGAGTTGATATTCAAAGTGGATTGGAGAGTAAAAAAGATTTAAACTCAGCGGTTAAAATTCTAAATCAAATAGTAGGTTTTCAAATGTACAAAACATTGGAATATAAACATGAAAAAGTTGATTTGTTAATTAAACCAAATATGAAAGATTTCAACGTAATTTCATTTGATAAAGTGAATGAAATTATGGCTGAAGGTGATAGAGCTTCAAGAGAAAAAATAGATCAACTAGTTAAAATTGCTCAAAATCAAGTGGCAAAACCTAGGCAACATGTAAATACAAATCAAATTCAAAAAATACACGTTGAAAATATTGAAATTGAGGGAAATGAAAATTATACACGCGCCTATATTCTTGGGAAACTTAATTTAAAAAAACAAGATACCATTAGCTATTCTAATTTAATTGAAGGTGTAAATAACCTTTCCGCAACAGGAAATTTTGAAAACATTCAATATAAACTGATAAAGGATGAAAGTGGAGGTATTGTTAAATTTAAAATAAAGGAAAATAGAGTTTCCAATTATTTGCAATTAGGGGTTCATTTTGATGATTTATATAAAACGGGAATTTTGTTAAACGTAACCTCTAAACATTTATTTAATAAGAATGATGTAACATCAACTGATTTAATATTAGGAGACAATATTAGATATAATTTTAATTATTTTATTGACAATGGTTTTTATACAAGTTTTGGATTTAGATCAAGATATAATAGCTTTAATTCTAATGTGAGATATGATGAAGCTAATGTAAATAAAATTAATTTAGTGTATGAAGATTTTACAAATCAAGCTTATATTCAAACTGTATTTAGTAGAAAATTTGCGCTAGGAGCTGGGTTAGAACATAAAAAATTAAAAGTGTTTACTGAAACAATTTCTTCCTTAGAAATTAATGATTTAGTTAACAAAAAGAAAAGAGGCTATTTTGATAAGTCTAATTATTTTAACGTAATTTCTTATATAAAGTTAGATACTTATGATAAAAAATATTTTCAGAAAAAAGGAGTTTATTTAGATGTAGATTTTAGATGGTATTTAGCATCTTCTAACTTTGAAAATGATTTTGAATCAACACATGATCCATTTTCTAGCTTTTCTCAATTAAAAGGTAAAATAGGAATTGCATATACTTTTTTTAATAGATTAACACTCCATTTTAAATCTGATGCAGGTATAACCTTTGGAATTAATGAAAATAGAGCACTTGATTATAATATTGGTGGTTATGGAGAAAATTTTATAAATAATTTAATACCATTTAGTGGATATGATATGGCAGCCTTAAATGAAAATGCTTTTTTAAAATCGGCTTTAACAACTCGTTTTGAGTTTTTACCTAAAAACTATTTTTCATTAACAGCTAATTATGCTAGGGTAGAGAATGATTTATTTAATGAAGGAAAGATTTTTGAAAATACTAAATCCGGATATATGGTTGGTTATGGTATTGATACTTTTTTAGGGCCAATAGAAATTAATTATGCCTGGTCTCCAGATACTAAAGAAAAATTTTGGTATTTTAATGTTGGGTATTGGTTTTAAAAAAAAGCCCTGCTTTCGCAGGACTTTATAGATATTGTGAATTACCTTATTCAATAATTTCACCTTCTTTATTGGTAAAATTATATGTTAAATATTGGTAAGCATCTCTTGGTAAAATTTTAATCCACTTTTTGTATTTTGTAAACCATCTGTGTTGAATTGATGGAAAACCTTTTGTTAAATAAGCAGCAATAAAAGGATGTACATTTAATGATATCTTTTTGTGTTTATTTAAATTTATTAGTTTTTCAAGCTCTTCGCCAATTTTGTCAATTATAACAATAGGGGCTTCAACTTCTTCAGAACCACCACTTGGGTCAGATTCTTGTGTTTTAATAACAAGTTCAGGTCGAACTCTTTGTCTTGTAATTTGTACCAAGCCAAATTTGCTTGGTGGTAATATTTTATGTTTTGTTCTATCAAAATCCATTTCAGCTTTTAAATAGTCATATAGTTTTTGTCTATGTTCAGCAGTATGCATATCAATAAAATCAACAACTATAATTCCGCCCATATCTCTTAATTGTAATTGCCTTGCAATTTCTGATGCAGCAATTAAATTAACTTCAAGTGCAGTATCTGCTTGAGAGGAAGCTTTGTTAGATCGGTTACCACTATTTACATCAATAACGTGTAAAGCTTCGGTGTGTTCAATAACTAAATAAGCTCCTTTACTCATAGAAACAGTACGGCCAAAAGATGTTTTTATTTGACGTTCAATTCCATATTTTTCAAATATAGGAAGTTGCGATTTATACAAACTTACAATAGACTCCTTATCTGGAGCAATTTCTTGTAAGTATTCTTTAATTTCTAAGAACAGTACTTCATCATTAGTTACTATGCTTGTAAAAGAATCATTAAACAAATCTCTTAAAATAGAAGAAGCTCTGTTTAATTCACTTAAAACTTTGGTAGGTGTATCTTGTGTTTTTAAAGTTCTAAACTTTTTACACATTACAACCCAGCGCTCTAAAGAGTTTTGCAAATCTTTATCAAGTTCTGCAACTTTTTTATTTTCAGCTACTGTTCTCACAATAACTCCAAAGCCTTTCGGTTTAATACTTTTAATGAGTCTTTTCAGCCGCTCTTTTTCTAAAGGATCCATAATTTTTTGAGATACGGACACTCTGTCTGAAAAAGGAACTAAAACTAAATATCTACCAGCAATTGAGATTTCTGAACTCAATCGTGGACCTTTTGTAGATATAGGTTCTTTTACAATTTGTACTAATGAATTTTGACCTGATTTTAATACATCAACTATACTTCCATTTTTATCAATGTCTTTTTCTAGTTGAAAATTTTTTAAAGTGTAATCTTTAATTTTACCTGTGCTAACACCTTTTATAAATTTATTTAAAGACTTTAACTGCGCTCCTAAATCTTGATAATGTAAAAAACCATCTTTTTCATAACCAACATCAACAAATGATGCGTTTAAGCCAGATAGTACTTTTCCAATTTTAGCTAAAAAAATATCACCAACAGAAAATTTATTATCATTGGTTTCATTATTTAATGCAGTTAATTTGCCGTCTTTTAATAAGGCAAAATCAATATCAGAGGAATTTGATCTAATAATTAATTCTGTTTTCACTCTGAATTGTTTTTATGCACAACTATAAATAGTTGCACGATTTATACTATGTTTTTGCAGGAATTTACCCAACAATATTTGCAATTTATAAATGCAAATATTTATTTCAATGAACTTAATACGTAAAGAAAAAAAGTAAGCAAAGCTTACTTTTTCTTTTTATGTCTATTTGCTCTTGCTCTTTTCTTGCGTTTATGCGTAGAGATCTTTGATCTCTTTCTTTTTTTACCACTTGGCATAATAAAATGTTATTTTTTGTTAATAATTTGTTTTTGCTTATGCAACAGTTACTTTGTTTTTAACGCCTTCTACAAATACTTTTGCAGGCTTAAACGATGGAATGTTGTGAGCAGGAATTTTAATAGTAGTGTTTTTTGAAATGTTTCTTCCAGTTTTTTCGGCTCTAGTTTTAATTATAAAACTCCCAAATCCTCTTAAGTATACATTGTCACCTTTTTCTAAGGAGTTTTTTACCTCTTCCATAAACGCTTCAACAGTTGCTAAAACATCTGTTTTTTCTATCCCAGATTTATCTGAGATATTTGATACGATCTCTGCTTTCGTCATTTTTATTATTGTTATATAGTTTATTATAAATTTAAGACGGCAAATATATGATATATTAATCAAAATCAAAAAGTTAATTCATTAAAATTTAATTGATTAAATCATGTATTATTGTGTTTTATATAAAAAGCAATGAAATTTTCTAATACATTAGTACAGTGGTATTTACAAAATAAAAGAGATTTACCCTGGAGAAAAACTAACGACCCTTATATAATTTGGCTGTCAGAAATTATTCTTCAACAAACGAGAGTTGACCAAGGAATGGCCTATTTTTTGAAATTTATGGAACATTTTCCAACAGTTTTTCATTTGGCAAAAGCATCTGAAGAAGAGGTATTAAAATTATGGCAAGGTTTGGGATATTATTCACGTGCTAGAAATTTGCATTTTTCTGCAAAAAGTATTGTGAATGATTTTGGCGGTGATTTTCCGGCAACATATAATGGTATTTTAAAGTTAAAAGGAGTTGGAGATTATACTGCTTCAGCAATTGCTTCTATTTGTTATAATGAACCCACTGCTGTTGTAGATGGAAATGTTTATAGAGTATTAGCTCGTTATTTTGGAATTAATACACCTATTAATAGTACAAAAGGAATTAAGGAGTTTAAATTATTGGCTCAAAAGTTATTAAATACTTCAATTTCTGGCACTCACAATCAGGCTGTTATGGAGTTTGGAGCTAGGATGTGTAAGCCTCAAAATCCAGACTGTGAGGTTTGTCCGTTAAATAGTAGTTGTATTTCACTGGCTAAAAATTTAATAAAGGCACTTCCTGTTAAAGAAAAAAAACTGAAAGTTAAAAACAGATATTTTAATTATTTAGTGGTACAATCTTCTGATAATAAAACAATAATTGAAAAGAGAACACAGGGAATTTGGGTAAATTTGTACCAATTCCCCTTGTTAGAAAGCAAACAAGAGATAGCTATTAACCAATTAATTGAACATAATAAATTTAATGAACTATTTGGAGAGTTAAACGTATCTGTAAAGTTGTTTAATCAAACAATGGTTGTTCATAAGTTATCGCATCAGCATATTTTTACAAAATTTTGGATTATTAGCGTGCCTAGTTCAGTGAAATTTTCGTTTAATTGGGATGAAATTGAGCGTTTTCCAGTGCCAATACTTATTGACAATTTTTTAAATGAATATAAAAGCAACTAAAATTTTTAGTACTTTTGTAATTCACTGAAAATCTACTTAAAATGGCAGGAACTGTAAATAAAGTAATACTTATTGGTCACCTTGGTGATGAGGTTAAAATGCATTATTTTGAAGGTGGAAATTCAATTGGCCGTTTTCCAATAGCAACAAATGAAACCTATACGAATAAGCAAACTGGAGAAAAAGTTACCACAACAGAATGGCATAATATTGTAGTTAGAAATAAATTGGCCGAAATTTGTGAAAAATACCTTAGTAAAGGTGATAAAGTATATGTTGAAGGAAGAATAAAATCTCGTCAATGGGAAGGCGAAGATGGTGTAAAAAGATATTCAACTGAAATTCATGTGGTAGATATGACGTTTTTAACAACAAAAAATGATTTAAATGCTCCCCCACATCAGGAAGCATCTAAAATTTCAGCAGCAAACAAGCCTGAACAAGTTGATTCTAATGTTGAAGATGATGATTTGCCTTTCTAAGTTTAATTTAATTTTTAAATAATTTGGACCCAGAACCCACGTTTCTATTTTTAATGCAAAACCCAAACATTTGGTTAACACTAGGAGTTGTTGCTTTGTTTTTATTGTTAACATTATCGGCATTAATATCAGGTGCTGAAGTTGCATTTTTCTCATTATCTAGAACTACATTAAATGAAGCTGCAGATTCTAATTCTAGTAGTAAAAAAATGGTAGCTCAACTATTAGAAAATCCTAAAAAACTATTAGCTACTATTCTTATTTCAAATAATTTTATTAATATTTTAATTGTATTAATATTTGCCTATATAGGCGAAAGTGTTTTTACTAAAATTAGTTCAGAAATTATTAAATTTTTAATTGAAGTTGTTCTTGTAACTTTTTTAATATTGTTATTTGGCGAAGTTTTACCAAAAATTTATGCAACCCGTAATTCTTTAAAATTTGCAATTTTTATGGTAATTCCAGTGAAAATATTAAATGTGTTACTTTCATTTATAAGCATTCCATTATTAAACTTAACTAATATTATTGAAAATAAATTACGTAAAAAACAATCAAATTTATCTGTTGAAAAATTATCTCAGGCATTAGAAATTACTTCAAATGATGCTACTTCAAAAGATGAACACAAAATATTACAAGGCATTGTAAATTTTGGAAACACAGAAACAAGTCAGATTATGACTCCAAGAATGGATATTTTTGCTATTGCACGTGATGAAGAATATGAAGATGTAATTTCAAAAATTGTTTCAAAAGGATTTTCAAGAAACCCTGTTTATGGTGAAAATATGGATGATATTATTGGGGTTTTATATGCAAAAGATTTATTACCACATTTAAATAAGAAAAACTTTAATTGGCAAAAGTTAATTAGGGAACCTTATTTTATTCCAGAAAATAAAAAGTTAGACGATTTATTGAATGAGTTTCAGGAAATGAAAAGCCATTTAGCAATTGTGGTAGATGAATATGGTGGTACAAGCGGTATTATTACTTTAGAAGATGTTATTGAAGAAATTGTTGGAGATATAAATGATGAATATGATGATGATGATTTATTTTACACTAAAATAAATGAAAACACGTTTTTGTTTGAGGGCAAAACAAACTTAAAAGATTTTTATAAAGTTATTGAGTCTGATGATTCTGAGATGTTTGAAGAGGAAAGAGGAGAGGCGGAAACAATTGCTGGTTTTATTTTAGAAATTTATGGAAAATTCCCAAGAAAAAATCAAATAATAAAATTCAATAATTATTCATTTAAAATTGAATTAATGGATAAAAAAAGAATTAAACAAGTGAAAGTAACTATTAAAAGAGACGCTTAATTTGGTATGAAAAAAAATATTGTTTTGTTTTTAATAATTATGGTTATGCAGTCTTGTGGCAACGAAACTATTCCGAAACCAAAACCTTATTTAACACTAAAATATCCTGAGCCAACATATGTTAAACATAATTTTAATTGCCCTTATTCTTTTGAAATTTCAAATTTAGCAACTACACATGTAAAAGATAATTGTTGGTTAACTATTGAGTACCCTCATTTAAAAGCAACAATTCATATTACCTACAGAAAGGTGGATAACAACATAAATGAAATACTTGCAGAGGTAGAAAAACTAACTTTTAAGCATACCGTAAAAGCAGATGCAATTAACGCAATTCCTTATGAAAATTTTGATAAAAAAGTGTATGGAAAAATGTATTCAGTGGAAGGAGATGTTGCAACTAATATTCAATTTAGAGTTACAGATAGCGTAAATAATGTGTTAGCAGGTGCGCTATATTTTTACGTGAAACCAAACTATGATTCTATATTGCCTGCAGTAAAATATATTGAGAAAGATATAATTCATTTAGTTGAAACAATAGAGTGGAAAAAATGAAATACAAAACGTACAAATATTCAAAAATAATTAGAGCTTGGCTATTGATTGGATTAATAATGTTAATTGGCCAAGTAATATTAGGAGGTATAACTAGGTTAACAGGCTCTGGATTGTCCATAACAAAATGGGATGTAATTACTGGGGTTGTTCCGCCGTTAAATGAAACAGAATGGGTTCAAGAATTTGAATTATATAAAGAAACACCTCAGTTTCATAAAATAAATTCAACATTTACCATTCAAGAATTTAAATTTATATATTTCTGGGAGTATTTTCATCGATTTTGGGTGAGAGCATTAGGATTTATATTTTTAATCCCGTTTTTAATTTTTGTTTTCACAAAAAAAATAGACTCTTATTTAATAAAACGACTTGGATTGGTGGTTTTGTTAACTATACTAACTGCATCAGCAGGTTGGATAATGGTAAAAAGTGGTTTAGTAGATCGGCCTTGGGTGAATGCTTATAAGCTCACTATTCATTTCATATTTGCTGTTTTGGTTATTGCAGCAATGGTTAAAACTTTGGCCGATGTGTATGCGTTTAAAAGTTTGAAAAAAGTAAAATCAAAAAAAATAGTTCTTTGGGTATTAATTTTAACTTTTTTTCAATTAGTAATTGCTGGAATTATTTCTGGAATGAGAGCAGGGCTTTATTACCCTACTTGGCCAAGTATGAATGGAGAATTTATTCCAAGTGTTTTATTGGATGGTGAACATTGGAATTGGGGTAATATGATTAATTATGATAGTTATTTATTTGCTCCGGCGCTTATACAATTTACACATAGAATGTTGGCTTATATATTAGTAATCTGTGTGTTTTTTATGTTTTTTAAGTTACATAAAAAAGTTGAAAAAGCATCAAAAAAATGGTTGAATTTAACAGTTGTTCTTGTGTTAGTGCAGGTAACTTTAGGAATTTTAACTGTTATGAATGTAAAAGGTAAGATACCGCTGTTTTATGGTGTTAGTCACCAATTGGTAGGCTTGTTGTTTTTTATGAGTTTGTTATTTCTGTATTATTCTTTAAGAAACAAAAGGGCATAAAAAAAAGAGCTTCAAATTTGAAGCTCTTTTTTATTTTGTTTTGTAAAAAGAATTATTTTACTTCTTCAACAACAACTTCTTCAACAGCAGCTGCAGTTGTATCAACAGCAACTTCTACTTCTTCTACAACAGGAGCAGCTTCTTCAACTACTACTTCTTCTACAGCTTCTTCTTTTGGAGCTTCTTTACAAGAAAACGCAAATACACTAACTAATGCAACTGCGATTAAAAATTTAATTTGTTTCATTTTCGATTGATTTTTATTTGTGGTGCAAATTAACGACAAAATTATTGATATGCACAAATTATTTTTAAATTATTTTAAAATTTTGTTAATTTTTTTTGATTTCACAACAAAATATAGGTCTCCGCCAGCAATACCATCAATTTTTTCTTTAACTTTTTGTTCATTCAATATGTTTGTATCTATGGTAAACACTCCTTTTTTACTTTCAAAATCTACTTTTGAATAAGCAACACCTTTTGTTTTTGATAATTTTGATTCAATGGTGCGTGCGCATCCAATCTCACAGGTCATGCCTTCTATGTCCATTTCATAAGTTTCATACACGGCGGCAATAGTTGTTTTTTCTGTTGAGTTATTTTCTTGAGTTGGTTTTTTTTTGTCTTGAGTGCAAGAAATAAAGCTTAAAATAAATACAAAAAGGAAAATTAAATTTTTCATAATTAAAGTATACTAATATTAAAAGAACGAATTTATAAACTAATACATTCATTTCCGAATAATTATACGATTTTTGTTGTTTTATTTTTAAAATGGAGCAACATAAACAAAAATGGATTTTTTTAGTAATTCTTTCGTTAGTTTGGGGAAGTTCATTTATTTTAATGAAAAAAGCATTAATAAGCCTTACACCAGTTCAAGTTGGTGCATTAAGAATATTAATTACTGCGATATTTCTATTTTTAATTGGTTTTAAACGTGTTTTTAAAATTAATAGGAGCCAGTGGTACTATTTGTTTTTAAATGGTGTAATAGGTAGCTTTATTCCTGTTTTTTTGTTTGCCTTTGCGGTAAAACATATTGATAGTTCAATTGCCTCAATTTTAAATTCACTAACGCCTTTAAACACCTTATTATTTGGATCGTTGATTTTTGGTTTTAGTTTTACAAGAAGACAGTTTTTTGGAGTGTTAATTGGTTTGGCAGGAACTTTAATTTTAATTTTAAAAGGAGCTGAAATAAATCCTTCGCAAGATTACTCCTACGCTGGGTTGGTTTTAATTGCAACAATTTGTTATGCCTTTAACTTAAATATTATAAAAAAACATTTACAAGATTTAGATGCAATTAGTATTGCGGTTGGAAATTTTATGATTTTAATGATTCCAGCGGTTGTTATATTATATTTTACGGGTATATTTTCAACTTTTGAAGTTAATGAAACCAGTGCAATGTCATTACTATATATTGCTATTTTAGCAGTTTTTGGAACTGGTTTAGCTAAAATATTATACAATCATTTAATAAAAATATCTACGCCAGTGTACTCTTCATCTGTAACCTATTTAATTCCAATTGTAGCAATTTTGTGGGGAATTTTTGATGGTGAAAGAATTTCAGCAGTTCAAATACTAGCAGGAGGAATTATAATTTTTGGTGTGTATTTGGTAAATAAAACAAAATAAAAAAAGCGACTCAATTTCTTAAGTCGCCTTTCGGTATTTAAACAATATTATTTATTGAAAATCTGCGTCAGTCACACCTTCGTTAACTTTAGCATCAATTAATTTAAACTCTACTTTTTGAGGTCCTAAACTTCCGCTTTTTACTGCTGGAAATTTAACACCGTTAAAATCTTTATAATCAGAAAAAGTAGCTTCTTGACTTTGAGTTTGGCCACCCATTGAAACTGTTTGAGCTTCTTTTACTTTTAAACCTGTTGCAACATCAAAATAAATGGCAGTTGATACAATTTCTCCTTTTGTAGAAATTACGTAGGCGTCTTTACCATCTAAAGGTTCAATTCCTGTTAAAATAGACTTTTCATTATTTAAAAGTCCCATTTCTAAAAAGGTCCCTAAAGTATTAGTCATTTCACTAGCCATTGGAGCAGGTAATGGTTGTTTGTTCATAAAAACACCAGCATCACTAATAACAACTTTAGCAAGTACATTTCCACCCATGCTTGTTTCATTAGCGTAGTGTGTTGCTGTTCTTTTTTCAGTTGATTGAATAGTGCTTCCCATGGCTGTAGCTTCATAAGTAACTAAAGTACTTTTTAAAGCTTTAATTTTATCTGCACCACCAATAGCATTAAAATAATTATTAATTACAGAAATTTTAGTGACTCCTGCAGGAATTGGTTTTGTCATTTCTGGTTTAGAAGATGGGTTAGCCTCTTTATCAAAATAATTAATTTTATAAGGTAACTTCTCTAAATTTGGCAATACGTCTAAAGCTTTTCCAACTATAACAACTCTTGCATTATCTGCACTAAAATATTTTTGAGCAACACGTTGAATATCATCAACTGTAACAGCATTTATTTTTTGCAAATACGTTTCGTAAAAATCTGATGATAAGTTTTTAGTAGCAATATTTAAAGCATAACTAGCAGCTGTAGAGGTTCTTTCTAAAGCCATTACAAAATTTCCAATGTATGCTGCTTTTGCATTTTTAAGTTCTTCTTCAGACACTTTAGTGTTTCTAAAAGTTTTAATTTCTTTAATAAATTCAACTACTGAACTATCTGTAACCATATTTCTAACAGAAGCAGATGATTTAAATGTAGCAGCAGTTCTTTCGTCGTTACCAATTCTTGAATAAGCTCCGTAAGTATAACCTTTATCTTCACGTAAGTTTAAGAATAAACGACCTTCTCCACCACCACCAAAAATTTTGTTGGCTAATAAAAGTGGAAAATAATCTGGATTGCTCATTTTTAAATCTACCGTATTTACAACTGCAATACTAGATTGAACAGCATTAGGCATATCTACAAAATTGATTTCTGTTGTTGCAACATTTTTTACTTCAGGAATTGTATAAGTTGGAAGCGTTCCTTTACCCCATTTTCCTAATTTTGAAGTCACCAGTTTTTTAACATCTTTAAAGTTAACATCGCCAATAATTACTAAGTAACCATTATTTGGTTTAAAATATGTTGCGTAAAAGTTTTTAACATCATCAATAGTTACATTTTTTGCAGTTGTTTCAGTTGCAAACTCTCCATATGGATGATTTTTACCATATACTAAAGCACCTTCTACTTTTCCAGCAATTTCAGCAACACTATTTTCTCCAGATTTTATTCCTTCAATTAATTGTGCTTGTTGTTTTTCAAACTCTTCAGCCGTAAATAATGGATTTTGAACAGCATCTGCCATTAATTCAAAAATACGAGGGAAATACTTTGATAATGTATTGAAATTGGCACTTTGGCTTCCAATATTTAAAGAAGCTCCTAAAAAATCAATTTCTTCAACAAATACATCTTTTGACATGTTTGTTGTTCCGTTCCCCATCATTCCACCAGCAATGCTAGTTAAACCAGCTTTGTCACCTTCAAAAACAGGACCGTTATCTAATATTAAACTTGCAGTTACTTTTGGTAATTTATGGTTTTCAACCACAAGTACTTTTAATCCGTTTTTAAGTTCAAAAGTTTGCGGTTTTCCTAAATTAATTTTTGGAGCAGGACCGGCAACTGGTTGTTTTGTTCTATCTATTTGCGCATTTATTCCTAAAGAAAGAAGAAACAATGCAATTAATGTTGTTATTTTTGTTTTCATTTGTTTTCTCATCTTTATAATTATTCGCTTTTTGCTTTTAGGTAATCCATTTCAACGCGGTTGTTTGCATTTAAAAGTTCGTTAGCAACACGTTTAATGTCTTCTCTAGTTATTGAACGATAAATATTAATTTCATCGTTTATTAATTTAGTATTACCTTTTAACATATAGTTAGCTGCAAGCGTTCCTGCAATATTTTCAACACCAGAATTTGAGTTTACAAAATTGTTTTCGAACTGGTTTTGTAATTTTTGGTATTCTTTTTCTGAAATTAATTCTGTTTGAAGTTTTGTAATTTCATTTTCCATTTCAACTGCTAAATCATCTAAAGAAGTTTCACCCATAGGAAGCGCACCCATAATATAAGTTCCATAGTCTTCTTGAGAATCATTAAAAGCTAATACTTGTAATGCTTTTTTCTCTTCAACCAATTTTTTATACATTCTAGAGCTTTTTCCGCTAGTTAAAATTGAAGAAACCATATCTAAAGCATACGCATCTTTATCTTTACTTGAAGGTGTTCTAAAAATGAATAATTTTATAGGAAGTTGAATATTTGAATCGTATTCAGTTACTTTTTTAGCTTCAACAGCATCTTCAACAATGCTAACTCTTTCAACTGGGTTTCCTGCAGGAATATCACCAAAATAATCTTGAATCATTTTTTTAGCAGCAGCTTTTTCAAAATCACCGGCTACAACTAATACTGCATTGTTTGGTGCATAAAACTTTTTATGAAAAGCTCTAAATTCTTCTAACTGAGCAGCGTCTAAATCTTCCATACTTCCTATTACAGAGTTTTTGTATGGATGTTTTTTAAATATGTGTTGATTAATTCCTGTTCTGTAAATAATTTTACCATAAGGAGCATTATCAATTCTTGCTCTTTTTTCTTCTTTTACAACTTCATTCTGTGTATCAACGCCATCCTGATTAATAACCGGGTGTAACATGCGTTCAGATTCTAACCATAATCCTAATTCTAAATTGTTTGAAGGGAAAGTCTCGTAGTAATAAGTTCTGTCTTGAGTGGTATTTGCATTATTGCTTCCTCCATTCGCAGAAACTATTTTAAAAAACTCTCCTTTTGGAATATTTTCAGTTCCTTCAAATAATAAATGCTCAAAAAAATGTGCAAACCCAGTTCTTCCAGTTACTTCATCTTTTGCGCCAACATGGTACATCACAGAGGTTGTTACAACAGGAGCTGAGTTGTCCTGATGTAAAATAACGTGCAAGCCGTTACTTAAATCGTATTCTTCAAATTCTACTTGTTGCGCCATTATAGCAGCACTTGCAAGTAGTGTTAAAAAACTTATTAAATAAATTTTTCTCATAGTTTATAATTGTTTAATTAAATTAAATAGTATCGCGAAATTTGTCGCTGAAAGGTTAAACTTGTTACAGTTTTTAACTTGAAATAAAAATTTATGGGCATTATTCATAGCAAAATCCATAGCTTCAAAAATATTAAAGTTTTTTGGGTTATCTTAGTTTTAAACAAAAAATTAACTGAAAATTAAGATAGAAATAGTTAAAATACTTAATGTGAGAGTATTCTTTAAAATATGTTTTGTCAAAAAAGAAAAAAGAATTATATTTGCACCCGCCTAAAGTTTTAGGCGAATTAAATAATTAATAAAGCGAATATAAAATAAAGCTTATGTATGCAATTGTAGAGATAGCAGGGCAGCAGTTTAAAGTAGCAAAAGACCAAAAGGTTTACGTACACCGCTTACAAGGAGAAGAAGGATCTAAAGTATCTTTTGATAAAGTTCTTCTTTTAGAAAACGGAGGTACAGTAACAGTTGGCGCCCCAGCTATAGAAGGAGCCGAAGTAACGGCAAAAATCTTAGGTCACTTAAAAGGTGATAAAGTTATCGTTTTCAAAAAGAAACGTAGAAAAGGATATAAAGTAAAAAATGGTCACAGACAATCTTTTACTGAAATTCAAATTGAAGGTATTGCAGCAAGTGGTGCAGTTAAAAAAGCACCAGCTCAAAAAGCAGCACCAAAAGCAAAAGAGGTTGAAGCTCCAGCGGCAGCTTCTGATGACTTAAGCTCAATGACTGTAGCTGAATTAAAAGAGTTAGCTAAAGAAAAAGGTATTTCAGGATACACTTCTTTGAAGAAAGCTGAATTAATTGAAGCATTAACTAACTAATATTTACAATTTTAAAACCATAACATCATGGCACATAAAAAAGGAGTAGGTAGTTCGAAGAACGGTAGAGAATCAGAATCGAAACGACTAGGAGTAAAAATATTTGGTGGACAAGCTGCAATTGCAGGAAACATTTTAATCCGTCAAAGAGGAACTACACACCATCCTGGTGATAACGTATATATGGGAAAAGATCATACTTTACACGCAAAAGTGGACGGTGTGGTTAAATTCCAAAAAAGAAAAGACAACAAGTCTTATGTTTCTATAGAACCTTTTGAGGTTTAATACATAGATTTTTATTGATTTAAAAACTCCTTTACTTTTATGGTTTAGGAGTTTTTTTATGCACTTATTTTGTAACTTTGATTTTTTATGTATAAATTATATAACATAGTTATTTCTGGGGTTAGCTTTGGGCTAAAATTTATTGCGATTTTTAATAAAAAAATAGAACTTTTTATTGATGGGCGCAAAAATGTGTTTACAAAACTGAAAGCTGCAATTTTGAAAACAGATAAAGTTATTTGGATACATTGTGCATCATTAGGTGAATTTGAACAAGGAAGACCAATTATCGAAAAATTAAAACAACTTTATCCTTCAATAAAAATTGTACTTACTTTTTTTTCACCATCGGGTTATGAGGTTCGTAAAAATTATGATGGTGCTGATGTGGTGTGTTATTTACCTTTAGATATGGAGAAAAATGTAAAGAATTTTCTTGATATTGTAAATCCTGAATTGGCCATTTTTGTAAAATATGAATTTTGGCCAAATTATTTAAAAGAACTTCAAAAGAGAAAAATAAAAACAATTCTTGTTTCTGGAATATTTAGAAAAAATCAATCATTTTTTAAATGGTATGGTGGTTGGATGATTAAATCATTACAAACATTTTCTCATTTTTTTGTGCAAGATCAAAACTCAGAAGTATTGCTCAAGTCAATCAATTTTACGAATGTTACTGTAAGTGGTGATACTCGTTTTGACCGAGTTTTTGAAATTACCAAACAAAATAATCAATTAGATTTTATAGCTGAATTCAAGAATAATACACATACGTTAGTTGCTGGAAGCACTTGGAAAGAAGATGAAGATTTATTGTTAGATTATATAAATAACAAAGCTTCAGCAGAAGAAAAGTTTATAATTGCACCTCATAACATTACCCATCAAGATATAGCAGACTTAAAGAGTGAAATTTCAAAAAAAACTGTGTTATTTTCTGAAAAAGAAGATAAAAACCTTCAAGAATTTCAGGTTTTTATAATTGACACTGTTGGTGTGTTAACTAAAATTTATAGTTATGCAGATGTTGCTTATGTTGGAGGTGGATATACAAAATCTGGAGTTCATAATGTTTTGGAGCCTGCAACTTTTGGGGTCCCAATAATTATAGGTCCAAATTATTATAAATTTAATGAAGCTGTTGAGTTGGTGAAAAATGAAGCTTGTTTTGTAGTGGATAATTCTCAAAAATTATCCGTACTTTTAGACGAATTTTTATTGCCAAATGGTAAAAAAATAGAAGCAGGAAAAAAAGCTCTTGATTTTGTTGTGAAAAACACTGGAGCTACTAACAAAATTTTAAATTATTTAAAATGATAAGAGAAAAATTAGACAACTATTATTCATTTGTTTTTGAAAAAGAATTATTAGACGAAATTGAGCAGGTTGGTGTATATAAAAAACTACGTGAAAATGAGTTACTGGTTGATTTAGGTGATAAAATGAAAGGAGTACCTTTATTATTAGATGGCGCAATTAAAATTGTACGAGAAGATAAAAAAGGTGAAGAAATATTATTGTACTTTTTAGAACGAGGTGATACTTGTGCAAGTTCGTTTGCAAGCGCTATCTCTAATGGTAAATGTGGAATTAGAGCAATTGCTGAAAAGGAATCTGAAATCATTTTTTTACCAAAAGAAAAATTAGATGAATGGTTAGTAAAATACAAATCTTGGAGAAATTTTGTAATTGATAGTTATAATATTCGTTTAAATGAAATGATGGAAACTATTGATACGCTGGCGTTTATGCGTATGGATGAGCGTTTGTATAAATACTTGAAAGATAAAGCTCAAATTATGCGAGAAACTTCATTAAATACAACACATCAAGACATTGCTTATGATATGCATACTTCTCGAGTTGTAATTTCTAGATTGTTAAAACAACTGGAAAATGAGGGGAAAATAAAACTGAATAGAAACAAAATTGAAATACTTGAGTTTTAACTAATGTAACAAAAGTTACATAGCAACATAATTTATAGAATACTTTTATAAAACTAACTAATTAAATAAATTATGGAATTTATTACTCAACCTTGGGCTTGGTATATAGCAGGTCCCGTTATTGCATTAGTCATGTTTTTGCTTTTTTATTTTGGTGAACGTTTTGGTGTTTCATCAAATTTAGAAACACTTTGTTCTATTGGAGGAGCTGGTAAATTTGTTGACTATTTTAAAATTGATTGGAAAGAAAATACCTGGAATTTAATATTTGTACTTGGTGCAATTGCAGGTGGTTTTATTTCTACATACTGGTTATCTTCTTCTACAGAAGCAGTTGCAATTAATCCTCAAACGGTTCAAGACTTAGCTGATATTGGAATTCTAAATGCAGGAACTACATATTTGCCGGATGAAATTTTCAGTATTGATACAATGCTATCATTAAAAGGATTTTTAATCTTAATTATTGCAGGTATTATGGTTGGCTTTGGAGCGCGTTGGGCTGGCGGTTGCACTTCCGGACACGCAATTGTTGGATTAAGCAACTTAGAATTACCATCATTAATTTCAGTAATCGGATTTTTTATTGGAGGTTTAGTAATGACGTGGTTTATTTTACCATTATTATTTTAAAAAGAAAACAGTATGAAATACATTAAATTTTTTTTAGTAGGTATTCTTTTTGGAATAGTAATGAGCAAGGCAGAAATTATTTCGTGGTATAGAATATACGAAATGTTTAAATTTCAATCGTTTCATATGTATGGAATAATTGGTTCGGCAGTACTTTTGGGAATGATAAGTATGTTTCTATTTAAAAAGAAAATGGTAAAAACATTTGAAGGAAACGAAATTCATATTACTCCTAAAAAAGTGGGTTTGTATAGAAATTTATTAGGAGGTACTTTATTTGGTTTGGGTTGGGCTTTAGCGGGAGCATGTCCAGGACCAATGTTTGTTTTAGTTGGAAAAGGAGTTGTTTCTATTTTAGTTGTAATTTTTGGAGCTACTTTAGGAGCGTTCTTATATGGACTTTTAAAGGATAAATTACCTCATTAATTACTTGTTTTGATGAAGATTAATGAAATTGTTGCTGAAAAATTTTCGTTCTTAGAAGAGAATCTGCGACAAGAAATGTGTAATTATGGCGTTTTAAAAAAGGCAGAACCCGATAAAATTATTCTTGAAATTCGTCGCGAAATTGAACTTATTCCTTTTGTAATTTCAGGTGTTGTAAAAGTAATGCGCAGAGATGGTAAAGGAAATGGAATATTTTTGCATTATTTAACGGCGAAACAAACAAGTGCAATAGCCATAACTTACTCATTGGAATGTAAAAATAGTGAAATTAGACTTAAAGCAGAGTGTGCAATTACGTACATTGCAGTTCCAACAAAAACCGTAAATTCGTGGTTTGTGAAATATAGCTCTTGGAGATCTTTTTATAATAAATTAAACGTTCAGCAAACTTCATTTTTAATAGAAAAAATTAATGATATTGCTTTTGAAAGCCTAGAGTTTAGACTGTTAAAATATTTAGAGAATGCAAGTTTAATTTATAATGACGCTACAATTAACAGAAAGCATTTCGACATTGCCAGAGATTTAAAAGTATCTAGAGAAGCAATTTCTAGAGTATTAAAAAAATTGGAAAAGGAAGAAGTTATAGTATTGGGAAGAAACAAAATATCGCTCAATTAATGGAGTTAAGAGATAAATTTGGTAGGAAAATTTCATATTTACGTTTAGCGGTTACTGATCGGTGTAATTTGCGATGCCAATATTGTATGCCTGCTCATGGAATTGATATTGTTGATAGAAAAGAACTACTTTCATACAAAGAAATGTATAGAATTACCCGCGTTCTTTCTGAGTTGGGCGTAAATAAAGTTCGTTTAACTGGTGGAGAACCTTTTGTAAGAAAAGATTTTGTTAGCTTTTTAGAATCGCTTTCCTTTAATGATAAATTAGATGAAATTAACATTACCACAAACGGCGCATTAATATCAAACTATATAGATAAGTTAGAAGCATTGAACATAAATGCTATTAATTTAAGTATTGATAGTTTACATAAAGAAAAGTTCGCAACAATAACACGTAGAGATGTTTTTGAAAATGTGTTTGATACTTTTGAAAAATTAGAAAAAAGTAATCTCAAATTAAAACTAAATGTAGTTGTACAGTCTGGTTTTAATACTGATGAAATTATTGATTTTGTTGAGCTTTCTAAAGATAAGGACATTGCAGTTCGTTTTATTGAAGAAATGCCTTTTAATGGAAAAGGACAAAGAGATATGGAAGAACTTTGGGATTTCAATAAAATTATCAATCATATAAAAAATCAATATTCAACTGTTGAATCGGTTGTGTCAAAAAAATCTTCAACTTCAAAAAACTATAGAATTCCAAGTTATAAAGGAACTTTTGGTATAATTCCAGCGTTTACAAGAACCATTTGCAACGATTGTAATAGAATTAGAATTACAGCAACCGGAATGTTTAAAAATTGTTTGTTTGATGGTGGCGTTTTTAATGTACGCGATTTTATAAGAAATGGTGCAAGTGATGATGAGTTAAAAGAATTATTTATAAAAACTGTACATCACAAACCGGAAAACGGTTTTATTGCAGAAGCAAATAGAGGAAACGATGTTTCCGAAAGTATGTCTACAATTGGCGGATAATGAATAAAACTCATATAAAAATTTGTTGTATAAGCAGTATTCAAGAAGCAAATTTGGCAATTAGTGCAGGAGCTTCAGCGGTTGGTTTGGTTGGGAATATGCCAAGTGGACCTGGAATAATATCAGATGAATTAATAGCCGAAATAGCACTTTCTGTCCCAAAACATATTGAAACTTTTTTGTTAACTAGTGAAACTAAGGTTGATGAAATTCTAAAACACCATTCAAAAGTAAAAACTACTACTATTCAATTGGTTGATGCATTAACTGAAGGAACTCATGCGCAATTAAAAGAGGAACTTCCAAACGTAAAAATTGTTCAGGTTTTACATGTACTAAATGAAAAATCTATTGAAGAGGCTATTGAAATTTCTTCAAAAGTTGATATCATTTTATTAGATAGCGGAAACCCAAATTTAGCCACTAAAGAATTAGGAGGAACTGGTAGAGTGCATAACTGGGAAATTAGTAAACAAATTGTAAATAGCGTAAATATTCCAGTGTTTTTAGCAGGAGGATTAAATCCTTTAAATGCCAAAACTGCAATTGAACAAGTTGGCTCTTTTGGATTAGATGTATGCAGCGGAGTTAGAACTAATGGGAAATTAGATTCACAAAAATTAAATGCATTTTTTAGTGCCATAAAAAGTAATTAAAATGGAATTAACAACAGTCAAAGAAGCTCTTGATATTATTTTAAAAAACTCTGAAGATTTTGGGGTTGAAGAGATTGATTTTTTACAATCTTCAGGTAGAATTTTAAAAGAAAATATTGTTGCAGATAGAGATTTTCCGCCATTTAACAGAGTTAGTATGGATGGAATTGCTATTTCATCAACAGCTTTTAATAAAGGAATTCGCTCCTTTAAAATTGAAGGAATTCAGGCCGCTGGAAGTCCACAGTTATCATTAAAAAACACTGAGAATTGTATTGAGGCTATGACAGGTGCTGTATTACCAAAAAATACTGATGTTGTAATTCAATATGAATTATTAACTATAGAAAATAATAGTGCAACTGTTGATTTAGATGCTGTAAAGGAATTTCAAAATGTGCATTTAAAAGGATTGGACAGAAAGCAACACGATGTTTTAATTCCCAAAGACACCTTAATTTCTGCAGCTGAAATTAGCGTGTTTGCAACGGTTGGAAAAGCCACAATTAAAGTTGCTAAACAACCAAAAGTTATGATTGTTTCAACAGGAAATGAGTTGGTTGAAGTTGATCAAATTCCAGCGGAACATCAGATAAGAAGAAGTAATGTGTATGCATTGGCTTCCTTATTAGAAAAGCTGCATATTAAGTCGGATACCGCTCATATTTTAGATGATAAAGAAACACTAACATCAACAATTAAGGGCTTTTTAAAGGAGTATGATGTATTGCTTTTTAGTGGTGCAGTTTCAAAAGGAAAATTCGATTTTATTCCTGAAGTTTTGAATAATTTAGGTGTGGAAAAATTATTTCATCAAGTAAAACAACGTCCGGGGAAACCATTTTGGTTTGGGAAAAAGCAACATAAAACAGTTTTCGCTTTTCCGGGAAATCCAGTGTCAACTTTTGTGAGTTGTTTAAAATATTTTTATCCTTGGTATTATAAATCGGTTAATTTAGAAATGCCTATAAATGAAGCAATTTTATCAGAAGACTTCTATTTTAAACCTAATTTAACCTATTTTTTACAAGTAAAATTAGATCTAAAGGGAGGGGAAATTATTGCAACACCAATAGCAGGAAAAGGTTCAGGTGATTTAGCAAATTTAACGCAGGCAGATGCTTTTTTGGAATTGCCAGATGATAGCGCTAATTTTACAAAAGGAACGATTTTCCCAATTATTAAATTCAGATAAAACATAGTTCTGAACTTCATTAAAAATCCTATATTTATGGAAGATAACTTTAGCCATATTAATAAAAAGAATCAGCCAAAAATGGTGAATGTTGGTGATAAAAAAGTTACCAAAAGACAAGCAACAGCAAAAGCTACTATGTTTTTAGGTTCAGCAATTATTTCCCATTTTAATAATGATGAATTAATTACTAAAAAGGGACCGGTTTTTCAAACGGCTATTATAGCTGGTATTCAGGCGGTTAAAAAAACTTCAGAATTAATTCCAATGTGTCATCCATTACTTATAAATGGTGTTGATATTGATATTGAAATTACTGATAAAGAGCATATTGAAATACTTTGCACGGTTGCAATTGAAGGGAAAACCGGAGTTGAAATGGAAGCGTTAACAGGTGCAAATATTGCTGCATTAACAGTGTATGATATGTGTAAAGCCATTTCGCAAAAAATGGTGATTAAAGAAGTGAAATTGGTTGAAAAATTTGGAGGTAAAAGCGACATTAAAAATGGGTAAACATCAAAAACACGCAAAACTTAAATTAAGAGATAACGATAATTTTGCGACAAATGAAATTTCAATAGTAGGTACAAAATGTGATGTAATAGCTAATTTAGTACAACAAGTTGCGCAAAATTTAACCAAGTATAAAATGGCTTATTTGGATGCTTCACATAATGATGCTGTTGAATCTAAAGCCTTCGAAAAGTTTGTTTATCACCATAAAGGTACTGCAAAATATGAGGTAAATTCAACGGTAAATAAATTCAATCAACGCATTCAGTTTTCACAGTACGATTTTTTATTTATCAATGGTAATCATTATGAAGGCGCTAAACAAGTGTTGATTTTAGACAATGATAAAGAGGCTTCGGTTTTAAAAAGGTTAGATCAGTTAACAAATATACAGTTTGTTATAAAATTAACAAATGATTCAAAATACTTCTCTTTTTTAGAAGAACATAATCCTCAAATTAAAAATTTAATCTGTTATTCTATTGATGAAATTGATAAAATATCAACTCATATTGAGAATCTTATCAAGCAAAAAATAGCTCCAATTCAAGGTTTGGTGTTAGCTGGAGGAAAAAGTACCAGAATGGGAACCGATAAAGGAACGCTTCAATTTTATGGTAAAAATCAGCGCGATGTTACTATAGAATTATTAGAAAAGTATCATTTAAAAACCTATTTATCGGTTAGAGAAGAACAAGAAATTTCAAATGAAAATAAAATTACCGATAAATTTATTGGTTTAGGCCCGTTTGGCGCAATTTGTTCTGCTTTTCAAGAAAACCCAGATGTTGCATGGTTGGTGTTGGCAACCGATTTGCCATTTGTAAATGATGAAGTTATTCAGTTGTTGTTGAAACATAGAAATCCATCAAAAATTGCCACAACAATTAAAGGGAAAAACGCGCAGTTTCCAGAACCTTTAATTACCATTTGGGAGCCTAAAAGTTATACTTTGTTGTTAAATTATTTAGCGCAAGGTTATTCTTGTCCACGTAAAGTATTGATAAATTCTGATGTTGAAATTGTTGAAATTGATGATAGTTTTATAAGAAATATTAATACCCCTGAAGATTTTAAATACGCATTTAAAGAAATAAATGAATAATTCAATTCACGTACTTAACGGTGATGCAATTTTGCCAATATTTCAAAAATCAGGAATAAAAGGTGAAATTGTTATTTATAGAGAAATGTTTTGCGAAGGTCCAATATTAGAGCAAGTTGCCAGTGATGATTTTTGGAAACAACGCTATGCTTTTTTTGAAAAATATTTTGGTGTTGGAAAATTAGAATATTTTGATAAAACCATAAAAGAAATATTAAAAACTGAAGATTTAACGATTTACGATGAAATTGTATTGTGGTTTGAATACGATTTGTTTTGCCAGGTAAACATGCTGGCTTTATGTTCTTTTTTGTTGCAGAATTACCGAAAGGATGTTACCTATAATTTAGTTTGCACAGGAAGGGTTAAAGGAAAAACCAAGTTACATTCATTAAGTGACTTTTCTTCAGAAGAATATGTTGAACTTTATAAAAATAGAGTAAAGCTAACGAAACATAAATTATTATTTGCAGATCAGGCTTGGAAATTATTTGTTGAAAATAATTATAAAAATCTATCAGAATTTAACTTTAGTAAAATTGGAAAATTCACCTATTTACAAGCGGCAATAAATCAACATTTAAAAAGGTTTCCACAAGAAAACGGCTTCAATGAAATTGAAAATAAAATGCTTCAAATAGTTGCTTCTGAAGCGTTAACTTCGACGGAAATAGTTCAAAAATTACTTTTTTGGCAAAATGAAAATACCGTGTATGGTTTTGGAGATGTACAATTTTTTGCGTATCTTAAAGAGTTAAATAACTTCTTTTTAATAAACAATGAAAAGTATTATTTAAATGAAAATGGGAAACGTAAATTATTAAGTAATGGACTTTAATAAAGAAGCATATTTTAAAAGGCAAACTACATTATCTGAAATTGGTTTGGCTGGACAAGAATTGTTGCAAAAAGCCAAAGTTTTAGTAATTGGTTGTGGCGGTTTAGGAAGTCCCATTGCAATATATTTAGCCACAAGTGGTATTGGTGAATTGCATTTGGTTGATTTTGATACTGTTTCTGTTTCTAATTTACATCGTCAGGTTTTTTTTAGAGTTAAAGATATTCATCAGCCAAAAGTGGAAATTTTAGCCAAAGAAATTGAAAAAAGAGCGCCGTTTACAAAAGTTACCTACACCAACAAAGCCATCAATAAAAATTCTGTTTTAGAACTAATTGCTAAGTATGATATAATTGTTGATGGAACCGATAATTTGCAGATAAAATACTTAATAAATGATGCATGTGTACTTAAAAAGAAGCCGCTAGTTTATGGTTCTTTATATAAGTTTGATGGTTATGTTGCAACGTTTAATGTGTTAAATGGTGATGGTGATTATACAACTAATTTAAGAGATGCTTTTCCGGAAATTGCTACTGATATTCCTAATTGTGAAGAAGCAGGAACTTTAAATCCAATTGTTGGTATTATTGCTTTATTTCAAGTAAATGAAGTTGTTAAATTAATTACCAAAACTGGAAAACTACTGACAAATCAATTGTTGATATATAATACTTTAGAAAACAGTCAGTTAAAAATTAAATTAAAGAAAAACAAATCCCTAATTTTTAAAGATATATTTAGAAATTCTAATTATTTAGATGCACATTGCACAACACAGGATAGTTCTTTGTTAATTTCATCTTCAGAATTAAAGAAAAGATTAACTGATTCTAATATTCAAATTGTAAGTGTTGTAAATAATCTTGAAAGTGTTATTCCGTTTAATGTACATCAAAAGATTCCGCATAAAAAGTTTGAGGTAGATACTTTTATACCAGATTTTAAAAAGTATTATGTTATAGTTTGTAATAAGGGAATTTTGAGTTACGATATAACAAGTAAATTAAAAAATAAATATCCTCAATTATCCGTTTTTAGCTTATTTGAAGGAATAGAAAAGTTTTAATTTATGGATGCGAATTCACCCAAACCTCACCATCTTCAAAATGTTCTTTTTTCCAAATAGGAACAGATTCTTTTAATGTATCAATAGCAAATTCACAAGCTTCAAAAGCTGCTTTTCTATGCGCTGATGAAACCGCAATAATTACAGGAATATCACCAATCATTAATTCGCCTACCGCATGATGAATTGCAATTTTATGAATTGCAAATTTTACCAAAGCAGTATCTGCAATTTTTTGCATTTCTTTTATCGCCATTGGTTCGTAACCGCTAAAATCTAATAGAGTTACTTCTTTATTTTGAGTAGCATTTCTAACAGTGCCAACAAACAAAGCAATGCCGCCACAAGAAGCATCTTGTACAAAATTGTAGCAATCTTGCAGATTTAAAGTTGAAGAAGTAATTTTTATTGAAGTTTTATTTTCCATTTTTTAAGATAACGTTCACAAAGTTAAGAAATCAAAAGTGTACTTTTGCCCGATTGTAATTTAAAATTAGTTTAATGAAGAAAACATTTAGAATTGTAAGTGTGTTAGAAGGAGTGTCTTATTTATTGTTGCTGTTCATTGCAACTCCAATTAAATATTTGGCCGGCATAGATTCTTATGTGAAAATTTTAGGAATGCCTCATGGCATACTTTTTATTGGTTATGTTATTTTAGCAATAGTTTTAAAATATCAATTAGAGTGGAAATCTAAAACGTTTATTGCAGTTTTAGCAGCATCTATTATTCCTTTTGGTACTTTTTATATAGATAAAAAATACTTCAGAAATTAACCACCACTTACAGGTGGAATTATAGCTACAACATCATTTTCATAAAGAATTAAATTGTCTTCAGCATATTCTTCATTTACTGCTATGGCAAATTGATGTAAGTATTTTAAATTAGGAAACCTATCTTTTAACGCCACTTTTAATATCCCCACAGAGCTATCAGAAGTTAATTCAAAAGTAATTGAATTTTCTCCAGTTAAATCCGTTGTAATTCCAAAAAATAGTATTTGAATTCTCATGTTATTTTTATATGGTTTTGCAAAAATAAATCATTTTGAATACATGATTGCTTTAATTTATTTAAAACCATTCTAAATAAATTTATATGTGATGTTAGTTACAAAACTAATATTCCTATAAACTAACTTTGATAGGATTCCAAATATATTTTAAAAATGAAGTATGGTTTTATAATAGATAACCGAAAGTGTATAGGTTGTCATGCTTGTACAACTGCTTGTAAATCAGAACACGATGTTGCTATTGGTGTAAACAGAACGTATGTAAAGCAAGTTGAAAAGGGAGAATTCCCCGATACACGAAGAATTTTTTCAGTAATGCGTTGCAACCATTGTACAGATGCACCTTGTGTAGAAATTTGTCCGGTTGAAGCGTTGTATACGCGTGAAGACGGCATTGTAGATTTTGATAACAACCGTTGTATTGGTTGTAAATCTTGTATGCAAGCATGTCCTTATGATGCCTTGTATATTGATCCAGATAATAACACAGCGGCTAAATGTAATTATTGCGCACATAGAGTTGATGTAGGTAGAGAACCAGCTTGTGTTACTGTTTGCCCGGAACATGCAATTATTGCGGGTGATATGCACAATCCAACAACGGAGATTTCTCAATTATTAGCGCGTCAGGCAGTAAAAGTTCGTAAGCCAGAAAAAGGAACCAATCCTAATCTGTTCTATATAGATGCGGATGATGCCAGTTTAATTCCGGAAGCTACAGATAAATCTGGACCAAGTTTGTGGAATTCGCAAGCGCGTGGAGTTGGTCATTTTGCAAAAGCTGCTGAAAAAATGATACATACAAATGGAGATGTAGATTTATTACAAATGGTTATAGATAATGATATTCAGGCTGCTTATCAGAGAAAAGATACTGAAAACCCTAATTATATTGACGTGTTAACTGGAAAGGCGCGAAGAGTATATGATACGCCAGATAAAGGAATACTTTGGGGCTGGGAAGTTTCTGCTTATGTTTTTACAAAAGCAATTGCGGCAGGTGCATTTTTAATTCCATTTTTAGCAATTATTTTAGGGTATGAAGTTTCTTCTACAGCTAAATTATGGTCTGCTGGAATTTCATTAACATTTTTAGCGTTAACAGGATTATTCTTGGTGATGGATTTAGATAGACCAGACCGTTTTTTAAACGTTTTATTGCGTCCACAATGGAATTCTTGGTTGGTAAAAGGTGGTTACACAATTACAATTTTCGGATTGTTAGTAACCATTTGGGGAGCAATTACATTTTTTGAAATTGAAACTGGAGAAACTGCATTACTTTGGATTACGGCAATTTTTGCTATTTTATTAGCAGTATACACAGCCTTTTTATTTGCACAAGCTAAAGGACGCGATTTTTGGCAAAGTCCAACATTACCTTTACATATGTTAGTTCATAGCGTTATGGCCGGAGCATCAATTTTTGTGTTGGCAGGTTTAATTTTTGGTCAAGAAAATTGGATGAGCATATTAACAAATATATTGGTAATTGCATTAGTAGTTAACTTATTTACATTAATATCAGAATTAACAATTACACACCCAACAACAGCTGCAAAAACAGTAGTGAAAATGATTACAAAAGGAAGGTATAAAAACTTATTTTGGGTTGTAACAGTAATGGTAGGTAATATAATTCCACTAATATTTTTATTAGTTGGCAACACATTTCCTTTATTAGTTGGATCAGCAGTATTAGTTTTAATAGGAATTATTGCAACGGAGAAAATTTGGGTGGAAGCACCACAAAGAATTCCTTTAGCTTAATTTAAAATACAGAAAGTCATGGGATACAAAAAACCATCATTTATAGAAAATATTGCAGAGAAAATTGGATTAATCCCAAATCTGCACAAAGAAGGATATCAAGAGTTTGATAAAGATATGCGTCATTTTACCGATGAAGAAGTTGCTAAAATGTACGAGAATTTTCCTCCGCCAGAAAAATGGGACAATTGGGTAGAATACAATCCAAAAGTTTGGCCGAGAAAAGAGAAAAAAACCTATCAAATAGTTCCAACAACGTGTTTTAATTGTGAAAGCGCTTGTGGTTTAACTGCTTTTATTGATAAGGAAACACAAGAAGTTAAAAAGTTTGAAGGGAATCCTTATCACCCAGGAAGTAGAGGTAGAAACTGCGCCAAAGGTCCGGCAACCATTAATCAAATAACAGATCCAGATCGTATTTTATTTCCTTTAAAAAGAAAAGGAAAACGTGGTGATGGTGAATGGGAACGTGTTTCTTGGGATGAAGTTTTAGATACTTTTGCTGATAGAATTAGAAAAGCCATAAAAGAAGATAGACATAATGAAATAGCCTACCACGTTGGAAGACCAGGGCACGAAAAATTTATGAACTGGATTTTACAAGGTTGGGGAATAGATGGACATAATTCACACACAAATATTTGTTCTTCTGGAGCACGTTTTGGGTATAATTTATGGTATGGATATGATCGTCCTTCACCAGATCACGCCGAAGCAAAATTTATTTTATTAGTTTCTGCACATTTAGAATCGGGACATTATTTTAATCCGCATGCACAACGCATTATTGAAGGAAAAATGAAAGGAGCTAAATTAGCCACCATGGATCCTCGTTTATCCAACACAGCAAGTATGTCCGATTATTGGTTGCCATCTTATCCGGGAACTGAAGCAGCTGTTTTGTTAGCAATGGCATTAATTATTTTAAAAGAAGGATTATACAATAGAAATTATTTAGAAAACTGGACTAACTGGAAGGCTTATTTAAAAGCAATGCATAGTGATAAAGAGGTCACTTTTGAGAATTATATTGCCGCAATGATTGATGAATATAAGGAATTTACACCAGAATATGCCGAAAGTGAATCAGGTGTAAAAGCAGATATGATTGTTGAAATTGCACATAAAATTGGTGAAGCTGGTGAGCGATTTGCATCGCACAACTGGCGTGCAGCAGGCGCATCAAATTTAGGTGGTTGGGCAGTTGCACGTTGTTTACATTTTTTAACTGTATTAACAGGAGCAGTTGGTGCTAAAGGAGGTACATCTCCAAATAGCTGGAATAAATTTGCACCAACGCAACCAAATAAACCGCAACCTCAAAAAAAATGGAATGAATTGCATTTTCCAAAAGAATATCCGTTAGCATTTTTTGAAATGAGCCAGTTATTACCTCATTTTTTAAAAGAAGGTAGAGGTAAAATGGATGTATATTTTTCAAGAGTTTTCAACCCAGTTTGGACCTATCCAGATGGTTTTACGTGGATGGAAATGTTTATGGACGAAAGTAAATTTGGATTGCACGCAGCATTAACTCCAACTTGGAATGAAACGGCTTTTCACGCAGATTTTGTGTTGCCAATGGGATTGGCTTCAGAACGTCACGACATCAATTCTTACGCAACACACGGTGGAACTTGGGTAGCATTCCGTCAACCAGTTTTAAGAGAAGCAGCCAGAAGAAATGGAAAACCAGTAGAATATACATATCAGGCAAATCCAGGTGAAGTTTGGGAAGAAGATGAATTTTGGATTGCCTTAAGTTGGAAAATTGATCCGGATGGAAGTATGGGAATTCGTAAACATTTTGAATCACCGTATCGCCCAGGAGAAAAAATTACCATTGATGAGTATTATCAATATTTATTTGAAAGAGTAAAAGGATTGCCGGAAGCTGCTAAAAAAGAAGGAATTACAGAATTGCAGTACATGCAAAAGTACGGAGCTTTTGAAATTGAAAAAGGAGAATCTTACAAAAAGAATGAAACATTATTAACCGAAGAGCAATTAAAAGGTTCTATAGTTGATAAGGATTCCGATGTGATTTTTAAAGATGGAAAAGAGATTGGAGTTATGATTAACGGAAAAGCAATGGTTGGTTTTCCAACACCATCACGGAAAAATGAATTTTATTCACAAACTATGGTAGATTGGAAATGGCCAGAATATGCTATTCCAAAATATATAAAGAGCCATATTCATAATGATAATTTAGATAAATCGAAAGGAGAATATGTGTTAGTGCCAACATTTAGGTTGCCAACTTTAATTCATTCAAGATCAGGAAATGCAAAATGGTTGGTTGAAATTTCAAACAGAAATCCAATTTGGATGCATCCAGATGATGCCAAAAAATGGGGATTCCAAACAGGTGATTTGGTAAAAATGAATACGGATATTGGTTATTTCATTGATAAAGTTTGGGTAACTCAAAGCATGAAGCCTGGAGTTGTAGCTTGTTCCCATCATATTGGACGATGGAGAAGACCGCAAGATAAAATAGGAAATCGTTGGGCAACCAACACGGTAAAAATTCAAAGTAATGGTGAAGGTGGATGGAAAATGAACACTATTTCAGGAATTCATCCTTTTGATTCTAGTGATAAAGATTCTAAACGTATTTTCTGGAAAGATGGTGGCGTACATCAAAATATTACACATGCAGTTCATCCAGATCCAATTAGTGGAATGCATTGCTGGCATCAACGTGTGCGAATTGAAAAACCAAAACCCGAAGATAAGTATGGTGATATTTTTGTAGATACCAACAAATCTCACGAAATTTATAAAGAATGGTTAGCAATGACTCGTCCAGCGCCTGGTCCAAACGGAGAACGCAGACCTTTATGGTTTAACAGAGCTTTTACGCCAGATAAATCTCCGGGTGGTTGTTATTACATTCCAAAAGAAGAATAATAAAAAAAATCCCGCAATTGCGGGATTTTTTTAGCTTTGTATTACATGAAAAATCTTCAAACATATGCAGTTTTAATAAAGCAAGAAGCTAAGCGATTAGGTTTTGAAAGTTGTGGTATTGCAAAAGCAGATTTTTTAGAAGAAGAAGCTTACAACTTAGAAAATTGGTTAAAAAATGGTTTCCATGGAAAAATGAAATATATGGAAAACTATTTTGATAAACGACTAGATCCACGTTTGTTGGTTGATGATGCCAAATCCGTAATTAGTTTATCATACAACTATTTTCCAAAAGAACTTCAAAATAATGACACGTATAAAATTGCAAAATATGCGTATGGTGAAGATTATCATCATATTATAAAAGCTAAATTAAAAGAACTGACTTTTTTTATTGAAAATTTAATAGGACAAGTAAATGGCAGAGCTTTTGTAGATTCAGCGCCAGTTTTAGAACGCGCTTGGGCAGAAAAAGGAGGTTTAGGGTGGCGCGGAAAAAACTCCTTATTACTTCAAAAAAATAAAGGTTCATTTTTCTTTTTAGCTGAACTTATTTTTGATGCGGAGTTAGCTTATGATAATCCGTTTATAACAAACCATTGCGGAACTTGCACTAAATGTCTTGATGCTTGTCCTACACAAGCAATATTACCAAACAACACCATTGACGGTAGTAAATGCATTTCGTATTTTACTATTGAATTAAAAGATGAAATTCCAACTTCAATGAAGGGGAAATTTGAAGATTGGATGTTTGGGTGTGATATTTGCCAAGATGTTTGTCCGTGGAATCGTTTTTCAACACCACATTCCGAAGAAAAATTTATTCCTCATACCAATGTACTGCAAATGAATAAAAGAGATTGGCAAGAGATTTCTGAAGAAGTTTTTCAAGATATTTTTAAAAAATCAGCCGTAAAACGCACAAAATATGCTGGTTTAGTTAGAAATTTGTTATTTCTTAAAAAATAAAGAATTCATAACAAAATTCATATTACTTTATTAATGTGCTACAATTGTTACAAGAAACTTTATGAAATATGATTTAAAACAGTTTCTTATGGTATAAAATTTATAAATTTGATTTTTATAAATTAAACATATAATTACATGAGTAATTCAAAAATAAAGAGCGAAGCGTTATTGTATCATCAATTTCCAACTCCAGGTAAAATACAAGTAGTACCTACAAAAAAACATGCTACTCAAAAAGATTTATCCTTAGCATATTCTCCAGGTGTTGCCGAGCCTTGTTTAGCAATTGAGAAAAATCCAGAGGATGCCTATAAATATACATCTAAAGGTAATTTAGTTGCAGTTATTTCAAACGGAACAGCGGTTTTAGGTTTGGGTGATATTGGTGCACTGGCTGGAAAACCAGTAATGGAAGGTAAAGGGTTGTTATTCAAAATTTTTGCTGACATAGATGTTTTTGATATTGAAGTTGATACAAAAGATGTTGAACAATTTATTCAAACGGTAAAAAATATTGCGCCAACTTTTGGAGGTATTAATTTAGAAGATATTAAAGCTCCCGAAGCGTTTGAAATTGAACGTAGGTTAAAAGAGGAATTAGACATTCCTGTAATGCATGATGACCAACATGGAACTGCTATTATTTCTGCAGCAGCTTTAAAAAATGCAGTTGAAATTGCAGAAAAAGATATTGCAAAAGTTAAAATAGTTATTAATGGGGCAGGTGCAGCTGCAATTTCTTGTTCAAGACTGTATTTAGCGCTTGGAGCAGATAGAAATAACATGGTTATGTGCGATAGCAAAGGTGTTATTAGAAAAGATGCAGAAACTTTAACGGAGCAAAAAGCCGAGTTTGCAACGGATAGAGATTTACATACGTTGGAAGATGCTGTGAAAAATGCGGATGTTTTTATAGGTCTTTCAGTAGCCGATGTTTTTACACCAAAAATGTTATTAACTATGGCAAATGATCCAATTGTATTTGCAATGGCAAATCCAAACCCTGAAATTGAATATGATGTGGCAGTAGCTACAAGAAAAGATGTAATTATGGCAACGGGCCGATCAGACCATCCTAATCAAGTAAATAATGTACTTGGATTTCCATTTATTTTTAGAGGCGCTTTAGATGTTAGAGCAACCAAAATTAATGAAGAAATGAAAATAGCGGCAGTTCATGCATTGGCCAATTTAGCAAAAGAACCAGTTCCTGAACAAGTGAATATAACCTATGGTGAAAAACATATTCAATTTGGTAGAGAATATATAATTCCAAAACCTTTTGATCATCGTTTAATTATTGAAGTTCCGCCAGCTGTTGCAAAAGCAGCTATGGAAACAGGAGTTGCAAAACAACCAATTACAGATTGGGAAGCTTATAAAGATGCATTAGCTGATAGGTTAGGGACAAGTAGTAAATTAATGCGTATGCTAACTTCAAGAGCAAAAGCAAATCCTAAAAGTGTTGTTTTTGCTGAAGCCGATCATTTAAACGTGTTAAAAGCAGCTCAAATTGTACTTGAAGATGGTATTGGGAAACCAATATTATTGGGTGATAAAGAAATTATAAAAGAATTAATGCGCGAATTAAATTTTGAAGCGGATGTTCAAATTATAGATCCTAAATCAGATGAAGAAAAAGAACGAAGAAATCGTTTTGCTCAAATATATTGGGAAAAACGCAAGAGAAAAGGTATTTCTTTATTAGATGCAAGTAAATGGATGCGAGAACGTAATTATTTTGCAGCTATGATGGTTAATGAAGGTGAAGCTGATGCGCTTGTAACAGGTTATTCTAGAAGTTATCCTACAGTTGCTAAGCCAATTATTGAATTAATTGGAAAAGCTGATGGCGTTGAAAAAGTGTCAGCCACAAATATAATGATGACAGCTAGAGGGCCAATGTTTTTTTCAGATACCGCCTTTAATGTGAATCCATCTGAAGAAGATTTGGTTCAAATTTCTAGAATGACTCATAGAGTTATGAAAATATTTGGTATTGAACCAAATTTAGCAATGTTGTCCTATTCAAATTTTGGATCGGCAAAGTTTGAAGCGCCTACAAAAAGTTCAAAAGCCGTTGCGTATTTGCATAAACACTATCCAGAAATATGTATTGATGGTGAGATTCAAGCAGATTTTGCTTTGGATACAGAAGCAAGAGATGAGAAATTTCCATTTACAAAACTTCATAATAAAAAAGTAAACGGATTAATTTTTCCGGATTTAAATTCAGCAAATATTAGTTATAAATTAATAAGACGTTTAAATAATATTGATACCATTGGTCCAGTAGTTATGGGTTTAAAAAAACCTGTACACATTCTTCAATTAGGATGTAGTGTTGATGAAATTGTGAATATGGTTTGTGTAGCTGTTGTGGATGCGCAAGAAAATTCAAAAAAACAAGATTATTTTACTACATTTGAAGGATAACTGAAATAGTAAAATATGATTACCCATATTAGAGGTAAATTAATTGAAAAAAACCCAACAAATGCAATAATAGAAGCCAATGGTGTAGGCTATTGGCTTAATATTTCATTAAATACATATTCTCAAATACCTGAGCAAGAATCTATTTTTTTGTATACACACTTGTCTGTAAAAGAAGATTCTCATACGTTATATGGTTTCATTTCAAAAATTGAAAGAGAAATATTTAGGTTGTTAATTTCGGTATCAGGAGTTGGTCCAAGTATTGCTCGAACCATGTTATCATCCATGACAACTGATGAAATTCAGCGTGCAATAGCCTCAGGAAATGTAGGAGTTATTCAATCTGTTAAAGGAATTGGTGCAAAAACAGCTCAAAGAGTGTTGGTTGATTTAAGAGATAAAATTTCAAACACTTTTGCTATTGATGAAGTTTCAGTAAATGAAAGCAATACTAATAAAAATGAAGCGTTATCTGCTTTAGAAGTATTAGGTTTTAATAAAAAACAAGCAGAAAAAGTATTAGATAAAATTTTGATTGAAGATAAAGCTGCAACTGTAGAAGTTTTAATAAAAAAAGCGCTAAAAAATTTATAAAAATTGAAGAAAAGATCATCTATTTTAAAACAATATATGTTCCTTTTTTTATTGTTTGTTTTTCATACAATAATTAAAGCGCAAACAACACCCCCAATAGTAAAAGCTAATGATACATTGTCTGTGTCTAAAGAGTCTGACTCATTAAAGCTGAAATATCCATTTAAAAACGATCAAACAGGAAACTTATTTTTATCAGATATCTCTAAAACAGAAATTATATATGATACTGAATTAAAGAAGTATATTATAATTGAAAAAATAGGAGATTACCAAATAAAGCGTCCGATATATATGACTCCAGAGGAGTATGAAAAGTATAAGCTTAAAAAGGATATACTTACTTATTATAAAAATAAAGTGAGCGCTACAAATAGTAAAAAAGAAGGAAGTATAGATGCGCAAAAGAATTTATTACCTACCTATTATGTGAAATCAGATTTTTTTGAATCACTTTTTGGAGGAAATACAATAGAAGTAAACCCTCAAGGTTCGGTTTTAGTTAAAATGGGAATGTTATACCAGAAAGTTGATAACCCTCAACTGTCTGAGCGTAATAGAAGTAGTTTTACTTTTGATTTTAATCAGGAAATTAGCGCTAGCATTCAAGCTAAAGTAGGAACAAGATTAAAAGTGGGTGCACAATATGATACGCAGTCTACCTTTAATTTTCAAAATCAAATAAAGTTAGAGTATACGCCAACAGAAGATGATATTCTTCAAAAAATAGAAGTAGGAAATGTTAGTATGCCTATTAAAAACTCACTAATTGTTGGTGCGCAAAGTTTATTTGGTGTTAAAACACAACTTCAATTTGGTAAAACTACTGTAACTGGTGTTTTTGCAGAACAAAAATCACAATCTCGTTCCGTTGCCGCGCAAGGAGGTTCAACCATTGAAGAATTTGAATTACAAGCTACTGATTATGATGAGAATCGTCACTTTTTTATTGCTCAATATTTTAAAGATAATTACAATAAAGCCTTAAAAGAATACCCATTAATAAATAGCTCAGTTAATATTACAAAAATTGAAGTTTGGGTAACCAACAGGAATGCTACCACTATTGATGTTAGAAATATTGTAGCCTTATCTGATATTGGAGAAGCTGATGCAGCAAATATTGGACCCGCAAATGTTATTCCTAATTCAGGTTCAAATTACCCTTCAAATAGTGCCAACAATATTGTTGATATTTTAACTTTAGATAATGCTGTAAGAAAAATTTCAACGGTTGGGAATGGACTATCCCCATTTTCAATGCAACAAGGGCGTGACTATTCGGTATTAGAAAATGCTATTAAATTAAGACCTGATGAGTTTACATTACATCCTCAATTAGGGTTTATTTCATTAAATAGAAGATTAGCTGATTCTGATGTATTAGCCGTAGCATTTGAATATACAATTAGTGGAGATCCAAAAGTATATAAAGTTGGAGAATTTACGAGTGATGGAATTATAGCGCCAGAAAATATTGTAGTAAAGCTATTAAGAAGTGAAATTATAAGCACAAAAATTCCAATGTGGAATTTAATGATGAAAAACATCTATTCTCTGCAAACGTTTAGAATGCAACAAGAAGGATTTAGGCTAGAATTACTATATGCTGATGACGCAACAGGAGTCCCAATAAATATTTTACAAAACGCACAAACCACTGGAGTAGCCGATAAAACCTTATTAAATTTATTTGATATTGATAAACTTGATCAAAGTCAATTTGTAACTCCTGAAGGAGATGGTTATTTTGATTATGTTGAGGGAGCAACAGTAAACTCAGAGAAAGGATATATTATTTTCCCTACAGTTCAGCCTTTTGGTAAAGATTTAGAAACGAAACTTACAAATGCATCAGATGCTGATTACATTTTTAAAGAGTTATATGAAATTACACAATCTGAGGCCAAAAATAATTACCAACAAAAAGATAAATATTTATTAAAAGGATATCATAAATCAGAAAGTGCTAATGGAATACCTTTAGGAGCATTTAATGTTCCTCAAGGATCAGTTAGAGTTACAAGTGGAGGTAGAGAATTGGTTGAAGGAGTGGATTATGTAGTGGATTATCAGATGGGAAGAGTACAAATTGTAAATCCAAGTTTAGAAGCATCCAATGCGCCAATTCAAGTTTCTGTTGAGAATAATGCCGCATTTAATTTACAAACAAAACGTTTTTTTGGAGTTGACATTGAGCATAAATTTTCTAATAAATTTGTTGCTGGTGCTACATTATTAAATTTAAATGAAAAACCAATCACTCAAAAGGCGTTATTTAATCAAGAACCAATAAACAATACAATTTTTGGTTTAAATGCAAATTACGGAACAGAAGTACCTTTTTTAACAAAGTTAGTAAATAAGCTGCCAAATATTGATACAGATGTAATGTCTAATATTTCAGTTAGAGGTGATTTTGCATATTTAAAACCAGGTTCACCAAAACGAATAGAACAAGATGGTGAAGCAACATCATATGTAGATGATTTTGAAGGTTCCCAAATTCCTTTAGAAATTAAATCTATTCAACAATGGCATATGGCAAGCACACCGCAATATCAAACAAATTTTAATTTTGGAGGGAGTGCGTCAGATTTATCTTATGGTTATAAAAGAGCTAGATTAGCTTGGTATATTATTGATCCTTTATTTTATGGCGGTTCATCATTAAAACCTAGTAATATAAATAACACAGACATTTCAAGGGCTGAAGTTAGAAGGATTAGATATGAAGAATTGTTTCCAGAACAGGATTTAGATTTAACTCAATCTACTGTTGTTAGAACTTTAGATTTGGCATACTACCCAAATGAACGAGGTAGCTATAATTTTGACACTAATAATGTAGGTGCTGATGGAAAATTTACAGATCCTCAAGATAGATGGGGTGGTATTACAAGAGCATTAACAACTACTAATTTTGAGCAATCAAATGTAGAGTATATTCAATTTTGGTTAATGGATCCGTATGATCATTATTCCATAACAAATGATGAGGGTTTGCCAGTTGGAATTAATCCAAATGACCCAACTAATCAAGTTGGAGAAGTGTATTTTAACTTAGGAAACATTTCTGAAGATGTTTTAAAAGATGGTAGAAAAATGTATGAAAATGGATTGCCAGTAGATCCATTAAATACAAGTAATATAGATGCAACTATTTGGGGTAAAATTCCTACAAACCAATCTTTATTATATGCTTTTAGCGATAAAGACAGTGAAAGATTAAGTCAAGATGTTGGTTTTGATGGCTTAAATGATGAGGAAGAAATTGCACAATTTGGAAGTTCATTTGGACCAGACCCTGCAAATGACAACTACTCTTATTTTAGAAGTTCAGATTATGATAATTCAGATGCATCAATATTAACTAGATATAAAAAATTCAATAATACACAAGGTAATTCACCAACCAACAATTTATCTACGGAAAGTTATCCAACTTCAGCAACTACTTTTCCAGATGTGGAAGATATAGATAAAGATCAAACAATGAATTCAGTTGAAAGTTACTATCAATATAAAGTTTCATTAAATAAAAATGATTTAGTTGTTGGGCAAAATAATATTGTTGATGAGAAACGTGTTAGTGTTAAGTTAGAAGATGGTAGCGAAAAAGAATTCAGATGGTTACAATTTAGAATTCAAGTAAGCACTCCTGATGAGATTGTTAATGACATAACGGGTTTTAATTCAATTCGATTTATGCGAATTTTTCTAACAAAATTTAAAATGCCAGTAGTTTTGCGTTTTGGAGAATTACAGTTAGTTAGAGGAGATTGGAGACGTTACACTAAAACATTAGATGAAACTATAACTCCACCACAAGATTTATCCAATACAGATTTACAAAATTTTGAAGTTGGGGTTGTTAATATTCAGGAAAATGAAGATAAAACTCCTATTCCTTATGTTTTACCTCCTGGAATTGAAAGAGAAATTTTAAGAGGTAGTGCAACACTTCAAAAACAAAATGAGCAATCTTTAACACTAAAAGTTACTGATTTGGAACCTGAAGAAACAAGAGCAATTTTTAAGAATGTTCGTGTAGATTTAAGAATGTATAAACACTTAAAATTGTTTATTCATGCGGAAGGTGTTCAAACGAAGCCACAAGTTCAAGATAATGAAATAAAAGCGATTGTAAGAATTGGTAGTGATTTAAATGATAACTACTATCAATTAGAAAAATTAATTACCATTTCCAATTATGGTGTTTCAACAGCATTAGAAATTTGGCCTGAAGAAAATAATTTAGATGTATTTTTAGAGTATTTGGGAAAATTGAAATTATTGCGTTTTGATGAAGGTATTGCTCCAAATGAATTGTATCCTGCTTTTAATACTCCATCTCCAATTGAAGGGTTAGATGGTTATGAAATTAGAGTAAAAGGAAATCCAAATTTATCCAATATTAAAACAATTATGTTGGGAGTTAAAAACGTTTCAACATCCAATCAAAGTGCTGAAGTTTGGTTTAACGAAATGCGTGTTTCAGAATTTGATAATGAAGGAGGTTGGGCAGCTGTTCTTAGTGCGGATGCTAATTTAGCCGATTTTGCAAATGTTTCCGTAACAGGAAGAATGGAAACTAAAGGTTTTGGAGGAATAGAACAACGTGTAAATGAACGCAGCCAAGAAGATACGAAAAGTTATGATGTTGTAACCAACGTTAACTTGGGTCAAATGTTGCCAAAAAATTGGGGAATTAAATTACCATTAAGTTATAGTGTTTCTGAAGAAGTTAAAGATCCAAAATACGATCCTCAATATCAAGATGTATTGTTTGAAGAAGCAAAAGACATTAACCCAAATAGTGATAAAGCAAGAGATTTAACAAAACGAAGAAGTATAAGTTTAATTAATGTTAGAAAAGAATTTAATTCAGATTCAGAAAAACAAAAGCAATTCTATAATGTAGAAAATCTTTCATTATCATACGCTTATAATGAAACCTATCATAGAGATTATAACGTACAAAAATACTTAGATCAAAATGTGCGAACTTCAGCCAATTATAATTATAATTTTAAAGAATTTAGTTTAGAGCCATTTAAAAATTGGGAATCTGTAAATAGTAAATATTTAAAATTTATAAAGGACATAAATGTAAGTTTATTACCTTCTACCATTTCTGTAAGTTCAAATATTTTTAGAAGTTATAACGAACAATTATCAAGAAGTTTAATAGAAGGTTTACCTCAATTACCAACATTAAAACAACGCAATTTCTTATTTGATTGGGATTATAGCATAGGCTATAATTTAACAAAATCGTTGCAAGTTAGTTTTAGAGCTTCTAACAATTATATTTATGATGATTTTGATAGAACTGAAGATGTGCAATTGTTTGATAACTTCTTTTCAATAGGAAGGCCAGATCACTATCATCAAACTTTAAACGGTACCTATAAATTGCCTTTAGATAAAATACCATTTATGGATTTTGTAAAGGCCGATTATACCTATGCAGCAGATTTTGACTGGCAAGCATCTTCGCAATCATATATTGAAAAGGTTGGAAATGTCATTCAAAATGCAAATACTCAAACTTTAGGATTAGATATTGACTTTAATAAGTTTTACAAAACTATAGGGATAGATCAATTGTTCAATAAAAAAGGTGGTGTAGTAAATTCAAAGAATTTAAATGAACCATCAACACCAAGATCTAAAGCAAATAATGCTAAAAAAAGCAAAACATTAGGAGGTAAAATAGGACAAAGCTTTTATGGAATTTTAACTTCAGTTAAAAAAGCTAGAGTTAATTATACGGAGAACAATGGTACATATTTACCAGGGTATGTTCCTGAAATTGGTTTTTTAGGAAGAGATAATTATAATGGTAGTTTAGCTCCAACACTTGGCTTTGTTTTTGGAAGTCAAATTGATTTAAGGCAGAAAGCAATTGAAAACGGCTGGTTGTTATCTAGAAATATATATGATCCTTATTACAATAAAACCTATAGTTATACTCATTTTAATAAATTAGATTTAAATATTACAGTTGAGCCATTTAATGATTTAGACATAGATTTTAGAGGAAGTAAAACCTACACTAAAAATTCATCTCAACAATTAGATGTTGTAAATAATGTGTTAAACAATGATGCTCCAATTACTGAGTTTGGTAATTTCAGTATCAGCCATAACATGTTAAAAACGGCATTTAATAATAGCGATTCTAATTTTGAAGATTTTAAAGCAAATAGAGATATTATTGCCCAAAGATTAGCCACAAATTCAGGGCAGCCTATAGATGGCTTTGGAAGCACAAGCCAACAGGTTTCGCTACCGGCATTTATTGCAGCTTATTCAGGAATAGACGCTTCAAAAGTAAGTTTAAGTGCTTTTAAAGAAGTTCCAATTCCAGGTTGGCAACTAAATTATAAAGGGTTAATGAAAAATAAGTGGTTCAAAAAACAATTCAGAAGTTTTTCATTATCTCATAGCTATAATTCTTTATATTCCGTAACAAGCTTTAGTAATAATTTAGAATATAATGTTAGCAGCCCTTATGCTAATAAAGATATTGCTGGAAATTATTTTAACAAAACCTTATTTACAAATGTTAATTTGTTAGAAGAATTTTCTCCGCTTATTAAAGTAGATGTGAAAATGAAAAATTCATTTTCCTTTGCGGGTAGAATAAATAAAGATAGAGGGTTAACATTAAACTTTAACAACAATACAATTACACAAGTAAAAGGTATTGAATATATTCTTGGATTTGGATATAGAATTAAAGATTTGGCTATGAAGTTTAGGTTTGGAGGTGAATTAACAAAGCTAAAAGGAGATTTAGATTTACGAGCAGATATTTCTTTAAGAGATAATGAAACTATAATAAGAGCCATTGATGAAGATAATAACCAAGTTACTGGTGGGCAAAAATTATTATCGTTAAAATTCTTTGCAGATTACGCAATAAGTAATAATTTAACAGCCTCGTTTTACTTTGATCAAAGTTCATCGAGATATGCTATATCAACTACTTTTCCAAGGCAATCAGTTAGCTCAGGAATAAGCGTTAGATATATTTTAGGAAATTAAATAACCAATTATTAAATAAAAAATTATAATGAACGTTCCATCAAATTTAAAATATACAAAAGACCACGAATGGGTTAAGGTTGAAGGAGAAACTGCAACCATTGGAATTACAGATTTTGCACAAAGTGAATTAGGAGATATAGTATACGTAGATGTAGATACTTTGGATGAAACTGTAGAGAAAGACGAAGTTTTTGGCTCAGTAGAAGCTGTTAAAACTGTTTCAGATTTATTTATGCCTTTAACAGGTGAAGTTATTGAGTTTAATGAAGGCTTAGAAGATGAACCAGAAAAAGTAAACTCAGATCCTTACGGAGAAGGATGGATGATTAAAATTTCAATTGCAGACGCTTCTCAAATTGAAGATTTATTAAGCCCAGAAGCTTACAAAGAATTAATTGGATAGTAAATATTTATACATTGCTATTTTTTTAACTGTTGGAGTTGCAGTAGGGAGTTTAATTTCTTTAAATGGCCAGGCAATTCCAGCAGTTAAAATTTCCGATAAATTTATCCATACAACAGCATATTTTCTAATAAGTTTGAGTTGGTTGCTTACATTTAAGAAGAAATCTAAAGTTCTTAATATAAGCATCTTAATATTTTTAGCAATATTATTGTATGGCATAATTATTGAAGTGTTACAAAAGGTATTTACAACCTATAGGCAATTTGATTTATTCGATATTTTTGCCAATTTAATAGGAATAATACTAGCATTTATACTTTTTTTTGTTGTTTCAAAAAAAAACACTATTAAATAAAAATATACTTGCAATAGTTTCACGAAAATTATTAAATTAGCACACTATAAAATTTTTCACAGATGCAGATTAAAAAGAACCCAAAAGCAAACCTAGAAAACTACAGTAAGTTATTTATGCAGTTAGGCTTAGTTTTAGCACTACTTGTAGTTTATTTAGCTATAGAGAAAAAAACATATGATAGAGTTATTGCAGATTTAGGTCTTGCAACATACAATATTGAAGATGATGAACAAATTGTTGAAATTGAACAAGTAAAACCACCAGAGCAACAAGCTCCACCTCCACCAACTCCAGATAAAATTGAAGTTGTTGAAGATGAGAAGGAAGTTGAAGAAACAATTATTGAATCTACAGAAACTAATGAAAAAGAAGCTGTTCAAGTTAAACAAATTGTAGAGGTAGACGAGGAAGAAGATTTTATGGAAGACGTACCTTTCGCAATTATTGAGGACGTTCCAGTTTTTCCTGGTTGTAAAGGTTCTAAAGCACAATTAAAAGAGTGTTTACAAGAAAAAATCACCCAACATGTAAATAGAAAGTTTAATTCAGAATTAGCGTCAGATTTAGGTCTTACACCTGGTATTAAAAGAATATTTGTAATGTTTAAAATTGATAAAACAGGAAATATTACAGATGTTCAAGCACGTGCTCCTCATAAGAGATTGCAGGACGAGGCAATTAGAGTTGTAGAATCTTTACCTAAAATGATTCCGGGTAAACAAAGAGGAAGACCTGTAGGTGTAAAATATAGTTTGCCAATTGCTTTTAAAGTAGAGTAACAAATAAAAATTAATATTATAAAAGAGCTGTTTAAATTTAAACAGCTCTTTTTTTTTGTTTATATAAATTTTTTCAATGAAAATTCAGATTTAGAATCCTTTTTTTATATTTGTTAAAAACACTCTGTATGAAAATGATTAAAATCTTTGTTGCTTTATTTTTCATTGTCCAATTAATAAATGGACAGAATTCTAAAAATGATACGCTTAAAAGAAACGCAATCATAAAATCCGAGATTAAATCTAATAGCGTTAAGTTCACTCCAGAAGTACCAACACTTAATCAAATTGCAGGAGCTCCAAAAGCATTTTACACCTATTTTTGGGAATTTGGAGATGGAAATTACAGTAAACAAGAACAGCCAAAACACACCTACAAAAATAAAGGAACTTATAAAACAAAGTTATCTGTAACCAATAATTACGATGACGGAAAACCACCAACTACAAGACCTGTTGAAGTTTCAATTACTGAAGATAGCTTCATAACTTCCGATAACGAAAATCATCAATTAATTGCTTCGTATGAGGGTTTTAGAATTCAAACAAATAGAGACCCTGTTCCTGAAGAAGAAATGGAGTTTGTTGTTAGTTATGGAAATGAAAAAGAATACCCAATAAATGGAAAAATTTATGTATTTTTTAATGAAAAGAAATACAAAGCAAAAAACTTTGAATTGTTAGATGTTAGATTGTATAATAGTGAACAAGAAGTTTCAGATGAAATTATTGTAGATAATACGCGTTATGTTTCTAAAAATGAATTGATTAAAACAACAGGAATTTCAACGTTTATGGATGATAAATTAAATTCACTTGATACTTTACATCAAAATTTGCCTGCATCCGTTAAAAAAGCGAAAGATTATTACCGTGATTTTAAATTGTTTGATTTTGATAATTTACAGTCTAAAGAGGAGCGGAATATGTTTTTCACTTTTAAAACAACTCCTGATATGTTGAAAGATACCAGTGCTGTTATTACCATTAGAAGTATTTACGTGCCAGAAAGAGGGGCTGATTCTCATAAAATTAGGACAAAAGAAATGGAGATTGTAACCTCTCACGATCCCAATAAAATGGCGGTTTATGATACTCGATTAAATTATAGATTAGTACGTTTTAAGCGTTTAAAGTATAAAGTGCAATTTCAAAATGACGGCGAAGGGCCTGCACGTTTGGTAAAGCTTAATGTAGATATACCAAAAATGTTAGATAAATCTACTTTAGAGGTTTTGGATATGTATCCGAAATGTCCAATTTGTCCAGAACAAGAGGTGAATTATAGTTGTTTAGATACTATTATAAATAAAGATCAAATTTCATTTCAATTTAAAAATATTTACTTACCAGGAACTGCTCAAAAAGGAGTTCATGATAAAGATTCTACCAAAGGATTTGTAAAATACTCGTTGAAATTTGGAAAAGATTTTCATAAAGAAAATTCTAAAAGTAGCACAGAAATTATTTTCGATAAAAACGATCCAATAATAACAAATACTTCAACTTCTCGTTTTTCTCCTGGAATTTCTATAGGTGCAAAGGCGGGATATAATAGCTTTCCTGCGCTGAAAAATTCTAAATCATACTTTGTTGGTGCAACTATTTCACCTTATAAATCGTATAAAAAATATCTGCAGTCGGAAATTATGGTAGCGAATCACGATTACGATAAATTTAAAACTTCAGTTTCAGAAACTGGTCCAATAAATTTGGCAACAGGCGTTAAATATGACAATACATTGCTTGAAAGTGAAGTTAATTTAACGAATCAAAAAATTAATATTGATGTAGTTCCAATTTCTTTTCGATACAATTTTAATGGTGTAATTGCTGCGGGTGTTGGGCCACAAATTTCGTTTGATATTTCAAACAAACAAACCGGTACAATTTCTTCAAACTATTTTTATGTAATTAACGGTAGAAAAGGTGATCCAATTCAAGAATTAACGTCCATTGAAAAAGTTGATTCGTCAAGTTCATTTTCAGATATAAAATATGGAATTTTTGGCGATATAACTATTGGAGCTTCAAGAATTGGACCTAGTGTTGGTGCTCGATATATTTACAATTTTAACCAACCAAATTCACAAATTCACTTGTATGCAATTTGGAAACTATAAGTAGAAGTATGACTAAAAAATGCCTATTTTTTGGTGCAATTCTTTTTTGTGCTTCGCTTTTTTCGCAAACTTCAAAATTTGCCAAAGTTACAGATTCATTAAAAAATAAAGATAATTTAGCTGAATTCATATATATTCATTTAGATGAATTTGCTAAAAATCCAACTGTTGAAAATTTACCAATTTTTGAACAGCTTTCTACCAAACTTTGGCGAACTGCAAAAACTGAAAAAGAAAAAATTTCTCAACTCTATTTTTATATTAATTATGCGTATTATTTAAAGGAGCTTGGTTTTATAAATCAATCTATTATTTACTATGAAAAATCTTTCGATTTTTATAAAAAACAGCATATTAAAAACTATGATATTATTGAATTTTGTTTAAAACCATTGGCAAATAATTATACCAGAATTGGAGATGTAGATAGCGCAGAAGATGTGTTAAAAGTGACTATTGAAAAGGCTCAGGAAGAAAGCAAAGGCCATCAAATAATTGCAACATATTTAAATTTGGCTGCAGTTTTAAGAATAAAAGGAGCGTATGATTCTGCTATTGATTATTTGAATTTAGGTTTAAAAATAAGTTCAAATAACCTTGAAAAATCACGGTTGTATTCAGACTTAGCTATTAATTTTTTAATGAAGGATGCGTTTGAACAAGCAAAGAATTCCACTCAGATATCTAATAGTTTTAATACTTCAAAAGATGTAGCTATTTTAGCTAAAAATGCCAATACCTTAGGAAGTGTTTTTTTTAAGAAAAACGAACTCGATAATGCCTTAATTCAATTTAATATTGCTTTACAAAATGCTCAAATTGTGTATGGTAAAAATGATAGAGAAGTTGCTAAAATTTATAATCAAATAGCTCAGGTTTACGGTACTAAAAAGGATTACAAAAAGGCACAAGAAATATATCAGAAAGCATTAACGGTATTGCTTCCTAAGTATTCCCCCAAAGCTATTATTGAAAATCCTATTTCTGAATATTTTTATCCTGAAAACACGTTGAAAGATAGTTTTGATGGTAGAGCAAATTTATTTATTGAGATAGGTAGTTACCAAGAAGCTTTAAAAAATTACGAATTAGCCTTTTTGGTTGAAGATGAATTACGTTTGGTTTATACAAATCAGAATGCAAAGTTGTTACAACAGCAAGAGAATAGAAATAGAAGTGAAAAATGTATTGAATTATGCTATTTTTTATTTGAGCAAACAAAAAATACTAATTGGGTAGAAAAGGCATTTTTATACGCTGAAAAAACGAAAGCAACGGTATTAGTTGAGGCTAAAAATTTACTAACAAAAAAAAGTAACATTGGAAAAGACAGCTTGTTTGAAAAAGAAAATTTATTACTTTTTAAAAGAGCACAACTCAATAAAAATATTACCATTGAACAATTAAAAGAAACAAAAGCAGATATTGATATTTTGGCTAAATTAACGGAAGAGAGAAATGAAGTTTCAACGGATTTACAACTTTTAAATCAGGAAATTTTAAAAAAGTATCCTCATTTTAAATCTTTAAATTCTAAGATAACCTCTGTAAATGACATTCAACAAAAAGTACTCTTAAAAAATGACCTATTAGTAGAATTTTTTGATGGAAATTTCAACATGTATATTTTTTCAATTGAAAAAGATAGGCCAATTTCTATAATTAAAATTGAGAAAACAGTTAGTTTTACACAAGAAATTAATTTGTTTTTAAATTTCTTTTCAGATGGTAGAGGGAATACGATTCAAAATAATATAAAGGATTACACAACATTAGGTTTTAAATTGTATCAAAAACTATTTCATAATTTAGCTAATAAAAATACGATTATAATTCCTGATGGAATTATTTCATTTATTCCGTTTGATGCATTGATTACTGAAAAAACTTCAAGTACTAATTTTGAAAAATTGCCTTATTTTTTGCAAAAAAGTTGTATTACGTATGCATATTCTTCAACAATGTTGCTGAATGAAAAAAGCACTAATAATCTAAAAAGTGAAGTACTCGGATTCTTTCCGGTTTTTGAAAATAATCACAGAGGACTATCACAACTTACATATACTTTAATTGAGTCTTCAAGTATTAAACAACAATTAAATGGAAATTTTCTAGTTGGTTCCAATGCAACTAAACGAAATTTTGAAAAATTGGCTGAAAACTATCCAATTATTCACTTGTCAACGCACGCAACAGCAGGAGATTATTTTGAGCCACCAGCCATTGAATTTTATGATGAAACGTTGTATTTACCTGAAATTTATGGCTATAGTTTAAATTCAGATTTATTAGTTTTGAGTGCTTGTGAAACTGGTTTAGGAACTTTAAGAAAAGGTGAAGGAGCTATGAGTTTAGCGAGAGGATTTTCATATGCAGGTGTTAAAAATTTGATTGTTTCTTTATGGAAAGTGAATGATAAAGCGACTGAAATATTAATGGCTGATTTTTATAAACAGTATAGGAAAATAAATAATAAAGGCGAGGCTTTACATCTTTCTAAATTGAATTATTTAAATGATGATAGTATTGCATCAAATAAAAAATCACCCTATTATTGGGCAAGTTTTGTTTCTATTGGAGAGGTAAATTCTAACTATAATCCAGTGTATAGTTATTGGTGGATTATAGGTTTTGGTTTTATTTTAATAATAGCATATTTTCTTTTTAAAAAACCTTAGTTTTGGTGCTACTTTAATATTAAATATGTTAGAGAGAATAATTTATAAAAATTACAATGAAATTAAATAGAATTCTTATAAGAAAAGGGTACGCCACTATAAAACTTAAAAAAATTAATACTAACCATTTTGAATTAACAGCTATTTTAAATGGTGTTAAAGGACGGTTTATTTTAGATACTGGCGCATCAAACTCTTGTATAGATTTAGGATTGGCTGAAAAATTTAAATTACAAGTGGAAGATTCTGATACAAAAGCCGCAGGTGCTGGGGCAATTGGAATGGAAACCAAAATTTCATCTCAAAATCATATTCAAATAAAGGATTGGAAATACCAAAATTTTAATGTTGTTTTGTTTGATTTAACGCATGTGAATACCGCTTTAACCGAGCATAATGCAAAACCTGTTGATGGGATTATTGGCGCGGATATTTTAGAAAAAGGGAAAGCAATTATAGATTACAGTAGTAAATGTTTATACTTAAAAAAGTTAGTATATAAATTTTAACTTTTTTTGGTATTTATTACATAAGTTACAATTCCGCCTACATAAAACATATGATGATTTATTCCGTTTGCGACTGATAAATCAAATGCAAAATTATTAGAAAAATTGTATCCACCACCAATATTTAGGTTGTGTGAAATTAGTTTATGATTGGTAAAATCTCCAAAATTTTCAGCAAAAAAATGAATTTTATCTGAAAGTTTGTAGGTAAAATTTGCAATATAAAATCCAGATTTAGATGCGTCTGTTTCAATTGCGTAACCAAAATTATAATTAATTGATAATTTTTCTGAGAGTGTATTTGAAAAGTTTAAAGAACAAATTTTTCCTAATTTACTTAGTTTAAATTCAGAATCTGTTGGTAAAATGGCTCTAATCATAATGGAAGCCTCGGGAAAGCTGTTTTTTTCTTTCCATAAATTTATTGAAAAACCTGCCTGAATATCATCAAACTTATTTAAAGAATGTATTAAGTGATCGTTTTCCCATAATTCTTCTTTAATTATTGGTGTGTTTATTTGAAATTCAAATCCTTTTAATAAGCCAATTCTAAAAAGAGCACTTGGGATACTCCATGATTTCATTTCCATAGTCTCTTCTTTTTGAATGGTATACAATGATTCTATTTCAAATTGCAGGGTATTTTTGTTAATTGCTGCAGATGGTTCCACTGTTTGAGAAATAGCAGTGTAATTTATTGTAATTAGGACTATAAAAACGATGCTAAATTTATTCATACTAATCATTATGTAATTTAAGTTACAAAGCTATTTATAATTAGTCTAAATAAAAATGACATTTATCATGGAAAACAAAAAAGCCTAAACATTACGTTTAGGCCTTCCATTACTATCATAAAGTTTGGTTACACTTTATAATTCTAAAGCTTTTTTAGGATTGTTATCCATTAAAATTTCTATAGGATTTTCCAATGCTTCTTTTACAGCAACTAAAAACCCAACAGATTCTCTACCATCTATTATTCTGTGGTCATAAGATAAAGCAACATACATTATTGGTCTAATTACAACTTCGCCATTTAAAGCAACTGGTCTTTCAACAATATTGTGCATCCCTAAAATACCGCTTTGAGGAGGGTTTATAATTGGAGTAGATAACATAGATCCAAAAACACCACCATTGGTTATAGTAAATGTTCCTCCAGTCATTTCATCAATTGTTATTTGTCCATCACGTGCTCTAATAGCTAAACGTTTTACTTCATTTTCAACACCTCTAAAGGTTAAATTTTCAGCATTTCTAATTACAGGAACCATTAAGCCTTTTGGACCAGAAACGGCAATAGAAATATCTTGAAAATTGTGCGCTATTTTGTAATCTCCATCTAACATGGAATTTACGTCTGGGTACATTTTTAATGCTCTTACCACTGCCAATGTAAAGAAACTCATAAAGCCTAATCCAACATTGTGTTTTGCTTTAAATGCGTCTTTAAACTCGTTACGTAAATCAAAAATTGGTTTCATATCTACTTCGTTAAAAGTAGTTAACATTGCAGTATCATTTTTTACTGAAACTAAACGTTCTGCAACTTTTCTTCGAAGCATTGAAAGTTTTGTTTTTTCAGTATTTCTAGTTCCGCCAGTTGGTGTACCCATACTTGGCACAGCTTTTACTGCATCATCTTTTGTGATTCTTCCATCTTTTCCAGTTCCAATAACTTCAGAAGGTGTAATTCCTTTTTCAGCTAATACTTTTTTAGCCGCTGGAGAAGCGCTTCCGCTTGCATATGTTTTTTCAATAGGTGCTGAAGTAACTGATTTTTCAACTTTTGAAGTTTCTGTAATTATTTCTTCTTTTTTAGGAGCAGCACCTTCAGGTCTTTTTCCATCTAAATCAATTAAACAAACAACTGAACCTACAGCAACAGCATCACCTTCTGCTGCTTTAAGAGTGATAATTCCACTTTCTTCAGCAGGTAATTCTAAAGTAGCTTTATCTGAATCAACTTCAGCAATTGGTTGATCTTTTTCTACATAATCACCATCTTGAACTAGCCAAGCTGCAATTTCTACTTCCGTAATAGATTCTCCCGGAGAGGGAACTTTCATTTCTAAAATCATCTTATTTAATTTTTTATTTCAAATTCATTCTAAAAGAAAGGATTTGAATATGCTTATTTTTATTCGTTAGTTGTTTCAAATACTTTATCAATAACACGTTGGTGTCTTCTTTTAAATCTTGCTGAAGAACCTGCCGCAGGAACCGCATAAAATGGTTGCGATGCAACTTCTAAATGCACCAATCTAAATCTTTGCAACATAAAACTCCAAGCACCCATATTTTCAGGTTCTTCTTGTGCCCAAACATAATTTTTTGCATTTGGATATGATGCAATTATAGCCTTTAATTTATCTATTTGCAACGGAAATAATTGTTCAATTCTAACCAATGCTACATCATTACGTTCTAAAGTTGTGCGTTCAGCTAATAAATCATAATAAAATTTACCGGTGCAAAATACTAATTTAGTTACATTATTTTTATCAATAGTGTCATCAATTACTTCTTGAAAACTTCCGTTCGCAAATTCATCTAATTTTGAAACTGCTAGTGGGTGACGCAATAAGCTTTTTGGTGTAAACACAATTAATGGTTTTCTATAATCACGCTTCATTTGACGGCGCAATAAATGATAGAAATTGGCTGGCGTTGTACAATCTGCAACAATCATATTGTCTATGGCGCATAATTGTAAAAAACGTTCCATACGAGCTGATGAATGTTCTGATCCTTGCCCTTCATAACCGTGCGGTAATAAAACTACCAAACCATTTTGCAATTTCCATTTATCTTCTGCAGCGGATAAATATTGGTCGAAAATAATTTGAGCTCCATTACTAAAATCACCAAATTGCGCTTCCCAGATAGTTAATGTATTTGGATTTGCCATTGCGTAACCATAATCAAAACCAAGCACTCCATATTCAGATAATAAGGAATTAAAAATGGTCATAGTTCCTTTTTTATCAGTTACGGTATTTAGTAAATTAATTCGCTCTTCAGAAATTTCATCTCTTAAAATGGCGTGTCTATGACTAAAAGTTCCTCTTTCAACATCTTGCCCAGATATACGCACATCAAAACCTTCTTGCAATAAACTTCCATAAGCTAATGTTTCTCCCATTCCCCAATCAATAGCATCACTTTCAAAAACCATGTTATTTCTATCCATTAAGATTTTTTCAGCTTTTCTTAAAAACTTAAGGCCTTTTGGAACGGTAGATACGGTTTTTGCAATATCCTCTAATTTAGATTTTGGATATGATGAATCTTCAGAAATTAGCATGTCATCTATATCTCTTCTGGTAAAACCTTCCCAAGCATCTTCCATAAATTCTCTTATATTGGAAGTTTCAGTTTCTTTAGCTTTTTGATATTCTTCTTCTAATAAATTTTTAAAATCGTCTATAGTTTTATTTAAATATGAAATATCAATAGAGCCTTCTTCAATTAATTTTTTAGCATAAATATCTCTCGGATTATCATGTTTTGCAATTGCTTTATATAAATTAGGTTGCGTAAATCGTGGTTCATCACCTTCGTTATGTCCATATTTTCTGTAACCTAGTAAATCAATAAAGATATCACGTTTAAATTTCATTCTAAAATCTAAAGCTAACTCAATTGCGTGCACCACTGCTTCAACATCATCTGCATTTACGTGTAAAACTGGTGACAAGGTTACTTTAGCAACATCTGTACAATAGGTGCTTGAACGCGCATCTAAATAATTAGTTGTAAAACCTATTTGGTTATTTACAACTACGTGGATTGTACCACCAGTTGAATAACCATTTAATTTACTCATTTGTATAACTTCATATACTAAGCCTTGTCCAGCAATAGCAGCGTCTCCATGTACAATAATTGGTAATAATTTAGCATTATTGCCTCCGTAATCTTTGTCAATTTTAGCACGAGAAATTCCTTCAACAATAGGGCCGACTGTTTCTAAATGTGAAGGGTTTGGAACTAAATTCATTTTTAGTTCTTTATTATTTCGTAGTGTTTTATAGGTGGTTAAACCTAAATGATATTTTACATCACCATCAATAGTTTCGTCTTCAAAATCTTTTCCTTCAAATTCACTTAAAAGTTCATGGATAGGTTTTCTAAATATGTTTACCAAAGTATTTAATCTTCCTCTATGTGCCATTCCTAGCACAAATTCATCTACATCATAAATTTCAGCTGCATTTCTAATCACAGCACTAATTGCCGGAATTAAAGTTTCTCCACCTTCTAATGAAAATCTTTTTTGACCAACATATTTGGTTTGTAAAAAGTTTTCAAAGGTTACTGCTTGCGTTAACTTTTTTAAGATGTATTTTTTTGATTCTGTTGAATAATTAGGATGGTTTGAGTTTTTTGTAAGCTTACTTTGAAACCATTTAATTTCTTCAGGATTACGAATATACATGTATTCAACACCAATAGAATCGCAATAAATGGTTTCTAAATGTTTAATAATATTGCGTAATGTGTTTTTGCCCGATCCAACTAACTCTCCAGCATCAAAAACTGTTTCTAAATCTTTTTCAGATAAGCCAAAGTTTTCAATTGCTAAAGTTGGTGTATATTGTCTTCTTGCCCGAACTGGATTTGTTTTTGTAAACAAATGCCCTCTAGTTCTGTAACCATTAATTAAGTCAATTACTTTAAATTCCTTTAAAACATTTTCAGGAACCTCAACATTAATAGTATTTGTTTGTGTTGCGTCTGCTTGCGAATATTTTTCGTTAGCAAAATCATATCCCTGAAAAAAGCTTCTCCAGCTAGGTTCAACAGTATCAGGATTTATTAAATACTGGTCATAAATATCGGCAATAAAGCCAGTATGCACAGCATTTAAAAATGAAAATTTATCCATAGTATTTGTTAGTAGTCTATATGTATTATTTTACTGGGTAAAAATACAATTTTTAGGATAATAACCATTTTAATTGATTTATTTTTGAAATAATTATATTTTTATCAAAAAACCACACTTGTATATAAAAATGTGTTTTTAAACGGGGTTTTTTTAAAAGAATTAATAACAAGTTACTAAAAAAAGGATAATTTTTTATTGATGTTTAAATTTAGTTTTCAATTACTTACAGATGATTTTTAAAAAAGATTAATTTTTTTATTAAAAATTGTTGCAGAAAAAAGAAAACCTTGTATATTTGCACTCGCAAAAGAGAATAAATTCCTCCTTAGCTCAGTTGGTTAGAGCATCTGACTGTTAATCAGAGGGTCCTTGGTTCGAGCCCAAGAGGGGGAGCAACTTTTGTTAAAGCCTTACTAGAAATAGTAAGGTTTTTTTTGTTTATAACAGTTACAAACACTTCATTTTACTTGTTATTATTGCATTGTATGCATTCATTGCATCTAAACTTCTCAGAATACTAAAATGCCAACTTGCCAACTTTTTTGATAAAAAAAAGGTGCCCTATAAGGTGCCCAACTTTTTTAAAAGGTGCCCCATTTTTTAATTCACCACAAAATAATACATTATGAAAATTACAATAAGATTTTATATAGATAAAACCAAGATAAATAAAAAAGGAATTTGTCCAATATTATGCAGAATCACCTACAATAAAAGTAGAAAAGAATTCTCAACAGGGTTATTTATAAAACCTGAATATTGGGATAGTGGTCATCAAATTGCTGCACCACCCAATGATGAAAATAATTACATCAATACACAACTAAGCCTTATTAAAAGTAAAATTAATAAGGCTTTTTTAATGCTCCAAATTCATGAAAACAGCTTTATTGTAGAGGATATTTACATGCTGTATAAAGGCAAGAAAATAGCCAAAGAACACAGTGTGTTAGAAGTGTTTGAAAGTTACTTAAATATGCTTAAAAAGCTTATTGGGATAGATTTAAAACAGGTAACTTGGAATAAATTCCATTATGTTAGAAACAATGTAAAATCCTTTATAAAATGGAAATATAAAATCAATGATTTCCCATTAAAAAAATTGACATTACAGTTTTTAATAGATTTTGAATATTATTTAAAAGTTCAAGAAAATCAAAAGCAAATTACTATTAATAAATCAATCCAAAGGTTTAGAAAACCAATAAAGGTTGCGTTGTCAAAAGGCTATTTGGAGAGAGACCCATTTATGTTGTATAAAACAAAAAATGTAAAAACTGAGATTGTGTTTTTATCTGTAGATGAATTAGAAACATTAGAAAAGCACCAATTTGCACAATCAAGATTACAATTGGTGAAAGACTGGTTTGTATTTAGTTGTTATACAGGTCTAGCTTACAATGAAATTAAAAATCTAAAAAAGGAGCATTTAGTGAAAGGTTTTGATGGTATGAGTTGGATAGAAATGATAAGAGAAAAAACACAAAAAAATATTGCAGTTCCAATATTGCCAAAAGCACAAGAATTAATTGACAAGTATGCTGATACTGATTCTAAGTTTGTATTTAGTGTTGTAAGTAACCAGAGGTATAATTCCTATCTGAAGGAAATTGCACCAATACTTGGGATTAACAAAAGACTGACAACTCATACAGCAAGAAAGACATTTGCCAGTACAGTATTGTTGTATAATGATGTACCAATGGAGATTGTAAGTCAACTTATGGGACATAGTAGCATCACTATAACAGAGGATAGTTATGGCAAGGTAGTCCAAAAGAAAGTTAGTGAGCAAATGAAGAAATTAAATGATAAGTTAAAATAATTTATTACATTTGAAATGCAGGTTATTTTTCCTGCAATCTTTTTCATAGCAATTTTACCACCTCCTAAATGGGGGTGGTTTTTTTATGACCTAGAGAATAAGAAGCCCTCATAGTCATTAAAGAGTATATAAACCATATAATTAGATTATTTTCTAAAAAAACTCTAGAAATTCTATAATATTCTAGCAAAGAAATTAAATTTGAAGTAAAGGATTTAATTTTAAATTAATATGGAGAATAGCCAAGGCTTTAAAGTAAAGGATTTAGATATTGTATATAGAAAATTTTCAAAAGAAGACTTTAGTGAATCTGAATTTACAGTAGTTGAAAATGAAGTTACCCCAAATAGTGAAGGATATGTTAGTGATGAAATTCTTCAAGTAGTTGAGGAAAATATAAATGAGGAAAATTCTGTTGTAATTAATGCTGCAACTGGACAAGGTAAAACTACAGCTGTTTTTAAAGCAATAAAAAAGCATTTTGAAGAAACTAATGATATCATTGTTGTTGCAGTTCCATTAAGGTCTTTAGTAAGTAAGTATGCTGAAAAAATTAGAAATGAAATTTCTGATGATGCAGTTGCTACAATATTTGATTTAGAAAATTCAACAAATATTGGTCATTTTAATTGGATTATAAGCAGAAGGATTCATATTGTTACTGTAAACTTGTTATTAAGGAATTCAGGAGATTTTTTTGAACAAAAAGAAATTAAGAAAAAATACCTTAATGATTTTATTTTGAGAGCTAATCAAAGAAATAGAAAATTAGTTTTCTTCTTTGATGAAATTCATTCAGCTATACACAATTTTACTTCTGAAAATATATTCTCTTTTTTAAAATTTCAGTCAATAACTAGAAAAATTTACTACATAAGTGCAACATATAATGAAGCTTCATTGATGGTTGTTAGGATGCTTTCAAATTTAACTAAGTTTAATATTCTCTTAATTAATTCAGACAGGAAAAGGAAACCAAAAGCTGAATTACACTTATTAATAACCCCTAAAAGATATTCAGGGAATAATACAATGGAATTAATGTTGATTTTAAAAAGTATTATTACAGAAGCAATAACTAGTAATACTCCATTAAACATATTAACTTATACAAGAACATTGGCAAAATCATTTGTTGGTGAAGGGAATAATAAGTTAGATGATTATGTTTTTTCAATTTTCAAGGAATTTAATGTTTTGGATAAATTAAAACTACATGTAAGTAAACCTTCCAATATTTTATCTCAAGATTCAACTGAAATAAATAAGAATAATATCAATATTGGTACAACATTTAATACAGGAATTGATATTACCAATGGAACTTTTATTATTGTAATGCCTGACTCAACTGTTTTAGGTGACTCACTTGGTAAATATGGAATATTTACAGATGGTGTAAATTCTATTTTTCAAGCAATTGGAAGAATGAGAGGTGAAGGCAAGATATATGTGGTGATGGGAAAAACTAAGAACCTAATATATCCAGTAAGAACAAATTATGCAATTGATTTGGAATTATCACAATATCATAGATTTAAGAATCACTATAAATCTTTTCCATATGAAAGTAATGATGATTCTAAAATTTTGAAAAAATATTATAATAAGAAGTACACTAAAACTGAAAATGAAATTAATAATTATCAAATTTTAGATTCAAATAGAGGAATGGGTCTAACATTAAGATATCCATCTTATCTTGAGTGGGTTATGGAATATGCACAAAAATATTTAACCTTAGAGTACTTATTTTATGGAAAATGTTTAACTCCAATTGTTATATGGTCAGCTATCCATAATCAGTTTCATAATTGTAATCTAAAAAGTATTAATCTATCATCTCCAAGAGTGGATTTTAACTCTCAAACCTTATTAGATGATTGCAATAGATTAATAAATGAACAATATCTAATAGAAATGGGAGAAATGGAATTGGAAGATGGTTCAGTATATACTGAAATAGTAGATGGGTTTGTTCCAGAACTCTATAGATTGCCAGATTTAGAAGTATTTAAATTGTTGAAGTACCTTTTTAATGATAGAACAATTTATATTGATGGTCAAGAATTGGGAAAAGGAGTAAATGTAAAACTTAAATCAATAATCCTTCAAATAATAGGAACCAGAAAAAAGGGTATTATTTCATATGATAGATATAATTATTTATTAGATTTAGTTAGTTTTTCAAAAGATATTAATCTACTTGATGCAAATAATTATGAATTTAGAAATGAAAATTTAGTTGTCCTTGGCAAAGAATTAGAGCTTCAAGTTGAAATGTTGTATCAATTTTTAAGGACAAGAGATTTTATTTACAAAGAATATAAATCTGATAATTTAAAGGACCAATACAGAAGTATTCTAGAAGAAATAGTTAAAATATGTAGGCTTATTAAAAATGAAGATGAATTTATTTCATTGAATGCCTTTGATTTATTCAGAAAAATTAATATTGGTTTCATATATAAACAAATCTATACTGTATTATTTAATGTTCGAGAAATAAACCCTCCTTTAAGAGGGGTAAATTTAGATGAAAATGGGACTAGGGGATTGGTTTTAAGATTAAATGGGAGAAAGGAATACAACACATTGTCAAATGGAATTAATAGTTTTTATTGTCCTATTTATATAGAGTCTTATCTTGAAACTCCATTTGGTAAAGTGAAAAAGTGAATTAATATTAAAAAAGAATCAAAACCATTTTGTGATATCCACTTATATAGGTAGATATCACAAAATGGTTTCAACCTGCTAATTTTTAGCAGGTTTTTTTATGCCTAAAAATTAATAACAATAAATATAAAAATTATGAATTTAAGACAATCAACTAGAAGTAATGCTAAGATGAAAATGGCATTACAAGCTCCTAGTGGAGCAGGAAAAAGTATGTCAGCTTTATTGTTGGCAAAAGGATTAACCAATGACAATCTATCAAAAGTAGCTGTCATAGATACAGAAAATGGAAGTGCTGATTTGTATGCTCATTTAGGCAATTATAATGTGCTATCAATGTCACCACCATTCACTCCTGAAAAGTATATTGAAGCAATTGATATTTGCTTAAAAGGAGGAATGGAAGTTATAATAGTTGACTCAATAAGCCATTGTTGGGATTACTTAATTGAATATCATTCTTCAATGCCAGGAAACAGTTTTACAAACTGGGGGAAAATTACTCCAATGCAGAATAATTTTATCAATAAGATTTTGCAATCAGATGCTCATTTTATTGCAACAATCAGAACAAAACAAGATTATGTATTGAACAATAAAAATGGAAAAATGGTTCCAGAAAAAGTTGGGTTAAAAGCTATCCAAAGGGATGGAGTTGATTATGAATTTACCTTGGTATTTGACATCAATATAAATCATCTAGCTGTTTGTTCAAAAGACAGAACTGGAATGTTTGCAGATAGACCTGAATTTATAATTACAGCTGGAACAGGAAGAAGAATTAAAGAGTGGTGTAATAATGGAACTGACCTAGAACCTATTAAAAAGCAAATTAAAGCTTGTGGTACATTGGAGCAATTGAGAGCATTATACACTGCTAATATAGCTCATAAGGATTCATTAATTAATGAGTTTCAAAACCAACAGGAGGTACTTAAAAATCAACAAATTATTAATATTAATAAATTCAGTCAAAATGGAACTTCAAGTAGTAAATAGGAATAGGGAAGTAGTAAATCAGCTCCCTCATAGTTTAAAAAAGATTATAATTGAAAGTGATACTCAAAGCCCTCATAGTGGTTTAAAGAGTAGTAATTCATCATTTATTGAGGCTAACACAATTCCTGTTAGCCTCAATCATTTAAGGCAAGATTGTACAATTCCAGTTTTTAGTAAAGACAACGAATGTACAATTAGTCATCAGGAGTTTATTGAAGCAATGTTTAACAGTGTAGGGAATGTATTTCTAGACCAACATATAGCTCACCCAGAAATTAGAGTTTCACATCAAATTAAAGGGAGAATTCCTGAAGCCATTAGAAAACCAGTAAAAGAGCTACTTCCATATGAGAAGACAATTTACTATGAAAGAATGGCTGTTACTATAGACATTCCTAGGGTAGTTAAAACCATAGGAGGGAATGATTTATCCCTATCTGTAGGGGGTGTTAGGGCATATAACCAAGAAAATCTTTATAGCAAGAAAACTATAGAAAAATTCAAGGTGTTTATTGGATTTAAAAATTCAGTTTGTACTAATTTGTGTATTTCTACTGATGGATTTTTAGAAGAAATAAGAGTTGGGAGTATTGAAGAGTTACAACAGAAAATGATAACCTTATTTTCAAGTTATGATGCTGAGAAGCATTTACATCAAATGCAAGAGTTGGAACAACAATATTTAACAGAAAAACAATTTGCTCAAATTTTGGGAAAAGCTAGATTATACAATCATTTACCCAAAAGTAAAAAGCAGGAATTACCTCAATTTACTTTTAATGATGGACAACTCAATACAGTTGCTAAAGATTACTATGAGGATGAAAGTTTTTGTAGAGATGACAATGGGAATATAAATCTCTGGAGTTTATACAACCTCTTTACAGGTGCAGTAAAGAGCAGCTACATTGATTCCTTTTTGGAAAGAAATGTGAATGCTCATACGTTTACCAATTCTGTCTCTGAAGCTTTAAAAGGTAACAGAGATTACCATTGGTTTTTGAGTTGATTGATTGAATGTCCTATATCATTTTTTGATATAGGACTTCTTTTAAAAGTATTATTTTCTTTGGGTTAATTAATATATTTTTGTAAAATTAAATTTTAAAAATGAGTAAAAAAATAAATATTAAAGTTGTTGAATTATTTGCAGGAGTTGGAGGCTTTAGATTAGGATTGGAAAATAGTAATGATAAAGTAGATGACAAAAAATTTGATATTGTTTGGAGTAATCAATGGGAGCCTTCTACTAAGATACAGCATGCCTCTATTGTTTATGAAAACAAGTTTGGAAAAGAAAACCATAGTAATAAAAACATTTCAGAAGTTAAAACTAAAGATATTCCTGACCATGATTTATTAGTTGGTGGATTTCCTTGTCAAGATTATTCAGTTGCTACAACTTTAAAAAACTCTAAAGGACTGCAAGGTAAAAAAGGTGTCCTATGGTGGGAGATATATAGAATTCTTAGTGAAAAAAAGAAAAAACCTAAATATCTTTTTTTAGAGAATGTTGATAGGTTATTAAAATCTCCTTCAAGTCAGAGAGGAAGAGATTTTGCTATTATGTTAAAATCTTTAGATGATTTAGGTTATGCTGTGGAATGGAAAGTAATCAATGCAGCTGATTATGGAATGCCTCAAAGGAGGAGAAGAATTTTTATTTTAGCTTATCTTAATACCACAAATCTTTATAAACAATTAAATAAATCTGATAAAGAGGATTGGGTTTTAAAAAATGGAGTATTAGCAGAAAGTTTTCCTGTAAGTTTTCAAAAGAACTTATCAAGGTTTAATTTAAATCAAGAGGTTCAAGAAATATCAGACAACTTTAATAAAGGTGGAAAATTATCACCTTTTGAAGTAGGAGGACTTTTTGTGAATGGAGAGGTCTTAACAATGAAAACATCAGCAGAATATGATGGTCCTTGCACCCATTTAAAGGATGTTCTTATTAATGTTAATCAAGTTCCTCAGGAATATTTTATTTCTGAAAAAGAATTTGATAAATGGGAATATTTAAAAGGGGCAAAGAAAGAGATTAGAGAAACAAAGGATGGTTTCAAATATAATTATGGAGAAGGAGGTATGATATTTCCAGACAATTTAAATAATTCTTCAAGAACAATTATAACAGGAGAAGGAGGTAAATCTGCATCAAGATTTAAACATGTGGTAAAAACTAAAAAGGGATTAAGAAGGTTATTACCTATAGAGTTAGAAAGACTCAATATGTTTCCAGATAATCACACAGAACTTGATGGAATAACTGATACTAAAAGGGCATTTTTTATGGGAAATGCTTTAGTGGTTGGAGTGATTGAAAAAATTAGTGAAGTACTTTTGAATAGAATTAATTAATTTTTGGGTAAATTGTTTTGGCTATATTTTTCTCTATTAAAAATTTTAATCTTAATTGAAGATTAATAGGTTCTTCTTTTAAATGATTTGAATAAAAAAGACAGCCTTGAGTTTTATCATTTAACTCAGCTATGGCTGTCTTTTTTAATTTTTTGTTTGAGGCTCTTATTTCAGTTTGATAGTTAAATAATTTTTCTTGGGTCAATCCAATTGAATTTAAATAGTCAATTAATTTTTTTCTGTCAACACTTGTAATTTTACATTTACTAATTCCTTTTGATAAATCTTTTTCATCATTTGCATAAATTCCTGTTATAAGGAAGTAGTGTGTTGTTATTTTATCATCATCAATTAACCAACCTAGTTTGTTATAATTATTTTTTAAATAGGATAATTCAAAAGTAAATGTAGGAAGGTCACTATTTACATAATCTAATTGTGCTTTTTCATCAATATAGAATTTTGTATCATTTTTTTCATAAATTAAATCTACACCCCTATGTTGTAGGTCTAAATCATTGATTCTTATAAGATATAAATTTAATTCTAAATAAATTTCATCCAAATATTTACCTAAAACCTGTTCTTTATTTAAATCCCTTTTAAAAAAGCTCATTTTGATTGTTTCTTACAATTTTTCCAATTTTTTTTCTTTGTGCAAATTGCTCATGTTTGACTAAAAAGGTTTTAGGAGAAGTTAGACCAATAATTAATAAAGGAACAGTCAATAGGTTTTGTAGTGGAGGAAGGTAATCCAGGAACTTTTCAAAAGTACCTATAGCTCCATCAAATCCCCCTGATGATTTCATTTCATTAGTTGCAGTGATTATTATCCCTATTTTTGTTTGAATAGCTTTTTCTACATGATTTAATTCACTTGCCAATACAGGTTTAATTAAATTCCAGGCAATTACAGTGGAATGGTTAAATGCAACTTCAATTGAAATATCTTGTTTTGCAAAATCTAATCTCCAAGTTTCACCTTGGTATTCAGTATCTTGAAAAATTCCAGATTCACTATTCCAATCTTTTTCAATAAATTTCTCTTTTAATAACTCATTAATTGCCTTTGAAATACTTTTTGGTGTTCCTTCAATATGTTCACTACCATATCCTTCATGTTTATTTATTATATCTTCTTCAGATATTCCATCAAGAACATTTAAAAATTCTGTGTATTGTTCAATAAAATCAGGTTCATTTAAAATGACTTCTGCATGTCTAAAAGAATGGGTTATATATTCCATAATTAGTATTTTAAAAGCTTTTATTTATTATCATTAAGGTCTGTTATTGCTAAAACCATAAACCCTTCTAATGTATACCTTCTGTAAAATTTCATAAAAGCCATAAAAAAAACATATGACATTGCAGCAATTATTAATAAGATTAGTATTTTAATTTTATCAAATGAGGAATATAAAATTACATGTTGTAAAAAATACCAAAATAAAAGATTTAATAATAAAGAAATAGTTCTTGTAAAACCATATAGAGCTACATAATTATTAAACTTTGATTGATGATTTATAGAGTTTTCATAAGTGTAATGCAAAACAATTCTAAAAAAATCAGCATTTTTCCCTGACCCATTTTCAAATCCATTTTTTGATGTAATTCCAATTTTTTTAGCTAATAAATTAATTTTTATTTTTATTATTTTAGCCAGATTATTATCAATATTTTTATGATAAAATGCCTTAAACCCAAACCAATTTCCAAGGAAATAATCTAAAAAAGCAATTGGAAAAATAAACAAAATCATTATTATTCTCCAAAATCCTTTTAAAAAAGAACCTTTAAAATTCCAATATTTTTCAATAGAAAAATTAAGAAGGTACTTAGAAGGGTAACCATATCTCCAAATAGAGTATTGCTCTACAGATATTGAAGAAATAAAACTTAACAAATGTCCAAGGACATATGATGTTATTAAAAATAAAATTCCAATTTCTAAATTTGGCTCATCAATAGTATTAAATAATTTTTCAAAATTTATAATATCACAATTCTTAAAGTACCTAATTATATAAAATGAATAAAGGAACAATGCTCCTGGAATAAAATAACCAAGAAAATCATATACTGAGAATGGGTTTTGTTTCATAGCATTTTTTTAAAAGTTAAATTTAATAATTTAAAATTTTAAATATTAAACTTAATGAGGTTTTGTTTAATAAATTTAGTTTTTGATTTTTAATTGATAACTACCTTTTACATTTCTATTGTAAAAACTTCCAAAAGATTCAGCTTGTTTAAAGTTTTCCCAAACTGAAATTGGAACATTTTGATAGATGTATTTAGTACTTCTAATTTTAACTAGTAAAAATCCAATCTTTGAATCACAGCTATAAAATGAAGCACTTTTAATTAATGAGCTTCTTGAGGTGTTTACTCTATCTTCAAAAGTGAAGTTTGTTGATTTAACTTCACTTACAGCTTGTTGGTAACTGTTAAATTGTGTAGGCAATTCATTGCAAGATTGAGAATTACAGGAGAGCAGATTTAGAATTACACCTATAAGAGCTGAATAAAGATGAACTTTTTTAATTTTCATTTGATAAAGTTAAATCTATACATTCTCCATATAAAGTATAACTGCCAGCATCTATCTCTGTCTCAATTTCATACTCATCAAGTTCTGCATCTTCAACAGTTTCTCCAACAATTGTATAATCTCCCATATATTTATTTATAAAAATTCCTTTTTTAATATGAGTAGGTTTACATATAAAAGTGAAATTCATATAATATTCTAGTATTATTCTATTATTCCCATTATTAGGGTGTTTTGAAATTTCTTTATCTCTATGTTCAAGTATTACATCTATTGTTTTTTTATCAGCTTTTAATGCACAAAAATAATGAGCAGGGTATTCTCCCATAGATATTTCAAGTAAGTATTGATTGTTTTCAATTTTTTCAATGTCAAGAATCTTTCCTTTTCCAATTATTAATTCTTCATTTAACACCTCTTCTAATTCAAATGAATAATAAGATGTTAATTCTCCAGCAGTTAATTCTTTAGCAGAATATTTTTTTATTAATTTTTCAACTTGAGATTTTTGAATTTCCTTTTGAATTTCATATTCTTTTTCCTTATTTTTCTTTTCTGTATTACAAGATGTAATTAATATACTAACAAGTAAAATGTATAAAATGGTTTTCTTCATATTTATTTTTTTTCTTCAAATTCAAATGTGTTCACTACTTCTTTGAAAATATCAATCCATTTATCCTTACCTTCAAGACCTGTTGTCAATGAAATAATTACTTTTTCATTTATATTAAAAAATTGATATGTTTCCATATAAGATAAATATCCATTTATTTCACCTACATAAATTGAATTAATATAAGACATTCCATTTATATTTCCTGTTGCAGAAGGAAACACTTCAATAACATCCAAACTAAAAGGTAATGTTTTCAACTCTTTAACCCCTTCTATTTTAAAATATTCATCAAATTCAACTAAGTCAGCTTTAGACATTTTAAAGTTCCTTTTAGGGAAAGAATTAGAGTCAATTTTAAAGTGTTTAACTAATATTCTAGTCACATCTTCAGTAGCAGATATTTCTTGATTATCTGTGCCCTTTGGTTGGAAAATAAGTTCTGATTTACCTATTTTTACAACCTGATTTGGGTTGTATTCATCTCTGAGTCCATCCATTAATTCATTATATACAGAATCACCACCCCTTATTTCTAAAACATTAGGAATAGATATTTCAATAGCATTGGGTATTTCATACTTTTGCCAATTACTAGTACAACTTATTAAAAAAAAAGTTAGGTTTAAGACAGCTATTATATTTTTCATTATTAATTAAGTTCTATTATTTTTGAATTTTCTATTGTTCCATCTTTATATAAAACTCTAACTTGGAGACTTGTATAACCTACTTGTTTTAATTCATTAATAGCACCTAATTCTGCATAACTATTAAACATTTCTTGGGACATACCTACTGCTTTACTTCTATAAAAGTTTTCAGCTTGAATATATGGTATATTTTCTTTTATAGCTGATTCCTCTACAGAGACTTCAATAATAAATGTATCATGATACATAGAATAGTGTATTAACTTATCACCATCTTCATTTAAATTTTTATTATAATTGTATTTAACTAGAGTATCATTAAGTTTTGAGGTCACTATAGTTTTAGTAATAGCTACTCCAATTATTAAAAGTAGCAAAGAGACAACTATAACTCTTTCAGTAATTCTATTTTTCTTTGTTCTTTCTCCTTTTGTTTTTAAAAATATTATTATCCCAATTAGACCTGGTACTCCTAGAAAGAATCCTATTGAAAAAGCTTTCCATTTAGACCTATTTCTAATTTCAGCTATTTTATATGCTGCTATTCCTGAAACTAAAAGAACCAATCCAATGATTAAATAATTATTCATAAATAAGGAATGCCCACCTATAAAGTACTGGTATATTAAGAAACTAATTGATAAAATAATTACAACAGCTACAATATAAGTGCTTGATGAATTTTTTGATAATATTTTTTGGGTTTTAATATCTCTAATTTTATTGATTATTGTAGGTTTTATTTTATTTAAAGAGAATCTATTTTCAATAGATTGAAAATTAACTTTGACATTTGATAATATATTCATTTGTGAATCTTGACTCTTACTTTTCAAAATTTTCCCAAGAAATGAAAAAGTCATATCATAATAAATAGTTCTACTAAAAAACACTAAGATTGCTAAACAACAAAGGGCTAGTATGAAATTATATTCAAAATATTCACCTAAATAGAAAAAATCCTTATTCAAGTATTCTTTAATTAATTCTGCTTGAAATGCATTATCTTTAGTAGACATTATTCCCTTTAATATGCGGCTTGGTTGTTTAAATAAATAACCAAGAAAAATACTGAATAGTATAGTTAAGATAAAAAAAAATTTATTTTTCATTTCACTTTTTTGGTTTTAAATCAAAGAGATATACTTACTAATTAAGTTATAAGGTGTGTCCATATTAAAAGGATTGAAATAGGATTTCATTTTACGTATGGATTTCATAACAGCTTTAAAATTAAGTAGTTTGGTTGAAAAGTAATATGACTTTTATCATTTACCCAAATTTACCATTTATCATTGAGTTTGCTTTACGGGAAACCATAATGCTGTAAAATAAACTACTTGTAACTCAGAAATTTTTTATAATAAAATTTTTCTAGAAGCATTATGTTTTTACAAGTGTCCTTAGTAAACAGCCCCCACCCATTTTAGGGGTTGTCATCCCCCTGCCACTTTATGGCTAAAAGCAAATTTTCAGGGCTGATAAAAAAACCTACCTAGTGCAAGACCCTAACCATTTCAAGCCCCTAATAAAGTTTAGGTAGGCAACTCAAACATAGTTCAATCAAAAAAATTCATAGCATATAAATAAATCAAGGTGATAGTTGATGACTTTAATGCTTGAAGCATCAATAAATATTAACTCAAAAATTAAATTAATTATGGTAACAGTAACAAGTTATGACAGAAGGTCATCAGAAGATGGTAGAGAATTTTTCACAATTACATTACAAGGTGGTGTTGAAATTGTAAAGTCTGCAAATGATAAAGTCTATATGACTATAAGAAAAACAAGTATTCCATCAACATTTGATGAGAATGTTTGTGCTTCATTGATAGGTACACAAATGCCTGGAGATATAGAGAGGGTAGAATGTGAAGCCTATGAGTATGAGAACAAAGAAACAGGAGAAGTTGTTGTTTTACATCACACTTACGTTTATGTGCCTGAAGTGAAGAAACAAGTTGAAAAATCTGTATCTCAATCACCTTTAGTTCCATTCTCTTTGAATGGGCAATCAGTATTTGCTGAAGCTTAAAAACCATTTTGTGATATTTAGCTATATAGGTAAGTATCACAAAAATGTACAAATGAATGTCTTATTACAAAAGTGATAAGGCATTCATTTTTTTTATGTGTACCAAGCCCTAACCTATTGATTTTAATAGGTTTTCAAAAACACTAAACTCCTATAATTTTATAATATATAGCCAAATCTAGAAACTATGAAAACAAATAATATTGCTGAAATCCAAATAAGTTATTCACCAACGATTAAAAAACAATTCAGAATTAAAATTACAAATAGTACTAATGCTTATGAATCTTTAATTCATACTTGGGATAAAAATATTATTGAGCTACAAGAAGAGTTCAAAATAGTATTGCTTAATAATTCAAATGAAATATTAGGCATTCACAACCTATGTAAAGGAAGTACAAGTGGCGTTAATGTAGATATGAAATTGCTTTTCGCAGTAGTTTTAAAATCTTGTGCAACCTCAATAATTGTATCACATAATCATCCAAGTGGTAAACTAAAACCTAGTGAATCAGATATTGCAATAACTAAAAAGATAAAAAGAGCTGGAGAGCTGTTAGACATTAAATTACTTGACCATTTAATTGTAACAAAAGATGGATTTTACAGTATGGTGGACAACAATAATTTTTAAACCGTTATTCATTTTAAACTTAAAGATTATTAAGATTGGGTGTTTAATGTGATATATATCTTATTTAATCTATGAGGAAGTATTGTTACTTGGGGTTAATTTTGTTTTACACAGATTTGGTTTATTATAATTATTCATCTTAAATTTATTATTGAACCAAAATCTCTCATAGTTTTTAAAGAGATATATAGATATTTTTCAATAAATTTATCCATAAAAATGATATGAAAATAATTATACCTCAAAAGAAATTTATGCCATTTATTTGGCTTTACTATCCATTTAAAAAGGAAGAAATTATTGAGCTAAATGAAGATGTAAATTGGAAATTACTATCAAATAATGAATCAGTAAAATGGGATTATCATTTAATAAAAGAATATGAATCATTTTGGGATTGGGATGCATTAAAGGATAATAAAGGTGTATTCAAAAGAGTTTCATTACACCTTCTTTTTACTGATAGAGTTGAGCCCATAAAATGCAATTGTGAAATGCAATTAGATAATTGTGATTGTGTTACTGAATATGATATTTGGGGTTTGTATTATAGGTCAAGAGCAGATAAGTATTTTAATGTAGGATATGAGAAATATGGGGCTGATATAAATAGATTCAAAATTGTAACTCAAAATTTCATAGGTTTTGAAAGATTAAAAATGATATTGAAAATGGAATCTAGTGGAGATGTAAGTTTTATATTTGATTAATGGTTCAAATTTGATAGAGTTGTAGATGGAGAGCTTATATATTTATGGTGTCTTATATTTGAAATCCTTTATTTATTTAATTTATTTTTTTTGTCAATTATTTTATAAAATCACCCTATTATGTGTCTAAAATTATTAAGAATGGGTAAGAAAAAGGAGTAACTAATTATTTTATAGGTATAACTAACTGTTTAGCAAAAGTATATGTAGCTTGGTTCGAGCCCAAGAGGGGGAGCAAAACAGGTCTTAACATTCATTTGTTAAGGCTTTTTTGTTTCTAAGACATTTAGTTTTGGAACATTTTTTTATGCGCAAGATTTGAGCAAGGTTTTGGTTGAAATTCCTGTTTTATTAGATTCTATGATCCCTTTTCTTACTTATGTCATCTATCAAAGCAAAAAATACTTCCCTATAATTACTGCTTATAGGGATCTCTTTATCGTCAATTACTACACAGTGCTTTTTGACCGTTTCTATATGTTTTAATGCTACAATGTAGGATCGATGTATTCTTGAAAAAAATTCTTTTGGAAGTAATTCCAATACTTCAGATAGTTTATAGCGAGCCAAAATAGGTCGTTTATCGGTATAAAAAGTCACATAATTACCGTCACTTTCTATGTATTTAATATTTTGAATAAACAATTGATGAAATTCTGATCCGCTTTTAATAAAAATTGTTTGTTCAGAGATATCATGAGAAATTTCAGAGCTTGAAGTTGTTATCGTGCTGTTTTTTTCTAAAAGCTGTTTTGCTTTCATAACTGCCTGAAGCAGCCTGTTAAATTCAATGGGTTTTAAAAGATAGTCAACTGCTTTAAGCTCATAACTTTCCAAAGCATATTCTGAATACGCTGTAGTAAATATAATAAGGGGTGAATTTTGCAAAAACTTAGGAAAGCTAATTCCTGATAATTTTGGCATATTTATGTCTAAGAAAATAAGATCAATCGTATGCTGTTGAAGATATTCAAGCGCATCCAATGGATCTCTAAAAGATTTCTTTAAGGTCACAAATGGTATGCTGCTTAAATGAAATTTAAGTACATCAATAGCAGCGGGTTCATCATCAATTATTACACAGTTCATACGAATGGTTATTCAAGTTGCAGAATAAGTAAAGATATAAAATATCCCTTTTCTTCTTTAGTTTCCAAGGTATACGTATTTGGGTAAAGAATGGAGAGTCTCTTTTTTAAATTATCAAGTCCGAAACCAGAGGGTTCATCTGTTAAACCATAAGCACCTTGATGTATGGTATTGGTTACTTTAAAATATAACTCTTTTTGCACTACCTCTAATGATATATCTATAATAGATTTTGTTTTAGGATCAATACCATGTTTAATCGCGTTTTCAACAAAAGGAATAAGCAACATGGGACTTATTTTAACAGAATTTATAGCTCCTTCAATATTAAAATTTATGAATACTTTGTCGTCTTCCGCAATTCGTAACTGATAAACCTGAATAAAATTTTTAAGGTGATGAATCTCTTTTTCCAGCGCTACCTTATCCTCATTTGTTTCATAAACCATATAACGCATCAACTCTGCAAGTTTCGCAATGCCATCAGCCAATTCCGGTACGTTATGCTTTAAGGATTTGGCATAAAAACTATTTAAAACATTAAACAAAAAATGAGGGTTGATTTTAGATTTTAAAAAAGCCATTTCTGTGGAAAGTTTTTCTTCAAGCAAAACCCTTTTCAGTTTTTCATTTTGTATCCAATATTTAATAAGCGAATAAGACAATGCAACCAATAAGATGAAAAAACCAATCACTGAATTATAAAGTAAATACACCACAAAAGATTCACTCGCAGAGGAGAAAAAATTTGCCAGATAGCTATAATCTAAAATACTTTCAAATAAATTAATAAGTATGAAGCCACCTGACAAAGAAATAATCAATGCCTTAATTTTTTTCAATCGCAAAAATTTTGGAACCAAAAAAAATGAGGTTGCATAAAAAACGACTTGGTTCATAAGCATCCCAAAAAGGAGGGCAACCCAATAAGGGCCTCTATCTTTCCTGAAATCACCAATAGTAGAAGTGTAGTTTAAAATTAAAAAGTAACCTATTCCCCATACTAAAATATGAATTATGGGTTCTATATATTTTTTCATATTCAATCGTTTCTTTGTCAAAAATAGGGATTAAAATAATCTAAAATTTTAAATGGGACAAAAGATGTCATTATTGTGGCCAAATCCCATAGTACTGTGAAGTTCGTCTTTTTTCACACAATTATGGGTTTCTATCACAGCAAAGAAGGCAACAATCACTTTCATTTTAGGGAGTCATTTATACATTCTAATATTGCTTCAAATTAATTATTAAATCATAAAAAATGAAGAAAGCAGTTGTACTATTCATCACATTAATCTTAGGAATTAATTCCTTTGGACAATCAACCTCCAACAAAGAATTAGAAAATAATATTGATGGCTTATTTGAAAGTTATTCTTATTATAATCGCTTTATTGGAAGTGTTTTAATTAGCAAAGACAACCACATCATTTATCAAAAAAGTTTTGGTTATGCTGATAAAAAGGGACATAAAAAAAATACTAAAACATCGATATTTAGCATTGCCTCACTTACAAAATCATTGACAGCTGTTGGAGTTATGAAATTGGTAGAAGAAGGCAAATTGACATTAGAAACACCTGTTTCAACCTATTTCCCAGATTTTATGCCTGACAATTCAAAAGACATAACAATTCAACACTTGTTAAATAACAGTTCTGGTATGGAGGCCAATATTGGCAGAACAGATGACAATGGAAATGGATTGATGCCAGAAGAAACTCTAATAACCTTTGATGAACTTTTGGAAAAATTTAAAGATTCTAAACTTAAATTTGAGCCAGGAACTGGTTATGATTATAATAATTTTGGATACTTACTTTTAGCTAATATCATTGAAAAAGTAAGCAAACAATCTTATGCTGACTTTATGGAACAAGCAGTCTTTAAACCTGCGGGAATGAAAAATACAAGCATTGCTTTTTTCAATTCTTTAAATCAAAAAGCACAACCGTATTTAGGTTTAGGGATGACTGAATTTGAAAAATTCAATGCACCTTTCCATCCTTCTTGGCTTGTGGGAGCAGCTGATATGAATTCAACCACTGTGGATTTATTAAAATTTATGCAAGCCTTAGATAATGGGATATTATTAAAATCAACATCCGTGAATAAAATATATACCGCTACACAAGCAATAGGCGTTAATGAAATGTTATCTGGCTTGGGCTGGGTTATTGACCATAAAGGAGATGAAAAATGGATATACAATAATGGCTTGCTTCCTGGTTATGCATCTGTAATGGGTTCGTTGTCAGAAAGAAATATTAAAGTAATCATCCTTTCCAACGCGACTTCTGTAAATCCGGTTGCAGATGAGTTTCAAGGTGAGGTTACTTTTGTCCCTGAAATTACCGATAAAATTATTGCACTGTTACAAAATAAAAGCATAGAAAATTTACCAACACCAAAAACTAATATAGTCAATAGTATCGTTGATGAAACTAAAAGCTATCAGTTGGATAATGAACACTCACTTGTCTTAAAAAATATAGGAAACACCTATTTATTAGAAACAGTTGGTGCAGCACCTTGGTCGGTTTTTACGTACGCTTTTTCAAGAAATGCAAATGAACAAGATGCCTCCAGTGAAACTGCTTTGTTTTTTGCGAATGCAATGAGCACTCAAAATTTTGAAGGACTTATTAATTATGCGAATGATCAAATGAAAGGGTTTTTAGGTACAGAAGAAGGTTTAGGCCAATTAAAAGGAATGTGGGCGAATTTTTTACAACACGCCGGTAAATTTATTTCATATAATATTTATAAAATTGAAGGAGATGAAGTTAAAAATGTTCATATCAGATTTCATTTTGAAACAGTTGATATTGGAATTGTGTTAAGTATAAATCCTGACCATAAAATACAAGGAATGTTTATGGATGATTCCGTTAAAACAAATCATATTGACAAGGTATATTTAATTCCAATAAGTAAAAATGAATTTTTTATCAATGGGCATCAAAATGCTGGGATGCAAGATTTAAAAATAACAGTATCTAATAAGGGATTAATCTTAACAGATGGTTCCATAAATTTTGAAGCTGAGGCTATAAACCCTTAGTAGAGTAACAAAACAAGCTGCAATTCGTCTTTTTTTAAACAAAAAACTTCCTTCTAATGAAAAATCTTTTTTTACTTACTATTATTCTGTCTATTAGCACATCAATCAGAGCGCAAAATGTCGGTGATTCAATTACCCTAAAGTTAAATAAAATAAGCATTAACAGTAATCTTGTTGGTTTTGCTGTTGCAATTGTCAATAAAGACAGTATCGTATATGCGAAAGGGTTTGGTTATGCTAATTTAGAAGCAAAAACACCTTATACAATAAATACAATACAACCAATTGCTTCAATTTCTAAAACTTTGCTTGGAGTTGCCTTAATGAAAGCACAAGAAATGGGTAAATTAAATCTTAATGATAACATTAACGACTACCTTCCATTTAAAATTTATAATCCAAATTTTCCAAATGAAAAAATAACAATCCAGCAACTCGCAAACCATACTTCGAGTATTATTGATGGTGATCAATATGACCGAGCATATATATTCAAAGACCAAATCCCGCCTTTTTATAATGATTTACCTGACGAAACTAAACAAGAGGTAAAAGAGGCTGTTGATCTTTTCAATATAAATGAATGGATGCCAATTTCCGATTTCATTGAAAATCAATACAGTGAAAATGGAATTTGGTACAGCAAAGAAAACTTCTCTAATAGCCTTCCGGGAAGCACCTATAAATATAGCAATATGGGCGCTAATATAGCTGCCTATATTATTGACCTTGTAAGTGGTGAGAGTTACATTGAATTTGTTCAAAAACACATACTTGACCCACTGCAAATGACTAAGTCTGGCTGGCCCTCAAAAAATTATCAACCAAGTAACGTTTCCACTTTATATTGGTATGGATACCCAACACCAGAATATGAACAAATTACTTATGGCGATGCTGGTTTTATGACCAACATTACAGATTTTAGTAAGTATCTTATTACAATGATTCAGGGCTATAACGGTGAGGATAATATTTTAAAGGCTACTAGTTATAAAGAAATGATGAAAGACCCAATTTCATCTGATTTTAGGAAAGGTATTTTCTGGAGTGTAGATTTAGAAAAGATTGGACATAGTGGAAATGATCCGGGAGTGATATCCCACGCCTATTTTTTAAGAGAAAATGGGAACGGTATAATAATTTTTGTTAATACCTCCGAGACAGAAAACGCTATGTCAGAGGTTAGGGATATATATAGAACACTTCTAAAGTATGTTGAACAAAAATAACAGTGCTAACACCTCATAAAATTGATGCTTATTGCTTGACTATAACCTGTTAAAAAAATGTTAATTTTATTTTTTTTAATTGATATATCAACTATTATTGCATCAATTATTAAGGATATGAAAACAATAATCGCAACCAAAACAGTTTTTTACACCATCGAAAGGGCAATTAAAGAATACAGAAAATTTGCTCAAAATAACATTTCTTCTAAGGCCTTAGATATAACTGTTGATCAAGCTTTAATTTTATTTTTTCTTGAGAAACATCCCGAATTATCACAGAAAGAAATTGCAATACTTGTCTTTAAGGACAAAGCTTCTGTTACTCGAATGATTAATTTGATGGTAATTAAAGGTTATCTAAAAAGGTCAATTAATGAGGGAAATAGAAGACGTTTTATTTTGAAAATAAGCGATATAGGAGCAAAAACATTATCTGATTTAGATCCTATCATTACAAAGTACAGAAAAAAAGCGCTCCAAGGAATAACAGAAGAAGAATTAATTCAAATGGAAACAACTTTAAACAAAATAATAGCAAATTGTATTTAATCTTATTGAAAAACGAACAATTTTATCTACACTTTCAATTAAAATAAAGAAATGAAAAAAGCATATTTAGTAATCATATTAAGTCTTTGTATCAGTCAAATTTTTGGACAAAGAATGAGAATTCAATCTAGGCCTTTAGAACAGCAACCTATTGAGTTGAACGAGATTCATGAACTGGTAAAAAACTTAGCCGACTCAATTGCTGTGAATTATATTATTGGTGAGAAAGCACCTATGCTAAAGAAAAATTTATTGAAAGAATTAAGAGAAGGGAAATATGACAGGTTTAAAGAAAAAAATGAGCTTGCAAATCACCTTTCTGATGAATTAGTAGCTTGGAGTAATGATAAGCATTTTAGAATAACACCATCAGAACCTGCAGGACAACGCTTTATGATGCCTACTTCTTACGACCACATTGCTAAAGATAATTATTCTTTTAAAAAAATGGAACACCTAAATGGTAATATAGCTTACATAAAGTTTAACCGTTTTATTCCTCCATCCTATTCAGGAAGTTTAATTATGGCTGCAATGCTATTCGCTGCAAATTCGGATGCTGTAATTATTGATTTGCGTGATAACATTGGTGGCTCTCCGGATACGGTTGCTATGTTGGCGGGTTTCTTTTTGAAAGAACCTACATTATTAACGGTTAATTTTACGCGTTCTACAAATGAAAAAAGAGAAGTATGGTCAACCTTGGCTGATGTGAAAATTAATTCATCTGACCCAAATAATTTTATTGTACCTATAACTGCTTTAGAAAGACTTAAAAACATACCACTTTATATTTTAACAGGTGATCAAACTTTTTCAGCAGCAGAAATGTTTAGTTTTTCTTTACAAGGACATAAACGTGCTACAATTGTTGGAAAAAACACACTTGGAGGTGGTCACGGAATACGTCCTTTTGAAATGGCACAAGGATTTACAGCTTTCATTCCTTATACGCGTTATTATCATCCTGTTACCAATGAATCTTGGGAAGTAGTTGGTGTAAAACCAGACATACCTTGTGCTGATGATGATGCTAAACGAGTTGCTCAAATTAACATTTTAAAAGAATTGCAAAAAAAACCAAAACACGATCCTAAAATACCTGGTTATTTATTAGAATTGGAAGCCGAATCACCTAAATAAATGTATTAAACACAGAATTTTTAGCAGTTACTTTATTCGTTAAAAAAGCGTAATTTAAAAAAACAAACATTTAGTACAAACTATGAAACACCTTCTAATCACCTTTTATATTATTCTTTTTGGTGTTCAATTCACATTTGGGCAGAATAACAATGATATTGTAAATGGGAAAAAAATCAACATCCATTCTGGAATTCTAAATGAAGACAGAATTTGCTTATTAAGTCTTCCTGATTCATACAATGATTCATCTGAAATAGAGAAAAAATATCCAATCATCATATTATTGGATGGTTATACACATTTTAAAACAGCCTCAGGAATAGTACATTTTATGAGTTCTAATAGAAACAGAAACCATTTAATGCCAGAAACTATTGTTGTAGCTATTGAAAACGTTGACCGTGAACGAGATTTTACTGTCACAAAAATAAAAACCAAACGCCCCAATAATATGGGAGGAGGAAGAAACTTTTTGGATTTCATTCAAAAAGAACTAGTACCATATATTGAAAAAAACTATAGGACGGAACCGACTCGAACAATCGTTGGACACTCTTTAGGAGGCCTTCTTACATTAAATTCCTATATGGATAAAAGTAGCATATTCAATGCTTACATTTCTATAGACCCAAGTATTTGGTGGAATGAAGAAATGATGAAAAACAAAGTCGATTCTATCTCCCCGATATCATTTAATAAAAAACTTTATATAGCTACTGCCAATCAAGGAGAGGATAATTACGAAAGGAATAAAAAAAGACACGACCTTCTTTTTGCCATAATGAAAGAGAAATCGGATGGGCACCTAAATGTCGAAATAGCGTATTTTGAAAAAGAGAATCATCGCTCAGTTCCATTAATAGCTCTTTACGAAGGTCTAAGATATATAAATCAAGAAAATTAATAGTGGAGAACCATCTATAAAATAGAAATATGTATAGAAACATCTGATAAAATTGATGCTTACATTTAAACTAAATAATAAACCTACAAACATTCAACTTGAGATTTTTGCCTCGCACAAATCATATAAAAACAATTACTAACAATTAATCACATACAAATGCTGAATAGAATTAAAATATTTTTAATCACAGGAGTTGTTATCTTTTCTTTACAATTGGCACACTCCCAAACAAATCAAAATAATCAGTTTTTACAAAAAGTAGGCGCTATTGATAGTCTTTACTCTAAAACTTTAGAAGAATATAGAACTATTTATGTGCAACTCCCTGCGGATTACAAACCCGATGAAAACATAAAATACCCAGTAGTTTTTGTTTTAGATGGTGAAGTATTTCTCCCAACAGTGAATGATGTACAAAACTATTATAGTGGTGGCTTTACACCCGAAATGGTTATTGTTGGCATTTCAAACGATAAAAACAGAATGCGTGACTTAACAACTTCAAAAGTAACTGAGATGTATGGAAGTCCTTTTAAACAAGAAAACGGAGAAGCTGCTAATTTTAGTAAGTTTATAGAGACTGAACTAATTCCATTTGTAGAAAATAAATATCCTGTTACTAATTTTAGAACGTTAATTGGTCATTCTTATGGAGGCTTATTTACTATTTACACCCTAATTCATCACCCACAATTATTTTCCAATTATTTGGCGATTGATCCTAGTTTGGATTGGGATAATCAACAATTAATTAAGGAAGCAAAAGATAAAGTTTCAAGTGCTGATTACAAAGGGAAGTCATTATTTATGTCGCTGGGAGGTTCAGGGATGACCTTAAATGAAATAAAAAAAGACACAACAGGCTTTACCATATTTTCACGATCTAATATTGCTTTTTCTGAAATATTGAATCAAAACAAGCAAAATCAATTAGCTTTTGAATGGAAGTTTTATCAAAGAGATTTACATGGGACTATTACCTTTCCTTCCATTATGGATGGTTTAATTTCTGTTTTTGAATGGTACCAGATGGAAAATGTTGACAAATATAATATGCCAACTACCACTGCAGATGAAATTAATAAGATTGTTAGGTATCGACAACATAAACTTGAAACGCATTTCGGCTACGCTGTACCTCCTTTTCCCGAATTCTTAATAAATATGCAGGGTTACATGAGTATGGATATGGACCAAATGGAAAGAGCTAAGATGTACTTTGAACTTACCATTGAGTATTACCCAAATAGTCCCAATAGCTACGATTCTATGGCCGATTATTATGAAAGAAATGGGGATAATGACAATGCTATAAAATTTGTAACTAAAGCTTATGAAATAAGTGGTGATGATACCTATAAAGAAAGAATTGAAGCACTAAAGAAAAAATAAGAAAGGCTATATATTTAACACTATTTTGATTCCTAAAATATTTAATAAATGAAAACTATTATAAGATTGTCAATACTGTTTATAGCATTACTTCTTAATATAAGTTTATGCAAAGCACAGGACACATCATATACTAAAGAATATAAAGAAGAGGTTATTCAAAGCATCTCGCAATTAATGAATGATTTTTATGTATTTCCTGAAGTTGCTAAGTTGACTGAAGAGCATTTAAAGGCTCAAATGTTAGATGGCTATTTTGATCAGTTTAAAAATGATGAAACTTTGGCAGTAGCCTTGACGAAGTCAGTACAAGCCATTAATAAGGACAAGCATATGCGTATATGGTCTAATCAACCTTATGTGACTCCAGAAAAATCTCAGGAAAGAATGTTTGAAGAGCATCTTGCTCGAATTGACAGATCCAGAGAGGGAAATGCAGGATTCAAATCTGTTAAAATTCTGGATGGAAATGTAGGTTATATAGACTTAAGAGGGTTTGCAGGATTAGAGAGTGGGAAGGAAGTCGCAGATGCTTATATGAAATTAATGTCAAGAACAGATGCAATTATCATCGACTTAAGTAAAAATGGAGGGGGCAGCCCTAACATGGTTCAGTACTTATGTAGTTATTTTTTTAATCAGAAATTACTTTTGAATAGCCTGTATTGGAGAGAAGGAAATACAACAGAAGAGTTTTGGACATTGGATGACGTTGGAGGACAAAAAATGCAAGATATTCCCTTATTTATTATGACAAGCGAAAGAACTTTCTCTGGAGCAGAAGAATTCTCATATAATATGCAAACTCAAAAAAGGGCAACGTTAGTAGGACAAACCACCGGAGGAGGCGCCAATCCGGGACGTAGTATGAGAATCAATGATAATTTGAGCGTTTTTATTCCAACAGGAAAAGCAATTAATCCAGTGACTAAAACTAATTGGGAAGGCGTTGGAGTCATTCCAGAAGTGGCAACAACCGTTGAAGATACTTATGATAAAACACTTGACTTAGCCCAAAAAGCTGCAGAAACTTATAGAGCCCAAAGAAATAAAAAATTCAACCAGTTGTTTACGGATTTAAGCAACCAACTTGACCACTACACAGTTGGAGAAACAGACGACATAATTTTTGAAAAATTAAAAAAATGTCAAGAAGCTAATTTGTTTGATGAAGGAGACATAAATAACATAGGTTATGAATATTTAATGACGTACGAAAAGCCAAAAATAGCTGAATCAATTTTGAGAGCAAATACAATTCTCTATCCAAACTCTGCAAATGCATTTGATAGTTATGGAGAATTATTAATGATAAATGGAGATTTAGAAGCTTCCCATAAGAACTATCAACGAGCAGTTGATATTGCTGTCGCAAATGAGGATAGAAATCTCGAATTATTTCAAAAAAATTTAGAAACAATAAAACAAAAGATTAAACACGAATAATTGAATTAGTTAAGTGTCTAAAAAGAACGCATAACAATTTATATAAGCCATTAAAATGGTTCATATATAAATGAGTTGTAGCCAATTAATCCAGCTTTAAATTACAAAATGAATAAAGATATCTCACTTTCAAAAGCAGCTATAATAGCTGGAATTGGACTGTTAATTATGACTTTAACGGTTCCATTTGCTGAATTTAAAATAATCCCAGATTTAGTAAATCCAAATAATGCATTAGAAACTGCATCTAATATCACAAATAATTCACTCTTATTTAATGTTGCCATATTTCTGATCTTTATCACAATAGTATCAGATATTGTTGTAGCCTGGGCACTTTATATATTTTTAAAGCCTGTAAATAAAAGTCTATCATTACTCACGGCTTGGTTTCGGTTACTATACACTGGAGTTTATCTTGTGGCCGTAACGAATTTGATAAAGGTGTTTACCCTAACAAAAGGGGCTTCCTACTTTCATTCGAATTCTCAGGAGCAAATTTCAGAATTCATGCTTTTTTATATTAAATCCTACAAATACGAATGGTTTTTCGGCCTAGTGTTATTTGGTTTATATCTTATTCTTCTTGGCTTTTTGGTATTAAAAGCAGGATATATACCCAAAATAATGGGTTGGTTATTAATCATCGCAGGTATAGGTTATGTTGTCGGCCATTTAAAAGTGTTTTTGTATCCCGATCTCAATACAAGCTTTACTATGTTTACCGCATTGGGCGAATTGGTATTTATGCTTTGGCTTCTCATTAAAGGTTCAAGGACAAAAGAAATACAAATAGGTTAATAAACGTGCTGCAAGCCGTATATAAAATATGTAACAAAATTGAATACAGATATACTTACTTGTCATCAATCAATCAATCAATCAATCAAAGTAAAATGAATTTATCTATTAAGGCATTAATTACCATATTATTAATCATTCCAACATTAGACTCTTTTTCTCAAAACATCAATAAAGAGTTCACCAACAAATCTCAATTAGCAAACAAAATTGACTCTTATTTAAATGCGAGTGTTACTAATGGCTTTTCCGGAGCTGTTTTAGTTTCAAGAAAAGGAGAAATTATTTTATCTAAAGGATATGGATGGGCGGATAGAAGAAATAAAATACCAAATACGTCTTCGACTGTTTTTAATATTGGTTCAGTAACCAAGCAATTTACTGCATCAGCTATTTTAAAACTTGTAGAGCAAGGAAAAATTAAAACATCAGATAAAATAAGTTCATATTTTATTCAGACACCTATTGACAAAAGGGATATAACCATTCATCAATTATTAACTCATACGTCAGGTATTTCCAATAAAACTGGTGATTTTAGATATGACGAGGCAAGTAAAGAACAGTTTTTAAAAGAATTTTTTGAATCTGAATTACAATCAAAACCTGGTACAAAGCACCAATATGCAAATGCCAATTACATCATGCTAACTGCCATTTTGGAGTCAGTTTCAGGACAAATATATAGTTCTTTTCTAAATGATTATTTATTTGAACCGTCTCAAATGAAAAGTACAGGATATAAAAGTATCAATTTTAATACAGAAAGACTCGCACACGGTTACTACTACAATATCGCTGATGAGAAATGGGTAGACTGGGGAACAACTCAACAACATCTCCCTTACAATGATAAACATTGGTATAGTATAGGGAAAGGTGATATTTATTCAACAGTTGAAGATTTATACAAATGGCAAATTGCTTTAAAAAACAATGTAGTTTTAACATCAAAAACTAGAAGAGTCCAAGAAACACCGTATGTAGCAGAAAATGATAAAATGACATCATATTATGGTTATGGTTGGGCAATATCTAAAAGTGACAGAGAGACCAAAATCGTTGCTCACAACGGCAGTAATGGAATATATTTTGCAGATTTTGTTAAATTTATAGATGACGATGTAGTTGTTATTTATTTAACAAATGCATTTTTAGGAAATGATTCAGAATATGTTGCTAGAGAAATAAGTAAAATGATTTTTGATACAAATTACAACGCTACACCAATTTCTAAAAATATTTATGAATTGATTCATGAATTTATGAGAACAAATGACCCAACGAACGCTGATGAATTACCTTCTTTTCTGAAGAAGGAACTTAAAGGTGAATTTAATGACCCTTCCATACTCAACAGAATAGGATACAGTAAATTGGAAAAAGAAAAAGAAACTGGTTGGGCATTAGAGATATTTAAACTCAATATTAAATTATTTCCGAAAGATGGTAATTTATGGGATTCCCTTGGTGAAGCTTACCTAAATTATAACCAGGAAAAGGAAGCAATAAAAAGTTATACAAGAGCAGTGGAATTAGGTAGCGAGGGATCAATAAAAGCACTAAATAACTTATTAAATAAAGACTAAAGAAAACAAAACTATTGCCAACACCTTATAAAATTTATTGCAGGTGCAAGCTTACTTACGTATATCCTTGCTGGATTTTCTATCCGCTTTGAATTTACTAAATTAGATGCTTAAACACTCAAAAAATCTTATAAGAAACCCGTTGTTGCCGCAAATTAAAAAAAACGAATTAACCATCAAAAATGGTCAACCTATTTCAGTATAATACACTTATGGAAACAAATGATGAACGCCTTTTTAAAACTTGGATTGAGCATTGGAAAGATTACACAGATTTCGAAGTTTTTCCAATAGATTAAATCATAGTTCAATGAGTCAATATGTTATGCATCACTTAAAATAAACAGGAATGGAAATCCCTAATAAAGACAATAGGTTCCCTTTAAAGGGGTATGAGAAACTTTGTTTCCTGAAAAATTGTATTACCAATCCAAATATCATTGTTGGCGATTACACCTATTGTGATGATTTTGAAAACGTTGGGAATTTCGAGAAGAATGTAAAATATCTTTTTGATTTCATAGGGGACAAATTAATCATTGGAAAATTTTGTATGATTGCTTACGATGTAACTTTCATCATGAATGGGGCAATCCATTTGTCAAATGCAATATCGGCTTACTCTTTTGCCATTTTTGGAGAGGATTGGTCAAATGCAATGGATGGAAAAACGTACCCAACAAAAGGAGACACCATTGTCGGTAATGATGTTTGGATTGGTCATAATGCGACAATCATGCCTGGAGTTAAAGTGGGAGACGGGGCGATAATTGCCACAAATTCAACAGTCACAAAAAATGTCGATCCCTATTCCTTTGTGGGTGGTAATCCCGCTAAAGAAATTAAGAAAAGATTTTCTGAACAGCAAATTTCTCAACTAATGGAAATAAAATGGTGGGATTGGGAAATTGAAAAAATAACAAGAAACGTGCAAAACTTGACTGATATTAATATTGACAAATTAATGAACGCAAAATAAGATAAACGCACTTCAAATAACAAAATAGCCAGAAGAAATATGCAAAATCAATCAACCAAGAAATTCTATAATGAATTAGCAATGGATTATCACTTAATTTTCAATGATTGGGATGTGACGATAAATGAACAAGCAAAAATATTGAACAAAGTCATTCAAGAAAATTCAATAATCGACTCAAAAACTTTACTGGATTGCTCCTGTGGAATTGGGACACAGGCGATTGGATTGGCACAATATGATTATTTAGTTACAGGAACAGATTTAAGTCCCAAAGCGATAGAAAGGGCCAAAGAAGAAGCTGAAAAAAGAAATATTGACATTAATTTTGCTGTTGCTGATTTTATGAAACTTGAATCACAAGTCGAAGGGATTTTTGACATCGTAATTTCATGTGATAATTCCCTCCCACATTTATTGACAGATGAGGATTTGTTTGTCGCATCAAAAAATATGCTTTCAAAAATGAAATCTAATGGTTTATTTATTGGCAGTATTAGAGATTACAATCAACTATTGGAAGAAAAACCCACGAGTACAAAGCCAAATATAAAAGGTTCCGAAAAAAATAGAACTATCTCTTTTCAAGTATGGGATTGGAACGATGATAATACGTACTTAGTCAATCACTTTACAATAAAAGGGGACGAAAATAATTACGAAACCTTTGATAGAAAATCACAATATAGAGCTTATAAAAGAGATGAGATGACGGCTCTTTTTAAGCGAGCAGGTTTTAGTAAGATAAAATGGTTAATGCCATTTGAGTCGGGTTATTATCAACCAATAATTCTGGCTTATAAATTATAACAACAGCTAACACTTTTTAAACGACACTAATACTACTATTTATAGCTACATTTTAAATAACAATCATGGACAGATATAAAGAGACATTTGAGACTTGGAACAAAATAGCTCAAATCTACCACGACAAGTTTATGAATTTAGACTTGTACAATGACACATATAATATTTTTCTTGATTTAATTATTAAGACAAACGCCTCAGTTCTGGAAATTGGTTGCGGACCAGGAAACATTACCAAATATCTTTTAACAAAAAATGCCAATTTAAAAATAAAAGGAATTGACATTTCAGAAAATATGGTTGAATTGGCTAGAAAGAATAATCCATTGGCTGAATTTGAAATAATGGACAGCCGAGAAATTCATAGCTTAAATGAAAAGTTTGATGCTATTGTATGTGGTTTTTGTATTCCATATTTATCTAAATTCGACTGTATAAAACTTATAACCGACTGTAACAATCTACTGAATTCTTCTGGAATACTTTACTTGAGTTTTGTTGCTGGAGATTATGAAAATTCAGGATTTATATCAGGAAGTAGCGGAGATAGAACATATTTTTATTATCATAATTTAGATAATCTCGAAAAAGAACTCAAAGCTAATTTTTTTGAAACGGAAAGATTGCTTCATAAAAACTATGCAAAAGCTGATGGAACTGAAGAAATTCATACAATAATAATAGCTAAAAAAGGAAGCACAGCACCTCATAAAATTTATGCTTAAATTGGAACTGATATTAACGGCAAACATTCAACGACCGATTTTCAAGTCGCAGAAATATTATAAAAACTCGTTATGAGCAATTTAATAAAAGTGCGCTTGCCTTAAATAGACATTATGAACAAAAAACAAACAAAACGAATACTCAGAATACTATTTATTATTGCAAGCATATCCTCCATGTACTTCGTACCTTGGATTTTGGTTAAGGCTTGGATTTTACCACTACCCGAGACAGTCCAAGAACAATTAAATGAAGGAATCAATCACGGATTTGATGGAATGATTGTTTATGTGGATCAAGCTGGGAAGCCACCGGAGTTTTATGCCGCTGGCTGGCACGACAGAAAAAACAAAATACCTGCCTACCCGCAAGCCTTATTCAAGATTGCCAGTATCACCAAGTTATACGTGGCTGTTGCTACCACAAAACTAGTTAAAGACGGACGTTTGTCTTTAGATAAAAAACTCGCTGAATACTTTCCGGAACTAGCCGGAAGAATTGAATATTCAGACACAATAACCTTGAGAATGATGCTGCAACATCGCAGTGGTATTCCCAATTTTGTAGACCATCCTGATTATTGGACAAAACCGCCAAAAAACAGACAAGAAACACTTGATTACGCACTGGATTTACCTGCTGACTTTAAACCGGATGAAGATTATGGCTATTCAAATACCAATTATATGCTGATTGAGGATCTCATTGATATAACGTTAGGTTATCCACATCAGCAATTTATAAAGGAAGAAATTTTGATTCCTCTTGAGCTGAAAAACACGTTCGGTTCGCTTAGTGAAGTAAATATAGACGATGTGATGAGTGGCTATTATGTTGGTGTTCATAAAGATTTTAAGACTGAGGATACAGGCTTAATGTTAGCTACAGCAGAAGATGTAGGTAAATTCTTGCGAGCATTAAACGATGGTTCGGTGTTTAAGGAAGGGGAACAGGAAATCTATTCTTCCATTTACGAATACGAGCATACTGGCCTGCTCCCGGGCTATCAGAGTTTTGCGAAATACTACAAAGACATAGATACTGTGGTGATTCAATTTAACAATACCACCAACTTTGATGGATATGACTGGAATTTAGCAGAAATTGTATACAATCGTATTGTAAAAATAGTGAGACGTAAAAAAAGCTCATAACAATATTAATGGGCATAAAAACAACCTTTATACCCACTGTTAGGTGCAATGTAACGAAACTCATACCTCATCGTCTTTTTTAAAACTAACCTAAAAAATAAATGTCAAAAACTGCATCGGAAATTAAAGAAACGTGGAAAACAATAATGCTGTTTTTAATGCTACTTACAGCCTTAAGTTCCATAGCATATTATGCGATTTTAAAATTAAACCCAACGAGTATTTACGTTGGTGCTTTAATGTTATCGCCAGCGCTGGCATCTTTAATTACATTGAAAATTAGAATGAGACCTATTTCAAGTTTGCCATGGCGTTTAAAAGAATTAAAATACTTAAGACACTCATACATCACACCCATATTGTATGTTTCAATTGCGTATGTCTTCATTTGGTTATTTGGTTTTGGAAATCTCATAAATACTGAAAGAATCCTACAATGGAGTAATGAATTGGGTATTGAAAGTACCAACCAAACACTTGTAATAGTTGTAATGATCTTTCTATTATTGACAGTTGGTGTTATAAAAAATTTAGGTGCTACTTTGGGAGAAGAAATTGGATGGCGTGGCTTTTTAATCTTCGAATTGAGAAAAGTAATGTCTTTTAAAGCACTTGCAATTATAAGTGGTTTAATTTGGGCCGTTTGGCATTTTCCTTTAATTAATTTAATATATGGAAGTAGCGAAAACCTTTTGCTACATATGGGAGCTTTTACTATTATGATCATTGGAATTTCTGTAATTCTGGCGTATTACACTTTTAAATCGAATAGTTTATGGCCAGCAGTTCTATATCATTCTGTTCACAATATTTACATTCAAAAAATATGTACACCTTTAACAATTTCTAATGATAAAACTACATTTTGGATTGATGAATATGGATTTATGATTCCGATTATAACGACTATTTTTGCCATTTACTTTTGGAGAAAAGCTGAAAAAGAAAGTTTATAAAAAAACCGCTTACAACACCGCATATAATTTATGCTTAAATTTAAACCGAAAAAGAATTTTTTTTAATCCGCAACTTTTCCTAGCCTAAATTGTTAACAATAATTACAATATGAAATATCTAAAACGGGTTATAAAAATAATTTTAGCATTACTATTGATGTTAACTGTTGCAGGCATCGTTTTTCTAGCTGTTGATGTTTATGATACCACATATCTCAAGATTAAAAACAACCCAAGCTTAAAACAAACTTCCTATCTAATAACCAACATCAATATTGTACCGATGTCAAAGGACACCATATTGGCACATAAAACAGTTTGGGTGAAAAACGGAATTATTGAAAAAATTGCAGATTCAATTGTTTTGGAAGGCACCGAAATTATAGATGGGGAGAACAAATTTTTGTCCCCAGGATTGATTGATATGCATATACACCTATGGGACAAACAAGAGCTTGGACTTTATCTCGCCAATGGTGTTACCACGATTAGAAATTTATGGGGATATCCAATGCATTTAAGAATAAAAAAAGACATAAACGATGAAAATATTATTGGTCCGTTATTTTTTACTTCAAGCCCAAAACTAACAGGCAAAAACGACTTAGGAGATGACAAAGTACAAATTAGCACGCCTGAAGAAGCTAAACGATTGGTTATAGCCTATAAAAAACGAGGTTTCAATTTTATTAAAACCTATGCCGGTTTACCCGAAAACATTGAAAATGCTATTATAGAGCAGTCCATAGTTTCCAATATTTCCATTGCAGCTCATCCCAGCCGGGAAATACCGTATCTAAACCAATTTCATCCTCAAATAGCAAGTATTGAACACGCAGAAGAAATTGTCCAACAACCACTTGAATACAAACTTGACAGTTTAAAACTTGAAACGATAATTCAAAAATTCGTGAGTACCAAAAAATCATTTTGCCCAACATTGACCAGTTATTACAAGATTTTTGAAATGCTTGAGCAGGGTGAAAATGTTTTGAAATCGGAACCCGTACATTATATAAATCCGTTAATTCAAATGGTAGACAGTAAAGCACAATACAATAGATGGGCAAACGAAAAAGAAAATAATAGCGCAATTAAAGCGTCTATTTATAAGCAACATCAATTTCATTTGTATATTATAAAAAGAATGAATGAAGCGGGCGTAAACATCATCTGCGGAACAGACTCAGGAATAGGTATAACTGCACCCGGGTATGCTATTCACCAGGAACTTGAATTGTACAAAGAAGCAGGGTTAAGCAACTATGAAGTTTTAAAAACGGCAACAATTAATCCTTCCAAAACCCATAAAGAATTGGCACAAATTGGCACCATTGAAAATGGTAAATGGGCAAACTTTATAGTGACTTCCAAAAATCCTCTTGAAGATTTGAGTGTGTTAAACAATCCTGAATGGGTAATGATTAAAGGACGAAAAATCAATAAAAAAATATTGAATCAATTTACTGAGAATGCTCGAGATCGCAACAATTTAGTTGTCACTGCTTTTAGATATGCTGAATATCTATTGGTTGAAAAATAAAAACTATTGGCAGCAATCAAATAGATGGAATAAGTAATAACCGACACCAAACAAATGCCATTTGCAATTAAAAAATGAAAGCAATAGTACATACTAAATATGGACCGCCAGAAGTTGTCAAATTAATGGAAGTTCCCAAACCCATACCAAAAGACAAAGAGGTATTGGTGAAAGTTTATGCATCTACAGTAAATCGGACAGATGCTGGTTTTCGCAGTGCTGAATATTTTATTTCTCGATTCTGGAGTGGACTTTTACGACCAAAATATACAGTTTTAGGTTGTGAATTCTCAGGTATCATTGAAGAAGTTGGTAAGAATGTAACAACATTCAAGAATGGGGATAAAGTTTTTGGTTATAATGACAAAACCTTTGGAGGACATGGAGAATATTTAACCATTGCTGAAAATGAAGCTATCGAATTTTTGCCCGAAAACGTAAACTTCTATGAAGCTACACCAATTACTGAAGGGGCGCATTATGCCTTGAATAATATTAGAGCCGCTAAAATTAAAAGTGGCCAAAATGTGCTGGTTTATGGAGCTACTGGAGCAATTGGTTCGGCGGCTGTTCAGCTTTTGAAATATTTTGGAACAAATGTTACCGCTGTTTGTAACACTAAAAATGTAGAACTAATAAAATCTCTTGGAGCAAATATTGTTATTGATTATCAAACACAAGATTTTACAAATACAGCAACAAAATTTGACTTCATATTTGATGCCGTAGGTAAAAGCTCATTTGGACAGTGTAAGCCGTTGCTAACTGAAAAAGGAATCTACATTTCAACAGAATTAGGAAAAAATGCTGAGAATATATTTTTTGCCCTAACAACTCCCCTTTTTGGTAGAAAAAGGGTTTTATTTCCAATTCCATCAATTAATAAAGAGGATGTTACATTCTTAAAAGAATTAGTCGAAAAAGGTATGTATAAACCTGTAATTGACAGATACTATAAATTGGAACAAATAGTGGAGGCATATAAATACGTTGAATCTGGACAAAAGACAGGTAATGTAGTTTTAAAAATAATAGAATGATAAGAATACTGGATACAAATTAATTTTTCCATTGTTGTAAATCTTCAAAAATAAGTGGACTGATTTACACTAATTCATTGAAAATCGTTCTGATTAATATAATTTTTGTGTTTTGAAAATAAGCGCTATGAAATTGTTATAATAATCGCCTTTTTTGCTGACTTTTTACAAATATAAAATTGTTCTATTATGTTAAAATAAAAATTTAAGTAACTTTAAACATTCCGAACAAACATAGATAACTTAGCCATTGATTCTAATTAAAAATAAAATGACAAAGATTAATAAATATTCAGAAGTTTCATCCCTGTGGCTCGATTATAAAAATGGATTAAAATTTTATATTCTAAAAAAAGTAAAAGATGAAGAGACCGCAAATGATTTATCTCATGAAGTATTGATGAAAATTTATAATTCTTGTTGTTCTGGTTCTGAGATTATGAATGTGAGGTCTTGGATGTTTCAAATTGCCCATAATACTACAATTGATTACTTAAAGAAAGAAAATAAATTTATACACGAAGTTCCTGAAATGTTCGAAAAGGATGAAAATAATTCTTACAAGGAGGTTGAAGATTTATTGAAGCCTCTTATCGAATTACTCCCAGAAAAATATGCAATTCCATTGCAATTATCGGATATAGAAGAGTTAAAACAGGCTGAAGTTTCAACAAAACTAAATTTGAGTTTAACAGCTACAAAAAGTAGGATTCAAAGAGCAAGAAAGTTATTAAAAGAAAAAATTATTGAATGCAGTATTTTGGAATTAGATGAAAAAGGAAATCTTCTTTCTTTAGAAATTAAACAAAGCTGTGAACCATTACAAAAGCATTTAAGCAAAAAAAAATAATCAGTAAATGATGCGTCTTTTTTAAACTTAATTAGTCTTGGTTGTGATTATAAATTTTAAAACGCACAAAATGGAAACAAAAAAATCTTCAAAAAGTACAACATTGATTACGAATAGAAACTATACAATGTATTCAGCAACACGAACATTATGCAGACAATCATCTAAAAGTATTTTTGGTGCAAGTCGTAGATATTGTTAAGTCCTTTTATTTTATTAAATAGTACCTTAAAAAGCTTCCAAAAATGGAGGCTTTTTTTAGTTAAAAAAATATTAATTCAAAAATTCGCGTCTTTTTGAACTGTAATCCGTCTTGGTTAAAAATAAATAATTTAAAGATGGAAAAAAATTCAAATAGCAAAATTAGAGAATCTGTACTAGAAAATTTCAGAAAAGTAGCCTTAAGAAATAGTTTGGAAGAAAGTAGTGATTCAAATTGTTGTGGCAGTACCAAAGATGATTTAGCCAATGTTTCTGATGCATTGGGATATTCTAGAACAGAATACGCGAATGTGCCTGAAGGGTCAAATATGGGTATTGGTTGCGGTAACCCGCAAGCTATCGCTTCACTTAAACAAGGAGAAACAGTTTTAGATCTTGGAAGTGGAGGAGGTTTTGATTGCTTTTTGGCTTCAAAAAGTGTAGGTGAAAGAGGAAAAGTTATAGGAGTTGATATGACTGCTGAAATGATTTCAAAAGCTAGAAACAATGCAAAAAAAGGCCATTACAACAATACTGAGTTTCGACTTGGAGAAATAGAACATCTACCAGTTGCCGACGCAACAATAGATGTAATTATTTCTAATTGTGTAATTAACTTATCTCCAGAAAAAGAGAAAGTGTTTGATGAAGCATATAGAGTTTTAAAACCCGGTGGGCGTCTTGCAATATCTGATATAGCTGCTACTGCTGAATTTCCTGATGAATTTAGAAATGATATATCACTTATTTGTGGTTGTATGTCTGGAGCTTCTTCAATTGAAGTAATACAAACCTTACTTAGCAATGCTGGTTTTTCAGAAATTAGAATTGAATCAAAATCTAAAAGCAGAGAATTTATTAAAGATTGGAGGCCTGAAACAGGTATTGAAAATTATATTATTTCAGCAACTATTGAAGCTGTAAAAAAGAAATAGTTAAAATTCAAGTATGTTTATATTGAATATTTAATCTGTTTATTACTGTGAATCTTCATCAAAAATGAGGAATGATTCTAATTATTTAATTTAGGTTTAAACATATTCTATTTACATCAATAAAACGCAAATTTACGAAATGTTGATCATCTTTTAGAATGATAAAAAGTTAACTCCTTAATTTTCTTATAATTGCGTATTGAATGATGGAATTCCAGCTGCAGCTTTTGTCAAGAAGGGGAGCTTATCAAAAAAGAGGTCATTTTTGACCTCTTTTTTATTTTTAGAATTTTCCAAAACCTTACTGGCATTCATTAAAATCTCTATTGATGGAGTGAATGAAGGTGCTGCAGCTTTACCATTCTCATAATATAGTTTTTTAAAATGGGAATCGTTAGTAATACAAACCTTATGACTCAGTATAATATCTGTTATGTACTAACGGTGATTATTTTAGAGCCCAGTGTGTCTATTCATTTGAAAAATCTTCCATTTTAATATTTTCTGAATAAATTGAAAATTATTAGAAAATAGTCTCAAAGAAAAGGTTATTATCAGTTCACTTTTTAGTGACGACTTAAATAATTTTTTTCAGAAATTATACTATATTTGCGATTGATGCAAAAACACAACAACATAAAAGCACTTTTCTTTTTAGGGATATTCTCTATGTTGATGCTGCATCAGGTGTTGCCACATTGGCATCACGAGCACGACGTTGAGCATACGCATAAAGCGGTTGCTCATAGCGACAATTACAGTCACGATCACGATGTTCCAGAAAAAGAAATTCCTTACAAGGGGTTTTTAGATTTGTTTTTGGAAATGCATGTGAATATAACAGTATCTAGTGAAATACTTCTAACACATACAAGTAGTGTAAAACAGTTAATTGTTAAAACGTATAAAAGTGCGCCAGCTTCGGTGAATTATTATACTGTTTTTGTAAACTATGATGAAGTTGAAAAAATAAGGGTTTATCACCCTCCTAATAATTATTTTAACTCATATCTCTCTTCCCTCGATTCACGAGGCCCACCATCTTTAGGTTAAACATTTAGGAATACTTACCTCTGTGTTAGTAGTCCTTTTTATAAATTTAGACCTGTCTGCCGACAGGCAAGATTAAACTTAAAAATCACAAACAATGAATAAACTAATAGTATTCGCAATTTGCGGATGCCTGTCTTTTGTTAGTGGCTTCTCTCAAACTAAAAATTTAGAGGAATTACTTAATGAAATTGAACAGAGCAATACAGCGTTGAAAGGCTATCAATTCTTTGTTGAAAGTCAACAACTCGAAAACAAGAGCGCTAACAATTTACCCGACCCACAGCTCTCAGGCTATTATTTGCCCTATGGCGATAATACAACAGATGCTTATACAGAATATCAAATATCACAATCTTTTGAGTTTCCTACGGTATATGCTGCGCGTGGTAAATGGAACGATTTAAAATCGATGGAAATACAAACTGCCTATGCAAAGAAAAGGCAGGAAGTTTTATTGAATGCAAAGGAGTTTCTTATAGAACTTACTTTCTTACAAAAACAAAAGACTATTGAAACCGATAGAAGATCCCAGAGCAAACAGGTTTTTGACCAAATTCAAGAACTTTTTAATAAGGAACAGGTAGGTATTTTAGATTTAAATAAAGCCAAAATTGCCTGGATTCAAGAGCAGTTTGTTGTTGAGAAGATTAAAAACGATATCCAAATTCTACTATCCAAACTTAAAACCTTAAATGGTGATAAACCTCTTGAAGGACTTTCAGAAACTATAACTTCAACAGAAATAGCAAGTATAGAAAATCTTTGGCAGGAAAAATTACTGAAGGATCCTTGGTTACAAGAATTAAACGCTAATGAAAATGCTTCCTTACAAAAAGTGAAATTGGAGAAAAATAAAGCGCTTCCTAATTTAGCACTTGGCTATAACTATCAGGGTGTAAACGGAGATAATTATTCTGGTTTTTACGGCGGAATTTCTATTCCATTATGGAGTAGTAAGAATAAAGTAAAAGCTGCACAAGCTAATTATGAGTATCAGCAATCTAATACCCAAGTTATCACTGCATCACTGTACTCGCAATTTCAAGAAACCTTTAGTCGCTATCAATTGATGCACTCAAAATACAAGGAGTATCAAAGCACAATGGGTAATTTGGAAAGTGAGAAATTACTTTTAAAAGCCTATATGTTGGGTGAGTATTCGTTTATGGATTACTATGTAGAACTTCAGTTTTACAGAAATGCTTCAGATAAAATGCTTCAAATGGAAAAGGAATTACAATTGCTTCAAGCACAATTACTAAAACATCAATTATAAATTTTAAAATATAAATTATGAAAATTTCAAAAATAATATTCGCATTAATGATAGGTTCAATGGTTACTATATCTTGTGGAGATACAAAAACAAAAACTACTGAAGATCACGGTCACGAACACGACGCTGATGGCAATCATATGAACGATGAAAAGATTGAGCAAGAAGAATTTCAAGTAGAAAAAGATTCTACAGAAATAAAGCCGGAAATCCACAAACACGAGGATGGTGCTGAACACCACGATCATTAAAATATAAATAATTAGAAAGACATGAAATATATAATAATAGTGCTTGCCTTTTTGGCAATGTCTTGTAGCAACAAGGCAGAAGATGCACACGCACATAATGCCGATGGTAGTCACGCAGGAGAAGAAATTCCTCGTTTGGATCATACCATTTGGACAGACAAAACAGAACTATTTGTAGAATTCCCAGCTTTAATTGTTGGGAATGGAAGTAGGTTCGCTGCTCATTTTACGGTACTAAATAAGCACCAACCTGTTAGAGACGGCTCGGTAACTGTTAGTTTGATAAAAGATGATAAAGGCATCAGAAATACGGTAGAAGCACCTTCATCACCTGGTATATTTTCGCCTGTCATTCAACCTAAAGAAGCAGGAAATTATCAATTGGTTTTTGAATTAACGACACCAGAATATTCAGACAAAATCACGATTGATAATGTTACTGTATATGCGAATATAGATGAAGCCATAAAAGCCTTGGGTACTGCCGAAGATGATGGTAGCATTTCGTTTTTAAAAGAGCAGGCTTGGAAAATCGACTTTCAAACAGCACCTGTAGTTAAAGGTGAAATTTATGATGTGATCAATACATCAGGTGTTTGGACGCCTGCATCAGGTTCGGTAAAAACATTGGTAGCTACATCTAATGGTGTAGTTGATTTTGCAGTAAACAATCTTACGGAAGGAACACAGGTAAAACAAGGACAGTTATTAATGAATGTTAGCAGTCAAGGTTTAGCATCTAATAATTTGAGTACAGATATTGCTTCATCGAAAGCGAAATACCAACAAGCCAAGTCCGAATATGATAGAAAGAAAGAGCTATACGAATCGAAAATTATTCCAAAGGCAGAATTTGAAAAAGTAGAAAGCAATTACAATATTGCAAAATCCAACTACCAAAGTCTTTCATCAGGAGTTTTCGGTGGTGGAAAACAAATTCGTGCACCTTTTGATGGTTTCATTACAGCAATTAATGTTGCCAATGGCGATTATGTAGACCAAGGTGTAGCATTGGTAACGGTAGGGACACTTCAATCTAGAGTATTAAAAACACAAATAGCACCTTCTTATGGTCTTACAATGGAGAACGTGCAAGGTATTTGGTTTCAAACCAAGGATGGTCAATGGCGTAATGTTGCAACGTCTGGAGGCTCCATACTTTCTATAGCTAAAGATGTAGATAATAACAGACCCCTTATTTCAGTTTTTGCACAAGTTAATGAGAATATTGATATGCCAGAAGGTAGCTTAACGCAGGTTCAAATTGCAATGGGTAATGCAACCAAAAACACAATGATTCCTGTAAATGCTTTATTGGAAGATTATGGAAGTTATTCCGTTATGGTGCAATTATCTGGAGAAAATTTTGAAAGACGACCTATAAAAATCGGAAAACGCAATGGCGAGAATGTAGAAATACTTCAAGGATTGAAAGTTGGAGAAGTGGTTGTAACTACAGGCGCATATCAAGTTAAAATGGCTTCAATGTCTGGTTCAACACCTGCACACGGTCACGAACATTAAAAAACGAAGAGAATGTTAAACAAAATATTATCAATTTCACTTCATAACAGATTGCTCATTTTATTGGGTGCGGTGGCATTGAGTTTATTGGGTGCGTATTATGCAAGTACAATGAATGTCGATGTATTCCCAGACCTAACGGCACCTACGGTAACCATTCTTACCGAAGCGCACGGAATGGAATCTGAAGAAGTAGAAAAATTAGTAACCTATCAATTGGAAACAGCCTTAAATGGCTCACCAAATGTGAGACGGATCCGTTCGTCATCAGCAGCAGGAATTTCCATTGTTTGGGTAGAATTTGAATGGGGAACAGATATTTATAGAGCCCGACAAATTGTGAGCGAACGTATCCCAATGGTAAGAGAGAATTTACCTGAAGGTATTGGAGCACCTACAATGGCACCAATTTCATCTATTATGGGAGAAATAATGCTCTTGGGTGTAACATCAGATACTTTGTCTGCAATGGAATTACGAACCTTATCCGATTGGACAATTCGACCACGAATTAAAGCGATTGGTGGTATTGCAAATGTGGTGGTCATTGGTGGCGATTACAAGCAATACCAAGTATTTGCCAATCCAGAAAAGATGAAGCATTACAACGTAAGTCTTACGGAATTGTTAAAATACGTTAAGGAGGCAAACAAAAATGCACCGGGTGGCGTTATCAATCAATATGGAAATCAATATATCATTAAAGGTAGTGGAAGAGCCTATGATTTGGAAGATTTACAGGAAGCTGTTTTAAAACAAGTCAATGGTCAAACCATTAAAATAAAAGATGTTGCAACTATTCAAATTGGTGCTGCCGATAAAATTGGCGATGGTTCTTTAAACGGAAAACCAGCGGTAATTTTAACCATTTCTAAACAACCCGATGTAAACACATTGGAATTGACAGACCGTTTGGATGAAGCTGTTGCAGATTTGGAAAAAAGCCTACCGAAAGGTGTAAACATCAAAAGTCACATTTTTAGACAATCTGATTTTATTGAAGCATCCATAAGTAATTTAAATGCAACGCTGTTAGAAGGTGCATTTTTTGTAATGATTATCCTTTTTATCTTTTTAATGAATTGGAGAACTACAGTTATTTCATTGTTAGCGATTCCTATTTCATTATTGGTATCCATTATCATTTTAAAATGGTTGGGATACACCATTAATACAATGAGTTTAGGAGGTATGGCAATTGCAATAGGCGCATTGGTTGATGACGCTATTATTGATGTTGAGAATGTGTATAAACGATTACGAGAGAACATTAAAAAACCAAAAGATGAACGTTTACCAACATTAACTGTTGTTAGAGATGCATCAGTAGAAATAAGAAGTTCCATCATTATCGCAACACTAATTATCATTGTATCATTTATTCCACTATTCTTTTTAAGTGGGATGGAAGGACGATTATTAAAACCTTTAGGAATTGCGTTTGTAACTTCAGTATTAACCTCGTTGATTGTTGCTGTAACAGTTACACCTATTTTGTGTTCTTATTTATTGAAAAACGAAAAACTACTCTTGAAACGTTCAGAAGGAACACGTGTTGAACGTTGGTTACAAAAACATTATGGAAGGCTTTTGGAACGAGCCATAACTATTCCCAAAACAATTATAGGAGCGACAATAATTGCATTTATCATTAGTATTGTAATTTTAACTCAATTGGGAAGAAGTTTTTTACCCGAATTTAATGAAGGTTCTTTGGTAATTAGTGTCGTTGGACCTCCGGGAATGTCATTGGAAGAAAGCAACAAAACAGGGATATTGATAGAGCAGATTTTATTGGATTTACCCGAAGTGGAAGTCGTTACACGAAGACAAGGAAGAGCAGAATTAGATGAACACGCACAAGGTGTAAATGCTTCAGAAATAGATGTTCCCTTTATTTTGAAAGACAAAACCAAAGAAGAATTTTTTGAAGAAGTGCGTAGTAAATTAAGCATTGCCCCAGGCGTAAATATTACATTAGGGCAACCTATTGCACACCGTATTGACCATATGCTTTCAGGTACACGTGCTAATATTGCTATTAAAATTTTTGGTTCAGATTTACAACGCTTGTTTGAAGTAGGTAAAAGCGTAGAACAGAACATCAAAGATATTGACGGATTGGCAGACGTTGCGGTAGATCAACAAATTGAAGTACCACAAATACGCATCAAACCAAAACGCCAAATTCTTTCCGCTTATGGAATGACTGTGGGTAATTTAATGGAACAAGTAGATATTGCTTTTTCTGGTGAAGAAGCGGGTGAAATTTACGAAGGACAACAGTATTTTGATTTGGTAGTACGCTATGAAAAACCATTTAGAGATGATATTGAGAACATCAACAATACCTTAATCAGTCTGCCAAATGGTGGTCAAACCATATTAGGAGAATTGGCAATCATTCAATCTGTAAGCAGTCCAAACACTATCAATCGTGAAGATGTACAACGTAAAATTGTAGTAGCAGCAAATGTTCAGGGCAGGGATATACATAGTGCGGTAAATGAAATCAAAGAAGTTGTTGCAAACAATGTGAATATGCCAGAAGGCTACCGAGTAGAATATGGCGGACAGTTTGAAAGTGAATCTAAAGCATCACTTTTACTATTAGTTACTGCAATCATTGCAATAGTTATTATTTTCCTTTTGTTATATTATGAATTTAAAGATGTGAAACTGGCTTTTGTAGTATTAATAAATCTGCCTCTAGCTCTAATTGGTGGTATCTTAATCGTGTATTTCACGTCAGGAATTATCAGTATTGCGGCAACTATTGGATTTATTAGTCTCTTTGGAATAGCTACACGTAATGGTATTTTATTGGTGTCACGTTATGAGGATTTGAGAAAAGAAGGAATGCAAGGATTTCAATTGATAAAAACTGGGGCATTAGATAGATTAAACCCAATCTTAATGACAGCTTTCACAACAGGTTTGGCGTTAATTCCATTAGCTTTAAAAGGTGGCGAACCGGGAAGTGAAATACAAAGCCCAATGGCTGTTGTTATTTTAGGTGGTTTGTTATCTGCTACGATTTTGAATCTAGTAGTGATTCCTTGTGTGTATCAACTCGTTATGATGAGACAAAAAAGTTAACATATAATGCACTTAGAAAAATTGTAAATCGTCAGCAAAAAAAGTATTACTTTAAAAATTATTTATTGTGGTTTTTAAGAACGATAACAGGGTATATTTAAATTTAAATATATTCAATCAGTTCATTTAACCTCCAGTAATTTTACGGTAAGTTAAAAACAAATTAAAAGAACAAACATTAAAAAGAAATTGTAAACTGTGGTTTTTAAGAAAACAAAAAAAGTTAATCCATTAATTTTCTTATAATTGCGTATTGAATTAGTGAATTCCAGCTGCAGCTTCTGTCAAGAAGGGGAGCAACACCAGCAAGGGTTTCAAGACATTTAGTTTTGGAACCTTTTTTTATGCGCAAGGTTTGAGCAAGGTTTTGGTTGAAATTTCTGTTTTATGATGATGATTCAGGTATAATTATTTTTGAAAACACTCTCTATGAAATTATTAAAATCAGTCCACTTTTTGCTGACGATTTACACCAGTGAGATAAATGATTTGTAGGTTGAACTTTTAGGATTCAATAGTTGATTTTCTTTATCATTCTAACTACTTCATTTTCTTTGCTGATTCAAATTCTTTAAATGCCATACTTGTATTTGCTTTCAACGGCGAGAAAGAATAAACGGTGCATCTTGACAGAATTATGCACGACCTTTAGTGGAAACAATTTTATTACCGAGTAAAACCAGCTAAATAATTAATTCAAAAAATTATAATCACGATATCCAGTTAAGTCCTGGTACCAATCAGGAAATTGTTCTCCTGCCGATTTTGCCCAATCAACAAATTTCAAATATCCTAAATTGATAGATTTTTTTTCAGCAGGAATAGCATAACTATTTGTTATATTGATAGCCCAGGGAAGATTTTGGGCTGATCGATAATATAATCCAATCGAAGGTCTGGAATAATCAGCTCCTTGCCCGAAATACGTATGATTAGAACCTGCTGTAGGTGGAAAATCAGGAAGGTGAATTTCTTTTCCTCTTATCCCGTTTACAACAAGGAATGGATTGTATGGATAACTGCCAAGAGTTAAAGGATCCACCGCTTCGATAAAAGTAACTGAAATATTTAACGTTTCTCCTACTACTCCCCATCCGTCATCAAATGGGAAAATAATGGCATTGCTCATTCCGCTTTCGACACCATTTGGAGCAATATTTAGATATGTCTTGGTGTATTTTGCCCCATTTACGCTCTCAACTGAGGCAGCAGATACTGGTAATTCAATGCCAAATCCATTTCTGAACGAACCACCTATATGTCTTATTGTCAGACCGATGTTGAGTGTTTTTACCTGGTTGTTTGCATCAGTGTCATTACTGAATTGGTAGTCTAATACCAGATCGTTAAAGTCGTAATCACCTTTGTTCGGCCAAAGATCTTCAAAAGCCAGTGATCCTGATGATCCAGCTCCTCCACCATTGTTGAATGCTTTATTGGGGTCTAGCGGATATTCATCTATACTATCAATTATTCCGTCACCATCGGTATCAACCGGGGAAATTGTATTGCTAACATTTGATAGGTCGGCAGCAGCAAGTCGGTCAAGGGTAATGTAGAACACTACATCGTTAAAATCATTGTCACAGGTTGGTAAACTTCTTAGAGAATCTTCAAATCCCAGTACAATTACTTCGTTTTGAATATCTTTCAACATGATCATATGCTGATTTAATTCTGGATTCGATTCGCTGTTAAAGTTCGGAACAGAATAATACACCCCTTGGGTGTCAGTCACTTTTTTGATACTCTTATCCCAGCCATTGGGTACAAGAAACCAACCGATAACTGTATTTGCAGGAAATTCACCAAGCAATACCTTGTCCCCGCTATGCAATGAACCTCCACTGCCAGGTGTAGAAGCATTGGGAAAAATGATTTTATGCTGTAAGTTGATGGGTTTAGAACCATCATAGATGAAATATCCAAGCGCACTTTGAAGATTGGTTCCTTCACCTGCAAAAGTGACATATACTTTTGTATTCTCTTTCAGTACCAAATTCGATTGTTTTCCACTTTCCAGAAATGATGGTTTGGTTAAAGGAACTGAGACTCCTTCAGGAAGCGTCTGATTCAAATTACTTAATAGTGACTCCCACGAATGATCATTCACCTGAAACAGGTAACTTGGATAGCCGTTTGCAGTATATGCACCCATATAGGAAAAAGCATCAACCTTTGCCGATTTTAATCCATAAATAAAATCGGTTTCGCGTGGCGCATAGGAAATAGCATCAACCTTTGCCAATTTTTTTCCATAAATAAAATCGGTTTCGCGCTCCGCATTGTAATTAGTGTTGTAATTGTAGGTGACTTTATTTTGTGTTATCGGCAAGGCTACCTGTTTTTCCAGTCCAAATGATTTGGAATTAACATAGAGCGTGTCAATTAATTTAGAAACAGTTACCTTCATCTGGTATTTGCTATTTTCATCAAAAGTTCCACGAGATATAAATACGCTTGACTTATCCTTATTCATATAACTGATCTCGAATATTGATCCAATAAATACATCTGGTGCTGAAAGATTTATATCAACAATTTGAGTTGTTGAAAAATCAAACTGATCGGGAAACTGAATCTGATCGATGGGATTCATTGAATCATTAGTTGGATCTGGCAGAGGATCCTTAAAACATTGTGTGAAAAGCAATATTGTTGTTAAAACAAATCCAATTTGAATTAATTTTTTCATTTTTAGACATTAGTGTCCCATAAAACTACAAATTTTAATTTGAAGTTACTACAGTTACTCGGACATTATTTTAAGACTGTTTAAATAAAAACAAATACCTTAGAATTATGAAAAAACGACATTATCACTATATATTCTCAGTAAATAATGTGCTGATTTTAACAATTTAATTTTGATTTAAAGATATTTAGAACCTCCTTAAATCGTAAAAATACGAAAGCTTGGTTGCAACTTCGAGTAATAGGGGGAGCTACTTTTGTTAAAGCCTTTACAGCAATGTAAAGGCTTTTTTTTGTTTTCTTCGTATGTAAAGTTTTGTTCGAAATCTCTTTTTAATTAACTTTTTTGTAAGCATATACCATTCAACTATTAAAACAACTGCATTACTAGGATTGTTTTATAATTTAGTTAAGTAAATGTGTTAATTTAATGAGGAGTTTAATATTGGTAGCTAAGCAGTTGAAGTAAAACATCTAGATGTTTTCCCTATAATATCTAGATGTTATGATGTAAACATCTAGATGTTTTGCAGTTATCCTACTATTAAAACAAATAAACTCATAAGGAAAATAAACCAGTTACTACACAAGTTAATTTTAAAGAGTTAAGCAATACTAACATCTTATCCGTGGAACCCTCTTATGGTATATTTATTTTTGAAAAATAGCCTTAAAAATAATGAGAGTATTTATGTAAGTTATTTTATAATTGAATTGTTGAGGAACAAATAACGGGTGTAATTTATTAAATTTCATATGATTAAAAATAGAATAATAATGTGTATTTTCGAAAGGCCTAATTATGGGCAACGGAAGGACTAATATATTGGTATAATGATGAAAAATAAATACGTACCCATTTTAGAATATCTAAAAAAGGAAAAATTATTTGATTTTGGGGCTTACCAAGTTGGAATGTTGGAACGGAGAATTGAAAATAGGATGATGAAAACCGGAATTAAAACTCTGGAAAATTATTTGTTTTATCTTCAAAATAATTTGGATGAACCTGCCTTATTAATTGATAATTTTAGGATTCATGTAAGTGAGTTTTTTAGAGATTCTTTATGTTTTGAAATACTTTCCAAAGAAATACTAGAAAAAATTATTTTTGAAAAGCAACAAAAGGAGGATAAATCGCTAAGAGTTTGGTCTGCGGGTTGCTCTTATGGTGAAGAAGCGTATTCGCTAGCAATGCTGTTAAATGAATTAAAGTTAAAAGAAAAAACAGCTATAAACATTCAAATTTTTGCAACAGATGTTGATAAAGAAGCAGTTAGAATTGCAGGTTTGGGAGCGTATGCTAATGAAAGTATGTATAATGTAAAAGTTGGGCTGTTTAAAAAATACTTCACAGAAAAGGACGGCAAACATTTTATTGTTCCTGAAATAAAAAAAATGGTGCAATTTTCAGTATATGATTTATTAGATTCACATAGTTATGCACCAAGTGAAAGTGTATTCGGCGATTTTGATTTAATACTTTGCAGAAATGTTCTAATTTATTTTAAGTTAGAGCATCAAACACATATTTTCTCAAAACTTTATAAATCATTAAAAACCAATGGAATACTAATGCTGGGGGAGGCAGAAACACCAATTAACCATTATGTAAATAAATTTAAAAATATTAGCAACAACTGTAAAATATTCAAAAAAATTCAATAACTTTATTCGTTTACATTTTTAATTAATTAACATTGATAGAAATGGGTATTTTCCAATATATAAATGGTTTAATACTTTCAAGTATACAAAGGATACTGTTATTTATAATAACGATGTCTTTTTTTTGTTTTAAGCAAATTAAAACTCAACTAAAGACTACAAAAAACAAATTCAATTCTTGGAGAAACTACCATACATTTAGAATTGTTGAAAAAAATGCAATATTTAAAACTATTAAAATTCACCCTAAAAATAACAATTTTATTTTGGCAAAAGAAGAGTTAGTTATGTTTAACCAATGGAATACTATTGTAATGAGGTTATATTTCAGTAATCTTTTAAAGTATTTATGCTTGAATTTAGAATTCACCTTTAAAAAGAAGTAAACAATATGACGAAGCATTTATTTTCAAAAATTCGCACAAATCTTGCCTTTTGGTTTTTAACATTGGCTATTTTGCCGTTATTAATAGGAATGTTTATTACCTACAGAAATAGCACTAAGGTTATTGAAGAAAAAACATACAGAAAGCTAGAAATTGCACGAGAAATGAAAGTTAATCAACTTCAGCAATGGATAAAAGAACGAAACGGTGATTTTCAAGTTACTTTACAAAGTATTGAAGAAAAGACCTCTGAAGGATTATTTAAGACATCTAATTCCTTTGAGAGTAATCAGCTTTTAAAAAATGAAATTAAAACCTTGTTAAAAAGAACTTTGATAAATTATGATTCATATGATGAAATTTTTATAATCAATGTAAAAACGGGCCTCATTGAAATATCAACAAATCAGGAGTTAGAAGGGCGTGATAGGTCAACAGATCCTTACTTTGTAGAGGCTATTAAAAGCAACCGTTTTTATATTAAGGATATTTATTATTCTTCAGACCTCAAAAAAAATACAATGGCTTTTTCTGAACCCATTCATAGAGGGACAGGAAATGATAAAGAAATAGTAGGAGTTTTGGTTACTAGAATTGATCTTGACAATTCATTGTATTCAATTCTTTTAAACAGAACAGGGTTGGGAGAAACAGGAGAAACTTTTATTGTGAACTCAAATTTAATGCCATTAAATGAACTTCGCTGGAAGGAAGATGCTGTATTAAAGTTAAAAATTAATGCAATGCCTGCTGTAAATGCTGCAACAGGAAAAACAGGAATTATTAGAAGTAAAGATTACCGCGGCGTAGAAGTTTTGGCTGCATACACATACATTCCCGAAATAAAATGGGGATTTATATGTAAACAAGATTGGGATGAATTAAATGAACCAATTGATGCGCTAAGTAAAATGTTAATTTTGCTACTAGCTTTAACGGTTATTGTTGTTTCAGTATTGGTTTTTTTTATTAGTAAAACTATTTCTAAACCAATTACGGAATTAAATGCCGTAAGTAAAAAAATAGCGCAAGGAGATTACACTGCTTATAGCACTATTATTTCAAGAAACGAAATAGGCGAATTAGGGAAATCTGTTAATGAAATGGTTAAAAAAATTGCATCAGAGTCAACCATTCAAGGAGGTCTTTCATTGTTAGCGGAACATATGATTGGTCATAAAACGCAACAAAACTATGTTACGGCCATTTTAAATCAGTTGATTAATAATACAGGTGCTTGCATGGGCGCATTTTACGTGTTAAATGAGATGGAAGCCGAGTATCAGCATTTTGATTCTGTTGGAGCGCACAAAAATATGATGCCATCTTTTAAAGCTGATTTTCCAGAAGGAGAATTTGGAAAAGCAATTAATTCAAAAAAAATTGAATATTTAAAAGAATTACCTAAAAACTCAAGTTTTCAATATAAAACAAGTGTTGGTGAAATTACACCTAAGGAACTTATTACAATTCCAATAATACATAATAATGTGGTTGTTGCCCTAATTTCATTGGCACATTTAAATCAATTTTCTATAGAATCATTGGAGATTTTAAAACTATCTCAAATTACCTTAAACAGTTCTTATGCCAATTTATTAGCCAGTGAAAAGACAGAAACTTTAGCAAATACCCTATTAATTTCCAATCAAAAATTGGAAATGCAAACGGAAGAATTACAAGAGCAAAGTGAAGAGCTTCAATCGCAAGCAGATGAAATGCAAATGCAAAACCAAGAATTGGAAATGCAACGCATTCAAGTGGAAGAAGCAAATCAGCTTAAAAGTGAATTTTTATCAAATATGAGTCACGAGCTGCGCACGCCTTTAAACTCTATTAATGCGCTTTCTCAGGTGTTAAGATTACAAGCCAAAGACAAACTTTCTGATGATGAAAATGAATATTTAGAAGTAGTAGAACGCAACGGAAAACGTTTATTGTCGTTAATTAATGATATTTTAGATTTATCAAAAATTGAAGCGGGCAAAATGGAAATGTACCCTGCTGCATTTTCGTTATCTAGTTTAGTAAGTGAAATTGTTGAAAATATAGCCCCATTGGCCAATCAAAAAAACATTAAGTTGGTTTATGAAGCGCCACCAACAAATATTCAAATTGAAACGGATGAAAACAGGTTGCAGCAAGTGTTATCAAATATTATTGGAAATGCTGTAAAATTTACGGAGAAAGGAAGTGTTCGCGTAAGTATTCATTCACAAGATACATGTTTACAAATTAAAATAAAAGATACCGGAATTGGAATTTCTGAAAAAGAACTTCCATATATTTTTAATGAGTTTAAGCAAGCAGATGGCTCTACCTCTAGGCCTTATGAAGGAACTGGGTTAGGATTAGCTATTGCAAAAAAAATGACAGAAGCGTTATTTGGAACCATTGCTGTAGAAAGTAGCAAAGGACAAGGTTCTGTTTTTACAATTACATTGCCTATAGAATGGGAAGGGGTACTTGATGAAGATGAATTGAACTTTGTACCTTTTAAAGGAAGTAACCATCTTAAAAAAACAATTTTGGTGGTAGATGATGATATTAAAATTGTTCAACAAATTTCGCATAGTTTAGAAGAAAATGGCTATGACACCATTGGAACTACATCTCCAAAAGAAGCTTTAAAGTTAGCTGTTAAGTTACAACCATTTGCAATAACGCTAGATCTTATGATGCCTGAAATGGATGGCTTTGAAGTGTTGCAAAATTTGAAAAAAAATCCAGAAACAGCCAATATTCCAGTAATTATAATTTCAGTTTCTGATGATAAACAAACCAGTTTTGCTTTGGGAGCTATAGGGTATGTTTCTAAACCTGTGAATAGAAAAGAATTAATTCGGGAAATCAAAAAATTAAACCCAAAACCAAAACAGCTATTAATTGTTGATGACAATTCCATAGATAGAAATCATTTGCATGCTATTTTACAAAATGAAAATATAGAAGATATTCAGGCTGAAAACGGAAATCAATGCTTAGCACTTTTAGAAACTAACAAACCTGATATTTTAATTCTTGATTTAATGATGCCAGGAATGGATGGTTTTGAAGTGTTGAATGAAATACGTAAAAATGAAAAAACACAAGATTTACCGGTTATTGTAGTCACTGCAAAAGATTTAACCAGAAAAGAGAAAGAACAACTTTCGGGAAGGGTATCATCCGTACTTAATAAAAGTATGATAGAACCTTCTACTGTTTACCAAGAAATAAACAGAATTTTAGAGCAACTAAAAACTGTTGAACACCCAATTTTACCTATTGAAACCTCAAAATCTGTAAAAAGAATTTTGATGGTTGAAGATAATGAGGTGGTGATACTACAAGTTAAAAAAATTCTCGAAAAAGAAGGAATTGAAGTAGCTGTTGCAAATAATGGAATGCAGGCATTGTCTTATACAGCCAAAACAATACCAGATGCAATCATTCTAGATTTAATGATGCCTGGAATGGATGGTTTTGAGTTACTAGAAAACTTACGAAGTACAACCGCTACAAAACAATTGCCAGTTTTAATTTTAACGGCTAAAAATGTTACAAAAAATGAATTGGCACAATTATCAAATAATAACGTGTACCAACTTATTCAAAAAGGAGATATTGATAGCAAAGGACTTTTAAATGAAGTTAAAACAATGCTAAGAATGAAATCAAATCCCATAACAAGCGGTCCTGAAATTCCTATAAAAACGGAAGAAAAAAGCAATGAACTCATAGTAAGAAAAACTCCTTCAGATCATCAAATACCTAAAATATTGGTTGTAGAAGACAATCCAGATAATCGTCTTACTGTAAAAGCTGTGTTAGGGAAGGAATATATGTTAACGGAAGCAGTGGATGGTGAAGAAGGTATTACAATGGCTATTGATGAATTGCCAGATTTAATTTTACTAGATATTTCCTTACCTAAAAAGAGTGGTTATGAAGTGATTGAAGCACTAAGAAATAATAGTGAAACCAAATTTATTCCAATAATTGCGTTAACGGCAAGAGCCATGAAAAGTGATAAAGAAAAAATAATAGCGGTTGGGTTTGATGAATATGTGACCAAACCAATTGATAATGATGAATTAAAAGCAAAAATTAAAATATTGCTTCAAAAACATTTGTAAAATAGTAGTTTATATTGATAGCGCACATGATGCTTAGCGAATTAAATACATTTTTTGATGAGCATAATTGTAAAATTATTTTCCCCTAAAACATGAGTAAAATTTTAGCAATAGACGACCAGTTAGATAATTTAATTACCATAAAAGCGGTCATTAAATCTTTTCTCCCAGGAAATGAGGTAATAACAGCAACATCAGCTAAGGAAGGAATTCGATTGGCAATTGAAGAACAACCAGACACCATATTATTAGACGTTATTATGCCGGGAATAGATGGTTATGAGGCTTGTAAAATGTTGAAATCAAATGAATTGACAAAGCACATACCAATTGCCATGGTAACTGCTATAAAAACGGATGCAGCAAGTAAGATTAAAGCTTTGGAATTGGGTGCTGATGCATTTGTTGCAAAACCAATTGAACCTGCAGAATTGATTGCTCAGATTAAAGTAATGCTGCGCATTAAATATTCTGAAGACATTCTTAGAGAGGAAAAAACAGCCATTGAAAAAATTGTTGATAAACGGACACAAGAACTTATAAGCGCCAATAAAACACTTAAAAAAGAGATTGAGGAGCGTAAAATAACGCAAGCTAAATTAGTTGAAAGTAAAATTAGATTTCAAAGCATTGCAGAGGTTGCTGGAGAATGGATTTGGGAAGTTGATAACAATGGAATGTATACCTATTCCAGTGAAATGAGTTTCACTCTTTTAGGATATACTCCGGAAGAATTGGTGGGTAAAAAATATTTTTACGATTTTTTTATACCTGAAAACAAGGAGGTTTTAAAGCAAATAGCTTTTGAAACTTTTTCAAAAAAGAAAAATTTCAAGAGGTTCCAGAACTCCAATATTCATAAAAATGGTAGTATTATTATACTTCAAACAAGTGGTTCGCCTATTTTAAATGCTCAAAATGAACTGCTTGGATATAGAGGTGTTGACCATGATATTTCTAAGCGGAAAAAAATTGAAAACAAATTACGAGCCAGTAAAGAACGATATGAAAGTTTTATTTCACAGGTGTCGGAAGGCGTTTATCGTTTTGAATTGGATACCCCAATGTCTGTTCATTTATCTGTAGAACAACAAATTGACTATTTGTACAACCATGCATTTATTGCAGAATGCAATACGGCTTTTATGAGGATGTACGGGATAAAAAATTTGAAAGATATTCTTGGAAAAAGTCAATTGGAACTTCACGGAGGAAGTGATAACCTTAAAAACAGAGAAGCAATTAAACATTTTATTGAAGCAGGCTATCGTTCAGAAAATAATGAAACGGAAGAACCAGATGAAAATGGGGAGATTAAATATTACCTAAATAGTTCTATTGGAATTGTTAAAAATGGACACTTAATAAGGCAGTGGGGAACCCAACGCGATGTCACTGATGCAAAAATATCTGAAGAACAGTTAATAAAATTATCGAGTGCGGTTGAACAAAGTCCTGCTAGTATTCTAATTACAGATTTAGATGGGAAAATTGAGTATGTTAATCAAAAATTTGTTGAAGTTACGGGCTATTCATTAGAAGAAGCTATAGGAAAAACCCCTAGAATTTTAAAATCGGGTGAGAAAACAAAAGAAGAATATCAAAAATTATGGGATACAGTAAAAGAAGGAAAATCTTGGAACGGGGAATTTCATAATAAAAGGAAAAATGGCGAATTGTATTGGGAAAGCGCTTTAATATCTCCAATACGAGATAAAAACGGCATCATAAAATATTACTTGGCTATAAAAGAAGATATTACCGAAAAAAGGGAAATGATGCAAGATTTGGTAAAGGCCAAAGAAAAAGCAGAAGAAAGCGAAAGAAAGTTGTTGGAAGCACAGGCATTATCACATGTTGGGAATTGGGAATATATGACCGCCACCGATATCGTAACATGGTCAAAAGAATTATTTAATATTTTTGAGCGGTCTTATGATTTACCAGCACCAAACTATTCAGTTCATCAATCATACTTTACCAAAGAAAGTTTTGCAATACTTGATAAATCAATTCAAGATTGCATTCAGCGTGAAATTCCTTATGAAATTGAGTTGGATATTATCACAGAAAACGGTAATGTAAAGCAAATAATTTCAAAAGGAAATATAAATAAGGATAATAACAATACAATAATAGGTGTTTATGGAACTGCACAAGATATTACTCAAAAAAAAATAATAGAGAACGAATTGATTTTAGCAAAAGAAAAAGCAGAAGAAAGCGACCGCCTAAAATCAGCATTTTTAGCCAATATGAGTCATGAAATTCGTACACCAATGAACGGAATTCTCGGGTTTTCTGGACTGTTAAAATCTCCTGACTTAAGTAATGAGAAACAGCAGAAATATATCAATATTATCGAAAAAAGTGGGAAACGATTGTTGACAACTATTAATGATATTGTGGATATTTCAAAAATAGAGTCGGGCCAAATGAAAATTGCGCTTTCTGAATTCAATTTAAACAGTCAAATGGAAGAGCTTTATGCGTTTTTTAAACCTGAAGCAGATACAAAAGGAATTCAATTTTTAATGGTTAATGCTATACCAGATTCGCTAGCCATGGTGAAAACTGATAAGGAAAAATTGTATGCTGTACTTGTAAATTTAATAAAAAATGCACTTAAATTTACGAAAAAAGGCACTGTTGAATTTGGATGCTATCATAAAGGAAATCAGGTTGAGTTTAATGTAAAGGACACAGGAATTGGAATTCCTTTAGAACGACAGCCTTTTGTTTTTGATCGTTTTGTGCAGGCTGATATTGAAGACAAAGCTGTTTACGAAGGTTCTGGTTTAGGACTTGCCATTTCCAAAGCATATGTTGAAATGTTGGGTGGTACCATTGTGTTAGAATCAAAGGAAGGAGTTGGTTCCACTTTTAGTTTTACAATAGCTAGTCAAACATTTACACAAAATACTGCACCAGCTTTTCATAAAAACTTAAATAATGTTGTATCATCAGAAATTCCTCCTTTAAAAATTTTAATTGTAGAAGATGATATGGTGACACAGTTATATTTAGAAGAATTATTAACTCCTATTGCCAAAGCGTTGCTGCTTGCAGATAATGGCTATAAAGCACTGGATACTTTAAGTGAAAATTCAGATGTTGACCTTATTTTAATGGATATTGGAATTCCAGGAATTAATGGCTATGAAGTGACACGTAAAATACGCGAATATAATAAGGAAGTAATTATCATTGCTCAAACTGCATTTGCACTATCAGGTGATAGAGAAAAAGCTCTTGAAGCTGGTTGCAATGATTATATTCCAAAACCACTTAAAAAGGATAAATTATTTATTAAAATAAATAAGTATTTCAAATAAATAATAAAAATTGAATCCAATACTATTTATATAATTGTGTTGAATTAATGAATTCCAGTAGTAGCTTCTTTAAAGAAGGAAAGAAAATTTAATTAAAGACTTTAAAGCAATGCAAAGGCTTTTTTGGTTTGTTACTTAGCCAATGTTTTGTTCGAAATTAATTTTTAATCAATTTTTTGTTTTAAAGGTTATATAATAGCATATTAAAGTTTCTTGCGCTTTATTGAGTGTTTTTCAACTATAGGAAGTTTCTAAATGCTAAGTTATAAATAGGCAATATATTAATAATGAACTAATTATATGAAAGTCTAAAAAACAAGAATAAGGGCTAACTAATAATTTTTGAATTAGAAATTATAATAAGTGCTTTTTTTTAAAATTATTAAGCAATTCTAGGGCTTAACCCAAAGATAAGTTTATTTTTGCGGTTGGTTTTAATTTGATATATCATAATTATTAAAACTGAAATAATAAAAAGTCAGCCCATTTAAATGCGTATTATAATTATATTAATTGTATTTTTCTTTTCAACTACCATTACTGTTTTTAGTCAGCAGATAGGATTTGTAAAAAGTGGCAGTCATTCACTTAAATTATTGAAAGAAAATAACAGATTTTCATTAACATATTCTGATATCCTTTCTTCGCATGAAGTTTTAACAGAAAACACCTTTCATTTTACGTTTAAAGAAAGTATTTACAGTATTATTGCAGATGGTTTTAAAAAAAATAGAAGCCATCAAATAATTATTAAAGCGGGTGATGAAACCATTGTAAAATTTGAATATCATCAAATTAATGGGCAAAGTTTGGTTAAAATCAGACAAAATAATCTATTGCTAAATACTTTTGGTTCTAGTGCTTTCTTTAAAAAAGATGAAATTGATACCCTTTTTGGAAATAGTTTTAAAGGATAATTAATTATCCGTAATTTTATACTGTTTTTTAAAGGCTCCATAGTTCAAGGGATAGAATAGAAGTTTCCTAAACTTTTGATCCAGGTTCGAGTCCTGGTGGAGCTACGAATAATTATTTTAAACCCCTATAAACATTAAGAGTTTGAGTAGGCATTTTAAAAGTGTGTCGTTTTTTGTGTCGTTTATTCTGTAAAAGTTCTTTAAAACGCATTTAAATACGTTTTAACATTATATACTAACGTTGTTAATGGTTGAATAATTTGTTTTGAAGTTTTTTAATACAGTAACTTTTGTAAACTCAAATATTATGTTATTTTTACAATTGAAAATTTGAGGGTTCACCTCAAAAATCTTTTTCATAGCAATTTTTTTACCCTCCTAGTTTTAAATTAGGAGGGTTATTTTTTACAATAATGTTTTATAAGTATTTAATATATTAATATTTAACCCCCCCCTTTGTATAAATTTACAGTAAGTAAAATTCTAACTAGCAGTCGATGTAGGTATATTGTTTTGTGTATGGATTTGACCCCATACCGGGTATTTTATTTTTAATATTTTCTTAATCAATAATACACTAAATAAAAAAGAGAGTGTATATCTCTCTTTTATTTTTAATATTATTTATATTATTATATATATTAAACCTCTAGGTGTATTGCACTTAACCTCTAGGTGTATTGTATTAAACCTCTAGGTGTATTGTATTTAACCTTTAGGTGCATTGCACTAAACTTATTGAAATATTGAGTAGTTACAATTTTTCAAGGTCATTAATACTTAAAAGGTGTGCATCATCTTTAGAGTATTTATATGCACCTTTTTGTGTAATTACTGTTATTTCTTTTTTTTCTCCAAAACAAACCAATACTTGACCCTCCTTTATATTGTTATATAATTCAATATACCTTTTATTATTTTGGTGAACTCTTTTAATCAATTCGTAATACTCTAGTTTATTCATACTTTTATTGACGTGTTTAGTGCTGACTTTAAAAATTTTACGAAAATAGTTATCATTGGCATAACACTTACCCGAATTACACAAACCTCTTATTAACAAGTATAGTTGTTGTTCAAATGGAGTTAAGTAAAATGGTGTATTTTTGTTAGATGACATTTGTATAAACCATATTGGTAGTTTGATATAATTTGTTTTATCGTTCATATTATTGATGTATTATTTTAGCCTTTAAATTCATTATTTTGTATATTTGACGTGTGTATGACTTTAGCCAGTAACACATTTTTTGTATAAAAACGGTGCCAATTATAGCACCGTTTTTTATTTTATAATTATGCTGATTTTAAGTATTTTAATGAATTATTATAAATGAAAGGGTGTTCTTGAAGTATGTTAAAAGTTTCCTTATTATTCTTTGGTATAAACCCTTTAAAAACATCTAAAACAATAGTTTTCCAGTCGTCAGAAAATTGTATTACTATTAAATGTTTTTTTATGTATTTTGAAGTTTCAAAATTAATTTCGGGAATATCTCCAAAAAAAGAACGTTTATTTTGGCTAGGTAGTAAACCAGTCCATAAATAGCACCTTTCCCAATTTGTGTCTGTTCTTAACCTCAATATAATTTTAAAATCTTTTCTTTTTGTGTTTTTATAACCTTTTCCTAGATATTTTTCAATTCTTATTTTGCGTGTGAAAACATCATTTTTCTTTGGCTCTTTAGAGAATGTAATTAAGTAATCTTTTTTAAATTCAATTTCATTGCACACTCTATAAAATTTACGTTCAAATCTTTGTTTAGCCGGAGGAATTACATTTTTTGCATTCATAATTACAAAGTATTTGAGTTGTTTAAATTAGTTTCAATCTCACTTAATTTGTAATAGGTACGGTTTCCATATTTATAACTTTTGCAAAGTCCTTTATTACTCCAGTCGTTTAATGTTGTTAAACTAATAGAGAGCATTTTTGCAGTTTGTAACCTCGTTAAATAGGTTTCTTTACTGTTTGGCTCTAATTCCTTTTTAAACTCGTTTAACTTGTTTTGTACTCCTTGAAGTATTTGTTCTGTTAGTTGTTCCGGAGTGCAGTTGTGTAATTGTGTAATACTGTTGTTTACTACCATAATATTAAATTTTTTATTAAACTATGGTGTAAAATTACATTCGAAGTATTTCAGACTATTTCATTCTATTTCTGAAATATTTCATTTCTTTTTTAATCGTTTTTATATGGTATGTTATTACTTTCAATAAATTCTTTTTTGAGGTCGTTTAAATATTTATTTAAACCTTTTTCGTTTTTCGAATTACCTATTTTTGAAAATTTAGTTCCGTTATAGGTTAATAAAAATTTTTGAAAATCAGTTTTATAGCAATTAATTTTAAAATCATCTATGCCATATAAAAAATGATATATTTCAGAATATTTAGTTGGTTTTTTATTTTCAAAATAAGCCTTATCAATATGCTGAAATAATTCAAAACCGTAAGGAGTGAAATATTTTGTGTAATTTTTAGAATAATTCTCACTAACATTAAATTGAATTTCAATTTCATTTTTATAATCAATCTCAATCATTCTTTCAATTGTTTTAACTCTTAAAATGTTTTTTAAAACTCTTTCAGCTCTTGAAGTGTCGATTAAAATTTGATAACTATTAGCGAAATAAAGAAAATCCGTTGTATTGTTAAATTCAACTTTTCCAGTATTAATACTAAATACATTTTGAAATTGGTCGTTATAATCTAAATCTCGTATTATATGACCTCTAATGTTATGCAGTTCAGCAATTTTATGACTATTTAATAAATGTGGTGCCAGTTGAATGTCAATTTCTTCTCTTTCATTTATCATATAATCATTAAGGAGGTTTGTAAAATAAATTTTTAATTTATTAAGTTCCTTTTTTTCTGAATTACTAATAATATATTCAAATATATTATTGCCTTTGTATTCCAATTTCATAATGTATAAATAGCCAGTAAAGGAGGTTTTACCCTCCTTTTAATTTGTAACAATAAATTTAGTGTTTTTTACTTAAAAGCAATTCTCTTAAAGTCTTTAAGCGGTTAAATTCTGTTTGAAATTGTTTTAATTGGTTTGCGTTTTCTTTTTGTGTTGTTGTCATAATTAAGCTAGTTTTAAATTATTATTAGTAAAAAATTTATTTAATCTTATTTTTTCAGCACGTTCAATATTATTCACTTTTATATAGTTATAAAATACCTTTTCAGTTTTGTGTCCACTAATAGCCATAATATCAATTGTAGGCATTCCGGATTTATAGGCATTGGTACAAAACGAACGTCTTGCAGTATGACTACTTATTAAATCGTATTTAAAATATTTTATAGTTGATTTTTTACCCCCTTTTGTAACTGTTTTGGTTTCTATTGTATTTATTTTGGCAATGGATCCAATTTGTTTAATGGCATAGTTTAAATGTTGTTCCGGCATTGTTTGAGGTGGTGTACCGTTTCTTTTTTTTAGAATAGCGTTAACCATTGGATTTATTGGTATGGTTAAATTTGCACCGGTTTTAGTAGTGGTAACGTTTAAATACTGAATACCATTAGCAGTAATAATATTGTTTTTAGATAGGTTGTTAAAATCTGAAATTCTCAAACCCGTATTTGCACCAATTAAAAATAAATCTCTTGCATTTTCTAACATTGTTTTAGTCAGTTTCAAAGTTTTGTTTTTTATAACTGTTTTGTAGTCTGTTAAATCGGCATTATAAATTTTTAAAAGTTCATTTTCTGTTAAATAAATATTGTTTATCTCTTCAGTAGGTTTTGTAAAATAGCGTTTTTTAAAATCTGTATTGTTGTGAAAATCTTTTTCGAATGCAGCATTCAAAATAGTTTTTAAAATCTTTATTTGAGTGCCTATATAATTTGTGGAGTAATTTGAATTATATAAGTACTTTAAAAAATCATCGTAAAAATCTAAAGTAAGTTTGTCATACTTCAATGTATAAACAGTATCATTAAACTTTTTAAATATATTATAGCTATTGGAGTAAGTTTTTGAGGTGTTTTTTGCTAAAGGTTTTTTAGTTTGTGGTAAGGCATTTATTTTATAATGCTCAATGTACCATTTGAAAAAAGGTAAAAACTCCAGGTGTTTAATATTATTTTGTTGCCTGGTTTTCTTTTTAAAAAATATATCGAGCTCATTAGTTAGTAATAGGTTTGTAACGGTTAAACCTCTATTAATTGTTAGGTCTGAATATAAACCCTCTAAAAATGTTTTTGTTTTATTTAGTTGGTTATTAATATTAGTTTTGTTTACCTCTTCATTAACATTTTTAACGTTTTGATATTTTACACTCCAATTTTTAGAGTTAATAATTTTCAACCCGGTTGAATACCGTATTCTATTTTCAGTACCGTAACTGTAATTAATGTAAATAAGTGCTGAGGTTTCTTTTCCTTTTCGGAGTGTAAATTTGAATGTTGCCATAATATAAGACTTTAACCATATCAAAGATATTAAAAAAACGACACACTTTAACTAATAATTAAAAGTGTGTCGTTTTTTGTGTCGTTTATTTTCGTTTGTATCTGTTTTTAATCGGTTTTAGGTGTTCGGTTGTCTCTATTGTTAAATAAGGGTTTAGAGTGCGTTATATTTAGTATTCCCGTAGTTTTAAGGTTTTTTTAAAGTCTGTTAATAAATAAATTTGTAGCCCTGGTGGAGCTACTACTTAAAAGTAGCTTAATTTGAAGCTACAATTTAGCTACACTTTTTAATTTTTACAAATAGGTAGATTAATTAAATGTTTTTTATATCTTTATAAATGTATAATATACAATTATAAGTTTTATTCAATGAAAAGCCTTTATAAAATAGTACATCTTACCTTGCTAATTTGCTGTTTCTCCTGTGGAGATTCTAACGTTGCCCAAAGTGATGATGAAATTATTGAAACTCCAGAAAAAGTGATTAGTTTTTATTATGGTGCGGATTTATCTTACGTAAACGAAATGTTAGATTGCGGAGCTACGTATAAAAATAGTGATGGAATTGTAAAAAACCCTTATAAAATATTTAGTGAAGCTGGTACAAATTTGGTTCGTGTTCGTTTATGGCATAATCCTACTTGGACTAATTATTCTAATTTTGAAGATGTTAAACTAACGATTACCAAAGCAAAAGCTGAAGGAATGAGCGTGTTGTTGGATTTTCATTATTCAGATACTTGGGCAGATCCTGCAAATCAAGAAATTCCAGCCGCTTGGCTTACTAATATTAATAACACTACGGTTTTATCAGAATTAGTATACAACTATACGTATGAAACTTTAAATAATTTGGCAAGTGCCAATTTATTGCCTGATATTGTTCAAGTAGGAAATGAAATTAACCCAATGATTTTGCAACATGGAGAATTAAAATGGCCTATTGATTGGGTAAGAAATTCCATATTAATAAATAAAGGAATTAAAGCTATTAGAGCTGTTTCAAAAGAAAAAAATAAAAATATTGAAGTGATGTTGCATATTGCTCAACCAGAAAATGGTTTGTGGTGGTTTAAAGATGCCACCCAAAATGGAATTACAGATTTTGATTGGATAGGATTATCCTATTACCCAATTTGGTCAGAATATAAGTTAAATAACCTTTTAACTCCTTTAAAAACTTTAGTAGATACTTATAAAAAAAGGTTAATGATTGTAGAAACAGCGTATCCGTTTACGTTAGAAAATGCAGATAGTGCAAATAATATTTTAGATAGCAATGCTTTAGTTACAGGGTATCCAGCTTCGGAAATTGGTCAACTTAATTATTTAAATAAATTAAAAGAAATAGTTAAAAATGCTGGCGGTGAAGGGATTGTTTATTGGGAGCCAGCTTGGGTTTCTACTAGTTGTAGTACACTTTGGGGGAATGGTTCTCATTGGGATAATGCTACATTATTTGATCATAATAATAAGGCAACGTTGGGAATGAGTTTTTACAATGCTTCATTTAAAGAATAAATTAAATGGAAGTAAATGGTGTTTTAATTTCATTTACTCCCATTTTAAAAATTAAAATTTAATAGTAGTTCCTATTAAAAAATTTCTTGTTGCTTGTGGATAATAAAACAACTCAGTAATTGCGGGGGCATTTGAATTTGTTGGTCGGTAATAATAACTATAGGTATAGCCGTTTGAAACATATTCCTTATTAAAAATATTATTTACCAATAAATTTAACGAGATTTCTTTTACCCAACTTGGGTTAAGTTTTAGTGAAGCATTGAAGTTATTAGTAAAATAAGCATCCATACTTTTAAAATTACTTGTAGTATTGTCTAAATATTGTTTTCCAACATATTTAGAAATAAAACCAAGTATCAACTTTTTAGTTGGCGCATAAGAAATGGTGCTTCCAGCAACAATACTTGGTGAAAATGAAATGTCTGTATTTTTAAAAGTGGTTGAAATTGCATTATAAGCAGTGTCTTCCCATGTAATTGGATCGTATTGGCTATCATAAACAATATACTCAAATTGTTTAATTTTATTTTCGCTTAATGTGGCGTTTGCATCAATCCTAAATTTGTCAGAAAACTTATATCCAGCTTGTATTTCAATTCCAGCTCTATAACTTTTATCTACATTTTGTCTAATAGCATCACCAACATCATCAAGTTCACCAGTTAAAACTAATTGATCTTTATAATTCATATAATAAAGATTGGTAATTACGTATGAATTTGAGGTTTTAAATTTATAACCAAACTCAAAATCTTGTAATTGTTCTGATTTTGGTGTTACTGGATTTTTAATTAAATCGTCTCTATTTGGTTCTCTATTTGCAATTGAAAAAGATCCATACACAGAATTTTTAGCATCAAAAGTATAGCTCAATCCAAATTTAGGATTGAAAAACTGGTAGTCTTTTTTCACATTAATCCCCAATAAATCTGATGTTGTTCCTTTAGATTTGTAATCAATAGTTCTGTATTGTAAGTCAACAAATGCCAAGGTTTTTTCATTAATATCGTACTCAGTTTTTAAGTACGTATTAAACTCTTTTTTTTCGCCATTGCTAAAATAATATTGAGCTTCAGAATTAATTTCAACGGGAAAAGAATCCCAAATTAATTCGCCAAAATGATCACCGTCATATTTGTTGAAACCACCACCTAAGGTAATATTCAAACTTTCTTTTTTGTAATTTAAATTATATACCAACGCATAAAAACCATTGTCTAGCCATCTACGTCTAATTACAGCTCCTTCTTCATCAACATTTGAGTTGTTTGGAAAATAATCTCCAACTTCTTCAAAAGGTTTAAATTGTTCAAAATACCCTTTTCCTGAAGTGTAATTCCCGGCAATATTTAGGTTTAAATAATCATTAATTGTTTGGTCAAAAAGTAATTGATAATGCGTTTGTTTATAATTATCAACTTCATTTTTATAGGTGTAATGGTTGTATGTTCTACCAGGATTACTTAATAAGTTAGCAATTTGTTCGTCTGAAAAACCATACCCTTCGTGATCTATAAATGTTTGAATACCATCTACATCTTTTTCTATCACAGCTTTTGGAGTTCCATACCAAGCTTGTTGGGTAATTTCCTGACCACCAAAAACGATGGCTTTTAATGAAGTTTTTTCAGTGATATAACCTAATTCTGTATAATAAGATGACAGGTCCGAAGCAGATCTATCTACATAGCCATCACTTGAAATTTTAGACAATCTAGCAGCTGCGTAAAAGTTGTTTCTAATACCTGAGCCAATACTTAAATTGTGTTTTCTTGTTCCGTATGAACCTACTGAATTTGAGGTTTCTGCGTATGCTTCTTTTTGTGCTGATTGTGTTTTAATATTTAAACTTGCTCCAAAAGCACCTGAACCATTTGTGGAAGTTCCAACACCTCGTTGTAATTGAATATCTTCTACAGAAGATGAGAAATCAGGCATATTTACCCAATATGTTCCGTGACTTTCACTGTCATTGTAAGGAATTCCGTTAATGGTAACATTTACTCTTGTGGCATCTGAACCACGAACACGAATACCTGTATAACCAACACCTGCACCAGCATCAGTAGTTGTAACAACTGAAGGTAATTGGTCTAATAAAATAGGTAAATCTTGTCCTAAGTTAGAAGCTTCCATTTCTTTTTTAGAAATGTTTGTAAACGCAATTGGCGTTTTTTCATTGGCACGTGTTGCTGAAACCAGTACTTCATTTAAGTTTACAAAACTATCAGCCATATCAATAGTAATAAATGTGTTTTTGTTTAAATTTACAGATACTTCTTTTGGCTGACTAATGGCACTTACCACTAAAATGTAGGTTCCTTTTTTTAAGGAAATAGTAAAATTTCCTTCAAAATCTGTTGAAACTCCAGTGGAAGTTCCTTTAATTAAAATACTTGCTCCGGGTAAAGGAGTTGTTCCATCTGTAACTCTACCAGATAGTTTAAATAATTCTTGGGCATTTATTTGAATGCTAAATACCATAAATACTAAAGCTACTAATACCTTCGCTTTTTGAAAATAATAATTTGATTTTTGTTTCATTTTTTTAAAATAAAACGATTTAAAAAGAGGTAATTAATCGATGGTTTGAATAATTAACTGTTTGCCATTAAACACGTTGTGTGTTTAGTTTTTCCCTTAACAGCATTACCTGTTCAGGTTCATTGGGTTTGATCTCAGCCGTTTTAGGCACCCCTTTTTGAGACGATGCAAACTTAACTATAATAATTGTATTATAGAATAATTTGTTTGAATTTTTAATTACTAAAAATTAGGCTTTTGTCTTAAAACCTTTTTTATAGCAACATTTTTCTTTTTATCTATTCGTTTTTGAATACTAGATTTGGTTGGTTTTGTTGCTTTTCTTTTTTTGGGAACTTTTAAGCCGTTTTCAATAATAGAAAAAAAACGCTTTATAACTAGTTCTTTGTTTTTATGCTGACTTCTGCTTTCATCACAATTTAATAAAAGCATATTTTCCTTGGTTAATTTTGATTGTAAATTTTTTATAAGAAGTATTTTTTCATCATCAGAAAATTCAGAAGAATTTTGAAGGTCAAAAATTAATTCCACTTTTGAAGAAACTTTGTTTACATGTTGTCCGCCAGCACCACCACTTCTAACTGCTTTAAAATTTAATTCTTTTATTATGGCTTCTTTATTCATTATTTTTTACTTGGATAGCTTTGTAAATTAGGTAAAGCTTTTAATATTTTATCTATCTCAGCAATGGCTGTTTCTAATCGTTCTTTTTTTTCGCCTTTTAAAATAATATATGGACGGTTGTGTTTTTTCAATCCAGCTTCAAAAGCATTAAACATTTCTAAACGTTGATTTGGTCTATCTCGCAAATCGTCTTCTTCCCAAGGCGTATCAATATATGTTAAAAGATATAAATCATATTTGTTTGAAATTGCCGCTTTTTCTAAATCTGGATGCACATAACCTCCGTAATATTCTTCAGAATAAATTTTTGTCACCAATAAATCAGTATCACAAATCAATAGCTTATCAGCTTTTTGCGCCAATTCATTTTCTAATTTCATTTGCCCAACAGCAATTGGTAATAGATCTGAATTTTCACAAGTTTCACGATTGTTGTTCCATTTATCTTGTAAGTATTCACGCGCATATTCGGGTGCCCAAACGGTATTGTAGTGCCTGGCTAAATGTTTTGCAAGTGTTGTTTTTCCAGAACTTTCAGGTCCGTATAAAACAACTTTAGCAATGTTTATATTTTTTTGTTTAAGAGCTTCTTCCATTCTAAATATCCAAAAATTGCAATAAAAGTAAATATAAGGTATTGAAAACTTGTAAAGGTAAATCCTTTATAAAAATATAATGGTACAGAAATTATATCCCCAATAATCCAATAAATCCAGTTTTCTATTTTTTTTCGAGCCATTAACCACATTCCAACAAAGAAAATAGCCGTTGTAATTGTATCAACATAGGCAACCCAACTGGTCCATTTATCAAAACTTTTGTACACTATAAATACAAAAAACAAGGTTAAAATAAATATAATTGCTGAAGTTATGTTCTCTTTTTTTGTTGTTGATGTAATTGGAGTGTGATGCGTTTCATCTACTTTTCGTGTCCAAATATACCAACCATAAACGCTCATAATAAAGTAATAACCGTTTATCATCATATCACCTAATAATCCCCATTTTAGCAATAAATACACAAAAATACTGGTGCTGATCATTCCAGTTGGATATACCCAAATATTATTATTTTTAGAACTCCAAACAGATAAAAAACCAAAAATTACTGCAATAATTTCTAGTGAAATATCAATGGTTTCATAATTGCTGTATTGGCCAAAAAGAATATTAAATAGTTCTGTCATATATTTTGAAATGTATTATTTTCAAAAGCGGTTCCAATAACAACTACGTCGGCCCCATTTTCATAAGCATTTGTCAATTGTTCCTTAGAACGAATGCCGCCACCTACTATTAATGGAATTGATATGTTTTTTTTAACTTCTGAAATAATATTAGAATTCACCACCATTTTTGCTCCGCTACCAGCTTCCAAATAAATAAGTTGTTTGCCTTTATACATCCCTGCAACCGCTGTTGTTACTGCTAAATTAATATTATTTTGAGGTATTGGTGTTGTTTTACTAACTTTTAAAACGGATGAATTTGTGCCTCCATCAATTAAAATGTAACCTGTTGGAATAATTTCTAAGGTTGAATTTTTTAAAAACGGAACAGCTTTAATTTGTTGTTCAATTAAATATTCAGGATTTCTACCAGAAAGCAATGATAAAAATAACAATGCATCAGCTTTATTGCTTACTTGTGAGTAATCTCCTGGAAAAAGCACTACAGGAATTTGAGTATTTTTTTTTAATATTTCAACAAAGGTGTCAGTTAATCCGTTTTCAACAGTGCTTCCACCAACAAAAATAAAGTTGGCTTTTAAAGTTTCAATTTTTTTTGAAATTGAAGGAATCTCTTCTAAACTAGTTTTATCAGGGTCTAATAAAATGGCTAATAATTTTTCACCTTTTTTTGAAGCTTCTTGTATGTGAGAAAGAATTGAATCAATCATTGTTATTAGTATCTAAGGCATACACCAAGGTAAAATCATTTAATTGCTCAAAACCAATGTCGTAAAATTTATCCCAATCATACGTTCTAATATGTCCTTTGGTTTTTCCGTCTTTCATTTTAAAAGATTCAATATCTATATCGTTTTTAAAAGTTAATCCACCGTGCGGATAAATCTTGTACAAACTTTCTTTTCCTCCCCAAATAACCGTTAATTGTTCAATATAATCATCATCTTCGCTAATAAACCAACGTTCAAAATTCACAAACTTATGTTGAATTATTTTTATTTTTTCTCTGTTTTTTTCAATATCAATGCCAACTTCAACATCACTAACAATTATTGCCGAAAAAGTAAAGGAATGTGTGATAGAAATATGTTTACCATCCTTTAAATGAGGTTTTCCGTTATCATTATAATATAAGTCAGCATCGCTATAACCAGCAGCTTTTAATAAATGTCGAACACTTAAAAAGCCACGCTGATGCAATTCAGATTTCATAGAAAAAAGACGTTCTTTACTACTGTCAGTCAACTCTATAGTTGAATTTAGCGCATCAAAAGTTTCCTCAATTTTCCAAACAAAAATTGAAGTAAATGAATTTGGTGTAATTGTTTTATATAAAGGCATTTAGTTTCTCAAATGGATTTTGTACTTTTGCAAAATCTAAAAAAATTATAAACTTTTAATTGTTTTTAATAAACAAGCAAATTTAATAAATATGAGTACAGAAACATCAACTTACGTAAAATATAAAGTAAAAGACATCAATCTTGCAGATTGGGGACGTAAAGAAATTCAATTAGCGGAAGCAGAAATGCCAGGTCTAATGAGTTTAAGAGAAGAGTTTAAAGGACAAAAACCATTAGCTGGTGCAAGAATTGCTGGTTGTTTGCATATGACAATACAAACGGCTGTGTTAATTGAAACGTTAGTAGATTTAGGTGCTGAGGTTACTTGGAGTTCTTGTAATATTTTTTCAACCCAAGATCAAGCTGCTGCTGCAATTGCTGCTGCTGGAGTTTCTGTGTATGCTTGGAAAGGATTAAATGAAGAAGAATTTGACTGGTGTATTGAACAAACCTTATTTTTTGGCGAAGACAGAAAACCGTTGAACTTAATTTTAGATGATGGTGGAGATTTAACCAATATGGTGTTAGATCGTTACCCAGAATTAGCTGCAGGAATTAATGGTTTATCTGAAGAAACTACAACCGGTGTTCACCGTTTATATGATAGAGTGAAAGCTGGAACATTGCCAATGCCAGCAATTAATGTAAACGATTCTGTTACTAAATCTAAATTTGATAATAAATACGGATGTAGAGAAAGCGCTGTAGATGCAATTAGAAGAGCAACAGATGTTATGTTGGCTGGTAAAAGAGTTGTAGTTTGTGGATATGGAGATGTTGGAAAAGGAACAGCAGCTTCATTTAAAGGAGCAGGTTCTATTGTTACAGTTACAGAAATTGATCCAATTTGTGCGTTACAAGCTGCAATGGATGGTTTTGAAGTGAAACGTTTAGATACTGTTGTTGGAAATGCAGATATTGTAATTACAACTACAGGAAATAAAGACATTGTACAATCGCGTCATTTTGAAGCAATGAAAGACAAAACAATTGTTTGTAACATTGGACATTTTGATAATGAAATTGATATGGCTTGGTTGAACAAAACATACGGAAATACCAAAGTTGAAATTAAACCTCAGGTTGATAAATACACCATTGGTAACAATGAAATTATTTTGTTGGCAGAAGGACGTTTAGTTAACTTAGGTTGTGCAACTGGTCATCCAAGTTTTGTGATGAGTAATTCATTTACAAACCAAACATTAGCACAATTAGAATTATGGAATAACCGCGATGCTTATAAAAATGAAGTGTATATGTTACCAAAACATTTAGATGAAAAAGTAGCACGTTTACATTTAGCTAAAATTGGTGTTGAATTGGAAACCTTACGTGAAGATCAAGCAAAATATATTGGTGTTGAGGTTGAAGGACCATTTAAGCCAGAATACTACAGATATTAATAGCTGAAATTAATTATAAAAAAAGCTTCGTAAATATATTTTTACGAAGCTTTTTTAGTTATTTTTGAAAAATCTAACTTGGGGATGTAGCTCATCTGGCTAGAGCGTTTGACTGGCAGTCAAAAGGTAGTGGGTTCGACTCCCATCTTCTCCACTTTTAAAAACACAAAAAACAACAAAACCCTATAAACACTATGTTTATAGGGTTTTTTAATTTTACTTATTCTTCAAAATAACCAATAAAACGCAATAAAAACTAAATAAAAGGGGGCTTATTCGGGGTCACTAAAAAATTAGACATCAACTGACCCCGAATAGCGCTGTATAGCTTGAAAAATATAGGTCTTCAAAATATTTTTTGATTTATTTTTTGTATATTTATACTTTAAAATTGCAAAAAAAACTATGAATAATTCCTTCTCACTACTATTTTATATCAAAAAAAGCAAAGCAGACTTTAATGCAAAAGCTAACATTTACCTTAGAATTACTGTCAATGGTAAGCGTTCGGAATTCAGTATTAAAAGAAAAGTTCCAGTTGATAAATGGAATCAATCCGCGAATAGAGTAAGAGGTTTTTCTAAAGAGGCACAAGAAATAAATCAATATATTGATGTGATTTCGAACAAAATCAATAAAATACACCAGCAGTTTATTGAGCAGAATAGTACTTTTTCGGCAATTCAAATACGAGATACGTATCTGGGAAAAAACGAAAATAACAAAATGGTGTTGAAGTTGTTCCAGGAGCACAATGACCAAGTTGAAAATTTAGTAGGTAAAGATTTTGCACCACTCACAGCGGTAAGATATAAAACTGCTAAGATGAGGTTAGAAGAGTACATTCAAAAAGAATATAAGATGGATGATATACCTATTAAGGATGTGGACCATAAATTTATTACAGGTTATGAATATTTTTTAAAAACAGAAAGAAACTGCGGCCATAATTCTGCAGTAAAATATATCACAAATTTCAAAAAGATTGTTCGTATAGCGTATGCAAATGATTGGATTGGGAAGGATCCATTCTTTAACTGGAAGGCAAAATTAAAAATTGTAGATAGAGAGTTTTTATCTGAGGAAGAGATTCAAAAGATTATAGAAAAAGAGGTGCATATTCCAAGGTTGGCATTAGTAAGGGATATTTTTATTTTTAGTTGTTATACTGGTTTATCGTATGTGGATGTTAAAAAGTTATCCAAAGACAATATTGTTCGTGGAATTGATGGGAATTATTGGATTAAAACAAAAAGAACTAAAACGGATACAAGAAGTAATATACCAATTTTATCCAATGCTCAAGTAGTAATAGACAAGTACAGCAATCATCCCGACATAGTTAATAGTAATGCTATTATACCAATTTTAAGCAATCAACGAATGAATTCCTATTTAAAAGAAATAGCAGACCTATGTGGAATCACAAAAAACTTAACATTTCATTTAGCGCGTCATACATTTGCAACAACCGTAACGTTAACAAACGGAGTGCCTATTGAGTCTGTAAGTAAAATGCTTGGTCATAAATCTTTAAAAACAACGCAACACTACGCTAAAATTTTGGACAGAAAGGTAAGTGATGATATGGCAATTTTAAAAGGAAAATTGGCGATTAAAAATTCTAAAGCAGCTGAAAACAGTACTTCTACAAATTCTAAAAAATCAGTTTAAATAGTAAATTTTAATTTTTTATAAGGTTATTTTAAGGGAAAATGATTTGTGCTTTTCATTATTTTTATGCTATTTTGCTATTAAAAATAATTGCAAATTTCTTTAAATCAATATAATTGTTATGATATCTATATTTTTAATAAATATGGATAATGATGCATTGATTTAAGTTATTACATCTCAAAAAATACTTAAAAAGATTGTGAATAAACTATGCGTTAAAATCGTAAAAGATTTAGAAAAAGAATTAAAACATATTGAAATTGAAAACGATGATATTTTAATAACTTCAGAAAAATGTATCACTAAAATTCGACAGGCTTTAAAAGAAACAAGAAAAATTGTTTTAACAAATGAGTTTAAGTCTAAATCCGATGAAATTGAATTCTTTAAAATAATAAAGCCAAGATTAGTTTCAAAATTTATTTATTATGCCAAAATATTTAAGGTCATAAGTAAAGTACCGAAAGGGAATGTAAAAGTTCAAAAGAAATATTTGGAAAATGAATTAAGGGTGATGCAGACATATTTTAATGATCATCTATTATTCTATCACTATTATCAAAAAAATGGCCATCATTCAGATGAATTATTTTTTTTAAGAAAAAACAAAAACATCAATATTCAATTTGATTTTGAAGAGTCTTATTCAGATGATGAGTTTACAACAAATCTAGATACAACATTTTCAAAATTCAAAGCCTTTGAAAAAGCAATCATATATTTTAATGCTGAAATTGTAAAGCTCGATTCGAATCAAAATAATAATTCCTATTATTTAAATAATAAAAAATCAAACTTAACCTGGACAGCTAAAAAAGTTTATTTAGTGGAATTGATTTACGCCTTATTTGGAACTAAAGCAATAAATAATGGTCAAATTGAGATAAAAGAAATTGCTGAAACCTTTGAAATTATGTTTAATATTAAATTGGGAGATTATTACAGGACTTTCCAAGAAATTAAGAGGCGTAAATTAAGTAACACTAAGTTTTTGAGACAGTTAAGTGCTAACTTAGAAAAACAAATAGCAGAATCTGAAAAATAATTCCCCAACTTGGGAAATTATTCCAAAAAATTTTCTCTCATAAAATTTGATGCTTCAGAAATTTTAATTCTAAAATTGGAGCATTAAAGAGTATGAAATAAGTTCAAATAAAATGTTTTAAAATTTCATAGTAACCTTGGGAAATTAGGAAAAATATCTTGCACATCTTTGCTTTATAAAGAGAAACAAATAACCTCTTTAATTATTAATAACTTAAAAATTGTAAAAGATGGCAGCAAAAATTATTACTCCAGAAGATTTAAATGAATTCAAAGTAGACTTGTTAAATGACATTAAATTGTTAATTACAAATCAAACAGAACCACAAGCTAAAAAATGGTTAAAATCTCCAGAAGTAAGAAAACTTTTAGGTATTTCAACCGGAACATTACAAAACCTCAGAATAAACGGAACAATTCCATACACAAAAATGGGAGGTGTTATCTACTACGATTATGTTGAAATAATGAAAGTACTAGACCAAAATACTGTAAATAAATCAGAAGATTAATTTATGTTTTTTTGGCAAATTTACAGAAGTACAAAAGTTTTTAAACTTCAAATTCAACCCTATGAATTACATCAAACACCTCAACGGTGTATTAGATCAATTTTCAAAAGATAACCGCTTAAATCCAACACATATAAGCTTATACATTGCTTTATTCCAGTTTTGGAACTACAACCGATTTCCTAATGAATTTTATATAAATCGAGAAGAAATAATGAAGTTTTCTAAAATTGGTTCTAATACAACATATCATCGCTGTATTAAAGAGTTAAGTCATTGGAAATATATTCTTTACAGCCCATCGCACAATCCTTTTAAAGGCAGCAAAGTGAAGTTGTTTAATTTCAGTACAAGCGATAAGCAAGACTTGTATTTAGACTCTACCATAAATGGACAAGCGCTGGTATCTAATACAAACATGTTTAAACATAATATAAACTTTATTAAACTAGAGGCAATCGCAAAAGAAAAATTGATTTTAGAATTTTTTAAAAAAGAAAATTATCCAGAATTGGAAGCCAAAAAATTCTTCAATCATTACCAGGGAATTGGATGGAAAGTTGGAGGAAAAACAAAAATGGTCGATTGGCAAGCTACGGCCAGAAGTTGGATGCTAAAAGCAAAAGAAATGAATTTGTCAGTTCGAGCGCAGTCGAGAACAAACAATGAAAACAATTTACCACTTGACCATTTTCAAGACAACCTCCACACCAACCAAAACAAAAATTACGATGAACCTTTGTAAAAATAAAAAACGTCATTCTCAGCTTGACTGGGAATCTTATCTAATGAACCTAAATCAAACCCGACCTATTTGAATTTTTGTAGAAATTCAAAATTGTGAAGCGTTTGAGCAAACCAAAGAGCGAAGCGGTCTGGTGGCGAAAGCAAAACAATTGTAGAATTCAAAGAAATTAAAATCAGTCTTGATTTTTTGTTTCGTTTTGCATCAAGGCAAAATGAAAAGAACACCAAGGAAACCTAAAAATAAGTTTTTATACGCCAAAAAAATTCAAAAACTAAAAATGACCACTATGAACCCAACACCTCATATCAAAACCGAAGGAACCTCAAAATTCCAAATAGGAGAAATTAGAGATAATGTAATTCACTACGATTTTGAAAAAATAAAAACCTACCTTAACATCAAAGGACATTTGCTATTTGGCAAAAACTTCAAAATCTACAAAGAAGACGAACCGCTAATTTTTAAATTATGCTGCTATTACATTCAAGACCATTACAGTTGTGCTCAAATGGGAATCGACACCAACAAAGGAATATTATTGACAGGTCCAGTAGGTTGTGGAAAAACCTCTTTAATGAAATTATTGTTACACTTGGCGCCACACAAAACAAGCTATGAAATTATTCCAACCAGGAATATTGTATTCAGCTTCAACTCATCCGGTTTTGAAACCCTGGAGCAATACAACCAATCAAAAAATTACTGTTTTGACGATTTAGGAGTGGAGCCAAAAGGAAGCCATTACGGAAAGGACCTCAACGTATTAGGAGAAATTTTACTATCGCGCTATGACCTTTTTACACGTCATCCTCAGATTATTGAAAATCGCTCACTGAGCGAAGTCGAAGTGAAAGCCAACAGCCAACAACCAATCACTAACAACCATAGTAAAACCCACATCACCACCAACCTCAACGCACAAGAAATTGAAAAACGTTACGGTAATAGGGTTAGAAGCAGATTAAGAGCAATGTTTAATTTAATAAGCTTTAGCCAAAATTCTATTGATAAAAGAACTTAAAAATTATTTCATAATTTTAATAGGTTTAAAATGAATAAATTATGGAATCAAAATCAACTATTTTACTACACAACATCACGCCTGATGAATTTAAAGAAGCATTAATCTTAAGTTTAAAAGAAGTTATTCAGGAATTACTTCTTGAAACAAAAAAAGAAAAACCATTAGAATACTTAACCCGGAAACAAGTAGCTGAAATTTTTAAAATTTCTATGGTAACTATATCCGACTGGAATAAGAAAGGAATTCTAAAACCGTACCGTATTGGAAATTTAATCAGATATAAAAGCAATGAAATAGAAGAAGCTCTTACCGAAATTCCATTTCGTCGTTACAATTAATGGAAATTCCATAAAGCATAAATAAAAAAGCTCCTAGAAAGGAGCTTTTTAAAAAAAAATTGCTATGAAAAAGATGTAGGCCTATGAAAACCTACGCTTCAAATATAGAATAATTTATTAAAATAAGTTTCTAAAAACTTCACATTTTAAATGGCATCAACCAACCAAAAACAAACAGTATAAAAATTAACATTTATCATTTAAAGCTTAAATTATTTTAAGTACTTTTAACCTTGTTTGATAAACAAGGCTTTGCCCATTATCAAGTAAAAACAAATGTTATGAAGATATTTACCACAATTCTCCAGGCTAATAGTCAATTACTATCAGTATGTCAATGTATTTTTAATAGTTTCTATTCTAAAAAACAAATGACAAGCATTAACAAAAACTCATAAAAATTAGCAGAATTTAAAAACTATAATGGCAAAACAAAATACTCCAAATCCAAAATCAAAAAATATAGAAGAAACACTTTGGCAATCTTGCGACAAATTAAGAGGTTCAGTAGAGCCTTCAGAATACAAGCACGTTGTTTTAGGATTGATATTCCTAAAATTTGCAAGCGATAAATTTGAAGAACGCAAAGCTGAATTAATTGCTGAAGGGAAAGAGAAATATGTAGAAATGAAAGAATTCTACAATATGAATAACGTGTTCTTTTTAGAAGAAATTTCAAGATGGAGTTTTATAAGCAAGAATGCAAAGCAAAATGACATTGCATTAAAAATCGACACAGCCTTACATACCATAGAAAAAGACAACCCAGCTTTAAAAGGTGCTTTACCCGATAATTATTTTTCTCGTTTAGGACTAGACAAATCCAAACTAGCTTCCTTAATCGATAAAGTGAATGAGATAAATACCCTGGAAGATGAAGAGCAAGATATTGTTGGGCGTGTTTATGAATATTTCTTAAGAAAATTTGCCATTAAAGAAGGGAAAGGAAAGGGAGAATTCTACACTCCGAAAACCATTGTAAACCTAATTGCAGAATTAATTGAGCCGTATAAAGGTATTATTTACGATCCAGCTTGTGGTTCTGGAGGAATGTTTGTGCAATCTATAAAGTTTATTGAGAACCATCAAGGGAACAAACAAGAAGTTTCTATTTACGGTCAGGAATACACAAAAACAACCTATAAACTGGCAAAAATGAACTTGGCAATTCGTGGGATTTCAGCCAATTTAGGAGAAAAAGATGCAGATACTTTTGCAAACGACCAACATAAAGACTTAAAAGCCGACTTTATTATGGCAAATCCTCCCTTTAACCAAAAAGACTGGAGAGCTGAAAACGAATTATTAGACGATCCACGTTGGAGAGGGTATGATGTACCTCCAAAAAGCAATGCTAATTATGGTTGGATTTTGAATATGGTTTCTAAACTATCCGAAAATGGTGTAGCAGGTTTTATATTGGCTAACGGAGCCTTATCTGGTGGTGGTGAAGAATATAAAATTAGAAGAAAATTAATTGAGAATAACCTAGTAGAAGCAATCATTATTATTCCAAGAAATACGTTTTATACTACTGATATTAGCGTTACGCTGTGGATTCTCAATAAAAATAAAAAAGAAAGAACGACCGAAATTAACGGTAAACAAAAAAGCTACCGAAATCGTGAAAAAGAAATCTTATTTATGGATTTACGCCGTTGGGGTAGCGAATACGAAAAGAAATTTATTGAATTATCAACCGATGATATTGAAAAAATAGCTGAAAATTATCACAATTGGCAACAAACCGATTATAATACGACCTACAAAGACATTCCTGAATTTTGTAAATCTGCTAGTTTTAAGGATTTGGAAGCAAATGACTTTTCTTTAGTACCAAGTAAATACATAGAGTTTGTAGATGGTGATAGCGGTATTGACTTTGATACCGAAATGAAACGCATACAAAAAGAATTTAAAGTATTAATCCAGGAAGAAAAGGAGTCACAGGAGCAATTGATTAATGCGTTCAAAACCCTTGGATACGAATTATGAGTAAGAAAAATATAAAAATAGAAGTTCAGGGAAGTGAAATAACCGTAATCAACACCAATGAACAAGATTATATTTCGTTGACTGATATTGCTAAACATAAAACGGATGATACAAGTGCTGTTATTGCAAATTGGATGCGTAACCGTAATACTATTGAATTTTTAGGTATTTGGGAAACACTTTATAACCCAGATTTTAAACCCCTCGAATTCGAGGGGTTTAGAAATAAAGCGGGTTTAAATGCCTTTACACTTTCTCCACAAAAATGGGTAAATACAACCAACGCCAAAGGATTTATTGTTAAAGCAGGAAGATATGGTGGAACGTATGCCCATAAAGACATAGCTTTTAAATTTGCTAGTTGGATTTCCGTTGAATTCGAACTGTATATTATAAAAGAATTTCAACGATTAAAAGAAGAAGAAAAAAAACTTGTTGGCTGGTCAGCCAAAAGAGAGTTGGCAAAAATCAATTACCGCATTCATACTGATGCAATAAAAGAAAACCTAATTCCTCAAAACCTGAGTAAAATACAAATCTCATTTGTGTATGCCAATGAAGCAGATATTTTAAATATGGCACTTTTTGGAAAAACAGCAAAACAATGGAAAGACGAAAACCCAAATGAAAAAGGAAATATGCGTGATTATGCCAATATTAGCCAATTGGTATGTCTAGCCAATCTCGAAAATTTAAATGCAGTATTTATCAATGATGGTTTGCCGCAAAACAAACGTTTACTAAAACTTAACCAAATAGCCATTTCGCAAATGAAAATTCTGTTACAGGATAAATCTACAAATCTTTTGTCTAACATAAATGAGGAAGTAGATGAGTAATTTTAAACAGTTGGGCGCCTACATACAATTGGTTGATAATCGCAACAAAGATTTAGCGGTTACTAATTTGTTGGGAATAAATATCACCAAAAACTTTATGACTTCTGTTGCCAATGTTTCTGGAACTGATTTATCAAAGTATAAAATCATTCAGAAAGGCCAGTTTGCTTATTCTGCTATGCAAGTTGGAAGAGATGAAACCATTCGTTTAGCTCTTTATACTGAAAATGAACCTGCAATTATTTCACCGGCTTATTTAGTTATTGAATCAAAAGATGAAAACGAGTTGTTATCAGAATATATGATGATGTGGTTTCAACGACCAGAATCTGACAGATATGGTTGGTTTATTAGCGATAGTAGTGTGCGTGCCAGTTTAGATTATGATAGACTTTGCGAAATTGAAATTCCAATCCCAAATATAAATGAACAACGTAAATATGTTGCGCTATACAATGGCTTACTTACCAACCAAAAAACCTATGAAAACAGTTTAGAGGATTTGCAATTGATTTGCGACACCTATATTGAAGATTTAATAAAAAAAGAAGAACCAAAATTACTTGGAGAATATATTCAACAATCTGATGAAAGAAATTCAGATTTGAAGGTTTCGTTTTTGCAAGGTGTATCAACCTCTAAAGTTTTAATAGAATCAAAAGCAAACATCTCAGGTGTTAGTTTTCATAACTATAAAATTGTCCGTAATGGTCAATTTGTTTATGTTGCCGATACTTCAAGAAGAGGTGATAAAATAGCCTTAGCAATGAATAGTTCTGAAGATTGTATTGTTTCCGCAATTTATACAGTTTTTGAAGTTAAAAATACTAAAGATTTACTACCCGAATATTTATATTTATTTTTCCAACGTACCGAGTTCGACCGCTATGCACGTTTTAACTCTTGGGGAAGCGCTAGAGAAACTTTTGATTGGGTAGATATGTGTAATGTGAAATTGCCCATTCCAAGTATTAAAATACAAGAAGCCATTGTTACCATTTATCATACCTTAGAAACACGCAAACGTATCAACGAGCAGTTAAAAAACACCATAAAACCATTGTGTCCTGTTTTAATGCGTGGGGTGGTGGAGAGTATGACAAATTTAAGAATTAAAAAATAAAACATTATGACTAAAACAAAAATTGCATTCATTTATGATTTTGACAAAACGCTCTCTCCAAAAGATATGCAGGAATACTCTTTCCTCCCGGATATTGGAATCTCAGCAAAAGAATTTTGGAAAGAAGTCAATAGTGAATCGAAAGAGCAAAAGTCCGACAACATTATTACTTATATGCAGTTGATGATTGAGAAAGCTACGTCTAATAATAAAGAAAACGAGTTAACGAGAAATGCATTAAAGGAAAAGGGCAGAAATATAGAATTATTTGAAGGTGTAGAAAATTGGTTTGAGTTAATAAATCAATATTCCAAAGAGAAAAACGCTACCATTGAACATTATATAATATCAGCAGGTAATAAGGAAATACTTGAAGGTACATCAATAGCCAATAATTTTAAAAAAATATATGGTTGTTCTTTTAGGTTTGATAAAAATAATGTTGCGAAATCAGCTGGTTTAGCCATAAACTATACTAATAAAACTCAATTTATTTTTAGAATTAATAAAGGTCTTTTAGATGAGTCTGATAATTCAAAAATAAATAAGTATACGCCTGAAGATGAAAGACCTATACCTTTCAGTAATATGGTCTACTTTGGAGATGGAGATACAGATATACCTTGTATGAAGCTCGTTAAAGACAAAGGAGGTTATTCTATTGCTGTTTATAAACCTAATTCATCAAGAGCGAAAGCTTCAGAATTATTGAAGGAAGAACGTGTTAACTTTTTTTTCCCTGCTGATTATTCAAAAGGGAAAGAATTAATGAAGAACTGTAAATTAATCATCAACAAGATAGTTGCTCAAACTGAGTTAAAAGAGCTCGAAAAAAAACAATTCAAAGCTGTCAATACGAAATAAAATGCAAGAAACCAACCGTATAGAATACAAACAAATACTAACCGATGCATTAGAAAAAGAAGTAATCGCTTTTTTAAACTATAAAGAAGGTGGTATTATTTATATTGGTATTGATAAAAACGGGAATGTTACAGGTGTTACAGATACTGATGGCGATATGTTAAAAATAAAGGACCGCCTTAAAACCAATATTTCGCCATCTTGTATTGGTTTGTTTGATATTATAAGTGAACAAAAAAACGGGTTGGATATAATTAAAGTTATTATAGCTAGTGGACCAGAGAAACCTTATTTTTTAAAAAAATACGGAATGTCTGAAAAAGGTTGTTTCTTAAGAATAGGAACAGCTTCAGAACCAATGCCTCAAAAAAATATAGACCAATTATATGCTAAAAGAACGCGTAATTCAATAAGTAAAATTAAATCCAACCAACAAAATTTAACTTTTGAGCAATTACATATTTATTACCTAGCTACAGAGGTTAAGTTAAATGGAAAATTTACAACCAATTTAGAATTGCTTACTGTTGAAGGGGCTTTTAACTATGTTGCTTACTTGTTAGCAGATAAAAATGCAGTTTCAATAAAATTAGCAAAATACAAAGGGCTTAACCGTGTTAATTTAATTGAAAATAATGAGTATGGTTACGAATCATTGATAAAAGCAACAAAACAAGTTTTAGATAAAATTGACCTGGAAAATAAAACAAGCGCAGAGATAACATCAAAAGAACGTAAAGAAAATCGTTTATGGAATCCTATTGCATTGAGAGAAGCTATTATCAATGCTTTTGTTCATAACGATTATGCAACTGAAGTACCTCCAAAATTTGAAATTTTTGATGACCGTTTAGAAATCACATCTTCAGGTGGTTTGCCTGAAGGTTTAAGTCAGGAGGAATTTTTTGATGGTTTTTCGGTACCAAGAAATAAACAAATTATGAGGATTTTCAAAGATCTAGATTTAGTGGAGCAACTGGGTTCTGGTATTCCTCGTATTTTGGAGTTCTACTCAAAAGACTGTTTCAAATTCTCAGACAATTTTTTAAGAATGTCTTTTCCTAAAGCGATCACTAGTAATCAAGTTAGTAACCAAGTTAGTAACCAAGTTAGTAACCAAGATAGTAACCAAGTAGATGAATCTAAATATGTCTTAACATATAAGGAATTAACAGAAGCAGTAAACGAACTTGCAAAGGCCATAAATATTGATGTTAATAAAGGTTCTAAATATAGTGACAAAGTAATTGAGAAATATTCCGCAATTGCAAAACAACTTACAAATGAAGAAATTAAGATTCTTAAATATGCATACGCTCCAAAAAAGAAAAAAGAAATATTAGAAGATTGTTTAGGTATAAGTAACCAAACTAAAAATTTTAAACACCATACAGATAGGTTATTAGAGCAAGAATTAATAAGACAAACAATTCCGAACAAGCCTACCAGTAAATTGCAAAAGTATTATACCACTGAAGGTGGAAAAATATGTTTACATCTGTTAGAAAAAAAATAATTGCAAACAAATGAAATTCACAGAAGCCAAATTAGAAGCAGCATTTATAGAACTCTTAGAAAATGAAAGTTTTCCGCACGCTGTTGGAAATTCAATTACTAGAGCTGAAGATGAGGTTTTAATCGAGGAAGACTTACGTCAATTTTTATTAAATCAATATAAAAAAGAAGGCTTAACTCAACTAGAAGTTGATACCATAATATTGCAGTTAAAAACACTTTCTAGTGCCGATTTATACGAAAGTAATAAAACAATAATGCAATGGCTATCCGATGGTTTTATTTTTAAAAGAGAAAATCGCAACCAAAAGGATATTTGGATATATTTAATTGACTATTCTAAACAAAATAAGAATACTTATAAATTTGTAAATCAGTTAGAAATTGTAGGTACTGAAAAAAGAATTCCTGATGGAATCCTATACATTAATGGATTACCTGTTGTAGTGTTCGAATTTAAAACAGCAATTCAAGAAAACTGTACCATTCACAATGCGTATGTACAACTAACAAACCGATATAAAAGAGACATTCCAGAACTCTTTAAATACAATGCTTTTTGTGTAATTAGCGATGGTGTAAACAACAAATCAGGTTCGTTTTTTGCACCGTATGAATTTTATTATGCCTGGAGAAGAGTGGCTGGTTTAGCAAAAGAAGTTGATGGTATTGATAGTATGTTTACGTTAGTTCAAGGAATGCTACAGCAAAACAGGTTACGGGATATTATCCAAAATTTCATTTACATTCCCGATAGTTCTAAAAAAGATGAAAAAATAGTTTGTCGTTATCCACAATACTATGCTGCACGTGCACTATATGATAACATCAAAATTGCACAAAAACCAGAAGGAGATGGAAAAGGTGGTACCTATTTTGGTGCTACAGGATGTGGAAAAAGTTTTACAATGCTTTTTTTAACGCGCTTATTAATGAAAAGCGAGCACTTTGAAAACCCAACAATTGTCCTTATTACCGATAGAACAGATTTAGACGACCAACTTTCAGGTCAATTTACAAATGCAAAAAATTATATAGGAGATAATACAATAATAAGTGTTGAAAGCAGAGCTGAATTAAGAGAATTAGTTCAGGGTAGACAAAGCGGTGGTGTTTTTTTAACAACCATACATAAGTTTACCGAAGATACTGAATTACTTACGAACAGAACAAATGTTATTTGTATTTCTGATGAAGCCCATAGAAGTCAAACAAACCTCGATCAAAAAATTCAAGTAACAGAAAAAGGAGTGAAAAAATCATTTGGTTTTGCAAAATACCTCCACGATTCCTTACCAAATGCTACTTATGTAGGTTTTACAGGTACACCCATTGATGCTACATTAGATGTTTTTGGAAAAGTAGTTGATGCCTATACAATGACTGAATCTGTAAAAGATGAAATTACAGTAAGAATTGTATATGAAGGTCGTGCAGCAAAAATTGCACTTCAAAATAGCGAATTAGAAAAAATTGAAGAATACTACATAGCTGCAGAAGAAGATGGTGCCAACGAATATCAAATAGAAGAAAGTAAAAAGCAATCAGCCAATATGAATGCCATTTTGGGAGATCCTGATAGGTTACAAGCTTTAGCTGAAGATTTTGTAAAGCATTATGAAAACAGAGTAGATGAAGGTGCTACTGTAAAAGGAAAAGCAATGTTTGTTTGTAGTAGCAGAGAAATTGGTTATGAGTTTTATAAGAACTTAATTAAGTTAAGGCCAGAATGGGCAGTTGTAAAAATAGCAGAAGAAGGTGTTGTCTTAACGGATAAAGACAAAAGAGAAATCAAACCTATGGAACGTCTTAAAATGATCATGACTAGAGGAAAAGATGATCCTAAGGAAATGTACGATTTGTTAGGCACTAAAGAATATAGAAAAGAATTAGACAGACAATTTAAAAATGAAAAATCCAATTTTAAAATTGCAATTGTAGTGGATATGTGGCTTACAGGTTTTGATGTCCCATTTTTAGATAGTATGTATATCGATAAGCCTATTCAACAACACAATTTAATTCAAACAATTTCTAGAGTAAATAGAAAATTTAAAGACAAAAATAAAGGCTTAGTTGTTGATTATATTGGGATTAAAAAACAAATGAACCTCGCATTAGCTAAGTATAATAAAGGTGAAGAAGAGAATTTTGAGGATATCCAACAATCTATAGTAGTCGTACGGAATCATTTAGACCTATTGGCTAAAATATTTCACAAATTCAATGGTGAAAAATATTTCAATGGTTCTCCTTTAGAGCAATTGAATACCTTAAATATGGCTTCCGAATATGCGCAACTAACAAAAGAAGTCGAAACACGTTTTATGGGTTTGGTAAAAAGACTCAAAGCGGCATATGATATTTGTGCAGGTAGCGAACAATTAGCTCAAATTGAAAGAGATTACATTCACTTTTATTTAGCAGTAAGGTCTATTGTATTCAAATTAACTAGAGGTGATGCTCCAGATACAGCACAAATGAATGCCAAGGTTAGAGAAATGATTAAAGAGGCACTTCAAAGTGATGGCGTACAGGAGATATTTAAATTAGGAGAAGATAATGAAAAGGAACAAGATATTTTTGATGAAGATTATTTAGCTAAAATTGATAAAATTAAACTACCAAATACCAAGATTAAATTATTACAACAATTACTAGCCAAAGTAATTGGTGAAATGAAAAAAGTGAATAAAATTAAAGGAATTGATTTCACTAAAAAAATGGAAGTATTGGTACAACGTTACAATGAAAGAAAAGAAGATGATGTATTAAGAAGTGAGGTATATGAAGAAATGGCAGAACAGCTCACTAACTTAATTTGGGAGGTTCATAAAGAATTTTCAGCTGGTGATGAATTAGGCATTGACTTTGAAGAAAAAGCATTTTATGATATTTTAAAGGAGCTATGTGTTAAATACGATTTTAGATACCCTGAAGATAAATTAATAGAATTAGCTAAAGCTGTTAAGGATTTAGTTGATGCCCAAGCCAAATTTCCTGATTGGAGCAAAAGAGATGATATAAAAGCAGCCTTAAAAGTTGGTTTGATTTTATTATTAGATGAATTCGGTTACCCACCAGTTGAACGAGATGAGGTGTATCACGATATTTTTGAACAAGCAGAGAATTTTAAAAAGAATAGAAGTTAACCGAATAATTGTGGTATAAATAAGAATTCAAAAATTGCTACGCTATGGCAAACGAAGAAAAAAATTATAAATTTCTCTATTAAGAATCTTAAACCACAACCAAAAGGAACTTTAAAAATTGAACAAACTTTAACCTTGGAAAAAACAGGTATATTAACAATTCATTGTCGCGAATTAAATGGCTTCGGCAGAACAATAATTGAAAAAGTAGATATTAATAATTGGTTAGACTAAACCGCCTTAAATAAATATAACCTTCTATTTTAATTTGGGAAATGATTAATAATTTCGAAATAATTTTTAAGCAAAAAATAAAATATGCAAATATTCTATTTTCTATTTTTTTAGGTCTTAGGAATTATTGTCTTTAATTCTAATATTGCTAAAATAAGTAAAATAAAAAAAGAATTATTGTATTGTATAAAATTATATGTAATATGGAAAGAACAATTGCAGCATTTTCAAGCATTAAAAAGAAAATTCAACTTTTAAATTATGTTAAATTATTATAAGCCGTCAGGTAAGATATCTAGTAAAACTTTTTTTCAATTAATTTTAGGGGTCTTTGTCATTATTCCTTTTATAACAATCCCGTATAGTTTATTACTCTCAAACTTAACAAATATTTTTTTGAAAGGTTTAGTTATTGCTGTTTTTTGCGTTTTTTATATAATTTTCGCAAGTTTTAATAGCTACTTTAGTTATAATAGAAATGTTAAATATGCCTTTTTTGCATCACTTTTTTTAGGTCTATGCCATATATATGTATTTTATGTGGGCTTCTTAAATTACGAACTGTTTATAAATCTTTTTTCTAGTTATGATATTGCTCCAGCACTAAAATCTGGGTATATTTTACTATTCAATTTTCAAAACAATTTTGAAATCTTCCTACAAGCGTATATAGATAACTCTTGGCTCGTTTTCAATGGATACTATAACCTTATTTTCCTTGCATTAGAAGTTGTTTTTATTTTTATATTGGGTGCTTATATGCTAATTGATAGGGCCCGTTCTCCTTATTCTGAATTAAAGGCTGATTGGTATGATGATGAAAAAGAGCTGAAGCCCTTTACTTTTATAGAAAACGTTGACGATTTTACTAAAATGCTCTCATACGGTGCAAATTTTGCATTAAAAAACATTAAAAGGTTATCAGATCCATTGACCCCGCACAGTGTTTTCAAAATTTCGACTTTAAATAATGAACCTTTTTACCTTACAGTTGTGAATGTTAGTAAAGCTCCAGATGAAAAAGAGTATACAATAGTTAAATATGTTTTAATTGACAAAATGTTTATTGAAACGTTATTTTCTATTTTTAAAGGTGAAGTTATTGAAATTAGTGAAATTCCTGCCTTGTTTAATCATTCTAATAGAGTAACTCCAAAAAACTATAATCAAGAAGAGTATGAATCATTTATTAACCTGCAGCTTAATAATTTAAGAAAAAAAGAAACCAGAATATTTTGGGTTGGTGATGAACATCGGACTCATCCGTGGAGTTTAATGGAAGGTGGTTGTACATTGGTGGTTTTATATCAAGATTCAGGTTGTAGAGGCTATGACAAAGTTAAAAGACCAGATGCATACGGTCAAAAAATAACTAGAGATTATATCTCAAATAATTATAATGGCAATAAATTTGGTGATTTAGAAACTTATATTGATGAAATTTTCATAGCTGAAGAAAATTCATTTGTTCTTAAAAGAGTATGGTCTTCTAATTCAGGGTTATCCCCTTGGGAAATTTTGGAGAAATATAGAATTAATTAACTCCCAATTTCCAGCAGTATTCCATTCCGTTGCACTTCATTGCATACAGCTTCCAATTCCGTACAGTAAGAACTTGCTGAAAAAAGCAAGCACTTACTTTTTGCCTTTGCGCATTTGATACGTCATCCTGAACTTGTTTCAGGATCTCATCATAATTCGAACAACTAACAATTCCGTTTCCATAAGAATAGACACAACAATCTACAAACATTCGTGCAGGTAATAAGGTGTTCGTCAATTACTCCATTTAGTTCCATAAAATGCAATTACAAGGGCATCCTATAAAAATCATGATTACGACTGCAGGGAAGCAATCTGTTCCTTATTTAACTAAAAATTTAATCCCTTAACAAAACCATAGGCTCAAAGTTTTTTTGCAACACCATTGCACATATAATTTAACTATATTTGCATTCATAATGAAATTTTCAGCAACCATACTAGCATTATTTATACTCTCATTGTCTGCATTACCTTGCGACGATGTAAGCTATAACAAACAACAATCAGAAACAGTATCTGAAATTGTCAATCTAGACAATCATTCTCATTCAGATATGTGTTCTCCTTTTTGTATGTGTAGTTGTTGTTCTGTTAACATTATCGAACCTTTAAATCATATTGACTATGTGGTGTATGCTGAAATACCTTCAAAAGAATTAGCTACCTTTTATAGCACATCATTCTCCAATAACTATTACTCCAAAATTTACCTCCCTCCCCAAGTTTAAGTTATAAATACAATTTAATCTACTTTCATTTTCGAAGGTTGATTTTAAATATTAACAACTTAATCTTAAAAAACAATGATCGATAAAATCATTCGCTTTTCAATTAATAATAAATTAATTGTAGGCCTATTTATTTTAGTTCTTATAGGGGCTGGAATATATTCAATGTTAACCATAAAACTGGGTTCAGTACCCGATATTACCAATAATCAAGTTCAAATAATTACAGTAGCTCCCAATTTAGGAACGGAAGATATTGAACAATTTGTGACCTATCCTGTAGAGTTGGCAGTTGCCAATTTACCTAGTGTTACAGAATTACGCTCCGTTTCTCGTTTTGGACTTTCAGTAGTAACTATTGTCTTTTCTGATGATATGGGCACTTACCTACCGCGTCAATTGGTTCAAGAAAAATTAACAGCCATTCAAGAAAGTATCCCTGCTGGTTTTGGAAAACCTTTTATGGCACCAATCGCTACTGGCTTAGGCGAAATTTACCAATACTCTATTGTTCCAAAAAAAGGGTACGAAACTAAATACTCACCGTCTGATTTAAGAACCATTCAAGATTGGATTATCAAACGTCAAATGGCATTAGTGCCTGGTGTAGTAGAAATAAACTCTTTTGGAGGAAATGTGAAACAATATGAAATTGCTTTAGACCCAAACAAATTAAACAGTATGGGTATTAGTATCAATGAGGTTTTTGAAGCATTGGAAACCAATAATTCAAATACAGGTGGCGCATATATCGAAAAAAATCACCAAGCAAGCTTTATTCGTGGTGAAGGTCTTGCAAGAAGTTTAACAGACATTGAAAATATTGTTGTAAAAAATGTAGAAAACACCCCTATTTTAATAAAAGATGTGGCTGATGAAGTGCGTTTTGGATCAGCGGTACGTTATGGTGCTTTTACAGAAGACGGACAAGAATCTGTGGGTGGGCAAGTGTTAATGTTAAAAGGCGAAAACCCAAATGAGGTTATAAAAAATGTTCAGAAAAGAATTGCGAATATTCAAAAATCCTTACCAGAAGGTTTAGAAATAAAACCGTTTTTAGACAGGAGCGATTTAATTGCACGTACTACAAGTACCGTTTCTAAAAACTTGATTGAAGGTGCCTTAATTGTAATTTTTGTACTAGTTCTTCTTTTAGGAAGTTTAAGAGGTGGTTTATTAACCGCATCAATTATTCCGCTGTCATTATTATTTGCCTTTATTTTAATGAAAGCAACAGGCGTTTGGGCAAATTTAATGTCCTTAGGAGCTATTGATTTCGGGATTATTGTTGATGGCGCGGTAATTATTGTTGAAGGAACTGTGCATCATATTGAGCAACGTCTCAAGAAAAACAAAAACAACATCACTACTGCTGAAATGGATGAGTTAACCTATAAATCTAGTAGTATGATGATGAATGCTGCTTTTTTCGGACAACTTATCATTCTAATTGTATTTACCCCAATTTTATTTTTAACAGGTGTTGAAGGTAAAATGTTTACACCAATGGCATATACATTTGGATTCGCAGTTTTAGGTGCTTTATTATTGTGTTTAACCTATGTGCCTGTAATGGTTTCTTTATTTATGAAACCAACCCCGCAAGACAAAAATAATATATTTACGCGTACTGAAACTTGGCTAAACAACATTAGCAATAAAGTAATGGCGGCTATTTTTAAAGTGTATAAACCTTTAATACAAGGTGCTTTAAAATTTAAAAAAACCACCATTGCAATAGCTGGCGGACTCTTTATAATTGCAGCATTTATCTTTTCAAATATGGGAGGCGAATTTATTCCAAAATTAGATGAAGGAGACATTGCAATGCAAATTATTATGAAACCTGGTAGTTCATTATCAGAATCTATAAAAGTATCTGAAGAGGTAGAAAAAATTATAAACAATAATTTTCCTGAAGTTATAACTGTTGTTGGTAGAATAGGTGTTGCTGAAATCCCTACCGACCCAATGCCAATGGATATTGCCGATTGCTTTATAATATTAGAAAAAGATATAAATAAATGGACTTCTGCAGAAAGTAAAGCAGAACTAATAGCACTAATGCAAGAAAAATTAAAAACAATTGTGGGTGTGAATTTTATATTTAGCCAACCTGTTGAATTGCGTTTTAATGAACTACTTACTGGTGTTCGTGAAGATGTAGCTATTAAATTATATGGAAATGATTTAGATGTTTTAGCTATAAAAGCAGAAGAAATGGCAAAAATCATACAGACGGTGGATGGCGCTGCTGATGTTCGTGCTGAAGCTACTGAAGGTTTACCGCAAATCACAGTAATTTATCAACGTGAAAAATTAGCCAAATACGGTTTAAACGTCGATAAATTAAATAAATATGTAAGTACCGCTTTTGCCGGTGCAAATGCAGGAATTATTTTTGAAGGAGAAAAACGTTTCGACTTAGTAGTGCGTTTCGCAGCGAATAGCAGAGAGAGTATTGAAGATTTAAAAAATCTCTTTGTAGACCTTCCAAATACAAATACTCAAATACCTTTAAAAGAATTAGCCTATATTAGTTACAAGCCTGGTCCTATGCAAATTTCACGTGACAATACGTATAGAAGAGTTTCTGTAGGTGTAAATGTAAGAGGAAGAGATGTAGCATCTATGGTAGGAGATATTCAGCTAAAACTAGATAAAGAATTGAACTTACCTGAAGGTTATTTTATTGAATATGGTGGGTCTTTTGAAAACTTATTAAGAGCAAAAGAGCGCCTTTCTATTGTTGTTCCTATTGCTTTATTCTTAATATTTATACTACTATACTTTGCATTAAACTCAATAAAACAGGCGGCTATGATCTATATGGCAGTGCCTTTGGCTGCCATTGGTGGTATTTTAAGTTTATCCTTACGTGGTATGCCTTTTAGTATTTCAGCAGGTGTAGGATTTGTAGTTTTGTTCGGTGTAGCGGTTTTAAATGGACTTGTTTTAATAAGTAGATTTAACAGTTTAAAACTGGAAGGAATGACTGACATAAAACTCCGAATATTTACAGCTACTGAAGAAAGGTTAAGACCAATTTTATTGACTGCAATTGCAGCTATTATGGGATTTTTACCAATGGCAATTTCAGCATCAGCAGGTGCAGAAGTACAACGTCCTTTAGCAACAGTTGTTATAGGTGGTTTAATTTCATCAACGCTATTAACCCTTTTAGTAGTGCCAATTCTGTATTACTTTGTTGAAAATGGTACTTCTTTTAAATCAAAACTTAAAATGAAAGATTCTAAAACAACACTTTTAATTATTGGAATGGTGTTTAGTATGGCGTTAAATAAAACCTATGCTCAAACTGCTCCTATAACTATTTCTATTAATGATGCCGTTAAAATAGCAATGGAAAACAATCCTACAATAAAAGGTGCTCATTTAGAAATTGAAAAACAACAAAACTTAAAAAAATCAGCTTTTGATTTAGATAAAACGGCAATTTCCTATACAAAAGGACAATTAAACGGACTTCAACAAGATTATAATGTAAGTATTTCACAAGATTTTAAATTTCCAACACTGTATGGAACGCAAGCTAAATTACAAGCTGATAAAATTAAACTGAGTGAAACCAATTTAAGTGTTGAAAAAAATAAGTTAGAAAGTGCTGTAAGGGCTGCCTATTTAGAGTTGTGGTTTGTGCAAAACAAAGCTAATTTAATTGCTAATCTGGAAAAAGAGTATGAAAATTTCGCCTTAATTGCTGAAAAAAAATACGCACTTGGAGAAACGAATTTAATAGAAAAAATTGCTGCAGAGGGTAAAAAAGAAGGCATTAGATTATTAAAATCTAATGTAGAGTTAGACATTAAAAGTGTAACCAAGCGATTGCAATCATTAATGAATAGCGATGCTTCCTTTGAAATTTCAAACAAAAATTTAGAAAAAATCCCTTTTGAAGCTACCATCGAAGAAAATTCAGATAATCCAATGCTTTTATCGCTTCAAAATGAAATAGCAGTGAAAGAAAGAGAACATAAATTAGAGAATGCAAAATTTCTTCCAGACCTATCTGCAGGTTATTTCAATCAACAAATTGAGGGTGTTAAAAATTTCTCAGGATTTGAAATAGGTATTAAAATCCCTTTGTTTTTTAGAGCACAACAAGGTAAATCTCAGGCAGCCAAAAAAGATGCTGAAATAGCTTCATTAAACTATCAGCAATCTAAATTAGATTTAAATGCGCTCCTGAAAACAAAACTCAATGAATATGATAAGCAAAAAGCTGCTTTAGCCTATTATAATTCAACAGGTATTTTATTAGCCGATAAGCTATTTTCATCTGCTATTAAAGCATACAAAGAAGGAGAAATTGGCTATGTAGAATATATGGCTCTTTTAGAACAATCGATGGAAATAAGAAGCAATTATTTAAACGCTCTTAATCTTTACAATCAAACAGTTAACGAAATTAATTACCTAACAGGAAAATACAATTAAGATGAAAAATATTTTAAAAATAAGCACGCTTTTGATACTTATTCTAACCATTATAAGTTGTGGAAATAACGAGTCAAAACATACAGAAGGAGACGACCATAAAAATGAACATTCCGAAGAGGAAGGTCATAATGAAGGAGAAGAAACCCCTAATAAAGTAGCCTTAAAATTAAACCAGTTAGAAATAATGGGCATAGAGTTAGGCAATCTTAGTCAATTAAATTTAGGTGCTTCATTAAAGGTAAATGGTCAATTAGAATTACCTCCTCAAAATATGGCAAGTGTTAGTGCTATAATAGGCGGTCGCGTACAAAGTGTTGCAGTAGTTGAAGGAGATTTTGTGAAAAAAGGTCAAATAATTGCAACATTAAACAATCCCGAAATTATTTCAATGCAACGTGCCTATCTAGCTGCTAAAAGTAATTTAACCTATTTAGAAAAAGATTATGGAAGAAAAAAAGAATTAGAAAAAGATGGAATTACTTCTGCACGCGCATTTCAAGAAGCTGAGGCTGCTTATTTGAACGCCAAAGCCGATTTAAATGCCGCTAAAGCTACGCTAAATCTTATGGGTATGAACATTGCTGCTATTGAAAAAGGAGTCATTGTTGCATCAATTCCTGTAATCGCACCAATTCAAGGTTTTATTCAAAAAATTGAAATTAATATTGGAAAATCTGTTGCGCCTGAACAAGAAATGTTTGAAATTGTAGATAATAATTTCTTACACTTAGGTTTAAATGTTTTTGAAAAAGACATTGAAAAATTAAGCATCGGTCAAAAAATTGCGTTTACACTTTCAACCAGACCTAATAAAATGTATGAAGCTGAAATTTTTGCTTTAGGAAAAGCTTTTGATTTAGATACCAGATCTGTTAAAGTACACGCTAAAATTATTGGTACACACGAAGGCTTGCTAACAGGTATGTTTGTAGAAGCCAGAATTTCAACAGATAGCAAATTAGTTGCCGCGCTACCCGATGAAGCATTTGTAAATGAAAAGGGATTGGATTATATTTTTGTTCAAATAGAAAAGGATGAAGATGATCTTGTACTTGAAAAAATTCAAGTAATTAAGGGCGTTTCGGATTTAGGATTTTCAGAAGTACAGTTTTCCAATCCTATGGAGAAAAACATCTTAATAGTTACAAAAGGTGCATATTATGTAAATTCTGAGCTTAACAAGGGCGAATTTGAGGGACACGACCATTAAAATATTTTAAAATGAAAGAAATTAAAGCATTTATAAAACCTACAAAATTAGAAAATGTTGTAGAAGCTCTTAAAGAGAATGGATTTGAAAGTGTTACATTATCTGAATGTGAAGGAACAGGCGCTTATAAAAGAGAAGATTCAGTACCTTCGTTAAAATTTCATTTTGCAGACAGCAAGGTGATTAAATTAGAATTGATTTGTCAAAATGAAGAAGTTAAAAAAGCAGTTAAAATAATTTGTGAAAACGCAAAAACCCCTTATCCAGCCGATGGTATTATTTATGTCTCTGATGTGAATGATGCTTATAAGATAAAAACAGGGAAGTCAATAAAAAAAATTGATTTTTAATATGATTGAATTAGAACAAATATTAAAGAAAAATAACGTAAAACCAACAGCAATGCGACTGTTGGTTTTACAATTTCTTTTAAATAAAAAATCCGCTATTAGCCTTACCGATGTTGAAGAGTATTTTGTTAAATCCGACAGAACTACATTGTACCGCACCTTAAAAACATTTGTTGAAAGTGAATTAGCTCATAAAATTGACGATGGAACAGGCGTTACAAAATACGCTTTATGCGAAGAAAATTGTCATTGTGAAATTGACACTGATTTACATCTGCACTTTCATTGCAAATTATGTAATGAAACTAGTTGTTTAACAGACCACAAAATACCAAACATAAGTTTACCTAAAAATTTTATTGCTGAAGATGTAAATCTCGTTGTAAAAGGCATTTGCAACAAATGCAATTCAAATTAATGCACTTCCATTGCATACACTATTTACTTAATTTTGACTTAAATAGTTCAAATGATGAGTAAAGACAACGAATGCCAAGATGGCGCCTGTGCAATAGATTATACAAAAGATACCACTGTATCTAATAAGACTTTAGCCATAAACAAAGCGTATATAATTCCAATAATTAGTTTGCTTTTTCTTGTGTTGGGTATTGGTTTTGATTTTTTTGAAGTTCCTTTTTTTAGAGCACCTATTCCTTTAATTTGGTTTGGTGTAATTTATATGCTTATTGGTGGTCCTGTTCTTTTAAAAGCTGTAAAATTAATCGTTAAAGGATCAATATACAATGAGTTTGTTCTAATGTCGGTTGCAACCTTAGGTGCATTTTTAATTGGCTCCTATGAAGAAGGTGTTGCTGTTATGCTGTTTTATGTAGTAGGAGAACTATTTCAAGAAAGTGCAGTCAACAAAGCCAAACGATCTATTGAAGCCTTGTTAAAAGTTCAGGTTGAAGAAGTAACAATTATTGAGAATGAATTAACCTTCGTAAAACATCCCAAAGATGTTAAAATTGGTCAAATAATAAGGGTTAAAGCAGGCGAAAAAATAGCTTTAGATGGCGAATTAATTTCAAATGATGCCATTTTAAATACAGCTGCATTAACAGGAGAATCCGTTCCTAAAAACAGTAAGAAAGGAGAGCAAGTGCTAGCAGGAATGGTAAATCTTACCAAAGTCATAGAAATAAAAGTTACCAGTAAATTTGAAGACACCAAACTCTCTAAAATTCTTAAATTGGTGCAAGAGGCAGTTGGTAAAAAAGCAAAGACCCAACTTTTAATTAGTCGTTTAGCTAAAATTTATACCCCAATTGTTTTTTGGTTGGCAATTGCATTAGTTATAGTACCCTACTTTTTTCTTGGGGATAATTATATATTTCAAGTTTGGTTACAACGTGCCTTAATATTCCTAGTAATATCGTGTCCTTGTGCCTTGGTAATTTCTATACCACTTGGATATTTTGGTGGAATAGGTGCAGCATCACAAAATGGTATTTTATTTAAAGGTTCTAATTATTTGGATTTAATAACCAAAGTAGATACTGTGGTTATGGATAAAACAGGCACTTTAACAAAAGGTGTTTTTGAAGTTCAGGAAATTGTAACCTCAAACATTGATAAGAATTTATTTTTAGAATTAGTAGCTGTCTTAGAATCCAATTCTACACATCCCATTGCACAAGCAATTGTCAATTATGTAAAAATTGATAACTCAAAATTAAAAGCAACGGCTATTGAAGAAATTTCAGGGTATGGAATGAAAGGGCAAATTGGGGAGTATGAAGTTTTGGCTGGTAATTCTAAATTGTTACAAAAATTCAAGATTCCTTTTGATGAAGCCATAGATTCAAATGATAAAACAATTGTTGTTGTTGCCATAAACCAGCTATATGCAGGATATATTACTATTTCTGATACCTTAAAAGAGGATGCTCTAAAGGCAATTATCAATTTACATAAAATCCCAAAAATAATTGAAGTAGTAATGCTTTCGGGCGATAAACAAGCAGTTGTTGACACCATTGCAAATAAATTAGGAATTGATAAGGCAATAGGAGATTTACTTCCTGAAGATAAAATTTCAGAAGTAGAAAAATTAAAAGCAATGGGAAGAACAATTGCTTTTATAGGCGATGGAATTAATGATGCTCCTGTAATTACAATAGCTGATGTAGGTATGGCAATGGGAGGTTTAGGAAGTGATGCAGCCATTGAAACTGCCGACGTTGTAATACAAACCGATCAACCTTCAAAAATTGTAACTGCTATTCAAATCGGAAATGCAACCAACAAAATTATATGGCAAAACATCTGGTTGGCGTTGAGTGTAAAAATACTGGTACTAATTCTTGGTGCTTGGGGAATGGCAACAATGTGGGAAGCTGTTATTGCCGATGTAGGAGTTGCATTATTAGCCATTTTAAATGCAGTTCGTATTCAAAAAATGAAGTGGAATTAAATAAATCAATTTACTTTTAGAGAATAAATATCTCTGCAAATTATAAAGGAAAACGATATAAGAAATGATAGAAAAAATATATTTAGGGCTCATACTTGTGTTTTTTATTCTTGCTTTTGCAATTAGAAATATAAAGACATATTTAGCTACAAAGCAATCCATAAGAGGAAAATCATTAAAATTATCAATGTCGATTTTAATTTCGTCAATTATGTACGTATTAATAATACTCCGTTTAACATTACTTGAACCTAAATGGTTTATTGAAATTGACATATCAGAATACGCTTGGGTTAAAACATTAGGGTTTGGACTTGTTTTTATTGGTTTTATGGTAGGTGTTTTTGCACTAATTGAAATGAAAAATTCTTGGAGAGTAGGTATAAAATATGATCAAGAAACCAAATTAATTACAACAGGAATTTATAGCATTAGTCGAAACCCTTATTTTTTATCTTATAACATTCTTTTTTTAGGATACATTCTAATTTTTCCTTCTATTATCTTAATCGTTTTATATGTGCTACTCGTAGCCATTTTTCATAAAATGATTTTGGAGGAAGAGGGATATTTACAGTCTGTGCATAAAATAAATTACATAGAATACAAAAGAAAAGTCAACCGATATTTAACAATAAACTTAAAATAATTTAAGATTCATTTCAACGTTTTTGTTGCCATTGTGTTATAAATAAAATCCCCATTTCCAGCAGTATTCCGTTCCGTTGCACTTCACTAAATACAGCTTCCAATTCCGCTTATAAAAGCTTTCCGATGGTCAGCATTTATCTTTGCCTTTGCGCTTTTTAAATCCATTTTCATAAGAATAGACACAACAAACTACAAACATTCGTGCAGGTAATAAGGTGTTCGTCAATTGCTCCATTTTGTTCCATAAAATACAATTAAAAACGCTCCTTTGTCGCATTTGTACTTGTCGTTCATTGCACTACAATTTGTGCTCCAGTGGGTGCTCATTGTAGCGCATTCACTTATTTTATTGCACACATTCCACGCATTCCTCACCCACAGCTATTTTTTGCACCCAAACCCTTTAATGTTTTGCTTCGCAAGTCATTTTATTGGGTACAACCGCTGTTTCATAATTTTGGCTCGCCTGCTGCTCACTCCGGGCTAATCGGGTTGTCACAGTTTTTGCAGTACCTACTTCAGAATGAGAAAATCCATTTTGCATATAATTTAATCACTCCTTATCACTCGCGATTAAACCATATTGCAAACACACACAAGAGCAAGATATTTCGTTCATCATTTCTCGTTTTGGCACTTCGCTAATCCAACAGAATTAATAATTAGCATTCTATCAAACCAACAACTTAAAACAATCAGTTCTCAACCAAAAGCGAAGTACACAGCACGCTGCATTCTTCACTTCATATCTTGCACTTGCCTTTTCCACCTCATACATTTGATTGTAAAAAAAGTAGGCAAAAACAGCGCCAACCCTGCGTGTGCCACGTAGTTGTTGCACGCACTTATGCTGAAAAAGCAACGTGCTTTTGCCCCAACACCCTTCGTTCAACTCGCCTGGCGGCTCGCCTAAATGCTATCGCATTTGTCGTGCGATTACCTGCGATTGAAACATCTTAAATAAACATAGCAACAATAATTCAAGTATAAAAAAATAAAAAAGATAGCAAAAATCGGTTGTTCCCATCTCCTGCCGCACAACACCTTTCAAGGTCAAGCCCTACGGGTTTTGAAAAAAATATTTTCTTGAATACAAAAAAACTTTTTCTAAAAACCTCATCACCCTCTACCCATCATTCATCCTCAAAATATTTTTCTCAAAAACCTTGACAGGCTACCCCTCACAACCAGTAACATTGCTTTCTTTTTCCTTTTTGTTTCAAAATTTATGTGTGCGGAACGCAGTGAAGCATAACTTTAATTGCGTACCTATGTCTAATTTTGAAATCAAAACTCATCAACTAGGAAGAACCTACAACACACCGCACTTTTTTATCTTATCGAAAGGCCTAAACAGCGGCAGGCCGATGAACCAGCCTTGTCCAAACTGTTTTGTGATTACAACAGCTGCAGAACCTACCCGGGAATCCTTGTATTACTTGTGCTTATCACTTAAAACAGGTCAATACTTCAGTTATTATCTAAAAGGAAGTGTGATTCCATTTATATGTATTTCAGATGCTAAAAAAGTAATAAATGAAGCACTTCAAAATAACCAGAAACAACAATGGAAAATCAAAGTTGAAAAATTGAAGAAAATCAATGCTTTTGAAGAAAATCTCAAGCTACAATTGTCAGTAATCAAGCAATTAAAAATTGCGTTGTTGAGGTCTTAAAATGTTATAAACAAAATGCCTGGCTTTACAGCTAGGTATTTAATAAGTGCTGAACAGTCATCCTGAACTCGGTCACTGAGCGGAGTCGAAGTGTGATTCAGGATCTCACCATCATAAAACAAAAACAATCTATGAAAATTATTATTGCCGGAAGCCGAAGCTTCACCGACTACAAAAAACTATGTGAAATTTGTGACAACATTCTCCAGGATCAAACCGATGTTGAAATTGTAAGTGGAGCTTATTACAAAGGAGCTGACTTACTTGGAGAAAAATACGCAGCTGAAAAAGGATTTCGATTAACAAAATTCCCTGCAGATTGGAATAGATTTGGAAAAGCAGCAGGGCCAAAACGCAACGAACAAATGGTAAATTATGCCAATGCCTTAATTGCCTTCTGGGATGGGAAAAGTAAAGGAACTAAACACATGATTGAGGTAGCCAAAAAAGAAAATTTAATAGTCAAGATTATTAATTTTGAAACGTCATCCTGAATTCGGTCACAGAGCGAAGTCTTAGTGTAATTCAGGGCATCCTAAGAAACACGTCACCCTGAACTTGTTTCAGGGTCTCAACTAAATTTCTAAAATATCAATAATTCCAAATGAAGACATATTTTATTTAAAAATCAACAACAACCATATTTTTTAATCACTTTTTTACTAAATTAGTACATTGAAAAAATTGCAATTTCAACAAATGATAAAATTATCTAAAATTAGTTTTAACTTTTATTTCTTAAGGGATAAAAGAGAAAATAGAATGCATATAACCAGTTAGCAACCATTAAAAACCAATGTCCAGAACAAGATTTACAAATACCGAAAGAATCGGAGTTAACAAAGTTGAAAGTATTTTCCTAAAAGATTTTGAATGGATACCTAGAACAATTTTCCAATCGGATGTTGGAATTGATATGACAGTTGAAGTCGCTGAAAATGGAAACCCAATAGGACAGTATTTAGCAATTCAGATAAAAACGGGAGAAAGCTACTTTCAGGAAGATCAATTAGGAGATATTATTTACAGAGGTTCTTTAGACCATTTGGATTATTGGCTGAATCATAGTTTACCTGTTATAATAATCTTACATAATCCAAAAACGGATTTAACAATTTGGCAAGAAATAAAAAATGACAAAATTACAAGGACAGCCAAAGGTTGGAAAGTTGAGATACCAAAAACTAAAACATTAGATATAAATCATAAAATAAAATTATTAAACACCAATAAACTACCGTTATACTTACAAAGGTTTCAAAAAATTGCGTCAGATAAGAATTTAATCAAATTCATTAATGATGACGGATTACTTATTTTAGAAATCGACGAATGGATAAACAAAACAAGTGGAAAAGCGGAATTTAGAATAATTAAATCTATTGACTCTGAAGATGTTTTAATTAGTAAAACTGGTTATTATCATTTTAATAATTCAACTTCATTACAAATATTATTTCCTTGGGCAGAATTTGAAGTAGATGAAGAATATTATGAACAGCAGGAAGAAGATGAGTTTATGGAAAATTATGGAATTTGGGATCCAGAAGATAAATGTTATATTGGAACTTATGAAGATTTTCACAAAATGAGAAAAGATTACCCGAAAATAAGACCATTAGAAGATGGTAGTGGAGAAATACATTTTTATAGATTATTTTTCAATTTAAATTCGTTAGGAAAATCATTTTTAGAAATGGATAATTTTATGAATTTTGGAACACAACTTAAATTATTTAATATATAACGGTTGCTAACACCTCATATAATTTATGCTTACAATTAAACTAACACAAACTACAAACATTCAACAAACGATTTGCTACAACCGAAAAATCTTCGATTTTCCAGTCGCACAAATCATATTCAAACTCGTCGTTACCAGCAAGGTAAAAGAAACATTGAACATCAAAGAAATTAGAGAATGATTAATAAAATCGAGAGACTTGTATCAATTGGGAAGTATCGTGATTATACAGCTTCAGGACAAGTTAATTTTAATAAACTAACTTTAATTTATGGAGATAATGGTGGCGGAAAAACAACTTTAACCTCAGTGTTAAGGTCACTTACCTCAGATAATCCTTCTATAATCAGAAGTAGAATTTCTACTGCACATACACAACCTCAAGCTGCTCAAATAACGCAAACTGGAACACCAATTATCCATCATACTTTTGGAGCCTCTGGATGGACTAGACCATTTCCAAACATTGAGATTTTTGACATTCATTTTGTTAATGATAATATATACTCAGGATTTGACTTTAATGAAGAGCACAAAAAGCAACTTCATCAATTTGTAATTGGTGCTCAAGGCATTGCTATCCAAAACCAAATTGAACAAAACAAATTAGATAAAGCTAATTCAAAACAAAATCTAACTGCTTTAGAGTTACAATTAATACAGCAAGTTGGAAACAATTTGACTTCTGAACTAATTACTAGTTTTTTAGCAATACCATCAGCGGACGCTAATGGTATTGACCAAGCTATTACCGTTGCAGAATTAAGGCTGACAAATGCAAATGCGAATTCTATAATCCAAACTTTACAATTAACGATACCAATTGCTCCTTTTAGTTCAAATATCAATTTTACAACCTTACTAACAGATTTACAGACAACAATACAATCCATACAAAATCAAACATTAGAACAATTATTCTCAAGTCACTGTCAAGACTTAAATAAAAATACCATTCAGTCACCAGAAAATTGGCTTCAATCTGGTTTTAACTATGTTACTTCCAAGGAATCTACGGATGGAACGGAATTAAACTGTCCTTTCTGCAAGCAGAATATTGATAATAATATGGATATTATTAATGCATACACAAGTAAGTTTAATGAAGAATTTAATGCTTTTCTATTAAGACTTAGAACTCATTTGACTTCACTTCAAAATTTCAATTTGACGGCTTTAATTCAAGCTGTAAATACTGGTTGTACTGCAAATAATAGCAAAATTGCCCTTTGGGCAAATCATTTACCAAATACAGTTCAAGCACCAATAAGTTCTTTGATTTCAGATGGAAATACTTTACAGACCGAACTACAAACACTGATTGCATTAGTTGAGCAAAAAATACAAAACCCAACAAGTACCATAAGTACAACTTCATTACTTGCATTTCAAACTTCATTACAGAATTTAACGTCAAATATTACCTCATATAATCAAAGTGTTACAGTGTACAATGGTGCAATAACTACCTTCAAAAGTGGAATTCAAACAATTCAAAATGCTCAATTAGAAGTTGACAGACTGAAAAGAATTAAGAAAAGATTTGAGACGCCTATTGTTCAAATTTGTGATAATCTAATAGCAGAGAAACAACGATTAAGAACTTTAACAGTAGCATACCCAATTTTAATACAACAACAGAATACGGCAGCAACTGCTTTTTTTAGTGGTTACCAAACCCGTATTAATCATTATTTAGGAACTATTTTTAAAACACCTTTTAGAATTGACAGTGTAGAACATATTGCACCACAAGGAAGAGCTACGCAAAGTAAAATAAATTATACCCTTACAATTGATGGTAATCCAATATCATTTGACACAAATCAACCACTTAGTGCAAAAGAATGTTTGAGCGAAGGAGACAAAAGTACAATTGCACTGGCATTCTTTTTGTCGAAACTAGATATCGACCCAAATCGCTCAGACAAAATATTGGTTTTTGATGACCCCTTATCTAGCCTAGACACCAATAGACGTACTTATACCATTGGAATTATAAAATCTGCCTTGCAAGACCTTAAACAAGTAGTTGTATTAAGTCATAATGAATATTTCTTACACTCAATTGGCAAAGACATTCCTAATGCAAATAAAAGTTCTTTAAGCATTAAACAAAATTTTGCAGCTAATGCATCAGAATTAGAACCTTGCAATCTTGACGAATTAGTAAAAAATGATTATTTCAAACATCTTGAAGCAGTAGAAGATTTTAGAGCTAATCCCGACCACTCAAAAAAAGATACTGTTTTTGGATGGTTAAGGAACGTTTTAGAGTCGTATCTAAGATTTAAATTTTATAGAGAACTGAGAGCAATGACCAGACAGCGTACTTTTGGAAACTTAATTTTATTTTTAGATACATCAGGTGTTGTTTTTAGGGATAATGCAAACCGTGTTGATATTATAAATACTTTAAATCTTATTAATAGCGTTTCTTGGATGCCACACCATGGTAATCCTTTGCCAAACTATACATCAATAGGAATAAACCCACATACAATTACTGCTAGTGAGTTAGACAATTTAATACAAGACACTTTGCGACTAATTGATTTAAGACTTTAAGTGAAATAACGAATAAAACCCAGCTGGTAACAATATATAAAAAATAGGCGAAACAGCAGTAAGTTCAAGACTTTCAGCTCGTATCAAAGTTTGTGCTTAACCGAAAGTTTAGTGCTTCGAAATCGCCTACTTTTCATATACTAACCGTAAATAAAAGTCTAGCTAAAAAATAGCTAGGCTTTATTTTTTTGTAAACAACCTCCGCAACAAACAAGAAACAAAAAAACTTACAACTGCTCCAATTCCAGCCATAATTATTGTAAAAACAATATCATTAAAAGTGATATTAAAAATAGTGGATAGAAAAGTACCACCAACAATTCCAGAGCGCAGTTGTATGTCATTATTCGCCATTGGTATCATTTTCATTGTCAGAAACCACCGCCTGACTTACAGCAGTCGCCACAGTTCCGGCAACAGTTAAATAAGTTGCAATGGTTATAATGGTTGCAGGCAATGCGATGGGAGCTGCAATAATTGCACCTCCAGCAGTTGCTAAAGCAATACCAATATTTCTTAATGTTCTAAAAAAGGAAGGTGTTGGTTTTTGATATCGTTCTATTAGTTTCATCTTTTATGATTTTATGGTTAAGGTTACTTTTTCTTTTCGCTCAAAAGCTTGGTAACAAACGGAAAGTATTTTCTGAAATACAATCCGAGATTGCAATCCTTTGGCAATTCCTGTAAGAGAACTTACAGGCGCCAAACAGCCCTGTAATTCTTTGTTGGCATCATTGGCTGGGTGTATCAAAATCAAACTTCTTTTAGGTACATTCTGCAGCACTAAATGATGTTTAAACTTTTCAGAATACCTTGGTTTTAATTCATAGTTACCTTCAGGAATACACGACACTCGTTTTGTGTTTTCTCTCCAGGGCAATTCAATGCAAAAACCCACAAAGCTGTCATTCATAAAAAGGGCACCATTGGTACCCTTTTTAAAATACGTGCGTTGTAATACCAGGTTCATTAGGCTACAGTGGCATCAATAACGGCAAGCGCATTGTAAGAACCATTTTTCAACGGATACATTTGCCCATTCACTTCTTGATAAAACTCAATGCCCATTACTTGAATAACCGGTTTGGTAGAAGCCGCAGCAATACCAACAAGCAAATCAATATTACTTGTGTCCGCAGAATCATACGGTAAAATAGCAGTTTCATCACTTTCAAATTTTGAAGTTTCAGCTTCAAAATTTAGTTCCGCCAAGCCCATCAATACTTTAAAATGAGTTGTTCCTGCAGGAGCTGCAATTCTTACTTTTGGTGAAAAAGGAGGAATCACCAACACTGCTTCACCAGAAGTTCTTTCAAAATCAGCTCTGTAATCCGCAAATAAGGTAGCACCCAATTTTCCGTTCACATTAAACTCAAAACCTTTCAATAAGGTGAAATTTCCATTTTCAATGGTTCTTAAACCTCTTTCATTGGTTGCGTCTGTTTTAACTACTTTCAATAAGTCAGTAGTTAATCTGCTCACCACACGTTTATCTTTTGCATTTTGCAACAATAAACGAATGGCATTTCTGATAACCTTGCCACCTTTACCAGCTCTTCCAAATTCAGAGCCATTTTCACGCGTTCTTTGAAACGCAGGATCATTTGCAATTCTTGAAGCATCCACACCGCCTTTTTCACGAGCAAGGTGTCCATCACTTGTTTTGTAAAAAGAAATATCTCCGATAGTTCCTTTTAATTTGATAATGCCTTTTTGTCTAGCCATAATTACTTAAATTTTTAATTCTCAACAAATGAACCTATCTTTAAATAAAAATTAAAAAACCAACAACCATCCATTCCGAAACAATCTTTTTGTTCCGAATAAAGGCATATAGATAAAGTATACATACCGGTAGGATAAAGTATGGATAGAGTATCAGATGAAAATAATTAGAGCTTGCATATACCCAAAAGATATTCAGTGTATCACTGGCAGAAGTGAACGCTATGGAAGGAAACTACTCAATGAAATAAAAGCGCATTTTGGGAAGGAGCCACATCAATTTGTAACTATCAATGAATTTTCAGAATATTCTGGAATAGAGGTAGATATCATAAACGAATACATATCGAATTAAATAAAAAGGGACTAATTCGGTGTCAGTACAAAAACGGTACTTCTGGAGCTCCTATATTATAAGGGTTTAAAAAAATAGTTCTAGTCCCATCTTCTCCACTTTTAAAAACACAAAAAGCAACAAAACCCTATAAACTCAATGTTTATAGGGTTTTTTGTATTATAAATTTATTTTGAAATATTGGATGGATTCGTATAGTTTGTAAACTAATTGTTTAAAATGCATTGTTTAACTTCATCAATATAAGATCTTCCAATGGTATATCGTATGTTTGCTATTTCTACACTATTTCCTTCAATTGTATCAATTTTATCAATAGCAACTGTATAAGATCTATGAATTCTAATGAAATTATTTGAAGGTAGTTGTTCTGTAAAGCTACTTAGTGTTTGGTGAATTATAAACTTATTCGACAAAGTACTTATTTTTAAATAATCTTTTAAACTTTCAATTACAAGTATTTCATCTAAGTAAATTTTTTTCATTTTCTTTTTATCAATTTTAACAAAAATACTTAGTCTTTCTGCCGTTACCATAGTTTTGTTTGGATTGCTGAAAATTCTAAAAACTTTATTGATAGATTTTACAAAACGTTGAAAAGGAATTGGTTTTACTAAATAGTCTAAAACATCTAAATTGTATGATTCTACTGCAAATTCAGTATGAGCTGTTGTAATAATAATTAAGGGTTTTTTTTCTAAACTTTTAATAAAGCTAAAACCATCAAGCAATGGCATATTTATGTCTAAAAAAATTAAATCAACTTTATTTTCTTTTAAAAAAGACAATCCATCAATGGCATTATTAAAAGTATTCACTAAATGTAGGTCTTGAAATTCTTTTAAATGACTTTTAATTACGTTTATCGCTAATGGTTCGTCGTCAATTATTATACAATTTATATTCATTATACTTTAATTTTTAGTTCTACAATAAATAAACTATCTATTGTTTTTATATCTAAATTATATTCATCAATTTTATAACCTAGCGCTAATCTTTTTTTAACATTTTGCAATCCAATTCCGCTAGATTTATTAAGTTGTTGTTCATATTTTGTTTCTGTTGGAATAGGATTTGCTATGCGAAAATAAAGAAAATTTTCAATGATATTAAAATCAATATTAATTCTAATTTTTCCAATATTTTTATTTGCTCCATGTTTAAAAGCATTTTCTATAAATGACAATAATAGAATTGGTGCAATTTTTTTATTTTTAATATCTCCAGAAATAGTCATATTAACCTCTAATTTTTCATCAAAACGAATCCGTTCTAAATCTAAATAATTTTGAATGCAAATGATTTCTTTTTCTAAACTTTGTTTCTTTTTTTTAGTTTCATATAAAAGATAACGCATTAACTCTGATAGTTTTATAATTATTTTTGGAGTTTTACTTGAGTTTTCTAATGAAAGTGCATAAATATTATTTAATGTATTAAAAAAGAAGTGTGGGGAAATTTGACTTCTTAAAAAGAGTAGCTCTGTTTCTAATTGTAACTTTTCTAAATCGGTTAATCGCTTATGCTCTTTTAACCAATCCATTGTAATTTTTATAGCTGTAACAAATGTAATTACATATAGTTCGCCAATCATCATATCAATAGAATAGTTCAGCGTTAATTTACTAATAACTTCAGTTCCTTCGGGCCAAACATTTTCACTTACCAAATAGTATGTTAGGTTAAACTTTACTAATAACATAATAAATAGTGAAAGTATAAGAAAGCTAACGTAGGTTACATATTTCTTTTTAAATACAAACTTTGGCATAAACACATAAATATTTAAATAACACAAAGTCATATGAATAGGAAATCCTATTAGGTTTGTTTTTATGGAATAAGAATAATCATTAAAATAACTTCCCCACCGGAGTGTATTAAAAATGAAATAAATGGACCAAAAAATGATATGATGTTTTAGTTTAATCTCCCTAATTGTATTTGAATTTATTGAAGACTGTTTGTTTAGAAACAACATTATTTTTTGTTTTTTTATTGTTTAACGTAGTTTAGATGTTATACGTCTAAATATTTTTTTAATAGGGCGAATTTAAGTAATATTTATATTTAAATTAGAGTACCCAACAAATATTAGGAAAAATTAAACCTAAAGTTTAAAAATGAAAAAAATATTTTTTTACCTATTTCTAGCCGTTATTGTAAGTTTTTATTCTTGTAAAAAAGAGAATTCAGCTCAAAATATTGAATCCAGTTTTTTACCAGCTAATTTCGTAAACCCATTTATTGGAACAGGCGGTCATGGCCATACGTATCCTGGAGCTACAGTTCCTTTTGGAATGTTACAAGTAAGTCCAGATAATGGAATTTCCAGTTGGGATTGGTGCTCAGGATATCATTATTCAGATTCCATTATGATAGGATTCAGTCATTTACATTTAAGTGGAACTGGAATTGGTGATTTAACGGATATTCGTTTAATGCCAATAAATAAAAAAGTAGATTTAACGGTAAAAGTGAATTCAAGAGATGATTTGCCTTATAAATCAGCATATTCACATAATGATGAGAAAGCCTCACCAGGATATTATAGCGTTCACTTAAAAGATTACAAGGTAAAAGTTGAATTAACCTCTAATTTAAGAACAGCGTTTCATAAATATACATTTGCAGAAAATGATATGCAATCAGTAATATTAGATTTAGGCTTTGCAATAAATTGGGACAAAACAACGGCTTCTAAAATTAATATTATTGATGCAAATACAATTTCAGGGTATAGATTTAGTGAAGGTTGGGCAAAAAATCAAAAAGTTTTTTTTGTGGCTAAATTTTCAAAACCAATTGAAAAATTTGAGTTGGTGACTGATGGGAATTATAAAAACGATGTAAATTCAGTTACTGGCGAAAAATCATTTGCACAATTTTATTTCAAATCAGAAAACACACAAGAACTTTTTGTAAAAGTAGCACTGTCTTCCGTAAGTGAAGAAAATGCTTTAGAAAATTTATCAAAAGAAGATATTCAATTTGAAAAAGTTAAAGAAGAAGCAACTGAAATCTGGAATCAAAATTTATCAAAAATAACTATTGAAACGGATAATAAAGAGCTAGAAACTACTTTTTATACAGCACTATATCATACACAAGTAGCACCTGTTACTTTTAGCGATGTTAACGGTGAATTTAGAAAAGAAGACGATAGTATTGTGAAAGCAGCTAATTATACAGCATATTCAACATTGTCTTTATGGGACACTTTTAGAGCCGAACAACCTTTGTTAACAATTACACATCCAGAAAAAGTTTCTGACATAATAAACTCTATGCTAGTGTATTATGAGGCTAATAAGAAGTTGCCAGTTTGGACTTTATACGGAAATGAAACAAATACAATGACAGGCTATCATTCAATTCCAGTTATTGTGGAGGCTTATAAGAAAGGGATTAAAGGATTTAATATTAAAAAAGCTTATGAAGCAATGAAAACCACTATGATGCAAGATGATAGAGGACTAAATTTCTATAAAAAATACGGGTATATTCCTTATAATTTATTAGATGAATCCGTAACTATAACTCTAGAATATGCTTATAATGATTGGTGTGTGGCTCAAATAGCCAAAGAACTTGGAAAAAATGATGATTATAATTATTTTATAAAAAGATCAAAAGCCTATGAGCATATATTTGATGCTGAAACAGGTTTTATGAGAGGTAAAAATGAAACAGGGACAGGCTGGAAAGAGCCATTTGATCCTAAATATTCTGCGCATAGAGTTGGTGCAGAGTATACGGAAGGAAATGCATGGCAGCATAGTTGGTTTGTATTGCATGAACCTAAAAATTTGATTAAAATGCACGGAGGAAATGAAAAGTTTACCTCAAAATTAGAGCAACTTTTTACAGAATCTTCTGAAATTACAGGCGAAAATGTATCTGCTGATATCTCAGGATTAATTGGTCAATATGCGCATGGTAATGAGCCAAGTCATCATATTGCTTATATGTTTAATATTGCTAAAAAGCCTTGGAAAACCCAATTCTGGGTGCATGAAATATTAAAGTCACAATACAATGCTACACCTGAAGGATTGAGCGGAAATGAGGATTGCGGGCAAATGTCAGCTTGGTATGTATTTAGCGCTATGGGTATATATCCATATAGTCCAGCTTCTGGAGAATATCAAATAGGAAGTCCATTATTTAAGAAATCAACGATTAAAATTTCTGAAAAAATAACATTTACTATTAAAGCTGAAAATGTTTCAGATGAAAATATTTATATACAATCGGCGAAGCTTAATGGGAAAGATTTTAATAGAACTACTATTACACATAAAGAATTAATGCAAGGTGGAACACTTCAGTTTGTTATGGGAAAGCAACCAAACAAAAAATGGGGAATTATTAATGATGAAAATTAACAAATGGATATAATTGATGTTTCAATAATTGCAGCTTATATTTTATTAACATTATTTGTCGGAATTTGGGTTTCAAAGAAAGCTTCAAGTAGCTTAGAATCTTATTTTTTAGGAGGAAATAACATTAAATGGTACTTCTTAGGATTAAGTAATGGCTCTGGAATGTTTGATGTTTCTGGAACAGCTTGGATGGTTGGAATCCTTTTTTTATATGGTGTAAAAAGCTTTATGTTTATGTGGCTTTGGCCAATATGGAATCAAATTTTTGTGATGATGTTTTTGGCTGTTTGGATACGAAGATCTAATATTATGACTGGTTCTGAATGGATTTTAACTCGATTTGGTGATAATAAAGCAGGTAGAGCTTCGCATATAATTGTGGCAGTTTTTGCAATTGTGGCTGCCATTGGGTTTATAGCATACTTTTTTGAAGGTGTTGGGAAATTTATGACCATAATACTTCCATGGGATTTAACGTTGCAATTGGGCAATACATTGTTGTTTACTTCAGAGCAATCCTATGCGTTGATAATAATATTTTTAACCACAATATATACTGTTAAAGGAGGAATGTTTTCAGTAGTTGCCACAGAAGTTTTGCAATACGGTATCATGGTAATTGCAGGTATTTTAGTTGCAGGCTATGCTTTTTTTACATTTAGTGATGTTGAAATTAATGCAGTAATTTCTAATGAATGGAGAAATGTATTTTTTGGATGGGAACTTGAACCTCATTGGAGTGAAAAATACGTTGCATTTAATAACTTAATTGATTCTGAAGGTTATAAAATGTTTGGAGCATTAATTGGAATGACTTTATTTAAAGGTTTTTTTGCAAGTATTGCAGGTCCTACTCCAAGCTACGATTTACAGCGTATTCTTTCCACAAAATCAGTAAAAGAGGCTGCTTATATGAGTGGATTTACTAATTTAATTTTATTTATTCCTAGATATTTATTAATTGCAGGGATAGTAGTTATTGCTTTAGTTACTTTAACTCCTGAAATGAGTGTAAATCCATTGTTAAATGGTGGTGATTTAGAGGTTTTATTACCAAAGGTGATTAATTTTCATGTACCTGTAGGAATAAAAGGGTTGTTATTGGCAGGTTTGTTAGCTGCATTCATGAGTACTTTTTCTGCTTTTGTAAATGCAGGTCCAGCATATATGGTGAATGATATTTATAAAAAATACTTTAAACCAAATGAAACAAATAAACATTATATAAAAGCAAGTCAAGTGGCGTCATTTATTGTTGTAGGAATGGGTGTTTTTATGGGTTTTTTTGCTGACTCTATCAATTCACTAACATTATGGATAACAAGTGCACTTTTTGGAGGGTATGTTGCTGCAAATTTTTTAAAATGGATTTGGTGGCGATTTAATGGTTGGGGATATTTTTGGGGAATGCTAGCTGGTTTAATTGTGGCTTCGTTACAATTTGTATTAGACCAAAATAAAGGTAATTTTTTAGAAGATTCTTTATTTTATGAATTATCTCATGTACATGCCATTTATTTGTTTCCAATTATATTTATTGTTTCGGTATTGGGTTCGTTTTTAGGAACATATTTTACTCAGCCAACAAATATGGAGGTGTTAAAATCTTTTTATAAAGATGTGCGTCCTTGGGGTTGGTGGAAACCTGTTTTAAATGAATTGAAAAAAGAGGATAGTACCATTGAAAAGAATTCTGAATTTTGGACGGATATGTTTAATTGTTTCATTGGAATTTTATGGCAATCAAGTATGATTGTTTTGCCAATATTTTTAATGATTAGAGACTATCCAAAAACATTAATTGCGTTGTTAGTATTTTTAATAACATCCATTATTCTTAAATTTACGTGGCTAGATAAGGTTAGAAAATTACCTAATTAAAAATATTTCAAAAAAAGAATTTTAAGTAATTAAATATAAAATATAGTGAATACAATTCCTTGGCAAGATAAACCAGCAGATGGTAATGAAGTAATTTGGAGATATTCTGAAAATCCAATTATAAAGCGAGATCAAATACCTAGTTCAAACAGTATTTTTAATAGTGCAGTTGTACCTTTTAAAGATGGGTTTGCAGGTGTTTTTAGATGTGATAACAAAGCTGTACAAATGAATATTTTTGCTGGATTTAGTAAAAATGGTATAGATTGGGATATCAATTATGAGCCCATTGAAATGAAAGCTGGAAATACCGAAATGATAGATTCTGATTATAAATATGACCCTCGTGTTGTTTTTATTGAAGATAGATATTGGATAACGTGGTGTAACGGATATAACGGGCCAACAATAGGTATTGGGTATACATTTGATTTTAAGGTATTTTTTCAATGTGAAAATGCCTTTTTGCCGTTTAATAGAAATGGTGTGTTATTTCCACAAAAAATAAATGGAAAATACGCCATGTTAAGTCGCCCAAGTGATAACGGACATACACCTTTTGGCGATATTTATATCAGTTACAGTCCAGACATGAAATATTGGGGAGAACATCGTTGCATAATGAAAGCTACACCTTTTGAAGACAGTGCTTGGCAGTGTACAAAAATTGGTGCAGGGCCAATTCCAATTTTAACAGATGAAGGTTGGTTAATGTTATATCATGGTGTTATAAATACTTGCAACGGATTTAGATATGCAATGGGAGCAGCTATTTTAGACGAAAATGAACCTGATAAAGTAAAATACAGAACTCAACCATATTTATTAGGTCCACAAGTTAATTATGAACAGGTTGGTGACGTGCCAAATGTAGTTTTTCCTTGTGCTGCTTTGCACGATATTAAAGAGGATAAATTAGCAGTATATTATGGAGCGGCTGATACCGTTGTTGCTTTGGCATTTGGAAAATTAAGTGAAGTAATTAAATACACAAAAGAAAATAGTTTATAAAAAACAACAGTAATGAAAATAGTTAATTTAATTATTGCCCTTTGTTTATTTTCAGCAGTAAGCTGCGCGCAATCAAATTCTGAAATACCCAAAAGTTATATAGCGTTTAAAACTTCTGAAACTATTACTATTGATGGAGAAGCAACAGAAATCTCTTGGAGTAAAACAGCATGGTCAGATAATTTTATTGATATTGAAGGTGTAAAAAAGCCCGTATACAATACGCAAATTAAAATGATGTGGGATGAAACCTACTTTTATATTTTAGCAAAATTAGAAGAGCCACATGTTTGGGCAGACATTAAAGAACACGATGCCATTGTTTTTTACAATAATGATTTTGAGGTTTTTATAGATCCAGATGGAGATACATTTAACTATTACGAATTAGAAATAAATGCATTAAATACGGTTTGGGATTTATTTATGACAAAACCTTACCGAGAAAAAAATGTGGTTTTAAATGATTGGAATTTAACAGGTTTAAAATCTGCAGTAAAAGTGGATGGGACTTTAAATAATTCAACAGATAAAGATAAAGGTTGGACTCTTGAATTAGCAATTCCTTGGAAAGCATTTAAAAAATCTTATTTCGAAAAAAATATTCCTGAGAATAAACATTGGAGAGTAAATTTTTCAAGAGTGAATTGGAATTTTCAATTAGAGGATGGAATGTACCAAAGAAAAAAAGATGTTAAAGGAGATTTCTTGCCTGAATATAATTGGGTTTGGTCGCCACAAGGTGTTATAAATATGCATGTTCCTGAAAAATGGGGATACGTGTACTTTTCTTCTAAAGAAATCGGTTCAAAAGATACCTTTACAATTCCACAAGATGATAACATAAAAGAACAATTGTACAATTTATACAAAGCACAAAATAATTACCACTTAAAGTATAAAAAATGGGCAACTTCAATAGATAGTTTAACTTCAAAAGCTATGATTATTAATCACAAAACGTTGCAGCCAGTAATTGAAAATCACACAACAGGTTATAATATTTCAGTTAAAAGTCCATTTACAAATACAATATTAATTATTAAAGAAAACGGTGAAATTATTTCAAATTAAATTTATTATGAAACTACACAAACTACTATTTTTCGCATTATTATTAAGTTTTTTTTCTTGTGAAACAACCGATAAAAATAAAGTTGAAAATTCAAATTCGGAAGAAGTTAAATCAGAAAAAACTTTTGAATTTGGCGTTTGGATTACAGCTAACAAAGAAAGAGCCAATGAAGATTATGCCAAAGAATTTGAAAAATACAAATCAGCTGGTATTGATGAGGTGTTAATAAATACAGGAACCGATCCAGAATTATTAAAAAGAATAACTCCAATCGCTACTGAGAAAGGTTTAAAAGTACACGCATGGATAATGGCTATGAATAGACCAGGAGATACTATTGCGCTAAAACACCCTGAATGGTACGCTGTTAGTAGAGAAGGAAAATCGAGTTTTGATACACGACCATATGTTGATTATTACCAATGGTTGTGCCCAACAAGAAAGGAATCTCGTAACCATATTTTAGGATTAGTTGAAGAGTTAGCTAAAGTAGATGGAATTGAAAGTGTGCATTTAGATTATATTCGTTTTTCGGACATTTTCTTGCCAATTGGATTGTTACCAAAATATAATTTGGTTCAAGATGAAGAATTGCCAGAATTTGATTTTTGCTATTGTGATGTTTGTGTAAGTGAATTTGAAAAAATACATCATAAAAACCCAAGAAATATAAAAAATACGGATATTGATATGGAATGGAAACAATTCCGTTTAAATGCAGTTAGAAATGTGGTAAATGATGCGTATGAAATTGTTCATAAATACAACAAAAATTTAACAGCAGCAGTTTTTCCTTATCCAGAAATGGCAGATCATATGGTGCGTCAACGTTGGGATAAATGGACAATTGATGAAGTGTATCCAATGATTTATCACGGTTTTTATAATGAAGAAGTAGATTGGATTGGTTTTGCTACAAAACAAGGAGTTGAAGATGTTAAAGATAAGGGGATTGGTGTAAATACAGGTATTTATATGCCAGACTTTAAATCTATAGATGAATTTAAACAAGCAATTTTATTAGCAAAAGAAAATGGCGCTAAAGGAATCACATTTTTTGATGGTCCCGCCATAGCTGATGAATATTTAAAAGCAATTAAAGAAGTTAAAGAAAGTTTGAAAGAGTAATTTATGAAGCAGTTTGGATTTATATGTGTCATTTTTTTAGGGTTATTTTATAGTTGTAAAAAAACTGAGATTAAACCTGAAAATTTAATTCAGTACGTAAACCCATTTATTGGAACAGATGGTCCGGGAAATACGTATCCTGGAGCAACTGTTCCTTTTGGAATGGTTCAATTAAGTCCAGATATTGGTTTGCCAGGTTGGGATAGAATTGCAGGTTATTATTACCAAGATTCTATTATTTCAGGATTTTCTCATATGCATTTAACGGGCACAGGTGCGGGAGATTTATATGATATTTTAGTGATGCCAACCAATAGTAAATTTTCAAAAAGAATTATAGAAAATAATTTCAAACCTTTTTCAAGTTTTTCTCACAAAAAGGAAACTGCTTCGCCAGGTTATTATTCAGTAGATTTATTAGATTATAATATTAAAGCTGAATTAACGGCTACTGAAAGAACAGGAATTCATAAATATACCTTTCCAAAAGATGATCAGACTCAGATTCATATAGATTTAGGGTATTCATTAAATTGGGACAGTCCAACCGAAACATATTTTAATGTTGTTGATAATACTACAATTGAGGGATACAGAAAATCTACTGGTTGGGCAAAAGACCAACGCGTATATTTTGTAATTAAAGTTTCTAAACAATTTGACTCGTATCAACTATTTAAAAATGATACGCTAACAACTTCACCAATTACCGCTAAAAACACCAAGATAATTTTAGAATATAAAACAAATGAAGGTGAACAAATTATTTTAAAAACAGGTATTTCTACAGCAAATATTGAAGGTGCTCGTACATCTTTAGAAATTGAAGCGCCCGATTTTAATTTTGAAGCAATAAAAGAGCAAGCAGAAGCTAAATGGGAAAAAGAACTTCATAAAATTGAAGTTTCGACTTCAAACGAAACAAATAAGCACATTTTTTATACGATGATGTATCAATCTATGTTGGCGCCAACCTTATTAAGTGACCATAATTCAAATTATAAAGGAGCGAATGATACTATAGTTAAAGCAAATGGTTTTAATAGATACGATACGTTTTCACTTTGGGATACTTATAGAGCAGCACATCCACTATATACTATTTTACATCCAAATAGAACTTCAGATATGATAAATTCTTTGTTAGCCCATTACAAAGAAACTGGTTTGTTGCCAGTTTGGTCTATGCAAGGAAATGAAACCAATATGATGATTGGTTACCATGCCGTACCAGTTATTGTGGATGCATATTTTAAAGGAATTAAAAATTTTGATATAGCATTAGCTTATGAAGCTTGTGTTTCAAGTGCAAAAGACACTTCCAGACAAATTGATGAATATATAAAATTGGGTTATGTGCCTGTTGATGAAAACCATGAAAATTGGTCGGTTTCTAAAACATTGGAATATGCTTATGACGATTGGTGTATTGCACAGTTTGCAAAAGCTTTGGGTAAAACGGAAGATTATAATGAGTTTTTAAAACGCTCTGAAAATTGGAGAAATGTATATGATTCACAGTCAACTTTTATGCGTCCAAAATTAAAAAATGGTGAGTTTGTAAAAGAATTCATGCCAAAAGAATACTCACCTTATTTTTGTGAAAGCAATGCGTGGCAGTACTTTTGGTCTGTTCAACATAATATTGAAGGGTTAACTGAAATACTTGGAGGAAAAGATTTGCTTGAAAAAAAATTAGACACCATGTTTTCGCTAAATCCGCTTCCAGAAGATAAATTACCAATTTTTAGTACTGGAATGATTGGTCAATATGCACATGGAAACGAACCAAGTCACCACGTGGCATATTTATACAATTACGTTGAAAAACCTTGGAAAACACAAGAATTGGTGCGTGAAATTTTAGAAACTCAATATAAAAACGCTCCAAACGGTCATTGTGGGAATGAAGATTGCGGACAAATGTCGTCTTGGTATGTATTTAGTGCCTTGGGTTTTTATCCTGTGAATCCTGCACAAGGGATTTATGCTTTTGGCTCACCAATAATAGATTTGGCAACACTAAATTTAGAAAACGGAAAAATATTTACCATTAAAACAGTAAACAATAGTTCAATAAATAAATACATTCAATCTATTGAACTAAACGGTAAAATAATTGATCGAAATTACATAACACATAAAGAAATAATTGCAGGAGGTAAATTGATTTTTACAATGGGGAATCTTCCAAATAAAACTGTAAAAAACACGATGGCTTCAAGTTCAAAAATGTACAATTAAAACCAAGTTTATGTCACAAAGAAGAGATTTTATAAAAAAAGCAGCTTTAGGAACCATTGGAATAAGTACCGTTTTAAGTTGTAAGGAGCTTTCTGTAAAAGACGAAGCTATTACTGCAAAAACAGTAATTAAAAATCAAAAAAAGCCGCTAATTATTTCTACTTGGAATCACGGTTTACCTGCAAATGAAGAAACTTGGAAACAATTAAAAAATGGAAAATCATCATTAGATGCTATTGAAGCTGGAATGAAAATTCCAGAAGCAAATCCAACTATTAGAAGTGTAGGTTATGGAGGTTTCCCAGACAGAGAGGGTAAAGTTACTTTAGATGCTTGTATTATGGATTACAACAGTAATTGCGGTTCGGTTTCCTTTTTACAAGGAATAAAACATCCAATTTCAGTAGCAAAAAAAGTCCTTCAAAATACACCACATGTTATGCTATCAGGGCAAGGAGCGCTTCAATTTGCGCTTTCTGAAGGTTTTGTTGAAGAAAATTTATTAACGCCAGAAGCTGAAAAAGACTGGAAAAAATGGTTAGAAGAATCTAAATATAAACCCGTAATAAATATTGAAAATCACGATACAATTTCAATGCTTGTGATTGATGAAGATGGTAATATTTCTGGTGGTTGCACCACAAGTGGTGCTGCTTGGAAAATGCATGGTAGAGTAGGAGATTCTCCAATAATTGGAGCAGGATTATTTTTAGATAATGAAGTAGGTGCTGCTGCAGCAACAGGTTTGGGTGAAGCTGTTATTAGAACAGCTGGAAGCGCTATGGTTGTTGAATTAATGCGACAAGGAAAAACGCCATTTGAAGCTTGCAAAGAAATTGTAGAACGTATTTACAACAAGCATAAAAACCATAAAGACATGGAATATTTACAAGTTGGATTTATAGCTGTAAATAAAAATGGTGAACATGCAGGATACAGTTTGCGTTCTGGATTTAATTACGCAGTTTATGATGAAGAAAAGGGAAGTAGAATGGAAGATGCACAATTTAAAATGTCTTGGGATAATTAATAAAAAAGAATTCAAACAAATTAAAAGAGTTAAAAATGAAATTATTTAATAAAGTTCTGCTGTTAGTGCTAATTTCTACAATAACTTCATGTTCAAAATCTAAAGTTTTTACAGAGAGTGATATTCATATAATTCCAAAACCTGCTGAATTAAATGTAAAAAAAGGGTTTTTTGAGTTTACAACAAACACTCAAATTGTTGTAACAAATGATTTTCAACAAAAAATTGCGAATCAATTTAGCGAAAAAATGAATTCAGCTGCTGGTTTTAACCTTCAAATAGTAGCGCAAGCGCCAAATGACAATTTTATTCATTTTTTTACTAATTCACAATTAACTAATGAAGCTTATGAGCTCTCTGTAACTAGTAATTCTATAACTATTTCAGCTAGTGGAAATGTTGGGTTTATGTATGGTTTAGAAACTTTAAAACAGTTATTACCAACAGCAATTGAAAGTTCTACAATAGTTATAAATCAACATTGGATAGTGCCAAATGTTGATGTGAAAGATCAACCACGTTTTAAATGGCGAGGGCTTCATTTAGATGTTGCTCGACATTTTTTTCAAAAGGATTATATCAAACAAACTATTGATCGTTTAGCAATGCATAAAATGAATGTTTTACACTTGCATTTGGTAGATGATCAAGGTTGGAGAATTGAAATTAAAAAATATCCAAAATTAACGGAAGTAGGTGCATTTCGATTGGACCAAGAAGATGCTCATTGGGATGGTAGAAGAGTAACTACAGCAGAAGATAAAGCTACCTTTGGTGGATTTTATACACAAGAAGACATTAAAGAAATTGTTGCTTATGCAACAGCAAAAGGTGTAGAAGTAGTTCCTGAAATAGAAATGCCAGCGCACGTTATGAGTGCAATAGCCTCCTATCCAGAACTGTCTTGTTTTGAAAATCCAATAGGTGTTCCATCCGGTGGAGTTTGGCCAATTACAGAAATTTACTGCGCTGGTAAAGAATCAACTTTCAATTTTTTGGAAGATGTATTATTGGAAGTAATGGAATTATTTCCATCAAAATATATTCATGTTGGTGGTGATGAGGCAACAAAAACAAATTGGGCAAAATGCCCACATTGTTTAAAAAGAATGAAAGATCATGGATTGACAGATGTAAATGAGCTACAAAGCTATTTTATGAAAAGAATAGAACGTTTTATAGTTTCACATGATAGAAAGTTAATTGGTTGGGATGAAATTATTGAAGGAGGTTTAGCTCCAGAAGCAACCGTTATGAGTTGGAGAGGATTTAAAGGTGGAATAGAAGCGGCAGAACAAGGTCATGACGTAGTAATGGCGCCAGGTGATTATTGCTATTTAAACCATTTTCAAGGTCCTCCAAATGAGGAACCTTTGGCTCAAGACGGCTTTGTGCCTTTGCATAAAGTCTATCAATTTGACCCAATAGTTAAAGGAATGACTAAAAAAGAAGCTGCACATGTTTTGGGTGGACAAGCTTGTTTGTGGTCGGAGTTCATTTCAACTACAGCACATTCTGAATATATGCTATTTCCAAGGTTAGCTGCTTTATCAGAAACGTTATGGAGTCCTAAAAAAGCACAAGATTGGAACGATTTTTCTGTAAGACTTGCATCACTTTTTGAACGTTATGATTATTTAGGAATTAATTATTCAAAAAGTGCTTTTCTGATAACAGAAGATGTTAAAATAAATATTGACACGAAAGAAACAGAAATACATTTAAAAAATGAATTTGAAAATTCTGATATTAGATATGTTTTAGGAGATGCACCAATTTCAGAATCGGCTATAAAGTATGAAAATCCTATAAAATTTACGGAAACTACTACTTTAAAAGCATCACTTTTTAAAGATGATAAACCTATTGGAAAAACTTTTGAAAAAACGATAACTTTTCATAAAGGTGTTGGTAAAAGTATCACTTTTAAAGAGCCGTATCACGATAATTATCAAGGAGAAGGTGAATTTGGTTTAATAAATACTTTGAGAGGAACCAAAAACTTTCATGATGGACACTGGCAGGCTTGGTTAGGAAATGATATGGAAGCAATTATAGATATGGGAAGTGAAACAGCAATTCAAAATGTAATTATTGGAACTATGGAAAATCAAGGCCCAGGCATTTATTTTCCTACGGATGTTACAGTTTATGTATCTAATGATGGAATAAATTATAAAGAAGTTGGAAAAGAAGAAAGAGCGTATGCTAAAAATCCAGCTTTTGATTTAAAAGATTTCAAAATTACCTTTCAGAAGGAAAGTGTTAGATATATAAAAATAGTAGCTACAAATTTAAAAACAACACCTTCAGGTGGAGATGTTTGGTTGTTTATTGATGAAATTTTAATTAATTAAAAACATGAAAAAATACCGTTTATTATTTATTTTAAGTCTTATTATTTTCTCTTGTAATAAGGAGGAAAATAAGAAAGAAAGAAACGTTGAAAATCAGAAAAGTTTAGTGGATTTTGTAAACCCATTAATGGGAACAGATTCTGAATATATTTTGTCAAATGGAAATACATATCCTGCAATTGCAACGCCTTGGGGAATGAATTTTTGGACCCCAATGACTTCAAAAATGGGGGATGGTTGGACATATAAATACGACGAATATAAAATTAGAGGAATAAAACAGACGCATCAACCAAGTCCGTGGATAAACGACTATGCGGCGTTTTCTTTAATGGCAACAACAGGTAATTTAAAATTTCAGGAAGATGAACGTGCTTCTTGGTTTTCTCACAAGGCAGAAACTGTAAAACCTTATCATTATTCGGTTTATTTAGCAGATTATGATGTTACTGCGGAAGTTTCCCCAACAGAAAGAGCTGCACATTTCAAATTCACATTTCCAGAATCAGAAGAATCATATATCATGCTCGATGCTTTTTTTAAAGGATCTATGGTGAAAATTATTCCTGGAGAACGTAAAATAATTGGGTATTGCAGAAATAACAGTGGAGGTGTTCCAGAAAATTTCCACAACTATTTTGTTGCTGAATTTGATAAAGATTTTCAAGTGAACCATACTTGGACTGATGGCTGGAAGTTATTGGAAAATGCAACAAACAGTGAAGGTGAACATGTGGGAGCTATAATTGGTTTTAAAACCAAAAAAGGTGAAGTAGTAAATGTAAAAGTAGCATCTTCATTTATAAGTCCAGAACAAGCGCAATTAAATTTAACTAGAGAGATTGGTGCTGATACTTTTGAGCAAACCAAAGAAAAAGCAAAACAAGCATGGGAAACAGAATTAGGTAGAATTCAAATTGAAGATGACAACATAGACAATATTAGAACTTTTTATTCTAGTTTATACAGAGTGCTGTTATTCCCAAGAAAATTTTATGAGTACAATTCAAAAAATGAAGTAGTGCATTACAGTCCGTATAACGGAGAAGTTTTACCGGGTTATATGTTTACGGATAATGGGTTTTGGGATACGTTTAGAGCCGTTTTTCCATTTTTTAATATGATGTATCCAGATTTGAATAGTGAAATTATGCAAGGTTTAGCAAATACCTATAAAGAATCAGGTTGGTTGCCAGAGTGGGCGAGTCCAGGTCATAGAGATTGTATGATTGGTTCAAACTCCGCTCCAATTATTTCTGATGCTTTTTTGAAGGGAGTAAAAGATATGGATGTAGAATTATTGTTAGAAGCAATGCTTAAGAATGCGACTGTTTCAGACGGAAGGCCTGTAAATTCAGTAGGTAGAGCGGGATTAGAATATTATAATACTTTAGGGTATGTGCCATATAATGTTGGAATTAATGAAAATGCGGCCAGAACATTAGAATATGCATATGCCGATTTTACCATTGCAAAAATGGCCGAAAAATTAGGTAAAACTGAAATTGCTGAAAAGTACTTTAAGCAATCAATGAATTATAAAAATTTATTTGATCCAGAAACTAATTGGATGCGTGGAAAAAATGAAGATGGAAGTTTTCAAACTCCATTCAATCCATTAAAATGGGGAGATGCTTTTACGGAAGGAAATAGTTTACATTACACTTGGTCAGTTTTTCATGATATTCAAGGATTGATTGATTTAATGGGTGGAAAAGAAAAATTTACCTCAAAATTAGATGAGGTTTTTGAAATGCCTCCAAAATTTGATGATTCATATTACGGACAAACAATTCATGAAATTCGAGAAATGCAAATTGCAAATATGGGGAATTATGCACACGGAAATCAACCAATTCAGCACATGATTTACTTATATAATTATGCAAATCAACCCTATAAAGCACAAGAAAAAGTAAGAAAAGTTTTAACCAACTTATACTCAGCAACACCTGATGGATATTGTGGAGATGAAGATAACGGACAAACATCTGCTTGGTATGTGTTTAGTTCGTTGGGTTTTTATCCAGTTACGCCGGGAGCTGATGAGTATGTTTTAGGAAGTCCATTGTTTAAAAAGGCAACGTTGCATTTACAAAATGGAAATACATTTGAAATTATTTCAAAAAATAATTCAGAAAGTAATTTTTATATAGAATCCGCCAATTTAAACAAGAAATCATATAACAATTCTTTTATAAAATTTGATGCTATTCAAAAAGGTGGGACTTTACAATTTAATATGAGTAATTCACCTAATAAAGAAAGGGGAAATATGCCAGAAAGTGTTCCTTATTCATTGAGTACTTCAAAAAAATAAGCTTACTAAATGAAAAATAGTGTTTTTTTTATTCTTTTCGTTTTTTGCATAATTTTTTCTATGCAATCACAAGAACCAGCAGATTATGTCAATCCATTTATAGGAACTTCTAATTACGGAGCAACATTTCCTGGACCAATTGCACCAAGAGGAATGGCAAGTATAAGCCCTTTTAATGTTGCTGGGCCACAAAATTTACCATTAGAAAAAGATAGCCGTTGGTTGTCAAATCCTTATGTGCACGAAAATACCTTTTTAACAGGATTTAGTCAGGTGAATTTAAGCGGTGTTGGTTGTCCAGAATTAGGTGTTTTATTGTTAATGCCAACAACAGGAAATGTAGAAACTGATCATTTAAAGTATGGCTCAACCTATTCTAATGAAATTGCAAAAGCAGGATATTACAGTGCCGAAATTGATAAATACAATGTGAAAGCCGAATTTACAACTTCAAAAAGAGTAGGAGTTAGTAAGTTTACGTTTCCAAAAGGACCATCTAATATTTTATTGAATTTAGGTTTGGGCTTAACCAATGAGCAAGGAGCTATGGTAAAAGTGGTTTCTTCAACTGAAATTGAAGGAATTCGTTCTGTGGGTTCATTTTGTTATAACAGTCCAGAGGCTGCATACCCAGTTTATTTTGTAGCTAAATTTTCCAAACCAGCTGATAATTTTGGTGTTTGGAAAAAACCTGCAACATATAGTGGAGTAGAAGCGAAATGGATGGGCTATAATGGTAAAACTAGACTGATGGATGCCTCAACAAAAATGGTTGTTGGTGATAGTATTGGAACCTATTTTAGCTATAACTTTAATAAAACAGAAACTGTTGAAGTTAAAATAGGAGTGAGTTATGTAAGTATTAAAAATGCACGTGAAAATTTAGAAAAAGAAACATCAAACAAAACATTTAACGATGTTTATAAGGAAACCTATAGCGAGTGGAATAAATTACTCTCAAGAATTAGAGTTGAAGGTGGCTCAACAAATGATAAAACTGTTTTTTACACAGCTTTATATCACACCTTAATTCATCCAAATACTTTGAACGATTTTAATGGAGAATTTCCTGAAATTAAAACTGGTAAAATTGGAAAAACTGAAGGAACGCGTTATACCGTTTTTTCGTTATGGGATACATATCGGAATTTACATCAATTAATGTCATTAGTATATCCGCAACAACAATCTGACATGGTGAATAGTATGATAGCTATGACTGACGAAAATGGATGGTTGCCAAAATGGGAATTAAACGCTACTGAAACATTTACGATGGTTGGTGATCCGGCAAGTATTGTAATTACAGATACTTATTTAAAAGGAATTCAAGATTTTGATGTGCAAAAAGCATACAAAGCTATGTTAAAAAGCGCTGATCAACTTGAAGGAAACCCATTAAGACCAGGGTTAAAAGATTATATAGAAAAAGGATATTTAACAACCAATGATGGAGGTTCAGTTTCTACAACACAAGAATACAATGCAGCCGATTATTCCATCGCATTATTAGCAAAAGAATTGGGTGAAACAGCTGATTATAAGCGTTTTAAAAATAGGGCAATTTCTTACAGAAAGTTATTCGATGCGAAATTAAACTTACTAAGACCAAGATTAAAGAATGGGAATTGGTATGAACCTTTTGACCCAAATAATGGTGCTAATTTTACTGAAAATGTTGGTTTTATTGAAGGAAATGCTTGGCAATATGCTTTTATGGTTCCACATGATATTTTAGGACTTAAAAAATTAATGGGCGGAAATAAAGGATTTACAAATCAATTGCAGAAGGTTTTTGATGACAATCAATTTGATATGGCAAATGAGCCAGATATTGCGTATCCGTTTTTATTTAATTATGTAAAAGGTGAAGAGTGGAGAAGCCAAAAATTAGTTGAAGAATTAGTGAAAAAACATTTCAAAAATACACCAGATGGCATTCCTGGTAATGACGATACAGGCACAATGTCCGCTTGGCTAGTGTATTCAATGATGGGAATTTATCCAATTTCACCAGGCGAGCCAATTTACACAATTACAAAACCCTTATTTGATAAAATTACTATTCAGTTAGATTCAAAATATTATAAAAAAAGGGAACTAATTATTGAGAAAGAATCTAATAAGAATGGTTATATACATCAAATTATATTAGATGGAAAAACACATAATAGTTATTTTATAAATCATAATGATTTGGTAAATGGAAACCATTTAAAAGTTTTTTTTAAATAAATTAATACAAAAAAAATGAAATTCAGTCCATTAATATTCTCCTTGTTTTTTTTAATATTTTTAAAAACAAAAGCTCAAGAAGAAATAACCTATCCTATATTTAAAAACCAGCCAATAAATTTTAATGGAGAATTAGCGTCAGATCCAGAAGCATTTAGCTTACAAAATGGGCGTATAATCTATAAAAAAGTCAAAGTTCCAAATTTTCCTAAAGGAACTGATGTAAAAATTAAATTAACCTTGCGTTCAAATGGAGATCGTTGGGATAAATCAGGATCTTGTTTTGTGGTTAAGGATTTAGATGAATTATCAATTATAAGTATTTCAAAAAATAAAACAGAATTCCCAAAACAATCATCAGTTTTTGAAAAATTTAAAGGGGTAAAATCAACTGCTTTTTATAAGCCAGTTGTTGAATTATTGCGTTTTATGACTCCGTTTGGAGTTGGGTTTTATAGTAACGAAAAAGGGAAGTATAGAAAACCAGTTTATATTCCGTCTTGGGAAAAACAAGTTGTTTGGGAGCAAGATATTTCTCAATTAAAAAGTTTAGTTAGTAATACTTTTTATATAGGTGTTTGGGTTGATTCTTGGACTGCAGAAGGCTATGAAGTTGATGTTGATTTAATATATTCTAACCGCCCTAGAAAAACTCTAAAAGTTCAGTCATTAGTTAATACAATTGCATATGTTGATGGACAAGCACTACCAGACTTTTTTGTAAAGGGTCCATTGGAACACGATTTTGAGTTTGATAAAAATGCTAAAAATGTAAAATTATATTTTACAACTACTGGCCATGGTGGACACGAAGGAGGAGATGAATTCATAAAAATTAGAAACAGTTTATTTGTTGATAATCAACTAGTTTTAGATACTATTCCTTGGCGAGATGATTGTGCTTCTTTCAGGAGATTTAATCCAACATCAGGAGTGTGGCTTAAAAAAGATTCTGCTTCCTATATAGATTTTGAGGCAAAAGCTTATAAAATAAAAGAGATTGAAGAACGTATAGCTTCTTCAGATTTATCTAGGTCAAACTGGTGTCCCGGTTCTTCTGTAAAACCTTTTGTTGTTGATTTAGGCGATTTAAAAGCAGGTGAACATACAATGCAAATTTTAATTCCAGCAACTGCAGCCTATGATGATAAACTAAATCATTGGTTGGTTTCTGCTTATATAACTTACTAAGAGTAATAATTAAACAACTATTTAAGATGAAACAACTACTAGTATTTTTAATTTGCATACTCAGCTTTGTTGAAATTTCAAATGCGCAAAATTCAAAATATCCTTATCAAAATTCTAAATTATCGGTTGAAGATAGAGTAACGGACTTATTAAGTAGAATGAGTTTGGAAGAAAAAGTACGTCAAATGGATATGTATAAAGGCGAATATTTTAAAGAAGTTGAAAACTTTTCATTGACTAAAACAACTGCAAAAATTGGAAATTTAGGAGTTGGAGCCATTCATGACATTTATCCTCGTTCAGCAAAAATGATTAATGATCTTCAAGCAAATGTTATTAAAAATAACAGATGGGGTATTCCTGCACTTATTATGGGTGAAATGTTACACGGATATTTAGATGATGGAAGCACTGCATTTCCAATGAATATTGGTTTAGGAGCAACTTGGGATACTGATTTAATGGAAAAAGTTGGAAAAGTAATTGGTAGTGAAGCTAGAGCGCATGGAGTTCATTTTGGATTAGGTCCTGTTCTTGGTGTTGGTAGAGAACCACGCTGGGGAAGAGTTGCAGAAACATTTAGTGAAGATGTTTATTTAGCAGGTGAAATTGGTTTAGCAATGATAAAAGGTTTGCAAGGTGATACTTTAGCTTCTGATAGATCTATAATAGCAGAACCAAAACATTTTGCAGTTCATAGTTATCCTCAGGCAGGAGGTAATTCATCTCCCGTAATTATAGGTGAACGCACAGCTCGTGAAGATTTTTTACCATCATTTAAAAAAGCATATATGAAAGGTGGAGCATTGGGAGCCATGTGTGCTTATTCTGAGTTAGATGGAATTCCTTGTGCTGCAAATGAATGGCTTTTAACTGATATATTAAGAAAGGAATGGGGTTTTAAAGGAATTGTTGTTTCAGACTTAGGAGCTATAAAATACATTCAAACAAATCATTATGTGTCAGATTCACCAAAAGAAAGTATTTTACAAGCCGTAACAGCAGGGGTTGATATGCAGTTTTATGATTTTTCAAATGAATTTTGGCAGCAAACTCTTGTGGAGTTGGTTAAAGAAGGGAAATTAAGCATGGAAAAAATAGATCGTGCTGCAGGAGGTGTTTTAAGGCTTAAATTTTTACTTGGTTTGTTTGAAAATCCGTTTACCAATAAAAATTTAATTAAAGAGCGATTTCACACAAAAGAAAATCAAGATATAGCTTTAGAAGCTGCTCAAAAATCTATTTGTTTATTAAAAAATCAAAAAAATATATTACCATTAAATAAAAATATAAAAACAGTTGCTGTAATTGGACCAAATGCAAATGTTTCAAGATTGGGAGGATATTCGGTTAGAAATAAAGTAGGCACAACTGTTTTTGAAGGAATTAAAAAGGTGGTAGGAGAAAATACAACAGTGCTTTATGAGGAAGGTGTTTCTTTAATTGTGAAAGGGCAAATAATTCCTTCAAAATTCTTACGTACACCCGATGAATTACAAAATGGATTAAAAGGAGAATATTATAACAATAGAGAACTACTAGGAAATCCAGTTTTAACACGCATTGATAAGCAGTTAGAATTTGATTGGCCTTGGTCGCCAGGAGATGGTGTAAATGATGATGAAATTTCTATTCGGTGGACTGGTTTTATTGCATCGGAAGAATCATTTGATGGTTGGTTAGGGCTAAGTTCAGATGACGGAATTAGAATGTGGGTAGATGATCAATTAGTTATTGATAATTGGGAAAAAGGATCGACCAATATTGTAACAACCCCAATGAATATTGAAGGCGGAAGAAAATATAGAATTCGCATAGAAATGTGGGAAGGCGGTTGGGGAGCGAGAGCACATTTACGATGGAATTTGGAAAAAGTTAATTTTCAACCAGCCATTGATATTGCGAAAAAAGCAGATATAGCAATAGTTGTTTTAGGAGAGTCTAATGAATTGGTGGAGGAGAATAGAGATGTTGCTACCTTAGATTTACACGGAATGCAGGAGGAGCTTATTAAAGAAATTCAAAAAACAGGAACTCCTGTAATTTGTGTTTTATTAAATGGAAGACCACTTTCAATAAATTGGATTAATGATAATATTCCTGTAATTGTTGAAGCTTGGTTTCCTGGAGAAGCTGGTGGAAAAGCTGTTGCAGATGTTTTATTCGGAAATTATAATCCAGCAGGAAGACTTCCTATTACTTTTCCAAAATCTGTAGGGCAATTGCCAATATACTACAACCAAAAACCTTCAGCAATACATAGATATGTGAATGAAAGTGAAAACCCATTATTTACTTTTGGATTTGGTTTAAGCTACACAAAATTTGAATATTCAAATCTTTCAATTAGTGCTGAAAAAATAAATATTAATGATGAAATTAGGGTAAGTATTGATGTTAAAAATATAGGGGATTATGATGGAGAAGAAGTAGTGCAATTATATATAAATGATGTTTATAGTAGCGTAACAACTCCAAAAAAAACGTTAAAAGGTTTTAAAAGGGTTTTTATTAAAAAAGGAGAAAAAAAACGTGTTGAATTTGTTTTAACTCCCGAAGAGTTAGCTATTTGGAATCGTAAAATGGAAAGGGTTGTTGAACCTGGAGAATTTGAAGTAATGATTGGTGGTAATTTTATAGAGGTACAAAAAATAAAGTTTGAGGTAATAAATTAATTCAACTTTTAAATGTTTTTTTTAATAACATTAAATAAATTATAAAAATGAAAAAGTTTTTTAGTGTTTTACTATTTTCTATAGTAATAATGAGTTGTAAAACTGAAAATAATTTAAAAATAAGCTCTCCTAATAAAAAAATAGAGGTGCTTGTTGAAATTAAAAGTGGCGCAGCACTATATTCTGTGAAATTTAAAGATTCAGTTTTAATCCAACCTTCAAATCTTGGCTTTGAGTTTAAAAACTCTAAACCAATGAGTGGAAATTTTTTAATAGATACTTATAAAATTACAGGTTCTAATAATACTTGGACACAAGTTTGGGGAGAAAATAAAACCGTAATTGATAATTACAATCAATTAGAGGTTACGCTTCAAGAAAGAGTGGAGCCTTTTAGAAAAATGAATGTATTTTTTAAAGTTTATGATGATGGGCTTGGATTTAGATACGAAATTCCTAAGCAAAAGAATATAGATAGTTTACTAATTTCAGAAGAATTAACCGAATTTAATTTTACCAAAAATTATACAAGTTGGTATACACCTGCAAATTTTGATTCTTATGAAATGTTGTTTAAAAACGCAATTTTAAATGAGGTTGAAAATGCAAACACCCCAATAACTTTTGAAAGTAATAATAATGTTTTTATAAGTATTCATGAGGCCAATTTAACAAATTATGCAGATATGACTTTATTGAAAAATAAAAATAAAGACTTTTCATTTAGAAGTAATTTAGTGCCTTGGCCAGATGGCGTAAAAGTTAAAACAGTAACACCAATGGTTTCACCTTGGAGAACAATTCAAATTACTGATAGTGCAGAGAAATTAGTTGAATCTAATTTAATGTTGAATTTAAATGAACCCAATATAATTGAAGATACTTCGTGGATACAACCAATGAAGTATGTTGGTATTTGGTGGGGAATGCATTTAGGAACCCAAACATGGACTTTAGGAGAAAGGCATGGGGCAACAACCACTGAAACTAAAAAATATATTGATTTTGCTGCAAATAACAATATAACGGGTGTTTTGGTTGAAGGTTGGAATACTGGTTGGGAAAATTGGGGTAAAAAAGGAGCGTTTGATTTTATAACTCCATATGAAGATTTTAATTTGAATGAAATTGCAGCCTATGCAACTTCAAAAAATATAGCTTTAATTGGTCATGTTGAAACAGGTGGTGATGCCGCGTTTTTTGAAGAAAATCTAGATAAAGTATTTTCTATGTATCATAAATTAGGAGTAAAAACTGTAAAAACAGGTTATGCTGGAGCTATTCAAACTAAAGGGCAGTTTCATCATGGGCAATATATGGTAAATCATTATAGAAAGGTTGTGGAAAAAGCCGCTAAATATCAAATTATGATCAATGCTCATGAACCTATTAAACCTACTGGAATTAGAAGAACGTATCCAAATATGATGACTCGGGAAGGCGCAAGAGGAATGGAATGGAACGCCTGGAGCTCTGGAAATCCGCCTGAACATTATACAATTTTACCTTTTACCAGAGGATTGGCCGGCCCATTAGATTATACACCTGGTACTTTTGATATTTTGTTTAAAAATGCCAAAAATAGAGTGAAATGGAATGATTTAGATGACGGAACCTCTAGAATAAATACAACTTTAGCAAAGCAATTGGCTTTATTTGTTGTTTTATACAGCCCATTGCAGATGGCTTCAGATTTAATTGAGAATTATGAAAATCAACCGGCTTTTAAATTTATTCAAGATTTAGGAGTAGATTGGGAAACTTCAAAAGTGTTGAATGGTAAAATTGGAGATTATATAACAATAGTTAGAAAAGATAAAGTTTCTGATAATTGGTTTTTAGGAAGTATTACAGATGAAAATGAACGAGAGTTAATTGTGAATTTATCATTTTTAGATAAAGATAAAACGTACAATGCAGAAATTTTTGCTGACGGTAAAGATGCCAATTGGAAAACAAATCCACAAGAAATTGAAATTTTTAAAAAGGAAGTAAATTCAAAAAGTACACTAACAATTAAATTAGCATCAGGAGGTGGACAAGCCATTAAATTTTCACCAAAAAAATAAACAGATGAAAAAAGTAGTTTTTTTAATCTTAATAGGTCTCTTTTTTTCTTGTAAATCTGAAAAAGAAATTTACAATATTATGACTTATAATATTAGATATGACAACCCTAATGATGGTGAAAATAATTGGTCTAAAAGAAAAGCGTTTTTAAGTAGTCAAATTAGTTTTTTTAAACCAGATGTTTTTGGTATTCAAGAAGGGTTAAGTCATCAGATTAACTATTTAGACAGCGTTTTTGTTGATTATAAATATATTGGAGTTGGTAGAGATGATGGAAAATTAAAAGGAGAATTTAGTGCTATTTTTTACAATTCTCAAAAATTTAAAGTAATTGAAAATAATACATTTTGGTTAAGTGAAACTCCCAATAAAATATCCGTAGGTTGGGATGCTTCTATGGAGCGAATTTGCACGTTTGGTTTGTTTCAAAATATAAAAACAACACAACAGTTTTATGTTTTTAATACACATTTTGACCATATTGGAACCGAAGCTAGACTTAAAAGCGCTGAGTTGATTCTTAAAAAAATTGAAGAACTCAATCAAAAAAAATTACCAGTAATATTAACAGGAGATTTTAATTTAACACCAGAAACAGCACCAATTCATAATATTTCAAAAATTTTAAATGATTCTAAAAAAGTAAGTCAATTAACGCCATTTGGACCAATTGGAACTTTTAATGGGTTTAAATTTAATGAACCTGTAAATGATAGAATTGATTATATTTTTACTAGTAAAAATAATATTTCTGTAGAAAAATATGCAGTGCTAAGCGATTCAAAAGCGTGTAAATATCCATCAGATCATTTACCAGTTTTTATTGAAATTACCATAAAAAGATAATATATTATGAAACGAAGAAAATTTATTGTAAATAGCTCTTTAGTAGCTGCAGGAACTCTGGTTTCTCCCCAAAATATTTTAGCTTTTGAGCAAGTGAAGTTTATAAGTAAAAGACCAATAAAATCTGAACGAAATTTCACTAGTATTGCCGTGGAAGACATTATTAAAAAGGTAATGGCGGTAATAAAAGATGATGAATTAGCTTGGATGTTTGAAAACTGTTTCCCAAACACATTAGACACTACTATAGATTTTGAAATTATTGATGGAAAGCCAGATACTTTTGTAATTACTGGAGATATTGATGCTATGTGGTTAAGAGATTCTACAGCACAAGTATGGCCTTACATGCCATTAATTTTAAAAGATGAAAAGCTTAAATTGTTAGTGAAAGGACTGATAAATAGACAGGTAAAATGTGTGTTATTGGATCCATATGCAAATGCTTTTTATAAGGATAAAACTAAAATATCTCATTGGAAGTCCGATAAAACTCAAATGTTGCCAGGAATTCACGAACGTAAATGGGAAATAGATTCGTTATGTTATGTTATTCGTTTAGCAAATGAATACTACCAAATTACAAATGATGCTTCAATTTTTGATGAAGATTGGGATACAGCAATGCGTTTAATTGTAAAAACTTTTAAAACGGAACAACGAAAAAATAATGAATCGGAATATGTGTTTAGTAGAGAAACTACTTCGGTCATTGATTCGCCTCCTTTTGAAGGTACAGGAAGACCAATAAAGCCAATTGGACTTATTTGCTCTATGTTTAGACCTTCTGATGATTCAACAATGTATCCATTTTTAATTCCTTCAAATATTTTTGCCGTAGCATCTTTACAGCAATTATCATTTATTTATAGCAATGTTTTAAACAAAAAAGAATTTGCACTTGTTTGTGAAGAAATGGCTTCAGAAGTTAATAAAGCTATTAAAAAATATGCAGTTTCAGAACATTTACAATTTGGTGAGATTTACGCTTATGAAATAGATGGTTTTGGAAATAAACTATTTATGGATGATGCAAATGTTCCATCATTAATGTCATTAGCCTATTTAGGAGCGCACAAATCTACAAGTGATTTATACCAAAACACTCGAAATTTTTTATTAAGTGATAATAATCCTTATTTTTTAAAAGGCAAATATGCTGAAGGACAAGCGAGTCCTCATACAGGTAAAAATAAAATTTGGCCAATGGGAATTATTTTGAGAGCAATGACTTCAACTAATGAAAATGAAATTTTAAATTGTATAAAAATGTTGAAAGAAACTCACGCTGGAACTGGATTTATGCATGAAAGTTTTAATAAAGATAATCCTGAAGATTATTCAAGAGATTGGTTTGCTTGGGCAAATACACTTTTTGGTGAGCTTATATTAAAAATTTATAATGAAAAAAGACATTTATTGTTATTAAAATATTAGCTACATTTTTTTTCAGCAATATTTCCAAAACTAATAATCTAATAGTATTAGTTTGTGAAAATTAAGGCTTTATTAAATCAATTTTTTCTTTTATTTCCAAGAAACAGAATGTTTTAGTATTTAGAATATTGTTAGTAAAACTGTTCTTTTTTCTTCATTAAGTTTATTTTTAAGTGATAAGCATTGTTTAGTGTTTTTTTATTTTCTAAATCGCAACCTATAACGTTATAGAAATGTTATTGGTCGAAATTATTAACCGTTGTTAATATTAAAATTTACTTTTAATCATTATTAACTCAAACTATATAATGAATGATACAAAAAGCACTAAAACTGTTTTTTTTAATTTGCGTACTAGGATTTAGTAGTATTCAAGCCCAAACAGTAAATGGGAAAATTACAGATGCATTAGACGGAACTCCTCTGCCTGGTGTAAATGTAATAATTAAAGGCACTGGCATAGGTGTCTCATCAGATTTTGATGGAAAGTTTAGTATTGATGTGAAAAAAGAAAATGCTGTATTGCAATTTTCTTTTATGGGTTATGCAACTCAAGAAGTTTCAGTAAAAGGAAGAAATGTAATTAATATTTCATTAGTTCAAAGTGCTGAATCACTTAATGAAGTTGTAGTAACAGCTTTAGGTATTAAAAAAGAAAAAAAATCTCTTGGATATTCTATGACAGAATTGAAAGGAGATGAAGTGTCTTTAGTAAAAGAAACAAATGCCATTAATGCTTTGCAAGGAAAAGTTGCGGGTGTAAATATTACAGGAAATGCAACTGGTGCTGCCGGTTCAAGTAGAGTAATTATACGTGGTAATACTTCTTTAACAGGAGATAATCAGCCATTGTACATTGTTGATGGTATTCCTATTGGAAACGATAATAATGGATCTGCAGGAATGTGGGGAGGAAATGATGGAGGTGACGGTATTTCTAGTGTTAACCCAGACGAGGTGGCATCAGTAAGTGTTTTAAAAGGTGGAGCTGCTGCTGCACTTTATGGTTCAAGAGCTGCAAATGGAGTAATTATTATTACAACAAAATCAGGGAAACAAAATAAACAAGGTTTAGGTGTTGAATTTAGCTCTTCATTAACTATTGATGCTGTGAATACAGATCTTCAAGATTTTCAAAAAGTTTATGGACAAGGTATTAATGGTGAAAAACCACAAACTGAATTTTTAGCATTTGATAATCCAACCTCTTCATGGGGAGCAAAATTAGATGGTTCAAATGTAGTAAACTGGGATGGAGTTTCAAGACCTTATTCTTATGCAGGAAATAACGTTGATAAATTCTACAGAACAGGAGCAACATACATTAACACTGTAGCATTTTCAAATGCAAATGACAACACGAACTACAGATTTTCTATGTCTGATTTGTCAAATGAAGATATAGTTCCAAATTCGGATATTAACAGAAAAACATTCTCTTTAAATTTAGGTTCTACATTAGCCAATAAATTAATATTAAATACGAATGTTAAGTATGTTAGAGAAAATGCGAATAACAGACCAAGATTATCAGATTCACCGGGGAACGCTAACTATTCAGTTGCAGTATTGCCTGCAAACGTTGATGTAACTTTTATGGATCCTGGAGCAAATGATGATGGTACAGAAAGAGCAACTTCCTCAAATGTTTACGCTACAAATCCATATTGGGCAGCTTATAATTTTAGAAATGAAGATCAAAAGAATAGAGTTATTGCATCTGCATCTTTAAGATATGATATTTTAGATTGGTTATATGTGACTGCTAGAACAGGTATTGATGATTATACAAGAAAATCAACTTCGGTAGAACCTTGGGGAACTGCATATAAAACTGAAGGAGGAATGAATGAAGAAGAAAAAAGATATACCCAAACCGATTCTGACATTATGCTTGGGGTTAATAAAAATATTTCTGAAAAATTCTCAACAAATTCTTTCATTGGAGCATCAAACAATGCTCAAATTAGAGAACAGTTAAAATTAAATGGAGATAAATTTATTGTGCCAGATTTAGAGACTGTAAAAAACACAAAGGATCAAAGTACTGAATACGCTTATAGCAAACAAAAAATGAGTTCTGTTTATGGTTCATTTGAGTTTGATTATAATAAAGTAGTTTACTTAACATTAACAGCTAGAAATGACTGGTTTTCAACGTTGTCGGCGCCAGGAAAAGAGAGTCCAAATAATGATTTGTACACTTCTGTAAATACAAGTATTATATTAAGTGAAGCATTTAAAATGCCAGAATGGGTAAATTTCGCAAAGTTTAGAGCTGGTTATTCAGAGTTAGCTGGTGGAGCGCCAAATCCTTATTCTTTAGGATTAACCTATGGAATATTTGGGCAAGGTCATTTAGGTCAACCTCTTGGTGGAATTTCAAATGGAAGTATTCCGAATGCAAACTTAGTTCCTTATAATGTTGATGAAATTGAAATTGGTTTGGATACTAGATTATTTGATGGTAAACTATCTGTTGATATAGCGTATTATGATAAAACTACAACCAAGGATATTGTTGAGGTAAGTGCTTCTCAAACTTCAGGATACGGTAGCTCAATTGCAAATTTAGGAGAGATTACAAATAGTGGTTTTGAATTACTTATTTCTGGTACTCCTGTTAAAAACGACAACTTTAGCTGGACATCAAGTTTCAATGTGGCATACAATAACGGAAAAGTTGTTGCTACAAACGATACAAATTCAGATATTAATTTAGGTGAGGCACGTAGCCAAAACGTACAAATTAGTCATATTGTTGGGCAACCATACGGTGTTATTTATGGTAAAGCTTTTGCTAGAGATGATAATGGGGTTATAATTTACGAAATTGATGCAGATGGAGTTCCAAGAGCTAAAGATGGAGGTAATAAACAACTTGGAGAAGGAGTTCCTCCTTATTCTATGGGTTTAAACAATGCGTTTACATATAAAAACTTTAACGCTTCATTCTTAATTGATGCAAAATTTGGTGGACAAATATTCTCTGGTTCTAATGCAGGTGCAGTAGCTAGAGGTCAACATTTAATGACTTTAGAAGGACGTGAAAATGGACTTTCAGTTAGTGGAATTGATAGCGCAACAGGATTGCCTTTTACTACCACTGTTGCTCCAAAAAATTTAGCTACCTATTGGGGTAGAATTTCAGGAATTGCTGAAGCTTTTGTTGAAGATGCAGATTATATTAAATTTAGACAAATTAGTGTTGGATACAATATTCCAAGTGAATTACTTGAGAAAACATTTTTAACTAGTGCTAATGTTTCAATTATAGGTAAAAATTTATTTTATATTCAAAGAAGTGTAGATAATATTGATCCAGAAGCAGCGTATAATAATGGAAACGCTCAAGGTTTAGAATATTACGGATTACCATCTACAAGAAGCTATGGTGTAAGTTTAAATGTTAAATTTTAGAAGTTAGAATTATGAAAAAAACAATTTATACAGTATTACTATTATTATTAGTTTTTACTTCTTGTGATAAAGATTTTGAAGAATTAAATATTGATCCAACAAAATCTTCTCAAATAGATGCAAAAAGTAAATTTACAGCTACGTTATTAAGAACCTCAGGAGAGCGTTACGAAGCTTGGAGAGCAAACTTAATCTACCAATCTACTATGATGCAACATATTGCAACTACTACAGGTTATTGGGTAGGCGATAAGTATTTTTGGAATCAAGGATATGCAGCGTCTTTATGGGATCGCTACTATACTGGTCCTGTAAAAGGAATTGAAGATATTTTAGTTCAATTAAGAGTTGAAGAGCAACCAGCTGAAATGATTGCGATAGCAAGAATTCAGAGAGTTGTAATTTACCAAAGATTGACTGATTTATATGGTGATGTTCCATATAGTGAAGCAGGAAAAGGTTATTTAGAAGGAATTTTAACACCTAAATATGATGCGCAAAGTGACATTTATGCAGATATGTTAAAAGAACTTGAAGAATCTGCTGCTGATTTAGGTTCTGGAACTTCAAAATGGGGGGATGCCGATTTAATTTTTAAAGGAGATCAAGGAAAATGGAAAAGATACGCTAACTCAATGATGTTGCGTTTAGGATTACGTTTAATTAAAGTAGATCCGGTGGCTGCAAAAAATTGGGCTACAAAAGCAATTTCTGGAGGTGTAATGACATCAAATAGTGATATAGCTTATATTCAGCACACTCCAGGACCTGAAGGGATCAATAAAAATGGTAATGGTGAAACATTTACTGCAGATGGAAGTCCACGTTTAAGTAAAACATTTGTGGATTTTCTTAACGGAGATCCAAGACTTCCAATTCTTGCTGCAAGAAGAAGTGATAAAAGTACTTTACCTGCTGATTTAAAAGGATTACCAAACGGTTTAGATGGTGATTTATTAAAAGCTTTAACTGGTGAAGAAAATACAAATGCTTATGCAGAGCCAAATAGAGCTATTATAACTGGAGAAGATGCACCAATGTTTTTTCAAACGTATGCTGAAGTGGAGTTTATGTTAGCAGAATGTGCAGAAAGATGGGGGTTAGCAGGTGGAAACACAGAAACTCATTATAATGCAGGTGTTACTGCGGCAATGAAATATCTTGAATTATACGGTTCAGCTGCTAGTATTTCTGATGATAAAATTCAGGCTTATTTAACTAATAATCCATTTAATTCAGCCAAAGCATTAGAAATGATTGGTAATCAATATTGGGCAGCTACATTCTTAAATGAATATGAAACTTTTTCAAACTGGAGAAGAACTGGTTTCCCAAATTTAGTACCAGTAAATTATCCTGGAAATGAAACTAACGGAACTATTCCTAGAAGATTAACATACACCACAAGTGAACAAGTTGTAAATGCTGCAAATTATAATGCTGCAATTGCTGCACAAGGACCAGATATTCTTACTACAAGAGTTTGGTGGGATAAACAATAATATTATTTGAATTTCAACTAAAAAGGGAGTGGTGCGTGCCCTCCCTTTTTTATACAAATCAATTATGAAAAATTCCATAAAATATAGTTTATTAAAAAATATAAGTAGTGTACTTGTATTTTTCTTTTTTAACGCAACCGCTCAAAATTTAAAACAATTTTCATTGGTTTCATCTAAAGTTTCGGGTATTAATTTCAATAATGAAATTAAGGATACAAAAGATGACAACATTTTAAAATATGCAAATTTTTATGGAGGTGCTGGTGTTGGAGTAGGCGATTTTAATAATGATGGTTTAATGGATATTTATTTTGTTGGAAACCAAGTTGGAGATAAATTATATATAAATAAGGGGGATTTTAAATTTAAGGAAATAACAAATTCGGCAGGAATTATAAACAATGGAAGCTGGTCTACAGGTGTTACCATTGCAGATGTTAACAATGATGGTTTTGTTGATATTTATATATCTAATGAACTTTATGATAATAAAATAGAGTTACGAAAAAATAAACTTTATATAAATCAAGGAAATGAAACTTTTATAGAAATGGCAAAAGCCTACGGCGTTGATAATTCTGAAAGAACAAGGCACGCTACCTTTTTTGATTATGATAAAGATGGCTTTTTAGATTTATATATTTTAAATCAACCCCCAAATCCAGGGAGTTATTCGGAATATGCCGGCGCTGAACTTCTTTTACCAAAATATTCTTCAGTTTTATATAAAAATATTGAAGGGAAAAAGTTTGTTGATGTTACTGAAAAAGCAGGATTGTTAAAAGCTGGTTTTCCAAACGCAGTTTCAACAAGTGACTTTAATAATGATGGTTGGGTAGATTTGTATGTGTCAAATGATTTTTACGCACCAGATGTTATTTATATGAACAATAAAAATGGGACGTTTACAAACATAACAAATACAGCATTAAATCACATGTCATATTACAGTATGGGAGTTGATGTTGCAGATATTAATAATGATGGTTTTTTAGATGTTTTTGTTTTAGATATGGTGGCTGAAGATAATTTTAGGCTAAAATCTAATATGAGTGGAATGAATATTGAAACCTTCTGGAATATTGTAAATAAAGGTGGAAACCATCAATATATGTTTAATAATTTTCATTTAAATAATGGAAACAATACTTTTAGTGAAATTGCTCAGTTAGCAAATATTGCCGCCACTGATTGGAGTTGGTCCAATTTAATTGCAGATTTTGATAATGATGGTGAAAAAGATATTTATATAACTAATGGATTATTACGAGATATTAGAAATACAGATGCTTCTAAAGAGGTTGGTAAATTTGTAACAGAAACAGCAAATAATTATGTAAAAAATAATCCAACAATTGGCAATGTTTCTATTTGGGATATTTTAGACTTGGATAAAACCTTGGCCTTATTACCATCAGAAAAATTATCTAATTACATGTTTAAAAATAACCGAAATTTTAATTTTGAAAATTTAGCTGAAAACTGGGGATTAGACAAAAAATCTTTTTCAAATGGTGCCGCTTATGCAGATTTTGATAATGATGGAGATTTAGATTTAGTGGTTAACAATATAAATGATGACGCCTTTTTATATAAAAATAATGCTACTAATAATTTTCTGAGAATTGAATTAAAAAGCAAAGAAAACAAAAACGTTTTTGGGACAAGAATTAATATAAAAGTAAACGGAAAATCACAAATAATAGAAACAACAAACGTTCGTGGTGTTTATTCTACCAGCGAACCTTCTGTTCATTTTGGATTGGGTTTAAGTGATGTAGTAGAAGAAATTGTTATTCATTGGCCAAATAATAAAAGTACTTCACTTACAAACGTTCAGGCAAATCAAAAGATTACTTTATATCTTGAAGATGCGGTAAAAGAACCTATTCAAGAAACTCAAAAGGAAACCATATTTACAAGTTTGTCAGATTCAAAAAATATAAATATTACTCATACAGAAAATAATTTCGATGATTTTGAGAAGCAAATTTTGTTACCACATAAAATGTCTCAATTTGGACCTGCTTTGGCTGTTTCAGATGTAAATAATGATGGGTTAGAAGATGTTTTTATTGGAGGCGCAGTTGGTTTTTCAGGAAAATTATTTATCCAAAATAAGGATGAAAGCTTTACAAATATTGAGGTTAAAGCTTTTGAGGATGATAAATTGAAAGAAGATGTTGATGCCTTGTTTTTTGATGTAGATAATGATAAAGATATGGATCTTTACGTTGTTAGTGGAGGAAATGAATATACAAATGGAGATGAAAATTACAAAGATAGATTGTACTTAAATGATGGAAAAGGAAATTTTGTTTTAGTAAAAAATTCAGAAAGTGAAAATATAAGTGGTAGTATAGTAATTGCCGCAGATATTGATGCTGATGGAGATTTGGATGTTTTTGTAGGAGGTAGACATATTCCACATAATTATCCATTACCTGCTAATAGTCAGTTATTTGAAAATATTAATGGTAAGTTGGTGAGTGTAACTCAAGAGAAAGCAAGTGATCTTACTGAATTAGGTATGGTAACGGATGCTATTTGGACTGATTATGATTCAGATAAAGATTTAGATTTAATTGTTGTTGGAGAATGGATGGAAATAACGGTTTTTAAAAATGAAAATGGGATTTTTAAAAGAGAAAAAATTGAAAGTTTAGAAAACACAACAGGTTGGTGGTTTAGCATTGAACAAGGTGATTTTGATAACGATGGAGATATTGATTATATAGCTGGAAATTTAGGATTAAATTATAAATACAAAGCAACAGAGGAAGCGCCATTTGATGTGTATTATGATGATTTTGATGGTAATGGAAGCAATGATATTGTTTTAGGATATTATAATTTTGGTAAACATTATCCCTTAAGAGGCTTTTCCTGTTCTTCACAACAAATACCAAAACTAAAAGAAGAAATAAAAAAGTACGATATTTTTGCTTCTTTAGAAATTGACCAAATTTACAAAGAGAGTAAATTAAAAAAAGCACTGCATTACAAAGCAAAAACATTTGCGTCCTCCTTTATTGAAAACCTTGGAAATGGCCAGTTTAAAATTCACAAATTGCCAATTGAAGCACAGTTTTCAAGTATAAATGATATTATTATTAGAGATTTTAATTCAGACGAAAAGTTAGATTTATTAATAGTCGGAAATTTGTTTGTTTCAGAAATAGAAACATCTAGGAATGATTCAGGAACAGGCTTGTTACTATTAGGAGATGGAGCAAATAATTTTGAACCAATCCATCATGTTCAATCAGGATTTTTTTCAAACAAGGATGCTAAAAAAATGAAAGTATTAAAAACTAAAGATAAAAACTTTATACTAGTTGCTAATAATAATGATTATCTTCAACTCTTTAAATTTTAAAAAGTATTAAGTGTAATTAATTAAAATGAAACAATGAAGAGAAGTTGAACAAAACTACTTAAAATTGGAAAATCAATTTTAAAATTATAAAAATGAAAGAAAAAATTGTAATAGGCTGCGATATAGGAGGCAGTCATATTAGTTGTGGAATAATTAATGTAGAAAATGGAACTATTTTAGAAAATTCCTTAATAAGTGTAAAAGTTTCAAATTCAGAATCTAAGGAAATACTTTTAAGTGTTTGGACTCAAGCAATTTTAAATTGTAAAAAAAACGTACCAGATAATTCTGAATTTTTAGGAATTGGAATTGCTATTCCCGGTCCTTTTGATTATGAAAAAGGGATTGGTTTATATGATAATTCTAATCAAAAATTTGTAGACCTAAAAAATGTAAATGTAAAAGAAGCATTATCAGAAAGTTTAGCATTAGAACCATCTAAAATTAGATTTGTAAATGATGCTACTGCTTTTTCATTAGGAAGTTATTGGTATGGAAGCGGAAAGGAAAGTAAGCAAATGGTAGCAATAACATTAGGCACAGGGTTTGGGTCATCATTTATAAGTAATGGCCTGGCTATTGAAGAAGGAATAACAGTTCCTGAAAATGGTTATTTGTGGGATGAGCCTTTTAAAAATGGAATTGCTGATGATTATTTTTCAACGCGTTGGTTTGTAAATAGTTTTAATGAAATTTCTGAAGAAAAAGTAACCGGTGTTAAGCGAATAGCTGAATTAGTTAAAGAAGGTGATGAAAAAGCAATTACATTATTCAATGAATTTGGTATCAACCTAGCAGACTGTTTAGCGGAGCATTTAAAAAATTTTAATGCAGATGTTGTTGTGATGGGTGGAAATATTGCAGAAGCGTTTGAATTATTTAAACCAAGTTTATATAAAAAATTAAAAGAAAGAGGATTAGAAATCCCATTTAAAGTATCAATCTTAAAAGAAAGTGCGGCAATGTTAGGGTCAGCCACTTTATTCAAATAAAAAAAGAACCAAATTATGAGTAATAAAAAAGTAAGTACACTTCCTATCTTTTTAGCCTTTTTATGTATGGGTTTCGGGGATGTGGTAGGGCCAATGGTAAGTTTAGCAAAAGAAACGTTTGAACTAACTAATTTTTTAGCAACCTTATTACCTTTTAGTGGGTTTTTAATGTTTGGAATATTATCTATTCCCATGGGAATTTACCAAGATAGAAAAGGAAAAAAGAAAGTGTTGTTAATTGGATTGATTATAGCGTTAATTGGATTACTACTTCCAATAGTTTCAGGAATGTATGGTCCAATAGTATCTTCAACATCCGCAGAACTGCATTCAAAGTTTTATGTGATTTTGGGTTCTATTTTGTTATTAGGAGCAGGAGCTACTGTTTTGCAAGTTTCAGGAAATCCAATAATGAGAGATGTTTCAGCACCAGGTCGTTATTCAAGTAATTTATCATTAGGACAATCAATTAAGGCAATTGGATCCTCACTTGGGTTTCTATTGCCGCCGTTTGCTGCAATGGCGGGGATGGATTGGACCTTATTATTTCCAATTTATGCAGTGTTGATTTTAATTACCTTTGGTTGGACTAGCACTTTAAAAGTTGAAGAAATTAAACATGAAGATGAAAAACCAGCCTCTTTAGTGAGTTGCTTATCATTATTAAAAAACAAATATGTTTTAATGATGGTGCTTTCCATATTTGTGTATGTAGGAGCTGAGGTTTCTATGAGCTCAGGAATACCAATATTATTAAAAGAAGAGTTCGGCATTGAAGGTTTTAGTTTATGGTTAAGTTGGGCATTGTTCTTTTTACCAATATTAATTGGACGTTTTTTAGGAGCAGCTATTCTAACCAAAATAAAGCCAGTTAAGTTTTTATTTACAACGGTAATACTGTCAATTGTAGGAGTTTTATTGTTATTGTTTGGAAATACAGTAATTGCTTATACAGGAATTATATTGGTTGGACTAGGTTTTGCCAATATTTTCCCATTAGTATTTTCAATAACAGTAGATAAATTACCCGAACGAGCTAATGAATTAAGTGGCTTAATGGTTACAGCTATTGTGGGAGGAGCATTTATTCCTCCAATTATGGGTTATGTTGCAGATTCAATAAGTGTGTTATGGGGCTTTTTAGTTCCGTTGGCTTGTTTAATATATATTTTATTTTCAACAGTAATAGCTTCTAAAAAAACAACTGTAATTTAAAAGATAATTATAATACAAATATGAATTCCTAAAGGAATAAATAGTTAATTAAAATAGAAAAAACCTTTCATTTTTGAAAGGTTTTTTTCTTTGCAATTTCCCTAAATTAACAATTGACTATATTCTTTTTCTTGTCAACAAATGTAAAAATTGAATACAACTATTAAGAAAAATAAACACCCTTTTACTAGGGGAATTTTCCCCTTTTATAGTGTTTTTAGTAATTCATTCACTGCTGCCTTAAGCTGAGAATCGCTTCCTTTTGCTTTTTCATCAGGATAATTATCTATAACAACATCTGGCATTGCAGGTGTAAAATCCATATTTTTTTCTGAAGATTTAACAAACCAACCTCTAAATGGAACTCTTACATAAGATCCATCAATTAAAGTTTGGCCACCTGTAGAAATTACTGCGCCAAAAGTTGGAATTCCAACTAATTTTCCAATACCTAATTCTTTATACGCATGTGAAAATATTTCAGCATTTGAATAACTTGCCTGATTGCATATAGCTACAGAAGGTTTTGTCCAAGCAGCTAAAGGCAATCTTTCACTATAAGGATAGTAGTTTTTAAAATCTTTATGATCTTTACTTAAATCATTTGAAGCACCTCTTGGTATTGTGTAAGCGTGCTGTTTTACATTTAAAACGGCCATTAAATAATCTGTTGTCCAACCACCACCGTTGTATCTAACATCAATTACAATACCTTCTTTTCCTATACCTGCAGCAGTTAATTCTCTTTCAAATCTTTCAAAGCTTTCCCAATTCATTCCTTGAATATGAATGTATCCTAATCTTCCATTAGAATAAATATCAGTTAGGCGTTTACATTCTTTTACCCAAGCATTGTAATTATCTTCTCTTCCACTTGATTTTGGTCTAATTACAACTTCTTTTTCTTTTCCATTTGAAATAACACCTAAAATTATTTTTTCGTTGTTAGAGGCAACTAAGTGCTTGTAAATATTTTCAGAAACAGAGACTGGTTCGCCATTAACTGATAAAACAATATCTCCCAAAACAAGTTTACTACTTTCTCTATCAGCCGCAGAGTTTGGAACAACTTTAGTTATTTTTAATTGTCCGTTTGATGTTGGTTCAAATTCAACGCCTAAAATACCAGTTGTTTCTTTTTGAAGCTCTTTACGTTCTTCACCTCGATACATTCCCATATGGCTGGCATTAATTTGACCTAACATAATGTTGAAAATATATTTAAAATCTTCTCTGGTTGAAGCTTTTAAAGCCAATGGTTTGTAAGTGTTTTTTAATGCTATCCAATTTTGACCGTGATGGTTTGGATCATAAAAACGATCTTGAATGGTGTTCCAAGCTTCTTCAAAAATTTGATTAGCTTCTTCCGTATAATCAATATTCATTTTTGCAGAAAATGGTAAGCTTTCTTTTTTGGAACCAGATAGTTTAATTCTGTTTGCTTTTCCTTTGCTTAAATAATAAATAAAATCTTCTTTAGCCGTTAAAGAAATGTTTCTTGGACTGGAATTTCCAGTAGTTATTTCTTTGTTTTCTTTGCCATCCCAATTAATTTGAAACAAATCTGAAGTTACTTTAGGGTTTCCTCTTCCGCTATTACCTGTTGTGTAGTAAAAAGTTTTTCCATCTTTAGAAACGGCATTTAAATATTCTCCACCATTATAGGATGTAACTTGTTGCTGACGTTCGTGAATATCTTCAAAATCTATAATAACATCAACTACTTTTTTTTCTGATTTTTCATCTGATTTTTCATCTTTGTCTTCTTTTTTATCTTTCTTTTCTTCAGAAGTTTCGTCCCAATCTTGTTTCGTTTTTTCCCAATCTTTTTTCTGTAACCACACAAACCAAATATCGTGATCGCCATTATTTCTGTTGGAAGAAAATACTATTTTAGAACCATCATCACTCCAAATGGCATTTGAATCTGACTTTGGATGCATGGAGATATTTACAGGTTTTTTACTGTTATCTGCTTTGTGAATATAAATTTCTTCATTAAAATATAAATCACTCAAACTATACGTCACCCATTTAGAATCTGGCGACCAAGCAATGCCAGAAGGCGTGTCCCAACCATTTACCAGTGTTATTTCATTGCTTATTTTAGCCTCTTCAGAAATGTTAGCAATCATTAATTTTCCATAACCATTATTATAAGCAATTTGCTTCTTATTTGGTGCTAGTTTAATATTTGCATCACTTTCTTTACTGTTTGTAATTTGTGTAATTTTATGTTTTAAAGAAGTAAAAATATTTTTATTGGTTGCATCATTAGATGAAATGCTATAAATATTATTTGTTCCATTTCTATCAGAAACAAATAACAATGTATTATCGTTTAACCAAGTAACGTCTTCATCTTTATAGGCAGAATTTGAAACATTAATAGCCCTACTTTTATCAGGATCATTTTCAATAATAAAAATTTCACCACGAATAACTACCGCACTTAATTTACCATTTGGCGAAACTGCAATTTCCGAAGCATCTGAAGTTAAGGTTTTTCTTTCAATAGGATCAAACCTATAATCACTGTTTATTGTGATATTTATTGGAGTAACCTTTTTGGTGTTTACATTAACGGTTGAAACGTTGTCGCCAGAAACCATCACTAAATCGTTGCCGTTTTTACTTAAGCTAAAGGAATAGATTCCCATATCTTTTAAGAAAGTAATTTGTGAAATATCACCCGTTTTTTGACCATTTTCATCAATACTTACTTTATGAACATTGTATTTTCCGCTCAGTGCAGATTGAAAATACAGTGTGTTGTTATTTGCCCATTGTGGAGCTAAATCTTGTCCTTCAAAAGTTGTAATTTGATGGTATTTATCATTTTTTATATCATAAACCCAAACATCTCTATTTGCAGGTCCTTTATATGCTTCCCGTTCAATTCTGCAAGAACCTCTGGTAAAAGCTATGAATTTTTTGTTTGGAGATAACGTAGCGTCAAAGCCAACGGCATTTAGCAATCTAAAAGGTGTTCCTCCATTTGCACTCACATACTGAACCTCTGGTTCGCGTTCTAATTGAACAAACTCTCTGGCTGTTGTAAAATAAATAGTTCCATCAGAAGTAAAATCTGTTACCTGGTCATTTGAGGAATGATAAGTTATTCTTTTCGGAATTCCACCGTTAACAGAAATAGTAAAAACATCATCATTTCCAAAACGATCACTTTGGAAAGCAATTGTTTTTCCATCAGTACTCCAAATAGGATTGGTATCATATGCTTCGTGAATTGTAAGTCTTTTAAAGTTTTCCCCATTTAAATCAACAGTCCAAATATCACCTTGAAAAGTGAAAGCCATTATTTTTCCATCAGAACTTAATGATGGCGTATGAATAAGCGGATTGTTTTGTGCAAAAATTATTGAAGTTGTTAAAGCACACAGCAGTATGAGTATTTTATTTTTCATAAAGATTGATTATTTGGTGTATAATCAAATTTACACTTTTGAAATATAGTAGTTTGGTTGAATTAAATAAATTTAACAAAAATTTAAGGTTTATCCCAACCAACCCTCTCTATCTAAACTTCTGTATTGAATGGCTTCTGAAATATGTGTTGATGAAATGTTTTCAACACCCTCTAAATCTGCAATGGTTCTTGAAACTTTTAAAATTCTATCATAAGCACGCGCAGATAAATTTAAACGTTCCATAGCGTTTTTTAGTAAAGTTTTACTTTCGTCACTTAAAACACAAAATTTGCGAATTTGCTTAACACTCATTTGAGCATTGTAATGAACATTTATTAATTCTTTGAAACGTTCTGACTGAATTTCTCTTGCCTTTGTAACGCGTTCTCGTATAAGTTTACTAGGTTCTCCTAATCGCTCTTCTGAAAGCTTTTCAAAAGGAACCGGATTAACTTCAATGTGAATATCAATTCGGTCTAATAACGGTCCAGAAATTTTACTTAAATAGCGTTGCATTTCAGCAGGTGAAGAGGTTACTGGAGCATCAGGATCGTTAAAATAGCCACTAGGACTTGGGTTCATACTTGCCACTAACATAAAACTACTTGGGTAGGTTACCGTAAATCTAGCGCGGGAAATAGTGACTTCTCTATCTTCTAACGGTTGACGCATTACCTCTAAAACTGTTCTTTTAAATTCTGGTAATTCATCTAAAAATAGCACGCCATTATGCGATAATGAAATTTCACCAGGTTGTGGATATTGGCCACCACCAACTAAAGCAACATCCGAAATTGTATGATGAGGTGATCTAAATGGGCGTTGACTCATTAATCCTGAATCTTTTACTTTACCAACAACTGAATGAATTTTTGTAGTTTCCAATGCTTCTTGCAAAGTCATTGGAGGTAAAATAGATGACAATCTTTTGCTAAGCATTGTTTTTCCACTTCCTGGAGGACCCACTAAAATGATATTATGTCCACCAGCTGCGGCAATTTCCATAGATCTTTTAACAGATTCTTGCCCTTTTACATCTGCAAAATCAAACTCTGGGTTATCTAAATTTTTGTAGAATTCAGCTCTAGTATCAATGATAGTTTGTTCTAATTCAGCATCTTTGTCAAAAAAGTTAATAACTTCTGTTATGTTTTCAATTCCATAAACTTTTAACCCATTAACTATGGCAGCTTCTTTAGCATTTTGTTTTGGTAAAATAAAGCCTGTAAATCCTTCTTCCAAAGCTTTTATGGCAATAGGTAAGGCGCCTTTTATTGGTTGTAAACTTCCATCTAAAGAAAGTTCTCCCATAATAATATAGTTGCCAACTTCTTCAGATTTTATTTGGTTTGATGCTGCTAAAATACCAATAGCCAACGTTAAATCGTAAGCAGAACCTTCTTTTCTTAGGTCTGCAGGTGCCATATTTATGGTTATTTTTTTGCCGGGTAATTTGTAGCCATTATTATTTAATGCAGCTGAAATTCTGTAACTACTTTCCTTAATTGCATTGTCAGGCAAACCAACTAAATGATATCCAATTCCTTTATCAATATTTACTTCAACAATAATAGTTGTGGCCTCCACACCGAAAACGGCGCTACCAAAAATTTTAACCAACATAGCAATTTGTTTTTTTTAATTTTAAAACTTTATAAACAATTTTTTTGTTGAATCTCGTTCAACCAATTTTGTTTTAATTATTTCAGTTTTAATATCGTCAAATTCAATTTTTTCTTCAATTTTTTCTATTAATCTAGCCGCAGCAGTTTCTCCAGTGGTATGCGCAAATCTATTTACGCTTGTTAATGGAGGAGTGCTGTAACGCGATATCATCCCGTTTGTGAAACCTATTATAGAAACTTCTTCTGGGATTTTCATTTTTTTAGCATCTAATGCTTGAATAGTAATAGCTCCCGAAATTTCATCAACGGTAAAAATACCATCTACATTGTTAGTGTCTAGCATTTTAATGATTCGTTCTTTTAAATTTGTTTCATCATGTTGACGAATAATTAAATTTTCATTTATCGGGAAATCATATTTTTTAAGCGCTTTTCTATAGCCTTTAGCACTAAATTCACTAACGTTTAAGCCTTCTGAAACTGAAACTAAAGCAATGTTTTTACATCCTGATTTCATTAAAAAGCGAGTTGCTTTATAAGCGCTTTTTACGGTGTCAGTAACTACTTTGTCACAATTTATTTCGGCATGAGTTCTGTCATATAAAACAATAGGTGTTCCTTCTTCCAAAATATCATGAAAATGATCATATTTTTGAAGTTTTAAGGTTTCTTCAGACATACAGGCTATAAAACCATCAATGGTTCCATTAGATAACATTTGCATGGTATCTACCTCTTTTTTGTAGGATTCGTTGGTAATACAAGTTATAATATTGTACCCTTTTTCTGTAGTAACTTTTTCAATTCCACGCAAAACTCTGGCAAAATAGTAGGTAAGAATATTTGGAATAATTATACCAATAGTTTTGGTTTTTTTGTTTTGTAAACTTAAAGCCAATGTGTTTGGTTTATACTTATGCAACTTTGCATATTCTTGTATTTTTTTCTTGGTTTCATCACTAATTTCATAGCTATCATTTAAAGCTTTTGAAACAGTAGAAATTGAAACGTGCAGCGCTTGTGCAATTTGTTTTATGGTTATTCTCTTACTCATTATTTTGGTAAAATAGTTAGTTTAGTTGATGTTGAAATAATTTCTTCTTTATTCATTTTCATTTTTCGGAATTCTCCTTTGTTAAACATTTCAACTTGATCTTTAAAATGTTTACTAAATGGATTTCCAGATTGACCTGTTGGCAGAATACTTAAACTGTTTTCAATATCCGAAAAATCTATAATTCTTCTTGTTGAAGGTCCTGCCATAACTTTGTATAGCCCAGTGTCATCATATTCAAAAATTCTATTGTCAATAACTTCTCTAGCACCATTCATAGGAAAAGGTCCTACATTAAAATATTTTTTTAAGTAAGATATTGTCCCAATTGGGTGCGGATGCTCTAAGGTATGAACTTTTCCCCAATTCCAACCTATAATATTACTGCCAAGTTGTTTTTCTAATGAATTTATTGCTTGGGTAAAAGATTTTGTTAAAATTTCTTTTCTTGTTTCTTTTTTGTTCTTAGTATTTACGTCATCCCACCAAATTGAATGTTCTTTTTTTATTTGGGCGGCAATCATTCTTCTCATTACGTGTGTTGCATTAAGTTGGTGGAATAATTTTTCACCCAATTCATCTTCAAAAGTGTTTTTTAAATATAGGTAAATCCATTTATTATAAATTGTGGGAGCAACATTTTCTATGGTGTTAGATCCGTCCCAAAGCTGCAAAATATCAATGGCGCTTTGTTCATTTTTTGTAAATGAATTACAATCCATGATGGTTGTAAACTGCTTAATGATTTCTGAAGAAACGGCGGATGTATTATCATTAATCATTTCACTCATTGTTTCTTTTGTCCAATTATTTTTAGGCGCTAGTAATTGAACAATTCTTTTAGCTCTATCTTCTGGTAAATAATAACCAGGATATAAAATATCAGCAATACTATCTGGTTGATTGTTAGCGGAGTATACGTAATTCCAAGAAGGGTTTTCCGCCATTGGGTTCTGGTCAAAATCTAAATATGATTGAATATCATCTTCGCCAGAAGCGCCATTTAAAATAAGTTTTCTATTGGCATTAGATTTTAATTTATAGAGCTTTCCAGCTGCCCACCAAGCAATATTTCCTTCGGCATCACCATACATAATATTTAATCCTGGAGCGTGTATCATGGAAACACCTTTCTTAACATCTGCCATTTTTTTTGCTCGGGAAATGGTATACAAAGCTTCCAGCGCATCATTGTCAAATTTTGTATAAATCCAAGACATTGCTATAGGTTCTGTTTGTGTAACTGTCTCAATAGTATTGTTCATTAATGGCCCGTGATTGGTAGATTTTACTTCAACAACTACGTCATTTTCATCTTTAACTTTTATAGTTTTAGAGGTTGTTTTATAATTTAAATAGCCTTCAGAAGTTTTATATTGATTGCTATTTGTAGGATTGTTTTCTTCTTGATAAAAGTCAATGTCATCGTTTTCAAACATTGTTAAACCGTACGCGTAGTTTCTGTTATGACCCAAAAGAGGAAAGGCAATACCTGCAATATGATAGCCATACATTTCATAATTTGGAGTGGAAATATGTGCTTCGTACCAAACGGAAGGTTGTGAAAAACCAATATGAGGATCGTTGGCAAAAATCACTTTTCCATTTGCAGTTTTATTGGGCGAAACCACCCAGCTATTACTACCAATAAATGGTGGGATTGGAGTTTTTTGCAAAACTTCTGTAGCTTGAGCTATCATATTTTCTAAACTTGCTAAACTTGATTTAGAATTTTTTATAAACGTTGAATTTGGAGTACTATCTATATTTAATTCTTTCAAATAATTTTCACCTAATTTTTGTTGAATTACAGATAATAATGGATCGGTTTTTTGAGCCATTGCAAAACTAAAAGACATATATCCAAGTATATTGTACATGTCATTTAGTGTATATTTTTGTTTTTTAATACCAATTAAAGTGAACTCTATTGGTGTTGGGCCATTTTCAATAAACTGATTAACACCATTTAAATAGGCTGTACTTAGTTTGTATGTTGGGCTGTTTTTATCTAATTTTTCAATAGTTCTTTTTGAAACTTCATCAATACCTAGTTTTGCAAAAAACAGATCGTTTTTAAGCATGTCTTTGCCAAAAATCTCCGAAAGTCTGGCCGGAGCAATGCGCCTCATCAACTCCATTTGAAACAATCTATCTTGGGCATGAACGTACCCTAAGGCAGTTAAAGCATCTTCTTGGCTTTGTGCATAAATATGGGGAATTCCAAAATCATCAAAATATACAGTGGTTTCATTATCAATATTTTGCAATTTTATTTCGCCTGCATAGTTTGGTTTTAGGCTATTGAAATAAATCCAAATTGCAGCAAAAATTAGTAGTGAAATTACTACAATTGATATGAAAACCTTTTTAAGAATTCGCATTTAATATGTATGATTTTTTAGTTAGTTCAAATATAATATTTTTTATGTTACGAAACATAATAGTAAAAAATATTTGTCTAAAAGTAATAATTACTTTACATTTAATGCTTTCTTAAAAGTTTATAATAATATTATAATTATTTAGAAGTACGTTTTTAGAGTATTAAAAGCAAAATGAATAATTAGAAATGAAGAATAATATAAAGGTAGAACGCGCAATACATAATATTACACAAGCAAAATTAGCTGAAATGATAAGTGTTAGCCGTCAAACGGTAAATGCAATGGAGTTAAATAAATACGTTCCTTCAACAGTTTTAGCGTTAAAAATTTCTAAAATATTTAATAAAAGTGTAAATGAAATTTTCTTTTTAGATAAAGGAGATTAATCTAAAAAATAAATGTTATTTTTAAAACGGTATATTTAATATATAAAATCAAATATACTTTTAAAATATTTCATGAAACAGTCCCTAATAATTTATTTTTTTATTTTCAGTATTGTAATGGTTTCTCAAGAAACTAAGTTAAAAACGGAAATAGGTAACGTAAAACTCAAAGTAAAGAATTCCAAAAAAGGGGAACGTTTAAAATGGTTAGATAGTTTAACAAAACTTACCGAGTACAATTCAAATTTTAAGTATGATTCTATAGTCAGAGAAACTATTTCTTATGCTTTGCAGTTAGATTCAATTAATTTGTCAACTGTTCAAACAGCCAATCTCATCTATTATTATAACAACATTGTTAGAACTCCAGAAGAAGGGTTAGGCTTGTTTAAAAGTTTTATTGATAAAAAAGCAAAAATTAAAAATGAGAATGCATTAGCTCAGTTATACTTAAATGGTGCAGATAGTTATTATTTTTTAAATGAGTTTAATGTTGCAATAACTAATTATGGGTTGGCCAGAAAATATGCCGAACAATCTAAAAATGAAAGATTATTGGCCTTGGTGAACTTATATATGGGCTACGCATATACAGATATTGGTAATTTTTCTGATGCGTCTCTTAAATTACAAGATGCTGAATTACTTTTTCAAAAGTTAAAAGATACATTTAATATTATCAGTGCTAAAAATTCATTATCTATTTTATTCAGTCAAAATGCTTTTTATGAAGTTGCAGAACAAGAAAGAAATGAGGCTATTGTTTTAGCAAAAAAAATAAACGGTTATAGGAACCTGACAGCATTATATACCAACTCTGCAGAAGATTTTAGGAAAATTGGTAAAACCAAAGAGTGTATTTCCAGTCTTTTATTAGCTATTGAAGCTAACGAAAAATCCAACACAGATGCATATTTACGTCCAATTTTAGTGTGTAAATTAATTGTTGCATATACCGAAGATGGAAATCTTAAAGAAATTGAAAAATACCTATTGGAAATTGAAAAAAATAAATCGTTATATACAAGCAAAGACTATAATGAAGATTATTTAGAAGTTTTAAAAAATATTGCTTTTGCAAAAGGTGATTATCAAAAAGCATTAAAACTTGCAGAAGAGCATTTAGTAAAAAAAATAAGCAAAAAAAAACCGGAAGAGATTTATATTGCAGAGTTTTTTTTATCAAAAGTTTATAAAAAACTGGGAAAGACAACAGAAGCTTATTTTCATTTAAATAATTACTATGCATTAAAAGACTCCATATCAAGTGTTCAAAAAATAAATACATTAAGTTATTATCAAACTGTTTTTGAAGCCAAAAAAAGAGACTTTAAAATTGAAAATCAAGAGAAGGATATTACATTGTTGAATGAAATAAGCAAAGTGAAAACTCAAATAATGATTTTTGGTGGTGCTGGGCTTATTTCCATTTTTATATTTATTATATTATTTAGATCTAGAAACAATGCCAGAAGAGAACAAAAACTTCAGGAGTCCTTTTCGCAAAATTTAATAGCCGCACAAGAAAATGAACGTACTAGAGTAGCCAGAGAACTTCATGATAGTGTTGGACAAAAATTAATGTTATTAACCAAAAAATCTAAGATGGTTAAAAACAGTGAGCTAGTTTCACTTTCTGAAAATACATTGGAAGAATTAAGGACCATTTCCCGTGGTTTGCATCCGCCAGTAATTGAAGGTTTGGGAATTACAAATGCAATTATTTCTATGATTAATGAGGTAGATAGCCATACTAATATCTTTTTCACCAATGAAATTGAAAATATAGACAATCTGTTAACTACTGAAAACACGCTTCATTTATATAGAATTATGCAGGAAGTTTTAAGTAATATTGTAAAACATGCAAATGCAAAAGCGGCTTATATCACTATTGAAAAAAGAGAAAAAGAAATAGTGCTTATAATGAAAGATAATGGAAAAGGATTTGATTTAGAGCGAAGTAATATTATTAGTTTAGGAATGAAAACACTGAAGGAGCGTTCAAAAATAATAAAATCGAAATTAGAAATTAGTACCCAACTTAAGAAAGGAACTATCATTCAATTAGTAATTCCCATTTAAATGAAAAAAGAGAAAAATATTTCTATATTAATAGCGGATGATCATCCCATGATTTTAAAAGGCTTTTATGAAGAATTAGAATCAAATGGTTATAAAGTTATTGGGCAAGCCCAAAATGGAATTGAAGCTTTAAACCTCATATTAAAATTGGAGCCAACATTGGCAATTTTAGATATTGATATGCCTTTTTTAACAGGGCTAGAAGTAATAAAATCGGCTAAAGAAAAAAATGTGGCTACAAAATTTATCATACATTCTTTTCATAAAGAAGCCGATTATGTAATGCAAGCAAAAGCGCTTCATATTAATGGCTATTTGCTAAAAGAAGATTCCTTTACTGAAATAAAAAAGTGCATAAAAGCAGTACTTGAAAATAAAATTTATTTTAGTACTTCTTTTGAAAAAGGTTTTGTACAACATAAAAGTAAAAAGCTACAGCAGTTAAAATCATTAACGCCTTCAGAAGTAACTATTTTAAAACAAATTGCAGAACAAATTCCAACAAATTCAATTGCAGATGGATTAGGTGTTTCGGTGAGAACTGTTGAAAAACACCGTAGTAATATTATCAATAAATTAAATTTAAAAAGTGAGTTAAATTCATTATCTTCTTGGGCTATTTTAAATAAAAAAACAATTTTAACGTTGTAAATATTTTACAAAATAAAATAAAATTCGTGAAGGATAATGGAGAATTTTACAGCTATTTCTATGTGAAATATTTATAAATATTTTTCTTTAATAACCTTTAAATGATGCATTTGATGGCCAGCAATAATAAATGCTAAAGCTCTAACTGACATGTCACTACCATCAATAGATCCTGTAAATTCAAACATTTCATCTGTAAAGCTTTTCAAAAGTTGAATAGTTGAGTTTCTAACAAAAGAAAACTCAGTTAATAAATCTTCAATACTTCTATTGTTTCCATTGGAGTTTGCAACATACCAATCTTCATTAAAACCAGGTAAGTCTGTTGCGTCATTTCTGGAAAAACGTAATGCTCTATAGCTTAAAACTCGTTCGGCATCAATTATATGCTGAACAAGTTCTTTAATTGTCCATTTCCCTTCCTGATAGCTGTACATTAGTTTTTCTTCAGGTAAATGTTTAATTGTTATTAATAAATCTTCTGAAGATTTATGTAAAGTTTCAAACAAGTCTGCTGTTCCTAAAGCCTTAATATAATTTTTATAAAAAGGCGCATATTCATTTTCGTTTACTTGTAATGTTGTCATAATTTAAGCTGAATTTCTACTTGCATTAATGTTTCCAAACAAAGATCTTGTTACCATTTTTTCAAATATTTTTACTAATTCAGGATCTGCATTTTCATCTTTTGAAAGTTGTTGGATGTTAATTAATGCATATTGTTGAATTGTAATTAATGGCAATACAATATTCTCACGGATTTCAATGGAAGCTTTTCCAACTTTGTTGCTTTGCATTAATTCAGTATAATCGGCTAATTTTAAAATTAAGCGTTTTGATGTTTCATATTCTTCATGAATAATTTTCCAAAATTCTCCAAACTCTTCATCTTTCTCCATATATTGAGTTAGTTCAAAAAAGGATTTTGAAAGCGACATCATACTATTTCCTATTAAAGTTTTAAAGAAATCACAATTATTATAAAAGTGCTTTAACTTATCAAACTCACCAGTATCTTCGTATTTTTTTAAAGCAGTTCCAACACCATAAAAACCAGGGACATTTTGTTTTAACTGACTCCAAGAACCTACAAAAGGAATTGCTCTTAAATCAGAAAAATTTAGCTCATCACCGCTTGAACGTTTAGATGGGCGACTACCAATATTTGTTTTTGCGTAATATTTAAGCGTACTCATTCTTTCTAAATAAGGTAAAAATTTTGGATGATTTTTAAAATCTGAATATGCTTTGTAACTGGTTGTTGCCAAATTATCCATAATTTCAATATCATTTTTTGTCATGATATGATTTGGGTTTGTAAACAATTCATTTGCTACTCCAGCACTTAATAACTGTTCAATATTATATTGAGCTGCATCTTGTGTTCCAAAATTTGAGCTAATAGTTTGTCCTTGAACCGTTAATTGAATTTCTTCATTTTCAATAGTTGGACCTAAAGAAGCATAGAATTGATGTGTTTTTCCTCCACCACGTGCAGGAGGTCCACCACGTCCATCAAAAAAGATAACTTTTATCCCGTAATTTCTAGATATTTTAGTTAAATTTTCCTTAGCTCTAAAAATTGCCCAGTTAGCCATTAAATAACCACCATCTTTTGTTCCATCAGAAAAACCAAGCATAATGGTTTGTTTGTTTCCTCTTTCAGCTAAATGTTTCATATAAGCCTCGTTAGAATACAATTTATTCATGACACCTTCTGCATTTGTTAAATCGTTAATGGTTTCAAAGAGCGGAATAATATCTGCCGTAATATGGTGTTTAAAACCACATAAATTAAACATGGCAAAAGTTTCCATAACGTTCACAGCTTGTTGGTTATTGCTAATAATATATCTATTAGCTCCACGTTCTCCGTTACTTTCTTGTATAGATTTAACTGCGCGAATAGAACTCAAAGTTTTAGTAACCATTTCATTTTCAAAAATTGAAATATCTACAGAATCTTCTACTTTAGATAGGATTTCAATTTGCTCATCTTCAGTTAGTTCTAAATAGTTTTTAGGAAATACTGTATTCCCACTATTTATTAAAGTTGTTACTATTTCTGAAAAAACATTGTGATGTACTCTACTATCTTGTCTAATGTCTAACGTTGCAAAATGGAAACCAAATAAGTGAACTTTATTTATAAAATCATTGATTTCTTCTAAATAAAGCGATTCATGTTTGGTTATTAATGTATGTTTAATTTGCTCTAATTTCCCAATAAATTCTTCTAGAGAATACATGGTATTTAGGTCTGGATTTACACTATTATCAAATAACAATTTTTCTAAATCAGTAATTGCCTGTTCAACACCATTAAATGTCAAACGTTTCTTTAAGATACGTATATCTCTATAATAATTTTTAAGTATGGTTTGTTTTAAACGCTTTGCAACGTTTAAAGTAATTTCTGTAGTAACAAACGGATTTCCATCTCTATCTCCACCTGGCCAAAAGCCTAAGTTAATAATGTCGTTATCCATTTTTTGTCCGTCAAAAATATTACTTTGAATATAGTTGTACGTATCTGAAACAGAGTGATAAAATACATTTTCTAGATACCAAATTAAACTAACAGCCTCATCATAAGGAGAAGGTTTTACGTGTTTAAAAAACGGTGTTTTTCCTAACTGAGCTAATAATTTATTAATTAGTAATAAATCATTTTGTTCAATAGCTTCTGCTAAATCTGTAATAATTCCTAATACTGCGCCTGGATAAAATTGTGTTGGATGTGCAGTTAAAACTATTCTAACTTTAAAGTCTTCTAAATGTTTTCTAAGTGCTTCTTTTTTATTTTCTTGTGTGGCAGTTTCTTTGGTGTTTCGCATGGTTCCAACTCCATCCATGTTATTTACAATTGGAAAGGCAGCATCTTCAATAGCATCAAATAAAACTACCTGACGTTCAATGTATTGTATGAAACGAAATAATAAATTTATTTTTTCTTCTTGCGATGGATTTTGCTGATAGGCTTCAAAAAATTCTTCAACAATTTCAATAGGATTCTTTTTTTGAGCAAAACCATTTTCACAAATGTCATGAAACAGCGGTAATAAAACACCTGTTTTTGAAATAGTATCAAACGGAAGTGTCATGAAAATACTATTATAAATTTGGTATTTAGATAATACGTTTTCGTTGAATCTAGTTAGTTTTGGCTGTTTATGCATAAAATATAGTATTAATTTTGGGTGAAAAATACAAAAGGTTCATTGAATTTGTATTTTAATTATTTAAATTTAACGAAATCGTTTTTTTTTTTGATACGTTTAAAATTGGTTTTTTGAGCGAATGTTATATAAATCGGATACTTTAAAAAAGCTCCTTTGTAATTGTGCAGTTTGATACACTTTAGTATACGTTTCGTAAATATACATTGAAGGGGAATTAATGTTATAAAAAGATATGTTAAAGTTGCCTTCTTCCAAATTTTTAACAGCTAAAAACATAAATTTATACGAGGTTAAATTAAGCTTTTTATGAATGTTAAAAGTGCTAATTAAATCAGTAAATTCAGCATTATTGGTGTAAATACTTACAGGAATCGTTTTTTTTATTTCTTGTGAAAAAATAACAGAAGTAAAAAAAACAAGTATTAAAAGTAAGTTGTTTTTAGCCAGATTCATCAATTTTATTTTTTTATAAAAGTACAATTAATTCTTAATTTTAAGAACATTAGCCGTTTTTTTAGTGATTTTAAAACGGTCATCTAATCGCTTTCCAATTAACCAAACAATATCATTGTTAGAACATAGTAACCAAGTATTTTCCTTATCATTCAAAGAATATTTTTCGTCTTTAAAATATTTACTCAGTTTCTTTTTGCCATTTAAACCAATTGGGTAAAAATAATCTCCTTGTTCCCATTTTCTGATAGTTAACGGAAATTGAATTTTATCTAAATCTAAAGATATTTCATTTTCTTTTTCAAAAATAATGGTTTCAAATGCTTTATGATCCATATTAGTTGATGAAATAGGAATAGAAACTGTTTCAAAAGTAAGATGGATTGGCGTATTTATTTCTTTAGTGGTTACGTGAATTTCTTCGGGTGTGATTGCACTTAAATTATTGATTGTAGTTAAAACTAAAACATCTCTGTTTTTTAATAGTTGATGTGTTTTACTCAGTACTTTTTTACCGGTTTGTGCATCTAATAAATCTGCAATATCATTCCATTCTGTAAATCCGTAATTGTGTAAAAGTTCAAATAAATATATTTTAGGATTGCCTAGGTTTTTTAAAATTTCTATATTAAAATGTATTTCATTGTTTTTTTTTGAAATTACTTTTTTTTCAATATTTTTAATACAATCCTTAATAATTTGCTGACTTCCTTTTAAATTTTCTAACGTGTTATAAAAGGTTTCTAGTAAATTTGGATTTAATTCTTTTAAAACTGGAACTATTTTATGACGAATTTTATTTCTAAAATATTTAATAGAGGAGTTAGAACCATCTTCTCGCCAAATTAATTTCTTTTTAGTAGCATACACCAAAACCTCTTGTCTAATAAAAGGAAGCATTGGTCTAACAATTCTCCCATTAACTTCCGGAATTCCAGTTAAGCCATCTAACCCAGTTCCACGCGTTAAATTAATTAAAAATGTTTCAATTACATCGTCTTTATGATGTGCGGTAATTATATAATCTAAATTGTTTTCTGCTAAAATTTTCTCAAACCAAGTATATCTTAATTCGCGCGCTGCCATTTGGGTTGATAATCCTTTTTCTTTGGCGAATTCTTCTGTATTAAATTTAATGGTATACGTTGGTAAATTATATTTTTCACCTAATTCTTTTACAAACTCTTCATCTTTATTGCTTTCTTTTCCGCGTAGCGAAAAATTGCAATGCGCTAATGATATAGAATAGTGTAATTTACGTAATAAATGTGTTAAAACTACACTATCAATTCCTCCAGAAATTGCTATTAAAAGTTTTTTATCTTTTAAAAATGGTAGGTTGGTGTCAATATGGTTTCTTAATTCAGATTTCATAGCTTGTTAGAAATATTTTGTTTGATGCTGTTTTAAGTTCATATTTTATAGTGTAAATATACTTATTTAGCGTTTAATAACACTTGTTTCATAGCTTTTGCTTTTAGCAAACATTCTTCATATTCTTTTTCAGGCACCGATTTTGAAGTAATTGCACCGCCAACGGAATAAGAAACATATTTTTTTGAAGCATTGTACAATATACTTCTTATAATTACATTAAAATCAAAATCGCCATTCGGAGTAAAATAACCTACAGCGCCAGAGTAAATACCACGTTTTGTTTCTTCTACTGCTTCAATAATTTTCATTGCTGAAATTTTTGGAGCTCCTGTCATACTTCCCATCGGAAAAGTATCTTTAATAATATCTACTGGATGAACGGTGTTTTTTACTTTGCAAGTTACTGTTGAAATTAATTGATGCACTTGTTCAAAAGTATATACTTTGCATAATTCTTCAACCTTTACAGATCCTTTTATGGCAGCGCGGGATAAATCGTTTCTTACCAAATCCACAATCATTATATTTTCTGCACGTTCTTTTGGATTTTGTTCCAATTGATTGATTAGTTTTTCGTCCTCAATTTTAGTGGAAGCTCTTTTTTCAGTGCCTTTTATGGGTTGAGAAATCACTGTTTCTCCATCTTTTTTAAGATAGCGTTCAGGTGAAGCAGATAATAAAAATTGATTATTTAATTTTAAAAATGTAGCAAAAGGAGGTTTTGAAATTTCGTTTAAATTCTGATAAATTTCCAACGGATTTATAGTTGAATTCTCACTATAAAATTCTTGACAAAAGTTGGCTTCGTAAATATCTCCTCGGTGAATATGATTTAAAATAGTATTTAATTTATTAAAATATTCATCTTTATGGATGCGAAGTTTAATTTTTATTTGATTGTTGATTGTTGGTTGTTGGATGTTGGATGTTTGGTTGTTAATTTTTTCAAAATCTGAATGAATTTCATCATCGAAATTTGAAATGTATTTTACTTCAACAGTATTTCCTTTAATAAAAAACAATTTTTTAGGTTGAAAAAAGAACAAATCTGGAAAATCCAACCCATCAAAATTGGTTGATGATAGATTTTCAACGTCATTTTTTAAATCGTAACTTAAATAGCCAAAAATGAAATCTTTAGTGTTGGTTTGGTAATTTTTTAATTGTTGGAATGCATTTTTATAAGTGCTTTTAATCTGTGAAAACGAATCAACAGCTAAAACGGCATCAAAATTGGAATGTTTTTGTTGATAATTATTACTATCTAACCAAACGGCAACGTTAAATTGCTGCGCCCAAAGCAAAAGTTGCGATTTAAATTCAGCAATATTTTGTATTGTTATTATTTGACTGGTTCTTTGCATTGTTGCAAAAATAGACTTTTACAAAGTATTATTTATATCCGTCATTCTGAACTTGTTTCAGAATGACGAAACTTTTAAACCATTTAACTTTTCAACTTTAAACTAAAATCAACTATGTATAGCTCTATCATTTACAGCCAAACAAGCTTCTTTAAATGCTTCTGTAAAAGTTGGATGCGCGTGAGAAGAACGTGCAACATCTTCAGATGATGCTCTAAATTCCATTGCAATTACAGCTTCAGCAATCATATCTGCGGCTCTTGCACCAATCATATGTACTCCTAAAATTTCATCTGTTTCAGCATCTGCTAATACCTTTATTTGTCCGTCTAAGTCCATACTTGCTCTGGCTCTACCTAAAGCTCTCATTGCAAAAGTTCCAGATTTATAATTTACACCAACTTCTTTTAATTGTTCTTCAGTTTTACCAACTGCAGCAACTTCTGGCCAAGTATATACAACACCAGGAATTAAATTATAATCTATATGTGGTTTTTGCCCTGCAATTAATTCGGCAACAAGCATTCCTTCTTCTTCAGCTTTATGTGCTAACATAGCGCCTTTTACAACATCGCCAATGGCATAAATATTAGAAACATTAGTTTGTAAATGTTCATTGGTTTCAATTTGACCTCTTTCTGAAACTTTAATACCAACTTTTTCTAGGCCTAATCCTTCAGTAAACGGTTTTCTTCCAACTGAAATTAAGGTGTAATCTCCTTTAAATTCAACCGGATTTCCTTTTTTATCGTCAGCAATTACAATAATTTCTTTTCCCTTATTTTCAACAGAAGTTACTTTATGGCTTGTATATATTTTTAATCCTTGTTTTTTTAATGATTTTTGCAATTCTTTTGATAACATTGCATCCATTCCAGGAGTAATGTTTGGCATATATTCAATGACCGAAACATCAGATCCTAATCTGCTATAAACGGAGCCTAATTCCAGTCCAATTACACCACCACCAATTACAATTAAGTGTTTAGGTATTTCAGTTAAGCTTAAAGCCTCAGTTGAAGTAATCACTCTTTTTTTATCAATCGTAATAAACGGTAAAGAAGCTGGTTTTGAGCCGGTTGCTATAATTATTTTAGATGCTTCAATGGTTTCAGAAGTTCCATCTGCTTTTGAAATTAATATATGTGTTGTATCGGAAAAACTTCCAACACCTTGAAACATATCAATCTTATTTTTATCCATTAAATAATTAATTCCTCCAGAAGTTTGAGCAACTACTTCGTTTTTTCGAGCAATCATTTGTTGAAAATTTACACTTAAGCCAGAAACTGTAATTCCGTGCGTTTCAAAATGTTTTGTGGCATCGTAATAATGATGTGAAGAATCTAATAGTGCTTTTGAAGGAATACATCCAACATTTAAACAAGTTCCGCCAAGCGTATTATATTTTTCAATGATGGCAGTTTTCAATCCTAATTGTGCACATCTAATGGCGGCAACATATCCTCCTGGTCCAGAGCCAATAATAGCTACATCGTATTTGTTCATTGTAATCATCTTAATAATTGAATTACAAAAATAGCCTTTTTATTTGATTTCAATAATTTTGAAAAATACTTTATGAGATTTATTTTTCAATTTAATAATGATAATTATCATAAAATTATATTCTTTTAATTTATTTAAATTACCGTTTGTTCAAAAAAACATTCCGTTTGTTAAATTCTCATGAAAAAACAACTGATATATAGTGAGTTATCTGCTTTTTAATGTATATTTGCTTTAGAAATATGTATCCCCACAAATTTCATTTTTATTTTGACCCTTTATGTAAATTAATCAATTTTTTATTGAATTTATTTACAACGAAATTTTCAAAGTTGTTTAATAACAATTATTGGATGTTTTAATGGATCCAAACTTTTGAGTTGGAAATGTTTACTGAAATTTTTATTCGCCTGAATAAGATTTAAAAAATAAAAAAATATGAAAAATAAAATTACTTTGAGATATTTTAATTTAATTAACGTTAGTTTATTTGCTTTTATGTGGTTGAATGTTGTTAATGCACAAGAGGCTAAAGTGTTCGAATTATTTGAAAATGATTTTCAAATGAATGAAGTACAATCTAAGGTTCAATCAAAAAGTGCGGCATTAAAATCAAATGCAAATTCAAAGGAGGCAACAAATATTAGTCTGCAAGATTTCTTGGAATTGAATAATAATTTAAAGCCAACGGTGTATATTGATAATAATTCAGTTAAAAATATAACTGGAGTTGGTAATCCTTTAAAAGTAAAATTTAACAATACTCAACCTTTTCATAAATTAAACGAAGAAAGTTCTTTGTTTAGCTCTGTTGAGCTTATTACAATTAATCTTAAAACTTCAAGTGATTTAAAAAATGAATTTGATTTATCAAAAGTAAATCAATTTCAAAAATTGAAGTATGTATTTATAAAGTGTTATTTCGATTGTTCTGTAGATCAAATTAAACAATTTGTATTGAATCTAGAACCAGAAGTAATTGTTTATTTTACGAAGGTAAATCCTTCTTAATTTAAATTGACTAATTTAAAAAGACTAAGAAATGGAAAAAAACTACTCTAATAAATTTATCGTATCTATAAATTCATTAACTAAAATATTCATCTTGTTGCTATTTTTCGCAATGAGTTTTAATAGTTATGGGCAAGTTATAAAAACTTTTACGCCTAGAACTTCAAGTTTATCCACACCTCCTAATCAAACGCAATATACGGTTAAAGGAGATTTTACTATGTTGGGAAATACCAATTTAACATTGGTTACCTATGGTGATAATACTAGTAATTCTGAAGACATGAAGTATGTGGATGTGGATTCTGATGCTAACACATGGAATTCATCATCATCTACATTAGCATTATCTACTGAAAATGGATCGGTGCCGAGTTGTTCTAATATTATTTATGCAGGGTTATATTGGACAGGTAGAGCAGGATCCTCAAACACATTTAATGTTACTAAAAATATTCCTATAGGAGGAACTACAACTACTACAGTTACGGATACAAATCAACGTTTTTATGAAAATCAAAGTATTCCAAATACAAATTATAAACTTGTTATATCAAGATCTGGAAATAATAATAATAGAATCATAACCTATACTTTTCAGCCAATTGTAGTTACATCTGGGAATAATACGGTAGCTTTTATTTATAGACACAATAGTGGGTCTCAAACTTTACATGTTTCTGTTAATGGAGGAGCAGAATCTCCTATCTCAACAAGTTCTATTACTAGTGATGATGCGTATTTAGCTTCACCATATATAATTTTTACAGATTCAAGTTATACGTTAAAGGTTAACAGGTTAAAAAGAGACGGAAAAAATTCAGATACAGGAAGTCCTACTAGCGCTTATGTAGATGTAGCTTATAAAGTTACAGTCCCAAATACAACATCAGTAACTAAATCTTTTGATAAAACAAAAGTAAAAATTAAAGGGCCAACTGCTTCAGGTTATACCCAAATTACTGCAAATAGTGTAAGTGGTTCATCAGAAATAAATTTTCCAAGTACAGATTATGGAAGCATGTATGCTGGCTATGCTGATATTACGGATTATGTAAAGCAAAATGGTATTGGTCAATACTATGTGGCAGATATTGCTTTGTTAGAAGGTGATGGAGGAAATACTGGTTATTATGGAGGTTGGGGAATGGTAGTTGTTTATGAAAATTCTAAAATGGATTGGCGTGATATTACTGTCTTTGATGGGTATGCCTATGTTTGTGGTAGCTGTACAGCCAATTATGAAATTCCAATTACTGGAATAAATACGAAACAATTTGGAGATGTTAAGCTTAAGGTTGGGGTAATGTCGGGTGAAGGTGATAGAGGAATTCCTGGAGATTATTTTCAAATTCAAAAGCAAATAGATAATAGTTATTTAACATTAAATAATTCTGATGGTGTTGGAGATAATTATTTTAATTCGTCAATAAGTACAGGTGGAAATGCTCGTAATCCTAATTTATTAAATAATACGGGTTTAGATATAAGTATTTTTAATATTCCAAATACCGATAAATCTGTAATTAAAAATAGTCAAAACACTACAAAATTTAGATATGGAACAACACAAGATACTTACATTATTTTTAATGTAGCATTTGCTGTTGATGCATATATTCCTGAACCTGAAGGTATAATTAATGTTAGCGCGATTAATGGAGTTGCAAACCCTGCTAATTTAACTGTTTTGCCTGGTGGTGAGATAGAATATAAGCTTGAATTAAAAAATGTTGGAACGGAAGCTATTTCAAATACAAAAGTTTCAATTCCAATTCCTTTTACTTCAAATTTCGTGCCTGGTAGTATTTCATTTACACAAGCATCTGGATTTAATCCTATTTCAAACCCTATTTATGTTCCAGCTCCGTTAGGAGGAGCAACAGGATCTATAGTTTGGGATATTGGGACATTGCCAGTCCCTACTAATATTAATAACATTTTAGGAACTCTAACTTTTAAATTAAAGGCAACAACAGATTGTTCTTTATTGGTAAATTCAAGTTGTGGAACAATTGTCCCTCTTAATGGAACAATTGAAGGTCAGGGAGTTACTTCAGGTATACAATTTGATGAAGCAATTTTTCAAGGACATGTTGTGTCTGGTGTATGTGAAGGTGAGAAAATACCAACACCATTAATTGTTAATATTGATGCTGCTGCATTTGTAAATGCTAATTGTGGCGGTCAAACTCCAATCAGAGATTTTTACGTTTGTAATGGTTCTGTAACATCAATAAATATTTCAGAAGTTTCAGGTGAATTTCCTGTTGGAACTCGTTTTTATAATGAGTATCCAGTTACAAATTCATCGATAGAGTATACTTCCTCTAACCCGTTTCCTTTAAGTACTGCAACTTATTTTGCAATACCTCCAGGAACTTCAATTTGTTATTATGAATTTAGGATAGGGATATCAGCAACACCAGATGTTCCTTTGGCTACAGTAACAACCCAGCCAACTTGTTCTGTTACTACAGGAAGTTTTACAATTACTAATTATAACGCAAATTATACTTATACAATCACTCCTTCAACAAATGTTGTGCAAAATGGAGCTGTTGTTATTGCTCCTTCAGGAACTTATACAGTTACAGCAAAATTAAATAATTGCACATCGGGTAATTCACAAAATATAGTTATTAATGCTGTACCATTACCACCAACGGCAGATGCAGGGTCCGATGTAACGATTAACTGTACGACACCAAGTACGACATTAACAGCTACAGGCGGGGTAAGTTATTCTTGGAGTCCAGCAATAGGATTAAGCGCAACGAATGTTGCCAATCCAACAGCTGAACCAACAGCAACAACAACGTATACAGTAACTGTAACAGGATCGAATGGATGTACTGATACCGATGAGGTAACGGTCACTGTAGACAAAACAGCACCAACGGCAGATGCAGGGTCCGATGTAACGATTAACTGTACGACACCAAGTACGACATTAACAGCTACAGGCGGG